>CAVSZM010000011.1:0-222956 GCA_963732455.1 uncultured Alphaproteobacteria bacterium | reverse complement strand
CGGACATTGCATGCCGCTTGTGAATGATCTTGATTTGAACCGGAATTTTCGATTGCATGATGCCCACAACAGGGGGGCGTTGCATGCCACACGATCCAAGGCTCGTGAAGGACGAGGACAAGATTGAGCAACTTCGAAGCACCATCCCAGAGTGGATCAAGAAGCTTCAGCGACCGAAAACGCCGTGCGTCACGCCCGCGTTCGGTCCGTTGGAGGGCATTCGTGCGGTCGGCACCGGGCAGTTGATCGCCCAGCCCTACATCGGCACCAAGCTCGCAGAGTTCGGCGCTGAGGTGATTCACGTCGAGAAGCCGGGCGGCGACATTTTTCGCTTCACCGCGCCGCAGTTGGTGCGCGGGCCGCGCCCCCACGGAGGCGATGAGGCCGAAGTCACGAAGAATAAGTTGTCGATGGGGCTCGATTTCAAGAAGGCGCGCGGCATCGAGCTCTTGATGGCGCTGTGGAAGATTTCAGACGTATGGATGGAATCATCAGCCCCCGGCACATGCGAACGTAACAACATCACCAACGAGCTGGCGCTGGCGGTCAACCCTAGTCTCGTGATCGTGCGCGTCAGCACCTACGGTCAGTACGGAAAGCAGGAATATCTTGGGCGACCGGGCTACGATGCGATCGCACAGGCCTACGGCGGCATGATGAATTTGACCGGCGACCCCGCTGGCCCGCCGCAGCGCGCCAAATCCTATACCGGCGACTATGTCACCGCGCTAACCGGGTGGGCGGCAACAATGATGGCGCTGTGGGAGGTCAAGAAGAGCGGGCGGGGACAGGTGATCGACCTCGCGCAATATGAAGCGGTCGCCCAGACCAATGGCAATACACTGCCGATCTTCACTGGCGAGGGCGCGGTCTCCGGGCATACCGGTAATCGGCCGGCGGGTTTCCAGCCCTACGATACGTTCAAATGCAGTGATGGCTGGGTCTTTATCGGCGCGCTCGGCGGCGCAATCTACGATCGGGTGCCGAGATTCCTCGGGCTTGACCCCGTGGAGTACAGCTACGACGAGTGCTCGAAAGACGCGGCTGCGGTCAACTCGGAGAAGGGGCGCGAACTCGACCGACGGCTGCGCGACTATTGCGCTGCGCATACGGCACTTGAGGTGGAAACCGCAATGAACGCGGCTCAAATTGGCTGCGCTCGCGTGTTCAACGTGCGCGACCAGTATCACGACGAGCACTATGCGGCTCGCGAAATGGCCGTCCCGGTACTCGATCGTCAGTCTGGCGTGCCGATCCGAGTCTTCGGCGTGGTGCCGAAGATGTCGCTGACACCTGGCCGCATCTGGCGCGGAGCGCCGTCGATCGGCGACGACACCACTGACGTCCTCTCGACGATGCTGGGTCTTTCGCCGGCCGAAATAGACGGACTGTACGCGGAAGGTATCGTGCACCGAACAGAGCCGTTCGTAGCGCCACAGGTTGCCCCAGCCAATCCATAGGACGTGAGGCGCACACGTCTATACCGGCAGCATTCCCAAGGGCGCCAAACCCGCCGACCTGCCGGTGCAGTCGACCAAATTGGAATTCGTCATCAACCTTCAAACGGCGCGAGCGCTCGGCACCAAACGGACATGTGCGTAGACTGATAATGTCTGCTATCCGGGTAGAGCGGACGTGCCTTAAGGCCAATTTCGATAAAGGTCAAAGCTGCCGTGCCTGCGTCAAGATCGTCATGTCCGGCCATAGCAGTCTGCCTTGCGTAGACTGCGCAAATCCGTCCGCGCTGCCGGACATCCACATCTTCGGGACTTTAGACAAGAACGGCGAAGCGCTCAGAGCTTGGTCGCCGAGCGGGACAGCAGTTTCCAGTCCGCGCCCTGCTTTTGCCAGTTCATCAGGATGTGCAGGTTCTGAGGAACTTTCTTGCCGTCTGCCGTAAATTCCTGCTCGCCGACAAAGTTGAAGCGCACGATGGCGGTTGGACCGACGATACGGATCGTGGGATTCTTGTATTCAAGCGACGTCCATTTGTAGTTTGCGTTGGTGACGCCCGCCATGAGAGACCCCTTGTCGTCGACTGCACCGCTGGAGTGGCTGTAGCTGAGTTCTGCCGCACAGAGCGAGGCGAGCACCTCGGTATTGCCGACCGCCTGCGCCGCACGGAACGCTTCGAGATTTTTCGCGACCGCATCTTCATCCGCGTCGGCAAAGGCCGGGATCACGCCCAGCAGTCCGACGGCAAGGGCCGGCAGCATCAGGCTGCGACGATTGATATTCATCGTTTCCTCCGTGTTTTATGATTGAGGGCAGTCTTGCAGCCGCGCTCACTTTTGTCGAGCACCCATGAAAGTCAGCGCACGATGCTGCATCTGCGAGGACAACCGTCGACCATCAGTCGCAGTTGCCTCGATTAAAGTTGGCTGATGGCAGCTGTTGGCACGAACCGGAAGTGTTCGCTCAAGGCGCAAATGTCTGTTGTTGGGGGGATAGTGTTGCAAAAGTCGAAAATCGAACAACCCCAAAAATCTCGCAAAAGCTGATCTTTGGACTTCTCTGCGACTCCATAGCTTTTCAAAGCCGCCAGGAAGGTCCGTGGTCGATTTTGGAAGAAGCGATATGGTCCCTCACGTCACCACGCGTAAAACGCATCAGCGGTTCTAGGGTTAAGACCCAATTAACCATGTTGAGATTTAACGGGTTGGTCAACCGAATCGGGGGGCCAACAGATGCGGGCGAACTTGTTTTGGTTTAGCGACGGGCAATGGGCGAGGATTGAGCCGTTTATTCCAAGCAATCGCCGTGGCGTGAAGCCGAAGAACAATCGGCGCATTTTGAGCGGGATCATGCATGTGCTCAAGAGCGGATGTCGATGGGTCGATTGTCCGCCGGAATATGGGCCGGCCAAGACGGTCTACAATCGCTTCAACCGCTGGAGTGCGCAGGGAATTTGGCAGAGCATCTTCGAGGCGGCGGCCGAACCTGCTGAACCGCCGCAACGAATGGCTCTCGACAGCACGCATGTCAAAGCGCATCGCTGCGCTGGCGGCGGAAAAGGGGGGCGTCGGAACAGGCGATTGGCATCACCAAGGGCGGGCGCAACAGCAAGATTTACGGCCTTGTCGATAAGCTGTGCCGCCCGTGGGTCTTGATCCTCACGCCTGGCAACACCGCCGACTGCACAGTCGGGCCGGCATGTGTCAGTCTGCTCGACGGCATCGCCGAGTTGCTCGGTGACAAGGCTTATGACAGCAACTCGTTCCGCAAGTCTCTGCGCAAGAACGGCATCAAACCGGTGATCCCAGGCCGGTCAAATCGGAAGAAACGCATACGTCACGACAAGCAAGCCTATAAGGATCGCAACGTCATCGAGCGCTGCTACTGCAGGCTCAAGGACTTCAGGCGCATCGCAACGCGCTACGACAAACTCGCTCGGAACTACTTCTCAGCCCTGTGCCTCGTTGCCGCCGTGGCATTCTGGCTTTAGTCGTGCGCGGTTTCCGCTTTTGGAATAACATGGCGAGCGTGTCGGCACCCGGATGACGACGGGAAACCATGAGGGGGAGGTTGGAATGAGCTCGCAGCGAGTGTCGGGAACCGCCGTGCAACGAACCATTGCCGTCCTGGGCTCGGCGGTTTTCTTCGTGGTCGCCCCATGTACGCTGGCGGGGCTCGTTCCATGGTCGATCACGGGTTGGCAACTCCGGCCGCCGTTCCTCGGGCTGACGCGCGGCATCGGCGCGATAATGATTCTCGCAGGCGTGCCTGGGCTCGTTGACGCATTTGCGCGTTTCGCGCTGCAGGGTCTCGGCACCCCCGCGCCCATCGCGCCGACCCGGAATCTCGTGGTGACCGGTCTCTACCGTTATGTGCGTAATCCAATATACGTCGCGGTCGTTGCCATCATCCTGGGTCAAGCGGTGCTGATGGGCGATTGGCGCCTCATCGTCTACGGCGCGCTGCTCTGGCTCGCCTTCCACGTCTTCGTCGTGGCGTACGAAGAACCCACGCTCGAGCGGACGTTTGGGAGAGAGTACGAGGCGTTCCGTGCCGCCGTCCCGCGCTGGATACCGCGGATGACCCCATGGCGGTCGAAATGATCGGTGGCCCGCGGTTGTGCGAGCCGCTGCTCGCGACCGGTCTCGGACGCTTCACCGGCGCCGCGAGCAGGCACGCTAACGGCCCTCGGAAAAGAACATCTCCCCATTGGCGAAGCGGTTGGGTTTCAGGCGCATCGCAACGCGCTACGACAAACTCGCTCGGAACTACTTCTCAGCCCTGTGCCTCGTTGCCGCCGTGGCATTCTGGCTTTAAATTGAGTCTGGACCCTAAGAATTTTCGTTCGACACCCCAAAAAGACTTTTGCAACAATATCTGCCGGTGAACGGACATCGTCGGGCTGTCTCGGCATGTCCGAAAAGTGCCAAAGGCGATATTCGACGTGCAGGAGTGGCCAGATGTCTCCAGTGCGCTGACCTTTTCTGTCGATTAGCAAGTCGCGCACCAGCGGAGCAGCACAGCGGACAACCTTGGCCGTCTGCCATCTTTCCTGCTGAACCCGAGTCGGCTTCGACCGGCTCGGGTTTCGCTCTTTGTGTTATTCAAGAAGGCTACATCTTGCTCGGATCATCGGCTGGATTAACGTAAGTTATCCCGAATGGCCCTTGCGCCTGAACTTGAACAACGGAGGGACTGCTTACCCAACCGTAGTGGTTCATTTTGGCAGGTGCTTCGACGTATCCGCCCGCCGTTAGCTCGATTGCTTTTTTCTCATCGAGTTTGTCGCCCATTCCGACGTGAAAGTTGCCGGATATGACCGTAACGTATTCATCCGTTGGATGATTATGAGCGGGAAATTTATAACCGCTCGGCATTTTTATGCGAATAACGAAGAGACCATCTTTGGAGGGGTCTCCTGAGAGAACGGCGATTTCCGCTCCCTTTGGAAACGTGGGAGGTGCTGGTCCCCATTTGAGGTCACCAGAGTTGACGGGCATTTTCATATCATCGGCAATGGCTGCACTACATGCAAAGACGATAGCCAAAGCGATCAATGGGCGGGGCATCACTACCTCCTTTTTTTGGTGAAGCATTATTCTGTTCCAGTGGTGAACTAAGTCAACTGATGTTTACCGGCGTGCTGCCGCTAACCTGATTTCCGGACTCACTATTTTTTCGGATGCGAACGCACCGCGCAGAACGCGGGATGTCTACTTTTGCCCGGTGGCCTGTCTCGGCATGTCCGAAAAGTGCCATGAACCGACTCATGCACTGCAGCAAGCTCGCTATTCGATCACCTCGTCGGCGCGGGCGAGCAAGGAGGGCGGCACGGTGAGGCCGAGTGCCTTGGCCGTCTTCAGATTGATCACCAACTCGAATTTGGTCGGCTGCTCAACCGGCAGATCGGAAGGCTTGGTGCCTTTGAGGATCTTATCGACGTAGCCGCCTGCACGAAAAAACAAATCGGCAAAATCGGGGCCGTATGAAATCAATCCGCCATTGGTGACGAATAGTCGGCCAAAATAAATCGCGGGCAGACGATGCTTCGCCGCCAGCGCGGTAACTCGTGGGGCGTTGCTAAAGGTCAAAGCATCGCCAAAAACAATTATTGCATCGGCGTGCTGGGCTGCGGCCGAGGCAAAGGCGATGTCCAGTTCCTCTGCCGTGGTCGCCTCTACTATCGGCAGAGCCACGCCTAGTTTCTGGGCCGTTTGGGGCAGCTCCTCGGCTATTATCAGCCTGTGCATTGGATTGCCCGGATTGGCCAAGACCGCAATTTTCGAGGCGGTAGGAACCATTTCCCGTAGCATTTCTATCTCTTTGCCGGTGAATCCGGGTTGACGCTCGCAAGACCCGTTATGTTGCCGCCCGGACGCGACAGGCTTTGGACGAGGCCGAGCCCCACGGGATCGCCCACAGCCACGAATACAATCGGAATGGTAGCGGTTGCCGATTTCAGGGCTACGGCTGTTTGTGGGCCGGCGGCGATGAGCAGATCGGGGCTGAGAGCGACCAGCTCCGCAGCCAAAGCTGGCAGGCGATCCTGGGATGGGGCATAACGATATTCGATGATCAGGTTTTGTCCATCGATCCAGCCATGGTTTCGCAGGCCGTCAAGCCATGCGTTCTGAATGGTCGGCGCACCTCATCTATGCCGAGAAAGCCAAGCCGACGACGTGTCCCCTGCGCCCGCGAACGCCGTGGCGAAACGAGCAGCGCCGCAGTAGCCGCAATGAACTCCCGCCGCTTCATTCGATCCTCATCGCAGCTTGAGGACGACGGGACGCAGCGTATCACGTCTCGATGGTCGTCGCACTCACTGCGGGTGCAAATGCTGCGTCGCAAATGCCGCGCGTGGCGCACGCAAGACGGCTAAACGAGGCGACCTCTCGCAAACAAAAAGCCGCCGAAGGTGGCTTCTCACTTCAACCCTCATGATCGTAGATCAGGCGGCCATCAATGCTGGCTGGCGCTTAGGCGCAAGATTACTCGTTGATCTCGGTGCCTGGTGGTTTTCTCTGCAGGACGGCGACGATGGCGCGCTTTGTCAGCATCCTCTTTCAACCAATTGGTGGCTTTCGTCAGTCGTTTAGTTGCATCCTCTTTGGTTTCATCTTCAGCGGTGTGCGGGTGCACTGTGGCAAGTAATTCTTTCAGCGTTATCGGTTGCTCGGGCACTCTAACTTCAGGCATTTTGATTTGAGGAGCGTTGTTTTCAGGTACGATCTCAGGTGCGTTAATTTCAGGTACTTCGATTTTAGGTGCTTTGCTTCCAAACACGATTTCAGGTGCCTTGATTTCAGGTACGATTTCAGGTGCTTTGATTTCAGGTGCCTTGATTTCAGGCGCTCGCCATTGGTTCGCGATCAGGCTTCATTCGTCGCGGTTGAGCAAGCTCAATCCTCTCCCGCAGTAGCCATCCCTTTACCTCACTGATGAATAACCGCTGCTGAGTGACCAGTTCGCGCAGTTTCTTGATTTCTCTCTCGCGACCGATGGTGAGAAGTATTGTCAGTGCCTGCGCGACGGCGATTGCGACAACGGCAATGGTTAGATTGTTCATCCGACCGTCTCCGGTATAATGTAAAAAGCAATTCCCATCTGGAAACTGGGATGCAGTGATACCGAATCCTGCTGGCCCCAGATTGGGAGGAGCTGAGACCGTAAAGTCGGGCGTTAGAAGTGTCGGATGCCACGGCCGACACGCCGCATTCAACCAACATCCGTGATCTTTTCCCAACCACAACCCGGTGATACGATCCGGATTGGCGGCTGAGGCGCTGCCATCTTCCTAGACTGCAAAACTTGCCCCGTGCGCTTCCCGCAGACGGGGCTTTTCTTTGGGACCCCCCGTTTGTTAGTTGAACGTCACGCCGACCCGCCTTTGTTGGCGCCAAACAATGAAACAATGCTGACGCTCGCGGCTGGTCACGAAGTTTAGCGTGACCGTGGGCGGAATGGGACCAGATACGTCGAACGCAGCTCCCGTCGCGGAAATGTTTCGAACGACGCAATCGATGCTGCGGCCATCGAACTCAATAGTCGCGGCCCGTAATACCCATTGCCGTGGTGTTGCGCGTCGTTCCATTCTATCGCTTTAAGCTAAAATTCTATGATTGGTGTAAACTACCGCACCAAAAACAGGTGGGGACTGGAAACGATTTAATAACTCAATAGGTCTGGCGTGGCGGAGCTACCCTTGCGCTGCCAAATCACGACACTCCTTGCCCCGCCTACCGAAACACCGACGACGGGAACCTAGCGGTTTTTTTTCGGTTCCGAGGAGGCGATTATGCTGAAAGCAATCGTGGTTTTGATTGCGCTTGTCGTAACCACTTCAACTCACGCCCAGCCGACAAGTGCTTGGAGCCAACCAAACGTCTACCCAGGCCCCAGAGCACATGGAATAACGACTACCAACCGCCGAAGAGCCAGTGAAACAGTCCGAACGCCTACCAATCGCCGAAGAGCACGTGGAGCGGTTCGCCGCAGCCCCCTAAAAGACAGGTGCCACAGAGTTGGTGGAGCGATCCTAACCACCAGAACGCGCCAAATAGCTCGTGGAGTGACTGCTGATACGGCGACCTCGTCGGAACGGATAGGGCTCGAACGCTGTTTTACGCATGGCCCGACATAGGGATCACGGCGCAGAATTGCGAATCGAGATCAGCGGCTAGCGGTCTCCAGGAACTCCTGCACCGAGGCTGGCACTTCGTCGTACTCCGCAAAGCGCCTGCGTAGCTCGTCGGCAATATCCATGGTCACGTCGCGAGACCAGCCCTCGGCGGTATTGAAGGCGACGATGCGCGCCGGATGGCTATATTGGTCGTGGATTGAACCTTGGCCGCTCGTCGTGTCATCGTCGGCGCGATGAACCGTGTCCATGTCAACAGATCCTCTGGGCATTTTATCGGATCAGGATTTTCCCGTTCCGACTAGCTCGCTGATTTTAGTCTCCTCGCTCGTCTTAAGGGAAGCCTCAGCTTGCCTGCCTTGGTCTGTATTGCCGTCGGCGTGCGATTTAATTTCTTGGCGACGGCCTCTTTGCTCTTCCCACTAAGTATCAATGCTCGGAGTTGTTCTTCTTCCTCGCGCGTCCAGAGCATTCGTGTATGTTTCATTTCCCCCTCGCTTTCAGCCCCAGCTCTACAAGCCTGCGGATAGCTTCGGAACGGACGGGCAAGTCGGGCTGATCGGCAGCCCAGGCATCAACCCTCGCGATAAACTCATCGGACAGGCGGATAGTGCGAGCCGGATCGGTGCCGGTCGCGGGACGGCCTGACCCGGGACGTTTTCCGCCTCTCGACTTACGTATTACTTTTTTCATTCTATAGTATTACGCTTTTCAAGCTTGAAAAACAAGCGGCCCGCCACGGTTGCATCAGAACCGCAGCGAGCCTAACTCAAGCCACTGGGGGTAAATCATTGGCTCAAGCTAGCTGCAATCATAGCATAACAGCGACGCGCGGTTCGCAGCTTCTCACATGCCCGCCGGTTCACGCTGGCGGGTTTCTTCTTGCGGTGTAGTGCGGAGCCGATTTAGGTTGTCGCCATTGGTTCAATAGGGAGTGCGGACGTGGCGACAGGTACTGTGAAGTGGTTTAACGCGACAAAGGGATATGGATTTATTCAACCCGACAGCGGCGGCAAGGACGTGTTTGTTCATATATCGGCGGTGGAAAGGGCCGGCCTGAGCAGCCTCAACGAGGGCGCCAAGGTGAGCTACGAGGAGCAGGAGAACCGGGGCAAAACGTCTGCGGAAAATCTGAGAGTTGGCTAAGAAGCGCTGATCTACATGAGCCCGCCGGTTCACGCCCGGCGGGTTTTTCTTTTTCAAGTGTGGGGTTAGCACCGTCTATCGAAAATGTTTAAGCGCTGTCCGCGCTGATCCTTACCGCGTGGCCGCACCCGTAGTCGGCGCAGTCGGTACGACCTTGGCCGGCTTCTCGGCAAATTGGTTAAAGCAAATCAGCCGGTCGTTTCCGTCTTTCGAAAAGCGGCAATCGGTAACGACCTTGGCTGGTAGCGGCATTGGGCTAGATTGTGGTTGTGACGGCAGGATCGTGTCATAGCAATCAAGCCGCTGCTTCGTCATGTCCTTTAATTCTAGACAACTCCGCAGTTTGTCCTGCAAAGACCGTGCCTCAGCCGTTGCGGTCAGTCCCAGGGCGAGGGCACAGGCCAGCGCGGTCATCGCCAAAATCCTCATAAAGTCTTCCCTCCGCTCGTTTGTAGCTTTCCGAGGGACGAATGCCGGTTCACCCACTTCGTTCCATTGAACGCCATCGCGGTGCCCTTTCTTTTCGCCAAATCTTCAGCCTCACGAACATCTATCGACTGTCGTTCGGCGAAGCTTCGGCGAATGACCGGCGACCACCACCGCCAAGCCATTGCTGTCCCAAGAAGTAAAATTATCTGTCCCATTTAGCAAAGCATAGAGGTCGCAGCATCGCTATCGTTCTCGCCATAGTCGGCGCGAAGCAGCGCCATGTTTCGGGAGACGACAGATGTTGGTCAATGCTGGCAGCCCCAGAACTTTGGGCGTTCATGGTTTCAGCGGAGAAACGCTTGATGATTTTCTTGATTTTGATTCTTGTAGACCGGCGTCTCGCGGCGATGGCGGCGGCAGGGTTTGTCCAGTTTATCGCAGTTATCGTGGTGTGGATGTGGCTCAGTTGAGCTTCGAACAGTTGCAAGCAAAGAGATCAGGCTAACGCCAGCGATGTTTCGGCCGCAGATAGGCCAGCGATCGCTCGGCCTCGCTGCCTACCGCCTGTTGCCTGGGCGCGACAATGATCTTCACCGGCATAAGCTTCGATCTCCGCGCGGAACGCATCTCGGGTTCTTCAATGCAGGCATGATGCGCTTTTATCAGGCGGCCGCCGATCGGACAACGATGCCAGGTTTAATGGCAGGTCGGACAGCAGCGCCTGGGATACCGGATCTTCCACTGCGCTGTCGTGGTCGTGAAGGGCGCACCACACTTGGCACAATTAGTGCGCCAGGTCAGGACGAGGCTGTTTCGACCCTGGCGTTTGCAAGGCTCGATTGTGAGCAGCTCGTATCGCTGGCCTCGCCAGTCGGTTTGCATTCCGATATTGAAGCGCGGGTCTCGCTGTGTTCCGACCATGACGGCCTCTTTGATCGGTAGTTTTTTGCCGATTAATCTGCTGCTCCACCTAGCCATGTTTTCCGGTGGAGCAATGGCTGGATCATATGAGCGATCACAGCATGACCGCCGCCTCCGCCTCCCTTGACGTATATCAATCGACTGTCCCGTTTATTGCCCACTGTTCAGCCGGTTGGTTGGTCACATCCGGGAGAATGACCCTATGATGAAGAGTATCATGGTAATTGGTGCCGCAGTGCTTCTCTCCGCGCCGGTCGCGATAGCAAAGGAGCGGTCACTTGGGGTCTGTTATGCCGACGTCAAGGCTAAATGTGCTGATGTTAAGCCCGGTGGCGGCCGCATTAAAGACTGCGTTAAAACAAACGCCGCAGAGTTTTCCGACGCGTGTAAGGCAAGGCTTGCGCTGGTCGCCGAGATCAGCAAAGCCTGCTTGGCTGATATCAAGGAAAATTGCCCTGGCAAGGAACGAAGTTGCATCCTGAAAAATATTAACAACGTCAAAGACAAATGCAAGGAGGCGCTCGCGCAGGCAGTGGCCGGGAAAAAATAGAATCCACTAACGCCCATCAGCCACTAAGGCATGGTCAGCTATTTTTGCCGCAGCGGCAAAGCGAACGATCCTTCGGACCGGAGGATCAACGGCCAGCAGGTGGCGATAGCGTGAGGCGACTCATACGTCGTGCGATTTTTTCTCTAGCGCCGAATCTCGTTCGCTGTGGCAACGTCTGGTCTCGGCCCCTGATCTCAGGATGTTGATAACCGGACGGCAAACCCCGGCTTAAAACCGAGATCGGGTCACGTCGCGTGCACAACTTCGTGGCTCGGCACGGTCCTGCCCACTAACCCGATAGCCCAAGGCGGGACCGTGCTTCCATATCGCGGGGCAGGGCGTTTGAACCGCCGGTCGCTAGTGGCGACCACTCAATGTGCCGGTTCCCGGCACACGTTGTAACCTACCAGGGCCACTTTCTTTCTGCACAAATCGTTACGAATCTGCCATCTTGCTCGTACTATCTAAGGGTGCAGGGGGCAGCAATGGGTCATTGGCGAAAACAACAACCTTCGTCGCAGTTCAATTCCTTCGTAGTCTGGTTGGTAGGCACGTCAGTAGTGCTGGCAGCGCTCGTGTTTATCTCAAGGCACGTTTACATCTAAGCTTGGCCTCGACGGCTACGGGGGATCACTGTGGGCCGCTGGCACGAGAAAGAAACCAAGCGTTTCAACGAGCGCAGCATGAGACGCGCAATCGTGGCCAGCGTTGTCATTGTTGGCTTGCTGTATTGGTGGCTGGCGGCAAGCATTCCGCCACACGCCGCTTGGCATTAGTGGCGCGGGGCAGGGCGTTCGAACCTTTGCAGCCGGTGCCGTCAAGGGATTTAGTCGTCAGCTCGATTATCCGAAATCGGGATTAGCCTAATGTGTGTTAGGCCGCGATCCGATCCAAACCCGCACCCAAAGCCGCCAAGGACGTTTTCTTGCACCGCAATAAAAGAAAAGCCGGAGGTTGTTTCTCAAGCCAACTCTGATGCTCGTCAGTATTCCTTGACCGCATTTTTTTCAACTCTTGTTAGCCTAGTTAAGATTTCAATCATGATTGGGGACCGTCATGAAGCAAAGCAACCTTATTGAGTTTGAGTTGATGTCTGTCGATGAGCTTTGGATTCTGCACGAAAAACTCCGTGCGATCCTGTCAATGAAATTGGACGCCGGAAAGCATGAGCTAGAGCGCCGCTTGGCTCAACTCAATGGGCGCATTGAACACAAACAAGCGCGCCGACCCTACCCGAAGGTGCATCCAAAATATCGGAATCCGGAGCGGCCCTCTGAGACTTGGTCTGGACGGGGCAAGCAACCGCACTGGGTGGGTGCACAGCTAAGGACAGGCAAGAAGATCGACGACCTGTTGATCTCTCGGGCACATTGAAGAGTGTGGGGATCGCGGCGGTTGGGGCGGGGCCGCCGCCCCTCGCGAAGCGGCGACCCCTAATCGTACGGTCGGCCAAGCGGGGGGTTAGTCCGGCGGACCAAACCGCACGACTGCGAGGACCATAGAATTTCGCGCAGTATCGGCAACGTGATCTCCGCCTTAACCTAACCAATAAAGGTTATTATGTACTTTGGCTTGTGAGCATTTGCGCGTGAGCGCTGAATTGGAAGCGATGTCCGCTTCCGAGCCAATGATGCTCATCGAGTTCGCGCCTCTAATTTTTGGCACTGCCGGCTTGCTGGCAATTCTCCTATTTTTCGTATTGGAAGAGCACTAGCAAACAAAAAGCCGCTCGAAGGCGGCTTCTCAGTTCGAACCTGATGATCGTGGATCATTTTGGGAAACGGCGTTCGATCTTACCGCGGGCTTAAAAGGCCGCCGCGAGACGCCCCTTGTCAAAATATGATCTTGCGCAGGACCAGCCGGCGACGATTAACGCCAAGTGCAGGCCACCAAGCAGGAGAAGAATATTTGCCGGGTTATTCGGCGTCGCCTGTCCGGCTCAAAATCCAAGAAGCGCTAACAGTGGGGTTTCGTAAACCATCAGACACGGTCAGGTTTCATTTACCGCCCGGCTTAAGGGTTTGATCTTGGAGGCCTGCGATGGTGCGCGCCACATGATCGGGGATCAACCCGGCAGGGATACGTCAGGGTCAGGCCGCAAACGCGGCCTGGAAGCGGCGACCGGTTGGGCTTCTCAATCTCTAAGGGGATTGCATGAGGACGCTTCTCATCGGCGCACTAGCCGCGACGTTGGCCGGCTGTAGTAGCTGCCCATTACCGCCGCAAGCGGGCATCAGATCGTGCACGGACACGAACGGGTTCGCCTGCTTCGACAGGACGGCTGCCCGTCAGTCGAATGCACCAAAGCCAGTGTCATTCAAGGCCAATTCCGCGCCGCTAGAAATCAAGCCCGCGATCGCGGCGAAGACCGAAAAGCCATCGTCTGCTCACGCCCGCGACAAGGCCCATCTCGCCACGAAAACGGAGAAGCCCACCACGATCGCAGCGAAAGGCGAGCCTCCACCATCTCCCATCCCACTCCCGCCTCGTTCATTGCAGCCCGCAACTGGCGCCGCTGCCGATTCCGATACGACGCGAGCAAACACCGCGGAATCGCGTGCCACCGACGGTGCAGTTCCGAGTCCCACTACCAGAACGGTACAGGAGCAGGTGGCCGCCGCTACGGCTGTCGCGGAGCGAATGACGGTCGCCATTTTGACCTTGGCGCCGGAACCGAATAATAAGGACCGCTCCGATCACTCCGAAACCGTGCTGCGTGGTGATGCCGAAAAGACCGCACCCGCGCAGCCCAACAAAACGGACCTTTTAGTTTACCTGCTAATGGCGCGTCCGGAAATCAAGTCGGTATCCGATCTAACCAGTAAAATCATTGCGATAGACGACAGGTATTCTGCATCTAGCAGTAATATCAGGACCGCGATCGTGGCAGCGGGGGCCTCTGAAGTACAACTGAGCAACAGTCAAACGAAGGCCATCGACCGGGTGGTCAGTGGAGAAGTGCCGGCTGCCGTTTTGACTTTGGTATCTCCGGAAGCGGCGGAGGGGTTTCCTGAAATCGCAGGCTTTAAGATTTTTCGTATCCCACTCTGGCCTCGTTATATCCCACTCTCGCCTCGTTGATTGAAGGCACGACCCTAACTCCACGCCGCGATGTTCCATTTTTTGCACATGCCGTGTGTGGTAAAACTATCGAGAATTGGAACTCCGCTTGGGTTTCGCGATATCAATTCATTGCCTGTCCAGCTAAGAATGCCGAAAAACTGACCGCCCCAGCGGCTTACCTTTTGCGCTTAAGGTTCCACCGGGCGGTCGCACGAAGAGCAGTAAAAGTTGCTGACATCCCCCGACCCGACAACCTTAAAACCAGCGGGAAGGCTGTCGATTTGCACGGTCCACGATAGGTCGTCTTCCGTCGAAGCTAGGGCTACGCCAGTCTTTCGACAGCGGGGGCACCTAAGATATTCAACCCATTGATCGCGGGCCATCTGTAAATACCCGCCGCAATCACGAAACGTTCCTTTGTCGTAAAGGCGGCATTCCGCGGAACCAAAGGGGCACATTAGGGAACTACTTCGGCGGCTGTAGCTCACCCACCAACCAGCCCGTTGCTTTGGTCCGTTTTCAACGGATCGGGGCGGTCGCAATCAAAACACTGGAACGTGGGCTTGCCCTTGCCCTCGGCGGGCAACGCCAAAGTCAGATAAGACCCGCAAGTGGGGCAAGTCGGTCGCTCAGCCCTTCCCATGGCGCAAATCTGCCGTCAAATCGGCGGCGCGTCCATTCCATTGCTAAGTTCGCGGCCGGTTGTGTTGCGGACCACCGGCGCCGGGTAATCAGGAAACACGCCCGGCATCGGCGCGAGGTTGCCGACATAGCGATTGACGACGCGAAACAGCGCGATGATCGCGGCTTGGTTGGTGGTGATCGAATAGAGGTTGCACATTGTTAGACTTCCGTTCGAGGGTAGTGCGGCTGCCGCGCAATCTGCAACAAGGTCGCCGGCGACCGCCGCCTTGTCTCACTTCCGGCAGCGCAGCCTGAACGTGCAAGAACTTGGTCGGCGAGTGCCCAAATCGAAAAAGCATACTTATGCCGGTTTTTTCCCTCCCCGGGGGAGGGTCTACCGCTCGTAGCCAGCGCGTTGGTGGCCCACACGCGAAGCACAGATTTAACGCAGTCCCAGCCGATCAATCATTCGCAACACCGTTGGCGATTGCCACTTGCCACCGCGTGGTGTTGCAACACCACGAAGAGTCAGTTCAACCGCAATCTGGCGTGACGATAAGTGCTTCAATTCGGTAAGCACCGACCGCAATTTCTCCGCTTCAGTCCGAGCTACTTCGCGATTACGTGCTGCCTGCTGCGGGTTACCGAGGACAACTCCTCTTGCTTTAGCTGCCTTCAATGCCGCTCTGGTTCGGGCTGAAATCATGCGCCGTTCCTTTTCAGCAAGCGCGGCGTAAATGTGCAGCATGAAAGGGTCAGCATCCGCTCCTAGTTCGGCGACAATGAAGGGTACACGCTGCGACATGAGTCCGGCAACGAACGCGACATCCCGGGACAGCCGGTCCAATTTGGCGACGACTACCGAGCATTTTTGCTTGCGGGCCTCGGCCAAGGCTGCCGCGAGTTTTGGCCGCAAATTGAGAGCATCGGCGCCCTTGCCACTTTCGATCTCGACAAATTCGTTCACGATCGTCAGACCTTCGCCTTCTGCGAAGCGCTCAACAGCCGCGCGCTGTGCCTCGAGCCCTAACCCGGATTTGCCCTGGCGCATTGTCGACACACGGTAGTAGGCGAGGATGTTGGGCATAATGTCCTATCGGTTGCGACAAGCTGACGTGGGTCAACATGTAGCAGCGTCAGGCCAAGCGAGCAAGGCGCTTCGCCGTGCGCGGTATTAGCGCGACCGAACGGTCAATAGGTTGGAGACGGGGGTGGCAATTTCCAGAGGCTGTCCGCCCATCGCAATGCGCATCAATTCAGCGTCGCTCAACTGGTGCACGAGCGCCACTCGCTCGTCCAATTCAGCGGTTTGATACGCCTTCACGTAGGCGTCGATCACCTTGGCGATCTCAGTCGCTTCGCTCGGGGTGATATTGCCGGTCGCCACCGCCTTCGTGATGGCTGCCATGAGATCAGCGGCGTCACGGGCGCTCGTGATCGCCGGCAGCGTGAACGTCACCGGTCGATCTTTACGTGGAGGATATATTCGGTCGAGGCAGAGCCGTAGCGCCACCGCATCGCCATCCAACGCCATTTGGATGGCTTTCTGCGTCAGGGCTTCCGCTTGGCCGTCCAGTAAAGCCTCACAGGCAAGGGTAGCCGCATTCCGCGCCCCCTTGGGACGGCCGCTCGCGTTGCCAGATTGGCCTTTCTGAAATGGCCTCCCGCGCTGTTTCCCCGCTGTATTTTCAGTCGACATCAGACCAGCACCCTCAGGTCAGTGAGCAAACGGGTTTGTCGCTCCGGAAAGCCGTCCCAAAGTCAAACTATACCCTATAGATCTGCCTGTCATGCAGCCGACAAAATTTGAACTTGCCATTAACCTCAAGACCGCCAGAGCGCTGGTGGCTCTCAACCGTCTGTCTCCGGCGCCAAAAATCCTGTTCCCGGCGGCAGGTTCGGAAAGCGGCAAGCGTAGAGTTATCGAGCATCGTCTTCGGAATGGCATCGGCTTGCGGTTGCTGCTGCTCGACGTGTTCGCGGATGGCAGATTGGATGACCCTTCGATCTCGGATGGGGGGACGCGCGAGACGGATCCGAGCTTGGCTATCCGGGCCTCTCCATGCAGGGCAGGCTTTGAGACGTAATAGCGGTGGCGCACGCCGGCCTTCGTGGCATGTGTTGCGATCATGCGATGACCGGCATCGTCGAACAGAAGACCTTTCAAGAGATGGTCGGATGTCTGTAGCGCGTCGATCTCCGCCTGCTCAGGGCTGCTTTTCAACCAGGGCGATCGCTAGTTCTACGCGTCCGAGCTTGTTCTCCTCACCGCCACCCATCCCTTCAAACTCGGCAACCGATAGGCTGCGTGCAGTCTGTTCCCACTGCCGCAGCAGTGCAAGCTTCATCTCCCGCGACAGCTGGGGATGTGCGACAATATCATTAGGTTCCGAAAAAAATGCTGTGGGATCGCGAAGAGCTGTTGCGAAATCGATTGTAGATGATGCTTGGCCCATACGTCAGTCCTCCCTTGAAGGGTCCCAGCGGATGCGGCTGTTGCCAATCGAAGACTATGCCATGGGTCGTTTGACGTCCAGGGGCTGCACTGTTACGGGCAAGACGTTTAGCGTCAGCCTGGACGTCCTCTAAAAAAAGAGACGGTTGCCGAGCGCTTGCCCGCACTCCATATAAGAAACATGTCCGAACACAAAGTAACTTTGAAATGGGAGCGCGGCGGAACTGAGTTTTCCTATCAGAGGTATCCGCGCGATCATACCTGGAGCTTCGATGGCGGCCATACGATGACGGCGACGGCGGCCCCCGCTTATCTGGGGAACCCGGCGAATGTCGATCCCGAGGAGGCTTTCGTAGCTTCACTCGCGAGCTGTCACATGCTCACGTTCCTGTCGATTGCCTGTAAGCAAAAGTTCGTGCTCGATTCGTACGAGGACGAGGCAGTCGGCCATATGGAGAAAAACGCTGACGGCAAGCTGGCGATCACTCGAGTTGAGCTACGCCCGAAGATCACATGGAGCGGCAACCGAAGACCCAGTGTAGAAGAACTCGATAAGATGCATCACGCTGCACATGAGAATTGCTTCATTGCAAACTCGGTCAAAACGAACGTGACGGTGGCAGAACGGTAGCAGCCATCCCAAGCGTCTCCGCACGAGTCATTTCTCAACGCTGAGCTCAACGATTTCGGCGTGCAACTTGCCATGCTCGACGGTCATGCGGCCGACGGTGATGGGCAGGCGGAAGCGGCGCGGCCCGGCACTGCCCGGATTGAAAAAGAGTGTGCCGTTCGTTGTCTCGATCTTGGGCTGGTGCGAATGACCGTAGATTACCGCGTCGACGTTGTCGGCGGCCTGGGGGTTAAGCTCGGCCAGAATGTGTAGCACATAAATGCGGAAGCCATCGATCTCGATGCGCTGCGTCACAGGTAAATTCGCGCTCCAGGCACCGTGATCGACGTTTCCGCGAACGGCGTGGACTGGCGCCAGCGCGCCGAGCCTCGCAAGTACGGCAGGGCTGCCAATATCCCCGGCATGGATGATGGGATCGCAGCCGGCAAGTGCCGCGAGCGCCTGCGGCCGCAGCAGGCCATGAGTATCCGAAATCGCACCAATGGTTCGCATCATGCCCGATCAGACTAGAAGAGAGATTCACCCCTGCCGCAAGATGACAGACGCGTCACTCCGGCAATCCTGCCTTGCGCAGGCTCTCAATGAAGCGGACGCGGTCCTCCGCCCGCCGGAGCGGCGGCGCTACCCGGTCAACATTGCCAAGCCTCAACGCGGGATCGACCTCGCGCAAGCAGGCCATCGCAGCCCGCGCTTCGACCATCCGATCCGAAAGAGCATTGGCAACCGCCGCCACCCGCAGTGCCGTGGCCCAGTTCGGTTGCTCGTGGAGGGCCTTGGTCGCCCAGGATATCGCCTCGTCGTAACGACCGGCAAAGGCATGCGCGAAGGCCATGCCGGTTGAAGCAAAGTAGGTCAGCGGATCAAGCGGGCTCAGCCGCATAGCTCGCTCAAAATGTTCAATAGCGCTGGCGGACTCGCCGAGGTACATACGCACCCAACCACTCGCATTCCAACTCGCAGCCGAATTCGGGTTCAGCGCCAGCGCCCGGTCGATGTACGCGGCGCCAGCCTCGACCTCCTTAGCCAGATAAGCCAGGCTAAGGCCGCCTGACCACAGCGCGGTCGGATCATCCTTGCCCAGCGCGACCGCGCGACGCGCCAGCCTCACGGCGTCCGCGATCTCACTCTCGCGATCAACCATCCAGCCATGGCTGTTCCTGAGCGCGCCGGACCACGACGCCATTCCGTAGGGAGAGGCGTAATTGGGGTCGAGTTCCGTCGCGCGCACGAAGAGCCGCACCGCTTCCAAGAGGCTGTCTCGATTGTGCAGATGAAAACCGGCCATTCCGCGCAGGAAGTAGTCGTAAGCGTCAAGGCTCTCGGTCGGCTTCCGTCCCGCACGCTCGATCTCCGCGCGTTCGAGCCGTGGCTCAATGGCCCCCACCACCCTTGCGGTCACCTGATCCTGCAGGTCAAATACGTCCTCCAGGGCACCATCGAAGCGGTCCGCCCAAATGTGGCCGCCGGTTGTCGCATCGATGAGCTGCCCGGTGAATCGCACGCGATTTCCTGCCTTGCGCACGCTCCCCTCGAGCACGTAACGCACCCCGAGTTCGCGCGCGACCTGCTTCACGTCGACGGCCCGGCCCTTGTAAGTGAAGCTGGAGTTCCGCGCGATGACAAACAGCGCCGGAGAGCGTGACAGCGCCGTGATGATTTCATCGGCCATGCCATCGGCGAAGTACTCTTGTTCAGGGTCCGCGCTGATGTTCTGAAACGGCAGAACGGCGATGGATGGCCTGTCCGGAAGCGTGGGGTTCGAGGAACCGGCCGCCATGGGAAAATTCGCGCCCTGCGACGCAGCGGTGACGGCAGCTTGGTCTCGGATGCTGGCCGGGCCGACGAACCGATAGCCTCGTCTGGGCAAGGTCTCGATCCAATTCTCGCCGCCAGGCTCCTCCCCCAACACCCGACGTAGGGCTGCGATCTGCACTGCGAGGTTGCTCTCCTCGACAGTGAGACCGGCCCATGCGGCTTCCATCAGCGCGTCCTTGGAAACCGGGATACCCCGTTGCTCCACGAGCACGCGCAGCAATGCGACAGCACGATGGCCCAGCGAAACGGGCTCGCCGCCACGGAATAATGTGTCCGTCTCCGCATCAAGGCGGAACGGACCGAGGATGTGCGTTGCTGCCATGTCCCGATCTAGGCGCCAGTTCAGAAACGCTTAAGAACTTTTTCAGCGCAGTTTTATGACTTCCGGCCGGTCCGGGCTCAGATTGCTACTGACGACGGACGCTTCGCATCATGGTGCGGATCGTGCGCCAAGGCAAGGAGATCGCTCGGTATTGGGGAGAAACTCAAATGCGCAAGATCAGTTTGCTCGCCGCAATTACGTTATTGCTCGCTGGTGTCGGAGTTTGGGCCACCTCGACCACTCAGGCACGTGTCAACTTGCCAAGCGGCGCACAGATCAATCCGTTGCAGATCACGATGAGCGCAAGGCACCTGCCTGTTGCCCATTATGACGATTACTCCCTGGAGTATGCGCCTGACGAGCTACCGGACTGCGCCAATTGAGCGCCCGGCCCTGTTGGCGCGTGAAACCTGAACACGGAAATTCGTCACGAGGGTACAGGTCATGTTGAATTCTGTAGCAATCGCACGGCCATTTCGAGTTTCAGAGATGTATCGCGACCCGTGCCGCGTGGTCGATGCCGGACCGAAAGTGGTGAAGTTCCTCGATCGAGTCGGCGATCGGAACGCAAACCCGCCTTCACCACTTAATCGATACATCGAAGGTTGGGCGCAGACCGACTTGGAAAAACTCCTCGATGCGACCGCCCCGAGCTATCGGTTCACCGATCCGTTCGTCGGAAGTTTCGATGTCCGGTCGATGCACAAATATTTCGATCTCTTGCAGGACAGACTCTCCTGTATAGCGATCAGTCGGCGCGAGCTCGCTTTCTTCCTGCGAGGCCCAATGAAGCTGCGGTCGCATGAGGAACTTCAATTCTGGCGCGAGGCGCCACGGATCGGGCTCACCGGGGTGGCCGAGATCGAAATCGGAGAACGAGGCGTCGTAGCCGAACGCGTTGTATACGACCTCAACTTGGCGTCCGACATATTGTGCCGCGCTCGCGGTGCTGGATCTGGCGAAGCTCCATAAGTTCACTCCTTTAGCCATGAGACCGTCATGACCATTCAGTTCTCGAAACAACCGATAGCCGTGCTTTCTGATGGCCTCTCCAAAATGGGGTCAGGGCTCGTTCGCAGACTCGTTTGTGCCCGGGACGATCCCGGCAAGGAGCGCATCCGCATGTGGCTGCTCAACCTCAATGACGCTCAACTCCAGTCGGGCCTCGGCTTGACGGTGGAAGACATTGCGGTCCTGCGCACGGGTTCGAAAACAGCATCGCCCTTGCGTTAAGAAAAACGATTCTGGGAGAACACGATGTCAAATGAAGGCAGACTTCGGACGTGCAGGGCTTGGAGAGCGGGCATGAATCCTGCGCAACACAGGAAAGTAGATGCCCGCACCAGGCGTTATGCCGAAACCTACGCGCGTTGGCAGTGCGATCCCGAGGGGATCGGTGGTGCGCTCCGTGTGAAGGGCGTGCGCGCTTAACTTCCCGTCATTCCAAGGCACCAACGAGAGTTTTAAAAATGTCCATCACACTCACAGCCAGAGAAGCGCGTCCCGCAAGCGGTCTAATTCTTCTCACCATGTCGCTCGGCGTGCTGATCGCGCAGATTGACACCTCTGTCGTCAATCTAGCGGTCAAACCGATCGGCACGGATTTGAAGGCCAGCGTGACTGAGCTGCAGTGGATCGTTGATGTCTACAACTTCGTCTACGCGAGCCTGCTTCTCACAGCCGGAACACTCGCCGATCTGTACGGACGGCGTCGCATCTTTGGGCTTGGGATCGCGCTGTTCACGTTGGGGACGGTGGTGTGCGGGCTAGCGCCCGACGTCCTCACCCTCGTTGCCGGCCGCGCGGTAGCCGGTCTTGGCGCTGCCCTGGAAGTGCCGGCCTCCCTTGCGATCTTAACCATCGCCTATCCGGACACAAAGGAACGCACCCGCGCGCTGGGAATCTGGGCGAGCTGCTACGGGATTGCCATTGTCATTGGTCCGACCGCCGGCGGCGCGCTTGTCGATGCGTTCGGCTGGCGCAGCATTTTCCTTCTGATCATTCCCTTCTGCCTCGTGACGCTTGTTTTGGTCATGACCGTGGTGCCGGAATCGAGCAACCCGCAAGGCCGCCGGCTCGATCTTCCGGGGCAGGCGCTTGCGATTGCCTCCATCGGCAGCCTTTCGCTCGCAGCGATCGAGGGGCCACGCTGGGGCTGGGCTTCAACCGGAAGCGTGGCTGCGTTTTCGCTCTCGGTCCTGGCGGCGGTGCTGTTTCTGCGCCGCCAGGCGGGTGCAACCGACGCGGTGGTCCCGCTGCCCATGCTGCGCAACCGCGTGTTTGCGGCTTGCCTTGCTGTGGCTACCGCGATGAACTTCGGCGCTTACGCGATGCTGTTCCTCACCCCCCTCTATTTCCAGACCGCGCGCGGCGCTTCGGCACTGGGTGCTGCAGTCGTGCTGCTGCCGATGTCCCTGAGCTACATGGTAACATCGCAGCTCTCAGGCCTCATTGCTAACAAACTCGGGCCTCGCGTTCCCATGACGGCTGGCATGGGGCTGATGGGACTCGGCCTGCTCATGCTGGCCCTGATCCCGTTCAACGACAGCCTCGTACTGATCGAGAGCGGGTTACTCGCCATGGGGTTCGGGCTCGGTCTCAATGTCGGACCGATGAATGCGGTGGCAGTGGCCAACGTGCCGGCGGCCCGATCCGGCACCGCATCGGGTCTCATCAATACCGCCCGCATGATCGGTGCAACGCTCGGCGTAGCGGTGCTCGGCGCGGTGTTTGCAATGCATGTAGCGGAGGGCGTAGGCACGCGGGGCCTCGCGGCGGCCTTTGTCGCCGGTGGGATCGTCGAGCTGATTGGAGCGGCCGTGGCGTTCGCGTTCATCCGCTGTGACTCATTGCGCCGGCCGGCGCAATGAGGAGGGGAGTGAAAAGGCGCGGCTATGTTTCAGTTTTGAGGAAACGCCCAGGGAGAACTGCCATGGAACTGGCAACGACGCCGATGACGGAGCGGCAGCGCAAGTACCGGGAGAATTACCGCCAGCGCGTCGCGGGCTGGTACAACGGCTGGCTCCACATCCTGCTGATCTACACCATCGGCTTCACCGCGCTGTACGTCTACATCGCCAATCTCCACGACGTGCGCTGGTGGGAATATCTCGCCATCCCGGTCGTGTTCATCTTCGCCAATTTCTTCGAATGGGCCGTGCACCGCTACGTGATGCACCGCCCGTCCAACATCCCGATGTTGCGCGCGATCTATAGCCGCCACACCATGATGCACCATCAGTTCTTCACCGAGCAGGAGATGCGCTTTGCCGATCATCACGACTGGCGTGTCACCTTCTTCCCGCCTTTCGCGCTCGTGGTGTTCACCTTCATGTCGATTCCGCCGGCGATCGTGGCCGGCTGGTTGATCTCGCCGAATGTCGGCTGGCTTCTGATCTCGACCACGACCTCGATGTATCTGATCTACGAGTTCATGCACCTCTGCTGTCATGTCGACGAGAACTGGTTCGTGCGCCATATGCCGTTCGTCAACACCCTCCGACGTCATCATACCGCACATCACAACCAGTCGATCATGATGGAGCGCAACATGAATCTGACGTTCCCGATCATGGATTGCCTGATGGGCACGTCCGATCTCAATCGCGGGTTGCTCGGGCATGTCTTCAACGGCTACGACACGCGTTATGTCAAAACCGACATGCGCAAGACCGCGCGGACGCCGCGCGTGACACCCTCGGCAGTGCCCGCGGAGTAGGACGCAAACCGCGCGCGGGGCCGTTCCACCTTGGTTTGGAGTTTCGCCGATGAACCATCTCGAGCCCAATCTGGTTGCGCTGTCCTGGTTCACGCTGCTCTGGAGCGTGTGCTGCCTCGGCTTTCTCCAGCTCGCAGGGATGTATCCGCTGCGCGCAGGCGGCGCTGGCGACGCGCGCAATCCCGTTCTACTGGTGCTCGGCAACACCGCATTGTGGCTGGCGCTGCTTGCCGGCACGCTTGCTTTCGCCTCGATGCAGTTGCGCTGGACGACGATCGTGGTCGTCGCAGGTCTGTTGTTCCTGTTCATCCCCGAATTGTTCCAGGCGATTCCGGCCCGTCTGCGGGACGGACGCAAGGGAATGGCGATTGCAGGCTGCATTCTCGCCGCCACGCTCGGTCTTCTGGCCTGGCTTTCGGCCGGAACGGTCGGCGGACCGCATGCGTGAGACATAGGAGGAAAGGATGCCGTTTCGTGTCAAGTTCCTGCTGTCGCTGGCGTGGCTTTTGACCGCGGCCGGCGGCCACGCCTTCATGGTTCATCTCGGACAGACCGGGCCGAGCTACGCGGTCGCCTTTCTTGGCGTCTTCGCAGTGTTTGCGATGTGGGTGTTTCCGGAAGTCACCAAGAAGAATCCGGCCTCGCTGAAGTAGGGTGACAGACAGGAGAAGACGATGAAGAGATACACCGGGGAGCGTACCATCGACGGCATCTCCGTGTTGGTCGACGGCGAGCCGCTGTCGCCGCACGCCGATCAGCTGCAGCTCACCGATTATGGCTTCGAATGGAGCTATGAGGGCCTCGAGCCTTCGCAGCTGGCCTTCGCGATCCTGTTCGACCATCTCGGCAACGCCGCGGAGGCAAAGAGCCTCTATCCGAGCTTCATGCAGCGGATCGTCGCCAATTTCGACAACGAGTGGGAAATGACGAGCGCCGACATCGACGCCGCGATCGCCGCGTTGCGCGGCGAGCGTGCCGCCTAGCTCGCTTTCCGAAAGCCTTTCCCTGACACTCAAATACGACCAAATGATCCGGGAGAATACGATGTCAATGAATGGTCTTTACAACAGCCGATCAGAGTTTGATCCGGGCGCATGCCGCCGAGGCGTCCGGGTTGCAAAAGGGGCCGGCACAGTAGATGTGAACGCAGCCGCCGAGGAGGCCTCCATGGATGCCCGCGCCGGGAGCCAATACGACGAAGTCTACGCGCGCGCTGCGCGGAGACGAAACATGAGTGCTCCGGACGCTTCCGGCGAAGCCGATCGGTTGGCCTCCGCGCAAGGCGCGCGCAGCGCGCAGGCCGCCCAAATCGCTAACATCGCGGCCCGCCTCGAACGGCTGCCGCTGACGTCCTATCAAAAGATCATCTTCGCGATCATCGCCACCGCCTGGTTCTTCGACAGTATGGATCTTGGCGCGTTGACCTTCGTGCTCGGCTCGATCAAGCAGACGTTCCAGCTTTCGACCGCGGAAGTAGGCCTGTTGTCCAGCTTGAGCTTCCTCGGCATGTTCGTGGGCGCAGCCTCAGCCGGTCTTTTGGCGGACCGCTTCGGTCGAGCCAAGGTGTTTCAGACCAGCATGATCTTTTGGGGGCTCGGCAGCCTCGCCTGCGGCCTGTCATCGACTGTCGCCATGCTCGGCGCCTCGCGCCTGTTGCTCGGCTTCGGCATGGGCATGGAATTTCCGGTCGCGCAATCCATGGTATCGGAGATCATTCCGGCCGAACGGCGCGGCCGCTACATCGCCTATCTCGAAGGCTTCTGGCCGCTCGGCTTCATCGCCTCGGGCGTTCTGATCTATGCCGTGTTGTCGGTCGCAGACTGGCACTGGGTATTCATCCTGCAGGCGATCCCAGCGCTGTTCGTGCTGGTGATCCGCCGTTACGTTCCGGAATCGCCGCGCTGGCTCGCCGCCCACGACCACTCCGAGCGGGCCGAAACGGTCATGCAGGAGATCGAGTCCAAGGTCGCTGCTCGGCTCGGCGGCAAGGCGCTTCCCGCACCGAGACCCCAGGCCATTGCAGCGCCGGCGCGCGTAAACATCGCCACGCTGTTCTCCGGTATCTATGCCAGACGCACCACGATGCTCTGGATGCTGTGGTTCTTCGCGCTGCTCGGCTTCTATGGCTTGACGACCTGGCTCGGCGCGCTGCTGCAAGCAAAAGGTTTTCCGGTCACCAAATCGGTGTTCTACACCATCCTGATCTCGCTTGCGGGCATCCCGGGTTTCCTGTTCTCGGCCTGGCTCGTGGAATCCTGGGGCCGCAAGGGCACGCTCGCGCTGAACCTGATCGGGGGCGCTGTCGCCTGCTACTTCTATGGCGGCGCCGCGGACCAGACCCAGCTCATCGTCGCGGGCCTGTGCATGCAGTTCTTCCTGTTCGGCATGTGGTCGGCGCTCTACGCCTACACGCCGGAGCTTTATCCGACGGCAGTGCGGGCGACCGGAACGGGCTTCGCCTCCGCAGTCGGCCGCATCGGTTCGTTGATCGGCCCGACGGTCATTGGCCTTATCCTGCCGACGGCCGGACAGAGCGGCGTGTTCGCGCTCGGCGCGGGCGCCTTCGTGATCGCGGCGCTGGTGGTTCTGATCCTGGGCGAAGAAACCAAGGGGCGGACGCTCGAGCACATCTCGCACTGAACGGCGGTTGCGGCGCCCCTCGACCCAAACAAGATACCACTCGGTCAGGTGATCGAATGAAGCGGTGGATGTCGCTTGTTGGCACCTTTCGGACATGGCGCCCGAGCTTGGTGATGTCCGTTATTGGAAGAACAGCGGAAAACATATGCTCGCAGGGAGCTTTTCCGGTTTTGACCCCACACCGGACATCGCGCCCTGTCGCTGCTATGCAGCGCTGATGCACGGCGCGGAAGCAAAGCCCGGCTCCACTTTGCAGTGATGCCCTTCCCCTGTACCATCATGCCAAGACGACCGGCATTCAGCGGTCGCTACGGCAAGGGGAGGATTTTCATGCGTCGCAACATTATCGCCGCGCTCGCGCTCCTGTTGTGTGAAGCGGGGCTCACCGCCGCCGCGGTCGCGCAACAACCGGTGAAGCTCGGTGTCCTCAATGACCAGACGGGACTGTACGCGGATCTGACCGGCATGGGCTCGGTCCACGCCGCGCGTATGGCGGTCGAGGATTATGGCGGCAAGGTGCTGGGCCGGCCGATCGAAGTGATCTTCGCCGATCACCAGAACAAGCCCGACATCGGCGCCAACCTCGCGCGGCAATGGATCGAGACCGAGGGCGTCAGCGTCATCCTCGACATTCCCAACTCGGCCGTGGGGCTCGCCGTGCGCGAGGTGACGCGCACGCACGACGCCGTTGACATCAACACCGGCGCCGCCACCTCGGATCTCTCCGGAAAAGCCTGTTCGCCGCACGGCGTGCACTGGAGCTTCGACACCTACGGCCTTGCAGCGACGATCGGCCAGGCGTTGGTGAAGCAGGGTGGGGATACTTGGTTTTTCATCACCGCCGACTACGCATTCGGGCATGCCCTCGAGCACGACACCTCAGCGTTCGTCGCGGCCGCCGGTGGCAAGGTGGTGGGGGCTGTGCGCCATCCGCTCAATACCGCCGACTTCTCGTCCTTTCTGCTGCAGGCGCAAGCCTCGAAGGCGAAGATCGTCGCTCTCTCGAATGCCGGCGGTGACACCATTAACGCGATCAAACAGGCCGCGGAATTCGGCCTGGGCCGCACCGGCGACCAGCGCGTAGCGGCGCTCCTGCTACAGTTTCCCGACACCCACGCCCTTGGCCTCCAAGCGGCGCAGGGCCTGACCGCGAGCGAGACTTTCTTTTGGGACCTCGACGACGCGACCCGCGCCTGGACCAAACGCTTCCTCGCCCGCAACGGCGGAAAGCCGCCGAGCATGATCCATGCCGGGACCTACGGCGCAACGTTGCACTACCTCAAGGCGGTGGCGGCAGCCGGCACGACCGATGCCACCAAGGTCGTCGCCAAGATGAAGGAACTGCCGATCGATGACTTCTACACCAAGGGCACGGTGCGCGAGGACGGGCGTGTGATGCGGCCTTATTATCTGCTGCAGGTGAAGAAGCCCTCGGAATCCAAATATCCGTTCGATTATCTCAAGCTGCTCGCCACTGTGCCGGCCGAGCAAGCGGCGCGCCCCCTGAGCGAGAGCGCGTGCCCGATGGTGAAGCACGGCTGAGATGGGTCGCGGCGACGCGTCGGTGGCGTGCACGCCCGTCGGCGCTATCATCGGTTGCTCTCCGACCTCGACGGGCCGGTCGATGAGGCTTCGGTGTCCGTTCCGCTCGCGCACAAACGGGCGCTGCTCTGTGGCGAGCGGCCTTCGAAAGCGGCGCCCGGACCAGAGATGGATTGGTTCGCCTGCACTCCGCTCGGCGCCCCTGGAATGGCCGTTTCTCGACCAGAGCGGTTCAGGAATGACCGCTTCTGGCACCTTTCGGACCTGCCGATGGACTCCGAAAATGTCTGTTTCGTGGGGTAGACCGGAAGTCATCGGCACGCTGTTAGAACAACGCAATTGACCCGAAAGGGACAAGATCAGAATCCGGCAGCGCAGCGACCTCCTTGCGGGCGCAATGTGCTATAGTTTCATTGGAAGCACGGGAGCGGGCCGGCGAGGGGCTGATCATGAACACTTTCTCATTCGTGATTTTTGCCACGCTGCTGTTTTGGCCAGTCGCGGCGCCGGCGCAGTTGAACGTTCTGATATCCGGCGGATTCAGTGGCGCGTACGAGCAGCTGTTGCCGGAATTCGAGCGGACGAGCGGCATCAAAGTCACGACCGGATCGGGTGCGTCGCAGGGAGCAGGGCCGCAAACGATTGCCGCGCAGCTCGCCCGCGGCGTGCCTGCCAACGTGGTGATCCTGTCCAGGGAAGGCCTCAGGGAGCTGATCGCCGCGAAGAGGATCGCCGCCGGTACAGACGTGGATCTTGCGCGAGTACCTCTCGGCGTGGCGGTGCGGGCGGGGACTCCGAAGCCCGACGTGAGCACCGTCGATGCCTTCATACAAGTTCTGCTCAAGGCGAAAACCGTCGCGATCCCTGGAAGCACCAGCGGTATCTGGCTTACGACCGATCTTTTTCCGCGGCTCGGCATCGCGGAAAAGATCAACGTCAAGGTGACGCCGCGCGGCACCGACGCAACCGGGATGGTTGCCGTAGGAGGCGCGGATCTTGCGGTCATGCCAGTCAGTGAAATTGTGCACGCGGCGGCAGGCGTCGACTTCGCAGGCAGCATCCCGCCGGAGATTCAGTTCGTCCAGGTGTTTTCGGCCGCCGTCGTGGCCGACTCGGGAGAGATTGAAGGTTCAAAGCGACTGATCGAATTTCTTGCCTCCGCGCGCGCTTCCGAGGCAATTAGGAGAAGCGGCATGGAGCCGCTCGCGATCTCGACGAGGTAGGGGTAAGCCGCAACCAAACATGGACCTTGGCTCGCCGAGTTTGGCATGCCGAGAGCGTTGCGCAACATCCGTTATCAAGGGCAGAGCGGAAAACATCTGCTCTTGGCCTTTGGACCCAGGGCGCACATTAGTGTACGGCGGATCTCCCTTAGTCTCTTTTTATAGCCCCAACCTGCGAGGCGCTCTCTGTTAATCGATAACATATTTTGGAAAGCTGTGTCTGCAATCACATAGATTGTTGTTTGGTAATATGAACAAGTCGAGCTTCACGGTTTGCACGGGCTATCGACAACTCTATTTGAATTTAAGCCGGCTCTATTTCCCCCTTGAAGTTTGCCCATCTCGATCAAGAGGCCGACCAGCCCCCATCAATTGGGAGCGTCGCGCCTGTAATGTCCTGGGCAGTCGGGCTACATAGAAAGGCGACTAGCGCACCGACATTGCCCATTGAGATGAACCGCCCGCTCGGTTGGCGCGAACCTAGATAGTCGCGCGTCGCTTCATCGACCGAAAAATTCTTGCGCCCGGCAATGGCGGCGATCCGTGACTCGATTGCTGGAGTTGGCAATGTGCCCGGACAAAGCGCATTACACGTAATGCCGGTTGTCGCTGTCTCGATCGCGATTGCGCGGGTCATGCCGAGGATAGCGGTCTTGGTCGTGATATAGTCGATGCGGTTCTCGACCGCGCGCGTCGAATAGATCGACGCCATATTGATGATGCGTCCCCAGCCGCGTTCCTTCATGGCCGGTAGCGCGAGGCGGATCAGATGGAACGGGGCCGAGAGGTTCACCGCGAGCGCTTCCTCCCACCGATCCGGCGGAAACTGCTCGACCGGCGCAAAGTGCCGGACCACCGCGTTGTTGACCAGAATATCTATCGCGCCCAGGCGGCTGAGCAGCTTGTCCATCATCTCCTCGATGGCCGAACGCCGTGTGAGATCAGCCGCTACGCTGATTGCGTCTATCCCGAACCGCGAGCGAATGCTGTCTCTCGCCTTATGTGGTTCGGCTAGATCGTGTAGAACGACATTGGCGCCGGCACCAGCAAGGCTCTCTGCCAGAGCTAGGCCGAGACCAGCGGTAGAGCCAGTCACCAGAGCCCATTTTTCTTTCAGCATGGCGGCAAGCCCTCAACTACCCCGGACTGAAATTGCGTTAACGAATGCAGCCTCGCCCAGCGTCGTTAGTTTGTGTGTCGCTCAGCCGCGCATTTTCACCCCGGCCCATTCTTCCAGAACCTTGGCAATTGAAGTAAAATCGGAGGAGGCGCCATACTTTGCGTTGGTGATCGCCAGCATCTGCCGAACCGCAGCCCCGCAGACCATCGGAACACCCATTGATTCGGCCTCGTCGATGCACAAGCGTACATCCTTGTAGGAAAGACCAGTCGTAAACCCGAAATCGAACGTGCCGGGCAGCACGGCGCGCGGAAATTTGTCCTCGGAGGCGCTGTTGCGACCGCTGCTGGCATTGATGATATCAATGAGAACCCGGGCATCGAGGCCGGCTTTCACCCCCATAGCGACCGCCTCAGATGTGATGACCAGAGCGGCCGCGGCCATCAAATTGTTCGCAAGCTTGGCGGTTTGCGCCAGTCCCGGATGCTCGCCAGTGTAGAAAAGTTTGCCAAAATTTTTGAGAATTGGCTCAACGGTTTCGTAGATCGCTTTTGGGCAAGACACCATCACTGCGAGCGAACCGCCGACGGCGCCTCTGATGCCCCCACTGACCGGCGCGTCCACCAGCGCGATCCTTGGCTTCAAACCATCTGCGACGATCTTCGCCGCGCCCGGTCCGGTTGTGGACAAATCGATCAGGATATGCGCGCGCGTTCCCTCGATGATACCTTGGGGCCCCAGCGCGACGGCCTTTACCACGTCGGGATTTGGCAAACTCGCGAGGACGATATCGGCCGCTGAGGCGGCTTCAGCGGGAGATTTTGCAAGATGCGCGCCGCGCGCCACGAGAGGCCTCGTGGCCTCAAGCTCTGTGTCGTAGACTGACAGCGAATAGCCCGCATCGAGCAGGCGTCCAGCCATCGCCGCGCCCATTCGGCCAACGCCAACAAATCCGATAACCTGATCGTGCATACTCTGCCTCTCTGTCGTCTGAGCGCGCTCTTTGTTTGTATCTTGTGACTGCCACGTTGCGGCCGAATGTCCAGATGGTCAGTTGAACTGTCAAGGATGCTGACTCACGTGAGTGATGGCCGAATGCCCTACTGAAAATCTGCTGCGGTGTGCTATCGCACGCCTTGGCGTCAACCACCATATCCATAACATCGTCAATCTATCCATGATCAGCGTGCTCGACGGGCTTCCTACACGCGCTCAATATTGGCGCGTTATCAGCACTTCGTGATTCTAATCGAGTTCTATCCCATTCGTTAGCGTGGGCGACGGAATTTGCTCGTCGACAGGAGAAATCCTACTTTACTTCCACTTTTGCTTGGTTCGCCACTTCCTTCCAGATAGCGATGTCCTGCTTGATGAAACTGGCGAAGGCCTCCGGCGAGTTGCCGACGGTCTGCATCGCCTGCTTTTCCAAAAGCTCCTTGGTTTCCCTGTCTTTCAGTGCCTCCACGATCTCCGCGTTGAGCTTTTTTATAATCGCGGGCGGCGTGTTGGCGGGCGCCAGGATGCCGTGCCATGCGATAGCGTCGAAGCCGGGATAGCCGCTCTCCGAAATCGTCGGCACGGTGGGCGCGACTGGCGAGCGTTCCTTGCTGGTCACCGCGAGCGCGAGCAGGGTGCCGGCGTTGATATGTTGCAGTGCTGAAATCGGATCGGCAAAAACTACCTGTACCTGGCCAGCGATCAGATCGGCCACCGCGAGCGCGGTGCCGCGATAGGGAATATGCGTCATCTTGATCCCAGCCTTGCTGTCGAACAGCTCGGTGACCAGGTGATTGGCGGCGCCCACGCCGGTCGTGCCGTAGTTCAATTCGCCCGGCTTACTCCTGGCGAGCGCGACGAACTCTAGCAAGGTCTTCACTCCGAGCGCGGGGCTGACTACCATGATGTAAGGATAGGCCGTCGTCATGGAGATCGGCGCAAAATCCTTAAGCGGGTCATAAGGAAGCTTTTTGTAAACCGCCGGATTGATCGAAATCGGTCCGGATTGGCCCAGCAAAAGCGTGTAGCCGTCGGGGTCGGATTTGTTCACGAGCTCGGTGCCGACGATTGAGCCGCCGCCGCCGCGGTTTTCGATTACGATGGTTTGTCCAATGGTCTCGCTCACTCGTTTGGCAACGATACGTGCAACCGAGTCGGCACCGCCGCCGGGGGCGTACGGCACGATTAGCCGAATCGGACGTGAGGGATAATCGTCAGCCCGCGTGGCGCCCGCGGCTAAAGCGGCAGCCAACGCAAAGGCCAACGCGAGGCCCCTCGAGTTTGTTGCACGGTATTTGTCTCCCATTGTTTTATTCTGACCGCGCTGACGGCCGCCTCCTCATTGACATGCAGCACCATAGTGCAAAAATTCCTGTCCGGTTTACCGAACGCGCAGTTGCGCTTTCGTGCGGGCCAGCCGATGCTCCAGCCGAGTTTCAAGGGGACAACTATGCTGCACGAACCCGGCGTGACGCAAAGCCTTTCTCGCCATATTGTAGCGACGCAGTGGGGCGACATTCCATTGCCCGTGCGGCATCAGGCCAAGCGCTCGTTCATGAATTTCTTTGCCGTGGCGCTGGCAGGCTGCCGTACGGAGCCGGTTGAGATCGCGCTGCGCTTGCTCGCTGAATTCTCCGGCGGCAAGCAGGCAACGGTGGTCGGGCGCACTGAGCGCGTCGATGCTTTGAGCGCGGCCTTCCTCAACGCCGCTGGTGCCAATGTTTTTGACTTCTGCGACACCCATCTGCGCACGGTGATCCATCCGACCGCACCGGTGGCGCCGGCGCTGCTGGCGCTCGCCGAATTGCGACAGGTGAGCGGGCCCGATCTGTTGCTCGCCTTTATACTCGGCAATGAGGTACAGGCCCGCATTGGACTGGCGATCTCGCCCAATCATTACAGCAGAGGCTGGCACATCACCTCGACCTGCGGCGTGTTCGGCGCCGCGGGCGGTGCCGGCAAGCTGCTCAAACTTGACGAGCGCCAGATGGTATGGGCGCTGGGCACCGCGGCCACGCAATCGTCGGGCCTGTGCGAGTGCTTGGGTACGCCGACGAAAAGCGTGAGCGTAGGCAACGCCGCGCGCAACGGTCTGTGGTCGGCGCTGTTGGCGGAGAAGGGTTTCGACGGGCCGCCGGAGCCGCTGGCTGGCGTGCAAGGCTTCTACCATGCCTTGGGTGAAACGCCCGATTTGTCGCTGGTCACCGACGGGCTGGGCGAAAGCTGGGAGATCATGGCGACGTCATACAAGCCGTATCCGTGCGGCTTCGTGATCCATCCGGTGCTCGATTGTGTGCTGGACTGGCGGCGCGATAATCCGATGGCCGAAGTAACGCGTATCGTGGTGCGCGGCCATGCGCTGCTGAGCGACCGCACCAACCGACCGAACATTTCGACTGGACGCGAGTCGCAAGTGAGCGCGCAGCACGCGGTTTCGGCCGCCTTAGTAACCGGCAAGGCTGGGCTCGACCAGTTCACCGATGATTGCGCGCGCGATCCGAAAGTGCTGGCATTGCGGAGCAAAGTCGAAATGGTGCGCGATTCAGCATTCTCCACCATCGCCGCGGCGGTTGAGATCACGACCGCCGACGGTAAGATCCACAAGCTGTCGCAGCCGGCGGCGCGCGGCAGCGACGTTAATCCGATGAGCGACAAGGATCTCGAGGGGAAACTTCGCACGGCTGCCACTACCTGGGATCCGCAGCACGACGTCGCGCCGCTGATCGATGCGATCTGGGCGCTCGACAGGAGCGCGGATGTTTCAAAGCTGGCGTCGCTGGCCGTGCCACGGGGTTGACCCGGCCGCAAGTGGGATCCTCCCATCTCGCCATCATGGAGCGCAACGCTGTCCATGTCAGCAATTTCCTGGACGGCGTTGAGATCAACGGCATCGACGATCTGATCCGAGCCTCGATTACGACTGGATCGGTCGTAGTGCTAACCGGTGCGGGTGGTTAAAATCTCCTGACACCGTTCCTTGGCATAAGGCCAAGCTGAGAACGCTACCTCTGGGTCGCTTGGATCGAGCGGCACCACGACAGGGTCTCCCGCGTGAACCAGTCGTTTGGGAGTGAGCCGACGACATCACGCCAGACTGTCGCTTGCGCGTCGGTCAATTCGGATGGCGGTGACAAAGGAATGCATCGCCCGGCGTCGATGACGACAGTCGCCAATTCCGCCAATGACTTTCTACCGCGCTGTCTCATGGAACCACCTAAGAAAAGTGGACGTTTATGATGCTAAACCCAAGCCGCGCTCGGATATCCTACCCCCTTGAAATAAAAAGTTACTCCCCCCGGGGGGCCTGTTAATCGGACGGGCGTCCTTTACAAATGCCTTCGCCCTGCGCGCGATCATCCTTCGCAAATCATCAGCAGCCTCGACGTGCTCTGGCTTTGCAACCAGTCCGGCAAGGACTGCAGGTCGCCCCAGGTCGGACCCACCTTGAGATCGACAAGGTTCAGGGTTGGCGCGTCCGGAAATACCTCAAGGAAGGCGCAAGCCATTTCTTGCTGAGCGATGGCGCCGATGCGTTGCACAGAAGCAATTTCATTTGGAACCAACAGGACAGCCTCGTCGTGCACGGTTGCAATAATCTGGACCGGTTCGTTGCGAAGCGCGTGATCGAGCCGGGTCAAGGCGATCTGCATCACCTCGGCGCTCGAACCCTGAACTGGGTGGTTGACGGCGTAAGCGCCGCTGAATCCACTGATCGCATCAGCGTAGAACGGGGCGTCTTCGTCGACGTCCTCCGGGTCCTGCGCCCGCCATTTCCAGTGCCATCGCCGGCCTGCCACAGTCTGCGTAAAGCCCTGCTCGCGAGTGTGGCGGGCGTATTCGTCCTGCCAGCGTGCTAAGTCAGGGTAACCGGCGAAGAACAGAGCCTTTAGTTCACGGGCCCGTTCGAATGTAATGTCCGGGACAAAGTTGGCGCGCAGATAGTTGTAAAACCCATAGTCGCCCATCCTGTACAGCAATCCGAAATTGCACGGCTTTGCCAGTTGTCGTTCGTCTTCAGTGACATCCTCCGACCTTTTCTTGCCAGTCATCGACATCGCTGTAGCGGTATGCGCATCGACACCGGCGGCAAACGACTGACGCAAGATGCTGTCTGTACCAAGCCAATCGCTGATCAGTTCAGCCACGGCGCGCAGTTCGATCTGGCTGTAATCCAGCGCCATCACAAGCTGCCCTTTGGGTGCTGCAAATATCCTGCGAAAACCTGCCTCACGACGCTTTGGCATCTGCTGAAGGTTGGGCCCACGTGCCGAGAAGCGACCTGTGCTGGCTCCAGCAATTAGAAAGCTGGTGTGCAGTCGTCCAGTCGCGGGGTTGACCGCATCGATCAGGCCGTCGCCGAATGCGTCGATCAGCTTTTGCAATCCACGTACCTGCAACAATTCGGTAAGCGCCGGAAGATGATCGTTCAGTTGCAGTTGTTGGCGACGAGTTATCAACCGGCCGCTTGCTGTGCGGGGCCAGGTAGCTAATGTCTCCGCGTCGAGCACGTCGTATAGGTGCGCCTGCAACTCGGCTTGCTTCAAGAGATTGTGCCGCGGGGATGCACATTGCAGCGCATCCTGGGCGGCCGCTAATTCAGTGCGCCAGTGCGCAATCTGTGCTCGATGTGCAGCGACGTCGAGTGGCATGCCGTGAAACTCCATGCGAGCGATCGCCGGGATAACCGCATCGGCCACTTGCTGGCATTGCTTATCGATCTCGTCGAACAACTCCTGATGTTGCGTATCCCAGAGGAGGCGACACAGCACGGCATCCAGGGCGGCGTATTCGAGTTGTTCGGGTGAGAGAATGTCGGAGGACCAATCGGAGGCGCCCAATTCCTTGGGTATATCGAGGCCGTAGTTGATAGCGACGGCCTCGGCGAGTGAGGGCCGACGGCCATCAGTCAACCAGACAGCAGTCATGACATCGTAGATGCGACCAGTTGGTTCAATGTTGGCCTCGTGGAACAACCGTTTGACTTCAAACACCGCATTGAAGATAGCAAGCGGTAGTTCGAACAGCGGAGCGATATCCGCCCAAGCTACGGAACGCATGTCGAAGACGTAACAGTGCTCGCCGCCCGCCCAGGCTTGGACGAGACGCACTTTTGAGCGATAGGGGTCGAGCGCCGCACCGGCTGCGCCATCGCGGGGTTGTCGGGCGGCAAGGTTTCCGTCCTTGTTGAACTTGATGGGGATTGGCTGTCGGTATGCGGGCAGCACCTCTGTCTCAAAATCCAGCCCGATCACGTCGGGGGCGCTGGCGCAGATTTCCGCCACAGTCCTCCGTGCTTCGCTGGGTGAGGTGATATAGGCGACGCTGGCGCCTGCGTCGGACAGCAGGCTGCGGACAAGTTCTGCTTCGTCGGCGCCAACCGAAGGCACGACATGCTGCGTCAGCTGGTGAGCGTGAGCGCGCACCGCATCCGCCAATTGCCGGGGCCCATCGATCAGCACTCGGCTGCCCTCGCGAGCCACGCAGCCGCCAGCTGCCAGAAGATCAAGAAGGGGTCTTCCGCAGGTGTTTGGGAAAATCGGTGATCGTCATGGTCTGGTGCGTCCTGTGGCCCGAGCTGTTTCAGGCTGTTTCAAACGGGGCGAAACAGACAAGCCATTGATATTGCGTGGTAAAGTGCTCTCCGTTTCGCTGTTTCATCGTTTTCGGGGGAGGGCTGCTCGCGAATTTTAGATTGGCAGTCCGATCCCTATTAAAATTTCGCAGGCAGTGTTCCCCAAAACAGTGAAACAGCGAAACAGCGGGCAATTTCGTCTTAATTGTCAGCAGCTTATCTGTTTCACCCCGGTTTGAAACAGCTTGAAGCTGGCCGAAACAGTTCAGCACCATTGCGGTGGGGATCACGCGGCACCGCCTTCCGGGGCGATGGTCCTTGGATCTGGAAGCAAGGGGGTACCCCCATCATCGACACCGTGCTTCAGCACGAGCCTAAAAGGTTTTCCTCTTCGGATCTCGTTGTTGGTCAGAAAACCGTTATCGAGTGCGGCAAGGACGGCCCGATAGGCGGCCGATTTCCCGATGCCGATTGCGTTGCCGATCTGCTCGCTGGAGATCACGACTTCACCGGCGCCGGGCGCCTCGGTGCGCTGAAACCGGCCCTGCGTCGGCCTTGTTGCCGTTGAGCCGGCGCGTTCGGCGATCAGCTTCACAACCTCCCGCACGTTGTCCGGCACGTTTTTGCCAGACGAGTGGGCCATGACCCGAGAGAAAATCGCATATGCCAACTCGTAGTCGGCAACGGTCGCCACCACCCGGCCCTGGGCGTCCACCTGCCGCTGAGCTTGATGTAGAAGTGCTGATGCCTTGATGAAGTTAAATAGTGCGCCGACATCGCGGCGGAACCGGACCATCAGGGGCTGGATTGCGCTCGCAATCTTTTCGCGCGAACGGAATGATTGCATCGTCAGGGCCGAGGGCGATCCAGCGCTGAAGGTTGTGCCATACGTCGAGGTTAACGGGTGCAGCGGCAGCTCCAGCAGCGTGCGCCGCAAGTTTGGCAATAACCGCGCCCGTCTGCTCACGACTTTCACCAGCATACCAGGACAGCATTCGCGTTTCGTTTTCAGAATGTAGTTCGCTCGTAGTGGTGATGAAGAGTGCTATTGGACCTTCACGTACAATTCGCTCCACACGTCGACCCGTAGGAGAGTCCGGATCCTCAACTGTGGTCTGATGGACAATGCGACCCTCACTGATGAGGCTGCGGAGAAGCATAGAAAAAATGCTGTTCTCGTCCGACTGAATTTGGTTTGACTCGTTGATGTAAAGGACGGTGTGAGCGAGGGGGCGCTCGTCGTAAACCAAGGCCAACGCACTGCTGGTCGTCAGGTAATTCACACACTCCGGAGGCATCAGCCTCAGTGTCTGCATCGTCGTGAACGATTTACCTGCGCTGCTTGCGCCCTTTATCAAAGGATTCAGGGGGTGTGCCATGACACGGCTCGTGGCCGCGATGTAGTTCAACGTGATCAGCTCGCGTTCATTGACGACGCCCATGGCCTGCACCTGTTTTACGACTCGATCGATCAGGTCTGGGGCCTCCGCGAGTTCACGGACGTTGGGCCATAGTGCGTCGCGCTGCGCCTGTTTCTCGGCAGGGGTCAGCGGAGCGTGTGTTTTGTTGGCCGGTTTGTCTCGCGCGGATTGTGCCCGCTCCGCCGCACACTGCCTTGCGAGTTCGCCCCAAGTGCTCGCCAACGCGCGCTTTCCGCCAAGCTGATCACCGAAGGCGGCGATGATGGCTGACACGATCTTGTCGCGGGCCATTGCGCTAGCGCCAGCACAGATTGACTCAAAAAATAATTCTTGCACCTGCGTCAGGCTGGGCAAGTTGGAATTGGCCTGCCATTCCGCAATCTTGTCGTTCGCTCCCTTCAGCAGCTCATCGTCATCGTGAGAGCCGCTGTAACTTGGGTGTGCTGTTCCTGAACCTTTGTGCGCGTTCAAAAGGGATAACATTGTCGGCCTCGTGGACGCTGGGGGCGTCGGGGTTATCTTCCATTGATGCCCCCTGTAGACGACGGAGCAATGAAGGTCATGTCGGACGGCCGATACACGGGGCGCGTGCGCTCGATCATGGAGGCAATCTGGACGTCGGAAATTCCGCTCCATCCGCGGAAATGTTTCTCAAAAAGCTCCCAGACGACATCCTCGCGGATGCCACGTCCGGCGGCTGACGCGATCACAATCCAGGCGGTATCGTTCCGGCAACCTTCGACGGCTTCGCCCAGAACGATGGCTGCGGCGCGCCTCCAGCTGCCATAAAAAGTGGTCAGCATGTTCAAGCGTTCGCCGATTGTTTGCGGGCCACCCGGCCGGCCCTGTCTCGTCGGTAAGAGCCGCCGCGGCACGACTTTGAATAGTTCGGTGGAGAAGTGATTTAATTGCGACGGCGTCACCAACGGAATGGCGTCGCTGTCGGCACTGATAGTGAGTGGAGAGGCATCCGGCCAAAGGTACGGACGGCCTGCCTTCTCGTGCCAGCCGAAGGCGATGAATTGACCGGTGCCTGCGAAGATTTCGAGCGGGTGTAACTTGCGCGAATGTATGCCGCCGGAATTTCGGTAAACGCGGATCTGCTTGGGAGCGAAGCCGATCCTTACCAACGGCGTTCGGCCAAGAATGCCATCGGCCAGCCTGTCGGCGAAGGCTGCGTTTTCGTGATCTACGATGTCGAGATCAATGGCAACTATCTCTGGCTGTGCTGCGAGGCAACAGCAGAACAAATCGTCCGGTTGATAATCGCCAATGGCTGCTACGAGATCTGCATCGTCCCATTCGGCGCCGTTGAGACCAGGCCAGCCCCGCATCGCCGGCGTCTTGCTGGCCTGATAGCCGGGGAAAGGCCGCCACCCTTGCTTAGCCAGCGGCTGCGCGACCGCGGCGAATGTGATTGGTGGGCCCGTCATGGTCCATCATCCGTATATATGTCAGCGAGCGCGTTGTAGGTTCGGCCGGTGCGACCGTCGGGGGCGAGTACGAGGCGCGCATCGAACTCCAGCCCCGCCAATTGCGGGATGAGGACGCCCACGTTACCCGCGGTTGGCAGCCCACGGCGGGTTAGCAGTTGTGCAATCAGGTCCTGGTTCTTCCCAGCAAGATCGCCCGCGCCGGCGTTCGGCCCGTCCACCCACAAGGGTCGGATATCGACCCGGCTGCCGCTTTCCATTTCGATGAGGTTCAGAACCACAGAAACGTTCTGATTGTTTTGAATAATGCGGGCGGAGTCGATGCGAAGTCGGTATTCGCCTGGCTCAAATAGGCGGGCGACCTTCGCGCCTGCTGCTGCGAAGTCGAGATTGACGTCGGCGGTCGGCGCATTGCCCGATGTCTGGCGAGTAAATTTCTTCATGACGGTCCTCTTGGCTTGGATTGAGTGACGTCGGATCGGATCGCACCGCATAGCGGATGGGCGTCGTCCCGGCCGGGATATCCGACCGGCATCTCGCGGTCATCGTCTCGATCTTTCCATCCGGCTCGATTGCCGTCAGCACCCACGGCCCGCCAGGGCGAAGCAGTGCAAGAAACTCGACGGAGTCTTGATGCTCATCCATCGCACGAGCTTTCCGTTGTTCGAGGGAATTTCGAAAGCGCATCGACGACCGCACCGAGGATCGAAGCCGATGATCCGGAGCCGTTGCTGGGCGGACGGGGTACTGACGCGATAGGTGAAGGCCGGCGCGGGTGCCGGGCTGAACAACTGCTACCCGCCACGAGAAGAGTGGAAGGTGAGAAACCGATTGAGTTTTTCGGGGGCGTTTGGTACGGGTTTTCAAGTTCAAAACTCCTTGAGAGCCCGGTGCGCACGACTGATCCTGCGAAGACGGATCGTGCCGCCGGGGTTTCTGTTTGCGGCTGCTTTTTTGTGCGGCGAGAAAAGGCTCGATAGCCGTATACGTAAACCTGTGAGCAGTGGCGCGTCGGTCATCTGGCACCTCGAAGCAAGCGCTTAACCTCGGTCCGCATTTCCTGCCGCGGTAATTCCAGTGACGCCTCGAATTGTGCGGTCGCGCGCGCCGGGCGAGCGTCCGGTGTTGGTGTCCAGGAAATGCGGTCCCAGGTGGAAGGGCCGCTATGATCGCGATGCCACACGAACCAGCCGAAGGCCGATAGCTTCAGCGCGTGTTCGACAAACTCGCCGGCTAGTTTGAAGGGCGGGTTGGTGACGATCGCTTCGACGTTGTCGCCGTTGGCCAACTTCGGCAGCTTGCGTTCAAGCAGGAAATCCCAGCCACCATGATCTTGATCGGGTGACCCATAATCCACCAGATCAGTGCCGACCACCTTGTGGCCGGCGCCGCGCAGGACGCGGACGATTGCGCCCGGACCGCAGGCGGGCTCCCACAAATTCTGCGGCAACCTCTCGGCCCTCAGCAGTGCGTGGGTGGCTTCTGCCGGCGTCTCGTAGAGATCATGGCCGCGCTCGCTCAACGGGTGCGTTATTTTCATGGCGCGCCCCCGGCATTGGCGGCGTCCATCTCCGCGATCAGATCCAGCGCGGCGCCCAACGGGCTGGCAGCAACACCGCGGCTGTCGCGCAGAAGCGCTCCGCGCAATGTCTCGGCCTCGGCGCCCGAATTGCAGGGCAATGCTCACGACGACGCCGCCGTCTCGCGCGATCGCGTCACTGTCGGTGTTTATCTTGCCGCCGCTTAGGAAAATCTCGGCCAGCCTACCATCTGGAAATCGGCCGGTCGTTGCAGTGTAGTCCATACCCCGCCAGCGAAACCCAAAGGTCTCGGAAGGCCGTCTGTTCAGCAATCGCAGGCGCTGGGTCATGTGGCGACCTCCGTTAAGAGGAGGCCGGCTTGCGCAATCAGATTCCGCAGGTTATTTGGAGGGAGTTCGAGTTCCTACCAAATACTCGGCCGGTACCTGTTGACGCGGGACCGGCCGAAATTATTCAGTGAGCCTTGAGTGTTCGGATAAACCGGCGGCCGCGCGACGCTCGGCTAGCCAGTGAGCCACGTCCGTTTCGTACCATCCGATAGTGCTAGCCGTGAGTTTAACAGGTTTGGGAAAGGTGCCGGCCTGGACGCCGCGCCAGCGCGTCGTGCGTGACAGTCCGGTGGCGCGGTGCACTTCAGGCTCGCGCAGAATGCGATCGAGGGGTTTTGTACTCATGAGGTCGCCTCAGGGTGAAATTGAGCGCGACCCCCTGAATAAACCTGAAACCGTGGCAATCAAGAAACAAATAAAACCAAAAATGTCGCGACAAAATCACCGCGGTTTGTCGCGCTTCCTCTTTCCGTGTCGGAGGTGGGCTTGCTTTACCGCTTCGACTGTTTTTTTCGAACGGTCGGCAACTTTCTGGCGTGCATCGCCAAGCAGCACTCCAGCATCGACAAACATATCCACCATTGCGGCGGTTACCTTCGGGCGGAATGGTCGGTCGGGAATTTTTTTCACCAAACATTTGAGTGCGAGCCAAATATAGTAATCGTATCGCCCTCCGATCAACTCCGGGTTGTCAATCAGATATACGCCAAGGTTTCGCAGGTCCTGTTCAGTCGGCTGAGGTTCGCCTTTGTGACGCCTGTTCCATTCGTCGAGACGCTGCTTCCGCAGCACCCGCCCAAGTTCAGCCAATGACTCAAACTCTGCTTGCGGAGGTGTTTTTGGTTCTGCCATGTCACCTCCAAAGCGGCAGCACCAAGGCATCGGTCTGCGGTTGACCTGCGATCACCTTGCGCAGGTGTCGCTCCCACATCTCGAGCGCGGCGCGCTTTTGCGGCAGCCGTTCGTATTGATCGTAAACTTCGTGGACGTCGCCGTAGGAATGGGCCAGCACGGCAAGCCGATCGTCGCGCGGGATCCCAAGGCGTGCCAATCCGGTCGCGAGCGTGCGTCTGAGATCATGCGGCGTCGGCCGATCGACCTTGAGGTTCGCCACTGTGTCAGCATCGTCGCCGCTCTCGTCGAGCTCCTCGATGATGCGGCCCAGCGCCTGCGACAGGCTATGCCGCGCCAACCGCGCGCGCTCGGCAAATTTGGAGGCGAAGACAAACACCGGCTTACTCTCGGGATTGGCGTCGCGCGGCCGCGCGACCTCGACCGCCACAATCTCGCGGGCGAGCGGGGGAGGGGCACTACGTGGGTCCTCCGCGCCTTCATGCGGCTCGGGGGCAACTCCCAATGCGCGGTGCGGTCATTGTTGAGGTGATGGAGTTCGCTGACCGCCATGCCGGCCACTTCCCCAGGCCGCTGGCCGAGCAGCAGCAGGCACTTCAGCGCCGCGACGATCCCCGGTGCGGCCTCCGCCTTTTCAAGCGCGTGCCAGAGCACCCTGATTTCCTGGTCGTTCAGGGTCCGGGTTTTGCCTTTGCCCTCGCGGTGGGGCTTTTTGACCCCCAGCATCGGATTGCCCGAGAGCAGGGCGCTCTCGCAGGCCCAGCCGAACAGCTTCACCAGGACCGAGCGCAACCGGTTGGCCGAGACCGGCGCGACGTCAACAACGTCGAACAGCAGGCGCGCCGCGTCCTGGCTGGTGATCGAGGCGGCATTCCGTTGGCCCCATGCAGGGCGCGCGTTGGCGCGGAGGTAACCCTCGTCGTTCTTCCACGAGGCCTTCTGCCGCTTGGCGTAGCGCTCGATGTAGAGATCGGCGAGGGCGTCGAAGGTCAGCGCCTCCGGTGCGGCGCGCAGCGCCTCGCGGTCGCTGCGCGTCTGCTGTTGCGGATCGGCCCCGGTGCGGACCCGGTCGCGGAGGCGCTCGGCAGCGCCGCGGGCCTCGACGAGGGAGAGGGCGGGATACCTGCCCAGCGTGACTCGGCGGAAGGCGGCACCGCTGTGGGGGCGATAGCGAAATGTCCAGGACCGGACGCCGGACTTCATCACGCGAAAACACAGGCCTGAGGTTTTGCCGTCCCAGAGTTCGAGGATGCCTGTCTTGGGCGGGGCGGCGCTGCGGACGCGGGCGTCGGTCAGGGTCTCGACGGGCAAGGTTCGCTCCGTGCGCTCGGGTTTTCCTAGCGCACTAGTCCGCCCGACTAGGGGTCGAACGACAGAAGACTAGGGGCCCAGTGTGGGTTCACCGTGGGTTCAAAATCGTGGCACTGCCTGCAATTTCCTGAACCCACGCGAAACGACGCTAGTCGAGAAGCCTGTATTTTTCAATGGTTTTGAAACCGGAAGAGACTAGCTGAAAACGGCCCGGGACTGTCTGGGAGACTAGGGGTCGGAGGTTCAAATCCTCTCGCTCCGACCAACTAACTTATTGAATCCCCTTACTTTTCGAATTGCGATTCTGACGCGATTCTGACACGCGGTTCTTACCTTGTTCCGTCCTCGACCTCGGCCGCGCGTCCTTCGCGCCGACCGTGGCCGCCAGTGCCGCCTTGGCGACCAATAGGCCGTCAGCCGCCTTCCAGTCTATCACCTTCATCGTCGGCCGCCTCCGAAATGCAAAAAGGCGACGCTGAATTGGCGCCGCCTTAGGTGATCCCACAGTCGTTTGAGCCATGCCACATGGCCCTTCACTCCCGCTCTGTCGGCGCGATGCATGGCGCCCGCATAGCGTGGGCGCAATGTGTTCTTTGCATCGGAGGGAACAGGTTTCTTAATCTCGTAGTTCACATGCCCGGCGAAACGATCCTCGATATCCTTCGGGCCGATGAAGCCATGAACACTTGGTTCGCTGTCATGATTATCCTGCTCGGGGTCGGCGCGCTCACCTTGCACAGGTACGACGTGCAGCGCGTCATGATCTGGATCGTGTTCGGCTGGTTCGTGCTGGGCGCGCTCCTGCTCGGTTACAGGGGCGAGCACCTCTGACCTTACAGCCGAGCTTGCAGTCTGCACATTAGCGCTATGCAGACAACGACGCGCCGTTTCGATTTCGGCATTGCTGGCGCCGTGACCTCGTGCCCACGTTTCCGCGGCTGCTTGCGAGTATTTGGCGACATAGAAACGAACAACGGCGCAAGACGGCACGCCTGCCGTGGCCGTTTGGCTGAGTGCAATCAATGTTGCAAAGGCTGGGATTGCCCGTCTCATCATCACGATCCACCGTGAAGGAACTAACGCAGCAATTTCGAAAGGACTCTGTTCTTGATTCCGCTTGCCATCGGTCTTCGGATGAAGGTGCGCGCATTCCACTGGCTAGGCAGATCTGGCACCCATCCAGCTCCGCCGTCCAGTCATTGGTGGAAAGCGCAGCGACAAATCCCGCCCGAACGTTTACAAGTCATCTATAGAATTGCGCAAATGATGTATTGATTTACGCAAATTATTCCCGCGAAAGTTCACTCAAACACAAACGAAACTTTTCCGGAAACCTCTCGCAATGCATGCAACGGAGGATGTCGCGCGCAAGATCATGTGCCGTCTTGGTCTTGCCGGTGATGAGCTGACGTCATCGCTTGAGGCAGGCATCTCGGTCCGGACCGGCAATTGACGCTGCGGCTCGCCTGACGTCACGGACCGATCACCGACGAAAATATTTCCAACTTGCAAATGCTGCACCCTGCGCGCAGTTGTCGCGATGCTGCAGCGAGATATCAAATGCAAGCCGATACATCACTCAAGGAACTCGACGAGATGCTCACCATCGGCTTCACCCAAGAGGACCTCATCGTAAGCGCCGATAGTTACTCCACCCGCGATCGTCTTGATCCGGTGTAACAGCGTGTAACCCGGTGTAACCGGAACGCATCGACCCCTTCTCTGCCGAGCCTCTTGGAGCAGGGGTGCGGTTCGATCGAGCGGGCAAGATGTGAGCGAGTTGCTATTTTTTCCCGGCCACTGCCTGCGCGAGCGCCTCCTTGCATTGGTCCTTGAGGTTGCTAATATTTTTCAGGATGCAACTTCGTTCCTTGCCAGGGCAATTTTCCTTTATATCAGCCGCGCAGACTTTGCTGATCTCGGCGACCTGCGCAAGCCTTGCCTTACACGGGTCGGAAAACTCTGCGGCGTTTGTTTTAACGCAGTCTTTAATGCGGCCGCCGCCGGGCTTAACTTCAGCACATTTAGCCTTGATGTCGGCCACACAGACCCCGACTGACCGCTCCTTTGCCATCGCGACCGGCGCGGAGAGAAGCACTGCGGCACCAATTATCATGATACTCTTCATCATAGGGTCATCTCCCGGATGTGCACAACCAACCGGCTGAACAGTGGACGATAAACGGGACAGTCGATTGATATACCTCAAGGGAGGCGGCGGTCATGCTGTGAGTGTTCGCTCACCCCGCTTTACATCTACGGACATCACCGCGCACGAACGCCACGTCCGAAAAGCGCCTCACAAGCAGACATCGATTGCTGCTACCGTGACGTCCGTTTGGTGAAACTTCCGGAAATTCTTGGCAAGGGAGGGGCGTTCAGTGACTGGCGTAGTGGGCTACGGCGATGACCAACGGCAGGACCAGCTCGGGAACCAGATAGCCCAGCCACACGGCGGCGGGCTTCGGCAGCCCGACGCGGCTGATGGACACCAGCCGGCCTGCGCCCGCAAGCAGCACGCCGAGAGCGAGCAGGTACACCAGGGTGCCTTGCTGTCGGATAGTGATTGCGGCCCATAGGCTGATGAGCCCGGTCGAAAAGTATACGCCAGCCATGAAACGGTGAACGTTGTCGAGCGATGGTGATGTGTCGGGCTGCCCCCGGAAGAATTGCAGGGCGCCTCCCGACATTGCAATCGCTGCGACAAGGAACAGGCAAACGCGCACCACGATTTGGCTCGCAAGCAGTGGATCGCTTTCGATTTTCGCCTCCTCGCACGAGCGGCTTGCGCGTCATCAAGATGAATGCTTCACGCCGGCAATGTAGCAAGCTCAATCGGTGGATCGCAACAGCGCGACGCATTTGAAGTCGTTTGAACCGCCGTACATGCACCAGCCCGTACGATGTCTGTTGGGCACACCCCATTGCGTCGGAATTTCCAAAAAGTGCGAGCCGACCCTACGGGGTTGGCCCCTTCGCAGTTGCAGGATCCGCAAAATTGACGCAGAGTTTGGATAGCGCCGGAGGTTTGGCGGCGAATATCGGACCAGGGAGTACGCCATGATTAAGGTAAGCGTTATGTATCCCAACACGCCTGGCGCGCGCTTTAACCACGAGTACTACCGAGATAAGCATATGCCGCTCGTGAAAGCTCGCATGGGTGATGCTTGCAAGTTCTACACTGTTGACAAAGGCCTTGCGGGTGGAGCACCCGGCGCTCCCGCGACGTATGTCGGGATGTGTCACATCTTCTGCGACTCGATCGAGGCATTCCAGGCTGGTTTTGGGCCTCACGCCAAGGATATCATGGCAGACATCCCAAACTATACCGACCAGTCCCCGGTCATCCAAATCAGTGAAGTCGTCGTAGGCTGACAACGCGGCCTGGTTAAATTCGCTTTAGAACACGGCGTGCGCAATCGCGACGGCTCAAATTCCATCCATCAGCGTCTCGCGGCCGCCTGCGATGCGGCCGTCGGTCGCCTTCGATATAATGCTTTTTCAGTAAGTAATCCGCCAGATCGTGCCGTTCGCGTCTTCCGACACGAGGAGGGCGCCGTCGTGTGCAACTGCCACTCCCACCGGCCTACCCCAAACGTCCGAGTCGTTGATGACAAAGCCTGTGACGAAATCTTGGTATTCGCCGGTGGGCGCCCCGTCCTTGAGATGAATGCGGATGACTTTATAGCCGGTGCGTTTGCCTCGATTCCATGATCCGTGCTGGGCCGCAAATCCATCGCCCGCATATTCGGACGGAAACATTTTGCCGTTGTAAAACGTCAGCCCGAGGGAGGCAGAGTGGGCTTGGATCAGAACGTCGGGAGTGACGATTTTTCCCCTCAGATCGGGACGCTCTCCAAGATGCCGCGGATCTTCATTGTTGCCGATGTAGAACCAGGGCCATCCGTAGAACGCACCTTCGTTCACCCGGGTAATGTAGTCCGGCACCAGGTTGTCTCCCAACCCATCGCGCTCGTTAGTCGAGCAATACAAATCCCCACTGGTGGGATGAACTGTGAGACCCACGCAATTGCGGATACCCGTGGCAAGGATGCCATCTCGCTTTCCATCAGGATCAAACATCAATACTCCTGCACGGTCGATCTCGCTTCCCCAACTTGTGCCGAGCGGCCGCTTGTCACTCCATGATTGCAATCCTCCTATCGGACTTCCCATGCCTTCCGCGTCATTACTTGCGGAACCAACTGATACATACATTCGCTTGTTATCGCGCGTAAAGGCCAGGTTTTTAATCGAGTGACTTCCTCCATTCGGCAATTCGGCAACGACGATTTCAGGCGCCCCGGAGGCTTTAATATCACCCAACTTGTAGGAGAAGCGAACGACGCGGTCCGTATTCGCGATGTAAACCCATTGTGGATTCTCTCCGCTTGGAAAAAAAGCAATCCCGAACGGTTTGTTAAGACCGCTTGCGAAAATCTCATTTCTCGAAGGTCTTGAGTCTCCGTCAGCCGCCCGCAAGACACGGATTCTTCCTGGCCCTGTTTCGGCAACGAAGACATCACCGTTGGGCGCCACCCGCATCTCGCGCGGTCCGCTTAGCCCTTGAGCGAACAACTCGATTTTAAAGCCGGCAGGGACCTGCGGGATCGCGGTCGGCGGTCTTGGCACCACATGAGGGCCATTGGCAACCGAGCGCGTTGCGCCGGGCTTCGGCAAATCTTCGGGTCTTATACGGCGATCCAAACCAGGCTCGTCAGCGCGCCAATCCCCAAATGCGGCGATCCCGACCAATGGTCTCGATTGGGCCCCCGCATGGCCAATGCCGGCCACGAGGATTATCGTTGCCAACCAATTTGAGGATCGACTGTGCGACCGCATTTGTCTGCCTCCCGGCGTTGTCAGGAGATCAGATTATTGCGGGGATCGAAACCGCGCCAGCTCGGAGGCGATGTGTTCATCGCTGTTTTCTCCGATGTCAAGCGGAGGAAGCTTCGTTGAGACGGCTACCCGCGGCTACAAAAGTGTTGCTGCGGTGCAGGGGCGCGCGATCGACAACCCGCACGCGGCGTTGCTGAGCCGCGTCGCTTGCCGTTTTCTTCTTGTCAAACCATCCCAATCAGGTCAGATTTGAAGAGTGCCGGCGTGCCTTCAAATGCGCCGGTTGAAGTCAACAACTAATAATTGGGGCGGAAACATGAATAGATTTTCTATTGTCTGCGCCGCATTGGCCGGCGCTGCTGTCTTACTCACAGGACCCAGTATCGCCCAGCAGGAAACTAAGCAGGAAATCAAGTCGGTGTTGGGTCAGGCAAATGTTCCTCCGGTTACTCAGGAGCAACTCAACGCAGCCGACAAGAGCACAACCAATTTTCTGCTGACCAATGGCAACTATGCCCAGACGCGTTTTTATCCCGCCCGACAGATTGATCGCGACAACGTAAAAAACCTGCGCGTCGCGTGGATCTTCCAGACGGACGTCAAGGAATCGCTGGAGACTTCGCCCATTGTCGTCGATGGAGTCATGTTTGTGACGACGTCGTTCAGCCATGTTTACGCGCTTGACGCTAAAACGGGCGCGCAGCTCTGGCATTACAGTCACAAGATGGGGCCAGTAACGACTTACTGCTGCGGTCCCAACAATCGCGGCGTCCAGGTTCTCGGCGATCGCGTCTATCTTGCCACGCTTGATTCCAAACTCGTGGCTCTAAATGCAAAGACGGGTGCCGTTGTCTGGCAGAGCGACATTGCGGATCCGGAGCTCGGATATAGCGAGACGATGGCTCCGACCGTCATCAAAGACAAGGTTCTGATTGGAACGAATGGCGGCGAATACGGCATCCGTGGTTTTGTGAAAGCCTATGATGCGAAGACCGGCAAGCTGCTCTGGACATTCAATACGATTCCGGAGAATTCAGTCGGCGTCTGGGCGACGAAAGACGCCACTGGCCGCGACATGCACCGCAACATCCAGGCTGAGAAGGACCAACTCGCCAAAACCGGCGACCCCTTCCAGAAGTTGGGTGGCGGCGTATGGCAAAATCCTGCCGTCGATCTGGCAACGAACCGTATCTATTTCGTTGTAGGCAATCCCTCGCCCGATCTCGACGGCTCCAACCGCCCCGGCGACAATCTTTATACGAACTCGCTGGTTTCGCTTGATCTCGATACCGGCAAATACGTGTGCCACTCCCAGTACATCGCCCACGACGTGTGGGACCTCGATGCTGTAAGCCCGCCGGTGCTCGTGAACGTGAAGGGCAAGGATGGCAAGACCATCCCCGGCGTGATCCATGCCGGCAAGACCGGTCACATCTATGTTCACGACCGCAAGGATTGCAGCCTGATCCGGTTCTCCGAAGCTATGGTGCCGCAGGAGAACATGTGGGTTCTGCCCACAAAGGAAGGTGCACGCATGCTACCGGGCGCGAATGGTGGTGTTGAATGGTCGCCGATCGCAACCGACCCGTCGCAGGGGGTTGCCTATGCGATCAATCTGCATCAGCCCATGACCTACCATGTCGAGAACTCGCCGTATCCGAACGGCAAGTTGTGGCTTGGTGGCGCCTTCAAGGTGATCCCCGGTGAGACGCAGTCGGGCAACATTACGGCCGTCGATTACAACACGGGCAAGATCAAATGGCAGGTGAAGACGCCGGAGCCGATGATCGGCGGCATTCTCGCCACCGCGGGCGGCCTGGTGTTCACGGGTGAAGGCAACGGCAAGTTCGCGGCCTACAATTCGTCCAACGGCAAGGAATTGTGGAGCTTCCGTGCCGGTGCGGGTGTGAACGCGCCACCCTCCAGCTACATGGTGGGCGGCAAGCAGTATGTAGTGGTCGGTGCGGGCGGGAACACCCAGATCGACTTTCGCCGCGGCAACAACATCATCGCCTTCTCGCTCAATTGAACGGACGCGCGACAATCTAACGATGAAGCGGGGCCGGTCACGGCCCCGCTTCCGTTAAGGCCTTCTTTTGGAAGAAATGATGCGCGGCGAGTTAGACTGGCGGCTAATTCTTGGCGGAACACTGCTCGGAGCATTTTTGGTCGTCGGTACCCCGCCGGCGAACGCGCAGAGTACTGCTGAGAAAGTGCAGAGTACTGCGGAGAAAGTAGAGATATGCGCGGGCTGCCATGGTCAGGACGGCAAGCCAATCGACAAGACGATTCCCATCATTTGGGGGCAACAACAGGGCTACATCTATATACAGCTGCGCGATTTCAAGCGGGGTGACCGCAAGAACGAGATCATGCAACCGATCGCTTCAACCATGGAGCGTGAGGACATGCTGGCCATCGCGGAATATTTCTCGAAGAGGCCATGGCCTGATCTGGGCCAGCCGCGCGCATCGAAGGAAGTTGCGGACCGGGCCTTGAGCGCCAACCGCTCGGTGGGCTGCACCGGCTGCCATCTCGATCATTTTCAGGGCGACGGCACGGTACCTCGTCTGGCGGGCATGAGCAGAGAATACCTGGCAAAAACCATCGCCGACTTCCGCACCCGCGCGCGTGGCAACAATCCCGGCATGTCCGATCTCATGCTCGCGACCTCTCCCGACGACCTCGCGGCGCTGGCGGAGTATCTGTCAGGTCTATGAACTGGGCCTCGCTGTTTGGGACGCGCGGCGTTGTCGCTCCCCGCCATCGGGGTTTGGAGAGCCCCACCAGAGGAGGCCGCGACGCGGCCGTCTCGAAGGATGAGTCCGCCACATTGAAAAATGCGCTAGGGCGCCGTCAGCCGTTCACGCAGCGAAGACAGCACGGTGAGATCTGCGGCACGTTTGCCGGTCTTGTCCTTGAGAGACGGATCGGCGCCTCGCGCCAGCAGCAGACTGGCAATTTCCGCGTGGCCGCCCTCGGCCGCGATCATGAGAGCCGTGCGGCCGCGGTCATCCCGGTCATCGATATGCGCGCCCGCGTCCAAGAGACAGGAAACGACCTTGATCGCCTGCGCCTCCGGAACCAGTTCGTCCGGGCCCGACGACCACATCAGCAGGGTGAGATCATTGCGATAGCGCGCGTTGACATCGATATTTCGCGCCAGCAACCGCTTTACGATGTCGAACCGCGCACCCGCGGCCGCATAGACGATCGGCGGCTTGCCGGTGTCGTCGGGCGCTCGCTCGTCGGCGCCGTGGGCCAACAACGCGTCAAAGATGACATCGTTGCCGGCATAGGCGGCAGCAGCGATCGGAGAGATCCCGCTGCGGCCGGTAAGATTAACGTCGGCGTCGCGTTCGATAAGCCGTTGGGCGATCAAGATATGGCTGCCTTCGGCAGCAAAATAGAGCGCGGTGGCGCCGACCAGATTGCGTGCATTGATCGGCGCGCCGCGCGCCAGCAGAAGGTCAACCATCTGAAGGTGTCCGGACCTTGCGGCGTGACTAAGCGGCCGGGCGCCAAGCCGGTCGCGCGCGTCGACCGACGCCCCTTGATCAAGCAATTTCGTCACCAAATCGATGCAGTTGCCGTCGACCGCCGAAAACAGCGTCAACGACACTTCTGTCGCCGTGATTTGCGGTTTGGCAATTTCAAATCGGCGGGAGAGCGGCTGGCAACGCTCGGATTCCGCGGCGCGAGCAACCGGCGTTTCGCTCAGCAGGGCGACTGCGATCAAGCACAGAAAAACGAGGTGGCGATACAACGCAGTCTCTCCCTTTGGCGCGTTTATTCGTTGCAGTATGCCTGTGCCATGAGGGTGGCACGGCGGCTGGCGGATGCCAAGCAGGAGAGGAATCTCAGAAGGAAAATTGGATGCCGCACTGCGCCGTCGGCCAGCGGCTTGGGCTCAAGTCAGGCGATTCAAATCGGCTTTCGACATGCGTTGTTTCCAGCCGCCGGAATGGCCAGAAAGGTAATGGTGGCTTGCGCGAACGTCAGGGTATTGGCGGTCGTCGGAATGCCCGTGATGGTCGGCAGCTCATCCCCTGCGGAAAGGGCCAGCGTGCGGCCATTCAGTCGGACACGCTCGTCCAGCAAGCTCGCGGCGTCCAGCGTGTAACGGACCGACTCCGTCGGAAGCGTGAGCGCGTGCGGCGCATCGCGGTCGGTATTGATCACCAGAAGCGCCACCCCGCCTGACGTGCCTCTTTGACAATGGGCATAGACGTGAAGTCCGGACTGAAGCGGCACATCGGCGTCGAGCACCGTGGTTCCCATCATTTGCCGCCACAATAGTGCGCCCCAGTAATTCGGCCGGGGTTGTAGCGTTCTCTCGTCGATCAAGCCGTAATCGCTTGCCGCGAGTGTGTTATGCATGACAACCTGAACGCCGGCTCTTGCCAGCCGCCCCAGTTGGTCGAGATAGCGGAAGGTATCCAGGAAGGTCGCGGCCCACGGGTTTCCACCGCAAGCGGCATCCGCGGTTTCGGTGAGCCAGATCGGCCTGCCGGGCTCGAACTGGTCACGAAGGACCTGATAGAAGGTGAGGGTCCGATCCGTCCGCGAGAGCCAATCCTCAGAAAGGGCCGCCTCCGGCGCGCTCTTGCCGCTGCACCGCTCCGACAGCGTCCCATAGTAATGGTACGAAACCGCATCCAATCCGGGTCCGGACGCGGTGAGCAGGTCGGACGCGCTTGCGGGCTCACCGACTGTGCCGGGACCGATGATCATCGTTTCAGGAGCCGCTTGTTTCATGAGCGAGTAGAATAATTCGAAGTCCTTTCCATAGACGGTCGCATTGTAGTCTGCCGGTGCGCCGCCCATCGCGGCGAGGTTAGGTTCGTTCATGAATTCAGCGGCTGCAATGCTACCTCCGATCGAGCGGGTATAGGTCAGAAGGCGGCTGGCCTGATCCGGCTTCCATATACCGGCGGCATCGCGGGTGCCCTGGCTCACTGCGAACGATGTCACGATCTGTGCGTCCACCGCTTGGGAGAAGTCGACGACGCCGCGCCATTGCTGGCGGGTCAAGACGCCGTTGAACCCTGCCGGTGGCGCCTGCGGCGCGTTGTCCTGATCGGCGAAATAGGCGCTGTTTGCCCATGTGCCGCTGACACGCATATATGCAGGCGCCAGCGCCGCTGCGAGCTTTCGCAACCGCGTGTTGGTCAGGTCAGTCGGCGGCCGGTATTGATATAACTTCGAATCCATGCCCGCTGGCGTGTCCGATCCGGATCGCGGCGATTGTGTAGGCTGGACTCCCGGCTCCGATCGATAGGGCTTCCAAAATCTCCCGCCGGTGACTTCGATCATTTCAATGTTGTAGGACTGAAAGCGCTGGTCGACAGCGCCGAGGCGAGGCATGCCTGACGGTGCAATCGGGGCGACGCCGGCGGTTCCGGCATAGGCGGGAGCGACCAGCAGTGCGGACGTCAGGCAGCCGCAAAGTCCCGTGCCGATGCGATTGAGCATGCGGATCCCGCCTGGATGACGTACTTGCCACGCTCCCGGTTTGTATCATCGCAGCCGGGGCGAGGTGCACTACCAATATGTCTCAATGTGATTTGCGGCAGATACGTAACATCGAATACATTTTCCCCACATGCCTGCTCGCCCGCGCGGTATCAGCAAATCCGAACTTTCCGGCAAGCGTTGTCAGACTGCTGCGAAGGCAAGTGTTGCGGGCTCATAGGGAGGCGCGGTGTGGCCTTTTCGACACGTAATCTTCTTTGCTGCATTGCAGTTGCAATTGCCGTGGGCCCGACACAACCGGCCTTTGCGCTCGACCCGAGGTATCCGGACTGGCCTTGCCAGCAATTGAAGGTGCCGGGGATTTCGATTGCGAGCGTCTGGACGGGCCCGCCGATCGAGGCGATCGACAAGGAAAATTCCAAGGATCCGAAAGAGGCGGAACTCGTCTCGCGTCTGGCCGCGCGCCGAACTCCCATGGAGGACGCGCGGAAATTGATCGCGGACTTTGTGGTCGGAACGAACGATCAGAAGCAAGAAAAGGCGAAGAGGCTGTTCGCCGCGTTATACTCGACGCTCAATGCGCAGCGCGACCAGGTGATGGACGGGATCGAGCGCTTTTCACGCAAGCAAAAAGCGATGGCTGAGGAAATACGTGAGCAAACCCGGAAGATGCGGGAACTGCAGGACAGGCCTGACGCCAATCCAGCGCAGAAGGATGATCTCGTCAGTCAACTTTCGTGGCAAACGCGGATTTTCGAGGACCGGCGGAAATCGACTTCATACGTCTGCGACGTGCCTGTCATTATCGAGAAGCGGCTATTTGATCTGGCAAACGCGATTCAGAGCGACATGAGCGCCGACTCGCCGACCAAATGAAAATTTTCCCGAACGTCTGCGGGCCATCGTGGTCGGCTCATTCATCCGGACGGGGTTCGGGTGTGGCATCTTGCAGTGGAAGACCGGCGATCAGCCAGCCGTCGGTGCCTTCGGGATACCACGCGACGTCTGAATAGCCGAGCTCGAGCGCGCGCTTGGCCGCGTTCCACGACATCCAGCAGTCCGCCAGACAATAAAAAACGAGCATCCGGGCGTGATCGCCATCGGTCGCCTTGTCGAGGCCCTTAGCGAAATAGCCGGCCATGCCGGGCGCGAGTGCGCCATAGCCAGTGTCGGGCAGCCAGATGCTGTCTGGAATATTGGCGCGCGGCTTGTCGTGCCAAAGCGTTCCTGCCGGCAGGTCGCGCGGTCGCGGGGGCCTTGGCAGCACATCAACAAAAGCAGCTGAATGGTTGCGCCAAACTGCTTCCGCTTCGTCCGTTCCTATCACCCTCGCGCCCCGCAGCGTTGCCGGCGTCGGTGAGCGGTAATTTTCGAGGCGATAGCTATCTGGCTCGGCCACCTCGGCGGTTGCGGCCCCCGTGGCGGCAGCGACCATCGCGGCGAAGGCTACGCGGATGATCGTGCCTTTCATGGCCGCTTGGATAGCGTTTCACCCGTGATCGGCATGTTGGTCCCGTCCAGTATTGGAATGTTGTAGCTGATCAGCAGCTTGTTGATCTCCGCCTGATTTTCCATGATGAGCTTGTTGAGCGTTCGTTTCAACTCCTGGTCCGCCGGGCGAACCGCCATGCCGATACGGAAGGTCATTTGCGGACCAGTCGTCTCCTTGATCAGCGGTGTTACAACGAAGGGTGGGTCCGCTTTACTGGCATAGTAGCCCGCCATCGGGCCCCACAATATGCCGCAATCGATATCGCCTCGGGCGAGGTCGTCCATCATGGCTTGAGCGGAGGAATCCGCACGGGTGTCGATGAAAAGCGGGTAGGACTTCGCACGGGCAAAAAGGCCGTTTATCGCCATGTTTGTGCTGGGGGGCGTCCCCGCGACAACGCCGATCCGCTTGTCCTTAAGTCTTGGATCGCCGATTTCGGTCACATCTTCGAGGCCACTTCCACGCTTGGTGACCATCACGTATGTTGTCCGGTAATAAGGGATTGTCACTTGCGCCTGGTCGTCGCCTTGGGGAAATCCCATGATGATATCGCAACGGTACGAGCCCAACGTCATCCGGACGAAGCCGGTTGCCTGTGGGAAATAGGTGTAACTCAGCTTCTTGCCAAGCTTGTTGGCAAAGAGTTCGGCGAGCTTGTTTTCAAAACCCTCGCCCTTTTCGTTGGAGAACGGCAGATTGCGCGGATCGCCGCACGCGCGAAAGACGTCGGGATCGACAAGTTCGAGTGCGCCTTTATCGCTGGCTTGGGCGGAAGCCTCGACGGACTGCAAGGCGACAAGCCCGCATGCGAGGACGCCGGCCAGGGTTGGCAGGAAAATTGCCGTCCTCGAAACATGAGGCAACGGCGTCCGCCGTCTTCCGGCGCGCCATGACATCATTTGATCCCCGTGCAACTGGTCTCGGCCTGCTTGGCCGCCTCTGGCTTGTCTTCGTGTTTGGGAGGACGACCACCCGGAATGGCGTTGTTGGCGCGCGCGCGCAAATACACATAGATGTCGTCTAGGAAGCACATCACGTTGACGTTGGTCCCGAACGACGGCATGACCTTGTCGTTGGAGGCATTGACGTTATTGCGGCCGTTGGTCACGATATTGTTGAAGTCGGCATAGTTGAGCGTCTTCAACGAATCGGCCAGCGCCGGCGCGAGGCTTGATCCGTCGCCGTTCGGACCGTGGCAAACATGGCAGTCCGAATGATAGCGCCGAAAGCCGGAGTAGGTGTACCAGTCGACAGTTCCGTCCGAGCTTATTTTGTAGGTCGGGTTGCCGTCCTTGTCGGCATATTTGCCATCGTCGGATGAGGCTACCGCCGAATCGCCCGATCCGTCCGCGTTTGCTGCCCCGCAGGCAAGAGCGCTCGCCAGAATAACAACCGCGAATTTCCAATGAGTGATGCTCACGCAGCTATCCCCGTGCATTTTGAAGTTGGGAGGCCGAATAAAAATCGGCGCGCAGCAATACCGCAGCGCGCCGATTTATGGTCATCTTACCGTGACGTCACACCTATTGGCTTGGCAAAGCAAATACCGTCAACGTGCCACCGAGCGCGGTGTAGGACGCCAAGCCCGCATAGCCGCCGACGGCACCGAGGCCCGCCGTATCGACAGTCTTTTCCTTGGTCGGCAACTTGCCCTGATCGACTGCGGCATGCCATTCGGCGGCGTTTTCAGGCTGAAGCAGACCGGCCGCGAGGCCGATGCCGGCCCAGCCGCCGACGCCGGACAACACCGCCACGTATTGCCTGCCGCCGTGTTCGTAGGTCATGACGTTGCCGATGATGCCTGACGGGGTCTTGAACTTGTAGAGCTCTTTGCCCGTCTTGGCATCGACCGCTTTCAGATAGCCTTCAAGCGTGCCGTAGAACACCACGCCGCCGGCCGTTGCCAACGCGCCGCCCCATGCGGAGAATTGCTCCTTGTTGGACCACACGATCTTGCCCGTCTTGCCGTCCCAGGCAATAAAATTGCCCATATGAGTATCGCCCTTGGGCGGATACATCGCGACGGCCGCACCGACATAAGCCTGACCTGCGGTGTAGGATACCTTGTAAGGCTCATAGTCCATGCAGACATGGTTGGTCGGGACATAGAACAACTGGGTGTCCGGGCTATAGGCCGCTGGTTGTTCATCCTTGGTGCCAAGCGCCGCCGGGCAGATGCCCTTCGAGTTGGTGTCTTCACCGTTGTGTTGCGTTGAATAGGCGTCGACGACCAGCGGACGACCGTAGGTCTTGGACGACTTGTCCATGTCGACCTTGGTTGCCCAGTTCACCACCGGATCGAATTTTTCCGCTACCAGCAATTCGCCGGTCACCCGATCAAGCGTGTAGCCGAAGCCGTTACGGTCGAAATGGGTGAGCAGCTTCCTCGGAGTGCCGCCGATCGCCTGATCGGTAAGGATCATTTCGTTGACGCCGTCGAAGTCCCATTCGTCGTGGGGTGTCATTTGGTAGACCCATTTGACCGCGCCGGTATCGAGGTCACGTGCCCATATCGACATCGACCAGCGGTTGTCGCCAGGGCGTTGCACCGGGTTCCAAGTCGAGGGATTGCCAGAACCGTAGTAGACAAGGTTCACCTCGGGATCGTAGGAATACCAGCCCCATGTGGCGCCGCCGCCGATCTTCCACTGGTCGCCGACCCAGGTGGATGTCGACGAATTAGGCCCGACGGGCTTGCCGAGTGAAGTCGTCTTGACGGGGTCGATCAGCGTGTCGGAATCGGGTCCTTCCGAAAAGCCGCGCCAGACAAGCTTGCCGTCCTTGATGTTGTAAGCGCTTACCCAGCCGCGAACGCCAAATTCGCCGCCGGAAACACCCACGAGAACCTTGTCCTTGAACACAAACGGAGCGTCCGTGCCGGACTGGCCCTTGCCGGCCTCGCCATCCATGACGGACCACACCTTGGCTCCGGTCTTGGCGTCGAGCGCAATGAGGGTCGTATCGGCCTGATGCAGGAATATTTTGCCATCTGCGTAGGCCACGCCGCGATTGACCGTGTCACAGCACATGATCGGGATCACGTTCGGATCCTGTCTGGGTTCATACTTCCAGATGATCTTGCCTTCGTTATTCAGGTCGAGCGCATATACTGTGTTCGGGAACGGCGTATGAACATACATCACGTCGCCAACCACCAGCGGCCCGCCTTCGTGACCGCGAAGCACGCCGGTTGAAAATGTCCAGGCTACTTGCAGCTTGTTGGCGTTGGATGCGTTGATCTGATTGAGCTTGGAATAGCGCGTATTGGCGTTGTCGCCTTGCTGCATAACCCACTGCTTTGGATCTTTGGCCAACTGGTCCAACGCGTCATCAGCGCGCGCAGGAAAGCTTTGCGCGGCCAAAAGGCCGAAGACCGAAGATGTCAGGACTAGAAACTTCTTCATTCGCTTCCTCCCAGGGTTTTTTACCTAGAGGGTCGCTGACGCTCCTTGGAACAAATATTCTCCACGGGACGTCTTTCGCCCTCATTTGGATGAATTTTTTCGACATCGCGTCACGGCATGTGAAATAGCTTCACAGACCGTGATTTTTTTAGTGCAACGAACAACGCCCGCCTGAGTCCAGCAACGGGCTCCCTATTCACCGTTGCTGAAGTCTGAAGTAAAAAAGCTTATGTAACTCTTCCAACATAAGCAAGTTATGATTTTTGATCTTCTTGCACTCCAACGCAAGCGGGAACGCTTAATCAGCCGAGCATGAATTAGACGGTGCAGGACGACGCCGCAGCCTCCATCGCTTCGAGGGAGAATGAAAGGCGGGAAAGTGGCGAATTATGGAAAGGTCGCTGTCTTACTTTGGAGTTTGCCGTGCCCATTGTTTTGCGCGTTCGGAGTGGGCAATTCGTTTCGTGGGCATTGTCTTTGGGACGATTTTGGTCCTGCCGCTCCTTGACAGCCACGCGCAGGAGCAACAAGCGATCACGCCATTGCTTGTCTCCGAGGTCGGACCTGGTGTCTACGCCCACATTGGCAACATCGATTTGATGAACAAGGCCAATGAGGGCGACGCCGCCAACGTGGGCTTCGTTATCGGCGACGAAGCGGTTGCGGTAATCGATTCCGGCGGCAGCACGCGCGAAGGAGCACGCCTGCTTGCCGCAATCCGTGCGCTGACGCCGAAGCCGGTTCGGTACGTCGTCAACACGCATGTTCATCCCGATCACATCTTCGGAAATGCTGCGTTCCTGCGGGAGGGAGCCATTTTTGTGGGGCACAGGAACTTGCCGCGCGCGCTGGCGGCACGAGGCGAGTATTACATCAAGACATTTCGCGGGCCGCTCGGCGATGCACTTATCGGAGACGTGAAGATTGTACCGCCCACGCTACTCGTGGAGGACGAAATGCAGATCAATCTCGGCGGGCGGATATTGACCCTGAAAGCCTGGCCGCCTGGGCATACCGACAACGACTTGACGGTCCTCGACCATACAAGTTCTACCCTTTTCGCCGGCGATTTGCTTTTCGTAGAGCATATTCCGGTGCTTGACGGGAGCATTCGCGGCTTTCTCGCTGATCTCCAGCAGCTGCTGCGCATCCCTGCTGAACGCGTCGTTGCCGGGCACGGCCCCATCGTCAGCGATTGGCGAGCCGCCGTTAAGGACGAGCAACGCTACTTCGAGAGCCTTGTGGGGGAAGTGCGCGGCCTCATTGCCCAAGGGATACCCCTTACCAAGGCGGCCGGGAAGGCCGGGCGAAGCGAACAGTCGCGGTGGTTATTGTTCGACGAATACGGCTCGCGCAATGTCATCGCTGCGTTCGGGGAACTGGAATGGGAATGACGGATGATGGTTTCCCGGCCACTGCAGCGCTCTTTGCCGCTTGCACAACCTTCATATAGGCTTACCTTTAGCCCACTATGGAAATGGAATTCGATCATGTCGATTTTCTCCAGAGCGATCGTCCCGGCCTTGATGGCCGCGATTTATTTAGGGGCGCCGCCGGCGGCGCGCGCGCAGGCCGCCAATGTCGGCCAGGATCAGGCTTCGGAAGAAACCTGGAACAGCATCAAGGGCGATATTTTCAAAAATCGTCCGATTCTCGATGGCTCCGGCCTGGTGGTGCTCGATGCGCCTCGACGAGCGGAAGATTCCGCCATCGTGCCGATCGGCATGCGCGTCAACTTCGCCGGAGATGACACGCGCTCGCTTAAATCCTTGACGCTTGTCATTGACGAAAATCCCGCACCGGTCGCCGGCACGTTTACGATCGGTCCGCGCTCCGGTGTGACCTCGATCTCGACGCGCGTCCGAGTCAATAGCTACTCGTATGTACGGCTGGTTGCCGAACTCAGCGACGGCCAGCTCTACGGCGTCAAGGCTTTCGTGAAAGCGTCCGGCGGCTGCTCCGCGCCGGCTTCCTCGAATGCCGACGCCACCCGATCGATGCTTGGCCAGATGAAATTCCGCAGCTTCCGGCCAGAATCCGTTGCGCTGCCGGAGGCCCAGCTCATGCTGCGCCACCCACAGAATTCGGGCCTGCAGATGGATCAGCTGACGCGGCTCTACATACCGCCGTTCTTCATCGAGAACTTGAAGATTTGGCAGGGCGACGATCTCCTGCTGACGATGGATGGCGGAATCGCGATATCGGAAGACCCTAATATCCGTTTCAATTACCGGCCCAACGGCGCCTCCAAGTTTCGCGCCGAAGCCATCGATACCAGTCAGAAAATGTTCAGGGACGACTGGTTGATAGAAAAATCGATGCTATAGCCACGTGTCCGCGAGCCCGAAGCCGCTCAGAAGCAGCGAATTTCTGCTTCCGCCTGCGCCCGGCGGAATTCTTGCAACGCGAGCTTGGCTTGCTCGGTCGACCGAAATTCGGAACCGATCGGCCCCGTGACCTGCGACATCGAGAGAATTGTCTCTGCTGTTACGTAGCGGTCGTAAGGGATAATCGAGGCAATCACGTCGATCGAGCAGGAACACTTTTGCAGCAGTTCCTGCGTTTCGCCATTAGCCTTCATGCAGGCGAAAACATACTCCGCGCGTGCCGATGTCGGATAGTCATTGAGATCCTCGGCCATTGCGTTCGGAACCGCGGCGACGATCGAGGCCGCAAGGAAGGCACTTGCTCTGAACAAGCTGCGTAAGCAAGTCATCTTCGATGCCTTTCACGCGGTCGCCCCTGCGCCTAACACAGGCAACGAATTCTTGGCCGGAGTCAGCCCGGCTCAAAGCGAGTCGCTCAGGATTTCTTGCCGTCGGCCCCGAACTGCTTGAGATAGGCGATGACATTGTCGATGTCCTCATCCTTCGGCAACCCGGGGAAAATCATCTTGGTACCGGGAATCTTGGCGCGGGGATTTTTCAGATAGTCCTTCAGGGCCGCCACGTCCCAGGTAATGCCCGAGTTTTTGTTGGCATCGCTGTAGGTGTAGCCCGGATAAGTGCCGGCCGTGCGGCCCACGATGCCGGTCAGCGCCGGCCCGACAGCGTTCTTGGCGCCTTCGCCGATCTGATGGCAGGCTTTGCACTTTAGAAACACCTTCTCGCCGAGGGCAGCATCCTGAGCGCCCGCGACACCAGCCGAACCCGCGACCAAGAAGGCGGCGAACACGTAAGCCTGAAGATTTGTCACTGGCCCATCCGTGATTGACGTTTCCAATGGAATGCCGAACGTTCGATGCGCTGCAACACAAACATGCAAGGCTCGGTCGCTGCGTCTGCCAGCTCAAATAATTTGTCAGGATCGCCAATCCGGGTCAAGCTTGGCTCGGCGAGCTTGCCGCAGGCAAGGCACTAGGTTAAATCGCCGACATTGAACCTGAAGGTCTGCGCGTCGGGAATGACCAGCATGACGCATTTCACCGGCGGTCGACGGCACGGCGCGCGAGGTTCCGAATTATCTGCTTGTGGGTCGCGTGGATCGACACGGGACCTTCGGGAATGGTGATGAAGCCATTCGAGCTCAGTCAGACCCCCGCGCTTGAGATCGACCACGTCAGCCATCGCTACGGTGCGCGGGTCGCGCTGAATGACGTCAGCCTGACCGTTCGGCAATCGTCCTTTACCGTTCTGTTGGGATTGAACGGCGCCGGGAAGTCGACGCTGTTTTCGCTGATCACGCGTCTCTACGCAATACAGTCTGGTCAAATCCGTATCTTCGCGCATGACGTTGCGAGCGAACCGGGAGCAGCGCTAAGCAAGCTCGGTGTGGTCTTTCAGTCCCGCGCGCTCGATATCGACATTTCGGTGCGGCAGAACCTGATGTATCACGCTGCGCTGCACGGCATCGCCAGCAAGCGGGCCAAGGAACTCATCGCGCAGGTCCTGGACCGCGTCGCAATGGCCGATCGCAGTCAGGATAGGGTCGGCAATCTCTCGATCGGACAGATGCGCCGTATCGAGATTGCTCGCGCGCTGCTGCACCAGCCGCGTCTGCTTCTGCTGGACGAACCGACGGTCGGCCTGGACATCAAGGCGCGCGCTGACATTCTCGATCACGTTCGCAGGCTGTCGACGGTGGAGGGCATCGGAGTGCTGTGGGCGACGCATCTCATCGACGAAGCCAGTGCGGGCGATGACGTCGTGGTCCTGCATAAAGGCAGAGTCCTTGCCCATGGCGCGATCGGCGAGGTTGTCGGCGGGTCCGGCGGCGCCGATCTGCGCGATGCATTCAACCGGCTGACCAGCGCCGCGGATCAGAACGAACTGGAATCCGCCAAATGACCGACGCCGGCGAAGCCATCGACAGGCACAGCTTCTCGCTGGCGCAATATTTTATCTGCCTCAGGGGCATCGTCTGGCGTGAAGCATTGCGCTTCATCCATCAGCGCGAACGCTTCGTCTCTGCGATCGTGCGCCCGCTGGTCTGGCTCTTCATTTTTGCCGCCGGATTTCGACAAGTGCTCGGCGTCTCGATCATCCCGCCGTACGAGACCTACGTCCTCTACGAGGTCTACATCACGCCAGGGCTGATTGCGATGATACAGCTCTTCAACGGCATGCAATCATCGCTCACCATGGTCTATGACCGCGAAACCGGCGGAATGCGCACACTGCTGGTCAGCCCGTTCCCACGCTGGTGGCTGCTCGCATCGAAGCTTTTGGCGGGCACGCTGGTATCTGTCCTGCAAGCCTATGCCTTCCTGCTGATAGCCTGGTTCTGGGAAATCGAAGCGCCGCCGCTTGGCTATCTGACGCTGCTGCCGGCGCTGCTGCTCAGTGGATTCATGCTTGGGTCGCTGGGAATGCTGATTTCGTCGCTGATCAAGCAGCTCGAGAATTTTGCCGGCGTCATGAATTTCGTGATCTTTCCGATGTTTTTTGCGTCGTCTGCGCTGTATCCGCTATGGCGTGTCAAGGAATCCAGTCTGCTCCTGTACTACATCTGTGTATTCAATCCCTTCACACATGCAACTGAACTCATCCGATTTGCGCTCTACGGGCAACTCGCCTGGGTTTCCCTGTTCGTCGTTCTCGGTTGTACCGTGGCGTTTCTGTTTGGAGCGATCATGGCTTACGATCCGGCCCGCGGCTTTCTGGCTCGCCGCAATGGCCCGGGGGGCTGAACCTAGGTGTTCCCAGCACTTCAGAAGGTGGCCTTCAGTCCGGCATAGACGGCGCGCGGTCGTACCGGACTCACTGAACGTGGATCCGTGAATGCTGCGCCGCCATTGGCGAAATTGGGGACAGCGGCGATGTCGAAGAATGTTCCATGTGTCGCATAGCGACTATCGAAGATATTGTCCGCACGCGCGTAAAGTTGGAACGTCTTGTTGATCTGATACGAGGCGTGGAGGTTGAAAGCTGCATAAGAAGGCAGCCTCTGCGCCTGATTGGATTCGTCGCCGACAAAGTATTGACTGCTGACGAACAGTGCATCTCCTCCAACCTTAAACGCGTCGGTAACCGAATAATCGATGCCGGCCTTAATGCGGTTTCGGGGAATTCCGGGGATTTGATTACCCGGAAGAATCTGGACGTTGCCGTTCGCATCAGCGAAGGGACTATTTGAGCCGACCTGCAGGGCGTTCAGGAATCTCGCGTCCACAAGGGCATAACTGGCGTATAGATTTACTGTGGACGACCTTAGAGTGACTTCGGCTTCGATGCCTTGGCGGCGCGTCAGGCCAACGTTCTGAAAATAGCCAAATCCTTGCAAGACCGGACTGGGAATCGCAAGAATGTCGTCCGTATTATCCGTGCGATAGGCGCCGACTTTCCATCCGAACACACCAATGTTCAGGTCCTTGGTACCGCGCAGGCCAGCTTCCATGGTGTGCGACACAATTTGTTTAAGGGGTGGATCGGAGACCAGGAATGCGGCGATGATGCAGGGATGCGCCGGATCGGCGCAGCCCAGCTCCAGAGGAGTTGGCGCGCGGTTGGCTTCGGAATAGCCGGCATAGGCGGTTAGATTGGGCGTGATCTTATAGGTGCCGCCAATGATCGGATTGAAGCGGTTAAACAACTCGTTACCGTTGAGAGCGCTGCCAATCTGATCCTCAAGTGTGATGCGCGCGGCGTTGAACCGGCCGCCTCCTGTGATTGAAAATGTGTTTGTAACATCGAACGTGTCCAGTGCATAAAGTCCGCTGTATTGATTAGTCGTACGAAGCGCGACCGGACCGATCGAAACCGGATCGCCGGACTGTCCGAGAAATATTCCGCTACCGCTGACGACGTAGTTTGAACCGATTGTTCCCAGTTCCGCGCTGGCGGTGAAGCGGGTGACGCTGGAGTCGAAACTGGCTCCAACAACGAAGCGGTTGTTGTGGCCGAACAACCGATCTGAGTTGGTCGCCTGCAACGAAACGCCCGTTGTCGTCGAATGGGTGGTCGTCCGGTCGATTTCTCCCAGTATGGCGTCCGCATCGAAGGGATTGGCGAGCTGTGCGCCATTTAGGCCATTTGCTGGCGTTGCATCATTCCCAAAGCAGAGCAGCGTCGGGTCAGCGCCACATGGCTGAGTGCCGGTCGGATTGCCATCCACTACCTTCTGATCGAAAACGCGCACATGCGCATTACCTTCGATGGCCCAGGTGGGAGTGGCCTCGACCTTCCCGGTCAGATTGACATAACCTACCCGGTTTGTTGAGGTTTGCGGCGTGGTGTAGGTCGCCCCGTAATACTGTTGAAGCAGTTCGACTGGCGTGGTCGCGGTCGCGCCGAAATTGTTATCGGCCACGCCCATATTAACATGAAATTCGGCTTGATCATTCTTGGCACCGACGTCGCCGTAGAAGCGGCGAACGTTCGACCCCGAAAAGTTTCGAAACCCGTTGTCGTGCAAGCCTTCAAGCGCGCCATAGACAGCAAAATTGTCGATCTGCTTGCCCCACTGCGCCGAACTCTGGATGCGTCCGAACGAGCCAACCAGCGTGTCAATCTCGGCGCCGTGGTAATTGAAGCCATCCTTCATTTGTACGTTGACTGCCCCACCCAGCGCATTAAGACCGAACGCGGGATTGTTGGTCACCACAGTGACGGATCGTATCGCGGCGGTTGGTATTAGATCCCAGTTTACAGTGTCGCCGAACGCTTCGTTGATGCGCACCCCGTTCTGGTAAACCGCAAGTCCTTGAGGCGTGCCGGCCACGGGGGAGGCGACGAAGCCGCGAAATTGCACGTCGGGCTGGAAGGGATTGCCGGCAACTTCATTGACGATGATGCCGGGCACATATTTTTGCAGCGCATCGCTGATGTTAAGCGACCTGGTTTGCTCGATTTGGTTGGTGTCGACGACATTGAGGCTCGCCGGAACCTTGCCGGGATCAATGCCGGAGCCCGATACAGGTGTGGTCGGGTAAACCACGAGCTTGGGCAGTATCCGGGCGGTGCGAGTAGCATTTTCGGCGCGGCCGCGCTTAACCCCTGGTGCAGTCCCGGTCCCGGTCACCACGATGGTCGGCAACCTCTGAGGGGCGCCGGACGTCTCCTGGGCAAGCGCACAATCATGCCCTGCAAACAGGCATATCGGTATCGAGAGGATAAACAGGAATCGAGCGCCCGTCCGTCTCATCCCATTCCGTTCCGCTGTTCTTGCACAGACTGGAAGCAATGTTAGGAGATTGTCCGATGATCGACACCCCCAAAGCGTTGACTCGCGGCGGGAAGATTAGGTCGCGCGCTCGGGAAAAAATCCCGACGGGGCTCTTCGTGACTAGCTTGGTTGAAGTGTTCGGGATTGCTGTATTCCGCAGGGAACCAGGGCTTCCACGGTGACCCCGTGGCTTGTCGATGCAATGTTCATGCTGCCGCCCAGTGCCAGCACCCGCTCGCGCATGCCGATCATGCCGAAACCCTGTTTATGATCGGCTGGCAGGCCGGCGCCATTGTCGCGTACGCTCACCATGATCGCCGCCGGTTCGACGGTTCCCGTCTGCCGGGTCGCCGCCGGCTCAACACTGATATCGACGCGTGTCGCGCGAGCGTGACGGAAGACGTTGGTCAGGGCTTCCTGAATAATGCGATAGATCGTCAGTTCCGCCGTCTCGCCGCGCGCGCTGAGTGATGGTGAGATCGACGTCTTGATTTCAACACCGGGATGGGTTTCCCGCCAAAGGCGGATCAGCGCAGCAAGTGCATCGGCCAGTCCGAGCTCCGCAAGGCCTACGGGCCGCAGTCGCTCGAGGATGCGCCGATTGAATTGTTGCAGTGCATTCACCTGATCGGAAATCGCGCCGATGTGCTTACGCAAGACGTCCAGATCGGGTTCGCTGGTGTCGGCCAACTGCGTCAGCGCCGAAGTGTGCGCCCGTAGTGCGAACAGATGGGGGCCAAACTCGTCATGCAGGTCGCGTGCGATCTCCTTGCGCTCGACATCCTGTAGCGAAACCACGCGTTCGGCCAGGTGTCGCTTATCCTCGACGGTCGCCCCCAGGACGGACGCCAGATGGTTCAACTTCCCGCAGACCGCGGCTAGCTCGGGCGAGCCGCCTGTTTTGACGCGCGTGTCATAGAGGCCGGCCTCGATAGAGCTCATCGCATCCGCGAGCGACTTTATTGGCTGCAGCGCGCGGTTTACGACCGTCATCGTGATCAACAGAAGTGCCGCAACGATCGCCGATCCGATTTCGATTTGTGTGACGATGCCGTCCCAGATCTCGGCGATTTCGTCGGTCGGGTGCGAGGTGATAACGAGCGATCCCAGGGATCGCCCGTTGACGACAACCGGTACGCCTACCTTTGTCTGCTCCGGGTGAATGAGGGTTACAAACCATTCCGGAACCTGCCGCGATTCGCCTGAGCCATCGGGCGGCGGCGGAGCTACAGGCATCGTACTTGCGACCGGAGGGCCCTGCTCGCGCGTGATGCTCACATGCCGCAGTTGCTTCAAGCCCTCAACAATCTGGTCCAGCCTTGCTTCGGGATCGGGTGTATCGTTGAGGCCCGACACCAGTGTCTCCACGAATCCGCGCGCGAGCCTGACTACGCTTTGATCTTCGGCCGTCACGCGCGGCGCGGCCTCGAACAGAAGCCGTGCGACGTTGATGACCAGACCGAGCACCATGACGAGCGCTAGAAGCGTGTTGAGCCGCGCACGCAAGGAGAGCTTCTGCCACATCGCTATTGCTCCACTCCGGCTGCTGCGTTCCGCCGCAAGCTGCAAAACGTTGACAGCCAAAAACGGCGGCTATCTAATTGAACGGTACCGCATTTTTTCTGGAAAGGTGTAGTGCGAAGGTGGAAGAGGCAACAAACGGACATCGGGCCCAACGCCGCGTTTTGGCATGCGCATTCGTATTGCGCTGCAAACAGATTTACGCGGACTGCCCATGAAGCCCCCTGGACCGACATCGATGCGTATCCTGATCGTTGACGATCATCCGATCGTCGCCTCGGGTTGCCGTGCGTTGCTGGCCGGCAACCAGGATATCGCCATTCTGGAGGCGTCAGACGCCGAAAGCGGCGAGGGGGCTTTCGTTACCGAACGGCCCGATATTTGTATCCTCGATATTAACCTGCCGGGTGTTTCGGGCTTTGAGCTGGCCCGGAGAATCCTGGCGCGCGATGCGACCGCCCGCATCATCATGTTCAGCATGAACGACGACCCGATTTTTGCGGCCCGGGCCATCGAAACAGGCGCGAAGGGTTACGTTTCCAAATCCGGCGACCCGGGCGATCTTGTTGAAGCCATTCGCAAGGTGGGCGAGGGCGGTGTATTTTTGCCGTCCGCGATCGCTCAAAGCATCGCGTTTGCCGGTCCCGGATTTGCCGAAAACCGTCTTGCCAAACTGACGCAGCGTGAGATCGAGATTTTGCGCCTGCTGGGTGCAGGCAAAAGTCTCTCCGAGATCGCGTGGCTGGTACATTCATCCTACAAGACGATTGCAAATACGTCTTCCATCATGCGTCAGAAGCTCGGCCTGCGCTCATCCTCTGAACTCGTGCGCTTTGCGATCGAAAGCCGCCTGGTGTGAAACACTGATCTCCGCCGGCGTCGGCCGCCGCTTGCGAAATCGTTCACGATCACAAGCAAGAATTCCCTGCGGTCGTTAAAGGGCGCGGACGCGAGGTCCCTTGCGGATTTTCCACTGCAGTGCCGCAAAGGGCTACGCAAGCTGCCTGAAGTCAGGCTAGGATGTTGCCATGGCGGAGTTGAGGGCATCGAAGCGTTTGGTTGCGGTGGCAAAGCGGGCGGCAAAATCCTGCCTGACGCTAGCATTTGCGATAATCCCGACCGGCGCCCGCACCGCTCAAATCGACACCGAACATCTGTTCGGCTTCACCATCGGCACTGATGTGGGCAACGTCGGAGAACGAGAGATAGAGGGGACGGTAAACGGCCGGTTTGCCAAGCGAACCGGATCCTACAATGCGACCTCCGGCACGTTGTCGGCGGAATTCGTGCCGATCGCAAATCTTCGAACCGAAATTACAGGTGCGGTCGTCGCTTATGACATCGCCGGCGTGAGCGGTTTGACCGATCAGCGATATATCGCATTTGGAGGTCTATCCGCTGACATCCGCTACCGCTTAATCGATCGCGCGACCGCACCATTCGGTCTTGCGGTCGGCGCCGAGCCGCATTGGGGTCGCGCCGATGACGTGACCGGCGAACCCGTCAGCCAATATGGTGTCGACTTCGTCGCGGCTGCCGACTGGGAGGTCCTTTCGGATCGCGTCGTTGCGGCGTTCAACCTGCTCTATCAGTCCGAAACCATGCGTTCGAAAATGACGGGTACCTGGTTCCAGGAATCCACGGCGGGCATTGCGGTTGGCCTGATGGCGCAGGTTCGGTCAGGGGTTCTTGTCGGTGGCGAAGCGCGCTATCTGCGCAAATACGAAGGGCTCGGGCTGGATACGTTTGCCGGGCAGGGCTTTTTCATGGGGCCGACGGTATACGTCAAACTCTCCGAACGCGCCTGGGTTGTGGCCGCATGGAGCGCGCAAGTTGCAGGCCAGGCGACTACATCAACCGGTATGCTTGATCTCGTCAATTTCGAACGCCGGCAGGCCCGTATCCTGTTCGGCGTGAATTTTTGAGCGTCCGCACCATGCCTGCGCCCCGCGAACGCGGAATTGCTCGCCTCTATTTGGCGCAGCCCTTCAGATTTTTTTCCTCTATTGTGAAGATCGAACCTGCCTTGACCTCGATATTCGGAACAACGCAGGTCCGTCCGCTCTTGTCGACAAACTTGACATCGTACATGCCAGGAGCGGTGTCGGTGATTTTCAAGCGCTCATCGTGATCGACGGTGCGATCTCGATCGTTTTCGGCCTGGTTCGGACCCCAATCGTTCTTGCCGGCCGGCGAAAGCTGCAGCGAAGTGATGGTATTGGCGGTCAAATTCCAGAACCGGGTGTCTTTTGCCAATGCAACAATCGGAACGAAGCCTAAAATGAAGACAATCAAAGCCGTCGCCCTGGCCATTTTTGCTCCTCCCAAAATGTTGCGGCGCCAAATCCTGTATCACCCTCGATTTCGGTGGTGAACTCGGGAATGTGTGCCCTTGGTCAGCGCTTGACCGGATTGTTACTAGCAATCCACAACGCTTGCCGCAAATTGGCCGTCTAACGCTGAGAAGCGATGATGCTCTCTGGGACTTTGGCGCGAATATCGGCTGCCGTTTTCGCTCTCGCAGGTTGGAGCGGCGCCGCCGCCGCTCCGGCTGCGGCGATCTTTCCGTTTGAAATCTACGACACCAGCGGTGAGGCGCCGCAATCCGATCTGACTGAGCGGCTTGCCATGGCGACGCGGGTGTTGTCGGAGGCGCTTGAAAAAACCGGGCGCTATTCGCCTGTCGATCTCGGGCCATTCAGCATTGAGGTCGCGGCGACATCGCCGCGTTACCGCTGCGGAGATTGTTTTCTGCCCATCGCACGCCAAGCCGGTGCTGCCTTTGCCGTCGTGCCGGTGGTTCACAAGGTGTCGTCGCTCATCTCATCGATGGACATCTGGATATTCGACGCGTCCAGCGGTGCCGATGTTGCGCATCTCGGTGGCCAGATCCGTGGCGACACGGCAGAGGCTTACGAACACGGCGTGCGCTTTTTGGTCAGGAACCGGCTGCCGGCCGATGACCCCTCAAGCGATCGCGCGGGGTCGAAATAGTCGGATTGACTGGATGTTGGTTGAATCACGCATTCAACCGTGCGGCGTGCCAGCGCAGGTGATCTGCCATGAATGTCGATACGAAGTAATAACTGTGGTCGTAGCCGGGCTGGCGACGAAGGAGAAGGGGAATGCCCGCCTTTGAGCAGGCGCGCTCCAGCAGCTCGGGGCGCAGTTGTTCGGTCAGGAATTGATCGACGTCGCCAATATCGACCAGGAAATCGGGAAACCGCGCGCCATCCTCGATTAGCAGGACCGTGTCGTGCTTGCGCCAGGCCTCGCGCGCTTCACCGAGGTATCCGGTCAGCGCCTTAATTCCCCAAGGTACCTGTGACGGCGCGACAACAGGCGAAAAGGCGCTGGCGGCGCGATAACGATCGGGATGTCGTAGTGCAATTGTAAGTGCACCATGTCCGCCCATCGAATGGCCCAGGATGGATTGCCGTTTTTGATCGACGGGGAAATGCTCAGCGATCAGTTCGGGCAGTTCTTCCGTCACATAGCTCCACATGCGGTAATTGCGCGCGAACGGCGCTTGCGTGGCATCGACATAAAAGCCGGCACCCAGCCCGAAATCATAGGCGCCGGTGGGATCGCCGGGCACACCTTCGCCCCGCGGGCTGGTGTCCGGGGCGACAAAGATCAAACCCAACTCGGCGCAGGTTCTGCGAAATTCACCCTTTTCCGTGACGTTGGCGTGGGTGCAGGTCAGACCAGACAGATACCAGACCACCGGGAGCTTCACGTTGTCCTGATGCGGAGGGACGTAGACCGAAAAGGCCATGCCGGTCTGGGTCTCGCGGCTCGTGTGCTTGTACACACCCTGGATGCCGTCAAACGATCGGTTCGTCGAAATGGTTTCGATCGCCATAAACTCTCGGCTCCAGCGCCGGCAAACCAGCGGGATTACAAGTGTACAACATGACTGCAGCTCGGCGGGTGGCTTGCACCAGCCGAGCTACGCAAGGTTTAGCCGGATCAGGCCGCCTTGGGTTTCGATTTCGCCACATGGGTGGCGATCGCATCCATTAGCGCCGGCGACAGGCAATCATAGGGTTCAAGCCCGAGTTCCTTGAGGCGTGATCTAATCCCATCCATTTCGGAGGGATTGGCGCCGGACTCGATCACCGAGGATACGAAAGCTGCAAATCCCGGTGCTGCAGAGCCTGCTTCCTGGAACAATTCGGGATGGATGAAGTCCAGCCCGTAGAACGGATGCGCCTTGTTCTCGATGCGGCCGTACATATGCGTGCCGCAGACCTTACAGGCGTGCCGCTGGATTGTGGCCGAGGCATCGATAATGTGAAGCTTGTCGCCATTCTCAAGAACGGTCACGTTATCCCGCGGCACGACCGCGACCACCGAGAAGGTCGCCCCGGCAGGTTTCCAGCACTTGGTGCACCCGCAGGCGTGATTGTGCGCGACGTCTCCCTTGATGCTGACCTTGACCGGCTTGTCCTTGCATTTGCAGACAAGGGTTCCGCCGGCAAAGCTGCCCGAACCCCTTTTGACTCCGCTGTCAACCGACGGATGGATGTGAACAGTCATAGACCAATCCTCCCTTGTGTTTGACGTCTTTGATGTAGAACCACGTTTGGGCTAGAACACGACGACCGAACGGATCGACTTGCCTTCGTGCATCAGATCGAACCCCTTGTTGATCTCCTCGAGCTTAAGTACGTGGGTGATCATCGGATCGATCTGGATCTTGCCATTCATATACCAGTCGACAATTTTCGGCACGTCGGTGCGGCCGCGCGCGCCGCCGAACGCCGTGCCCTTCCAGACCCGGCCGGTCACGAGCTGGAATGGCCGCGTGGAGATCTCCTTGCCGGCTTCCGCCACCCCAATGATTACCGATACGCCCCAGCCGCGGTGACAGGCTTCCAGCGCCTGCCGCATGACGGTGGTATTGCCGGTGCAATCGAAGGTGAAATCGGCGCCGCCATCGGTCAGCGCGACCAGATGCTGGACGATATCGCCATCGACCTTCGATGGGTTGACGAAATGCGTCATGCCAAAGCGGCGTCCCCATTCCTCCTTGGTATCGTTGATGTCGACACCGACGATCTTGTCGGCGCCCACCATCCGCGCGCCCTGGATGACGTTGAGGCCGATACCGCCAAGCCCGAACACGACCACGTTTGCGCCCGGCGTGACCTTGGCGGTGTTCACCACCGCACCGACACCCGTGGTTACACCGCAGCCGATGTAACAGCTCTTGTCGAACGGCGCGTCCGCGCGAATTTTCGCGACGGCGATCTCCGGCAGCACGGTGAAGTTCGAGAAAGTCGAGCAGCCCATGTAGTGGAAGATCGGCTGGCCCTTGTAGCTGAAGCGCGACGTGCCGTCCGGCATCAGGCCCTTGCCCTGGGTCGCACGAATGGCGGTGCACAGATTGGTTTTGCCGCTGAGACAGCTCTTGCACTGCCGGCATTCGGGCGTGTAGAGCGGGATCACATGATCGCCGGGCTTGACCGACGTTACGCCCTGTCCCACCTCGCGGACGACGCCGGCACCCTCGTGGCCGAGGATCGAAGGGAAGATTCCCTCGCTATCGAAGCCGTCAAGGGTATAGGCATCGGTGTGACAAATTCCAGTCGCCTTGATTTCGACGAGGACTTCACCTGCCTTGGGTCCCTCCAGGTCGAGCTCGACGATTTCAAGCGGCTTCTTCGCCTGGAACGCGACAGCGGCGCGTGTCTTCATTTACCGTTCCTCCACTCGAAGATTTTTTCTTTGCCTATTTACGGTTTTTTGAAAATCCCCCGTCCGGTTGGCAAGCAGTTTTTTCGACAATGTAACGCGCTCACAGCGTCACGCGCGGCCAAAGCGTATGCGATTAAGCGCAAATTCCCAAGCACAGGTATTTTGGAAACATTACATGCTCACGTTCAATGTCAAGGCCGGTGGCTGGCAGGGCTCTCCCATGGAAGACCCCTCATGATGGTTGCGATGCGGCAAAAGTTGCTCAACGTGCCGATGAAGTATTTGGTGGCGAGGTCGCGCCGCCATGTTTCGCGATCGGGTACGACGGGTCGGCAACGGCCTCATGGGCACAAGGTGCGCTGCCGCCGGATTTTTCATTGAAGTTTGAAACTTAAGCATGAATTTGGGCGTATTATGGCAAAGCCATGCTTTGAATGGAGGACAGATTGATTGAAATCATCCTGACCGTTTGTGCCGTCGCCAATCCCAACAATTGCGAGGAAAAGGATCTCCAATTCGCCTGGAACGGCTCGCTCAATCAGTGCATGATGGCTGCGCAACCCTATATCGCGCAGTGGATTGGCCAGCATCCCGCATGGATGGCAAGGAAATGGAGCTGCGATTATCCGGGCATCCGGAAGCGGAAAATTTGACCGGCGCCGTGGGCGCGTGCCCAAGCTCGGTGCTCCGCGCGGTCACTCTTGTCGCCAGCCGCGGCAGGTCTGGTACATCGATTTTCAGTTCGGGCCAAAGGCGACGCCCCAGGGCAATTCTCCGACCTGAATAGATTTGATGACCTGCAAGCGCGTCACGTCGATCACCGAGACGTCGTTCGAGACGCCATTGGCTACCAGCAGATATTTCTCGTCCGGCGTAAAAGCGCCGTGCCAAACTCTTTGGCCGACCAGCAGGTATTTCAAGACGACATGAGTGACGCCATCGACCACCGCCACACGATTTGCAGGTCCCAGGTCGATGAAACCGAGCTTGCCGTCTCTGGTGATATTGATACCGACCGGTTGGATTGCCTCAGAACGGAGGCCTGGAATTTCGAACTTTACTGTTTGCTTGATCTGCCGGGTTGCAGGCTCGATAATGGCGAGTTCGCCGCCGATTTCCGAGGTCACCCATAGCTCCGATCCGTCTGCCTTGAACGCCGAAAAACGCGGGCGAGAGCCGACGAGAAGGTTGCCAACGATCTGGCGGCTCGCGGTGTCGATGAAATGGACCATGCTCGTCGTCTCGGATGCACATACCAAAGTCTTCGAATCCGGACTGACCGCCATGCCTTCCGGCTCGATGCCGACCGATACCTCGCCGATGGATGCGCGCTTCTCCAGGTCGATCACGGTCACCATCGCGTCATTTTCATTGGCGACGTAGAGAATCCGTCCCGCCGGATCGAGTGTGAATTGTTCTGGATCCGGGCCGGACGGCAACTCGCCGACGTTGTTCAAGGTTTTCGTGTCAAAGACCTGGATGATGTCGTCATCGCCGAGGGCTACGTAGACTAACTTGCCGTCCCGGGAGACCTCAATGCCCCGCGGTCGTTGCCCTGTCTTGATGGTGGCGATCGTCTCCATTTTGTCGGTGTCGATCACGGAGATGGAATTTCCCTTCTCGTTGGAAACATAGGCGCGGTAGGCGAAAGCGGTATCGGCTGAGAGGGAAAACCCAAGCAGTGAAAGACCCAATACGACCGTCAAGCGCAAATCGACCATGTACATTCTCCAACGTCTCGGTTCCGTCGGCCCCGCCAAGGCTGTTCCCGCCGGCATCCAAGCTCTATTTGATGCTGATCCGCAGGAACAGACAATCCTCCGGCGGTTCGACCCGTGCAGTACAGGTTCGGCACTGCGTTGTGCTATAGGGCAAATGGAGTACCCTGATTGGCGCGAGCGAGGGTAACGGAAAACGAGAGCAAACTGAGATGCCGGCATCGAGCGCGATCGGGGGGCGGGCTCGACAAGGCGCCATCAAACGAAATGTTGCGCGGCCTTTGGAACAGAGACCACCTGAAAAGATGCATTGGAGGACTAATTTGCTACGGCTCTTGATTGCTGTCTGGGCACTCATGGCTTCGAACGGGGTGGCCCTGTCCGATCAGCCGCAAGAAATCAAGATCGGCTACCTTCGCCATGTGCCATCGAAGATCAGGATATCGCTGATCGATGTACCAGCCGGGAATGATGGTCTCGCCGGAGCTCAATTGGCGACCGAAGACGATAACGCCACCGGACGCTTTCTCAATCAACGCTATACGCTGATCGAGAGGTTGCTGGGGGAGGGCGACGATCCGGTGGCCGCAATGAACGCGCTCGCCGATCAGGGAGCTTCGTTCATTGTCACGAGCCTTGATGCGGATCGGCTGCTGAAGGTTGCGGACGCGGGCCAGGCGCGCGGTGAAACATTCATCAACGCATCGGCTTTGGACGAACGGCTGCGCGAGCAGGACTGTCGCGCCAATGTCATTCATGTCGCTCCCACGCGATCCATGCTCGCCGACGCGCTCGCGCAATACCTGGTCTGGAAGAAGTGGCGCAAATGGATGCTGCTTTCAGGCTCGCACGCAAACGATGCGCTGTTCGCGGAGGCATTGCGTCATGCCGCGACTCGCTTCGGCGCCAAGATCGTCGAGCAGCGAGAATTTAAGGACAGCGGCGGCGCACGGCGCACCGATAGCGGTGTCGCCGAGATTCAGCGGCAGATGCCGGTGGAGACGCAAGGCGCAGCCGATCACGATGTCCTCGTCGCGGCGGATGAAAGCGAGGTCTTTGCCGGCTATTTGCCATATCGGACGTGGGATGCCCGTCCGGTCGCGGGCTCGGCCGGACTCACTCCCACCACATGGGATGCGGCGTTCGATCAATGGGGCGCCGTGCAGCTGCAAAACCGTTTTGTGAAGGCATTTCAGCGCCCGATGACGGCACAGGACATGCAGGCCTGGACAGCTGTTCGCATGATCGGCGAGGCGGCGGTCCGATCCGGCTCTGCCGAGCCCGGTAAGATGCTCGCCTATATCAAGAGTCCGGACTTCTCGGTTGCCGCCTTTAAAGGCCAAAAGCTGACGCTACGTGACTGGAACCTGCAACTGCGGCAACCAATCCTGCTATTCGATGGGAGGAACACCGTATCGGTGTCCCCTCAGGAGGGTTTCCTTCACCAGGTATCAGCGCTTGATACCCTCGGGCTCGATCGCCCCGAAACCAAGTGCAAACTCAAGTGACGATGTCTGGTCGTCCCGTTCCGTTTCGCTCTTTGCTCGCAATCTATCTTGTTGCTCGCAGTCCGTGCGTGCCTTGAAATTATCGTAATCGCGATTCCGGGAATTGCGCTTTCCTTTCGACCTCGTGCCGGATTTCATTCCGGTCTTCGGGTGCGCCGCAGGATTAGTCTCATTGGAACCATTGCACGAAGGGGCGTGCAGAAAGTCCGCTTGCGCAATTTCGGGGGTAGTCCTATCGTTGCTTCGGTCTGGCAATATGCCGTTCCGCTTGAGAGGAGATCTGAGATGGCTTGGAAGGCTCCAAAAATTGTCGAAGTGCCGGTCGGCATGGAGATCAACATGTACGCCTGTGCGGCTCGCAAATAAGCGAAAGCTAAAGCTCCGTATTTCCACGGAGGTGGACTGCCGGTTGTGACGAGGCTCCCGGTTCGGGAACGAGCACAACATCGGCAGCCACCTCGGAGGCGCTTGATATCTCCGGGACACGACAGGTCTCGCCCTTCATTTTCTTCAGCTGCGGTAGGCTGTAAAGTCCCCTGGGAAACCGATCGTCGGTTTCACCAAGCGGGACTTATCGAAACATACTCAATTTCCAATCGAACTAAGCCGCCGGCACGAATCGCCGCCGCCGGTAAATGAGTGTCGAGGCGAAACGCAGCGCATCGACACTCGGCATGAAGCTTGCTTCCATGAACCTGCCGGAAATCGCAGGAGCGCATGGATGAAGCGCCTCATCCTTTTTTTCGGTATTTTCGGTTGTTTCGTTGGGGTTGTGAACGCCCGGGACCTGGGACAGTGGGAAACGGTCAATCCAGAAATCCGGCAATGGTATCAAGCCCTGATGCAGCCGGACGTTCCAAGCGCATCATGTTGCGGCGACGCCGACGCCTACTGGGCCGATGAAGTGCACGTGAGAGACGGCAAGACCTACGCGACAATCACCGATGACCGGCCCGACGAACCGCGCGGCCGGCCTCATATTGATATTGGGACGGAAATTGAGATTCCGAACAACAAGCTCAAGTGGGACAAGTCGAATCCAACCGGTCATGGAGTCGTATTCTTAAGTCGCAACGGCTACGTATTCTGTTACGTCCAGCCCGGCGGCGTCTGATAGATCGAGCGCTGCGGGCACCAGCCGCAGATGCTTACTCAGGGCATCCAGTCCGCGACTATTTGAGGAGTCGCAAAAGAGCTTGACCAGCTTTGGTGTTCAATTCCTTGGCGTCCAGCGTCCCATCATGATCCGGATCCGCGGCACTGAAACGCTGCTCGACCACCGCAAGATATTCGTCCTTGGTGAGGGTCCCATCATGATCGGGATCAGCAGCGGCCAACTCCTTCGGAGACAATCTGTGAGCCAGCTCCCGTTTGTCGAGAGTGCCATCATGGTCGCGTTCTAACTTGTCGAACAACGCTGATGCCGCTTTCTTCGCCTCGGCGAGATCGACCGTGCCATCGGCATCTGTGTCGAGCATTTGGATGGCACTGGAATGGCGGGACTTCGCCAGAACGGGCAACCCACCAGCAAGCAAAGTGCCGGTGGCAAGTGTGAGAACTAAAGTACGGCGTGACATCATGGCTGTAACCTCTCCTGGTTCCGACCGGAACTACGCAATCCCGCTATCGAAAGTGTGTTTCCATCGTCCATCAATATCTCCTGGACGAAAAGAAGTCGTCGACCGGTTTCTGGTCTTGGTCGGGATCAGGAATGGAGTTGTTGTGCCAGTTGCGGGGCATGGCACGTGCACCATTGATCCGATGATTCGACGGATAGTTTCGTCGCCAAATGTGTCAAAGTTGGCGTCTTGAGGGGGACGCGCGAGCTCCGGAGTTGCGGCGCCCTCTGCAGCCCTCGGCCTCGAACTGTCGCCGAAATTGCTCGATTCCACCTGATCAGCTTCGATGCGGCTGTTCACCGTGCCTCAGGTCCGTCAATTAAGCAGGAATCGCATCACATCCGTCGTCATGGTGGGCGCCGCGCCAGGTTCAAGTTCGACGCCTTGTCCAGATTGCGGGCCTCAGCGAGCGCGGCCGCGCTCGGCAAGAGGGTCGACGCGAGGTCGGTCTCGGTTAAATCGGCGCCGACGAGATTGGCGTTGGATAGGTCAGCTCCCGCAAGGTCGGCATGGTTGAGGTTGCAGTTCGCCAGATTGGCGTTTTGCAGCTTCGCGAATTCGAGATTGGCGCGCGAGAGATTAGCGCCGCTCAGATCCGCATTCCTGAGATCGGCGGACTTGAGCACGCCACGCATCAGGCCCATCGATTGGTTGCGCATGTCCGCGCTCAAATCGGCGCCGGCAAGCTTTGCCCCGATCAGACTGGCACCGGAAAGATCTCCGGTTATTCGCGCGCCGCTCAAATCGGCACCGCCAAGCTTGGCGCGTTGCATCTGCGTGCTGAGCAGCGATGCCTTGACGAGGGACGCCTCCGTCAAATCCGCGTCGATCAGCCAGGCCTGGTTCAGGATGGCCCGATCGAAACGCGCGCCTTTCAGATTCGTCCGGTTGAGCTTTGCCAGGCGAAGATTGCTGCCGGAGAAATCGAGGCCCGAGAGATCGAGGTGCGACAGCCGCTTTCCCTCCAAATCTGCTGAGCGTTGGTGGCCTTGAGGCGCCGCCTTGAGAAGTTCGTCGACCTCGGCGCGCGTCATCTCCGAGGTCGACATTTCCGGACTGTTGAGGTCGACATAGCGCAGCAGATCCTGCGACACGGCATCACGGGGATGAACCAGCAGCGCCGTCACCGACACAATGGCAAATGCGAGACGAAACAGCATCGCGTCTCTCGGCCAGCCCAATTCTAATTGTAGCATAAAAAATCGGTACCGTCTCTTGCAGATTTCGGATTGGCTGTACTGGCACGTTATGTGGCGTCCGACGGAAAGGTCATAGGAAAGTAAGAAGTGTCGGGAGGTTCTGACGTGAGAGATTGGGAGAGGGATTATTGGGATCGCGCGGCCTGCGTTACGCCCAGTAGGCGTGTGAGTCTCCGTCGCTAGTCTGGAGCCCCGTGGCTGCAGAAGGATGCCGGCCAATGGCTCAGGACAAGTAAGGCCGCCTGAGTTAGCGGGCCTACTTACAACTTAATTTTGGAATTGAGGTATTCCTGACTGGACAGGATTTCCCTCGTCAGTTCGCGCAGGTCTTTTATCAGTTTCGCCGTCTCGGGTGAGGGAGCCTCGTTGGCTTTCTTGCAGAGGTCCTCAATGGTGTCGGCTGACGCCTTCATTGCGTCTGAGATCCTTTTCAATCTGAGCATTTTGGTCCCCCTTTAGCGGGTGGCATCTTCCACCTGGGCTCTGTCGGTACTAAGCCGACCCAAGACCTGGCACTTCGGCGGATCAGCGAGCTCGATCAGATTTGATCAATCGTACCCACCACCGTACCGGGTTCGACAGATCCACCATCCCTTACCAAGACTTTCGACAGAACGCCGGTGGCAGGCGCTCGGATCTCATGTGTCAGATTATAGGTATCGATCTCGACCAAAGGCTCATCGATGCTGACTGGATCGCCAACGCGCTTGAACCATCGCCCGATTGACAGCCTCGCGGCACCTGCAATCATGGGCACCTTTATTTCTGCTACCATTGTTTCGCTCATTTCTTCGCCCTCAGTCCCGGCTCTCTTGTCGCTTGCGGGGCTTTCAAAGAAGGTAGATGCGCGACGGGACTGCCCGGTGGAGCGTTTCATCTTTTGAGCAATCAGCCGTGGCTTCATCCCTGAAACCAGGAGCTTTCGCAGCATATCGTCGTCCGTAAGCGTCCAAAGGCGGCGGCCTGCTGGACGTGGTCCGGCCATGCCGGTCGGCCCCTTCATTTCGATGCATGGGCAATCTTGTGTTCCAAGTGGTCAGTTTCGTGATCGCGGCGCAGTTGGCTTAGCGAAGTCTCATTGAGTTGAAACATTACCTCACTCAGTTTGGCGGTTTCCGGATACCCGGCCGCAAAACCCTGTCCGTAGATCTTGCGCAACGTGCGCACGAGGGTGTTGCCGTGCTTCCCGCTAATCTCGCCATCCTTGTTTCGATGACGTCCGTCGAGACCAGGTTTGCTCATGCTGCTCTCCGTTTATCGTAGCCCGACGCACAGACTGTTCCTAAGAGGTCGGGATAGCAATGATGTTTAGTCCTGCATTACGCACCTAGTTTGCCTGCCGGCTCTCAGCTCCCGGGCAAAGCGCACCATCGACGCTGACGGGGGATGGATGATCAAGATCAGGTCGGACGACGGGGTACGATCCCGATCGGCGTAAAGGTATACACCGCTTCGCCGCGTTGGTTGTAGGCCGTCCATTTGATCTTCGCGATCCCCTGCGGCTTGGTTCGCGACGGAGTCAGTTCAACCAATTCGCCCTCGACGTGGAGCACATCGCCAGGCCGTACCGGTAACAGCCAGCGCAGGTCTTCGACGCCAAGACCCAGGAGTGGATGGGGTCCGAATGGCCGGACTTCAACGGTAAGGCCCATCGAAAGGGCCGCGGTGTGCCAACCCGAGGCTGCGAGCCCTTTAAATGCGGTTTTCTCGGCGGCAGCTTCATCCAAATGGAACGGCTGCGGATCGAACTCGGCCGCAAACCGCTTGATGTCTTCCTTGGTGACAGAAACCTCACCACTCTTGAAACGCATCCCTAACGCCAGGTCATCGAACCACTCAATCATTTTCCCTTCGCCTTCATTTCATCGGCTCATCGTTGCTGTTCTGGCTAATGCGAAACCGATAGCCAATGTGGATGTTCCATCGCTGGGAACATCCTGTTTCCCTTTCGACTTTCCTGCGACCAGGTTCGCTCTGTACCCCGGATCGATTGCAAGCTGCATAGGGGAATTGCGGACGATCTACGGCAACGGATGAGGCAAAATAAAAAACGCCTCTCCCTCGCGTCTGGTCCTATTGCAGCAGAAGCGGCAGATTGAGCGGACCTCGGAAACCGAATCCGTGCCAGCGCACGCTCGCGGGATCAGGCAAGGTCATGTTGGGGAAGCGTTCGAACAGCATGGGCAGCAGGATGATGCCAACGGTTCGCCGCGACAGGTGCGCGCCCGCGCAATGATGCGGGCCGTTGCCAAAGGCCTGGTGAGGATTGGGCTCGCGCAGCCCGTTGTAGTTTTCGCCATCTTCGAAGACTTCCTCGTCTCGGTTGGCCGACGCCTGGATCGTCATTACGGTATCGCCCTTCGGGATGAAGCAGCCGCGAATTACCGTGTCCTCCGTAACGAGCCGTGAACTTGCCTGGATCGGCGCCACCCACCGCACCCCTTCCTCGAAGGCGGCGCGCCATTTGCCTGCTGCGCGCACGGCTTCAAGCTGATCCGGATTGGTGAACAGGCCGTAGAGGATCGTCAGCAGGGCGTCGCGCGGCTCGTTGATGCCGCCGCCGATCGCGATCTTTACATTGGCGATCATCTGGCTTTCTGGAATCGGATTCTTCGCGTTCACCATGAAGGAGAGCGCCGAGGAATCCGGCTCGGCCCGCACGCGTTCGGCGTTGGCGCGGATACATTTGTCCATCTCCGCATTGGCGATGTCGGTCGCCTCGAAAGGCCCCGGCGTCCAGCCGAAATTGCCGGCGCCGTCAATCAGCGTCTGCGACCATCGCTGCATGTCCTCGTCGCTCGCGTCGGGAACGCCCATCACATGCGCCAGAATCCGTGCGGCAAGCGGTCCCGCGAGAGCCGGAAAGAGATCGACCACCTCGCCGCGTGGCAGCCGCTCAAGATACGCCGCGGCCAGTTTCGCATACAGCGGCGCCCAGACGGAATCGATCGTCTTCGGCATCAGGGCCGGCATCATCGCCATGCGTTCGGTCCGGTGCTCGTCGTGGTCCTTGCGCATCAGCGTTCGCGCGAGAAAGGCGCGCTTCATGGGCGTGTTCGGGTCGTTGGAGCTGAATAACGCCGCGTTGTCCTTCACGTATTTGGTGTCGGCGGCCTTGGTGAGGAAGGTGCGGCCCACGGATTTGACCCGTAATACGGGCGCTTCGCGTCTCAGGCGCCGGTAGATCGGATAGGGGTCGCGCGTGAGCACCTCGATCGTGATGGTCTCGTCCAGGGGGGCCAAGCCCGCGGTCGGCATGGGGCGATCCTGTTGGCTGCGCGCCGGTGTGTGCCGAGGCGGAGCATAGTCGCCTGGGCGAAGCGGCGCAACGCCGGTAGGTTTGACGGTTTTCAGGCACCGGATTGCCCGGCGTCCGCTGCCTCGTCGACAGAGAAGACGTCACCCGGCAAGCCGACGCCACCACGGCCGCGCCTTCAGTGCTGCTAGCTCGCCCTCGAGCCGCGCCGTGACTTCTTTCGCTGACATGGTGGCGGCGATCATCTTCAGGAACTCGGCCATCAGCTTTTGCCCCTGGTCGCGCTCCCACTCGAAGTCCGCCCGGTGACCGCCCGCCACTGCCTCCAGCTTTGCGAGTTCGGCCTGTAACGTTTCGATCTTGGCTTTCAGGGAGGTGACCGCCTGGTGACCGGCCGCTGACCTGGCCGGCAGTGGGGCATGGTTGATCTCGGCAAGATCGACGCTGACCAGCGCCCTGCCGTCATTGCCCCGCGATCGGGGCAACCGGAGCCGCTTGGCAAGCGCCCGGGCGGCCTCCGGTGAGACTTTGAGCCGGGCAGCTAGGTCCGCATAGTGTAGCATCTCGATGGCCATGGGCAGTGGCTCCTGGTCCTGACCGGGCAGTTACCACCCCGGACTGCCGGAGAAAGCTACAGGCGTCGGCTTAAGGAATCATTTACCAAGCGCCTATCGGGCGACCCGAGTTCGGCGGCACTTGAGGATTCCCCCGCAGTGCCAGCAGTGCTGCGCCACGTGACAGACGGACCGGCAAATCTGTTCCAATGCAGGCCGCTGCCGGCGATTGTCTCGTAGATGAATATCCATCCAGGGGGAACGTCGGGAAAATAATCGCCGCTGCGAGAAGCGCTGAACAAAAGCGGTTCTCTCGCTCTAAATCATTTTGCCGACGGTTGATCCAGGACGACGGCGTACTCGCTTTCGTTCCAGCTGGACTGATCGATTGCACATTCCATTGCCTGTTGCTTGGCCAGAGCAAAGACATTCGATTGTGCCGGCGCTAGATTGCCGCCTCAGTCTTGGCATCGAAGACGTGGAGCCTGGAAGGGCGCATGGCAACGCGCAGCTTGTCGCGCACCTTCACCCGCACGGTCGGCTCGACGCTCGCCACCATGACGCCCTCGCCGACCTTCATATCGAGCAGGATTTCCGAGCCGAGTTGCTCGACCACCTCGATCACAGCATCGAAGCAGAGGAGGTCGGGATCGGCGGTTCCCGCCACGGTGAGGTCCTCCGGGCGCACGCCGAGCAATATCTCGTGGCCGATATGGCCGCGCACGCGCTGCGCGGTCTCGTCCGGCAGCTTGATGCGCAAGCCGGAGTTCACGGCTATCAGCGATCCGTTCGCCTCGGTCACTGTAACGGCGGCGAAATTCATGGCCGGGGAGCCGATGAAGCCCGCGACGAACTTGTTGGCGGGCTGATTGTATAGCTCGAGCGGCTCCCCCACCTGCTGCACCACGCCGTCCCTCATGACGACGACCCGGTCACCCAGCGTCATGGCCTCGACCTGATCGTGGGTAACGTAAATGGCAGTGGTGCCGAGACGCAGATGCAGCTTCTTGAGCTCAACGCGCATCTGGACCCGCAGCTTGGCATCGAGGTTTGACAGCGGCTCGTCGAACAGGAACACGCGGGGGTGGCGCACGATGGCCCGGCCCAATGCCACGCGCTGGCGCTGGCCACCGGAGAGCTGGCGCGGCTTGCGCGTTAGCAATTCGCCGATGCCGAGGATGTCGGCCGCGTCCCGCACGCGCTTGTCAATCTCGGGCTTTTCGAATTTGCGCATCTTCAGGCCGAACGCCATGTTGTCGTGCACGCTCATATGCGGGTAGAGCGCGTAATTCTGGAAAACCATGGCGATGTCGCGATCCATGGGCGCCAGTTCATTGACCACGGTGCCGTCGATTGAGATATCGCCGGAGCTGATTGCTTCAAGCCCGGCGATCATCCTGAGCGTCGTCGTCTTGCCGCAGCCGGACGGTCCGACGAATACCAAGAACTCCTTGTCGCGGATCTGCAGATTGACGTCTTTGACAGCATGCACGCCGTCATAGAACTTGTTGATCCCCTTGAGGACGACCTGTCCCATTCGCTCCACTGCCTCCCAACGGCCTGTACGCATTCCGCATGCGCGCTTTCCAATCCGATCCGGGATGTCAGCCCTTCACCGACCCGGTCAAACCTGCAACGTAGTGCTCGACGAAAAACGAATAGGCGATGGCAACCGGAATCGATCCGAGCAGGGCGCCAGCCATCAGCGGTCCCCAGAAGAATACATCGCCGCGGATCAGCTCCGATGTGACGCCGACCGGCACGGTCTTCTGCCCAGGCGAGGACAGGAAGACAAGCGCATAGACGAACTCGTTCCACGACAGCGTAAAAGCAAAGATGCCGGCCGAGAGGATGCCCGGGATCGCTACCGGGATGACGATGTAAAGCATGGCCTGCCAGCGCGAGGCGCCGTCAATGCGCGCGCATTCCTCGAGCTCCTTGGGCACTGCCTTGAAGTAGCCCATCATGAGCCAGGTGCAGAACGGAATAAGAAAGGTCGGATAGGTCAGAATCAGTGACCAGGGTGTGTCACCCAGCCGGTAGTTGCGGATAATCTCGGCGAGCGGAATGAACAGCAGCGTCTGAGGCACCAGGTAGGTGATGAAGATGCCGGTGCCCAGGCTGCCGGCAAATGGAAAGCTCAGTCGCGACAGAGCATAGCCGGCGAACACGCCACACACGAGTGAGATAGCGGTTGACACCATCGCGATGAAAGTTGTGTTCCACAGCCACGATGCAAACAGGGTCTCCTCGAACAGGTATCTGACGTGGTCCCATGTCGGATTCCAGGTCCAGAACGGATTGTAGTTGATGGAATTCCAGGGTCGGTAAAGCTCGCCGTCCGGCCGCACCGAAGTGATCACCATCCAGTAGAAAGGAAACAGCAGGAAGAGCAGGAACATCGCCATCGGGACGTAGAAGAACACCCACTTTCGCCACCTTGCGCCTTCGATCATGGCTCAGCGGACCTCTACGCGGCGGATGTAGAGAAGCTGGATGATGACGACCAGAAACAGGATCGGAAACATGGCGAGCGCGATGGCGGCGCCCTCGCTCAAAAGGCCGGTGCCGATGGCGATCTGATAGGCGTAAGTCGCGAACAGGTGCGTTGCGTTGGCCGGTCCGCCGCCTGTCATCACAAAGACGATCTGGAAGTCGGCGAACGTCTGAATCACCGAGAACAGCACGACGACCATGGTCACGGGCAGCAGCAGCGGCCAGGTGACGTGCCAAAACCGCTGCCACGGCTTGGCGCCGTCGATGGCGGCAGCCTCGTTGAGCTCGGGACTGATGGTCTGCAGGCCGGCGAGCAGGCTGATGGCGAAGAAAGGCACCCCGCGCCAGATGTTGACGATGATGATCGAAATCATGGCGAGGTCTGGATCGCCCAGCCAATTGATCCGACCGGTGATCAAGCCGAGATGGTAGAGGAGCCAATTGAGAACGCTAAATGTCGGGTCGAACATCCACTTCCAGGCGAAAGTCGAGAGCACGGTCGGGATGATGAAGGGCAGCAGGATGAAAGCACGGGTGAAAGCCTTGCCGCGAAAATTGCGGTTGAGCAGCATGGCCAGCCACAACCCGAGCGCCAGCTTGAAGACGGTGGTCACGCCCGTATAGACGAAGGTGTTGTAGACGGAGGTACGAAAGATCCCGTCATTGAAGATCTTGTAGAAGTTGGCGAGGCCGACGAAGTCGCCGGGCACACCCACGCGCGTGTTGGTCACCGACAGCAGGATGCCGCGCACGAACGGATAGGCGATGAACATACCGAGCAGCACCAGGGTCGGCACCAGCAGCACGATTGCGAGCCAACGCTCGTCCTCGAGCAGCCGGAGCCTGGGCCGCGGCGCCTGTGGCATGTAGACTTGGGTTTCAGCGATCGCCATTTCGCTTCACCTCGATGCGCGCGCCAGCTGGCGCGTCATGCTGGATGCCGACACCACGCGGGTGACGGAGTGGACTAGCCCTTGAGCGCGCCGCCTCCCGGCGCAGACCGCTCGATCGCTCAAACCCGATGCGCCCGGCATGCGGCAGCCGCTTCGCAGCCGCACGGACTGGTGAGAGCGCACTTTCAAGTATAGATCTTCTTGAGTTCGCCTTCCGCCCACTTCACGGCATCCTCCGCAGTGCCGCCCTGGACTGCTTTGGCGTACATGTCGGTAATGATGTATTTGGTGAGCACTTCGGCGGGCTTTTTGCCTGATGAGGGCAGAGGAAAGCCAGGCGTCTGGCCGAGGAGGCCGGCGACCTTGAAGGGCGCCATGACCTTGTCCTCGCCCCACAACTTGTGCTTCTCCCACTCGTGGGTCGGCGGCGTCGCGAAGCCCTTCTGGGAGACGAACCACGGCTCGTAGTTCGCCTTTGTGTGGATCCACTTCAGAAACTCCTTCGCACCGGCTTGATTCTTCGAGTAGTTCGGAATGACGTGTGAGAAGTAGGTGTGCATGGCGAATTGCCCGGCCGGGCCCTTAGGTAACGGCGAGTGCTGGATGTCGGTTTTCAGCTGCGCGCCCTTCTCAGTGATATACTTGTCGGGATTGCGCAGCGACTCGATGTAGATCGAAGCACCGTTGAGTGTGGCGCAGATCGTTTGCGACAAGAATGCGCGGTTGTTGTTGGTGTCGTCCCAGGCGAGGCCGCCCTCGTCATGGGCTTCTTTCCAGAAGGCCGTCATGAACTTGACCGAGTTGATAACCTCCTTCTTGTTGATGTTGACCGTCTTGCCGTCCTTCTCGATCTCGGTGCCACCCCACGACCAAAGGTAGGGGTAGCTGAACGTCGGCGCATCGCCGAACGTGTGGCTGAGCGTCTGACCGATCGGCCGGCCCATGGCCTTGAGCTTCCTGCCGACATCGCGATACTTCTCCCAAGTGTCGGGGAAGGTCGGCGAGCCGACCTCGTCGAACCACGATTTTCGGTAGGCGATCATCGCGCCGACGATAGTCCATGGCAGGGCGATCCACTTCTGGCCGTCGGCCGAGTTCGATTTGCACAGATCGTAGTAGCCGTCCTCGGCCTTGCCCACGCTACTTGCGAGGTCGGACAGGTCGACGACGCTCTCCGAATAGATCTGCGGGTGGTTGTTGAAGAGCATGATGATGTCGGGACCTGAGCCCGACTGAATTGCCGAAGTGATACGCGGCTGCAGGTCGTTGCCATTCACGGTCTCGAGATTAATCTTGATTCCCAGCGCTTTCTCCGCAGCAGGCAGCAGCTCCTTGCGCAGGAGCTGATCGGAAGCCGGCACGAAGTCGTTCCAACGCAGCCAGTGTAGCGTCGTGCCCTGCGCAAAAGCGGGCGCCCGGCCAGTGGCCAGGATACCGGCCATGCCGCCCACGAGCGCGGTGCCGCGCTTGAGGAGGTTACGTCGGGTTACTGTTGTCATGCATTCCTCCCCGGGTGATTCCTTTCGGCCGGTCTGACGCCAGCCTGGATTCCCTTTCAGACTGTCGCGCCCGCGTGGTTCAACGCATGCGCACGTTCTCGCGTGTGCAACACGTTGTCTCGGCGATCATTTGTTGGTGTTCCCACTCGTCCGGCGGCGATGGCGATTCCGGCGCGAAACAGGGTGAATTCTTCGGAGAGCAGGCACTGCAGCCAGCGCGCGAACCATATCGCCATACCGGAACCCTCCCGCGCAGCTGTGGTGTTGCCGTCGCCGAGCGGGTTTTCCCCGTCTTACAGAGAGCTTGGTTCCGGAATGCTCGCGCGACCTCATTGTCGCCGGTCGCGGCAGGAAATCAAGTGCTAGCTTTGGTACGCCGGCCGTTGTCCGCTTCGACCTGTCGAACACGGTGATATGGTACAAGCCGACTTGGCCGCGGGCCGGGTCGTTCCGCTCGGCCTTTTCCAACTGCCGCGCCCGTCTGGCGAAGTTCACCTCTATCGGCTGAGCCGCCACCTTGGGCGAGGCGTGGAATGCAAGGATATGCGAAGCGCTAGTACCCCGCGCGGGTCGGGACGGTCTGCCGCGCAATATCGAGATATGCCTACCCTAACCCCGCACGGCGAAAGCCTTCCAGATAGTGCTCGCGGTCGGCCTCGAGCTTCCAGGGCAATTGGTTTGCGATCCAGGCAAGAGAGATATTGGGCTGCGTACGGCGCAGCTCCCGAAGAGCGGCCGCCGCGACCTCAGTCTGTCCAGCCATGCTGGCTGCAACCGTCAGTACCCGGTAAGCCACGGTGAAATCGCCGCGCTGACGGATTGCCTCGCGCGCAAGATCGATGGCCCGCTGGTAGTTTCGTCCGACAAACTGGGCGTAAGCGGCGACGCCGTAATAAATCGCGGAAGAGGGATCGCGCGGGCTTAGCCGAATTGCACGTTGCGCGGCATCATAAGCTTCCTGCCAGCGCCCGCTATAGGACAATGCCAGGCTGTAATAGCCTCTAGCCAGCGAGAAGTTCGGATTGAGCTGCAACGCCAGTTCGAATTCGGCGATCGAGTTGTCGAGGCGTAGTGTAGAAAAATAAACGCTGCCCAGCGCGTTGTGCGCCCACGGGTCCTCGCGATCAGCCTGGATTGCCGCGAGCGCTGCGCGCTCGGCGATCGGCGCGGACGTGGCTATATCCGCCCAGCCCAAATGGGCGCCGAACATATGGCTGGTGGCGAGCACGGAGAGGGCTTGGCCATAGTCAGAATCAAGCGCGATCGCTTTTTCCAGAAGCGCCTGGGCGACAACGTTGTCCTGCCGCGTCACGCGCCAGTAATGCGACAGCGCCCGCATCACCAGGTCCCAGGCGTCCAGGCTGCCGGGCGGCTTGCGCCGGGCGCGGAAATTTTCTGCAACATAGATCTGTGGCTCGATCGCAGCGACGATGGCCTCGGTGATTTCGTCCTGCACCGCGAACACATCGGCGAGATCTCGATCATAGCACTCCGCCCAGATGTGGCTCCCGGTCACGACGTCGTTGAGCTGCGCGGTGATGCGCACACGGTCGCCGCTTTTGCGCACGCTGCCCTCGACCACGTAGCCGACGCCGAGTTCCTCGGCGACCTCCCTCATATGCGCGGCGTTGCCCTTGTAGGTAAAGGAAGAGTTGCGCGAGATCACGAAGAGCCAGCGCAGCTTGGACAGCGCGGTGATGATGTCCTCGCTGATCCCGTCGGAGAAATATTCCTGCTCCTGTTCGCCGCTGATGTTGTTGAAGGGCAGCACGGCGATCGCGGGCCGATCGGGCAACGGCAAAGCCCAGTGTGGCTGCTGCTCGCGTGACCAGGCCATAGTTCCTAGGCCCTGCAGTTTTCGGTCTGGCTATTCATGATGCCCTGGGCATGATTTTTGAGAGCCAGGAGGGAGATCGTGCAGTGATCGACGTAGCATTCATGATTGCAATAGGAGAGTCGCGTCCCGATTTCTCGCAGATAGCTCTCTCCGATTGGCTCGCAGCACAGCGCACAGCACGACCGCGAGCGAGGTGTTCGGCCATTCACCAAGACAAATTCCATGTGGCGCCTCCCGATGTGAAGCAAAGCGCTGTGTCGCGCAGAGCCATGATCGACAACCGATGTCACGTGCCTTCGAGAGGCATAGAATGATAGCCCTGCGCTACGGAAGTATTTCAGCTATTGGTAATCGTGTTACGGCCGTAATGTGTTGTGCTCTTCTGAGCCGTTGTTGGTGCGCACAGAACACGTGGAGGCCGTCGAAAGCGGCGGCGACTCTTGCGGCAACGTCGGGTAATTGCGGCGTTGGCGGCGAGAAGGCGGCTGCTCTCGGTTGGGGCGATAGATCCGGTACAGGCCGGCGGGATGGATACGGAGCGGACCTTTTCGGGACCTGTCGTATCCGGCCGCTGCGAGTTTCCAGATGCGAGGTTGCATGGACAGCGGCTCGCGGCAGCGGAGCAACAACTCGCGAGGTTCGATATCAAGCGTATGATTTTCAAAAATAAATTGCGCGCGGCGCTCCCGGGCCGCGCCAATTCTCAAGGAATAATCAGGCTCGCCTCATGCAAAAATCAAGCCCCGGGCAAAGCCTTCCGGCCGCGTGTTCGACATCCTGCGCGGACCACTGTTGCGATCCCAATCATTGCCTGGCCGGAGTCAATTCATGTCCCAGATCAACACCGTCAGCCAAGACGTGCAGGCAAATCGAATGTTGAAATTCATTGGATTTCTCTACCGGTTCGTCGCCTATTTCGCTTTTTTTGCCACGATTCTTTATGCCCTTTACGCCATCGGGATCGTAAGCGGCCTGGTCGTGCCAACGACGATCGACACCGGCTCGGATTTCTCCGCAACGAAGGCATTTGTCGTAAGTTTCCTCTCGATGCTGTTGCCCTGACGTAAGCCGGGCGCTCCCAACATTGCCTTGATCCGAACGGGTGAGCAGGGTTAGCCAGGACGGCGAAGGTAGGTGCGCGGGTCAGACCCGCTCAACAGGAACTGTGAATACATACCCGACGCCGCGCTCGGTCTGTATGACGCGCGGCGCGCTGGGGTCACGTTCGAGCTTGCGTCGGAGGCGAAGAATTTGCACGTCGATGCTGCGATCGAAGACATCCTCATGAACGCGGGTCGCCTGCAATAGGTGCTCGCGGCTAAGCGGGCGCTGCGGCGCTTCGAGAAAGGCGAGCAACATCGCATACTCACCCTTGGTCAATGCCACCGGCGCACCGGTCGGGTCGGTGAGCTTCCGGATCTTGCGGTCGAGTTGCCAGCCGGAAAATCGAAAGCGACCGCGCTCGGCTTCCCGAGCAGGTGCGGATCGTCCGACGTCGAACCGCCGCAAAACCGCGCGGACACGCGCGAGCAGTTCGCGCAGATTAAATGGCTTCGTCAGATAATCGTCGGCGCCGAGTTCCAGGCCAACCACCCTATCGATGTCGTCGCGGCGGTGACCGGTAATGATAATCACGGGCACGTCGGACCCCAACCGGACTTCTCGTAGCAGATCTAACCCATCCTCCGAACCCAGTCGAAGATCGAGGATCACCAAATTTATCTCGGTGTCACCAAGTTTATCAACCATCTCCTGACGATTGGTCGCCATCAGGCTGCGGATGTTGTTCTCGGCAAAATAGTTTAGGATCATTCGCTGTAAAGCTGGATCATCCTCCACGACGAGGACGCATACTTGGCGATCAGCGCTTCCGCGAGGGCCCGGGTCATTTAGTGATGAACCGCTCATTCCGCCTAGCCCCTTCAATGATATTGCCGGCGGTGACTATGACCGTACACGGATGTGAGACTGCGTTTCTCCTGCTGGCCTTCGTTTGCCTGAACGCCATCTCGCCGGCGGCCGCTCAAGCGCCGATGCTTCAGGCCCGCGCCGGCCAGGAGCCGATCACGCCAATTCCCGCCCCGCGCGCCCAAGACCCGAAGCGTCTGCTGCTGGGCGAGCGACTGTTCAGCGACCGGCGTCTGTCTCACGATAATACACACAGTTGTTCATCGTGCCACGATATAGGAACCAATGGCGCCAGCGCCAATGCCCACGACGTGCCCGAGGGTCGGCCGATGGCGTTCAATACGCCGACGGTCTTCAATGTAAGCTTGAACTTTCGCCTGAATTGGGAAGGGAATTTTCGTTCACTGGAAGAGGGAGCCGAGCAAAGCCTCCGCAATCCCGCGATTATGGCGTCGAGTCCGGACGAGGTCGTGAGCAAGCTGCGTGCCGACCCCGAAGCGGCGACGCAATTTCGCGACGCTTACGGGCGCGAGCCCGACGCCGCAGCTGTCCTGGATGCGATCGTCACATTCGAACGATCGCTGGTTACGCCGGGCAGCCGCTTCGACCGCTGGCTTAAGGGCGAAGCCGACGCGATCACGCCGGAGGAGCTGTCCGGTTATCAGGTTTTCAAATCGCTCGGCTGCATTGCCTGCCATCAGGGCGTCAATGTGGGCGGCAATCTCTTCCAGAGGCACGGCATATTCCATCCGCTGGGCTCGCCGGAGCCCGAAATGCTTCGCGTTCCCAGCTTGCGGAATGTCGCGACCACTCCACCTTATTTCCACGACGGCAGCGTCCTCACGCTGCCGGAAGCAGTCAAGGCCATGGGCATGGCCCAGCTCGACCGCGTGCTAACCGAGCAGCAAATCACCGCCATCGTTGCCTTCCTCAACACGTTGACCGGCGTCTACAGAGACCGGGCCGTACGGCCGCCAACCGTCGCACCAAGCACAGGCACCGCGCGCCCATGAAGAATTTGCCCGGCCTTCTCGGGGTTTCCCTGTTGCTCGCGCTACTGACCTGGTTGTTGCTGCGCGGAATCGATACGAACGCTCCGGCCTACGCGGCGACGCTCCGGGCCTTCGACGATTATGCGCTCGCCGAGGCCTCTCTCCATCGCGACGTCCTGCAGGCGCGAGCCGGGTTGCTTCGCGACTACGACACGCTGGTCGGTGCAGCGCAGGCGATGGAAGACGCAGTCGTCCGGCTGCGTTCCCATGCGCAGACTGAGGGCCTCGATGTCGCACCGGTTGAGCGGCTGGCGGCGGCGGTCGCTGAACAGGAAGAATTGATGGAGCGTTTCAAGACCGGCAACGCACTCTTGCAGAATTCGCTGTCCTTCGTTGGTCTCCTGAGCACAAGTCCGGCGTTCCGTGCCCATGATGCGCAACTGGAACCGGCAACGAGCGCATTGGCGGCGGCGATCCTCTATCTCTCGCGCGACCGATCGTCCGACGCCCTCAAGGCGCTCCAGGAGCGGATCGAGCAATATGCGGAGCAAGCGCCCGCCGCCGGGCCGGACGCGGAAGCGGCGCGGGCCATGCTATCGCATGCTCGTTTGCTGTATGATCTGCTGCCTGCGGTCGACGAAAATCTGAAAGCCTTCATCGCCGTGCCCAGCGGACGGCCACTCGATGAAACCCGCGCACTGTTTTCAGAGCACCGGTCCAGGGTTGAAGCGGGGGAGCAGCGTTTCCGGCTGCTGCTATACCTGGTTTCGCTGCTGTTACTTATCATGCTTGTCCTTCTCGGCCTGCGGCTGCGTGCCCGCGCCATCGCACTGCGACGGCGGGCAGCATTTGAGCATGTCATAGCCGAGAATTCGACGCGTCTGATCAACTGCTCGCCGGCCGAAACCGGGGCGCGGCTCAAGCAAGTACTCGGCGAGTTTAGCCGGACGATCGGCGCGGATCGCGCTTATATCGTAATGGATGAGCAGCCCATCCGAGTGCACACATGGTCGGGTGACGGAAAAGCGTTCCCGCCGGCCTGGCCCAATAAGGCATTAACATTGGCCGAGCAACTCGGCGTCGCTGAACCGGACAGTGTCACGGTTCCGGATGTGGCGGCCTTGCCGACCGGTCCGGTGAAGGACGCGCTGACAGCGGCGGGCGTGCGTGCCTGGGCCTGCGTGCCGTTAACTCGGCCGGGTAGGGTGCGAAGCATCATGGGTTTCGACGCGTTCCGGCCGATACGGAACAAAATCTTTCCAGTACCGATAGTGCGGCTTGCCGGGGACGCCGTAGCCAATGCCCTCGAGCGCGAATTTCTTGAGCGCGATCGGGCCAAACTGACGATGCGGCTGGAACGGGCGCGTCGCATGCAAATGGTCGGATCGCTCGCTAGCGGCATTGCACATAACTTCAACAATATCATCGGCGCCATCCTTGGCTATTCCGAGATGATTGAGCCGCAACTTACACGTGGAACCAAACCGGCACAGCATATTGACGAGATACGCCACGCGGCCGAGCGTGGCCGCGATCTTGTCGACAACATCCTCACATTCGGCCGACGGACTGACGCGCGTGTCCGTCCAGTGCAGGTGCGCGCATTGCTGAGCGAGGCAGCCTCATTTCTCCGCGCTTCCCTGCCGTCCGGCGTCGAGCTCGTCGTCGAGGACGTTTCGATTGACGTCGCGGTGTCAGGCGAGCCCGCGCAGCTGCAGCAGGTCATCTTCAATCTTTGCACCAACGCGGCGCAAGCGATGGAGGGCAGCGGTCATATCCGGGTCGCCGCGAAACAAGAAGAGGTGACCGATTTACTTCAAATGAGCGATGGCGAACTCTCACCGGGCCGCTACGTCTGCCTTTCTGTCAGCGATAGCGGGCGCGGTTTCGATGAGCGTGTTGCGCGGCGAATATTCGAGCCATTTTTTACTACTCGCTTGGCCGGCACCGGCCTCGGTCTCGCAACTGTTCGCGAAATCGTTCGTGATCATGATGGAGCCATTAGTGTGCAGAGCAAGCCCGGGCTTGGAAGTCGCTTTGAGGTTTGGCTGCCCGCGACGGCCGCGGTCGATCCGGCGATGGCCGAGCCGGAGTCGCTACCCCTTGGACACGGCGAGACGGTACTGATCGTCGAAAGCGAGCGAGAACGTCTGTTGCGGGACGAGGAAAAACTGGCGGCGCTCGGATACGAGCCGGTTGGGTTCGAACACCCGGTCGATGCGCTTGCAGCGTGCCGTTCCGAGCCCGACCGGTTCGATATTATCCTGGTCAGTTACGGGCCGGAATCTCAAGGCGGCCTGGATTTGGCGCGCGCCCTCAATGAGGTTGCGCCGTCGAAGCCCGTCCTTCTCGCCGCTGCGTCCTCTGTGGATGTCAGCGCCAGCGCGCTCGCGGAAGCTGGAATTTCCGAGGTGCTGCGCTGGCCCCTGACGAGCACCGAACTCGCCGCAGCTCTCGCCCGCTGCCTGCGTACATCCGGCATGTTACGACCGTAACACGATTGTCCTTGCCTGAAATACTTCCGTAGCACCGGGCCCCCATTCTTGGTGGCCCGCAACCACGCATGCGCGCGGGTCAAAATCACGGAGAGACCAATGGCTACCAATTCGAGTTTATCGCCAGGCACGGGCTTGGCTGCTACGGCAAGGGTTCTTTACCGTACGCCCGGAGCTCAGGCTGAGGTCGAGACACTCAAGGCCATCGCGATCTTTTGCGGGGCGGGGCTCGTCGTTTCGCTGCTGTTGGCAACCAACGGCCTGGATATGAGCCCCGGATTTTTCTGAACATCAACTTGAATGGTCTTTGGCCGCGGATGCGTGTGCCGAGATTATTGAGGACGCCAACCACGGCTGACCGCATCGGCATGAAAGTCAATCATTGTTTCCAGATCTCGGTTCACGCATTTGCGCTGACATCACCTTCGAAAGGACGACCACAATGGCTACCACAGCTAGTTTTTCCACAGGCGCCGGCTTGCTTTCAGTTTTCGGCGACAGCCTCGACAACAGCATCGTCGCCAGTCGAGATGCGGCCGGGAATATTCTCGTCAACGGCGGCGCCGTGCCGATTGCAGGAGGCCAGCCGACCGTCGCCAACACCGGAACGATCCAGGTGTTCGGCCAAGCCGGCAACGATACGATCTCGCTCGACGAATCCAACGGTGCGCTGCCCGCCGCCCTATTGTTCGGCGGCGCGGGCAACGACACGCTGACCGGCGGCTCTGGCAACGATCAGCTATTCGGTGGCGCAGGCAACGACACGCTGTTGGGTAAGGGCGGTAACGATCTGCTGTTCGGCGGTGACGGCAACGACACGCTCATTGGCGGTACCGGCAGCGACCAGATGTTCGGCGGAGCCGGCAACGATCGCATGATCTGGAATCCAGGCGAGGGCAGCGACCTCATGGAGGGCGGTGACGGCAACGACACCGCCGAGGTCAATAGCGGCAACGGGGCCGAAGCATTCACCATCGCCGCCAACGGCACCCGCGTTCGCTTCGACCGCACCAGCCCGGCACCGTTCTTCCTCGACATCGGCACCACCGAGAACTTCGTGCTTAACATGAACGGCGGCGACGACGTCTTCACCGCCGGAAACGGCCTCGCCAACCTGATCCAGCTCACCATCGACGGCGGCGACGGCAACGACACCATCACCGGTGGCGACGGCAACGACACGCTGCTCGGCGGCAACGGCAATGACATCATCACCGGCGGACGCGGCAATGACACCCTGTTCGGCGGCGCCGGCGACGACACCTTCACCTGGAATCCTGGCGATGGCAGCGACACGGTCGATGGCGGCGACGGCACCGATACGCTCGTGTTCAACGGCGCCAACGTCAACGAGAACGTCAACATCACGGCTAACCACGGCCGGGTGACGTTCAACCGCGATGTTGCCGGAATCACCATGGATCTCAACAGCATCGAACACATCGACTTCAACGCGCTCGGCGGCGCCGACAACATCAATGTCGGCGACCTCACCGGAACCGGCGTCACTCAGGTCGCGATCGATCTTGAGTTCGACACCTCGCAGTGGCGTGGGCGACGGCGCAGCCGATACCGTGACCGTCAACGGCACCCCCGGCAGCGACAACATTCAGGTGGCGGGAGCGGGAGGCTCGGTCACGGTCGCCGGCCTGCCCGCAACGGTTACCCTTGCCGGCGCCGAGGGAGCCAACGATCAACTCATCGTCGAGGGCGGTGCTGGCAACGACGTCATCACCGCTGCCGGCCTTGCGGCCGGTGTCATCGGCCTCACCATCGACGGCGGCGCCGGCAACGACACCATCACCGGCAGCGACGGCGCCGACAGGTTGCTCGGCGGCGACGGCAACGACACCGTGATCGGCGGCCGTGGCAACGACGTCGCGCTGCTCGGCAGCGGCAACGACACCTTCGTCTGGAATCCGGGCGACGGCAGCGACACGGTCGAAGGCCAGGACGGTTTCGACACGCTCCAGTTCGTCGGCGCCAACGTCGCCGAGAACATCAACATTTCCGCCAATGGCAGCCGGGCGAGGCTGTTCCGCGATGTCGGTAACGTCACCATGGACCTCAACGGTGTCGAGCGCATCCAGCTTGCTGCCTTGGGCGGCGCCGACACCATCACGGTGAACGACCTTACCGGAACCGACGTGAAGCAGGTTGCGATCGACCTGTCGGGAATGCCGGGAAGCGGGCAGGGCGACGGGCAGGCTGACGCTGTGACTGTCAACGGAACGGCCGGCGCCGACAGGATCATCGTTGCCGGCAGCGGTACGTCGATTGAAGTCAATGGCCTGTCGGTGCAGACGACGATTAAAGGCGTTGAACCCGCCAACGACTCGCTCGTCGTCAACGGCGGCGCCGGCAACGACACCATCGACGCTTCCAGGCTGCATTCCGGCCAGGTCAACCTCACGCTCAACGGCGGGGACGGCGATGACATGATCATCGGCAGCGCCGGCAACGACACCGTCAACGGCGGGCGCGGCAACGACGTGGCTCTGCTGGGCGCGGGTGACGACACGTTCGTTTGGAACCCGGGCGACGGCAGCGACACGGTCGAAGGTCAGGCCGGCAACGACACGCTTGTGTTCAACGGCGCCGACGTCAGCGAGAAAATCGACATTTCGGCCAACGGCTCGCGGGTAAGGCTGTCCCGCGACGTCGGCAACGTCGTCATGGACGTGAACGGCGTGGAGACGCTCGATGTCAACGCATTGGGTGGCGCGGACACGATCACAGTGAACGACCTGTCCAAGACCGACGTCAAGAACGTCGCCATCGACCTGTCATCAAGGCCGGGCAGCGGCGTCGGCGATGGCCAGGCGGACACCGTGGTCATTAACGCGACCAACGCCGACGATGTGATAAACGTCACCGATAACAACGGCGTGGTCACGGTGTCGGGTCTCGCTACCGATGTGACGATCACCGGCTTCGAGGCCGCCAACGATCGCATCGTTATCAACGGCCTTGGCGGCGATGATGTCATCAATGGCTTCGGGCTTGGTGGTGCGATGCTGTTCACCGCCAATGGCGGCGATGGCAATGACATCCTGATCGGCAGCCGCGGCAACGACACGCTGAGTGGTGGCGCGGGAGATGACATCCTGATCGGCAATGGCGGCCAGGACGTCCTCGACGGCGGAACCGGTAACAACAACGTCTTCGGCCCGGTGTCCGCCGCCAATCCCGTGACGGCAACCAATGCCTCACCGGCTTCGCGTGCTGCCCTGCTTGGCCAGTTCATGGCATCGAGCTTCGTTACGGCCGGTGACGGTCATGGCGCAATGCCGATTGCTGATCCGTCGTCAGCTCAGCCGCCGATGCTGACGCAGCCGCACGCCTGACGCGACGTTACCCTGGAGAGCGCCAATGAGCACCGAACCCGACAGCACGAGACCGACCGATCCGGGACTCGAAGTTCTTGTGACGCTGCTGCATCTCCAGGGCGTCGCGGCCGATGCGGCACAGATCGCGCATCGGCTGGGAACAGACCGGATCGGCGTATCGGAGATGCTCCGGTGCGCCAGGGATCTCGGGCTCAAGGCACGTGCCTATCGAACCGACTGGTCGCGGCTCGCCCGCACCCCCTTGCCCGCGATCGCGATCCTGAGCGATGGCGGGTTCCTGGTGCTTGCCAAGGCCACCGAGGACAAAGTCCTGGTTCAGTCGCCGCTGGCGCCGCGACCCGTGCTGATGACGCGGGACAATCTCCAGGCGATCTGGAACGGTGGGCTGATCCTGATGACCCGCAGGGCCGGATTGTCGGACATCACCCGCCGGTTTGACATCACCTGGTTTCTGGGAGCGATCCACAAATATCGACATCTTCTCGGCGAGGTACTGATCGCGTCGTTCTTCCTGCAGCTCTTCGCCCTCGTCTCGCCGATGTTCTTCCAGGTCGTCATCGACAAGGTGCTGGTACATCGGGCCTTGAGCACCCTTGACGTGCTGATCGTCGGGCTGCTGACGATCTCGGTCTTCGAAACCGTAATGGGAATTCTGCGGACCTATTTGTTTGCGCACACCACCAACCGCATCGATGTCGAACTTGGCGCGCGTCTCTTTAAACACCTGCTGGCTTTGCCGATGGCCTACTTTCAGGCACGGCGAGTAGGGGATTCGGTGGCGCGCGTACGCGAACTGGAAAACATCCGCAATTTTCTCACCAGCTCGGCCTTAACCCTCGTTATCGACCTGTTCTTCACCTTCGTATTCCTGGCGGTGATGTTCTTCTACTCGCCGCTTCTCACCTGGATCGTCCTCGGCTCGCTCCCGTTCTATATCGCGATCTCGGCCATGGCGACGCCGCTTTTTCGGCGGCGGCTGGACGAGAAATTCCAGCGCGGCGCCGAGAACCAGGCTTTCCTGGTCGAGAGCGTGACCGGGATCGAGACGCTCAAGGCCATGGCGGTCGAGCCCCAGATGCAGCGCCGCTGGGAGGAACAACTCGCCGGATACGTGGCCGCGAGCTTCCGCGTTTTGAGCCTCGGCAACACCGCGAGCCAGACGGTGCAGCTCGTCAGCAAGATCGTCACGGCAAGCATCCTCTATTGGGGAGCCAAGCTGGTCATCGACGGCAGCCTGTCGGTCGGCGAACTCGTGGCCTTCAACATTCTGGCGGGCCGCGTCAGCGCGCCGGTGCTGCGTCTCGCGCAGATCTGGCAGGACTTTCACCAGGCGCGTCTGTCGGTCGCGCGGCTGGGCGACATCCTCAACACCACCGCCGAGCCGACCTACTCGTCGGGGCGTGCGCGGTTGCCGGCGATCCGCGGCGACATCAGGTTCGATCACGTCACGTTCCGCTATCGTCTCGACGGACAGGAGATTCTGCAAGACGTCAGCTTCGAGGTGCCGGCGGGACAGACGGTTGGCATCGTCGGGCCCTCAGGGTCGGGCAAGAGCACGTTCGCTAAACTCGTCCAACGCCTCTACGTCCCGGAGCGCGGGCGCGTGCTGGTGGACGGCATGGACCTCGCCATGGCCGATCCGGCCTGGCTGCGCCGCCAGATAGGCGTCGTCCTGCAGGAGAACGTGCTGTTCAACCGTTCTGTGCGCGACAATATCGCGCTCTCTGATCCGGCGATGCCGATGGAGCGCGTCATTTCGGCGGCACGGCTCGCCGGAGCGCACGAGTTCATCCTCGAACTGGCGGAAGGCTACGACACAGTGGTCGGCGAGCGCGGCTCGACGCTCTCAGGCGGCCAGCGCCAGCGTATTGCGATTGCGCGCGCGCTCGTGACCGACCCGCGCATCCTGATCTTCGACGAGGCGACGAGCGCCCTCGATTATGAGAGCGAGCGCATCGTTCAGCAGAACATGAGGCAGATCGCCAAGGGGCGGACGGTTCTGATCATCGCGCACCGTCTCTCGACCGTGCGGGCGGTGGATCGCATCTTCACGCTCGACCGCGGCCGCCTGGTGGAGGACGGCACCCATGACGCGCTGATCAAAACTGGCGGCCGCTATGCATCGTTGCATCGGTTGCAGGCAGGGTTCCATGAAGCCGGTTGAAGCAGCAGTTGCCGTCACGCCCTTGCCGCGCGTCATCCCGTTTCGGCGTGCGCAGGAGAGGCGCGGCGAAGAGTTGGCATTTCTGCCGGCTGCACTTGAAATTGTGGAAACGCCGCCTTCGCCAATCGGTCGAACAGTCGGGGCCACCATCATCCTGCTGTTCTGTACAGCGCTGGTCTGGGCCTGGTGGGGCACAATCGACATCGTCGCGTCGGCGGCCGGAAAAATCCTGCCGGGCGATCGCACCAAGGTCGTTCAGCCATTCGAGAGCGGGGTCGTTCGGTCCATTCGTGTGCAAGACGGGCAGGCGGTCAAGGCAGGCGACGTGCTGGTCGAGCTCGATCCGACCGTAAACGAGGCCGAGCGCGATCACCTGCGCAACGACCTTCTCGCCGAGCGGCTCAACATCGCGCGGTTGCGCGCGGCGCTCGCCGGCGGTGATGATCCCGTGACCGACTTCATGCCGCCCGCCGACGCGGACCCGGAACTGATCGTTGCCCAGCGTCAGCTTCTGCTGAACCAGGTGACCGAACATCGCGCCAAGATTGCGGCACTCGTCCGCCAGCAGTCGCAGAAGGAAGCCGAGCAGGCCACAACGGCGGCGACAATCCACAAGCTCGAGACGATCATTCCGGTGATCCAGTCGCGCGTCGACATCCGCAAGACGCTTGTGGAGAAGGAGCTTGGCTCGAAGCTCAGTTATTTTGAGGTGTTCCAGCTGCTGGTCGAGCAACAAGAGGAGTTCAACGTTCAGAAGAGTCACTTGCAGGAGACGGAGGCGGCTATCGCCGCGATACGCGAGACCCGCGGCCAGGCAGCGGCCGAATATCGGCATACACTCTCCGATGAACTCGCCAAGGCCGAGCAGAAGGCGAGCGGGCTCGCCCAGGACCTGATAAAGGCCGAGCGGAAGACCAGGCTTCAGCTGCTGACCGCTCCCGTGGACGGCGTGGTGCAGCAGCTCGCGATCCACACGGTCGGCGGCGTGGTCACGCCCGCGCAGTCGCTGCTAGTGGTCGTGCCAAGTGAAAGCCGGCTGGAAATCGAGGCCATGGTGTCAAACCGCGATATCGGCTTCGTTCACGCCGGGCAGCAAGCCGAGATCAAGGTCGATACTTTCAATTTTACTCGTTACGGCCTCCTGCACGGCCAGGTGCTTACGGTTTCGCAGGATGCCGTCATTCGCGACCGGCAACAGGACCGTTCCAATGACCGTGGAACTCGGGGCGCAAAACGAAACCAGCGAACCGAAGGGCCAGGAACTGAACTACACCGCGCGCATTTCACTCGACCGCACCAAAATGCAGATCGACGACAGGACCGTGAACTTGTCGCCCGGCATGGCGGTGACGGTGGAAATCAAGACCGGGTCGCGCGCCATTCTGGGTTATCTCCTGTCGCCGTTGCTCCGCTACAGGCAGGAGACCTTGCGCGAGCGGTAGAACACTCCGCGAATCCCCTGCAGGAATGAACACCAACAAGACCGAGGATCAATGAATATCTTTTCGAAAGTGCTGCTCAACGCGCTCTCGCTTTTTACCGTCCCGCTGGCAGCGGAGGCATACGCACAAGTGCCGATAGCGGGTGCCACATCTGACTGGACAATAGTCATCAGCGTCCATGCAGAGGGCGCTCAGATTTACGAGTGCAAACCCGATTCCGCAAAGTCTCCGTCGGAGGGTCGCGCACTAACGTGGCAATTGCGTGAGCCCATTGCCACACTCATCGTCGACGGGAAATCAATTGGACGACATTACGCCGGACCAAATTGGGATTACTTCGATGGAAGCGGAGTAAAGGGCAAAGTGGCCACCGCAAGCGCGCCCGGCGCCACGCCTAACGACATTCCGTGGCTCCGGATTGACGCGGCGGATCATCGCGGTAACGGGATCTTGTCCAATGTTACGACGGTCCAGCGTATCAATACGAAAGGTGGGTTAGCGCAAGGATCATGCGAGAACGCAGGCGATTATCGTAGCGTGCCATACTCCGCGGACTATGTGTTCCTGCGCAAGAGCGACCCAAGCCAGTGAGTCCTTGTGCCCAAAAGTGCCTTCGCAAAAAATCTCTGGCGTTCGTTACACGCAACGAAGTCCGGCGGGCGTAAACAGCGTCACAGCCACCGTGCTAAAGGCCGCGGCTTTTCAATTCGTATCTCGGCCGTAGAATCAGGCGGCGATCATTAGCTGCTTCGACTTCCGATGATACGCCATGAAGCCGATGCCTGCGAAGCCGAGAAGCAGCATCGACCATGTGGAAGGTTCGGGGACGGCAGAGGCCAGCAGCCCGTGCGTGTTGCTGGCGGCATCTACATAGAATCCGACGAGTCGACCGGCGAGTACGTGCCGCTGGAAATGGTATATGTGTAGCCGTGGCTGTTCCCGCTGGCGTCGTTATAAAGTCCAACCGCTACGTTATGGCCGTTGACGCCAAGCAGCCGATTGACCGGTGAGGTGGGTCGAGTGTCTGGAACGTATAGGTTGTCGCATTCGCACCCCACGGCATTGCGGTTGCCGCAGCGACAAGGACGAGGGTACCTTGCTTCACAAGAGCTAACAGCTTCTAACAACACATAACGCGCAATTTCCCGGCCTTTGCGCGAGTGTCATCCCGCAGCAATCGGCCGGCCGAGCCCCAAGCGCGGTCAATACAATTAAACGAAGCCAGGGAGAGATTCACCATGGATACGAGACTAGGCTCCGAAGTCACCGAGGCGCGCAGCGAAACTGCCATCGAGACCCCGGGAGCGCGGGTCGACATGAAGCTCGAGGTCGTCGTCATCCCCGTTTCGGACGTCGATCGCGCCAAGCGCTTTTACGACGGCCTGGGTTGGAGGCTCGATGCCGACTTCGCCGCCGGTGACGACTTCCGCGTCATCCAGTTCACGCCGCCTGGCTCCGGGTGCTCGGTCATCTTCGGCAAGAACGTCACCGCGGCGGCACCCGGCTCTGCCCAGGGACTGTACCTGATCGTCGCCGATATCGAGGCCGCCCACGATGAGCTGCTCGGTCGCGGCGTCGAGATCAGCGAAGTGTTCCACGACGCCGGCGACGTGCACAACGGCACGGACGAGCCCTACCTGTTTGGGCGGCTCCGGGTTAGCGGTCCGGATCCCGACCACCGCAGCTACCGCTCATACGCTTCGTTCAGAGATCCGGACGGCAACGGCTGGCTGTTCCAGGAGGTCACCGCGCGATTGCCCGGACGGGTGGAGGCCGACGACACGACCTTCACCTCGTCCGGTGAACTCGCGACCGCGCTCCGACGCGCGGCGTCCGCGCACGGCGAGCACGAGAAGCGGATCGGCAAGAACGATGCGAACTGGCCGGACTGGTACGCCGAATACATCGTCCGGGAGCAGGCCGGCAGGGAGCTGCCGACATGAGCGGCGGCCACGACGTCATCGTCATCGGCGGCGGCTCGCCGGGCGAGCACTGCGCCGGCGTGCTTGCAGAGGGCGGTCTGCGCGTCGCACTTGTCGAGCGCGAATTGGTCGGTGGCGAGTGCTCCTACTGGGCGTGCATTCCGTCCAAGACGCTGCTGCGCCCGGGCGAGGCCGTGCGCGGCGCGAACGACGCGGCGGCGACGGCGCAGGTCGACATCGCGGCGGCTCTTGCCTGGCGTGACTACATGGTGTCGAACTACTCCGACGCCGGCCAGCAGCGTTGGCTCGCCGGTCATGGCATCGACCTGCTTCGCGGTCGCGGCCGGCTGGCCGGAACGGGCATGGTCGATGTCGACGGCGTTCGCTACGCGGCCGAACACGTGGTGCTGGCGACGGGTTCCGATCCGATCATCCCGCCCGTGCCGGGCCTGCGCGGTCTTGAGGGCATCTGGACGAACCGTGAGGTGACCGGCATGAAGGCCGTCCCCCGCCGGCTGCTCGTGCTCGGAGGTGGGCCGGTCGGCGTAGAGATGGCGCAGGCCGTTCGTCGACTTGGCGGCGAGGTGGTGCTCGTCGAGGGCACTGCGCACGTACTCCCTCGCGAGCCCCGGCCGCTGGGGGAGGCACTCGCCGACGCCTTGCGTCGCGACGGCGTCGAACTCGCACTCGGCGTGCATGCGACCGCCGCGCGGCGTGAGGGTGAACGCTTCTTCCTGGAACTCGACGACGGCCGCAAGCTCAGCGGTGATCGGCTGCTGGTCGCCACCGGCCGCCGTCCGCGCGTCGATGGGCTCGGCCTGGAGACCGTCGGCGTCAAAGCCGACGGCCGCGGGATTCCGGTCGACGCGCGCCTGAGCGCGGGCGAGCGCCTGTGGGCGATCGGCGATGTCAACGGCATCTGGCAGCTGACCCACGTCGGGAAGTATCAGGGCCGGGTCGTCGCGGCGAACATCCTCGGCGAGTCGCGCGAGGCCAACTACGAGGCCGTGCCGCGGGTGGTGTTCACCGATCCGCAGGCGGCCTCGGTCGGCGCGTCCGAAGCCACCTTCAGCGCAACCGTCCCGGTATCTGAGGTAGCGAAGACAGCCACCTATACGCGCGCCTACGACAAGTCGAACGGATTCATAACCCTGCTCAGCGACGGCGAGAGGCTGACCGGCGCCTACGCGTTCGGCCCGGAGGCCGGCGAGTGGCTGCAGCAGGCTACTCTTGCGATCCGCGCCCGCGTGCCGCTCGAGGTGCTGCGCGACACCATCCAGCCGTTCCCCACGTTCTCCGAGATATATATCGACGCGCTGAAAGCGCTCCACAGCCAGATCAGGAAAAGCGCGCTGAATAAGTGACCGGCGACAATTGAAAATTCTCAATATTCCAACCGCTCCGAGGGAAAAATACCTGGCGACTCTATCTTCTGTCGTACCCGTCCGGTTCCATTGCCCAGACCCATTGGTCATGACCGGGCGCGTAAGTGCGGTTGGTCTGCGCCGGATTGCGGTTGATCAGCGGCCGCAGGTACATCGGGTGTGTCGTACTGCGCACTTCGTGCTCGATTGTGAACAGGTGTCTGCCGCTCGCAGGATCAACGATGTCGCGAAAGCGGTATTGATATTGATTGTCCTCGCTGGAGATCAGGTCGCGCTCCGACAACCGGCCGTAGGGGCCTGAGAAGTTCGTGATGTAAATCTGCACATGGTGGCCGTCGTACTCCGGCTGCGGCCGATCGATTTCGCGGAATTGAAGATACTGGTCGTTAGCCACCTTCGCACGCGCGATGGTGGCGTCGCCGTTCATAACCTCGGCGGGTATCCCCATGATCTGAGGATAGAAGGCGCAAATACCCGCCGCGGTCCCGACGGGCACCTCGAACTCGACATAGGGGATGCCGAGCGTTATGCGCCCGAATCGCGCGGGATCCGGCTCATAGCAGCGCACGCGATTGCCCCAGGGACAAGTTGTCTCGACATGGTCATTATGCTCGCTGAACGCGAACGCGGTGCCGCCTAGCTTCTCGGCTACTGACGCGAGTTTGCCGAGCAGGGCGTCGCGGTCTGAGATGACGATGCCAGTGTGACCCCGGAGCACCTGCGCCTTGCCGCTCGGCAGATGAAACTGGCTTCTGCCGACGTTGACCCACATATTGGTGTCCGACACCATCAGATATGGGTCGCGGGTAAGTCCCAGCCCGGCGACATAGAATAATGTGGCCAAACGCTGATCGGGTACCTGTACGTTAACATGTTCGAGATGGATCGAGTTGCCAAGATCCTCTGCGGCGCGGTCGAATTTCTGCTGCATGGTTGCGGCCTTGGGTGCGTTACGGTGGGCTGGACCTCGACGCGGTGAGTTCATTCAGACTATGTACGACGCGGCAGCGTAAGTGAAGCAGAACCGCTGGTCGGTGCCGACGGCTCAGGGACAGGCCATCCTCCGCAATTGCGCCATCTTAAGACTTATTCGATCCCCCAATCATTTTGCCGACGCGTTGATCCAGGACAATGCCGCCGCCGCAGGACCTGTGCTTCCTTTCGCCAACGTGGGAAATGTTCGCGGCTGATGTAGTTCAGAGCGAGCCTCCCGGACGTTGGAGGTGGAATTGATGCCTGCCTGCCGAAAGAACGTCACACGCGTCGAGCTATCTGACGCGCTCTACCGAACGAAAGCCGGATTGACGCGAAAGGAGTCGTCCGCCCTGCTGGATCTCCTGTTGAAGGAGATCGCAGACGCCCTGGTGAGAGGCGAGACAGTGAAGCTGTCATCGTTCGGGACATTCACGGTGCGCAAGAAGGGCCAACGCATGGGGCGGAACCCGAAAACAGGCGTCGAAGCGCCGATTCTTCCGCACCGCGTCGCACTCTTCAAAGCTTCGCTGATAATGAAGCAGAAAATCCGGGATTGCGCCAAATCTGATGCGCCAATCGAGATCCGCAAGATTTCAGCGCGTCGATAATGAAAGGCGGCGCCGCGCTTGCGCCTCACTTTGCGCCAAACAGGCTTCTGCACGGCCGTCCAAGCTGGGCTGCCCGCTCCTGCAAAGGCTGTGGCGCTCTTCCGTTTGTGGCGATGTATGTGAGTTCCTCGGTCGTAACCGACGCCGCGGTAGCCTCAGAAACACAGTCGCAGTAGATCGAAACCTCGCGCTCGGTGATTCCAACTTCGCTTTTGAACTTGCTGGCGTGTTGACTGTCGAGACAGCTGAGCTTGGCATCCGACTGAGCGAGATTTCTCGCAAGTATGGAAATCTGGACATTGCGCTCCAGCCTCACGCCGATTTCAAAGAAATACGCCAGCGCTATTCCGAGAAATGCCCATGAAAGCATCGGCCAGATCGCATATGGAGGCTTAAAGCGATAAAGCGCCCAGCCCAATACCGGTAAAAGACCCGCTCCTCCGAATAGCAGAAGCGCGCCTCCGACAGCCTTTCCCACTGCTGCCGCGTTCAGGCCGGCGAAAAATGGATTGGTCACGACGTGGAAAACACCAAAGGCGAGGGCCGCCAGCAAATACAAGCCCACCAGGAGTAAAATGGTTTTTCGAGACATTTTTGCCTCTAATGCTGAATCAACGAAGCATTTAATTTTAGCATGCCTTTGGCGAAACGCCGGGAAATTCCATGCTCTTGCCGAATTTCTTTGCCCGGGCGCCCGAGCGCCTGGAACCAATTGGCTTAAGCGCAATTGAGACCCCGTACGATCGCCCCGCCGACCGCCGGAGACCAGCATGAACATCGCCGGATTCGTCTGTATTGCCGATGAAGAACTGATTGTTCGAGCCATGCGCGATGCGCAGCTACTGCTCAGGGAACACATTGAGCGGGCTCCAGGCGACGCGGAGGAAGCGATCAGCCAGCTTATGGAAATTCTCGACAGGCAAACCGTGGTCGCAGCGACCAATCGCTTATGCAGTGAATATGGATTGCGACCGCTGGATCGACAGCACCCGGTCCCTAAACAACGAAATCGCCGATAACGTATAGGTCGCGGGCCTGACCGGACCGCATGATATCCGCCATGTGCCGACCATGTCTCAGCGGCGTGTCCGATCGGTCCGACCCCGTGTCTGGATCAATTGGCGAAGCGACCTCCACCCTCGAGAAACATACGCAAGAAAAGACATTTGAGTTACGGGCATTTTTGTGGCTTGTGCACTAGTCTGAAAAGCCGGGAAACGCTACTCCCAGGGTCTGCCAGGGTCGGAGGTTCAAATCCCCGCTCCGACCAAAATCTCGCAATATTGCAACGGAAAGGTCAGCGATCCCCCATGAAGGATTTTGCCGGAAAGATCGCTGTCATCACCGGGGGCGGCACGGGCATGGGCCGCGAGCTCGCGCGCCAACTCGTTGCCGAGGGCTGCAATGTCGCGATGTGCGATATTTCAGCCGATGCCATGGCGGAAACCAAACGGCTTTGCGAGGTCGAGCGGCTGCCGCAGGGCCTGCGGATCACCACCCATATCGCTGACGTCTCCATTGAGGACCAGCTGCTGCGTTTCCGCGACGAAATCGTCGAGCGGCAGGCTACCGACAAGATTCATCTCCTGTTCAATAACGCCGGCATCGGCGGCGGCGGCAGCCTCTTCACCAACACGCGCGAGCAGTGGGAAAAGACCTTCAACATCTGCTGGGGCGGCGTTTATCTCGGCGTCCGCACCTTCCTGCCGATGCTGGTGAAGGCCGACGAGGGCCACATCGTCAATACCAGCAGCGTCAATGGATTCTGGGCGTCCGTCGGCATGGGCGTGGCGCACACCGCCTATAGCTCCGCCAAGTTCGCGGTGAAGGGATTCACGGAGGCGCTGATCAATGATCTCCGGCTGAACGCGCCGCACGTCAAATGCTCGGTCGTGATGCCCGGCCATATCGGCACCTCGATCGTTTCCAACTCCCGCAAGATCCAGAGCGGCACCGAATCCGATCGTCTCAGCGCGAACGAAGTGCTGGCGGCGCGCCAGCGCCTAAAGGGCATGGGCATGGACACGGCGCCGATGTCGGATGAGGATATCCAGGCGATTGCGCTCGATCGCGCGCGGAGTTTCCGCGATGAGGCGCCAATGACGGCCGGCGCTGCCGCAAAAATAATTCTCGATGGTGTCAAGGCCGAGCGCTGGCGCATTCTGGTCGGCGACGACGCCAACCGGCTCGACGAGCGCGTGCGGCAAACGCCGGAGCGTGCCTATGACGCCGACTTCTACCAGAACTTCGCCGCCGAAGTCGGCTGGCGGATAGGGTAAAAGCGAACACCTTCGCCGTCTGTATTTAAACTTTACCCATGCACGATCTCTTTCGCGATCATGCAGTGGATGCCTTTGGAGCCGTTGACAGTCTGCGTCACGCGGAGGTCGGCGGCCAGGCTGCAGAGCGTGTAGGCATCTTCGCGCGACAAATTCCGCTTTTCACCCAGCAGCACGATCATATCGCGCAGTGCCCGCACCACGCATTGATCGAGGTCGGGGTCCATTGCCATCGTCATGTAATGCGTCGGCGTTTCGGCGCGGGGATAGTCGAGCCGCAGATCCTTGCGCAGCGTCAGCCTGAAACGGCCTTGCAGCGCGGTCTCGATCGCGGTGACGCAGACTTCGCCGTCGCCCTGGACGCCATGGCCGTCGCCGCAGGAGAACAGCGCGTCCGGCACGAATACCGGCAGATAGAGTTTGGCGCCTGGCGCCAGTTCCTTGTTGTCGAGGTTGCCGCCCATTGCGCGCGGAACCAGCGAGGTGATGCGGCCCCATGCCGGCGGCGGCGCCACGCCCATCACGCCGAAAAACGGCTTAAGCGGCAGGTCGAGTCCCCACGGCAGCCGGCCTACCATCCGCTTCTGATCGAGCGGAATGTTTATCAGCCGGGTCTCGTGGAAATCGTCCGGAAGGGTGCCTGCGAGCGGTCGTATCAGGTTATAACCCCAGTCCTGCCGAAGCCTGACATCGAGGATCTCGATCTCCAGCACGTCGCCCGGCTGGGCGCCTGCGACCGCGACTGGACCGGTCAGGATATGACCGGGCAGCATCCGCTCGTTTTTCGCGTGCACTTCCGCGAGTTCAGGCGGAACGTGGAACCGGCTCGTGTCCGGCACTACGTCCGGGCCGCCGCTGATAGTGTCGATAGTCACTTCATCGCCGCTGGCGATGGTCAGGACGGGTTTCAGTTTCGCTTCGAAGAAGCCCCAGTGGCAGGTGTCGGGGCTTGAATGCAGATGGTAGTGCGTCATGAGGTGGCTTTGGGGTTGATGTGGGCGCGGCAGTTGTGGCGAGTGTGCCCTCGCAAGAGCGTTCTGTCGAATGCGCCGTATTTCCCGTCGTTATAACGCGCCGGTCGCGGTCGACGAATATTCCGGCTAGGATCGAACCTCGAAACGCGTGCAGCGGCCAGTCTGCCGTCCAGGGAGTGCCAGTTCATGCAGCAAACCGCAACAAGTGAAGAAAAATTCGATTTGGCCGGCATGGTGGCCGATCTGAACAGCCTGCTTCGCCTGAAGACCACCGTGATCGGCATGAAGATGTTCGCCAGGGTGGCCGAGATGACGGCGATTCCGAAAATCAGGCGTCCATCGGCGGTTCACACCACCGACCAGATCGTCAGCATGGCCTCGCGGCTGGGCTGGACCGTCGGCATCACCGCCGACGACCTCGTCGGCGCACAGTGCCGCGCTGTCATTGGCCTTGCACCTCAGGACGAGAAGTGGTTGGCCGGTCAGGCTTACGTCGGCGTCTGGCATGAGAATGCCGAGGATGCGCGCAAGCGCCAGGAAGCGCTGGACGTCGTTCCGCATGGTAAATACGAAGCGCTGGTGGTGAGCCCGCTGGCCAGTGGCAGGCTGAATCCGCCGGATATCTGTCTGGTCTACGCGACGCCGGGGCAGATGATCATTCTGATCAACGGCCTGCAGTGGACCGGATACAAGAAATTCGAATGGGGCGTGGTGGGCGAGACCGCCTGCGCCGATTCATGGGGACGGGCGCTCAAGACCGGCGAGCCAAGTCTGTCGCTGCCGTGCTTTGCCGAGCGGCGCTATGGCGGCGTTCCGGATGAAGAGATGCTGATGGCGCTGTCGCCAGCGCATCTGGCCAAGGCGATCACGGGCATGAAGGCGCTTGCGAAGAACGGTCTGCGCTACCCGATCGCGCCCTACGGCATACAAAGCGACGTGCGCGCCGGTATGGGCGTCTCCTATGCCAGGTAATGCCCTAACTCAAGTTGTGCCCGTTTTACGGGGCTTTCTTGCATTCTCTGCGAGCTTCTGTGTCACTGGTGTGTCAATCAATAGGTCGGTCAGCTTGCGGTTCTTATTGGCGTGTCCATAGGTCCGCAGCACTTGCCCAGCGTTCCAGCCGCCCAAGCGCGCGACCGTCAGCGCGTCAACGCCGCGACGGAGAAGGCTGATAGCGAAGCCGTGGCGCATACAGTGCGGCGTTAGGCGCTTGATGCCTGCCCGCTCGATTGCGTAGTCGCAGGCGTGTTGGAAGTCGCCGTAGTGCTGGTAAACAAAAACGCCGCGCCCCGTGACCCTCGGCAGATTCGCCAGTGTCACGAATAGCAAATCCGGCAGATGGGCCGTGCGCTCCGTCCCGCCCTTTGTCTCCCGTAGCAATACCGTCTTGGCCTTCAAGTCTACATCGGACCATTTGACGTTAACGGCTTCGCTTGGCCTGCATCCCGTCAAATACATGAAGAGGGCATAGGCCCCGAGATTGGGGGAAGCCGTTCCCATGAATGCCTTCACCCATTCCAGCGTGGCCGGAATCTTCTCTTCTGTTTCCTCGTCAAACCGCTTCACCTTGATGCGCTCGCATAGCTCTAATTCTGCGGCGTGATTGATGACGGCTTGCGCCGGGACAATCGTGCAGCCCGATTCCGGCTCGCGCCACTCCACCCAGGGAAAAGCTCATTCGCCATCTGCTTGATTGAGATGCTCAGGCAAATTGTTCCATTCGCCAGCATCGTATCCTTCCAGAAATTCTCCGATGTCAGTCATGATTCGTGTCCTGTGGTATCAACTCGTTAACGGGTGGTTTGCGGGTGCATGTCGGCTCTGGACAGCATGATAGCGCGTCGGGATGATCGCCCCTGATTTGCTCAATGCTCTTCATTGAGCCGCAGCCCGTGCAGGCCACTGAGAGGGCGTAAAAGACGATCTGCTTCTCTGGCCCACAATGCTTCGTATGGTCGTAGGCGGTCGGGAAATCGACAACCATGGCCTCCGCTTGGTCGAATGTGTAACCCTTCCCCTCGGGCCGCCACCAGGCGATATGTTCGCGCGACCATATTGAAACCGTCTGCAGCGCCCACCACTCCCGTCCCTTCCATTTGGCTAGCCCGCGCCGCTTAATGCCGTTTAGTGTGACCCGCTTCATGTCCGTGCTCGTATAGTGGTGTTTAACGGGTGGCGCGAAGGTGCATCTGGCGCATATGCAGGTCGGTGGTGTTTAACTCGCGTAGAGCGCTCTTGGCAGCAACGGCACACTCATCGCCGCCGACGCGAAACTGCATCGCTCGAAATACGCGGTCATCAAGCGTTGGCTCTGGATCGAAGCCAATCTTTCGGTTGCAGGCCATGCCTTGCAGTTCTTCGACTTCAACACAGAAGTCTATGGCCGGGTCGAGGTGGTGTCCGAACTTCATAACTCTGTCTCCCTCCTCAAGCGGTCTCAGCGGTGGTGTTTAACGCAAGCCGCGAATGTGCATCACATCAACCATCGCGCGGATAATGGCTGTTGTTTCGTCAAATAGTTCCGTGCCTCCGCGTGTTTTGCTCCAGTGCGCTTCTGCTTCTGCCAAGGTAAGATAACGGCAACCGGCTTTCACCATTGGTTCCCTGTCGTCGGTCAGGTGCTGCAAGAAGAACGGATAACCATCGCTGCGGTGCTGACCCTGTATGATCCATTGATCGCCGAGATCGGCCCCCCATAGATAGGCCGCCGATAGATCGGCCCCCGACAGATCGGCGCCCGATAGATCGACCGCCGATAGATCGGCCCCGGACAGATAGGCCGCGGATAGATCGGCCCCTGACAGATTGGCCCTCGACAGATCGGCCCTCGATAGATCGGCCGCCGATAGATCGGCCCCCGATAGATCGGCCCCCGACAGATAGGTCCTCGGTAGATAGGCCCTCGATAGATTGGTCCCCGATAAATCGGCCGCCGATAGATCGGCCCCCGACAGAAAGGCCTTCGATAGATCGGCCGCCGATAGATTGGCCTTCGATAGATAGGCCCTCGATAGATCGGCCCCCGACAGATCGGCCCCCGACAGATCGGCCCCCGATAGATAGGCCCCCGATAGATAGGCTTCTCCAACCGCCTGGTGCATGGTGGTTGCGGTTTCGCTCTTAAAAATAACTTCGCCGCCTCGATTCTTGATCTCGATCATTTGTTCCCTGTTCCTTAAGCGGTCTTTAACGTTCGCGTTTAGCTTCAACTATCGTTCCGTCGAACCTGCGGCAGCGCGTCATTGTCCTGGGCTTCTTCAATCCGATATGCTTGGCCTTGATGCGATTCACCTTGGATTTCTCGGCAACGTCTGCCCTTGTCTTGTCCTGGTGGCATGGCAGGCAAAGCAATTGCAGATTAGATTCGCGGTGTTGCCCGCCATTGCATAGGGAGCGGACATGATCGTATTGCGCGGCCACGACAAGACTTGAGCAAATGGCGCACTGTCCATTGAACAGATCGAATATCCGAAGCTTGACGCGGGGCGGGATGGCTTGGTCATGGTGCTCGCTCACGTCATGCTCTCGGTTTCGATATATTGTGTCATCTTTGATATCCATCTTCTCTCTCCTGTTGACGCGCGTTTATGCCGCCAGCGCTGGCGGAAAGTTCTTGTGCTCGACGCCATCGACCAGGCAGCCCGCATCCTTGCCGCGAAAGCCGCCGTTTTGATTGTGATGGAACGTGACGCCATTGCGGGCGCACTGATCGCGCAACGATCGGACGGCCTCCATATCCAGCGGCCGAAATCCTGGGCCGCTCTCGCCTCCCGTGATGATCCAATCCGGCTTCGCGTTGCCAATGTCGATGTGGCTCAACAGCGGCTCGGCAGATACGCCATGCCACGCGGCCGGCAGTGCTGCGAGCTTGGGATAGTCCCGATTCCACACGTCCTGATTTTCCAGGGTGGACATCAGGCCAGCATTCGGGAAAGGCCAGTCGGAGGGCAGCATCTTCGCGGCGTTGCCTATCCGCTTCGTGAGCAAGATTCAACGCAGGTTCGGCGTCTCCCTGAGAAGTTGCCAGAGGTCATCCCGCCACGCCTGATCGACCTCATGTCAAATACGTCCGCGAGGCTGGCGCAGAACACGCGCGGCCTGTAGCCGGTTAGTTCGGCCTTCCTGTTCCATTTGAGCGGGTCACCCCAAGTCTTGGTACGGCGCCGCGGAACGCCTGTGCCCCAGCCGTCAACCCACTTTCTCCGCTCATTGTCGCGGGCCGCATAGCAGCGGTCGCACGCAGGCGAAATTTTGGCGCGCGCGCGCTCCGACCCACGGATTGAACGTCGCATCCGTCCAAGAAATTGCCGATTGCTCTGCCATTGCGTTAACTCCCGACCACCTGGACATCCCACCCCACACCCGCTCGGTCAGGGTCCTGTTCTTGAAGCGGCCACGCGCGAGAGGCATAGCGACACGCCTGTTCCATCGTTTGGAACGGCCCATGGTTGTTGCCGTGCACATCAATGACCTCATAGCGAACGGGACCGGAACGCGGCTGTGTCAATGGCGTGTCAATTTTCTCGGATGTTCCCGGCACGTTCACGGTCTTTTCAGCATCTTTTGGCGCGTTCATTTTGCTTATCCCTTTGAATCATTGAGGTTTTCATATATTGCGTTGTTCCTACGCCAAGAAACAGTTTCCGCAGCATCCCAGGGAATTGAATATGAAGCCTTCGTCGAAATTCGACATCGTGGTCTATGGCGCTACCGGCTTCACCGGCCAGCTGGTCGCCGAATATCTCGCTTCGCATTATACCGGCAAGGCCGGTCCGAAATGGGCGATGGCCGGGCGCAGCCTGGACAAGCTCGCATCCATCCGCGATGCGATCGGGGCGCCCGCCGACACGGCCTTGATCGTTGCTGACGCCGGCGATCCCGCGTCCCTGAAAGCCATGGTCGACCAGGCCGGATCGGTGCTGACCACGGTCGGTCCGTACCAGCTCTATGGCTCCGATCTGGTCGCGGCCTGCGCAGCCACGGGTACCGATTACCTCGATCTCTGCGGTGAGCCGGTCTGGATGCGCCAGATGATTGACGCCCATCAGGCCACGGCGCAAGCGACCGGCGCTCGAATCGTGTTTTCCTGCGGATTCGATTCCCTTCCATTCGAGCTCGGCGTGTTCTTTTGTCAGGAAGCGGCGAAGAAAACTCTGGGCGCGCCGGTCAACCGCGTCAAAGGCCGCGTCCGCAACATGAAGGGAACATTCTCGGGCGGTACCGCGGCGAGCATCAAGGCGACATTCGCGGCTGCCGCGAAAGACCTCAGTCTGGTGGCGCTGCTGAAGAACCCGTTCGTGTTGACTCCGGGCTTCGAGGGTCCCAGGCAGCCGCCGGGCAACAAGCCGATGTTTGACGAAGATCTTGGCATGTGGACCGCCCCCTTCGTCATGGCGACGATCAACACCCGCAATGTCCACCGCTCCAATCTCCTGATGGGATTTCCCTACGGCAAAGACTTTATCTACGACGAGATGGTGCTGACCGGCGCGGGAGAGAAAGGCGAAGCCAACGCCAAGGTCGTCGTCGCCGCCAACGCGGAAATGGGCGGGCCGGGCGGACCGAAGCCGGGCGAGGGCCCGTCCAAGGAACTACGCGACCGCGGGCTCTACGATCTTCTGTTCGTCGGTATCGGCGAAGGCGGCCGTCAGGTTCGTGTTGCAGTCCGTGGCGATCGCGATCCCGGTTATGGATCGACGTCGAAAATGATCTCGGAATGCGCGATCTGCCTGCACGACGCGACGGAAATTCCGGGCGGCATCTGGACTCCCGGCGCGGCAATGGGCAACCGTCTGATCAAGCGGCTTGTCGATCACGCCGGCCTCACGTTCGACGTCGAAACGTAAATCCCGGCGTTACGTGGCGCGGGGAGCATCGGGCGCCATGAGCGCCTGGTCCGCGGTCGCCTTGTAGCGTTGCGTGGCGGCGAACATGCCCCACATTGTCCCCAGCATCATCCAGAAGTGCCGCCAGTGATCGGAGTCGATGATGAAGCTTTCGCCGACCGTCCCAAGGAATGCCGCGAAGATGGCGAGATAGGCGCGTTGCCAGGGAACGCGCGCGAAGGCGTGTCGAAAACCCATGATGACAGTGACAAACACCAGCGCCGGATAGCAGACGCCGGCGATCCAGCCGCCGGACATGAAGGCGTTCAGGTAGGAGTTGTGGGTATCCTCGGGGAAGTATTTATGGAACTGCAGCGGGCCGATACCGAAAGGCAGATCGAGCGCCATTTCCGCGCCGAGAATATGACGTCCGAACCGGCCGAAGCGGCCCTCATCGTAGCTTTGATCGAAACTTGCGCGTTGCCTGAACATTTCGCCGATCGAGTCAAACGACAACAGCACGGCGATGAGGATCGCCACAACGATAGCTGCGACAACCGACATCACGATGATACGCGAGCGCTGCGCGCGGGACTGGCTGGTCAGGACCATCAGCGCCAGCATAAAGGCCGAAGTGATGGCGAGCCCACCCCATGCCGCGCGCGAAAACGCCAGCAGGATGGCAAGCGCCACGATGCCCAGCGTAATAGCGCTGCGGAACGATTTTGCGAGGTTGTCGGAGACGATGCTTTGCAGGGCGAACAGAGCGGGAAGGATCAGGAACGCGCCGAGCACATTGGGGTCCTTGAACGTGCCGCGCGCACGATCGTACAGCGTCAGCAGATCATGTCCGCCGGGAACCATGTTGAAATAGCCGGCGATGCCGGCGGTCGCCGCGATCAACGCGCTCACGACCAGGCCGCGCCGTAGCATGTCCAGCCGTGCTGCGGTGTCTTCGGAGATAACCATCGCGAAGAGGATTACCGTGACCGCCATGTACCAGGATGTCACGATCCAGTTAGCGACCTCGGGCTTGTCCACGAGCGAGGCGGAGCTGATCGTGTAGCCGATATTGACCAGGAATAGCAGCAACAAAAGCGGCATGAACACCAGCCGCAGCCGCAGACCGGTGGCAAAGAAAATGATGGTGGCGACGAGCGTCACCAATTCGTAGGGGCTGGGTTCGATGAAAACGATCGCGCAGGACGCGCCGACCAGCCAGACCAGCGCGCGTTGCAACGCTACCACGCCCGGCGTAGTCGTTACCGGTGAAGGGAAGCCCTCGGCAGTCGCGGCATACACCATTACACACTCGCAAACTTACGCAACGCAACCCGCACGCGACGCCTCACCTGAGGTGCCCAGAGTCTGTTTCAACTGGGCTGAATCAGACACCAGGGGTATCCTGTGTTCGAGCATGATCTTTCCGGAAGAAGCCCCTTCCACGTTGATCATGCCCTAGTAAGCATTCTCGTTCTTCGTCATTAGCGCCAATGGCGTCTTTAGAAGAATGTAAAGATCGAACAGCACCGACCAGTTCTCGATGTAGTAAAGATCGAATTCGACGCGCTTCTGGATCTTCTCTTCGCTGTCGACTTCGCCGCGCCAGCCATTGATCTGCGCCCAGCCGGTAATGCCGGGCTTGACGCGGTGCCGCGCGAAATATCCGTCCACCGCTTCGTCGAACAACCGGCTTTGCAATTTGCCTTGCACGGCATGCGGGCGAGGACCGACCAGCGAAAGGTTGCTCTTGAACACGACGTTGAGGAGCTGTGGAAGTTCGTCAAGACTGGTTTTGCGGATGAAGCGCCCGACGCGGGTGACGCGGCTATCGTTTTTTGTCACGACCCTCGAGGCCAGCGGATCGGCCTGATCGTGGTACAGCGAGCGAAACTTGAAGACGTCGATGCGCACGTTGTTGAACCCGAACCGCTTCTGGCGGAACAGCACCGGACCCGGACTGTCGAGCTTGATCGCGAGCGCGAGCACCGCCATGAGCGGCAACGCCAGCAGCAGAACGAGGGCGCCGACGACGTGGTCGAACAGCCACTTCATCACCAGGTCCCAGTCGGTAATCGGCGCCTCGAATACATCGAGCGTTGGGACCTTGCCCAGATATGAATAGGAGCGGGGACGGAAACGCAACTTGTTGGTGTGTGCGGAAAGTCGGATATCCACCGGCAGCACCCACAATTTTTTCAGCATCTCGAGAATTCGCGTCTCAGCCGAAATCGGCAGAGCGAATAGCACGAGATCGACGCGGGTGCGGCGGGCAAATTCGACGATATCGTTGACCTTGCCGAGTTTCGGGCTGCCCGCGCAGGTATCCAGCGCACGGTCGTCGTTGCGGTCATCGAATACGCCGAGGATATCGATATCCGAATCGTCCTGGGTCTTGAGCGCCTCGATCAGTTTTTCACCGTCATGGTCCGAGCCGACCACGATGGTGCGGCGATCGAGCCGGCCCTGGCGTGCCCAACCGCGTACCATCGTGCGCAAGAACAGGCGCTCGGCAATGAGTGCCGCCATGCCCACGAAGAAAAATGCCGAGATCCAGAGTCGCGATATCTCGGTGCCGAGCCTTGCGAAGAAGGACGCGCCTATAAACAGCAGGAACACGAAAACCCAGGATGAAATCATCCGCGTCATCTGCCGGAGTTGACCGCGAAATATCTGTATTTCGTAGATATCGGATGCCTGGAAGCAGATCACCGCGGTCGCCGTCATGCCGAAAATAGCCGCGATGTATTCCCAATGAAAGGCAGTGAGGCGCACCACATATCCGAGATAGAGCGAGACGCCTACGAGACTGAGCAGTAAAAAATCGGCGACACGTACGGCGCCGGCGATCACGATCGGCGAATATGCCGGACGTACTTTCTGACCGGTTACGGCAAGCGCCGCCGGTGACAGTCGGCGACGCCGCTCGATCGGCGGCCGGCCTGCTGTCATTGCTGCCGACCCATCTAACCCAGAGCGTGCGTTGCTTGGTTCCACCATACCCATGTCCGTTTTTGCACAGGCATTTAGGCATGCACGCGCCGAGGCGGAATCTCCTCGCCTCGCGGTTTAAAGGACAAATCGGAAGAAACTGTTATCGTTGGTAAAGAACGGTTAACGATCGGCAAATGCGTCGCGATAACCGGCCAATACACCTTCGACCATCGCCTTCTGCGAAAAATGCATAAAGATTCTTTCGCGCAGGGATTTTGCAAGGACCAGCGTGGCGGCGCGTTCCTCAAGCGCGGTCGCGATCGCGTCCGCCATCGCGCTCACATTATTGGGGGCAAACAGCGCCGGGGTATGCGGTCCGAAGATTTCAGGGATACCGCCGACATTTGCCGCGACTATCGGAACTCCGGCCGCGGCCGCCTCGATCACGACATAGGGCATCGAATCCCCGCGGGAGGGGACGACCAGGAGCCGGCCTTTGGAGAATCCGTATCGCGCCTTGACGTGGCCGATGAAGCGCACGGCCTCGGTAAGTCCGAGCCTATTGATCCGAGCCTTGAGCGTCTCGATTTCCTCGCCGTCACCTGCAAGCGTCAGCGTGATCGGTTTGCCGTCGGCGTGCAGCCGCGCGACCGCATCGATCAGCAGGTCCGCGCCCTTGATAAGTCTGAACTCGCCGACATAGACGATGTCGGTGGCGTCATCTGCAGTGACGATCGGGTCGAATTCGTCTGCGGTGACACCATTGAATACACGGCGCACGAGTCCGGTCGGTGTTCCGATGGTGCGCTGATAGGTATTGCGCGCGAACGCGCTTTCAAACAGGAACAGATCGGTGCTGTTCATCAGCGCGCGTTCAACGCGGCTGTAGATCGCACCCTTCGGCGTATTCAGCGGATAGTGAAGCGAGCCGCCATGCGGCGTGTAGACGCGAATGGCGTCCCTTGAGCTGGGTTTCAGACGGCTGAAGGCGCCTGCCTTGGCGCCGTGTCCATGCAGAACATCCGGTTTCATCTGCCGGATCAGGTGCATGAGACGCGCCCATACCAAAACGTCCGTGGGATAAGGTTCGCGGCGAATGGCGAGACGGTGAACGCCAAGTTCGAGGCGCGGAGCGATCTCCGCCAGCGCTTTCTCGGCGCGTTCGCCGCCGGTGAGACTGTCGGCGATGATGCCGACATGGTGGCCGCGATCGACCTGTCCGTTGGCCAAATCCAGGATGTGCCGGAATATTCCGCCGACAGGAGCACGTACCGCGTGCAGGATACGAAGCGGCCGATCTGAAGTCGCAGGCATGATCAGAACCAGCGTTCGCCGACGAGGACAATATCGCCGGGGGTAAGCGCGGTACCGAGCGCCACCACCACCATGCGGGAGGAGTCCGAATTGCCGGCGTGGGTGAGCGTGACGCGGTCCCGCAGGGCGCGCGGCGAGAGGCCGTCCGCAATCGCCACCGCACTCTCCACGCCCGTGTTAGTCATAAGCTTTCCAATCATGATCGCTTTGCGGCTGGACCGCGGCGACCGGCACGGGTCCGCTAATGCAGCCCGACGGAGCGAGCGCAGCGAGCATACAGACGATAACGGCGCGCACGCCTCGCATCGAACAATCCAGAGGGAAGTATTGATTCCGATTAAGGACTTGCATGGTTAACAAAATATGATCGCGGCGGCCGGAGGGTCGATGTTCCCCGCGACAAAACGGCTGAATTAACGCAGCGGCAACCTTAATGGAGTGTAGTCACCGAAATGAAACGGAGTCGTAGCGGCGGCGGGAGTTTACGATGCGTTTAGCGTTCTGGCGTGCGGGCGATTACAGGGCGTTGGCTCGGAGGGCCATCCCTAAGTCCGCGCCAGCCGTTTACCAGCCGGCCGCCGCACCCGAAACCGGCGACCTGGATTTGCGCGCCCTGGGCCAGGCGCTGGTGAGCAAGAGGGGCTGGATCATCGTTCCAACGACACTTGCCGCCGTGCTCTCGGTCGCCGCGGTCAATCTGGTTACGCCGCGATACAAATCCGAAGCGCGCATCCTGATCGACGGGCGCGAGAACGTCTTCCTGCGCCCGAACGGCGAGCGCAACGAGGAGCGCAGCGCGCTCGATGCCGAGGCTGTTACAAGCCAGGTCCAGTTGCTGCTTTCCCGCGATCTTGCCCGAGAAATCATCAAGAAGAACAAGCTCGAGGGTTTGCCGGAATTCGATCCTGTCCTGCAGGGCATTTCGCCCGTAAAATCGCTGCTGGCATTGTTCGGGATCGGCCGCGATCCATTCTCGCTGACGCCGGAAGAGCGTGTGCTGGATGCCTATTTCGACCGGTTCACAGCCTACGCGGTCGATAAATCGCGCGTCATCGTCATCGAATTTCAGTCGCGCGATCCGGAACTGGCGGCGCGCGTCGCCAACTCGATCGCCGAAGGCTACCTGGTGCTGCAGCAGGGCGCGCGGCAGGAGCAGGCAAAATCGGCAAGCCAATGGCTGTCGGGCGAAATCGACAATCTGCGCAAGAGGGTCGCGGAAGCCGAATCCCGCGTTGAGGATTTTCGCTCGAAATCGAGCCTGTTTGTCGGCACCAACAATACCACGCTGTCCAATCAGCAGATGGGCGAACTCAACACGCAACTAAACAATGCGCTGGCGCTGAAATCGGACGCGGAGTCGAAAGCGCGGCTGATCCGTGAAATGCTTCAGAGCGGTAAGCCGATCGAGGCTTCCGAGGTTCTCAATTCGGAACTGACGCGGCGGTTGTCGGAACAGCGCGTCACCCTGCGTGCACAGCTTGCCGAGCAATCGTCGACGCTGCTTGACGGTCATCCGCGCATCAAGGAATTGAAGGCGCAGTTGGCCGACCTCGACCATCAGCTTCGCGAGGAAGCGAGCAAGATATCCCGCTCGCTGGACAATGATGCGCGCATCGCCGGCGGCAGGGTAGAGGGCTTGAGTGCCAGTCTGGAACAGTTGAAGAAGCAGGCGACCTCGACCAACGGCCAGGACGTCCAGCTTCGGGCGCTCGAGCGCGAAGCCAAGGCCCAGCGCGATCTTCTCGAATCCTATCTTGCAAAATATCGCGAGGCCAACACCCGCGAGAATATCGAAGCCGCTCCCGCGGATGGTCGGATTATTTCCCGTGCGATCGTTTCCAACACCCCGGCGTATCCCAAGAAGCTTCCGGTCGTGCTGATAGCAACGCTGGCGATGTTGATGCTCAGCGCCGGCGCGATCGCAACGGGTGAATTGCTGCGTATGACGGCGCCCCGCACGGCGGCTGGGTTTGTGGCCGCACCGGCGCCGCTCCATGAGCCTAAGACTGTGTCCGCGCCTGCAACTGCCGTTGCCGCCGATCCCGCGCTTTTCCTCAACGAGCCCGGTGCGGAGGTTCAGAGCGGACACCGTCTCGACATCGCGTCCGAGCTCTGGGAAATCGAACGACTGGCCGATGATTTGCGCGCCGCAGGCGAAGCGGCACGAAAGGTTACGATCCTCGGTACCGCTTCGAGCGAAAGCATCACGTTGACGGCGTTGACGCTGGCGCGCCTGATGGCGCGCAGCGCAAAAGTCGTGATAGTCGATTTGTCGGCCTCGCCACTCGTGGTTTTGGCTGCATCGGTGGATCCAACAGCGCCGGGGTTGGCGGAATTGATGCTGGGCGAGGCATCCTTTTCGCAAGTGATTACCAGGGACCGCTTGTCGCGGGTTCACCTTGTGAGTGCCGGGCGTCCGGGTTCGGACCACGCCTTGTTGCGGTCGCCGCGGCTCACGCTTGCGATCGATGCATTGTTGCGGGTTTATGACCATGTGTTGCTGGACGCAGGCACCGCTTCCGATCTGCCTGCGGAGTTGCTGACGACGCAGGCGCGCGCCGTGGTGGTGCCGGATGCGTCGATGAGCGTTGAGGCCCGTGACCTGATGTGCGATCAGTTGAAAGCGGTGGGTTTCAGCGACGTGACGATGCTGAGCCAACCGGCGCGGTCTGCGGCCGCCGCCGAGCCCGGCCCACGGGTAGTGGCGGCCTGATGGCGGCAACCGCTGCGGCTTCGCAGTCGCCTCAGCGAAGCGCGCTACGCAACTTTTGCGCCATGTGAAACAGCGTCTGATTATGCTTCACCAGATGCTTGGCGCGGTTAATGCCTGACATTGCGGCCGCCGCAACCTTGCCACGCGGGCTGAGCGGGATGAAGCTGTCGAAAATCGGCTCGTCGCTCTTGCAGAACAGCCTTTTGTAGTCATCCGATCCGATTCCGAAATCGAGCGCGCGATATCCACACCCGGCATAGTGGTCGATGATGTTGCGTATCAGGATCAGTCCGGGGCTGTAGCGCGAATTGTCCGATACGGTGTAGGTATTGAACATCATCGAAAAGCGGTATCCGTCGGCGACGCCGGCGAAGATCGCGATGACCTCTTCGTCGCATTCGAGGGCGTGAATATCGATGACGTGACTGCCGCCCGCAAGCGGCGCCATGCAGGCGCCGCGAATAAAATCCTCGACGCCGGGCTCCGCGAATACGTTGGGTAGTTTCTGTTCAGCCATCCGCAACGGCTTGACGGCAAAGTACCAATCGAGCAGCCGCCCGATTTCGGCATCAGTGGTTGCAACGTGATGGCGATAGCCCGACAGTGTTTGCAGCTTGCGTTCCTTGCCCTTCAAGCGTCGTCGAAACGAATTGCCGATCAGCATCGCAGGCGCCGCGCTCGGCACCATCGTCAGCAGCGGACAGTCGTTGGCTGATGCCTGGTTGGGCAGCAACGCCATTGGATTCGCCAAATCCCGCCAGCGCAAGGGTTGCTGCGTGAGCGCCATTACATCGGCAGCGGAGCGTTCGCGTATTGCCGACATCAGCGCGTTGATATCTGCGGCGGTCGCGCTCGCCGCAAAATCCCTGTCCCACAGCGCCATGTTGAACGTCGCGTGCTTGCCGCCCATGAAACACGCGGCGCGAACGCCACGCTTGTGGCCGAGCGCGAGCGGCAGCAGCAATAGCGGCCGGCGTTCGGCGTCATAAGCGACGACGATGAAAGGCAGCACCTCCTCGCGCGCTCCGACCTGCCGTTGCCAGGGCTCAAGGAAATCGAACCGTTGATATGGCGTAGAGAACTGTTGATCTTCGAGGCCGCGCCAAACCTTTTCTGCCTGGCTGAGATTGTCGAGAATATCGACGCTACCGATACGGCTCGCTGTCGACCACGCTGTCCCCTCCGCCGTTCGGCTTTCGATCGCGGCAGCAATGGTCATTGCGAACCTGTCTATACGGAATTATTTACATTTTTCGGCTTGGGCCGACCTTTGCAAACAAATGTCAACAAAGAGTAATGACAATGCACCGCGGCACGGCGGGAATTGCTGCGTTGGAGGGGCGAGACATTGCCATCCGATACCGGTTTCTTGAGAAGCCTGGGGCTGGAATTCGCCTATTTCAGCGGTCAGCCGTGGCTGAGGGGACGGGGAGCCGGTGGCGCCGGCGTGGTCATGCGGTTCGAACGCGTGCGTCCTCGGAGGCCAGCACGTTTTCAGCCGCTCAAGTCGCGGGAAATCACGCCCAAATTTCTCGACCGAACGATCCGGGCGCTGAAGCGCTGGAAATTCGATATCGTGACGATAGACGAAGTGTGTCGGAGGGCGGTGACGCTGGCCTCCCCGAGACGGTTTGTTTGCCTGACATTCGACGGCGCCTACAAGGATCTGATCAAGTCAGCCTATCCCGTACTCTCGAAACACGGCGTGCCGTTCACCGTTTACGTGCCGACGGCGTTCCCGGACGGCCTTGGCGAGGCATGGTGGCTCGCCCTTGAAGAAGTGATTGCTCGCGAGGATCGCCTCAGCCTTGTGATCGATAACCAGGAGCGGCATTTCAATATCGCATCCACCTCGGAAAAATATCAGCTCTATGAATATCTCGGGGGATGGATGCGCTCGCTTCCGCCGCCCGATCTCTCGTCAGCCATCAAGGATCTCTGCACGCGATACTCCGTCGGCCTCGCGGCACTGTCGCGCGAGGCATCGATGGACTGGGACGATCTGGCGAGGCTCGCGGCCGATCCGCTGGTGACGATCGGAAGCGCGACGGTGAACTATCCGATCCTGTCGAACCTGAAGGACACGGCCGCATTGCGCGAGATGATGATGGGCAGGGCGGTCGCGGAAGTCGCCTTCCAGCGCGATGTCAAGCATTTCGCCTATCCGTTCGGGGATCGCGCTGCCTTTCGCCGGCAACATGTCGCGATGGCCGATGAGGCCGGTTTCGCCAGTGCGGCATCGGCGATACCGGGAGTCGTCGAGACGGCGGGCCGAACCGACCTGCACGCGCTTCCGCGCATCGCCTGGGACGGACGGCAGCGTTCGCTCCGTGCCATGCGCGTGATTCTTTCAGGCATTACGTTTCCCGCGGTCAAGCGCGCTCGCGGTTGACGCACTCGCAGCGAAATAAAGAGCTTCGGTACTAGGCGTCGGGGCGCGCCATCCAACTGATGATCGGCATCGCCGGAAGTACCCATCCGAGACCCGCCACGACATAGAAGATTGCCTGCAGCAGCCCGGAGCGCGCAAGCCATGGCGTCTGCGCTATCGTCATTCCCATCAGCGACCACACCACCACGAGGAGCAGCAAGGCGATGGTTCCGACGAGCTTGCGGGTACGTATCTTCATGGCGGAAATATGCGGCTTGCTGGCGATGCGCGCCTTGCGCGCGGGAAGGGGCGGACTATAAGGTGCGCGCAAATTCAATCAAGCGCAGCTTCGATGACCGGTATTTCCGCATACCAAGCACCAACCAATCGTGCCATCAGATGGTGGCTGATCGCGATCGCCGCGCTGATCGCGATCATGGTGCTGGTCGGCGGCGCTACGCGTCTCACCGAATCCGGGCTTTCGATTGTCGAGTGGAAACCGGTCACCGGCATTCTGCCGCCGCTCAATCAGGAGCAATGGACGCAGGCGTTCGAAGCCTACAAAGCCATTCCGCAATATCGCGAGCTCAACGCCGGCATGAATCTCGCCGGGTTCAAGACGATCTTCTGGTGGGAATGGAGTCACCGGCTGCTCGGGCGCGCGATCGGCGTCGTCTACTTGCTGCCGTTTCTCTGGTTCCTGTGGCGCGGCGCCTTGAGCGCGGACCTGAAGCGGCGGCTGTGGCTGATCTTCGGCCTCGGCGCGCTGCAGGGCGCGGTGGGCTGGTGGATGGTGGCCTCGGGTCTGTCGCAGCGGGTCGAGGTTTCGCAATATCGTCTGGCCACTCATTTGGTGCTGGCACTTCTCATTTTTGCAGCCGTCGTCTGGACGCTGCGCCGGCTGGCGGACCGGCCGCCATCAGCGGCGTCGTCGCGGCTGAAAATCACCGGCGCGGCTCTGCTGGTGCTGACGTTCGTGCAGCTCTATCTGGGCGCGCTGGTCGCCGGTCTGCGCGCGGGCAAGATCTACAACACCTGGCCTGAAATCGACGGCGCGTTGATTCCATCCGCGGCGCGGCTGTTGTTTGAACAGCCGTGGTGGCGCAACCTGTTCGACAATACGCTCACCGTGCAATTCGAACACCGCACGATCGGCTATGCGCTGTTTGCGCTGGCGCTCCTGCACGCGCTCGACACTATCACTTCACGGGCCGGGACTGCCGCGATCAATGGCGCATTCTGGCTGGCGGCGGCGATAACGTTGCAGGCGACGCTCGGTATTCTCACGCTGCTGAATCAGGTTCCAATTTCTCTCGGCCTGGCTCACCAGGCCGTTGCGATTGCGGTGCTGACGCTGGCGGTGGTTCATGCCGAACGACTGGCGGCGCGGCAAATGGAGTCAAAGCCGCAAAAGCTGGCGCTGCCGCTCAGCCAAATCGGGTGAATTGAACGATTCCAGGACAGCGAGAGAGCTGGTCCGCAAGTCCAGGCTGACGTTGGCTCGATCTGCTTAGCGGAAACTTGACTGGATTGCGCGTGTACCGCCCGCATCTCTAGCAATAGCCGTAAACGCCGCAGGCATAGGGCAGGCGATCCCAATAGCCGACGTAGGGCCCGCCGTAATAGACGCCCTGATAGTCGTAGGAATAGGCTGATCCATAATAGCCGGGCAGCGTCCAGGAACCCGGCAGCAGCGGTACGCCAAGCAAGGGCTGCACGTACGGGACCACTGCGTAAAGCGGAGTGAATAGCACCTCGTGCGTCCCGGTGGCATAGAACGGTTGAGCACGACGCGCACTGTACGAGATGGTCGTCCGGAAATTGTAATGCGGCCGAGGCAGTCCCGCGGGCAACCTGGCAGCGGCGAGCTGCCAGCCACGGCGCGCCGGGGTTTGGTCTGCGCTCATGGCGGGCGCGATGGTTAACATCGCGACAAGCAACGCAATCGTGACGCGTAACATCGGCTGCTCCGAATGATAGTATCGGCAGGTGGCAAGTATATTGCCGGCGCCGCAGCCGTCGGCAACGACGATTTCGAAGTATGGCTAAGTCGTTAACCACCCGTTGGCTCGCAATGCCGGACGCTTACGCGCTCAGCGCCTGCTCCAGATCGGCGATCAGGTCTTCCTTGTCCTCGATTCCGATCGACAGCCGCACCACATCGGGTGCTGCGCCCGACTTGATCTTCGCGGCATCGTCGAGCTGGCTGTGCGTTGTCGATGCCGGGTGGATCACCAGCGAGCGGGTGTCGCCGACATTGGCCAGATGCGAGAACAGTTTCAGGTTCGACACCAGGTTAACACCGGCCTCGTAGCCGCCCTTGAGACTGAAGGTGAACACCGCGCCCGCGCCCTTCGGCGCATATTTGCGCGCGAGGTTGTTGTATTTGTCGCCAGAAAGGCCGGCGTAGCTGACCGACGCCACCGCCGGATGCAACGATAGCCATTCGGCGATCGCTTTCGCATTCTCGCAGTGCTTTTGCATGCGCAGCGGCAGCGTCTCGATGCCGGTGAGAATGAGAAACGCGTTGAAGGGCGAGAGCGCCGGACCAAGATCGCGCAAGCCCAGCACGCGGCAGGCGATCGCAAAGGCGAAATTGCCGAAGGTCTCCTGAATCTTGATGCCGTGATATTCCGGGCGCGGCTCGCTCAGCATCGGATACTTGTTGTCCTTCGACCAGTCGAAGGTGCCGGCATCGACAATGATGCCGCCGAGCGAATTGCCGTGGCCACCGAGAAATTTGGTCAGCGAATGCACGACAATGTCGGCGCCGTGGTCGATCGGGCGGACCAGATAGGGTGTCGCCAGCGTGTTATCGACAATCAGCGGCACCCCCGCCGTGCGGGCGACCGCCGCTACGGCCTCGATATCGGTGACGCTGCCACCGGGATTGGCGAGCGACTCGATGAAGATCGCCTTGGTGCGCGGCGTGACCGCGCGCTCGAAGCTGCCGATATCATCCGGGTCGGCCCAAACCACATTCCAGCCGAAACTCTTGAAGGCATGGGTGAACTGATTGATCGAGCCGCCGTAGAGTTTGCGCGCGGCGATGAATTCGTCACCGGGCTGCAACAGCATTTGGAATACCACCACCTGCGCGGCGTGACCGGAGGCGGTCGCGAGAGCGGCGGTGCCGCCTTCAAGCGCGGCGACGCGTTCTTCCAGCACCGCCGTGGTCGGGTTGGTAATGCGGGTATAGATATTTCCGAACGCCTGCAGCCCGAACAACGACGCGGCATGATCGGCGTCGTTGAACACGAATGACGTGGTCTGATAGATCGGCGTCACCCGTGCGCCGGTGGTGGGATCGGGTTGCGCCCCGGCATGGATGGCAAGGGTGGAAAATCCCGGAAGACGATCGATCATTCTTTATCCTTTATGACAGCCTCATCGAGGTCGTGCTTGTTTTTAGCAGCGCGATCGGATGCGCTGGTTTCGCCGCCGCTGACGCTCATCCGGTTCAACGAAAGCCGCATGCCCTGGGCCGGCACGGGGGCGCGCTTCGAACTCAAAGTTCGCGAATTGACGCCCATCCATGAAATCTCCGAGGACAGCCTTCCATATTCGATCTTTGGACAGCGGTTCATGACGACCTTGAGGCCGGCGGCTTCCGCCTTTGCAGCCGCTGCGTCGTCACGCGCGCCGAGCTGCATCCAGATTATTCTCGGAAGGGGAGTCAGTTTCAGCGCTTCATCGACCACTGGCATGATGTGGCGTGAGTTTCTGAATATGTCGACCATGTCGATTGGACGGCCGATATCGCACAGCGACGCGACGAAGGGCTTTCCGAGCAGGCTCTTGCCGACGTGACCGGGATTGACCGGGATCATGTCGTAGCCGCGCTGCGCCAGATATTTGAAGGCGAAGTAACTCGGCCGTACGTTGACCGGGGACGCACCGACCATCGCGATAGACTTCACGCCGTTGAGAATCTCTCTGATGTAATCGTCGGAGTAGGCGTCATGGTTCATTTCAGGCGGCCGTTCATTACAGGCGTCATTGCGAGGAGCTAAGCGACGAAGCAATCCAGACTCCGTCCTTCCGGGAAGGTCGGTTCTCAAGATTCCAGCGGTCTTACCTGTCTTGCCACTTCGGCTCGCGCTTCTCGATAAAGGCGCCGATTCCTTCCTCGGCATCACGCGCCATCATGTTCTCGGTCATAACCTCTGCGGCATAGCGATAGGCGTCCGCGAGGTTCATTTCGGCCTGGCGGTAGAACGCGGCTTTGCCGAGCTTGACGGTGTAGGCGGACTTGAGCGCGACCTTCTTCGCCAGTTCGATCGCCGCATCCCGTTCGGCGCCGGCGGCAACGACGCGGTTAACGAGGCCGATATCCCGCGCCGCCGCTGCCGAAACCGGCTCGCCGGTAAGCAGCATTTCCATCGCCTGCTTGCGCGGAACATTGCGCGAGAGCGCCACCATCGGCGTCGAGCAGAACAGCCCGATATCCACCCCGGGCGTGGCAAATGTCGCAGCCTCCGACGCCACTGCGAGATCACAGCTTGCCACAAGCTGGCACCCGGCGGCGGTAGCGACGCCCTGGACCGCGGCGACGACCGGTTTGGGCAATTGCACGATGGCCTGCATCATGGCGCTGCAGGCCGTCATTATTTCGGCGAAATAGCCGCGGCCGCGATCGGCATCCGCGCGGCGGGCGGTCAGTTCCTTCATGTCGTGGCCCGCGGAGAAGGCCGGACCGTTGGCCGCGATCACCACCGCGCGCACGATTGCGTCGTCGTGGATCTCCATGAGCGCCGCGTGCAACTCTGCTATCAGGCCCTCCGAAAGACTATTGCGGCCTTCGGGCCGATTGAGCGTGAGCACGGCGATACTGCCGAGCGTCTCGCGCAAGAGTACAGGCGATGGCGGAATAGCGGCGCGTGCGGTCTGGCTCGTCATCGAAATATCCTCGGGCAGGCCCATCATCCTATATAACAACCGGCCAGAGGTTCTCTTTATTATCTCGGCAAGCACTTGCAAGAGAACTTCTCAACGAAGGCAGGCGGATCGATATGGCTATTGCGAAAATGAGCCTGGCGGAACTGGAGAAATTCCTCCATGTCGAATTTCCCCAGGCCTTCAGTGGCGGCGATATATCAATCGAAAGCGCCGACGGAGCTTCCTGCCTGCTGCGCCAGCGCTACAGCGACCAAATGCTGCGTCCTGGCGGCACGATTTCGGGACCGACGCTGATGGCCCTGGCTGATTTCGCCATGTACGTGGTGCTGCTGTCGGCCATTGGCCCAGTTGGCCTTGCCGTCACGACAAACCTCAACATCAATTTTCTGCGCAGGGGTCAGCCCGGGCAGGATGTACTTGCGGCAGCGCGACTTTTGAAACTGGGCAAGCGGCTTGCAGTCGGTGAGATCGATCTGCTTTCGGGAACGTCGGCCGATCCGATTGCTCATGCGACATCGACCTATTCCATTCCAAATGCTTAACGTTTTTCATGGTAATATAGCACCATATTTGTAAGCTATTGTTTTGATGACAATAATTAGCATTGTTCGGCATTGACGCCCGCGACGGACCTATCTAGAAAGCGCTGCAGTTCGGCGCGCGGTTGCGTCCGATGTTCTCCTTTCACGGATTTCCTCACATGAAAACGTTTTCGGCGAAGCCAGCCGAGGTGACGAAGAAGTGGGTCTTGATCGACGCCAAAGGTCTGGTGGTCGGCCGGCTCGCCTCACTGGTCGCGATGCGGTTGCGCGGCAAACACCTTCCGACCTACACGCCCCATGTCGATTGCGGTGATCACGTCATCATCATCAACGCGGCGCACGCTGTGCTCACCGGGCGCAAGCGCGACAACAAGATCTACTACAACCACACCGGCTTCATCGGCGGCATCAAGGAACGCACTGCAAAGTCGATTCTCGAGGGCCGTTTCCCCGAGCGTGTCGTCGAGAAGGCCATCGAGCGCATGATCCCGCGCGGGCCGCTTGGCCGAGTGCAACTCGGCAATCTGCGCGTTTACCCCGGACCCGAGCATCCGCACGAGGCCCAGCAACCCGAGACGGTCGATATCGCCAAGATGAATCGCAAGAACATGAGGGCCGCATAAAATGTCCGACACCATGCAGTCTCTCGATCAATTGTCGTCGCTGAAGACGGCCACGCCGGAAGCCCCGAAATACGTCAAGAAAGTCGACAAGCACGGCCGTGCCTACGCCACCGGCAAGCGCAAGGACGCAGTTGCCCGCGTCTGGATCAAGCCCGGCGCAGGCAAGATCGTCGTCAACACCCGCGAAGTTGAAATCTATTTTGCGCGCCCGGTGTTGCGGATGATGATCCAGCAGCCGCTGGTGGCAGCAGCCCGTGCGGGCCAGTACGACGTGATTTGCACCGTTGCAGGTGGCGGTCTGTCGGGTCAGGCAGGTGCGGTGCGTCACGGCATCTCGAAGGCGCTGACTTATTTCGAGCCGGATCTGCGCGGCATACTGAAAAAGGGCGGCTTTCTCACGCGCGACTCGCGCGTGGTCGAGCGCAAGAAGTATGGCCGTGCCAAGGCCCGCAAGTCGTTCCAGTTCTCGAAGCGGTAATTGCTTCACTAAAAGTTGCCGCGAATGCGGCGCATCTGGAACAAAGACGCCAGAGCGCGAATCGGTTGTTCGACCGATCGCGCTCTGATTCATTAAACAAGGCGCACGATCTGATCGCCAAACCGCTCGCAATAGGGCGGATTCTACGCTGGCGCGTTTTTTTGCCGTACATTTTTCCGACGAGTTATCGCAGTTTTTCCTGAAAACTTGCGCATGCGCGCAAACGATTTTCCAACATGGCGATCGCAGAGTGCGGGTGGCGACGGCGTTTCGTTTTCAGCCGCGCCGTACTGCATCACGATCGCTGGGTAGCCCATGTCGCTCGATACCTCGACGCTTTATCTCGTCGCCACAATGGTTGCGGCGATGCTGGGAGTTATGCTGCTCTTTTTCGGCAAGCAGGAGAATATCCCGGCGCTGAAATGGTGGGGAACCGCCTATCTGCTCGGCGCCGCGTCGGTCGCGCTCTGGACACTAACCGGCGACACGTTTGGCCAGACGTTTTCGCTGGCGCTGAATGCCGTCGGTTTCGTCGCCTGCGGCATGGTCTGGAACGCATCGCGCGTGTTTCACGGCCGCAAGCCCAACTTGCCCGGCCTGGTTCTGGGCGCGATAACCTGGATAGCTACCGGCATGATGATGGCGCCTCAGGGGTCGGCGATGCGCATGACCATTGGCGCCGGAATAGTAGCGATTTATGCGACGCTGACGGCCACCGAATTGGGGTCCGAGCGTCGCCGGACATTGCAAAGGCGCTGGCCGACGATCGTGGTGCCGGTGATGCACGGTTTCGCGCTGATGCTGCCGATCCTGCTTGGCGATCTGTCATGGCCGCACGACGACACGTTCTCCAGCAGTACATGGGTTACAGTATTCTCCGTTGAGCTCGTGCTCTATGCGGTCGCCACCGCCTTCGTCATCTTCATGCTGGTGTCGGAGCGCGCGGTCACCGCGCACAGGACGGCGGCGTCAATGGATCCGTTGACCGGCATGTTCAATCGCCGCGGCTTCGCAGAGGCGACATCGCGGGTGATCGAGCGTGAAGCCAATGCCGGCCGTCCGGTGACGGTGCTGATCTTCGACATCGACCATTTCAAATCGATCAACGATCGCTTCGGACATCCGGCTGGTGATGAGATTCTCAAACTGTTCGCCGCCGTCGTGGTTAACACGCTACGAATCACCGACCTCTCGGGGCGAATCGGCGGCGAGGAGTTCGCAGCGCTGTTGCCTTGTTCGCTGGAAGACGCCGTGATCGCGGCAGAACGGGTGCGTGAAGCATTCGAGAGTTCGGGAATTGTGGACGAGACCGGGCCGGTCGATACGACCGTCAGCATCGGCGTGGCCGGTGGGCCGGCGGGCACCGAGCTCGAAGTGTTGCTGGCAGCGGCGGATACCGCGCTCTATCAGGCCAAGCGCGGTGGCCGCAATCGCGTCGAGGCGGCCGAGGAACTGCCGCTGTCACTGGAAAAATGGCGGCGTAAGACCGCGGGCATCGCGCGTCAACCGCAAGAGCGGTCGGATGTGGCGCGCGTCGCATAAGAAGGCGCGGCGGCGGTAACCTGCCATTTACCATCGATCCATATCATCGGTGTCATGGATACCATCCGAAGCCAGAGTTCCCATGCCGCCCTGATTTCGCTCGAAGCGGCGGCGACGTCGGCGCGCGGGGGGTTCGCCTGCTTGTTCTCGACGTCGGACGAATATGAGACGGCGCTGATCACTTTGCGGCGCGCGCAGGGACGTTACGCTGAACCGCGCAGACGTTGGCCGCTGCTGATGTTTGTCGGCTGCGCGCTGATGGTCATCGGTACCGTGTTGCTCCTGAGCTGAGCTGAGCTGAGCTGGGGTGGAATGGGTATGCAGGGCGCCGCGGGGCGCCTTTTTCTTTTGGAAGGTTCGGTGATAGAGAGATGAAATCTCACGGAGAGGCCGTCACATGATCACCGAAATCGCACAAATCGACGTCAAGCCAGGCAGCGAGAAGGAGTTTGAAGCCGCGGTCGCCAAGGCGCGTCCGCTGTTCCTGCGCGCCAAGGGCGGCAGGGGCTTTGAACTGCACAAGTCGGTCGAGAAGCCGTCACGCTACCGGCTGTTGGCAAAATGGGACACGCTGGAAAATCATACTGTCGATTTCAGGGGCTCTGCCGACTTCACCGCGTGGCGCGGGCTGGTCGGGCAGTATTTCGCTTCACCTCCTGAGGTCGAACACACCCAGACGGTGTTGACCTCAGGCTGAGTGCTCGCCGGTCAATCTGCCGCCTCAGGCCGCCGCCGCGGCCGGGAATTCATCAGACTTGAAATGATCGATCATGACTTTTGCGACCGCTATCAAGGGCAGGGCAAGCGCCAAACCCCAGATCCCGAACACCACGCCCAGCAGGATCTGGAACGAGAACAAAGTGGCCGGAGGAATGTCGAGCGCCTGACGCTGTATGATTGGCGTGAGAATGTAGCTTTCTAGCACATGAACGCCCAGGAAAAGCGCGAATGCGCTGGCCGCGGCGACCCATCCCGAAGCAAGGCTCGCGAGCACCACGATCAACCCGCCGATCAGCGCGCCGACCGTCGGGATGAAGGCGAGCAGCCCGGCCTGGATGCCCAAAATGAACGAGCTCTGGATGCCGATGATCGAAAGGCCGATCCAGGTTACGACGAAGACCGCGAACATGGTGACGATCTGGGCAATCAGCCAGCGCTCAAGCGTTTCGCCGATGCGGTCGACGATGACCGTGGCGCGCGCGCGATGCCGCGCCGGAAAGATGAACAGCAGCCCGCTTCGATAAACGCTTGGCTGCGCCGCGAAGGTCAATCCGAGGAACAGCACGATAAAGAAATTTCCGACCGCGCTCACGGTGCCAAGAAGAAGCTTCAGGGTCTGGCTGACGATCGCGCCGCCGCTTGAGGCGATTGCGCCGGCGCTGGGAAGGTTGTATGTCGGCGCAGCGCCTGGCGTTGCCGACGTCGAGGAAGCCTGTGACGTCGCTGCTTGATTGCCGAGGTCGAAATAGCCGGTATCGATCCCGTTTCTCTCAAGGAAGGCTTTGACGCTGATCAGTTGCGACTTGATCGTATCGCTTAGCACAGTGGCCTGCTGGGCGATGGTGGCGCCGCCGAGGAAGACGACCCCCGACAGAAACCCTGCGAGCACCAGGCAGACGATTGTCAGCCGTAGCGTGTGCGGGAGCTTGACGACATGGCCGAGCATGCCAGTCATGGCGTTGAGCGCTACACCGAGCAGTATTCCGGCGAAGATCAGAAACTGCGTCGCGGCAAAATTCCAGGCAAATAGCAGCAAGGCTGCAAACAGGATGACGCCGATGCCGCCGACAGATATCGCCCAAGCCAGATCGTTGCGGGCCTGATGACGTTCGTTGACCGAGACTGCCAATTTGATTCCTTTTCAAGCCGGATTCCGGCAGCACTCTTTCGCCAAACGCGCCCGGGATCAAGCGGGGAAGGGAACGCCGGTTTGACGCTGACGCCTTCGCCGTGCCAAGCGATGAATGGAATGGGATCGCGGACGGACGAAGGGCGGACGCTATGAACTTGAAATGGGTCGGGCCGCTCGCATTATTGGCCGTGCTGGTAATCGGCGATCAGATTCGTATCAACCGGCCCGGTCACAAATATCGTTTGACGGTCGAGGTCGAAACGCCCGAAGGAATCAAATCGGCCTCCGGGGTCATGGCCGTGCATCCCGATAGAGGTTACAGCCGCGGCGGGCACACCCGCACCAAGGGCGATGCCGTGTTCGTCGATCTCGGCGGCGGCAAGAATCTTGTCGCGCTGCTCGCGCACATTGACAATTCGGTCGATCTCGATGGAATGAACTATCTGGCGTTGCGCGCCTACAAGGCCGCCGGCCGCAACGTGTCATTCAACGAGATGAGCCGGTTGACCGGCGCAGTGCCCGTGAAAGGCGCATTGATCCCTGTGCTCGTGACTTTCGGCAAGCCCGATGATCCCGGGTCCGCGCGCACGGCGCTGCCGGATGATCTGGAAGCGTCGCTAGGCAAGGGATTTCACCTCCGTGACGTTTCCGTCGAGGCGGTGCCGAATGGAGTTTGGCCGCTCGATTTCGGCGGTTCGCTCGGCGAGCCCGTGACGCGCGGGATCGAGGCGAAATTGCCGTGGTGGAATGGGACGGACAAGCCCGCCGCGATCGCGCTTAAGGCGACTGGATTGCCGATCGGAGAGGCGATCGATGCCAGGGAGGTATTCACGCGGAAATAGCAGCGCGGCTGCGCGGAGTAACATATTGATCCGGCGTCGGCCGGGAGGCATGATCCGGGTGGTTTTTGCGATGCAGGATTGGATAGCAGGCGATGAGGAGGCCGGTGGTCGGTGTGATCGGAAACGCCTATCGCATCGAAAATCGATTTGCGACGCAGATGGTCGGAGAGCGAAATCTTCGCGCGGTGGCCGAAGTCGCAGGTGCATTGCCGCTGATGTTTGCCGGTACGCCCGACATCACCGATATCGGCGCATTGCTGGATACGGTCGACGGCGTGGTGCTGACGGGAGCCCGCGCGAATGTCCATCCGACGCGTTTTCGCACCAAACCTGATCCGCGGCACGAACCCTACGACATCCATCGTGACGATCTCGCCTTGGCATTATCGGAGGTCTGCGTCGCCCGCGGCGTACCGCTGTTCGGCATCTGCCGCGGCTTTCAGGAAATGAACGTCGCCTTCGGCGGCTCGCTGCATCCCGAAATCCGCGAGTTGCCCGGCCGCATGAACCATCGGATGCCGCGGCTGGAGAACGGTGAGATCCACCCCGACCCCACCGTTGTCTTCGCCGACCGGCACGAAGTCAGCCTGGTTCCCGGCGGCGCCTTCGCACGGCTGCTCGGCTGTGAGACGATCCGCGTCAATTCACTGCACGGTCAAGGCATCCTCGAACCGGGCGGGAGGGTTGTCGTCGAGGGCACGGCGGAGGACGGCACGATCGAGGCGATCCGGATTGCCGATGCGGCGGGCTTCGCACTCGGCGTGCAGTGGCACGCGGAGTACGATCCGCAAAGCAATCCTGTTAACCGCACCTTGTTTCAGGCGTTTGGCGAAGCCCTGTTGGCGCGCACGCGCAGGGGATAGCTCGCGAATTGGTCCGGCCGCGTTCCCGCCCGCTTCGGGTAGAAAGCCTGTTCAAATACAAGTTGTATCTGTGGAACCTGTGCCGATGGCTTCGCTGGTTGCGTCGGCGTGACGTCTCATTGAGGACAAAACAAAAGGCGCCCCGTTCGGAGCGCCTTTTGCATTTTCGGGCCGTGACGTTCGCGGCGCAGAGCCCGCGAAGGAAATTACAGCGAGTAGTACATGTCGAATTCGACCGGGTGAGGCGTCATCTCGAAGCGCTCGACTTCGGTCATCTTCAGCTCGATGTAGCTGTCGATGAAGTCGTCGTCGAATACGCCGCCGTTCTTGAGGTAGGCGCGATCCTTGTCCAGATTCTCCAGCGCTTCGCGGAGCGAACCGCACACCGTCGGGATCGACTTGAGTTCTTCCTTCGGCAGATCGTAGAGGTCCTTGTCCATCGCCGGACCCGGATCGAGCTTGTTCTTGACGCCGTCGAGACCGGCCATCAGCATCGCCGCAAAGCCGAGATACGGATTGGCCATCGGATCGGGGAAACGCACCTCAACGCGCTTGGCCTTCGGATTGGAGGTGTAGGGAATCCGGCATGCGGCCGAGCGGTTGCGCGCGGAGTAGGCGAGCAGCACCGGCGCTTCATAGCCCGGAACCAGGCGCTTGTACGAGTTCGTCGACGGGTTGGTGAAGGCGTTGATCGACTTGGCGTGCTTGATGATGCCCGCGATGTAGGAGAGGCAGGTTTCCGACAGGTCGGCGTATTTGTTGCCGGCGAATACCGGCTTGCCGCCCTTCCAGATCGACTGATGGCAGTGCATGCCCGAGCCGTTGTCGCCATAGACCGGCTTCGGCATGAAGGTGGCGGTCTTGCCGTAGATATGCGCGACCTGATGGATGCAATATTTGTAGATCTGCATCTGGTCGGCCATCAGCGTCAGCGTGTCGAACTTCATGCCGAGCTCGTGCTGGGCGGATGCAACTTCGTGGTGATGCTTTTCGACCTTGACGCCCATCTTGGCCATCGCGCCGAGCATTTCCGAGCGCATGTCCTGCACCGAATCCTGCGGCGGAACCGGAAAATAGCCCGCCTTGGTGCGGATGCGGTGGCCGAGGTTGCCGCCCTCATATTCGGTGTCGGAGTTGATCGGCAGTTCCGACGCATCCAGCTTGAAGCCGGTGTTGTAGGGAGTGGTCTGGAAACGGACGTCGTCGAACACGAAGAATTCCGCCTCCGGTCCGAAGAAAACGGTATCGCCGACGCCCATCGACTTGACCATGGCCTCGGCCTTTTTGGCCATGCCGCGGGGGTCGCGGTTGTAGGGTTCGCCGGTGGTCGGCTCCAGCACGTCGCAGGTGATGACCATGGTGGTTTCTGCGAAGAACGGATCGATCGTCGCGGTGACCGGATCGGGCATCAGGCACATGTCGGATTCATTGATCGCCTTCCAGCCCGCGATCGACGAACCGTCGAACATCGTGCCCTCGGCAAATACGTCCTCGTCGATCATGCCGATGTCGAAGGTCACATGCTGCCACTTGCCGCGCGGATCGGTGAAACGCAGGTCGACGTATTTAACGTCGTTGTCCTTGATCGACTTCAGGACATCTTTGGCGGTCTTCATGAATACCCCTTTTGGCTTACTGGTCGTCGTGAATTGGCCGCGGGCGCGACCATTGGTAATGCTCAATACAATTGGGGGAAGCTCAATACAATAGTGCCGGCAACTCCATTTCAGATGGCGTCAAGCCCGGATTCCCCGGTCCTGATGCGAATGGCTTCCTCGATGTTGGAGACGAAAATCTTGCCGTCGCCGATGCGACCGGTCTGCGCCGCGCGCCTGATCGCATCGATCGCTCTCTCGACCAGATCATCGCCGATCACGATCTCGATTTTGACCTTGGGCAGAAAGTCCACGATGTACTCGGCACCGCGATAAAGTTCGGCGTGCCCCTTCTGTCGCCCGAAACCCTTGGCTTCGGTGACGGTGATGCCTTGCAATCCAACTTCCTGAAGCGCTTCTTTCACCTCGTCGAGCTTGAATGGCTTGATGACGGCTTCGATTTTTTTCACTGAACGCCTCCCGGGCACTTCCATATTTCAGACTGCAGATTTGCTGCCACCACGTTGCGCGGTGCACAGGTCGTTCGATCGCGCTTCCCGGCCGGGCACATTCATTCACACGACGAACCGGAGCCGGCTTCCTCAAAAGCAGGGTCTATGCCAAGTTGCAAAGACGTCTGATTTCGAAATGTTATCAGCCTTTTAACGGGCATTCGTTCGCGAAAGGGCTGAGGTGTTCACCATACCGAAGCCTACAAAATAGGCAAACCGATCAATCGGCAAGCAATCATCGGGAGTTCTACTTCGCACGGCCGAGGAAATGCCTCAGGATAAGGCGCTTGTACCCAAGGAATTGGCATGGAAGTTCTCACCACCGAAGAAATGGAACGCGCCGACCGGCTTACCATCGCCGCGGGCACGCCGGGCTTCGCGCTGATGCTGAGCGCAGGCCAGGCGGTTGCAGTGGCCGCGATGGACCTGGTGGAGGAGGGATCGATCCTCGTGGTGGCCGGGCCCGGCAACAATGGCGGCGACGGATTCGTCGCGGCGGCGGAGCTGGCGGCGCGCGGCCGCGAAGTCCAGGTCATCCTGCTGTGTGAGCGCGACAGGCTGCAGGGCGACGCGGCCTCCGCGGCGCGCGGATGGAAATTTCCGGTGCTGCCGTTCAATCCCCAGGCGATCGGCCGGCCCGCGTTGATCATCGATGCGCTGTTCGGCGCCGGTCTCAATCGGCCCGCAGAGGGCGATCCGCACGACATGATCGAGGCGATCAACGCGAACGGCGCCCCCGTTCTCAGCGTCGACCTGCCGAGCGGCATCAACGGCACCAGCGCGGCGGTGATGGGCACAGCCATCCGCGCCACCGAAACCGTCACGTTCTTCCGCCGCAAGCCGGCGCATCTTTTGTTGCCGGGCCGGATGTATTGCGGCCGCGTGCGCGTGGCCGATATCGGGATCGATGCCGATGTGCTCGCGGAAATTCAGCCGCGGACGTTTGAGAACATCCCGCAAGTCTGGCGCAAGTCGTTTCCGGTGCCGCGGATCGACGCTCATAAATACGCCCGCGGCCACGCCATCGTCGTCTCTGGCGACATCGCCGCCACCGGTGCCGCGCGGCTGTCGGCGCGCGGAGCGTTGCGGGCCGGCGCAGGCCTGGTCACGCTGGCCTCGCCGAGAGAGGCGCTTGCCGTCAACGCCTCGGCGCTCACGGCCGTGATGGTGCGCGCGATCGACACCGTGATCGAATTTGCCGAGTTGTTGACCGACAAGCGGCTCAACGCTTGCGTGATCGGACCGGGCGCGGGCCTTGGCGACCGGACGCGCGATTTCGTCCTGACGGCGTTGTCGGCGCAGCGAGGCCTGGTGCTGGATGCGGATGCGCTGACGAGTTTTGCGCAAGCGCCCGATCGCCTGTTCGAAGCGATCAAGGCATCGCACGATCCGCAGGTGGTTCTCACCCCGCATGAGGGAGAATTTCCGCGGCTGTTCAGCGACATCAGCAACAAGCATCCAAACCGTTCGAAGCTCGAACGGGTGAGGGCGGCCGCCGAACGCGCCGGCGCCGTCGTCCTGCTCAAGGGGCCGGATACCGTGGTGGCGTCGCCCGATGGACGCGCGGCCATCGCCGCCAACGCGCCGCCGTGGCTTGCCACCGCGGGCGCCGGCGACGTGCTGGCGGGAATCATCGGAGGCCTGCTGGCGCAGGGCGTGCCGGCCTTCGAGGCGGCCGGCATCGGGGTCTGGATGCACGGCGAAGCCGCGCGCGAGGCGGGCCCCGGCCTGATCGCGGAAGATCTGCCGGAGGTGCTGCCGGCGGTGTTCCGGCATCTCTACGACGAGTTCGGCATCGAGTATTGAGACGCATTCAAGCGTGGGCTTCACGGGGAGCCGTAGGTTTGCGTCTCCCGGGATATCGGCCTGTCTTTAAGGACAAGCCGCTATCTCACCGCGCGCTTTTCCCAAGCGTCGACGAAAGCAGAATCTGATGTGAGTCTCCGTGTAATCTTTGGCACACCGGGTTTCCCTTGGAGGTGGTAGCGACGGGCAGTCTCGCTGGCTGAGATTGGCTGGCTTCCGGGTTTGAGAGGACGGAACATGGGTGATTTGAGTCTGCAGGACTTCGCTCCAATTCACGCGGCCACGACTATTGTCAAAACAGACCCAACGCCGGCCGCGAAGAGTCCGGGCTTGTCCGGATTGAACGACGCGCCGGATGCGGCGCCGTATGGCGATCAAAACGGTGGCCCCGCGCAACCCGCCAACACCGGTGCAATAATTCTGGCAAGGGATCTATATGAGCCCGACGATCCACTCGCAGAGGTAGATAATGGCAATCAATTGCCCGGAGAGGCAGGTGATGGCGGAAACACCATGGCGGACGACCCCCATCTTCGCGGCGAGCCGGGAACCCCACTTGGGCGTTCGGCAGACGCGCTGCGTATGATGGATAACGCAAGGGACGCGCTTAACGACGCGAAACTAGCCGCGTCTGAAAACCCCGACAGCCTGGCGCTGCGAGAGCGTGCCGACGCCAGAAGGATCGAACTTGGAGATGCCCTCAAGACTTCCGCCTGGGTATGCGGGGCTGCATTGGAGCAAGCGCGAGAAGGCAACTCGGAGCCTGGTGAGATCACCGAGTTGGAGCATCGTTTATGGATAGCTGCGATCGGCAGGGACGAGTACCAGAAAAATCCCGTAACGCCCAAGACTGCACTTGGACGTGCGGAAGCCGCGGACCGTGCCTGGGACAAAGCAAGAGGCGAGTTCTTCGCGACAAGACACGACGCGATATCGGAATTTGCAGACCGCAACAACCCCTACCACTACGCTTCGAGGTTGCGAGAACTGCGAAATGACATGGTCGCCAGCAAGGCGGCACTTGGAACGTTCGCCATCGCGGAAGTCAGCGAATGCGAGCACGCAGTTGAGGCGGCGAAAACGGACGCGGCAACGCGTGCCGGTGTGAGCGTGGATGATCCGCGGGTAAACGATGATCCGCTCGTCATCGCGAGTTTGCGTCGCCTGGCGGAGGCTAACGACCGCATGAAAAAGTCGGACGGGTTGCTGAATCAACCCAACCCCGTGCTTGATCGCATCAACGGCATTCTTCAAAAGCATCCCAGCGACGACATCATAGACGACCGCGATTGACCGGCGGTTCGTCGCCGAGGAACCAGCGAGCATTGCGTTCGATTCCTCGGCGAACTTGTCTCCGCGCGCGAAACCCTCATGGTGAGAGTTCATAAACTCCCTCATGGTGAGGAGCGCGCTCTTGCGCGCGTCTCGAACCACGATGCCACGCGGCCCATCCTTCGAGACGCGGCCATGAGGCCGCTGCCCGGATGATAAATCCACATGATGGCGGAAACATTCGCTGCCTGTAATATTTGGCACAACGATCTTTCCGGAAAGATTGTAGCAGATGAGCATCTTGCTGGCTGCGATCGGCCGGCTCGGGGTTTGAAAGGACAGAACATGGCTGAGGTGACTCTTGGTCGGATTCCGATGGACGCGACCGCTGCGGAACCAAAATCTCCCCTGGCGGCCAGACCAACTGAACCAGCACTGGCCAAGCCGGTGAGTGCCGGCGCAAGCGGAGTGCAGGCCAAGGGTCGAGTGCAGCCGTACGCCGATGCCGCTCCATCCCCACGACCCGCCACCAATGGCGCGAACGCGCCAGTAACTATTCCGACAACTGCGCTTCAAGACTCCGCAAAGCCGCATATCAAGCCCGTAGAGGGGGGCAGCGAGCCGGACGACCCCCATATTGCCGGCAAGCCAGGAACCCCACTTGGAGATTCGGCACGGGCAATCGGCAGGGCGGATGCCGCATATCGCGAACTCCGCGATGCGCAAGGCGAACTGGAAGATGTGCGGAATGCCGACCACACTCCGAGCCTGGAGCAGCGACGTCGTGTCGATGACTGTAGGCTACAATATGCGCGTGCCCTCAGGGAAGGTGTCAGCGTATGCGAGTCAGCACTCAAGCGAGCGCAAGGTGCCGATGATGCGGAAATCAAGGAGTTGCAGATTCGCTTGGCGATCGTGAGGGAGGAAATGGACGTCAACGTCGGAAATCCCGTAACGCCGCTGACCGCATATGGACGTGCGGAAGTCGCGAGCCGTGCTAAGTCTGACGCATGGAGCGAGATGAACACTGCAAGAGAAGCGGCGAAAGCTGAAATCGAGCAGGGTGCCCTTCACCACGTTGGAACGTTAAGTAGACTGCTGAAGGATATGGTCGCCAGCCGCGAGGAACATCTAGTTAAGGCCAAAGCCGCCTGTGACGCATGGAGGGAAGCAGTCGAAGAGGCGAAAAGAGACGCGGCCAAGCGGCTGCCCCCTGACAAGCTAGATAGTGACCCGTACGTCAAGCAGTGTATGGATGGTCTCGAGGACGCTAAACTTTACATGAATGGCCTCTCGAACGATTATCTGAAGCGCGGGGACTTTTACCGTGACCGCGTCAACACTCTTCTAGAGAAGGCCACGCGTGACGGCGTAAACGTAATACGCGACCCAGACCATCGCTGAAGAGAGCGGCAAGGCCACGCCGCGCGTCTCGAACGGATGCCCTCACATCCTTCGAGACGCGGCGAGGAGGCCGCTCCCCCGGGGATGAGCCCTAAGCCACGCCGTATTTCGCCACCGCCGCTTCGTTCCACGAAATCCCGAGGCCGTGGCCGCGCGCGGTGATCGTGCCGTCGACGATCTCGACCGGTTCGGCCAAAATGGCGCGGGCAAGGTCGAGCACTTCGAGCCAGTGCGCGGTCGGAGTAACCGCCAGCATGTGCGCGCTGGCTTCGGCGAACAGGTGGCTGGACATCGGAATCGAAGCGGCCTCTGCCTGGCCGGCGACGCGGAGCCAGCCGGTGACGCCGCCGACCTTCATCAGATCGGGCATGATGAAATCGCTCGCGCCCGATGCGATCGCCTCCGCAAAGCCGCGCGGAAACCACCAGTTCTCGCCGGACTGAATCGATACCGGCGAGGTCTCGCGCACGCTGGCGTGGCCTTGCAGGTTTTCGGCGGCCACCGGTTCCTCGATCCAGTGCAGGTCGTAAGGCGCGAGCCTGGCAATGCGGCGGCTGGCTTCGGACGGATCGAGCGACTGGTTGAAATCCAGCATCAGCGCGATGTCGGGACCGATCAGGCCGCGCACCGCCTTCACGACCCGCTCGTCATTGTCGAGATCGCCGTCGCCGCCCTTGATCTTGATGCCGCGAAAACCCTGCTCGAGCGAGCGGCGCAGGTCGTTGGCGTCGGCGACGGGATCGACCGCGCCGTAGCTGTCGTAGGCGCGCATCGGCCGCGGCGATCCGCCGAGCAAACGGGCCAGCGGCTGCCCCGCCGCCTGGCCCAGCGCGTCCCAGAACGCCATGTCGAGACCCGACACCGCCATGCCGACCAGGCCCTGCCATCCCAGCAATCTGAATTTGGCGTCCATCTGCGCCATCAGGTCGAACGGCGCGATCGGCTTGCCGGTCAGATCGCGGCCGATCTCCTCGATCAGATGCACCAGCGGCGCGAGCGTCAGCCTGGCATAGGCAAAGATATAGGCGCGTCCGGTGATGCCCTGATCGGTCGCGACATCGATCAGCACCAGCGGCGCCGCCTCGATCACGCCGAAGGCGTTCTTCACCGGCCGCGAGATCGGCGCGACGACGGCACGGGCCTTGACGCCGCGGATGGCTGGAGTTGTGGCGCTCATGTTTGTTTCCTCATTCGACACTGTACCATCGCACGAGGCGCGGTGCCGCCCAGTCCGCCGCCATGGTCTCGATCAGCCAGCGGCCGGAATATTCGGCGGAGAATGCGATGCGCTGGGTCTCTCCGGATTCGATTGCCAGCGTATCCAGCCAGAACGGTTTCCAGCCGTCGTCGAGCCGGTCGAGCAGCCGGAAATGATGTCCATGGAGGTGGAAGACGGAAGCGATCGCGGCGCGATTGGTCAGGGCCAGCACCACGGTGCGGCCGGTTCTCGCGCGGAACGCCGGCGCCGCGGCGCTCGCGAAGTTTGACGGCGTCACCCAATCGGCCTGGGGTCCGCCGAACGTCACGTCGAAGCGCAGCGCGTTTTTGAGATCGAGCTGGGCTGGCAGGCCGTTGGAGGGCAGCGGAGGGGCCGCCGGCAGCGGCACGGCCCGGACCGGCGGCTCATTCGAGACGACCAGCCGGGCGATGGGGCGGGCCTCCTTGCCATCGTGCAGGAGGATCGATGACGCCGCCCCCGGCGAGGCCGTGATGTCGACGAACGCATCGACCCGGCCTCCCGGCGCCAGCACCAATGCACCGCCGCGCGCGAGAAACGGTTCGGCCGGCTGGCTGTCGAGGGCCATGACGCGGACATCGTGCCCCTCTATTTTCACTGCAATCACATTGCGTTGGCAGCCATTGATGAAGCGAAACCTGATCCGCTGATAGGGGCGCGCCGTTATATCCAGCGAAGTCAGCCCGTTGACGGTGTAGAGAGGCGTCGTGTCCCCTGGATCGACGCTGGGCGCGAGCGCGGTCCCGTCGGCGCGCAGACGCCAGTCCTCGATCAGAAACACTTCATCGCGATCGACGGCGGCGGCCTCGCTCTCCGCGACAATGAGCGGCCGTGGCCGCGACGGCCGGGCCTGAGCGTCGCCCAGCAACCGGAAGTCGCACATAAAGGTGCCGGCGTGGCGCAATGGAATCACGACGGATTCCGCGCCGCCCGCGGCGAGAGGAGCCCGCGCCGCCAGCGGTTCGGCGGACGCCACGCCGTCGATCCCGTGCCAGTTGAGCACCATCGGGATCGGCAGTTCGTTCAGAAGCGCGATTTCCGGCGCCTCGCCACGCCCAAAGCGAAGGCCGGGGTCCGGCGCAGGGCCTTGCAGCGACCACATCGGCGTATCCGGCCCTCCCGGACGCAATGCGACGGCGCCGGCCCTGGCCTGCAGCTTCAGCGACGGGCGCGCCTGCGCGATAGCGATCCCCGCCGTCGCCGGCGTGAGGACCGCCGCGCCCAATCCGCTCAAAAACTCGCGCCGGCCGAGCCGGAGAATTCGATCTGCCATCACATCGATGCGGACCATTTTCCGCCGGCTATGTCCAGTTGGCAGGAGCGATTGTTTTGCGAACTCTCTCTCGCTCTCTTTCTCTCGCCTCATCCTCAGGGAGCGGCGTAGCCGCGTCTCGAAGGATGCCCCTTGCGGCCTCATGGTTCGCGACGGCGCAAGAGCGCCTCCTCACCATGAGGATGACAATTTTCACCTCATCCTCACCATGAGGATGACAATTGTCACCTCATCCCCACCACGAGGGTTGCCCTCATCCCGAGGAGCGCGCCCTTGCGCGCTTCTCGAGGGACGAGGGGCTGCACGGCTCTCATGGTTCGCGCTTCGAGACGCCCGCCGCGAGAAAAGCAAAAACGCTCGCTCCTGTAATCTACGGCACAGCACGTTCCCAAAAGCCGGGTTAGTCGGAGCAGGTCGAGGCTCGGAGCCTCGGTCGCGAAGCTAATTTGATTTGGAAGGACGGAAAATGAGCAGTCCTGCAATTGCATCACCTCCGACACAACCGGCCGCGCCGACTGCGCCGGCCGCGCCGCCCAGGCCCGCTGTGCCTGCCGCGCCGCCTGCCGTAAGCCCAGGCAATTGGAGGGATATGGATATGGCCGCCAATGCGCTCGCAGCAGTCGAGAAAGTTGTCGGCGCTGTAGGACAGATTGGGTTTGACACACGCGGAATCTCAGGAAAGGCAGAGGAAGACTTCGCGCGCAAAATTGCCGACAGTCGTATTCCTAGCGATAAATTCGCGAGTTACCTCAATACCCAACCCCAACTGAATTCAGCCGTCAGAGCTCTCGTCCTCAACAAAGCATACCTGTATCGCCTGGATACGGCCGCCGAAGCAGTGCGATTCGCCGATGAAGCCATGGTCAGGGCAAGCGAGGCTGCAACAGCGTCTCAGGGCAAGGATGGAAAGCTCAATCCCGACAAAATGTATGAATGGAGAGAAAAGATCAAGAATGACGAAGGTGCAAGGGATAAGTTCTTATCCGAAATTGTCGCCTGTCACTTTATTGCGGATGCCCGGAATTACTTCGCCCATAGCGACGCCGCTACCAGGGTCCTGGGGAAAGCCAGGGTAGTGGATCTATTACGTCTAAAACCGCCTGCGTCACTTTCAGAAGCGGAGAAAGCCGGGCAATGGAAGATTTTAGACCGCGCATATAGAGAGGCAACGGAGAGAGGCTTCGCACAAGCAATGCTCGACAGTCCCTTTACAGCCGATGAGATCAAGGAACACTTCGGCCTCACGCGCGAACAACAAGCGGAGATGCAAGCCGAGGTCAAGGTTGTTCTGCGCAGCAACGCTTTCTTCGCGCGATGACGGCAGGCTGGGAGCGGCCGCGTCTCGAAGGATGAAGATGTAGCGGGGCTCGTGGTTCGAGACGCGCAAGATGCGCTCCTCACCATGAGGATGACAATTGTCACCTCGTCCTCACCATGAGGGTTTATCCTTCCCCTCATCCCGAGGAGCGCGCTCTTGCGCGCGTCTCGAGGGATGCGCTCCGCCCGCCGCGCGAAAAACAAAATTCCCGCTCCTGTAATCTACGGCACAGCACGTTCCCAAAAGCCGGGTTAAGTGGGAACAGGTCGAGGCGCAAGCCTCGGTCGCGAGCGCGCAGCCAACTCGATTGGGAAGGATGGAAAATGAGTGGTCAAGTAGGGTCACCGACCGCCGGCACACCATCCCCGGCGGCACCGACCGCGCCGGCCATGCCGGCCGCACCGCCCAAGCCTGCCGTAAGCCCAGGCAATTGGGAGGACATAGATGTGGCCGCCAATTCGCTCGCAGCAGCCGAGACAGTTGCCCGTACTGCAGAATTGCTTGGGTATCACATACGCAAAACCGCAGCATACCAAGTGGCAGAGAACAACTTCTCGCTAACAACTACCTTCAGTCAGTTTCCCCGGAAGCAAATCGAGGACCACCTCGCCAATCTGGATCCCGCTGTCAGAGCGCAAGTCCAGGCAGTGCGGCAATGGCAGGTTTTGGAATGGGCAGCGCAAAGGGCGCTTAAAGCTGATGAAGCTTTTTTCGGTGCGAGCGACGCGATTGCGGATGCGACGCAAAGAAGAGGTCAAGTGTTGTGGTTCAGAGTTGCCTCAAATGCGACCAGTGCGCTCGCATCCGCCACTCAGGACAGTCCCTTCAGCGCCGAGGAAATCAGGAAACACTTCGGTGGCGAGAACGACGCGTTCCGAAACAAGATCGAAGAGGCTTTGCTAGAGGCTTTTAAATGATGCTGCTGCTTCAAGCCTCGGTCGCTATTTCGCAGCCAACTTTGTTTGGGAAGGATAGAAAATGCCTGATTCCGTAAATGCTTCAACTTCAACTCCTCCGGCACCGCCGGCCGCGCCGACCACGCCGGCCACGACGCCTAAGCCTGCCGTGAGCCAAGGCAATTGGGGTGAAATAGATCAGGCTGCCAATGTGCTCGCAGCAGCGCAGATGGTTGCCGACGCTGTGGGATCGCTGGGGTATGACACACGCGAAATCCCAGCATACACAAAGGCAGAGGACGACTTCTCGCTTGCAAAAACCGCCAGTCATATCCCTGCCGATCAAATCGAGAAACACATCGCCCAACTAGATTCCGCTGTCAGAGATCGTATCCGGAATTGGCAATGGGGGGTTTTAGAACGGGCAGTACAAAGGGCGCTTAAAGCCGATAAATATCTTGCCGATACGGAAGGCGCGAGCGAACTCGATCCTTCTACCGTAGCGTTTGGCCCGGCGGAAAAACGCGCCGGGGATGCGGCTCGTGCGCTCGCATCCGCCATTCGTAGCAGTCCCTTCAGCTTCGCTGAAATCAAGGCACACTTCGGTGAAAGAGCCCTCGACACCATCGAAAGGGCCTTGCGGTTGCCCCCAAAGGGAGAATGATTGAAGCTGCTTCGGCTTCCTTCTTTCGCCATCGCGCCGGTCCAGCCGGATCATTCGGTCCGCCATCTCTAGGGCGGACCGTTTTCCGTTGGATATGAAGGGTTGTCGCCGCCATGCCCGGCAGGCTCCGAAACGGCCATTTTTTTGCTGCGAAGCGGTTTGCCCATGTTATAAGCCCGCCGCAGCGATCGCGGTGATCCCGGGACGAGGCTTATCCGGCGTCACGAACGTGATCGATTTCAACAAGTTGGAACATGATGGCCGCCCGAAAGCCGCTTCGCAGTTTTCGGCTCATGCCTGGGCATCGAGGCCGGACCAAATGCTATCAGCGGGCGTGGCGGAACTGGTAGACGCGCTGGATTTAGGTTCCAGTGACGAAAGTTGTGGGGGTTCGAAGTCCCTCCGCCCGCACCAAGCGCTGACAGCGTTTGCATGACGATGACCGGAGGACCACATCTCGAAGGGCAAATCCCCTGAAGGATCGGGTCGGGCCGAACCACCGGCGCCAGGCTTCAGGGCCGCGCGTCGACCAGATTGACAACGTCCGGGGCTTTTCAGGCCGGACCAAGCCGGAAGAAGATTGACGCCATGCAGGTTACAGAAACCCTCGCCGAGGGATTGAAGCACGAATTCCAGATCAGCGTTCCCGCATCGGACCTCGATGCCAAGGCGGACGCTCGCCTCGTGGACCTCAAGGGCAAGGTCCGCCTCAACGGCTTTCGTCCGGGCAAGGTGCCGGTGAGCCACCTCAAGAAGGTGTACGGCCGCTCGGTGATGGCGGAGACCATCGACCAGACGATCCGCGACACCAATTCGCAGATCTTCACCGAGCGCGGTTTCCGTCTGGCGACCGAGCCCAAGATCACAATGCCGACGGAGGAGAAGGCGGTTGAGGACATCCTCACCGGTAAATCCGATCTCACCTACACCGTCTCGATCGAGGTCGTGCCCACGATTCAGCTTGCCGATTTCAAGAGCTTTTCCGTCGAGAAGCCGGTCGCCGTAGTGACCGACGCCGATATCGACGAAGCCATCAAGCGGATCGCCGACCAGAACCGCGCCTATGCGGCCAAAGGCGAGGGCGCCAAGGCCGAAAACGGCGATCGGGTCACGATCTCCTTCAAGGGCACCATCAACGGCACGCCGTTCGACGGCGGCACCGGCGAAAATATCCAGGTCACGATCGGCTCGAACAGCTTCATTCCCGGCTTCGAGGAACAACTGCTCGGCATCGCCGCCGGCGACACCCGTAACCTGAAAGTTTCGTTCCCGAAGAATTACGCCAGCGAAAAGCTTGCCGGCCAGCCGGCCGAGTTCGAAACCACCGCGACATCGATCGAAGCGCCGCAGGCGACCGAGATCAATGACGAGTTCGCCAAGACGCTCGGCCTTGAATCCCTGGACAAGCTGAAGGAAGCCGCGCGCGAGCGGCTTACGGCCGAATTCGCCGGCGCGACGCGCCAGCGCGTCAAGCGCATGCTGCTGGACCGTCTCGACGAGAGCCACCGCTTCGAGGCGCCGCCGTCGCTGGTCGAGGAAGAATTCAACCTGATGTGGAACTCGATCAAGGCTGAAATGGAGTCCAGCGGCAAGACGTTTGCCGATGAAGACACCACGGAAGAGGCGGCCAAGGTGGAATACCGCGCCATCGCCGATCGCCGGGTCAGGCTCGGCCTCGTGCTGTCCGAGATCGGGGAAAAGAACAAGATCACGGTCACCGACGACGAAGTCAGCCGCGCCGTGATCGAACGCGCGCGCCAGATGCCCGGGCGCGAGAAGGAAGTCTGGGACTACTACCGCAACAATGCCAATGCGCTGGCCCAGCTTCGTGCGCCGATCTACGAGGACAAGGTGGTCGATTTCATCCTTGAACTCGCCAACGTGACCGAAAAGAAGGTCACGCGCGAAGACCTCTACAAGGACGACGAGGAGAAGAGCGCCGCCTGACGGCCGACAGCGTCAGGCCGGCGTTAAGGATGCGCGGCGAAAGCGGCGTGGCGGCGGCTTCCGTCGCTATGCCGCACTGCGCGAATCAGCTTGAACTCCGGTGAATGGGCAGAAATTGACCCGGTCTTGTCAGCGGGAAATTGGCCCATATCTGTGAGCCCTGTCCTTTAAGTCTAAGTCCTGCATCACGGGACGGTCGTCCACGCCCGGCAAATTTCAGACAGCTCTGTCTGGCCGATGGATGTTCGCCTCCGCAACTCTTGGGTGATCAATGCGCGATCCGGTGGAAACCTACATGAACCTCGTGCCGATGGTGGTCGAACAGACCAACCGCGGCGAACGCGCTTACGACATTTTCTCGCGCCTGCTGAAAGAGCGCATCATCTTCGTGACCGGACCGGTCGAGGACGGCATGTCGACGCTCACCGTCGCGCAACTCCTGTTTCTCGAAGCCGAGAATCCGAAGAAGGAAATCTCGATGTACATCAATTCGCCCGGCGGGGTGGTGACGTCGGGCCTTGCGATCTACGATACGATGCAATTCATCCGTCCGCCGGTGTCGACGCTTTGTACCGGACAGGCCGCGTCGATGGGCTCGCTGCTGCTGGCCGCCGGCCACAAGGACATGCGCTTCTCGCTGCCGAATTCGCGCATCATGGTGCATCAGCCCTCCGGCGGCTTCCAGGGCCAGGCGACCGATATCATGCTGCACGCCCAGGAGATCCTGAACCTCAAGAAGAGGCTCAACGAGATCTACGTGAAGCACACCGGCCAGACCTTCAAGGCGATCGAGGATGCGCTGGAACGCGACAAGTTCCTTACCGCCGAGATGGCCCGCGACTTCGGCATCGTCGACAAGGTTATCGACAAGCGCTCGGAAGACCCGACCGCGAAGGCCCCGTAACACCCCGAACCGTTAGTCTTACGCCGGCGTTAACGTCCGTCGTCACCGGCAATTCCGGCCGTAACGGCACTATTATGCCCCCGCACGGGCAAAAGTTCCGCTTTCGTGCTGGTTTGGCAGCGTGGCAATCGCGCAACGCTTGGCTGATTTCGGCGGGTTTGCCTCGTGCCAACACCGCAAATCACGGTATTGTCACAACGATCGCATGTCCGGCCGATTAGCGAATTCTTGATAGTCGGGTGCGACCATGGTTGGCTAGGCAAGATCGGCTAGGATCGTCAGGAGATTCGAGTTGGCCGTGATCGTGCGGCATCTGGAGCGTGAGGTCTTTTTTGGTACGGAATTTGCTCTATCTACAACTCTGTGCCGGTAGATGCCGGATTAGGGCGATTGAGCGGACGGGATCGACGGCGGACGGAGACAAGAATGAGTAAGGTCGGCACGAGCGACTCCAAGAACACGCTGTATTGCTCGTTCTGCGGCAAGAGCCAGCACGAAGTCCGCAAATTGATCGCGGGACCCACCGTATTCATCTGCGATGAATGCGTCGAACTGTGCATGGACATCATCCGCGAGGAGAACAAGTCCTCGCTGGTCAAGTCGCGCGACGGCATTCCGACCCCGAAGGAAATCTGCAAGGTCCTCGACGACTACGTCATCGGTCAGAGCCACGCCAAGAAGGTGCTCTCGGTCGCCGTTCACAATCACTACAAGCGCCTCAATCACCAGACCAAGCACAACGACGTCGAACTTGCGAAGTCGAACATCCTGCTGATCGGTCCGACCGGCTCGGGCAAGACGTTGCTGGCGCAGACGCTGGCGCGGATTCTCGATGTGCCGTTCACGATGGCGGATGCGACGACGCTGACCGAAGCCGGCTATGTCGGCGAGGACGTCGAGAACATCATCCTGAAGCTTTTGCAGTCGGCCGACTATAATGTCGAGCGGGCGCAGCGCGGCATCGTCTATATCGACGAAATCGACAAGATCAGCCGTAAATCCGATAATCCGTCGATCACCCGCGACGTATCGGGCGAGGGCGTGCAGCAGGCGCTTTTGAAGATCATGGAAGGCACGGTTGCCTCGGTTCCCCCGCAAGGCGGCCGCAAGCATCCGCAGCAGGAGTTCCTGCAGGTCGACACCACGAATATCCTGTTCATCTGCGGCGGCGCTTTCTCCGGACTCGAGAAGATCATCTCCGCGCGCGGACGCTCGACGTCGATCGGCTTCGCCGCGCAGGTGCTGGCGCCGGAAGATCGCCGCACCGGCGAGATCTTCCGTCACGTCGAGCCCGAGGATCTGCTGAAATACGGCCTGATCCCGGAGTTCGTCGGCCGCCTGCCGGTGGTCGCCACGCTGGAGGATCTCGACGAAGCTTCGCTCAAGAAGATTCTGACCGACCCGAAGAACGCGCTCGTGAAACAATATCAGCGTCTGTTCGAGATGGAGAACATCGAACTGACGTTCGCCGACGAAGCTCTTGGCGCGGTCGCCCGCAAGGCGATCGAGCGCAAGACCGGCGCGCGCGGCCTGCGCTCGATTCTCGAAAGCATCCTGCTCGAGACCATGTTCGATCTGCCGGGCCTGGAAGGCGTCGAAGAGGTCGTGATCTCGCGCGAAGTGGTCGAAGGCACGGCGCGTCCGCTCTACATCTACGCCGATCGTTCCGACCGCGCCGTCGAGAGCAGCGCCAGCGCCTGATCTCGCCCGCACCGGCGGGTTGAGTGTGCAAAAAAGACCGCTGCCGGACCTTTTCGGCGGCCGCGGTTGCGTAGGCATTCCCTTGGCGTTCAGCACCGATTGGCGGGCCTTTTCCGGCGACTTGACACCTCCATGGTCGATAGCCACCTAATGCTGTCGGCGATGAGAATTACCCAAAAGATTCGCCGCACCAACGTTCCGGGAACGGGCCCATGCGGGCACATCATCCCGGAACATCTCGGCACCTTGTGGCGGTTGCGCAAGAGGGCGGACTGCGTGCAAGGGGGCACAACAAAAGGAATAGGCCATGACTACCCCGAAACCCCGGCCAACCATCGTTCACGGCGAAAGTCACTCTTATCCGGTGCTGCCGCTTCGTGACATCGTTGTCTTCCCGCACATGATCGTGCCGTTGTTCGTTGGCCGCGAGAAATCGATTCGCGCGCTCGAAGAAGTGATGAAGAACGACGCCTTGATCATGTTGGCGACGCAGAAGAACGCGTCGGACGACGATCCGGCCCCGGATGCGATCTATGAAACCGGTACGCTCGCCAGCGTGCTGCAGCTGCTCAAACTGCCCGACGGCACCGTGAAGGTGCTGGTGGAGGGGCTCGAGCGCGCGCGCGTGCAGAAATACTCCGACCGGTCGGAATATTACGAAGCCACCGCGGTCGCGCTCGCCGACACCGACGCCAATTCCGTCGAAGCGGAGGCCCTGGCGCGTTCGGTCGTGTCGGACTTCGAGAGCTATGTGAAGCTGAACAAGAAGATCTCCGCCGAAGCCGTCGGCGTGGTTCAGGCGATCACGGATTTTGCCAAGCTCGGCGACAACGTTGCCGGGCATCTCGCCGTCAAGATCGCCGATCGCCAGGCGATCCTGGAGACGCTGTCCGTCACCGCGCGCCTTGAGAAGGTGCTCGGGCTGATGGAGAGCGAGATCTCGGTGCTGCAGGTCGAGAAACGCATCCGCTCGCGCGTCAAGCGCCAGATGGAGAAGACCCAGCGCGAATATTATCTCAACGAGCAGATGAAGGCGATCCAGAAGGAGCTCGGCGACGATGAAGGCCGCGACGAGCTGACCGATCTGGAAGAGAAAATTGCCAAGACCAAGCTCTCCAAGGAAGCACGCGAGAAGGCGCAGCACGAGCTGAAGAAGCTGCGCCAGATGTCGCCGATGTCCGCGGAAGCGACGGTGGTGCGCAACTATCTCGACTGGCTCTTGTCGATACCGTGGAACAAGAAGTCCAAGGTCAAGAAGGATCTCGTCGCAGCGCAAACCACGCTCGACAACGACCACTACGGACTAGAGAAGGTCAAGGACCGCATCGTCGAGTATCTGGCGGTGCAGTCGCGCGCCAACAAGCTGACCGGGCCGATCCTCTGCCTGGTCGGGCCTCCCGGCGTCGGCAAGACCTCGCTCGGCAAGTCGATCGCGAAAGCGACGGGACGCGAATTCGTTCGCGTGTCGCTCGGTGGCGTGCGCGACGAAGCCGAAATCCGCGGTCACCGCCGTACCTATATCGGCTCGATGCCCGGCAAGATCATCCAGTCGATGCGGAAGGCGAAAACCTCCAATCCGCTGTTCCTGCTGGACGAGATCGACAAGATGGGCGCCGACTTCCGCGGCGATCCGTCGTCGGCCTTGCTTGAGGTTCTCGACCCCGAGCAGAATTCGACCTTCAACGACCACTATCTCGAGGTCGACTACGATCTCTCCAGCGTGATGTTCATCACCACCGCGAATACGCTCAATATTCCGGGGCCGCTGATGGACCGCATGGAGATCATCCGGATCGCGGGCTATACCGAGAACGAGAAGGTCGAGATCGCGCGCAAGCACCTGATCCCGAACGCGGTCTCCAAGCATGGCCTGGATTCCAAGGAATGGTCGATCGACGACGAGGCGCTATTGCTGATGATCCGGCGCTACACCCGCGAAGCGGGCGTGCGTAATCTTGAGCGTGAGCTTTCAACACTCGCCCGCAAGGCGGTGAAGGAGCTGATGATCTCCAAGAAGAAGTCGGTGAAGGTTACCGAGAAGTCGCTCGAGGAGTTTCTCGGCGTGCCGAAGTATCGCTATGGCGAGATCGAGAGCGACGATCAGGTCGGCATCGTCACGGGCCTCGCGTGGACCGATGTCGGCGGCGAGCTGTTGACCATCGAAGGCGTCATGATGCCCGGCAAGGGCAAGATGACGGTCACGGGCAATCTGCGCGACGTGATGAAGGAGTTGATTTCGGCGGCGGCATCCTATGTCCGTTCGCGCGCCGTCGGCTTCGGCATCGAGCCGCCGCTGTTCGATCGGCGCGATATCCACGTCCACGTGCCGGAGGGGGCGACCCCGAAGGACGGACCGTCGGCGGGCGTCGCGATGGCGACCGCGATCGTCTCCACCATGACCGGCATCCCGGTCCGGCACGATGTCGCCATGACCGGCGAGATCACGCTGCGCGGACGGGTACTGCCGATCGGCGGCTTGAAGGAGAAGTTGCTGGCGGCTGCGCGCGGCGGCATCAAGACGGTGCTGATTCCCGAGGACAACGCCAAGGATCTCACGGAGATTTCCGATGCGATCAAGGGCGGCATGGAGATCATTCCGGTCGCCCGCCTCGACGACGTGATCTCCAAGGCGCTGGTGCGGCCGCCGGTGCCGATTGTCTGGGAAGAGGACACCAAGGTGTCGGTCACGCCGGACGCCGGCGACGAAGCAGCCGGTGGCCTGACGGCGCACTGAACGGCGAAAATTCGACAAAAGCGGCGTCCCGAGAGGGGCGCCGTCTTTTTATGAGGGAACGCATGGCTTGCGCCGGGGGGTGCCGCGGCGCTAAACAGACGGCGAGGGCGGTTAGCTCAGCTGGTTAGAGCATCTCGTTTACACCGAGAGGGTCGGCGGTTCGAATCCGTCACCGCCTACCAGAGATATCGACAGCTTGGTTTCGCGGGCTGAACGTTACGGTCTCGATACGTAGCGGTCATGCCGAAAATCGGCTGACAAAATTCCGGGAGCATGCGTATGAGAGTTTTACTCGCCGCAGCGATGATCGCGTTACTGGCGGGGCCCGTTTACGCCCAAAGCCAATCCGTGCCCAAATACGGGGATGAGCCGAAGGAGAAATCACCGCAGGAGATCCAGGCCGAACGCGCCGCCGAACAGGCCTACAAGAAATCGCTCGGCAACATTCCCGACAAGGGTCCCAGCGATCCCTGGGGCAATGTTCGCAGCGATAGTCCGCCCAAGACGGCCGCGAAGGCGCCTCCGCCGAAGCGAACCAAGACCGGCAACACCGCGAACTAGAGCATGACGGACATACCGATAGGCCACGATCGAAACGCGGATCAGATCGCCTACTGGAACGGACCCGGCGGTCAGCGCTGGACGGATCGGCAGCAGGCGCAGGACATCATGCTTGCTCCGGTCTCCGACATTTTGATCGATCGCGCCAAGGCCTGCACAGGCGAGCGGATTGTCGATATCGGATGCGGCTGCGGGGCCACGTCCATTGCACTGGCGCGCAAGGTCGGCCCGACTGGACACGTCTTCGGCATCGACATCTCGGGGCCGATGCTGGATCGCGCGAGGCAACTTGCGCCGCCGGACATGCCGATCGATTTCGCGCGCGCGGACGCAACGGTATACCAGTTCGTTTCCGGAAGTTTCGATCTCCTGGTCTCGCGATTTGGCGTAATGTTTTTTGCGGAGCCGGCGCTTTCCTTTGCCAATATGCGCCGGGCGCTGCGGCCATCGGGCCGGCTGACATTCGCCTGCTGGCGCGCGCCACGCAATAACCCGTGGCTGATGGCGCCGCTGCAGGCCGTTTACAAACATGTCCCGAAGCTGCCGCAGCTCGGACCGGACGATCCCGGCCCGTTCTCGTTTGCATCCGAACAGCGCGTGCACGGCATATTAAGCGCGGCCGGATTTTCCGGGATAGCAATGGAGCCGTGTAATCTGTCGCTCGATACATCGGTCGGGCGCGGTCTCGATGCGGCCGTCGAAACCGCCCTCGAAATCGGGCCGGCGAGCCGGGCGCTTGATGGCCAACCGCCGGATGTAGTCGCCGCGGCCAGGAATTCGATCCGCGAAGCGCTTGCGCCTTTCGCCAGTGGACAATCGGTGCCGCTCGCTGCATCGATCTGGATCGTGCGTGCTTCCGCTTCGTGAATAATCGCTTGCGAAGGTCTTGCTGTTTTGATGCGTTTCTTTCACACGAAGTTTACCCACTTCGCTTGAAGCCGATTTAAGGCCGCTATTCTCCGATCATCGCGAGATTCACGATGGTTCGTGCGGCCTTTTTCATGTCCCGCACGCTCACCGTCACCAGCCGCGAATGAAACGCGCGCCCGCCGGCGAAGATATTGGGGATTTTCCTTTCGATTCGCGTGGAGCAAATCAAAGGACAGGGTTGTGTAACCTACAGCACACTACCTTTTTTGAATCCGGGTTAGCGAAAGCAGGTGTCTTTAGGCCGGGTGAAGCCCGGTCGCGGCGAAAGAACCGGCTCTGTTGGCGAGGATGAAAATGGTTGATCCAGTTACAACGCAACAGCCGACGGCTGGACTTTCTCCAGACCAACTGTGGTCAGCGTGCCTCCCGCGCGGAAGGCTCGTTCGAGGCCGCACGACAAGAACACTTGGGATCAACTGGTTTCTCGCCCTGCACATTAACCGCCGTCCCAAAAGAGCCTCTCGGTCGAAACAAAGGCAGCCGTCTGGAAGCTGCGAAGGAGCGAACGTTGCCTCGAATACGCGTGTGCCGAACCGGGCGATCCCGCCGCGCGTGGGCAGTTGGATAGCCGCCATTCAGCGTTTGTGGCTGCTTGTTAAAAGCTCGATGCTGCCGTTACCGGGGAAATGACTGTTCTGGTCGGCGGCAAAGGCCGGCCGCACGCCACATCACGAGAAGGCGACAGACACGAATAATCGGTGACCGCGCTCAACCGCTGAAACGCCGCTGATCTTACGCCCGCTCTTCCCAGATCATCGCGAGATGCACGATGGTCTGCATGGCCTTTTCCATGTCCTGCACGCTCACCCATTCCAGCCGCGAATGGAACGCGTGCTCGCCGGCGAAGATGTTGGGGCAGGGCAGTCCCATGAACGACAGCCGCGAGCCGTCGGTGCCACCGCGGATCGAGGACCTCACCGGCTTGAGGCCGGTGCGGCGGATCGCCTCGATCGCGTAGTCGATGATCTCCGGGTGACGGTCGATTACCTGCTTCATGTTGCGGTACTGCTGCTTGATCTCCAGCCGGTACGTCGATCGCGGAAAGCCCTGCATCACCTCCTTGGCGACGCTTTCCAGCAGGGCTTCCTTCTCTTTCAATCCCTCATCGGTGAAATCGCGCACGATGAAACCGAGCGTGGCTTTCTCCAGCGTGCCGGAGATGCCGATCGGATGCAGAAAGCCCTCTTTGCCTTCGGTGGTTTCCGGCGAACAGCTATCCCTGGGCAGGCGATCGACAATGGCGGCGGCGATCTTGATCGCGTGTTCCATCTTGCCCTTGGCAAAACCGGGATGGGTACTGACGCCTTCGATGGTGATGGTGACGCCATCAGCCGAAAAGGTCTCGTCCTCGATATTCCCCGCGGTTTCGCCGTCAATGGTGTAGGCAAAATCGGCGCCGAGCTTCTTGAGGTCGGCCTTGTCGACGCCGCGGCCGATCTCTTCGTCGGGCGTGAACAGGATCTTGATGGCGCCGTGTTTGATCTGGGGATTGTCGGCCAGGAACTGCGCCGCATCCATGATTTCGGCGAGGCCGGCCTTGTTGTCGGCGCCGAGCAGCGTGGTGCCGTCCGATGTAACGATGTCGTTGCCGATCTGGTCCAGAAGCGCGGGATGATCGGCGGGGCGGATGATTTGCGTGGGGTCAGCCGGCAGCACAATGTCGCCGCCGCGATAATTCCTGACGATCTGCGGCTTGACGTTCTTGCCGGTGCAGTCGGGCGAAGTGTCCATATGCGAGCAGAAGCAAATGACCGGGACTTTCTTGTCGGTGTTCGCCGGGATCGTCGCGTAGACATAACTGAAATCGTCCAGATGGGCGTCGCGGATTCCCATCGCGAGCAGCTCGGCTGTGAGCAGGCGGCCGAGGTCTTTTTGTTTTTCAGTGGAGGGGCAGGTGGGCGAGGCCGGGTCCGACTGGGTATCGATCACTGCATAGCGCAGAAAGCGCTCGGTCACGGTGTGCGTGAACCTGAGTGGTGAACTCACAATCGGAACCGCGGTAGGACTCGAAAAGGTTTACGACAGCAGAAGCGTCATTCCGGGGGCCGCGTGCGCCGCGCCGGAATGACGCAAAGTCAGGGCCGGAAACGTCTTGTCAGACCGCTTCCTTAAGCTCCTTGGCCGCGCGGAAGGCAACCTTCTTGCTGGCCTTGATGTGAATAGCTTCGCCAGTGGCGGGGTTGCGGCCCATGCGGGCGGCGCGCTTGCGCACCTGCAGAATGCCGAGGCCGACGATGCGGATGCGCTCGCCCTTTTTCAGGTGCTTGGTGATCCGGCCGACCAGATCGTTGAGAATCGCTTCCGCCTGCTTCTTGGACAACTCTTGCTCATCGGCGATAGCCGCTGCGAGATGTTTCAGCGTGACGGTAGTCGGGGTCGCTGCTTTCTTCGCCATGTTTGGCCCTCCTCGTTGTTGATGGCATCGGAACCTAAGACGTATCAGGGCTTAAACGATTCGGGGAGCACCTGACTACGCTGTTTTGCCTGTAAACAGCCTATTATTTGCATCGACATCCCGAAAACGCCTGACTGGCAGGGGGATTTGCAACAACCTTGACTTGGGTAGGTCCCGCCTTTAAGTCCCACCTCTCGCGGGTTTCGCAAGCACGCGGGAGTAGCTCAGTTGGTTAGAGCGCCGGCCTGTCACGCCGGAGGTCGCGGGTTCGAGCCCCGTCTCTCGCGCCATTGAATCAATGGCTTAGCAGCAAGACAGCCCAGAGTTAGAGCTTTTCCCCGGTCATCGGTTTCTACTTTTTACCTTTGCCGGATTGCCCAGCTTGGCGCCGATCCGGTCTGCCGAAGCCGCCGCGCCAAAGACGCAAGGGCAAGCGCGGCCCGGAAATCGTCTCCAGGCGTATCCTTTAATGTTGGGCGCCCCGCCACGATTTCGAAATGGCGCGGAACACCGGCGACGGCTTCGCGCCAGGTGTGTCCAGATAGCGGAACAGCTTCGAACATCGCCGACCAAAACCCCGCGTCCTGTCTCGTGAGCGCCCGTGAATAGCTGCTCGATGCAGTCCGGTTTTTTTCAATCACTTCTCTCTTTCAAAGCGGTCAGCACTTTTGCCGGCCGCGCGCGCATGAAAAAACTGCGTGCGTACGGGTGGGGTGTCATTCTTTTTTGTAGATTTGGTTTAGTTCAAATTCGCGTTAGCAAGTAACCCGCGAAACGCCGGGTCGATTGCGCATCAGCGCGCAGTTGCGTGTGATGTTCAATGTCCAGTTCATTTCATAATGCCGATAAGCGCACGCATCAAAAGATAATGCTCGTGGGCTTGCTGTTTTGCGCGGCGTTTGTGGCCATCTGCTTTTTCTCAAGAGAGCAACCGGTCAATAATTACGTTCTCGTCAAAGCAGACAAACAGGTTCGTACTGCGGGCACGCCGTTGCCTGCTAAATGAATTCCTTGGTGAAAGTTGTGACGAACGGGACCGCCCCCCATGGCGCGAATTTTCTTTGAGGCAACAATGGAGGCACCGATGGCGGGCAGGCGAAAATCGTCCTATCAGCCCCGGTCCCTTTACAATTCATATTTGGCGGGCTGGGCGATAGCTGCGAGCGTGGTGCTCGTGACGCTGCTGTTTATCGCAAGGCATCTTCAGGATGAGAAAATCCAGGCGCACGCCTCGTCCAACAGCGGCCCGTTGATCGGGCAGCAATACTGCCCGTCTTGAGGATGGAAAATAATCTCGCGCGTGAGCAATATTGCACAGGCGGCAAATGCTGCACGCAGTCATGATGGCGGGCTCGCGATCCCGTTTTCCGGCTCATGACACGCGGAGGGTGAAATGGATGGTTTCGTCCGCTCAGCAAACATCGCACTTTATCGACAGCTGATATCGGAGAGTGAGCGGGATGTGTCGCGCGATGAAGACCGCCACAAAATGCTGCTGACATTGCTCGCCGAGGAGTTAGGGAAGGACAGAAAGGGGACGGACGCGAAGCGGCCCCTGGACAGTTAGTTGCGTGGCAAACGCCTGATCGGGCCGCCGCCCCGATCTGCGTGGCGAGCCCGGCGCGGCCCCGCCTTATCCTCCTCCAGGCGGGGTCGTGCTCCGGGGGGTTGTCCAATTGGGCCACGTAACGGCTGACGCGTGGTCTGCACGGTCCCCGCCGAGCCGCCGGCGCGACACGCAAAAAGGCCGCCCGAGGGCGGCCGCACACCGTCAAAACCCTGGTTTTGCCCTAGCGGACGACCGATGCATCCGAGCTGGTCACCGTTATCTGCTTGCCCGCCTTGATGACATGAGCGGACTGGGTGTAATCCGCATTGCTTCGGGCGGAAATACCGAAACCGGCCACCGCGATACCGGCGACAAGCGCCACAACCACGATCTTCAGGTGGGTACTGCGGTCCGCCGAGTAAAAAGAGTGGTTCATGTGAGCCTCCAGGCGACTTTGCCGCCGCGTTGTTGGCAACAGAACTAGCCCCCATTTGTTTCAGGCTGGTTTCGTGGGTTCCCTAAAATGGTTTCATCGCCCCGTTTTCGGAGCGTTTTTGCCGCACCTTGCGGATAATGGCGGTTCGACGGACGCTGCTTGCAGGACTGATAAGGCGCCCGGGAGAATCGGAAGCCGGCGCGCGCCTTGATGGGTCTGCCGGCCGAATTGGGGGATGGATCGCTCCCTGCGGCGCTGGTGAAGGCAGGATTCTAGACTAGACGCGGAGGACCTACGGCATCTCGCCTGGGCACGGTTGGATCAATATACCAGCCCGCTGACCTGAGGAATGTCACGACGCCCGCTTGATGTCCCCGCGAATGGACCCCGCCGCCCAAACGAACAATAGCGCGCCCAGCGTGGTCGTGACCGCCGCTGAGAGAAGCGAATAGCGCACGGCATCGGCGCCGTAGTCGTTCTTCAGCGCGTCATTGATCATGCCGACCGCCAGCGGACCGACCCCCTGGCCAAAACAGGTCGCGGTCAACAGAATGATTGCAGAGGCAAGCGCGCGCATGCTGGGGCGGGCAACGGTCTGCGCGATCGCAAAGATCGGCCCCAGATGAAAGCCGACCAGAAAAGAGGTCGCTGCAAGAGCGGCGACCATGATCGTGAAGTCCGACGTCAGCATGCACACCGCAAAAACCGGTCCTGCAAGTCCGGACGTGATCGCCGGCGCCCACAGTTTCCAGCGATCGTCGCGGCGGCTGATTTGTGCCACCACCAGGCCGCCGACCAGCGTGCCGGCCATTCCGAACAGGCCCTTGAAGGTGCCGGCATAGGTGCCGATCTCGGCGCTGCTCAGATGATGCACCCGCGCCAGAAACGGCGGGATCCATGCCGCGGTGGCATAGTTGGTGTAGGTCGTCAGGCAAAAGCCGATCAGCACGATGACGAAGGTCCGTTGCGAGGCGAGAAAGCCTAGCGTCGGTCCGACCGGTTCAGGGGTAAAGGTTTCCGCCATGGCGCCGCGCCTTGGCTCCGACACCGTCAGCCACAACACCGCAGCGAGCGCAATGCCGGGCAAGCCAGCGGTGAAGAATGCCATTCGCCAGCCGTAATGCTGGTTGACCCAGCCGCCGATGAAATAACCGAGAAACACCCCGAGATAGGTGCCGATTGCGAACACACCGAGCGCGCGCGGACGTTCGTTCTTGTCAAAGAGGTCGGCGACCATGGATTGCGACGCCGGCGTGCCCGCGGATTCGCCGATCCCGACGCCGACCCGCGCCAACGCAAGCGTCGCCACGCTTTGCGCCATGCCGCACAGGAACGTCATCGCGCTCCAGCACGCAAACGCAATGGCCACGATGTTGCGCCGGTTGAGCCGGTCGGCGATGCGCGCGATGGGTATGCCAAGCAGCGAATAGAACAGCACGAAACCGAAGCCCGCGAGCAGGCCCATGGCCGTGTCGCTGAGCGTGAATTCCTTCTTGATAGGCTCGATCAGAACGTTGAAAATCGTGCGATCGAGAAAATTCAGCGCGTAGACGACCGTCAGGAGCCCAAGCACGTAGTATCGCCGCACGGACGGCTTGGCAGCCGCGCCCGCTTGTGCGGCCACTTGCGGCGCGAAATCGACCATGGCTCCCCCCTTAGGGACCATTCCTGAAACGAGAGGCGCTTCTCACGCCTCGCGAATGAAATTTCCCGCCTCGAACTCGATCGGCGGCGCGTTTTGATCGAACGAGACGCCGGCGGGATCTCGCCCGGACGCCACGGCGTCGAGTTGATCGCTCAGCATCCGCCGGATCATCAGGACGCCGCGGTCGCTCTGGCCGAAATGTTCCTCGGAATGCAGCGTCACTGGCCCCTGGCCGACCTGCGCCTCGTAATCGCCCGGGAATTTCTGGTGTTCCTGCTCCGTCATGTCCCACCAGAACTTGCCGTTGAACTTCGAGCGCATCCGTCCGATATCGCCACGCTGTTTCACCCGGCCGGCGACGTAGATGCGAAACGAGGTGTCGTCGATCGGCAGCGTCCAGCCGATCGACTCGACGCGGGCGAACTGCGCCACCCGCGGATTGGGCACCACGCGCAGGGTGGGGAGCGCTGCTTCGGTCACCCGGTAAAAAATCTTGCCGTCGTCCTGGTTGCGGATCGAGCGCACCGTGACGCCACGCGGCGACATCTCGAACTTCACTTCAGGCATCGTGGCCATCATGTTGGTGAATTGCGGGCCGCTAAAGGAACCATGCAGCACCGGGACGTGGTAGGGATCGACCACATTCTCGAAATGCTGCAGCCAGTTGCAGGGAATGATGGTCGGTCCGCCGCCGCCGATCGAGGTGTCGTCGGCTTCGACGAACTCGCCATCGTCCATTTTTTCCAGTGCCTCATAGCGCGGCAGCACCGGCTTTTTCTCCGATGGGCCCATATAGGCGAAGATCAGCCCGTAGAGTTCCAGGACCGGGTACCAGGGTTGGCGCACCTTGTCATTGAACTGGCCGCCGTCGGTTTCGCAGGGCTGCTCAAGGCAGCGGCCCTCGGTGTCGAACTTCCAGCCGTGATAGCAACAACGGATACCGTCCTCTTCGACCTTGCCGTAATAAAGCGTGGTGCCGCGGTGGCAGCAGCGCGCATGAAGCAGTCCGGCGCGGCCATGACGGTCGCGAAACAGGATGAGATCCTCACCCAGCGCGCGGACTTTACCGGGAATATCGGTGGCGTCAGCCGCGAGACCAATCGGGTGCCAATAGCGCCGCAGCAGTTCGCCCATCGGCGTACCCCGACCGACCTCGGTCAGTTCCGTTCGGGTTGCGGCGGGCCTCATGGCGTAGGCGGTGCCGAGATCGCGATCCCGCTGGCTGATGTTCATCGTGGCTTCCTCCGAATTCACAGCCTTTCTGCCCTCGTTTTGATCTCGATCAAAGTGGACATCACGGCAGGAAGTCAATGCTGCAACAAATGTGGCGCCTCTCTGCTTTGTCCCGTCCCGTCGATGGGTATCGTCGCTGGCGGCTCGATGGAGCCTGAATTTCCCGAGTTATCCCACGCGCGCGCGGGGGTGCGCAGACCTGTCAAGATAGCTTGTCTTGCGCCCTTTGTTGCGCTGCGCTAAGCCTCAGAATAATTCCAATTAACGAATCTGCGGCCGTCAGAAGCCGCAGGAAAAGGTACGGCCGATGACGGGCATCCTGCAGAATTACCTTCCACTTGTCGTCTTTATCGGGGTCGCAAGCCTGATCGGTTTGGCGCTGCTGATCGCGCCCTTCCTCGTCGCCTTCCAGCAGCCCGATCCTGAAAAGCTCTCTGCGTATGAATGCGGATTCAACGCTTTTGACGATGCTCGCATGAAATTCGACGTCCGGTTCTACCTGGTGGCGATTCTGTTTATTATTTTCGACCTGGAAGTGGCATTCCTGTTCCCGTGGGCGGTGGCGTTCGGCAAGCTCGGCGCCGCCGGCTTCTGGTCGATGGTGGTTTTCCTTGCCGTCCTGACCGTCGGCTATGCCTACGAATGGAAGAAAGGCGCGCTCGAATGGGACTGAGCCCCACGGCCACACCGCCGGCATTTGCGCCCGCCGCAACCGGCATTCTCGATCCCTCGACCGGCAGGCCGGTCGGCGCCAACGATCCTTACTTTCTCGAGGTCAATCACGAGCTTTCAGACAAGGGCTTCTTCGTCACCGCCACCGACGACCTGATCATCTGGGCGCGCACGGGCTCGCTGATGTGGATGACCTTCGGTCTCGCCTGCTGCGCGGTCGAGATGATGCAGATGTCGATGCCGCGCTATGACGCCGAGCGCTTCGGCTTTGCGCCGCGCGCCTCCCCGCGCCAGTCCGATGTGATGATCGTTGCGGGCACGTTGACCAACAAGATGGCGCCGGCGCTCCGCAAGGTCTACGACCAGATGCCGGAGCCACGCTACGTGATCTCGATGGGGTCGTGCGCCAATGGCGGCGGCTACTATCATTATTCGTATTCGGTGGTGCGCGGCTGCGACCGCATCGTGCCCGTCGACATCTATGTGCCCGGTTGCCCGCCGACGGCGGAAGCGCTGCTTTATGGCGTGATGCTGCTGCAGAAGAAAATCCGGCGCACCGGAACCATCGAACGCTGAGGGTTTTGGAATGGACGACGGCAGGCTGGACGCCCTGGGGCAGACGATTGTTACCGCGCTTCCGGGTGCTGCGACCGGTCACGCGATCGCGTTCAATCAGCTTACGGTCGCAGTGCATGCCGACAAGATTGTCGATGTCGTGCGCTTCCTGCGTGACGATCCCGGCTGCCGCTTCGTCAATCTTACCGATGTGACCGCGGTGGATTATCCAGGGCGCGAGAAGCGCTTCGACGTGATCTATCACTTGCTGTCTCCGACGCTGAATGCGCGCATCCGCCTGCGCATGGTGGCCGATGAGACGACGCAGGTGCCGTCGATCATCGAGGTGTTTCCGGGCGCCGACTGGTTCGAGCGCGAGGCCTACGATCTCTACGGCGTGATCTTTACCGGCCATCCGGACATGCGGCGGCTGTTGACCGACTATGGCTTTGACGGGCATCCGCTGCGCAAGGATTTTCCGCTCACCGGTTTCGTCGAGGTCCGCTACGACGACCAGGAGAAAAGGGTGCTCTACGAACCCGTCCGGCTCAATCAGGAATTCCGCAAATTCGATTTTCTCTCGCCATGGGAGGGCGCGGATTATCCGCTGCCGGGCGATGAGAAGGCGGGGCCGAAAGTCTGATCATGACCGAAGCAGCACCACTCCGTAACTTCACGATCAATTTCGGCCCGCAGCATCCGGCCGCGCACGGCGTGCTGCGTTTGGTGCTGGAGCTTGACGGCGAAGTCGTCGCGCGCGTCGATCCGCATATTGGCTTGCTTCATCGAGGCACCGAGAAGCTGATCGAGCAAAAGACTTATTTGCAGGCGATCCCGTATTTCGACCGGCTCGACTATGTCGCGCCGATGAATCAGGAACACGCGTTCTGTCTTGCGGCGGAAAAGCTGCTCGGCATTGCCGTGCCGCGCCGCGGGCAACTGATCCGTGTCTTGTATTGCGAGATCGGCCGCATCCTGTCGCATCTCCTCAACGTCACCACGCAGGCGATGGACGTCGGCGCCCTGACCCCGCCGCTGTGGGGCTTCGAGGAGCGCGAAAAGCTGATGGTGTTTTACGAGCGGGCGTCCGGCTCGCGGATGCATGCGGCCTATTTCCGGATCGGCGGCGTGCATCAGGATCTGCCGTCAAAACTGATCGACGATATCGAGGCCTGGTGCGATCCGTTCCTGGGCGTGGTCGACGATCTCGAACGGCTGCTCACCGGCAACCGCATCTTCAAGCAGCGCAACGTCGACATCGGCGTGGTCACGCTCAAGCAGGCCTGGGAATGGGGTTTTTCGGGTGTGATGGTGCGTGGCTCCGGGGCGGCATGGGATCTCCGCAAGGCGCAGCCTTATGAATGTTACGCCGAGATGGATTTCGACATTCCGATCGGCAAGAACGGCGACTGTTACGATCGCTACTGCATCCGCATGGAGGAGATGCGCCAGTCCGTGCGCATCATGAAACAGTGCATCGAGAAGCTGCGCGCCGCCGACGGGCAAGGGCCCGTCGCCGTCGAGGACAACAAGATTTTCCCGCCGCGCCGGGGCGAGATGAAGCGCTCGATGGAGGCGCTGATCCATCATTTCAAGCTCTACACCGAGGGCTTCCATGTGCCGGCCGGCGAAGTCTATGCCGCCGTCGAGGCGCCGAAGGGCGAGTTTGGCGTCTATCTGGTCTCCGATGGCAGCAACAAGCCCTATAAATGCAAGATCCGTGCGCCGGGTTTTGCGCATCTGCAGGCGATGGATTTCATTTGCAAAGGCCATCTGCTGGCCGACGTCTCGGCCATCCTCGGCTCGCTTGACATCGTGTTCGGAGAGGTCGACCGGTGATCGCGCTGCCGCCCATCCAGTTTGACCGGACCACCGGCGTGCTCGAGGGCGCAAATGCGTGGGAGCGTCTGGCTGCGCTCGCTTTGTCATCGGGCTCGAAGGTTGCGTCGGCATTTTCGCATCGTGGCTACAACAGCTGCGCCAATCTGTTGCGCAAGACGTTGCCCGAGCGCGACATCGCGATCAAACTCAATTCCGACGCGACGTTCGAGTTTCCGTATGGCGACGGTTACTGGAGCAAGCTCCTTAACCGGTCGTTCTCTTACGAAGACGAGCTGGAATTGCTGTTCCGGGATTCCGTCGGCGTCGACTACACGCTGATCGATTGCGGCGCGAATTTTGGTTACTGGTCGGTGCTGATTTCCAGCGCGCCCTACGGTTCGCACAAGGCGATCGCGATCGAGCCGTCGTCGCAGAACTTTGCCAAACTCAAGAACAATGCCGAAATCAACGGCAACCGCTTTGAGGTCATGAAGTGCGCGATCGGCGCGGCGCGCGGCACTGCGCGGCTGTCTGGCACCAAGCATGAGGCGTTCAGCATCGCCGGTGACGCAGCTGGCGGCGAGGACGTCCCGGTCATCGCGCTCGATAACCTGCTCGACGACGGCAAGATTTCTGCTGATGGAAAATACCTGATCAAGCTCGACGTCGAAGGCGTTGAGGTTGAAGCCATCAAGGGCGGCGCGCGGCTGTTGCAGGGCGACAGCGTATTGTTGTGCGAGGAACACGGCAATGATCCAAGTCATACCGTGTCGCGCTTTATCCTCGAACAGACTCCGCTCGAGCTGATTGTCTACGATCCCAGCAGCAATCGTCTGGAAACCGTGACCGAGCTTTCCATACTCGACCGGATCAAGGTTTCATCCCACGTCGGTTATAACGTGTTCGGCACCGCAAGCGCATTCTGGCAAAACCGGATTAACGCGCTGAATGCGGGCGCCGCGCGCCGCTTCCAATGAGAGACTGAAAGATAATGTCCGTCCGCCGCCTCGCACCGAAGGAACAGCAGCCCGCGAATTTCACGTTCACAGCGGAGAATCTCGCCTGGGCTAAAGCCGAGATCGCCAAATATCCGGAGGGCCGTCAGGCCTCCGCGGCGATCCCGATCCTGTGGCGGGTTCAGGAACAGCATGACGGCTGGGTTTCAGAAGCCGCGATCCGTGCGGTCGCGGATTTGCTTGATATGCCCCACATCCGGGCGCTGGAGATTGCGACCTTCTACACGATGTTCCAACTGCAGCCCGTCGGCAAGAAAGCCCACGTTCAGGTCTGCGGCACCACGCCGTGCCGGCTGCGCGGTGCCGGCGATATTATCGAAGTGTGCCAGAGCCGGATTCATCACGATCCATTTCACCTGTCCAAGGATGGAAACTTCAGCTGGGAAGAAGTCGAGTGCCTTGGCGCCTGTGTGAATGCGCCGATGGTGCTGATCTGGAAGGACACCTACGAGGATCTGACCAAGGAAAGCTTCGGCAAGGTGCTGGACGGTTTTGCCTCCGGCAACCCCGCCAAGCCGGGGCCGCAGATCGACCGTCAGTTCTCCGCACCGGCAGGTGGACCGACCACGCTGAAGGCAAACACATGAGGCATGACCGCATATTGGAAGCGGCGGGGCCAGGGAGTGTCGGTGCGATGAAGAACTGGCGCTATATAGCTCTGCACACCGTCACGGCCGGTGCGTTCATCTTCCTGCTGCAACGCTACGCGCTAAGTGCGTCACTAGATTCCAGCCTGCTCTGGGCGTTGACCTTCGGCGGATGCGCCGCGGGACTCGCCTATATGCAGTCCAATCGCTGATCCGGGGAAGTTTCACGTCATGCTCGATGACAAGGACCGCATCTTCCGCAATCTCTACGGCCTCCAGGACTGGCGTCTCGAGGGTGCGCGCCGCCGCGGCGCCTGGGACGGCACCAAGTCGATCATCGACAAGGGCCGCGACTGGATCATCAATGAGATGAAGGCCTCGGGCCTGCGCGGACGCGGCGGCGCAGGTTTTCCGACCGGCCTGAAATGGTCGTTCATGCCGAAGGAATTGACCGACGGCCGCCCGAGCTATCTCGTCGTCAATGCGGACGAGTTCGAGCCCGGCACCTGCAAGGACCGAGAGATCATGCGCCACGATCCGCATCTCCTGGTCGAGGGTTGCCTGCTCGCGAGCTTCGCGATGGGTGCGCACGTCTGCTATATTTATGTGCGCGGCGAATTTATCCGGGAACGTGAGCATCTGCAGGCCGCGGTCGATCAGGCCTACGAGGCCAAGCTGATCGGCAAGGACAACGTCAATGGCTGGCCGTTCGAGCTTTACGTGACGCATGGCGCAGGCGCCTACATTTGCGGCGAAGAGACCGCGCTCCTGGAGAGCCTCGAAGGCAAGAAGGGCATGCCGCGGCTGAAGCCGCCTTTTCCCGCCAATGTCGGTCTCTATGGCTGCCCGACCACGGTCAATAACGTCGAGTTCGATCGCGGTTGCCCCGGACATTCTGCGGCGGGGCGCGGCGTGGTTTGCCGCCATCGGCCGCCCCAACAATGTCGGCACAAAGCTGTTTTGCATCTCCGGACATGTCGAGCGTCCCTGCAACGTCGAAGAGGCGATGGGGATCCCGTTCCGGGAGCTTATCGAGCGGCACTGCGGCGGCATTCGTGGCGGCTGGGACAATCTCAAGGCGGTGATCCCCGGTGGCTCCTCGGTGCGCATGGTGCCGGCCGAACAGATCATCGACACCGCGATGGATTTCGACAGTCTGGGAAAACTGCGCTCCGGGCTTGGCACCGCAGCCGTCATCGTCATGGACAAGTCGACCGACCTGATCCGCGCGATCGCGCGAATTTCATATTTCTACAAGCATGAGAGCTGCGGCCAGTGCACGCCGTGCCGCGAGGGAACGGGGTGGATGTGGCGGGTCCTGACCCGCATGGCCGATGGCCGCGCCCACAAGCGCGAAATCGACATGCTGCTGGAAGTCACCAAGCAGGTCGAGGGTCACACCATCTGCGCGCTCGGCGATGCCGCGGCATGGCCGATCCAGGGCCTGATCGCGCATTTCCGGCACGAGATCGAGGAGCGCATCGACGAGTATTCGCGCAAGGCGGATATCGACGATATCGGCATTCTCGATCCCGCGCACATGGTCGCGGCGGAGTGATGCCGATGGCGCAACCGAGCATTTTCTGGTGGCAGAGATACGGCACGCTGGCGCAGATGACGCAAGCGGCGGTAGCGCTGCTCGGCTTTGTTGCGATCCTGATTCAGATCAACGAAATCCGTAACAACAATCGTGCGGCGAGCGCGCGGCAGGCGTTTCTCGGCTACACCGATCTGGCGTTCAAGAATCCGAAATTTTCAGCGCCGGACTACGACATGATCAAGGGCGGCAGTCGCGACGAGCAGGTCCAATACGAGAGCTTCGTTTCCTATTTCCTCTATGCCTGCGAGGAAGCGATCGCGGCATTCGCCGACCGGCGGGAATGGGCGGCTTCCTGCGACTACGATCTGAAGCCGCATCTGCCGTTCCTGTGCGAGAAGAACAAGGCCGAGGCCGCTTATCTCGCAACCTACAGCGCCGAAACCCAGCAATGGGTGAAGGCGTCCATGAAGTCCGCCGGCGTCACGCCACCCGACTGCAAGCCCGGAAAGACTTGAGGCAATGACCAAACTGATCGTCGATGGCAAAGAGATCGATGTTCCCGCGGAATATACGCTGCTGCAGGCGTGCGAGGCTGCGGGGGCTGAAATCCCGCGCTTTTGCTACCACGAACGACTGTCGATCGCCGGCAATTGCCGGATGTGCCTGGTCGAGATCAAGGGCGGTCCAAAACCGGTCGCGAGCTGCGCCTGGGGCGTCCGCGATTGCCGTCCCGGTCCCAAGGGCGAGCCGCCGGAAATCTCCACGCGCTCGCCGATGGTGAGGAAAGCGCGCGAAGGCGTGATGGAATTTTTGCTGATCAACCATCCCCTGGATTGTCCGATCTGCGATCAGGGCGGTGAGTGCGACCTGCAGGATCAGGCAATGGGCTACGGCGTCGATACCAGCCGCTTCGCCGAAAACAAGCGCGCGGTGGAGGACAAGTATCTGGGCGCACTGGTCAAGACCTCGATGAACCGCTGCATCCAGTGCACACGCTGCGTCCGCTTCGCCGCCGAAGTCTGCGGCCTGCCGGAGATGGGTGCGACCGGCCGCGGCGAGGACATGGAGATCACTACCTATCTCGAGACTGCGCTGACTTCGGAACTGCAGGGCAACCTCGTCGATATCTGCCCGGTCGGGGCGCTGACATCAAAACCCTACGCATTCGCGGCGCGGCCTTGGGAACTCGGCAAGACCCAGTCGGTCGATGTGATGGATGGCGTCGGCTCGGCGATCCGGGTCGATACCCGCGGCCGCGAGGTGATGCGGATACTGCCGCGGGTCAACGAGGCGGTGAACGAAGAGTGGATTTCCGACAAGACCCGCCATGTCGTCGACGGGCTGCGCACGCAGCGGCTCGACCGTCCCTACATCAGGGAGAACGGCCAGCTCCGCGCGGCACCATGGCCCGAGGCGTTCGCTGCGATTGCGGCGAGGACGGCTCGCAGCGACGGCAAGCGGATCGGCGCCATAGCAGGCGATCTGGCCGCGGTGGAGGAGATGTTTGCGCTCAAGGAGCTGCTGGCGAAGTACGGCTCGGTCAATCTCGCAGTCCAGGGTGGCGACGCCTTTGATCCCCGCGCCGGTCGCGCCTCCTACATTTTCAATCCTACTATCGCCTGCATCGAGCAGGCCGACGCGCTTCTGATCGTCGGCTCGAACCCGCGCAAGGAAGCCGCCGTTCTCAATGCGCGTATCCGCAAGCGCTGGCGCAACGGGCAACTCAAGATCGGTGTGATCGGCGCCAGGGCCGATCTCACTTACACCTATGACTATCTCGGCGCGGGTACGGAGTCCCTGAGCGATCTCGCCGCCGGCAAGCATTCCTTCGCGGAGGTGCTGAAGGGCGCCAAAAAGCCGATAGTGCTGGTCGGAGCCGGAGCGACGGCGCGGCATGATGGACCGGCGGTTCTCGCGCTCGCGGCAAAGGTCGCGCTGGATACCGGCGCGGTCAAGGACGGCTGGAACGGGTTCGGCGTTCTGCACGATACGGCGTCGCGCGTCGGCGCGCTCGATATCGGCTTTGCGGCGGGCGCGGGCGGCCTGAGCGCAGCGCAGATGACGACGTTCGGCACCCTCGACATCCTTTTCCTGCTCGGCGCCGACGAGGTCAAGGTGCCGGATGGAACCTTCGTGGTTTACATTGGTACACACGGCGACCGCGGCGCACATCGCGCCGACGTTATCCTGCCGGGCGCGGCCTACACCGAAAAGTCCGGTATCTATGTCAACACCGAGGGGCGCGTGCAGATAGCCAACCGCGCCGCGTTTCCTCCGGGGGAGGCGCGTGAGGACTGGGCGATCGTCCGCGCCCTGTCCGAAGTCATGGGCAAGAGGCTGCCTTACGATTCCCTCGGGGCGTTACGGCAGGCGATGTTCAAAGCGGCGCCGCATCTGATGCGCGTCGACCAGATCGAAGCAACCAACGCGGCTGACATCAAGACGCTCGCGGGCGAGGGCGGCAACGTCGGGAAGGCGCCATTTAAGACCTCTGTTGAGGATTTCTACCTGACCAACCCGATCGCGCGCGCGTCAGCGGTGATGGCGGAATGTTCGCGGCTAGCCTCCGGGCGGATACTGACGGCAGCGGAGTGAGCGTGACCTGATGGCTGACTTCTTCGCAAGTGCATTCTGGACCGGCTTTCTTTGGCCGCTGATCATCATGCTCGCGCAGAGCGTGTTGCTGCTCGTCGTCCTCCTGGTCGCGATCGCCTACATCCTGCTGGCCGACCGCAAGATCTGGGCGGCTGTGCAGATCCGGCGGGGACCCAACGTCGTCGGTCCCTGGGGCCTGCTCCAGTCCTTCGCCGACCTTTTGAAGTTCGTGCTGAAGGAGCCGATCATTCCCTCCGGCGCCAACAAGGGCGTGTTCCTGCTGGCGCCGCTGGTGTCCTGCGTGCTGGCGCTCGCCGCCTGGGCGGTGATCCCGATGGATCTGGGCTGGGTGATCTCGGACATCAACGTCGGCGTGCTCTATATCTTTGCGATCTCGTCGCTGTCGATCTACGGCATCATCATGGCCGGCTGGTCGTCGAACTCGAAATATCCTTTCCTCGCAGCACTTCGCTCGGCGGCGCAGATGGTGTCGTATGAAGTCTCGATCGGCTTCGTGATCATCACCGTTTTGCTTTGCGCGGGATCGCTGAATTTGTCGGCCGTGGTCGAAGCTCAGAACACCCATGGGCTCGCAAGTCTGATCGGATTACCCCGGTTGACGTTCCTGAACTGGTACGTGCTGCCGCTGTTTCCAATGTTTGTGGTCTTCTATGTCTCGGCGCTGGCGGAAACCAATCGTCCGCCGTTCGATCTGGTTGAAGCCGAATCCGAGCTTGTCGCTGGTTTCATGGTCGAATACGGCTCGACGCCGTATCTGCTGTTCATGCTCGGCGAATATGTCGCGATCACCACGATGTGCGCGATGGCCACGATCCTGTTCCTGGGTGGCTGGCTGCCGCCAATCGCGCTGCCGCCGTTCACCTGGGTGCCCGGGGTGATCTGGTTCACGCTCAAGGTATTTTTCATGTTCTTCATGTTTGCGATGGCGAAGGCGATCGTGCCGCGCTACCGCTACGATCAACTGATGCGGCTCGGCTGGAAGGTGTTCCTGCCATTGTCGCTGGTGATGGTGGTTGTTGTCGCCGGCGTGCTGCATTTTGGGGGCATCGCGCCGCAATGAGGTCGCTATGAGTGTCAATGCCAACGCTACAGCCCGCTCGCTTCTGCTGTCCGAGTTCGTGTCGGCGTTCTTTCTCGCCATGCGCTATTTCTTCAAGCCGAAGCCGACACTGAACTATCCCTTCGAGAAGGGGCCGATCTCGCCGCGCTTCCGCGGCGAGCATGCCTTGCGCCGATATCCGAACGGCGAGGAGCGCTGCATCGCCTGCAAGCTGTGCGAGGCGATTTGTCCTGCGCAGGCGATCACCATCGAGGCCGGTCCGCGACGCAACGACGGCACCCGCCGCACGGTGCGCTACGACATCGACATGGTGAAGTGCATCTATTGCGGCCTGTGCCAGGAGGCCTGTCCGGTCGACGCCATCGTCGAGGGACCGAACTTCGAATTCGCGACCGAGACGCGCGAGGAACTCTATTATGACAAGGCTAAACTTCTGGCCAATGGCGACCGCTGGGAGCGCGAGATTGCGAAAGCAATCGAACTCGACGCGCCGTACCGGTGAGGTGAGGGCATGATCCTTCCCGCGTTATTCTTCTATCTTTTCGCCGGCATCTGCATTGCATCTGCGGTCATGGTGATTGTGTCGCGCAATCCCGTGCATTCCGTGCTGTTCTTGATCCTGGCGTTCGTCAATGCATCCGGCCTGTTCGTGCTGATGGGCGCCGAGTTCCTGGCGATGATTCTGGTCGTGGTCTATGTCGGCGCGGTTGCGGTGCTGTTCCTGTTCGTGATCATGATGCTCGACGTCGATTTCACCGAGCTGCGTGAGGGTTTTCTGGATTACCTGCCGATTGGTCTCGTGATCGGGTTCGTTTTCTTCTTTGAATTGTTCCTGGTCGTCGGTTTCTGGGTCATCAACCCCGGCGTTGCCAAATCGATTACCGCGGCGATCCCGGCCAACGTCAGCAATACCGAAGCACTCGGGCTGGTGCTGTACACCCGTTACATCCATTACACCGAGCTCGCCAGCATGGTGCTGCTGGTGGCGATGATCGGCGCCATCGTGCTGACGCTGCACCACAAGGCCAACATCAAGCGGCAGGACATCAATGTACAGAACGCGCGCACACCCGAACTTGCGATGAGCGTGCGCAAGGTAGCATCGGGGCAGGGCCTGCAGGACGCCGACGCGCCGGAGTGGGTGCAATGACGATAGGTCTGGGACATTATCTTGCGGTAGCCGCCAGCCTGTTCACGCTGGGTATCCTCGGCATCTTTCTCAACCGCAAGAACATCATCGTCATCCTGATGTCGATCGAACTGATCCTGCTTGCGGTCAATATCAACCTGGTAGCGTTTTCGACGTTCCTCGGCGACATCGTCGGTCAGGTATTTGCGATGCTCGTGCTCACGGTGGCGGCGGCGGAAGCTGCGATCGGCCTTGCGGTGCTGGTGGTGTACTTCCGCAATCGCGGCTCGATCGCGGTTGAAGACGTCAATCTGATGAAGGGTTAACGCGCTGATGATCCAGGCAATTGTCTTTCTGCCACTGATCGGCGCGGTACTTGCCGGGCTGATCTCCGTGTTCGGCGCGCATGCGCGCAATCCCGGCGGTGACACGGTCGAACACGACGGCGAGGGGCATGGCGTCGATACTCATGCGTCGGAGGCCCACGACGATGACGCAGCCGGCGACCACGGCCATGACGACCATGCGGTCGAGCCGCCGGCGGCCGGGTCGCGCGCGGCCGAGCTGATCACCACGGGACTGTTGCTGGTTGCGGGGGTGTTATCCTGGGTGGCGCTGGTCGATGTCGGTTTCATGCACCACGACACGCGCATCGCGCTGTTCCCGTGGATCAATTCCGGCGATCTTCAGGTTGTGTGGTCGCTGCGGGTCGATACGCTGACCGCCGTGATGCTGGTGGTGGTCAATACCGTGTCGTCGCTCGTGCATCTCTATTCTATCGGCTACATGGACGAGGATCCGTACCGGCCGCGGTTCTTCAGTTACCTGTCGCTGTTCACCTTCGCGATGCTGATGCTGGTGACCGCGGATAACCTGGTGCAACTGTTCTTCGGCTGGGAGGGCGTCGGGCTCGCGAGCTATCTGCTGATCGGCTTCTGGTACCACAAGCCATCGGCGAACGCCGCCGCGATCAAGGCCTTCGTGGTCAACCGGGTCGGCGATTTCGGTTTTGCGCTCGGCATTTTTGCGATCTTCATGCTGATCGGCTCGACCGATTTCGAGACGATCTTCGCGGGCGCGCCGGGCCTCACGGGCAAGACCATCGACTTCTTCGGCTGGCACGCCGACGCGCTGACGCTGACCTGCCTGCTGCTGTTCATGGGGGCGATGGGAAAATCGGCCCAGTTCCTGCTGCACACCTGGCTGCCAGACGCCATGGAAGGCCCGACGCCTGTCTCGGCATTGATCCATGCCGCGACGATGGTCACCGCGGGTGTCTTCATGGTGGCGCGGCTGTCTCCCCTTTTCGAACTGGCGCCGAACGCGCAAGCAGTGGTGATGTTCTTCGGCGCGACGACAGCGTTCTTCGCGGCGACCGTCGGCCTCGTGCAGAACGACATCAAGCGCATCGTCGCGTATTCGACTTGTTCGCAACTCGGCTACATGTTCGTGGCGATGGGGGCGGGAGCCTACTCGGTCGGCATGTTCCACCTGTTCACGCATGCCTTTTTCAAGGCGCTTTTGTTCTTGGGGTCCGGCTCGGTGATCTACGCGATGCATCACGAGCAGGACATCCGCAACATGGGCGGGCTGAAAGACAAGATCCCCTATACCTACATCGTGATGGTAATCGGCACGCTGGCGTTGACCGGATTTCCGCTTACCGCCGGTTATTTCTCCAAGGACGCCATCATTGAATCGGCGTACGCCTCGCACAATCCGTTTGCGTTCTATGGTTTCCTGATGACGGTGGTCGCGGCGGGCCTGACCGGTTTCTATTCATGGCGTCTGATCTTCAAGACGTTCCACGGCGAGCCGCACGATCAGGAGCATTATGAAGCCGCGCATGAGAGCCCGCTGTGGATGCTGATCCCGATCGGCATTCTTGCCGCCGGATCGTTGCTCGCCGGCTTCCCGTTCAGGGAGGTGTTCGCAGGCCACGGCGTCGAAGAATTCTTCCGCGATTCCCTTAAGATGAACCCGCACATCATCGAGGACATGCACCATATCCCCGAGACCATCGCGTTCCTGCCGACAGTAATGATGGCGTTGGGTTTCTTGGTGGCGTGGCTGTTCTATATCCGCAGGCCGTATCTGCCGGTCGAGCTCGCCGACCAGCAACCGCTGCTTTATCAATTCCTGCTCAACAAATGGTATTTCGACGAGCTCTACGACCTGATCTTCGTGCGCCCGACGAAGTGGATCGGTCGTTTTCTGTGGAAGGTCGGCGACGGCTATATCATCGACGGCTTCGGCCCCGATGGAGTTTCGGCGCGAGTGCTTGACGTTACCCGTAACGTCGTGAAGCTGCAGACCGGTTATCTCTATCACTACGCCTTCGCGATGCTGATCGGCGTAGCCGGGCTGATAACCTGGTTCATGTTCGGCGTGGGAGGCCAGTGATGACAACCTGGCCGATCCTCTCCGTCGTCACGTTCCTGCCGGTGGTCGGAGCCCTGCTGGTCTATATCAGCCGCGGCGACGACGAGGCCGCACAGCGCAATTCGCGCTGGATCGCGCTGTGGACCACGCTGATTACCTTCGGCGTGTCGCTGATCCTGGTCTTGCGTTTCGATCCGGCGCAGCCGGATTTCCAGTTCGTCGAAAAGGCGCAGTGGCTCGCCACCGGTATCACCTATCACATGGGCGTCGACGGGATTTCGTTGCCTTTCGTGATTCTGACCACCGCCTTGATGCCGTTCTGCATACTGGCGAGCTGGAAATCGGTGACCATGCGGGTGCGCGAATACATGTTGGCGTTCCTTCTTCTGGAAACGCTGATGGTCGGCACCTTCTGCGCGCTCGACCTCGTACTGTTCTATCTGTTCTTCGAGGGCGGGCTGATCCCGATGTTCCTGATCATAGGTGTCTGGGGCGGTCCGCGGCGGGTCTACGCCAGTTTCAAGTTCTTCCTCTACACGTTGCTTGGCTCTGTGCTGATGCTGCTGGCGATCATGGCGCTGTACTGGAATGCCGGAACGACCGATATTCCAACGCTGATGCACACCGCCGTGCCGCGCAGCCTGCAAACGTGGGCATGGCTGGCGTTCTTCGCCTCGTTCGCGGTGAAGATGCCGATGTGGCCCGTTCATACCTGGCTGCCCGACGCGCACGTCGAAGCGCCAACCGCGGGTTCGGTGATTTTGGCCGCGATCCTCTTGAAAATGGGCGGCTACGGATTCCTGCGCTTCTCGCTGCCGATGTTTCCGCTTGCCTCGCATGATTTCGCGCCGCTGATCTTCTCGCTCTCGGTCATTGCCATCATCTACACCTCGCTGGTGGCGCTGATGCAGGAGGACATCAAGAAGCTGATCGCCTATTCGTCCGTCGCGCATATGGGCTTCGTTACCATGGGGATTTTCGCCGGAACCACGCAAGGGGTTGCCGGCGGCGTGTTCCAGATGATCTCCCACGGCATCGTGTCGGGCGCGCTGTTCCTGTGCGTCGGTATCGTCTACGACCGCATGCATACCCGCGAGATCACCGCCTATGGGGGCCTCGTCAACCGCATGCCGCTCTACGCACTGGTGTTCATGGTTTTCACCATGGCCAATGTCGGTCTGCCCGGCACCTCCGGCTTCGTCGGCGAATTCATGACGCTGATCGGCACCTTCAAGGTTTCGATCCCCACCGCCACCTTCGCCACGACAGGCGTGATCCTGTCGGCATGCTATGCGTTGTGGCTCTATCGCAAGGTGGTATTCGGCGCGCTGGTCAAGCCGTCGCTGGCGAGCATCAAGGATCTCACCTTCCGCGAGAGCCTCATATTGATGCCGCTGGTGGCCCTCACGATCCTCTTTGGGTTTTATCCGAAGCCGGTGCTCGACATGTCGGCGGCATCGGTACAGCAACTCGTTACCAATTACAGCCAAGCGGTGACTGCCACGAAGGCAGCCGCGCTGCTGCAGTGAATGCGGCAGGTCAGGACAACACGCCATGAGCTTTGAGAGTGCAGGATATCAGTTGCTGCCCGTGCTGCCGGAGATCGTGTTGGCCACGGGCGCCATGGTGCTGCTGATGCTGGGGGCCTTTCGCGGAACGCAGACCACGAGCCTCGTCACCGTCCTTGCGGTCGGTCTACTGGTGCTGACCGGCGTGCTGGAGATGCTGCTCCCGACCGGGAGGATGGCGACTTTCGGCGGCAGCTTTATCGTCGACGATTTTGCCCGATTCCTGAAAATACTGACGCTGATCGGTTCAATAGCGACGCTGGTCCTCTCGGCGGAATATCTGTCCGATCCGTCCCGGCATATCTTCGAATACGCGATCCTGGTGCTGCTCTCGACGCTGGGCATGATGGTGCTGATCTCGGCGGGCGACCTGATCATGCTTTATCTCGGGCTTGAGTTGATGAGTCTGGCCCTTTACGTGGTCGCGGCGAGCAATCGCGACAACGCGAAGTCCACCGAAGCGGGCCTTAAGTATTTCGTGCTGGGCGCATTGTCGTCAGGCATGCTGTTGTATGGCGCTTCGCTGATTTACGGCTTCACAGGCACCGTCAGTTTTGCTGGCATCGCGGCGGCGGTGAAAACCGGCAGCGTCGGCGTCGTGTTTGGTCTGGTGTTCCTGCTGGCGGGACTTTGCTTCAAGATTTCGGTGGTGCCGTTCCACATGTGGACGCCCGACGTTTATGAGGGCGCACCGACACCGGTGACCGCGTTCTTCGCCTCCGCGCCGAAGGTGGCGGCGCTCGCAGTGTTCACCCGCGTGACGCTCACCGCATTCCCGGGCATCCTCTCGCAATGGCAGCAGATCGTGGTCTTCGTCGCGATCGCCTCGATGGCGCTCGGATCGTTCGCTGCCATCGGCCAGAAGAACATCAAGCGACTGATGGCCTATTCGTCGATCGGCCATATGGGATTTGCACTGGTGGGTCTTGCCGCCGGAACCGTCGAGGGCGCGCAGGGCGTGTTGGTCTATATCGCGATCTATGTGGCGATGACGCTCGGCAGCTTCGCCGTTATCCTGACCATGAAGCGCAACGGTCAACACGTCGAGAACATCAGCGACTTTGCCGGATTGTCACGCACCAATCCGCTGCTGGCGTTCTTCTTCGCAATGCTGCTGTTTTCGCTGGCAGGCATCCCGCCGCTGGCCGGGTTTTTCGCGAAATTCTACGTGTTCGTCGCGGCGATCAAGGCAGGATTGTTCACGTTGGCCGTCATCGGCGTGCTCACCAGCGTGGTCGGCGCATTTTACTATCTCACCATCATCAAGGTGATGTATTTCGACGAGCCACTCGCCAAGCTCGATCCGATGCGCATCGAATTGCGCACGGTGCTGGCGGTCGCGGGCCTCTTCAACATCTTTTTCTTCGTCTATCCGGGGCCGCTGGTGAGCGTAGCGACGGTGGCGGCGAAGTCACTTTTTTAGCATGATCCCGAAACTTGGACCCCGGTTCCCGGAGCAGATCATGCCCAAACAAAAAAGATCGGTGGCCGGACCGATTCGGCCAGCCCCAAGATGACATTTTCGCTCGGTGCTCGAGCCATATCGGCGGGTTACCGGCTCGCGGCATTCGATCATACAGGATCGACCAACGCGGAAGCCATTTCGCGCGCGCGCGATGGAGAGCGGGGACCCATGTGGTTCGTGACCTCGGAGCAGACGGCCGGTCGCGGACGACGGAATCGCTCCTGGATTGCGCCCCGTGGTAACCTCGCCAGTAGTGTCCTCGAAGCGATCGACGTATCGCCTGCGGTCGCTGCCACGCTGGGTTTTGCCGCAGGGCTTGCGCTGGAGGCCGCGCTGCAAAGGGTAAGCGTCGAAGCGTCGCTGAGGTCGGCGGGATCGGACTCCATGAGGTTTTCGCTGAAATGGCCCAACGACGTTTTGGCAGGGCGACAGAAGCTCGCCGGCATCCTGCTGGAAGCGGAGGCTGCGCCTGACGGTCGCCTGGCTGTCGTAGTCGGGATCGGCACCAACGTCGTCGCCGCGCCCGAAGGTACGCCGACGCCAGCGACCTCGCTCGCGGCGCTGGGCGTCAATATCGGCGCGGAGGAATTGTTCACCACACTGTCGGACGCCTGGGCGGAATACCGCGGCGTCTGGGACGATGGCCGTGGTTTTGGCGAGATCCGGCGGCTCTGGCTGGAACGCGCGACCGGACTCGGACAAGCAGTCGCGGTCCGCACGGGCGGCTCGACCGTGGAAGGAACCTTCGACACCATCGATGAAGCGGGCTGCATGATTATCAAAACATCGGCCGGTAAGAGGGTCTCCATATCGGCGGGCGACGTCTATTTCGGTTCGGCCGCGTCGGCTGGGGCAGCTTGATGGCGCGACCGGACGAACTGACCTTTGCACCGCTTGGCGGCGTCGGCGAGATCGGCATGAACCTGTCGATCTATGGCCTCGGCAACCGCCACCAGCGCTCCTGGCTCGCGGTCGATCTCGGCGTGTCCTTTGGCGACGAGGAGCATCTGCCCGGCATCGACCTGATCATGCCCGATATCCGCTTTCTCGAAAAAGAGCGGAAGAACTTGATTGCGCTCGTGCTGACCCATGCCCATGAAGACCATTTCGGCGCCATCATGGACCTGTGGCCGAAGCTGAAATGCCCGATCTATGCGACCAAATTCAGCGCCGCCTTGTTCGAGTCCAAATGCGCGTCCGAGCGCAATCCGCCGAAAATTCCGGTGACGGTGGTGCCGTCAGGTGGCCGCATCGATCTCGGGCCCTTCAATGTCGAGTTCATTCCAGTCGCGCATTCGATTCCGGAATCCCACGCCCTGGCGATCCACACTTCCGCCGGCACGGTGTTGCACACCGGGGACTGGAAAATCGATCCGACGCCGATCATCGGCCTGCCGACGGACGAGCGGCGGTTGCGGGAACTCGGCGACGCCGGCGTGCTGGCCCTGGTCGGCGATTCCACCAACGCCGTGCGGGAAGGGCGCTCGCCGTCCGAGGCCGAAGTCGCAAGGACCATCACCGAACTGGTAAAGGCGGCAAGGGGCCGGGTCGCCGTGACCACCTTCGCATCCAACGTCGCACGGCTGCGCGCGGTCGCGGATGCAGCACGCGCCGCCGGCCGCGAGGTGGTGGTGGTCGGGCGCGCGATGGAGCGCGTGGTGCAGGTAGCGCGCGAAACCGGCTATCTCGACGGCGTGCAGAATTTCCGCGGCGCCGATCTCTACGGTCACTTTCCGCCGGACAAGGTGCTGGCGCTATGCACGGGAAGCCAGGGCGAGCCGCGCGCGGCGCTGTCGCGCATCGCCAATGACGATCATCCGCAGGTGGCGCTCAACAAAGGTGACTGCGTGATCTTTTCCTCGCGCACCATCCCCGGCAACGAGAAAGCCGTGGGCGCGATCATCAACGGTCTGGTAACGCAAGGCGTCGAGGTGATTACCGACCGAACCCATCTGGTTCATGTCTCCGGCCATCCCCGCCGCGACGAGCTGCGCGACATGATTTCATGGGTGCGTCCGCAACTGCTGATCCCCGCTCACGGCGAAGCGCTGCATCTGTTCGAGCACGCCAAGCTGGCGCGGGCGGCGGGCGTGCCGAAGGTTCTGATTTGCCGCAACGGCGATCTGGTCAGGCTGGCGCCGGGCGAGGCTTCCGTCATCGAGGAATTGCCGTCGGGTCGGCTCTACAAGGACGGCTCGATATTGGAAGATTCCAAATCGCGCGCCGTCATTGAACGGCGCAGGTTGGCCTTCGCCGGTTGCGCCTTCGTGGCGATCGCCGTGACCGAAAAGGGCGAGCTGGCCGACGATCCCGAGGTTGATCTGGTCGGTATACCCGAGAAGAATACGGCCGGAGAAATCATCGACGAGATCGTGTTCGATGTCGTGGTGTCGACGGTGGAGGGCCTGCCCCGGGCGCGGCGGCGCGATCCGGACGCGATGGCGGAATTGGTGCGCCGGGCGGTGCGCGCGGCGATCAACGAGCAGTGGGGCAAGAAGCCGCTGTGTTATGTTCACGTACTGACAGTCTGAGATTCAAGGCGGAGGAGTTCATGCTGGGCCGGCTCAATCATGTGGCGATCGCAGTCAAGGATGCCGAGAAGGCCGCCAAGATCTATGGCGCGGCGTTCGACGCCGACATCTCCGCGGCGGTGCCGCTGCCGGAGCACGGCGTCATTACCGTGTTCGTGACGCTGCCCAACACCAAGATCGAATTCATCCAGCCGCTCGGCGAATCCTCGCCGATAGCAAAATTTCTCGAGCGCAATGCCGACGGCGGCATCCACCACATTTGTTATGACGTGCCCGATATCATCGCGGCACGCGACACCTTGATCAAGGAGGGCGCGCGGGTGCTCGGCGACGGCGTGCCGAAGATCGGCGCCCACGGCAAGCCGGTGCTGTTTCTGCATCCCAAGGATTTTTCCGGAGCGCTCGTCGAAATCGAACAGGCCTGAGCCGCGATGGTCTACACAATCTCAACCGGCTTAGCGATTTACTTCGTGCTGTGGTGGATCGTATTGTTTCTGACCCTGCCGTTCGGCGTGCGCAGTCAGCACGAGGACGGTGAGGGGGCGCCGGGCACCGACCCCGGCGCGCCGGTCGCAAGCCGGATGGGCCCCAAGCTGATCTGGACCACCGCAATCTCGGCGGTCATCTTCGCGGTCGCTTGGCTGGCCTACAACGCGGGCTATCTGAATGTCGAGCGGCTGTCGAAGCTGATGGGAATTCCTTTATAGGAGATTCCGACAAAATCCGAAGGCGTCCAGTTAGCCTTTTATTTCGGGCTTTTCTCTCAAAGATAGTTCTAGACACATCCAATAGTTTCCGGCTGTCGTTCGAGTGCGTCGGAGCGGCCGTAGTGCTCTTTGGCATCGCGGGGCTGCTGATCAAGCTCGCGTGGGGCAATCGTCGTCATATGTGACAACTCGCAAAAGGCGGCCCCAGCGAAGGAGGACAACTGGGGCCGCATTAATAAAGGCCGCGCGAAATACCCGGGATTTTCTTTTGGTTTTGCTGTTAGTTTTTGCCGGGGCCACCCGACGTCGAGCCGCCGTACTGGGAGGAGCCGGTTCCGCTGAGTGACGTCGGACCGCCCGGACAGCCGTTCGGATTGTCACAGGGCTGGTTGCCAGCAGCGCTTCCGGTAGTGCCGCCACTCATGGAGCCGCCTGCCGCGGCGGGACCGCTACGGCCAACCGCTCCGGCTGTATCGCCTCCCATCGTGGAAGTTCCGGTGCCGCTCAATGACGTGGCACCGCCCGCAGTTCCGTTGGCACCGCCAGCTTGTGCAAACGCGAAGGTACCGGACAGCGCGAACGCCGAAGCTAGTACAATTGTTGTGAGTCTCATGGTCTATTCCTTCTTGTTGGGTAAGGAAGATAAACCGCAAAGGCGGAGAGAAAGGCTACGTTGATCGCACGCACCGCTTGCTCCAGCGAGAGCCTATGGGCTGATCGTTTCGTCCGTCTATGCGAAAAACGACGCATCACCACCATGTGACATCTTAATAAAGCGCAGCGGACAACCGTGGGTATTTATTTAGAGAACCTACGGGCGGCAAGAATGCCATGCAGTTAGCTCTTCAGTCGTTCGATTGCACCGTCAAATACGGTTTGCAAGACTTCGATTGCGGGACGGACTACCTTCGCATGATCCATCTCACGCTCTGCCGGAATTCCCGAATACTTAAATCTGCTTACAAGCTCGGCGCGAAGTGTTTCAATCTTCTGACGTGCCTCGTTCCCATAACATTCGGATAATTGAGAAAGGCACCCTTCGAGCGCTCCATGCAGCGCCCCGATTCGACCTTGAAGGTCTTGAATTCGATCTGGATCGTCTGTTGCAATAACCTCACTATAGAACGAAGGCGCATGTCGCGCGGCAGCATACGGCGCGAGCTCAGTCAGGAGAACGACTCGCTTTATGAATGCGATGCTGGCGGTAGAAAACAAAAGATTGGCCCGCCATAACAAGCGCACGTCTGAACTGTCTTGCTATGCCATCTGCGCTTAGAGCCCTGGGCTCGAGTGAACAGATAGCGCCGCGCGCCGATCTTCAGCGGATCGAATTGTTTTTGCGTTGGCGGGGCCTGAAGCTGCTCACAACACATTTTTGCATTTTTAAGGTCTGTAATGAACGGCACGTCCGACAGGTTGGCTACCGAGCTTCGAATTGCGAGAGCCTATGTCAAACTTTCCTGCATTCCGGAACATAGTTCAGAAGCGTCAGTTTCGCTCGTCTCCAGCGGTAACTACGAGATACGCATGCTTCGGAGGCCGGACGATTTTGACGGCGCGCCACTGTTTTGGCTGGAGCTGTTCGATCACAGCACGAAAACGTCTGTCGACGGCTTCAGTTGCCACAGGATCAAGGACGCTGTGCCTATACTAGATAATTTCATCTCGCAGGCTAGCGACGACAGTGCGGCAGCGTTACGCTAATATCGGCGGTTAACCGCCCCAGTCTTCCTCGCGTTCGCGCCGGACGGCTTGCCGACACACCTCATCGGATAAGGCGGAGGCTATTGAGTTCTTCGCTTGCTCGGTCAATAAGTCAGATGCAGTAGGGGTTATTGGAACGCTTTTCTTTCACAGCATGGCGAAATCAGAAACGGTCGGATTAAGCTACGGAGCGTTGCGTAAAGAATGCCTCGATGCGGTTAGGCAGTGGCCCGGATGTGAGACTAGGCGGGACCGTGCTTTTTGACCTTCGCCCGGTAAAGAAAAGCCGCCCGGAGGCGGCTTCTCGATTCATCGGGTCAAACCTTTTCGTCAGATTTCAATCTCAGTCGCCATGTTAGAACGCACCCACGTAGTGTAGCCCGCCTTCATCCTCTTAGCTTGCCAAGCTCGAACTTCTTTGTCCTCACCCATCTTATCAACGGCCGCGCCGTATGCTGCAAAGTTCTCGAACGTTATCGACAACACCCGATTTCCAACTTCACCAACGGCGACAGTCCAATAGGTTACTTTTCCGCCGTGTTTGCGCCAGAGGGCAGCGCCTTCTTTGGCGAGCTCGGTAATCTTGGCGGGATCAGTTCCGGGGTTCGGCCTGACTACATATTGAACAGCTACTGACATGCTTCTCTCCCATGAAATATTGAAAAGCCCCACCGCTACAGGCTCTGCGCTTTTGTTAAATTCCGCAAGTTGGATCGAACCGCATTTGTTTTTCCGTTGGAGCCGCTCGCCATGGCGCAATACGTCAAAGACCCCCCGCAGGCGCAAAAATAGAGAGTGCAGGGGCAGTGTAGGGTAGCGGCTAGCTCGCGGCATGGGCTGTCGGCGCGGCGTTGGTTCTGGGCAAGGCCTCCCTGGCGGGCGGGGCTTTTCTTTGGGCTGACGGGGTGGCGGTTAGGACTGGATGCCGCGCGGGCTACGAGTGACAACAATACGACAAAATCCTAAGTGCGCCCCTGATCGATCCGATTAACGTCTGATTGTTATGCTATCGTTAATTCCCGCCTATTCGAGCGGGGATTGTTTTTGAGGGGAGAATGTAATGCGATTGACTTACTCTTTATGTTTGTTGCTAGCAGTGTTCGCAACGCCTGCGGCCGCTGCAGATGCCGATCAAAACAAGCGAGATGTGGAAAAGGTCGCCTCGGCATACGCCGAAAGCTTCAATAAACAGGACGCGGCAGGAATTGCCGCACTGTACGCAACTGGTGGCATGTTAGTTACTCCCGGAGGGCCACGCACGGAAATTGCTAAATTCACCGAAGGCGGATTCAAGGCCGGATTTAGTCGCAACGACATAACGGTCGCTCAGGTTTGGCAGTTGGGAGATGCGGTTCTGGCCCATGGCGATTATCATCTGACCGGCAAAAACCAGAGCGGTACACCTCTTGAGGAAGCAGGTGCTTGGAGCTCAGTTTATGTTCGTGAGGGAGGAATTTTGAAAATCCATATGCTCTCGGCTATGCCCAAGCCGCCGCAGGCTCCAAATTAATGAGTGGAGGCGGGAAAGACTCTTGAAAAGACGCTGTGGAGATGAACGGGGCGCGAGGCTTCGGTCCCGCGCTAACGAGCCCGCCGGGTTACGCCGGCGGGTTTTTACTAAAGGCACGCTGGAACTGAGCCGGGATAAAATCCGCAATGCCATTCCTACTGATGAGATGACGGCGGCTCGCCGGATCGCTGCTGGATTAGGCCGACGCGAACCCCGGCATAATGAATCTGCCAGCGTTCCGGTTGTTCATTGATTTGCCTGCGGGTGAGGGCGGGCATGGCGGTATCAAATCGCCAAACGCGACGACGCACAAGCTGAACAAACGGTGTGCGTTTTCGCTGGGCAAGCGCGGATATGTGAGGCAAGAAAAGACCGCCGCAGCCGTTAAGTGCGACGGCCAAGTCAAGGGAGGAAACAGCTTGGACGGGACGGAATCGACCCCTCCAAGTCAAAAACTACATGCACGTACCGTGCCGTGATCGCTGTTTTCGATTTGTGGGTTGGATTGGGGTTTGTGGCCATTTGATTTTTGAAACATAAACAAAAACAGATAGTTAGATGTGTACGAAGCTGATGCGGATTCCACTCTGACCGTTCGGTTTCAGGAGAACAGGGAATGACTTTTCAAAAAACCACGTTCGGGCTCCTGATTCTGGTCGTCGCCGGCCTCTCGGCGGCCTTCTACATGAACTGGAGGGCTGCAACCCAAATACGGACCATGAAGGCGTTTGTCGAAGGCTATGTCTTTGCAGAAGCCGTTGCAGCCTGCGAAAGGGCGCAGAGTACAACCCCGTTTAAATGGAATAGCGGGACCAAAACCTCGGTGATTGGATTGAATTCGATCAAGCTTGACAAGTATACGGTGGTATCGAGCTATACGCTCCTCGCCGACGGCGTCTACTGCGACTACGATCCGATCAAGAGGAAAGCCGATATCGGGTCGAATTTCCTGGAACGGGATTGACCGCGGCCTCAAGTGGCGCGTCCGCGGCCTCATGGTTCGAGAGGGTATGGGGGCCTGCATATCCTCATCCTGAAGAGCGCGCTTGCGCGCGTCTCGAAGGAAAGATCACGCCTCGGTTTGCGTGACGACGCGATCGATCTCGCCCAGCAATCGACGCCACGCGTCATCGATTTCGGGTGACCACTCGGCCCCGAGAATTTCGCGCATGGTATCGGCAATGACGCCGAAGAACTCGCCGAACAGTTTCCGGGGCGTACCGTAGGCGTCGTGCGACTGCACTTCGCACTCGATCATGCGAAAGCTCCCCCTGCGGTCGCCGGCAAAGTCCATGATGGCGTCGATGGTGAGCGCCAGCATTGAGCCCTTCACAAGGTCGCTGGCTTCGCGCCGGAACATCGATTCCGCTTCGGGGTGTTCGCGAAACAGGCGGCGATAGACCAGGGGTGTCAGATCCTCGCAACGCTCCGCGGCCAGTTCAAAACTGTGTTGGATCAGATTGGTTGCTGCCGTCATCTCTTCGTCTTGTACATGCACGGGCTTGTCGGCGATCGGAAAGGTCGGTCGGCAGACTAACTGATCACGTCGATCCCTGGCCGATTCAGCATCAGAAATGTCGGAAAATTCCGACACTAATACTTGCGCTTCTCCCGCATAGGTAGATAGTTTATATTATCCAACCTTGGAGATATGTCATGACAGTCAGCGTAGCGATTGCGATCGGCGCCAATGTGGTGCGCACAATGCCAAACATATCATGGACCGCAGGCATGAACGCGCAGAACGCGCTTGAAAAGGCCTACGCCGCGGGCTCGGGATATAGCTTCCTGCTCCAGTATTTCGGCTCTTCCCTCGGCTACGAGGTGATGGCCTTCGACGGCATCCCGGCGCAGCAGGGCACGGACATCAGTTTCTACTGGGAATTCATTTATAACGGAAATCCCGCGCAACAGGGGATCGACGGTACGGTGCTCAATGACGGTGACGCGTTGCTGTTCAGCTATGTCTCATACGATGTAGCTCGGCACGCCGGTAAACGCGTGGAGGCCGTGCATAGCGCATTGCGTGCGCGCAGGCGTGTCGCATGACGGCAGTCCGGCGCTCGCGTGCGTCTCGAACATCGGGGGCAAAGCATCGCGCAAACAAAAAAAGAGCGGGGCGCAAACCCCGCTCTTAAAATTGTGTCGACCCTTATTTCCCCGAAAATTTGGATTTAATCTTGATTGGCGGGGCGACGCTGCTTCTGCGCGCCAGGGCTCCTCCCGAGACTTGGACCACCAGACTTCAACCTTGCGGTCAGCCTGAGCCCGCACTGGTAGACCATCTTTTTCGTCTTGTCACCATTTTCAGCAACGATTGTTCAAAATTCGAGCAACTTGCGAAATGATTGGGATTACGCCACCCCCCGAGGTTGCACCGTGCTGCGCAAATTGCATCTCGGTAAGGGAGTAGAGGCTTGGAGGGTCTCAAAAAAGCACGTCTCGGCTTCGGCGGGTCGCCCCGAGCGTGTCGCAGAAATTCCGGCATTGAAGCACGCGGCGAGCCTAGTGCCGTGATCCAGGCGCCTCGGGCTCGCGATATTAGGCTGGCGACCAGAGGCGGCCAATTGTGCGAGCGAGAGCCGTTCCTCGTCGACTTCCAGCCGACGTCCGGGTCGCGGTGTCAACGGCACTTGCGGGGACCAGTTGCGTAGCGCCAGCGCGTATTGCGGATCACCGTTGCTTGCACGCGGCGTCCGCAACAGAAACTCCGGCAACGCAAATTTATTCCTTCTCTGGCGCGGATAATAATTCCGGACAAGATCGTATCCATCGACGCGACACTGCGGGCAATCTCGACAGCCGTTGAGACGAATGGTAGAACAAGCAAGGCGTTCCGGGGAAAATCATGCGACGGCGGCTGGAAGTATTTGTTCCAATCGTGCTGCTCTCGATATTGGTGCAATTGATTGCGCCGATCGCGGCATTTCGCGTTGTCGCCGCTGCTGCCTCCGACCCCCTCTACATGGCGTCGATCTGTACTGAAATGGCGTCCTCTCCGGATGCGCAGACGGCTCCGGCCGAATCCCAGCATGATCACGGAGACTGCTGCGTGTTTTGTGCGGCGGGCCATGGCGGCTCAATTGCCATCGATCCGCCTTCGCATATCTTTGTAAGTCTGCAGCGCCTATACCAGAGAGTCTGCTGGCTGGCGGCCGCAGACCCGATGCCGACGGTCCGGGTCGGATCGAACGCCCAGGCGCGCGCTCCGCCGCCATTGACGTGAACTTGCCGGCCATTTGGCCGCGTCGATGCGTTCACAACTCACCACGTGCGGAGATTTTCATGTCTATCCGTCTTTTGCGCGCGGGCCTGGCAGGGCTCGCCATAGCCCTCGTTCCCCTCAGTAAAGGCGTCGCCCACGAGATCGTCGGCAACCGCTTTTTTCCGGCAACGCTCACCATCGACGATCCCGGAGTTAACGACGAACTGTCGTTTCCGACCGTCTCCAGTTTCAAGACCGGCGACGATCCGTCATTCAGGCAACGAGATTTTTCAGGTGAATTTTCCAAACGGATCACCGAGGCGTTCGCGGTGTCAATTGGATCGACCTATAGCCATCTCGGCGTGCCCGGGGGACCGGTCGGGATCGGAGCGAACGGTTTTCAGAATCTCGAGACCACGTTCAAATACCGGGTCTTCAAGGATCCTGCCCATGAGTTCGTGATGTCGGTGGGCCTTAGCGTCGAATGGAATGGGACAGGTGCGCAAGGCGTCGGAGCCGATCCTTTCAACACGTACACGCCGACCGTGTATTTCGGCAAAGGCTTCGGTGATCTTCCGGACACGCTGTCCTGGATCAGACCTGTCGCCGTCACCGGGCAAATTGGCTACGCGATTCCCGGCCGCCGCGCGACCACCACCTTCGGCATCGACCCCGACAGCGGCGATCCCACCGTCGATACTGAATTTCAACCCCGAGTGCTGAACTGGGGCGCAAGTATTCAATACAGCATGCCCTACCTCAAGAGCGCCGTGGTTGATCTCGGCCTTCCGAATTTCTTCAATCATCTGATCCCGCTGGTTGAAGCCACGTTGCAGACGCCATTGTCGAATACGCTCACGTCGGGAACGCTGACAACCGGTACCGTCAATCCGGGCTTTCTTTGGGTCGGAAATACTTTTCAATTTGGCATCGAAGCCCTCATCCCAATCAACCGGCAAAGCGGGACCAATGTCGGTGTCATCGCGCAATTGCACTTCTATCTCGACGACATCGATCCGCGCGGAATTGGCAAGCCGATCTTCGGCAATGCCGCCCAACCCGCAAGCCCCTTTCCAAGGAATTGATCATGCGCCGCCCATTTCTCGCCGGAATGATTCCGCTGCTGCTGTTGCTCGCGACAGGCGAAGCGGCGGCGCATGCCATGCTTGACCATGCCGAACCGCGCGTCGGCAACAAGGTCGCGACAACACCACGCGAGGTGACGTTGTGGTTCACTCAAAAGCTGGAAGCTGCTTTCAGCACCATCACGGTGACCGATTCTGCCGGTCAACGCGTCGATACCGGCAAGACTCGCGTTAGCGGCAGCCAGATGTCTGTCGCGCTTCGTCCGGCGGGGACGGGAACATACCGCGTGACGTGGCGCGTCCTTTCGGTGGACTCGCATTCGACTAACGGCAGTTTCACGTTTCAAGTCGGTCAGTAAGCGTAAAGGCCAACACATGGACTGGCTCGGAGCGCGGATCGACGGACCCTTGGTCGTCATTCGCGCGATACATTTTTTCGCCACCGCGGTCTTGGCCGGAAGCTTGATCTTCGGGGCCGTGGTGGCGAAGCCCGTTTTGCGTTCGACGGACGCAGCAATGACGGTTGTTCGATCGCAAATCCTGCGGACAGCATGGACCGGTCTTGCGATCGCTGCCGCGTCCGGAGCGATTTGGTTTCAATTGCAGGCAGCGTCGATGAGCGGCCTCCCGCTCGGCGAGGCGATGACACCGGACGTGCTGTTGACGGTATTGAACCAGACGCAATTCGGGCTGGTCTCGGAAATCCGCCTCGTCCTTGCGGTCATTCTGGCGGGCTGTCTCGCTTATGACGGCCTTGTCTTGTCGCGCTGGTTGGGACTGGCCTCGGTTCTCGGCCTGACCGCGACCATCGCATGGACCGGCCACGGGGGATCAACGGCGGGCGAAGCGGGAGTTCTGCACCTGACCGCCGACGTGTTGCATCTCACCGCTGCCGCGGCCTGGATTGGAGGTCTTGTTTCGCTCGCCTGGCTCCTTGTCGAAACGCGACGTGATCCGGGTCGTGCGTCTCTCGCGCGGAACGCTACACGGCGCTTCTCGACCCTGGGCATCGTCAGTGTCGGCACGTTGTTTTTAACGGGCTTCGTCAACTCCTGGTTTCTGGTCGGCTCGTTTAACGCACTTCTCGCCATCGAATATGGCAGACTCCTGACGCTCAAGATTGGCCTGTTCGTCATCATGGTGGCGTTCGCTGCGATCAACCGGCTTTGGTTGACGCCGCAGTTGGTTTTTTCCCCGGAGAGCGGGCCGCAACCTAATTCGCTTCGTCAACTTACGCGCAACAGCATGATCGAGATCGGGTTGGGGTTGGCGATCTACGGCATCGTGGGCGTGCTCGGGACGTTGCATCCGGCGAGCCACTTTTTGTAGATTGTTGAAGTAATTGCCCCCCAAATGTTCCTAAACCAATTCATCTGCTCGACGAACGATCAGAAGAGGAAAAAAATGCAAATCGGAAAACTGACGTTCAGATCGACCGCATGCGCCGTTGCCTGTGCCGTTCTCCTCGTGGGCGTATTCGCCGCTTCCGCGCGCGCTGAAGAGATCAAGGCCGGCGATCTCGTGATCACGCAAGCCTGGAGCCGCGCCACACCGGGCGGCGCGAAAGTTGCCGGCGGCTACCTGACAATCGAGAACAAGGGCTCGGTTGCGGATCGGTTGATCGGCGGCTCGGCTGACGTCGCCGAAAAGGTCCAGGTTCACGAAATGGGCATGAACAATGGCGTGATGACGATGCGTCCGCTCGACCAGGGTCTGACGATCGAGCCCGGCAAGACCGTGAAGCTTGCGCCGGGCGGCTATCATCTGATGCTTCTCGATCTCAAAACCCCGCTCAAACAGGGCGACAAGCTGCCGGTTACGCTGGAGTTCGAAAAGGCCGGCAAAGTGAAGCTCTCGCTCGACGTGCAGGGCGTGGGTGCGCAGGGTCCGGCGGGCGCGCACATGGATATGAAGGGGACGAAGATGTGAGGCTGACGCTGCTAAAGGCTGGCATCCTCATCGCTATCGCCACGCTCGCCATCTTCCGGCTGGCAGCGGCCGCGCCATTGGCCATCCATATCCATTCCGACAAAGCGATGTTCCAGGTTCTGGTTTCGCCAGGCAGCGTCGGTACCAATAACTTCGTGCTGCAACTGATGTCCGGTGATGGAAACCTGCTGCGGATGAAGGAAGCAACAATGGTCTTGAGCCTGCCGGCGCGCGGAATCGAGCCGCTGGAGCGTAAGGCCGTGCTGGGAGCCGATGGCTATTGGCACGTTGGCGACGTGCCGATAGCCGTTGCCGGACGCTGGCATCTGCGCATCGATGCCCTGACAGTCTTCGAGAAGATCACGCTGGAAGACGAGTTCGATGTGCCGTAGCGCTGAGAAGGTCCCCGGATTTTTCCGTAAAACAACAGGAAATCCGCTAGTTTAGCGGCTTTTCCTGATCCCGGCCTTGTGTTTTTGCAGCCGATCCGGTTTCACTGCTGGCCTCCCGTGTCCGGCCGATTCTTTGAGTGTACCCATGCGATTGTCGCGGTTCTTTCTGCCCATCCTTAAAGAGAATCCGAAAGAGGCCGAGATCGTGTCGCATCGCCTGATGCTGCGCGCGGGAATGATGCGGCAGGAAGCGGCGGGCATCTATGCCTGGCTGCCGCTCGGTCTGCGGGTGCTGAAGAAGATCGAGCAGATCGTTCGCGAGGAGCAAAACCGCGCCGGGGCGCTGGAACTCCTGATGCCGACATTGCAACTAGCGGACCTCTGGCGCGAAAGCGGTCGCTACGATGCCTACGGCCCGGAAATGCTGCGTATTACCGATCGGCACAAGCGTGAGCTGCTTTACGGGCCGACCAACGAGGAAATGATCACCGAAATTTTCCGCGCCTACGTGAAATCCTACAGGAGCTTGCCGCTCAATCTCTACCATATTCAGTGGAAATTCCGCGACGAGCAGCGTCCGCGTTTCGGCGTCATGCGCGGACGGGAATTCCTGATGAAGGATGCCTATTCGTTCGATATCGACGAGGCGGCGGCGCGGCGCTCCTACAACAAGATGTTCGTCGCTTATTTGCGGACCTTCGCGCGGATGGGATTGAAGGCCATCCCGATGCGCGCGGAAACCGGACCGATCGGCGGCGATCTCAGCCACGAATTCATCGTGCTCGCGGAGACCGGCGAGTCCGCCGTTTACTGCGACAGCAGCGTGCTCAATCTGCCGGTACCCGGCGAAGAGATCGACTACGACGGCGATCTCACCCCGATCATCAAGCAATGGACATCAGTTTATGCCGCGACAGAAGACGTCCACGATGCCGCGCGCTTCGACCGCGAGGTGCCCGATGAGAAGAAAGTGCATACGAGGGGCATCGAGGTTGGCCAGATATTCTACTTCGGCACCAAATATTCTGACTCGATGAAAGCCATGGTTGCGGGCGCCGATGGCGCCGAAGTAGCGGTCCACGGCGGCTCCTATGGTGTCGGCGTTTCGCGCCTGGTCGGTGCCATCATCGAGGCCTGCCATGATGACGCCGGCATCAAATGGCCGGAAGCGGTCGCCCCGTTCAAGGCTGTTATCCTGAATCTGAAGCAGGGATCGCAAGACACCGACGCTGCGTGCGAACGGCTTTACCGTGAGCTGACAGCCAAAGGCGTCGAGGTTCTCTATGATGACACGGACCAGCGCGCCGGCGCCAAGTTCGCCGCCGCCGACCTGATCGGCATTCCCTGGCAGATTCTGGTCGGCCCCAAGGGCCTCGCCGAAGGCAAGCTTGAGGTTAAACGGCGCAGCGACGGATCGCGCGAGAATCTCAGCCCGGCGGATGTTGTGATGCGGTTGACCTCGTGAGGAATTATCCACCGCGCGTGCCGGGATATCGGCGGGTACGGCTACAATTAGCCCGAATCGTGTGAAAATCGGGCTATGGATGAATCCATGAGCGAGCCAATTCGAACCCCACCATTTGCGCCATTCGAATGGCTGCTGTCCGGACGCTATTTGCGGGCACGTCGCAAGGAAGGCTTCATTTCAGTCATCGCCGGTTTCTCGTTCCTCGGCATCATGCTTGGCGTCGCGACGCTGATCATCGTGATGGCCGTGATGAACGGCTTCCGCAAGGAACTGCTGGACAAAATTCTCGGCCTCAACGGGCATCTTCTGGTGCAACCGCTGGAATCGCCGCTGACGGACTGGAAGGACGTCGCCGAGCGCATCAACCAGGTCGCGGGTATCAGGCTGGCTGCGCCCGTCGTGGATGGCCAGGCGCTGGCATCCTCGCCGTTCAACGCATCGGGCGTTTTCGTTCGCGGCATACGCTCCGAGGATCTCAACAACCTCACCTCGATCGCCAAGAACATCAAACAGGGTTCGCTCGAAGGTTTCGACGAGGGGCAGGGCGTCGCCATCGGCCGAAGGCTCGCCGATCAGTTGTCGGTGCACGCCGGTGACAGCATCACGCTGGTGGCGCCGCGCGGCGCGGTGACCCCGATGGGTACGACGCCGCGCATCAAGCCCTACAAGGTTGCCGCGGTGTTCGAGATCGGCATGTCGGAATATGACGCGAGCTTCGTGTTCATGCCGCTTCCGGAAGCACAGGCCTATTTCAATCGCGTCAATGACGTGACGGCGATCGAGGTGTTCACTACCAACCCCGACAAGATCGACACCTTCCGCAAGACCGTGACCGAAGCGGCCGGACGGCCGGTATTTCTGGTCGACTGGCGGCAGCGCAACTCGACGTTCTTCAATGCGCTGCAGGTCGAACGCAACGTGATGTTTCTGATCCTTACGATGATCGTGCTGGTCGCTGCGTTGAATATCGTCTCGGGCCTGATCATGCTGGTGAAGGACAAGGGCAGCGATATCGCAATCCTGCGTACCATGGGCGCCTCGCAGGGATCGATCATGCGGGTGTTCCTGATCACGGGGGCTGCGATCGGAGTTGTCGGTACGCTGACCGGATTTTTCGTCGGCATGCTGGTTTGCCTCAACATCGAATCGATCCGGCAATTCCTGTCCTGGCTTACCAACACCGAATTGTTTTCGCCGGAGCTTTACTTCCTTTCCAAGCTGCCGGCCGAGATCGATTTCGGCGAGACCAGTGCGGTCGTGATCATGGCTCTCACGCTGTCTTTTCTCGCCACGCTGTATCCGTCGTGGCGCGCCGCCCGCCTCGATCCCGTCGAAGCGCTCCGGTACGAGTGAGGAAAAGATGGAGCAGGGGGCGGAAGATGTGCCGGTCGTCTATCTCCACGAGATAAAGCGCCGGTACATGCAGGGAGCGACGACGCTGACGATCCTCGACGGCGCCAAGCTCGCGCTGTGGGCGGGACAGTCGGTAGCGCTCGTGGCGCCGTCGGGAGCGGGCAAATCGACGCTGTTGCATATTGCCGGACTGCTCGAGAGCCCCGATGACGGCGAAGTCTATGTCGGCGGCGCGCCGACATCGGGATTATCCGATATGGAGAAAACCCAGATCCGCCGCACCGATATCGGCTTCGTCTATCAATCGCACCGGCTGCTGCCGGAATTCTCCGCGCTCGAAAACGTCATGCTCCCCCAGATGATCCGCGGGCTCAAGCGCTCAGAGACGGTCAAACGCGCCACCGAAATCCTCTCCTATCTGGGCTTGGGCGATCGCATCAAGCACAGGCCGGCCGAACTGTCTGGCGGCGAGCAGCAGAGGGTGGCGATCGCGCGCGCGGTCGCCAATGCGCCACGGGTCCTGCTCGCGGATGAACCGACCGGAAATCTCGATCCCCATACCGCCGATCATGTATTCCATGCGCTGATGCAACTGGTCAGGGCGACCCGCGTGGCGATGTTGATCGCGACCCACAATATGGAACTGGCGGGCCGGATGGACCGGCGGGTGTCGCTGGTCGACGGTCAGGTCGTCGAACTGGATTAGGGCGGGCAAGCGACTCCATTGCTTGCCGGAAATGCCTCAATAGACGAGGTGCCGCCGTCGTCCCGGACCTACCACCTCGGCGCTCGCGAAATACGGATTGATGAGGCACTGGGCCGCGCGGCCGGAGGCGGACCAGGAGCACTGAGTGAGTGAAATAAAGCTGCAATCGTTATAGGTGATCGGGCCGTAGACCCGCATGCAAACCGGATAGTTCGGATTATACGTCTGAGCCGCCGCCGGTCCGGATGCCGAAACCGTTCCGATAGCTAAAATCGCCAGGGCTAGGATACGCATCAGAATCTCCTTCGGGATTGGTGGCCGCGATTGGACGGCAGTTCGGCGTTGGCGCTGAAGTAAGGATTGGCGCCGCAATAGGCCAGTCGCCCGGAGGCGGTCGCCTGGCATTGCTGGTAGCTCGAAAAACTGCAGTCGCCGAGGCCTGCGCCGTAATCGCAGCCCTTGATGCAGAATGGATAGTCTCGTGACGCAGCAGGCAACACGCCCATCGAGGCGGAGCCGAAAATCGCCAGTGCCCAAATTGCCCTTCGCATGGCGGCGTCCCGCTGCGGTGTTGACGGGTGTATTTCGCTCGCAAGCAGACAGGTCGCGTGGCCCCGCGTCAATTCACGTTCGCGCGGCTGGCTGCTGCGTCCGGAATTCCGGCGCCGCCGCTTATCAGTAAGAGGGATAGACCGAGCGTACGCGATTGGGCGTACCCCGATAGGCGCGCGGATCGTAACCGTCACCGGGATTGTAATAAGGGTTCGCGATGCAGGCCAGGAATCTTCCGGAGGCAGTCGCCTGACATTGCTCATAGCTGGTGAAGGTGCAGTTGCTCAGACCCGGATATTCCTCGCCTTGAATGCAAAACGGATAGCGGGTGCCGACGGCCCCGGCCGGCGCGGCTCCAACCACCGCGAATCCGCCCGCGGCCAGCAAAGCCAAAACCAGGTTACGCATGAAAGTCTCCCTCCGACCGCAGCCATCCGTTCATCGATTCCTTGCAGTAACCAAGCCGGCCCACGGGGGTTCCGTCAACTCGTTGGCAGGAAATAATGCTTGAGCCGGCCGGCGTCAGGACATAACTGGCCCCATGGAGATGGTGCGCGCAGCAATCAAATGGCGGCAAGAAACGGCACCCACGCCCGCTCTAAAGGGGCTCCAAGGCATTAACCACAGAGGATATTCTTCTGTCTGCCCCATTGACTCCTGGAACAAAAAAGGAACAATGTTCTTCTTATGTTCCCCATTTTAGGAGGCGGGCATGTTGAAAACTTTTGTGGAAGAAGCTGCGGCGCTGGCGTCCATCACGCTTTTCGTCGGGATGATTGCGGTCTGGGCGCAGCTGATCCCCCAGTTCTGAACCGGGCTCCAAGGTTGAGCCCGGATGGGCACGGGCCTTGGGGAAAAGCGGGACGGCTGACTGGAATTGTGTGTTCCGCGTGGACACGTCAGGCGCAAGCCATCACGATCGGGGGGACGAGTCGGCCTTTACGTCCGCCCGCGCTTCCTCGAGCCCCCAGCGATCGCTTAAGTCATGATGCAGAAGCCTTCGGCGGTCATGTCCAATGCCGGATTTGTTCATCTACACGTCCACTCGGCCTATTCGCTGCTGAAGGGGTCGATCAAGATTCAGAAGCTTGCCGAGCTGGCCAAGGCGGATCGCCAGCCGGCGCTGGCGCTCACCGACACCGACAACATGTTCGGGGCGCTGGAATTTTCCGACAAGATGGCCGGCTACGGCATCCAGCCGATCATCGGCTGCGAGCTTGCCGTCGATTTCGGCGATCAGGATCCGAACGCGCGTAGCGCGCTTGCGGCGGGGCCGGCGCGGATCGTGCTACTGGCGGCGCGCGAGCGCGGCTATCGCAGCCTGATGCGGTTGAACTCGCGGGCGTTCCTGGAGACGCCCGTCCATCAGGCCCCGCACATCAAGTTCGAATGGCTGCAAGGCGACGCCGAGGACCTGATCGCGCTGACCGGCGGCCCCGAGGGGCCGATCTCGCTGGCGCTCACTGCCGATCATGCCGATCTCGCGGCAACGCGCTGTGACCGGCTGGCGAGCCTGTTTGGCGACCGGCTCTATATCGAGTTGCAGCGCCACGGCATCGAGAAGGAACGACGCGCCGAAGCCGGACTGATCGATCTCGCTTATGGCAAGGGACTTCCGCTGGTCGCGACCAATGAGCCGTACTTCGCGACGACGGACGATTACGAGGCCCACGACGCGTTGCTGTGTATCGCCGGCGGGCGCCTCATCGCCGAAACCGAACGCGATCAGCTCACCCCGGATCATCGCTTCAAAACGCGTGCGGAAATGGCGGTGCTGTTCGCCGACGTGCCGGAAGCGCTGGCCTCTACCATCGAGATCGCCGAGCGCTGTTCGTTCCGGCCGACCATGCGCAAGCCGATCCTGCCGCGCTTCACCGTTGGCGCGGGCGCCAACGCCGCAGGTGCGGAAAGCGACGAGGCGGCGGAATTGCGCCGTCAGGCCGAGGAGGGCCTGAGCAACCGGCTCAAGATCCACGGGCTTTCGCTGGGCGCCTCCGAGGAGGACTATCGCGCTCGGCTCGCCTTCGAAATCGATGTGATCACCCGCATGAACTATGCGGGCTATTTCCTGATCGTCGCAGATTTTATCCAATGGGCGAAAGCCGAAGGTATTCCGGTCGGACCGGGCCGCGGTTCGGGCGCGGGCTCGCTGGTCGCCTATGCGCTGACCATCACCGATCTCGATCCGATCCAGTTCGGCTTGCTGTTCGAGCGCTTTCTCAATCCGGAACGCGTGTCGATGCCCGACTTCGACATCGATTTCTGCCAGGACGGACGCGACCAGGTGATCCGCTACGTGCAGGAGCGCTACGGCCGCGATCAGGTCGCGCAGATCATCACCTTCGGGACGCTGCAGGCGCGCGGTGTGTTGCGCGATGTCGGGCGCGTGCTGCAGATGCCTTATGGGCAGGTCGACAAACTCACCAAGCTGGTGCCGCAAAATCCAGCGGCGCCGGTGACTTTGTCAGCCGCGATCGCAAGCGAGCCAAAGCTGCAGGCGTTTCGCGACGAGGACCCGGTGGTGGCGCGCGCCTTCGACATTGCGCAGCGTCTTGAGGGCCTGACCCGGCACGCGTCCACCCACGCGGCGGGCATTGTGATCGCCGACCGGCCGCTCAGTGAACTCGTACCGCTCTACCGCGATCCGAAATCCGACATGCCCGTCACCCAGTTCAACATGAAATGGGTTGAACCTGCGGGCCTGGTGAAATTCGACTTCCTCGGTCTCAAGACGCTGACGGTGCTCGATCTCGCGGTGAAACTATTGAAGCGGCGCGGCATCGAACTCAGTCTGGCGCGGCTGCCGCTGAACGATGCGCCGAGCTACGCGATGCTGGCGCGCGGCGATGTGGTCGGCGTGTTCCAGGTTGAAAGTCAGGGCATGCGGCGCGCGCTGGTCGATATGCGGCCCGACCGCTTCGAGGACATCATTGCGCTGGTGGCGCTGTATCGTCCCGGTCCCATGGCTAACATTCCGACCTATTGCGCCCGCAAGCACGGCGACGAAGAGCCGGAATATCTGCACCCGATGTTGGAGCCGATCCTGAAGGAGACCTTCGGCGTCATCATCTATCAGGAGCAGGTGATGCAGATCGCGCAGGTCATGGCCGGCTACTCGCTCGGCGAAGCCGATCTGTTGCGCCGGGCGATGGGCAAAAAGATCCGTAAGGAGATGGAGCAGCAGCGCGAGCGCTTTGTCTCCGGCGCGGTCGAACGCGGCATTCAGCGAGCGCAGGCCGATACCATCTTCGAACTGCTCGCCAAGTTCGCCGACTATGGCTTCAACAAGAGCCACGCCGCGGCATACGCGATGCTGTCGTATCATACTGCCTACATGAAGGCGCATTACCCCGTCGAATTCCTTGCGGCGTCGATGACGCACGACATGAGCAATACCGACAAACTTTCTGAGTTTCGGGCCGAAGCGCAGCGGCTCGGCATCAAGGTCGAGGCGCCCTCGGTCAATCGTTCCGGCGCGACTTTTGAAGTCAGCGACGGCACCATCTATTACGCGCTGGCGGGCCTCAAGGGCGTAGGCCACCAGGCGGTCGAATTGATCGTGGAGGCTCGCAGAGAAGGATTGTTTACATCGCTGGCGGATTTCGCGGCGCGGGTGAACCCGCGTGCGATCAACAAGCGCGTGATCGAGAGCCTTGCGGCCGCCGGCGCGTTCGATGCGCTCGATTCCAATCGCGCCCGCGTGTTCGCCGGCGCAGAGGCGATTCTGGCCGCGTGCCAGCGCAGCCACGAGGCCGCGACGATGGGGCAGAACGACATGTTCGGCGGCGCGGCCGATGCACCGACCATCATGCTGCCTCAGGTCGAGCCATGGCTTCCGGCCGAGCGGCTACGGCGCGAATACGACGCGATCGGATTTTTCTTGTCCGGCCATCCGCTCGATGATTACGCCACCGTGTTGAAACGACTGCGGGTGCAATCCTGGGCGGAATTTTCCCGCGCCGTCAAAACCGGCGCGACGGCGGGCAAGGTCGCCGCCACCGTGGTGTCGCGCATGGAGCGGCGAACCAAGACCGGCAACAAGATGGGCATCATCGGTCTGTCCGACCCGACCGGTCATTTCGAGGCCGTGCTGTTTTCCGAGGGGCTTGCCCAGTATCGCGAGGTGCTGGAACCGGGCGCAGCGGTGCTGTTGCAACTCGGGGCCGAACTGCAGGGCGAGGACGTCCGCGCGCGGGTGCTTCACGCCGAGCCGCTGGATGACGCCGCGGCCAAGACCCAGAAGGGCCTGCGGATTTTCGTCCGCGACACCAGATCGCTCGAATCCATCGCCAAACGGCTGCAAATGCCCGAGGCTGGGCCGCAGGGCGGCCCGGCCCGCAGCCAGCAGCCGAAACCGGCTCCGGCGGGCGCGGCTGATGGCGACGTGTCACTGGTGTTGATGCTCGACCTCGAAACCGAGGTGGAAATGAAGCTTCCGGGCCGGTTCAAGGTCTCGCCGCAGATTGCGGGTGCAATCAAGGCGGTTTCGGGCGTGGTGGACGTCCAGACGCTCTAGGTCGGGCGAGGACCAGCGGGCGGCCCCGGATCCGGCCGGATTTCCTTGCTTATCGTGAAAATCCCGCTATATACCGCGCCATCTCACACGGAAACATGGCTTAAAAGGCCGTCCGGTGGCAACCGGGCCGCAAGGCTCGTTTGCTCACACGTTTCCGGAGGAACCAACCGGAGAATTAGACTATGGCGCTTCCCGATTTTTCTATGCGTCAGCTGCTTGAAGCTGGCGTTCACTTTGGCCACCAATCGCACCGCTGGAATCCGAAAATGGCGGATTACATCTTCGGTGCCCGCAACAACATCCACATCATCGATCTCGCCCAGACCGTGCCGCTGTTGCATCGCGCGCTCCAGGCGGTCAGCGATACCGTCGCCAAGGGCGGCCGTATCCTGTTCGTCGGCACCAAGCGGCAGGCGCAGGACGGCGTCGCCGAGGCAGCCAAGCGATCGGCGCAGTATTTCGTCAATTCGCGCTGGCTCGGCGGAACGCTGACCAACTGGAAGACGATTTCCGGTTCGATCAAGCGGCTGCGGCACCTCGACGAAGTGCTCAATTCCGGCGATGCCAACGCCTACACCAAGAAAGAGCGGCTGACGCTGCAGCGCGAGCGCGACAAGCTCGATCGCTCGCTGGGCGGCATCAAGGACATGGGCGGGTTGCCCGACATGATCTTTGTGATCGATACCAACAAGGAAGACATCGCCATACAGGAAGCCCAGCGGCTGAATATTCCGGTCGCCGCGATCGTGGATACCAATTCCGATCCCAAGGGCATTACCTACGTCGTGCCCGGCAATGACGACGCCGGCCGGGCCATCTCGCTATACTGCGATCTGGTCGCCCGCGCTGTCATCGATGGCATCTCGCGCGCGCAAGGAGACTCCGGGATCGACCTCGGCGCATCCGCCCATCCCGTCCGTGAGGAAATTCTGGTGGCGCCGCAACCTGTGGCGTTCCAGGGTCTCGCCGGGCCGCGGGGTGCGGCCGACGACCTCAAGAAGCTCACCGGAGTTTCCGGCGCGATCGAGAAGAAGTTCAACGATCTCGGTATCTTCCACTACTGGCAGCTGGCCGAACTCGATCACGACACCGCCCACAAGATCGGCGAAGAGGTCGGACTTCCGAGCAGAGCCGATGGCTGGGTGGCCCAGGCCAAGGCGATGACCGCGGAAACGGAATAGGGCAACGCGCTGGCCGGAGCATTCCGGCCACCAACCTCCAATTTACGAAACTCCTGGTGGTGGCGGCGGCGAGGCGACAACAGCCGCGCTGCGGTCGCCCTGACAGGCAAAGGACTGCAAGAATGGCAACAATCACGGCAGCGATGGTCAAGGACCTGCGCGAGACGACCGGCGTCGGCATGATGGACTGCAAGCAGGCGCTTGCCGAGAACGGTGGCGACATGCAGTCGGCAATCGATTGGCTGCGCAAGAAGGGTCTGTCGAAGGCCGCAAAAAAGGCCGGCCGCGTTGCAGCGGAAGGCCTGATCGGTGCGCAGACATCGGGCAACAAGGGCGTCGTTGTCGAGGTCAACTCCGAGACCGACTTCGTTGCCCGCAACGAACAGTTCCAGGGCCTGGTCAAGATGATCGCCCAGGTCGGGCTCCAAGTCGGCGCTGACGTGGAGAAGATCAAGGCGGCGAAGGTGGGCAGCGTGACGGTCGAGACCGCGATTGCGGATGCGATTGCGACAATCGGCGAAAACATGACGCTGCGCCGCGCAGCCTCGCTCGAAGTGGGCAACGGTGTCGTGTCGAGCTACGTACATAATGCCGTGATCGAGGGCGCTGGCAAGATGGGCGTGCTTGTGGCGCTCGAATTCAACCGGCAAGACCGTCGAACTCGCCGCGCTCGGCAAGCAGCTTGCGATGCATATCGCTGCCGCCAACCCGCAGGCGCTGGATCCGGCCGGGCTCGATCCCGCGACCGTGAAACGAGAGAAGGACGTGCTGGCCGACAAGTATCGCCAGCAGGGCAAGGCCGAGAACGTGATCGAGAAGATCGTCGAGTCCGGCTTGAAGACCTACTACAAGGAAGTCTGCCTGCTGGAGCAGGCCTCGGTGCATGGCGAGCACAACGGCAAGTCTATCGCCCAGGTACTCAAGGAAGTTGAGGGCAAAGTTGGCGCGGCTGTGAAGATCACCGGATTTGTGCGCTATGCTCTCGGCGAGGGAATCGAAAAGCAGGAATCCGACTTCGCGGCCGAGGTCGCGGCGGCGAGCGGCAAGAAATAACCGCCGGAAAAGTCCTTCCGGCCTGTTTGCGCCGGGAGTAGCGCGCGCACGAGGAAAGACGATCGCATCATGGCTGAGCCGGTCTACCGTCGTGTGGTGATCAAGCTCTCCGGCGAATACCTCGCCGGGGCGCAATCCTTTGGCATCGATCAGCCGACCGTCGACCGCATCGCCGGCGAATTGATCGCCGCCCGCCAACTGGGCGCCGAGGTTGCTGTTGTCGTCGGCGGCGGAAACATCGTCCGCGGCGTGGAAGTCTCCTCGCGCGGTGTCTCGCGCCCGTCCGGCGATACCATGGGCATGCTCGCCACGGTGATGAACTGCCTTGCGCTCGAGGCCGCAATCGAGCGGCGAGGAACCGCGGCGCGGACCCTGTCCGCATTTGTCATGCCGCAGATCTGCGAGTTATTTACCCGAAGTGCGACGCACAAATACCTCGCCGAGGGCCGGATCGTGCTGCTGGGCGGCGGGACCGGCAATCCATTCTTTACCACCGATACCACGGCAGTGTTGCGCGCAGCCGAAATCGGCGCGCAGGCCGTGCTCAAGGCCACCAACGTCGATGGCGTCTACAGCGCCGATCCCAAAATGGACCCTTCCGCCAAGCGATTTGACCGCCTGACCCATTCACAGGCGATTGATGGCGGCTACAAGGTCATGGACTCGACTGCATTCGCGCTTGCCCGCGAGACGTCGCTGCCTATCATCGTGTTTTCGATCGCCGAACCGGGTTCGATAGGCGCAATCCTGGGCGGCACGGGCCACGGCACTATCGTCGCGGGCTAACGGACTTGTGAAGCGTTGCGCGCGAGCAGGTTGGCGGTTTCGACGAAGGGTTCAGGAGGGGAGAGCGTTATGCCCACGGGTAATTTCGATATCAACGAATTGAAGCGCCGCATGCAAGGCGCCACCCAATCTCTCAAGCATGAACTGGGCGGTTTGCGGACCGGTCGCGCTGCAGCCTCCATGCTCGAGCCGGTGCAAGTCGACGCCTACGGCACGCACATGCCGCTTAACCAGCTTGCGACCATCAGCGTGCCCGAGCCGCGCCTTCTCTCCGTGCAGGTATGGGACAAGTCGATGGTCAAGGCCGTGGAAAAGGCGATCATCGATTCCAATCTCGGCTTGAGTCCAGCGACAGAAGGACAGGTGCTTCGCCTGAGAATTCCAGAGCTGAATGAAGAGCGCCGCAAGGAGCTTGTGAAAGTAGCCCACAAATACGCGGAAGCCGCACGCGTCGCGGTCCGGCATGTTCGCCGCGATGGTCTCGATACGGTGAAGAAACTGGAGAAGAATCACGAGATTTCCGAGGACGATCAGGAGCGCCTGGCCGCTGATGTGCAGAAGGCAACTGACGGAACGATTTCGGAGATCGATCACTTGCTTGCGGCCAAGGAAAAAGAAATCCTCACGGTTTAGGGATTGACCGATGTCGAACGCCCCCGCCCCCGCAACTGAAGGACCGGATCGAACTGACGGTCCCTTGCATGTGGCGATCATTATGGACGGGAACGGGCGCTGGGCGGCCGCCCGCGGGTTGCCGCGCGCGGAGGGTCATCGCCGCGGGGTTGAGGCGCTGCGCCGCGTCGTTCGCGCCGCCAACGAACTCGGCATTCTTTACCTGACGATCTTCTCGTTCAGCTCGGAGAACTGGTCGCGTCCTGCGACCGAAATCGGCGACCTGTTCGGTTTGCTTCGGCGATTCATCCGCAACGATCTGGCGACACTGCATCGCGATGGCGTGCGGGTACGTGTCATCGGCGAGCGCGACGGATTGGAGCCGGACATCTGCGCGCTCTTGAACGAGGCAGAAGAACTGACGAAGGAAAATAAAAAGCTCAATCTCGTGGTCGCGTTCAACTACGGATCGCGGCAGGAAATCGCCAATGCGGCCCAACGGCTGGCGCGCGAGGTCGCAGAAGGCAAGCGTGATCCGGCGTCGATCGATGCCGAAGCGCTCGGTCAATACCTCGATGCGCCGGATATTCCCGATCCCGATCTGATCATTCGCACCAGTGGAGAGCAGCGGCTGTCGAATTTCCTGATGTGGCAGGCGGCCTACAGCGAACTCGTGTTTGTCCCGATCCACTGGCCGGATTTCGACAAGGCCGCGCTCGAAGGCGCAATCGCCGAATATGCCAGACGGGAGCGCCGTTTCGGTGGTCTGGCCGCGATAACCGGATCGTGACCGAGGGCAAAGCCGCGCCGGCGGCCGTTGCCGAGCATAGTTCGCGCAATCTGCTGATGCGCGTCATCGCCGCGCTGGTGCTGGCACCGCTCGCCATTGCGATCGCCTATGCCGGCGGATGGCTATGGGCGGCGCTGGTGACGCTGGCTGCGATCGGCCTATATGTCGAATGGCTGATGATCGTGGGTGCTGTGCGCGAACGGCGCGTAGTGGGCTTGGGCGTTGTCGCGCTTGCCGTTGCCGGGTTTTGTCTCGGGTTTGGGCGGATTGATGCCTCGCTCATTGTCCTGGCCCTCGGTTTCGCCGCGGTTGCGTTGTTCTCGCCGGAGCGCCGCGTCTGGACTGCGACGGGATTTGCTTATGCCGCGGCGGCGGAGATCGCATCTGTGCTGGTGCGCCTCGATCGGATCGAGGGATTCGCGGCGCTCACCTTGGTCCTTCTGGTGGTGTGGGTGACCGATATCGGCGGCTATTTCGCAGGCCGCGGCATTGGCGGACCGAAATTGTGGCCGCGGGTCAGTCCCAAGAAAACCTGGGCCGGGGCGATCGGCGGGTTTGTGGCCAGTCTTGTTGTCGCCGCAGGATTTGTGCTGTTCGGTCTCGGCAAGGTCGGGCCGTTGCTGCTGCTAGGCGCGGTTCTTTCGGTCGCTTCCCAGTTAGGCGATCTATTTGAGTCCGCGGTAAAACGGCGCTTCGGCGTCAAGGATTCCAGTCACATCATTCCCGGGCATGGCGGGCTAATGGATCGTCTCGACGGATTCGTCGCGGCGGTCGTCATGGCGGCGATTTTCGGGTTTTTGCGGGGTGGCGTGGATGGCGTCGGCCGCGGTCTTATGGTTTGGTGAAACGATGAGCGCAGTTCCATTGCGTAACAGCAAGGCCGCGGCATCTGCCGTGCGTGTCGTGACCGTCCTCGGTGCCACCGGTTCGATCGGCGACAGCACGATGGATTTGCTGAGGGCCTCGCGCGACCGCTACCGGGTCGAGGCTTTGACCGCGAATACCAATGTGCAGGGCCTTGCGAAGCTCGCAAGGGAATTCGGCGCGCGGTTTGCCGCCGTCGCCGATCCCGCTCGCCTGGCTGAGTTGAAAGACGCCCTGGCCGGCACACGCACCGAATGTGGCGCGGGCGAAAACGCGATCATCGAAGCGGCCGCGCGTCCGGCGGATTGGGTCATGGCTGCGGTCAGCGGCGCGGCCGGATTAAAACCGGCGCTTGCGGCGGTGGATCGCGGGGCGACAGTCGCGCTTGCGAACAAGGAATGTCTTGTTTGCGCGGGCGATTTCTTCATGCAGCGCGCGGCGAAGGCCGGGGCCTGCATTCTGCCCGCGGACTCCGAACATAATGCGCTGTTTCAGGCGCTGGGGTCGGGCAATCGGGAAGAACTGGTCCGCGTTATCATCACCGCATCCGGCGGACCGTTCCGGACATGGGCCAGCGCAGACATCGAGCAGGCGACCCTGGCTCAGGCCTTGAAGCATCCAAACTGGAGCATGGGGCAGAAGATCACGATCGATTCCGCATCGATGATGAACAAGGGGCTTGAGGTCATCGAAGCCTCATACCTGTTTGCGCTGACACCGGATGAGATCGATGTTCTGGTTCACCCGCAGTCGATCATCCACGGCATGGTCGAATTTTCGGATTGTTCCGTGGTTGCGCAATTGGGGGCGCCCGACATGCGCACGCCGATCGCGCATTGCCTCGGATGGCCCGATCGCATCGTCGGGCCGGCAGCCAAGCTGGATCTCGCCAAGATCGGACGGCTAACCTTCGAGGCCCCCGATTTCGGTCGCTTCCCGGCGCTTCGGCTAGCCTACGACGCGTTGCGGACCGGTCGCGGCGCGACGACGGTCTATAATGCAGCCAACGAGGTGGCCGTGGCCGCGTTCATCGCCGGCAAGATCAAATTTGGCGCGATTGCACGTCTTGTCGAGGCCACGATGAACGACTGGGTGCGTTCCGGCAATCTCGCGCCCTTGGCATCCGCTGACGATGCCATTGCTGTTGACCATAGGGCGCGAAATAAAGCTGCCACCCTCTTGCCTCAAATTGCCGCAAAGGCATCCTAGAGGGTTAGGGGACGGGGCTTCGGCCCTGGTTAAGGGGAATCGGATGTCCGAACTTTTTCTGCATAGTTTCAATACGTTGAGCCATGGCTTCGTCGGTTACATCATCCCCTTCCTGTTCGTGCTTACCATCGTCGTTTTCTTCCATGAGCTCGGCCACTTCCTGGTTGCCCGCTGGGCTGGCGTAAAGGTGTTAACATTCTCGCTCGGTTTCGGGCCGGAACTCGCCGGTTTTAACGATCGGCACGGCACGCGATGGAAGATTTCGGCGATTCCGCTTGGCGGTTACGTCAAGTTCTTCGGCGACGACAGCGAGGCCTCCACGCCATCGTCGGAAGCGCTCGCCAGCATGACCGAAGAAGAGCGCGCGGGCAGTTTCCATCACAAGAAAGTTGCATCGCGGGCGGCGATCGTTGCCGCCGGTCCGATTGCCAATTTCATTCTGGCTATCGTGATCTTTACCTGCCTGTTCACGTTCTTCGGCAAACCGAGTACGACCGCGCGCGTCGATCAGGTGGAGGTGGGCAGTGCCGCGGCGGCAGCCGGCTTCCAAGTAGGAGACGTCGTAACGAAGATCGACGACAAATCGATCGGAAGTTTTTCCGATATGCAACGGATTGTCGGCACTCGAGCCGGCGAGCAGCTGACGTTCACGGTCAAGCGCGGCGATTCCACGCTGCAATTGCGCGGCACGCCGGAACTCAAGGAAGTGAAAGACCCGTTCGGGAATGCCCATCGGCTTGGCGTATTGGGCATTACCCGCAAGACCGCAGCCGGCGACGTCACGACGGAGCGGGTGGACCCTGCGACCGCACTGTGGCTAGGCGTCAAGGAAACCTGGTTCGTGATCGATCAAACGCTCTCGTATATCGGGAACGTCTTCACGGGCCGTGCAAGTGCTGACCAGATCGGTGGTCCGATTCGAATCGCCCAGATTTCCGGACAGGTCGCGACTCTGGGAATCACCCCGCTGCTTCACCTGGCGGCGGTGCTATCGATCTCGATCGGCCTGCTGAATCTGTTTCCGGTGCCGCTACTCGATGGCGGTCACCTTTTGTTCTATGCCGCGGAAGTCGTGAGAGGGCGTCCCCTGTCCGACAAGTCCCAAGAATACGGATTCCGCTTCGGACTCGTCCTCGTACTCATGCTGATGGTGTTTGCGTTCTACAACGACGTCCATCAGGTGCCCTGGCTGAAAAGCCTGTTTGGATGACACCAGCAAATTCCATTTAGCGTGTATTGGGGCGTGGCCGATGGGCAACGTCTTGGAATGAAAATGAAATTGCACTGCAATAGGGCGTTTGCCGTCCTGGCAAAATTGGCTACAAGCAGGGCAATTAATGGGAATCTGCCGGTTCGCGGGGGTGCGGTCCGGCATTGGAATGACAAGGGCGCGTTGCGCATGAATGTTGGAATGCGGGTGCGGGGAAGCCTTCTGGCCGCCCTGGTGATGTTCGCCATGCCGGCCGCCGTCACGCTGGTCGCCGCGCTTGGGTCGTCGCCGGTCCACGCCCAGACCGTCTCGTCGATCCAGGTTGAGGGCAACCGGCGCGTGGAAGTCGAGACCATCCGCTCGTATTTCAAGCCGGGTCCAGGCGGTCATCTCGACCAGGCGCACATCGATGACGGCCTGAAAGCGCTGATCGAGACCGGCCTTTTCCAGGACGTGAGGATCAGCCAGGCGGGCGGTCGACTGATCGTGACCGTGGTCGAAAATCCGGTGATCGGCCGCATTGCCTTTGAAGGCAACAAGAAGATCAAGGACGAACAGCTTTCGTCGGAAATACAATCTAAGCCGCGTGGCACGCTGTCACGTCCCATGGTCCAGTCCGACGCGCAGCGCATCGCCGAAATCTATCGCCGCTCCGGGCGCTATGACGTGCGCATCAATCCCGAAATCATCGAACAGCCGAACAACCGCGTCGATCTCATTTTCACGATTACCGAGGGTGCCAAGACCGGCGTAAAGTCGGTCGAATTCATCGGCAACAACGCTTACTCGTCATATCGCCTCAAGGATATCATCAAGACGCATGAATCGAATTTGCTGAGCTTCCTCGGCGGCGGTGACGTCTACGATCCGGACCGGGTCGAAGCCGATCGCGATCTGATTCGCCGCTACTATTTGAAGCACGGTTTTGCCGACGTGCAGGTGGTAGCCGCGCTGACGGAATACGATCCGGAGCGCAAGGGTTTCCTGGTTACCTTCAAGATCGACGAGGGCCAGCAGTACCGGGTTGCGTCGGTCAATTTCCAGTCGAGCATTGCTAACTTTGACGGAAATGCACTTCGCAGCTACTCGCGCGTCAATGTCGGGTCGCTCTATAATGCCGAATTGCTCGAGAAGTCCGTCGAGGAAATGCAGATCGAGGCCTCGCGGCGGGGTTACGCATTTGCGATCGTGCGCCCGCGCGGCGATCGCAATTTCGAGGCACACACTGTAACAATCACGTTTGCCATCGACGAGGGTCCGCGAACCTACATCGAGCGCATCAACGTGCGTGGCAATACGCGCACCCGGGACTACGTGATCCGCCGCGAATTCGATGTGTCTGAAGGCGACGCGTATAACCGCGCACTGGTCGATCGAGCCGAGCGTCGTCTGAAGAACCTTGATTTCTTCAAGAGCGTCAAGATCACGACCGAGCCCGGGTCCTCAAGCGATCGTGTGATTCTCATCGTCGATCTGGAAGAGAAATCCACCGGCGACTTCTCGGTATCGGGCGGCTATTCGACCACCGATGGCGCGCTCGCCGAGGTCAGTATTTCCGAGCGCAACTTCCTCGGGCGAGGTTTGTTTGCGAAAGCGTCCGTGACATATGGTCAGTACGCGCGCGGTTACTCGCTGTCATTTGTCGAGCCCTACCTGCTGGATTATCGCGTGGCGCTAGGTCTCGACCTGTTCCAGCGCCAGCAACTGGCCAACAATTATATTTCGTACGGCACAAGCACGCTGGGTTTCAGTCCGCGGCTCGGATTCGCTCTGCGTGAGGACCTTTCACTGCAGCTCCGGTATTCGATTTATCAGCAGAAAATCTCGCTGCCGAGCTATCTCGCAAACTGTAACAACGATCCGGCGAATCCATTGCTTGCGTTTTTCCCTTCCCCTGCGTTCGCCAATACGCCGGCGGGGCAAGCGCTTATTGCTGCGAACGGCACGGTCGATCCTTCAGGAATAGGTCTTTGGTGCTACAGCGATGGCGAGGCATCGTTGCCGGTCCGCAAGGAACTCGCAAGCGGCAGCACGGTGACCTCGGCGATAGGCTATTCGCTGAACTACAATACACTGGACAACAACAAGAACCCGACTGACGGTCTGCTCATTGATTTCAGGCAGGACTTCGCCGGTCTCGGCGGCGACGTGAGCTATCTGAAGACCGCCTTCGATGCCAAATACTATACGCCGCTGGTGGCGGATATCGTCGGCCTGATCCATCTGCAGGGCGGCATTCTCAATCCGATCGGCAACAACGGCCTCCGCATGCTCGATCAGTTCCAGATGGGGCCGAACCTTGTCCGCGGCTTTGCCCCGAACGGCATCGGTCCGCGCGACATCAATCCTTATGGTACGATGGACGCGCTCGGCGGCACCAAGTATTGGGGTGCCTCGTATGAGCTGCAGATGCCGTTCTGGTTCCTGCCAAAGGAAGTAGGATTGAAGGGCGCCGTTTATGCCGACGCAGGTAGCCTGTGGGATTATCAGGGGCCGACTAACTGGGCCCTCACCGGCGAAGTCAACGTCCCCGGCTGTGTCCCTCCAAGGACAGTCGTTCCGGTCAATCCCGGGACTTGTTTGGGGTTGCAGTACAACGGAGCGAACGTCATTCGTAGCGCCGTGGGTGTCGGGTTGATCTGGGCATCGCCGTTCGGTCCGCTGCGCTTCGACTATGCGATCCCGATTACGAAAGGCGCGAACGATCGCGTGCAGCAATTCAAGTTCGGCGGCGGTACATCGTTCTGAGTTCAATCACCGGCCGGACCGCGACGGGTGGAATGGCGCAGCGGACATTTTTCGAGCAACCACCTTCGTCAACGCTGGCTGATATAGCCGCGTTGACGAAGGCGCGTTTGGTCGATGCGTCGCGGAGCGGCCAGCCGGTCAAGGGGTTGGCTTCGCTCGACCAAGCCGGCCCGATGCATCTGACGTTTTTCGACAACCTGAAGTACGCCGACCAACTCGCTTCGACGAAGGCCGGGGCGTGTCTGGTTAGTGAACGTTTCGAGGCCGGTGTTCCCGCCCATGTTGCCGTTTTGCGCGCGGTCAATCCGTTCCGCGAATTTGTGAACATTGCGCGCGAGCTTTACAGCGACACCCTTCGCCCCCAATCATGGTTCGGCAACGCCGGGATCGCGCCGTCCGCCGTCATCCATCCGACGGCGCATCTGGAGGATGGCGTGATTGTCGATCCGCTTGCCGTGATCGGCCCAAACGTCGAAATCGGCACTGGCACGGTCATTGGTGCAGGTGCTGTGATCGCAGCCGATGTCAGGATCGGCAGGGATTGCAGCGTCGGCGCGCGGACGTCCATTCAATTTGCGCTTATAGGCAACAACGTCTTGATTCATCCCGGCTGCAGCATTGGACAGGATGGCTATGGCTTCGTCTTTTTTGGACCGGATGGACATCTGAAAGTGCCGCAAACCGGCCGTGTCCTGATTCAGAACGACGTGGAGATCGGTTCCGGAACGACCATCGATCGCGGCAGTTTGCGCGACACCATAATCGGCGAAGGAACGAAAATCGACAATCTGGTCCAGATCGGCCACAATGTGACGATCGGCAGGCATTGTCTGCTGGCGGCCCAGATAGGACTCGCGGGCAGCCTGACGATTGGCGACAATGTGGCGCTGGGTGCCAAGGTGGGTATCAATAATCATGTTCGCATCGGCGACGGCGCCCAGGTCACAGCGATGAGCGGCGTCAAGGATGACATCCCGGCCAACGGTCGCTGGGGTGGCTTCTTTGCGAAACCGACCAAGCAGTGGTTCCGGGAGATCGTCGCGCTAGAGCGTCTGGTACGCGATGGCACGACCGATCCGAGGGGCGAGGGACGTGAGTGATGGAGGCACCGATTACCATTGAGCTCGTGGACATCGCCACGATCCTCAAGACGCTCCCGCATCGCTATCCGTTTCTGCTGATCGATCGGGTCATCAACATCAGAAGCGACTATCGAGGCATCGGCGTCAAGAACGTCACCATCAACGAGCCGGCGTTTCTCGGCCATTTTCCCGAGCGGCCGGTCTATCCCGGCGTGCTGATGATAGAGGGGATGGCGCAAACGGCGGGGGTGATCGGCATCCTGTCTGTCGAAGGAACCCAGAAGCCGCGCGCGGTTTATTTTCTCACCATCGATAAATGCAAGTTCCGCAAGCCGGTGATGCCAGGCGATACCGTCGAATACCACATGCGCAGCATCGGCAGGCGCAAGGCGATGTGGTGGTTTCACGGCGACGCCATCGTAAACGGCGTAACGGTTGCCGAGGCCGACATTGGCGCGATGCTGACCGATTGATGAGGGACCGATGAGTACGATCGGTGTCAGACCTTCGCGGCAGCTTCAAAATATTAATAATATCGACGCCCTTTGAAGAACATCGGGGTAGCCAACGTTACTATTCGGCGTAATTGCCCAGGCGCGTGACGCACCGTGACACGTTGATCGCCCGAGCACTCGAAGCACAGCACGGCAAGGCGCGACAAGTCGCGTTGAAGAACTTTGGTCCGTCCTTACCACACGGGCTTCGTTTTCATCTTGCTGGAGGCGTGTCCAAATCATCGTCTGGCAAAAACGCCCGACTATTTTAGGCTTGATACGCCGCGTGAACTGACAGCGGTTCGACGCGACCGAAAGCATTGAAGTAGGGAGAATGCGGCAGGGCCAACGGCTAGTTGTTGTCCGTTTGTGTCCGCATAACGGACTCAAGTCCGACACCGCGCCATGTCCGCCACGCGCCTTCAAACATACCTGTGCCGACGAATGCAAGCTCACACGATATCTTCGGTCTCGCGCAGAAGCTTTCGCTTGTCGCTGATGAAATAGTAGCTGGATGATTGACCGATCAATCCGCGCCGCTTCAGTTCGGTCAGGGTTCGACTTACGTTTTCGCGCGCAACGCCCGCCATTGCCGCGATGTCGCTCTGCCTGATCTTGTGGAGGATGACAATTCGTCCGGATTCCGTCTCGCGACCGAGATGCTCCGCAAGTTCGAGCAGCGCCCGTGCGACACGGGCCCTGACGGTCAAGAAGCTTGCCGCTGCCATCGCTTTATCGGCCTCGCGCAGGCGTGACACCAGAGTGGAGACGAGGTCGCTGTAGATTTCGGGATACTCTCGTAGGCAACCGACGAATGCTTCCCGGCTGATGAAGCTCAACTTGCAGTCCCGAATCGCCACCACCGTGGCCGATCTCGGCAGCCCGTCGATGATCGCGAGTTCTCCGACGATCGAGCCCGGGCCAAGAATCGTCAGTATCCGCTCGTCACCTTGAGGCGAAGCGATGCTGACCTTGAGCAGACCCTGTTCAAGCCGATAGCAACCATCGGCGACGTCGCCAGCCTCGAATAGCACTTCTCTTTCGGCGAGCGATTGCGGCTTCGCGTTTGCCAACAGCCTCTCGGAAAACTGGATCGGCAGGTTAGGCAATATGCCGGAGAAGCCGCGTTTTGAGGGCACAGCTGTAGCATTACTTCTGGCTTTGGGTGAGAGCTTTCGTGCCGCCATGGCGATGGAACAATGCTTCAGCAAGACTTAAAAATTTGGATTATTTTGATTCATATCACAGACGTGCGTCGCGGCTTGTATATGATTTTCGGAGGGCCGGTTCCTACGCCGGGGGAAGTTTTGGGGTTTTGGGGTGTTTTAATGAGTACACTTGAGCAGCGCATTGCGCTAATCGCCGATCTCATTGCGCAGTTACGCGAATTGAGCCAACTACGCGAGCAGGTCAGGAAAGCAGAACTGGCCGGGAGATCGCGGCGGGTCGGGTACGGAAAAAGAACGCTCATTCGGCGCCTTGCGCCGTCGCTAGATCGATCCGGAAATCGTCGATCCGCTTCCCCGACCTAAGCTGCGCAGTTAGCCAGCGTGGCTGCTTCCCGCGACCGGCCCACGTTTGCGACGGCTCGGCCGGATTTCTGAATTTCGGAAGAACAATGGGGTACGGTCGGCGCTCAGACTTTCTAACATTGTGCGCGACGAGCAGCCTCAGGCGATTTTCAATCGCTTTCTTCTCGGCGCAGATCTTTGCGGTAAGCTTCTCAGTGATTTCTTCATGGAGCATCCACAGCTCATCGGAAGACATTGACTCAAAATCGCTTCGCTTCATGACGGTCCCCAATCATGATTTGACTTTTAGTGAAGCTAACCCGCCCAGATAAGAGAAAGCATTGGTTTCGCCCCTTAAATTTCGCGGTGGGCGCGGGGCCGCCGCCGATGTGAGAAGCGGCGACCCCTAGTTGCACGGCATACATGGTCGGGCAGGGGGGCTAGCTCGTCGGACCAAACCGCGCGACTGCGAGACCATAGAATATAAAATTGTCGTCGCAACTAAACTCGCGCATTAAGCTTGACCCGTCGCATTGGATTAAAATGCGCAGAAGTGACCGTGCGCGACAAAAATATCGGAGGTGAACTCAGCCAAACAAAAAGCCGCCCGAAGGCGGCTTCTCAATTCAAACCCGGTGATCGTGTATCAGGCGGCCATCGATGCTGGCTTGGATTTCCGACGGTAAGCTATGAACCCCACGGCGGCAAAGCCCAAGATCATCATAGTCCAAGTTGAAGCCTCGGGCACGGCAGATTGGACGCCCACGGTGAAGCCATACCAATCTTCACGCACCGGATTGGTCCATGAGATCGAATTAAACGTTCCAAAAAATTGGACGGTGCCGTTTGCTTCTTGACCAGAAACAGTATTTCCAACAACCGTTATTGGGAAATTCAAAGGCCGTTAGGCGAGACGCAGACCGCCGTGGTTCTTGCGGCGTTAGCCTATGAAGCCAATGCTGGACACCGAGGCTACTCCGCGCAGTTCCAGGCGAACGCAATTGCGAGCAAGCTCGAACAGAACGAGACGAAGCTAGTTTGCAGCAAGCGTGCAGTGAGGCCCGAGAAGCGGTAAATTGGGGATCGCTAACCCACTGATAGGTGGATTTGCTTGCTCCTCCTCGCGAAAAAGGCGCGGGCTCGAATGACGCTTTTCCATGAAGCTGCGAGACTGCCGGATCCGGCGTACTTTCTGTCTTCGAATTTGCGAGATTAAAGCCCGCAGTCCGTAGCCAAAAAGTAATCCGGCGCAAAAGACCGCAGACAGTATAACGGTGGTATCCATGCGGGTCTCGTCCAGAGCACTTCGTGCGCCAAGATAAACCTGATTCGCATCGAGCACCGCAAACAAAATAGTCTTTGTGCTTCGACGCCAGACCTTCTAAGCCCCGCAACGAGGCTCAGCCGGAAGAACGGCTTGCCGGATTCATTCGACTTCTCGCAGCCAGGGCAAGTCGGACGTTCGGCCCAGGAACGTTGCTGGATTAGGCCGACGCGAACCCCAGCATAATGAATCTGCCAGCGTTCCGGTTGTTCATTTGTTTGCGGGTGAGGGCGGGCATGGCGTATCAAACGCTGCGGGTGACGGCACGCAAGCGGGCAGAGAACAAGGCACCTTTTGGACCCAATTTTGGACCCAAACTAACGAAATAGAACGACACGATACGTCACTAGACAGTACTCGCGTCGCGGGTTAACCACTGAAAAACCTAACAAAATCACGCGCGGCGATACTTGCGGGCACCGGACCATTCAATGAGTACGATCGATCCCACAGCGCGGATTGAAGATGGCGCCGTGATCGGTGAGGGCACGTCGATCGGTCCTTATTGCATCCTCAATCCCCACGTCGTTATCGGCGCGAACTGCAAGTTGGTCGCGCATGTTCACATCACGGCACAGACCACGATCGGTGCCGGCTGTACTATCTACCCGTTTGTTTCGCTGGGGACGCCGCCGCAATCCCTCAGTTATCGCGGCGAACTCACCAGGCTCCAGATCGGCCGGGATTGCGTCATCAGGGAGCAGGTGACCATGAACGCCGGGACCGTGGGCGGCGGCGGCATCACCCGCGTTGGGGATCGCGGTTATTTCATGAATTGCAGCCATGTCGGTCATGACTGTCAGGTTGGCGACGACGTGGTCTTTGCGACCTCGGCCACGCTCGGCGGGCACTGTGAGATCGGCGATTTTGTCTTTATCGGCGGGCTGTCCGCGGTGCATCAGTTCACCCGGATCGGGCCGCAAGTGATGGTGGGCGGCGTTTGCGGCGTTCGCGGCGACGTGATTCCGTTCGGCCTCGTCAACGGTCAGTATGCCAGCCTGGAGGGTCTCAATATCATCGGTATGAAGCGCCGCAAGTTCACGCGCGAACGGCTTGCCGCCGTACGATCGTTCTATCAAAAACTGTTTCACGGACCCGGCATTTTTGCTGAAAGGCTGATCGAAGTGCAGCCGCTGGCGGTCGAGGATCCCGCGATCGCGGAAATCCTGACTTTTATAGGTGACGGCAAGCACCGCGCGCTGTGTCTTCCGGCTGACAGCAGCAACAGACATCGATGACGGGGCCTGCCGGAGCCATGAGCAACAAGGCTTCGGACATTTCATCGCCCATAGGTTTGATCGCGGCAGGCGGCGTCATGCCATTTGCGGTCGCAGAATCCCTGATTGCGCGCGGCATCAACCCCATTCTTTTCGCGTTGAAAGGGGTCTGCGACCCCGTGCGGGTCGAGCGCTTTCGCCATCACTGGATTTCGGTCGGTCAAATCGGCAAGGCAGTGAAGCTGTTCGCGCTGAAAACTGCCGTGATCTGGTTTTTATCGGCACGTTGGTGCGGCCGGCGCTATCCGAAATTTGCCTCGACTGGGATACGCTTCATGTCATTGGCCGTGTGTGGGCTGCGTTCCGGGGAGGGGACGATCATCTGCTTTCCGGAATCGGTCGCATTCTGGAACAGGATGGTTTCCGTATGGTGGGGATCAAGGATGTCGCCCCAGGATCTCCTGATGCCCGAGGGACGCCTCGCGCGGGCGGCGCCCGATGAAGATGCGGCTGCCGATATCGCCAGGGGGCGCGAGGTGCTGCATGCGCTGAGCCCCTTCGACATCGGTCAGGCCGCAGTCGTGATCGACGGCCACGTAGTTGGAGTGGAAGACATCGAAGGCACCGACGGTTTGCTGGCGCGCGTCGCGCGGCTGCGCGCAGAAGGTCGCATCCGGGCCAAGGCCGGACGCGGCGTGCTGGTGAAGGCGCCCAAGAGCGGACAGGATCTACGCTTCGATCTGCCGACGATAGGTCCGCGTACCATTCGAGGGCGCGCCCGCGGCCGGCCTTGCGGGGATTGCGGTCGTCGCCGGCAACACGATTATCGTCGAACCGCAGACCATGATCGAGACAGCCGATGCTGCGGGCCTTTTCGTGACCGGCTTGCCCGCGTGATGCAGGCGCGAGCAACTGCCAATGTCGCGCGAAGATTATTCCTGATCGCGACGGAAAAATCGGGGGATCGGCTTGGCGCCAACCTGATGAAGGTGTTGCGCCAGCGGCTCGGCGGGGCTGTCCAGTTCGAGGGCATCGGTGGCCAGTCGATGGCGCGCGAAGGGCTGGTGTCGTTGTTTCCGATCGAAGAGCTGTCGATTATTGGACTGGCGGCGGTCGCGAAGCAGTTGCCGAAGATCCTGCGGCTCATCCGGCTGACCGCCGACGCCGTGATGCAATCATCGCCCGACATTCTCGTGATTATTGACAGTCCCGATTTTACCCATCGGGTGGCAAGACGCGTTCGAGCCCGCGATCCCTCGATCCCGATCGTCGATTACGTGTCGCCCTCGGTCTGGGCCTGGCTCGGAGGACGGGCGCGCTCGATGCGCGGCTACATCGATCATGTGCTGGCGCTGCTGCCGTTCGAGCCCGACGTGCACGGCGGCTCGGCGGCCCGCCTTGCACCTATGTCGGCCATCCGCTGACCGAGGAGGTCGCGCACCTGCGGCCAGGCGAAGCGGAAGCGCGGCGGCGGATAACCGATCCAGCCATTGTGCTTGCCATGATCGGCAGCCGCAGCAGCGAGGTGAGGCGGCTGGCCGGAGATTTCGGGGCTGCGCTCGCATTCGCGGAAAAGCGATACGGGCCGCTCGATGTGGTGGCGCCGACTGTGCCGCATCTGGTCGAACAGGTGAGGCAAGCGACCTCGACCTGGTCGACCAAGCCCCGCATCGTGGTCGAGCGAACCGACAAGCTCGCGGCGATGCGCAGCGCCCGGGCGGCGTTGGCGAAGTCCGGCACCACCACGCTCGAGCTTGCGTTGGCGGGGGTGCCGATGGTCGCCGCTACCGGGGCTCCTTCCTCGAAGCCAAGGTGGCTCGCGCGCTCGTCAATATCCCGTCCGTGATCCTGGCCAATCTGGTGATCGGGGAGAATGTCGTTCCGGAGTTCATGCAGGACGACTGCACGCCGCAATCGCTGGCGGACGCGTTGGTCCCTTTACTGAGCGACACGCCGGAGCGGCGACGCCAGCTCGATGCCTTCGCCAAGCTCGATGCCATCATGGAGATCGGCTTCGCGGGCGCCGCCGCCCGCGCCGCCGACATCGTGCTCGAACTGGCGCGCCGGGGCGCGCCGCAAAAATAAGGGGCGCCGCAACGGCGCCCCTGTGACGAGCGGCGCCTGCCGCCCGCCTATCTCTTCCGCCGCGAGATCTGGGTGTAATCGCGCTTGGTCGCGCCGGTGTAGAGCTGGCGCGGCCGGCCGATCCGCTGGGTCGGGTCCTCGATCATTTCCTTCCATTGCGCGATCCAGCCCACCGCGCGCGCGACCGCGAACAGCACGGTGAACATGCTGGTTGGGAAGCCCATCGCCTTCAGCGTGATGCCGGAATAGAAGTCGACGTTCGGATAGAGCTTTTTCTCGATGAAGTAGTCGATCGTGCAGCGCGATCTTCTCGACCCATCGCCACCTGCAGCAACGGGTCGTCGCGATGGCCTGTCTCCGCCAGCACCTCGTAAGCGGTCTTCTGCATGATCTTGGCGCGCGGATCGTAGTTCTTGTAGACGCGATGGCCGAAGCCCATCAGGCGGAAATGGTGTCCTTGGGATCCTTGGAGCGCTTGATGAACTCCGGGATACGATCGACGGTGCCGATCTCGCCGAGCATCTTCAGCGCCGCCTCGTTGGCGCCGCCATGCGCCGGTCCCCACAGAGCCGCGATGCCGGCGGCAACGCAGGCGAACGGATTGGCGCCGGTCGAGCCCGCGAGCCGCACCGTCGAGGTCGAGGCGTTCTGCTCGTGGTCGGCGTGCAGGATGAAGATGCGGTCCATCGCGCGCGCCAGCACCGGGTTGGGCTTGTACTCTTCGGCCGGCACTGCGAAGCACATCCGCAGGAAATTGGTGGCGTAATCCAGGTCGTTCTTCGGATAAATGAACGGCTGACCGACGGTGTATTTGTAGCGCCATGGCGGCCAGGGTCGGCATCTTCGCGATGATGCGGATCGACGCGATCATGCGCTGCACCGGGTCCGAGATGTCGGTGAAGTCGTGATAGAACGCCGACAGCGCGCCGACCGATCCGGTCATCACCGCCATCGGATGGGCGTCGCGCCGGAAGCCCTGGAAGAAGCGGCTCATCTGCTCGTGCACCATGGTGTGGCGCGTGACGCGATAGTCGAAGTCGGCTTTCTGCGGCT
>CAVSZM010000010.1:0-483485 GCA_963732455.1 uncultured Alphaproteobacteria bacterium | reverse complement strand
GGTCAAGCGGCTGATGACGATCCACGGTGTTTGGGATCGCCGGGACCGGCGGCTTGCCGGTGGTCGCGCCGATGATCTCGCTAGCTGCCTTTCTGCTTGGGTCCGTCGCCGGCGGTGCGGTTGTAAACGGATAGGTAACCGCCATCCCGCGCTCGTGGCTCGCGCGCTCGCGATCGAGGTGTCGCTGATCGCGGCCGCAGCGACCCAAGCCGCCGCGACCAACCCCAGACCGGGGACGCTAGCGCTTACTCGCTCATCGTCTTGTTGGCGTGCGCGATGGGCCTCCGCAGCGCGACGGTGGAAAGTCTTGACGTCCCGGATCTGTCGACGGTGGTTCTCACGAGGACCGTCACAGCGCTGGCGTCGGAGTCACCGCTGGCGGATGATGCCGGCAATGCCTCGATCCGGAGGCTGGCTGCTGTTCTGGCGATGTTCGCCGGCGCCCTAGCCCGGATCGTGCAGTAAGACCCGCGCCCCCCGGGTGACGGAGGGCGCGGGAACATCCGGCTGGCCAGGGATTATGGGCTTGCTGAAGGTCCTGATCCCGAGCTTGGAGGTTTCGCCTTGAGGGTGATCCGTGATGGACGCCAGGTAACCGTAGAAGTCACGGCGGACGGAGCGGGTTTGGTGTCGCACGCTGGGAGCGCGCTGCTCGGCCAAATCGCGGACAAGGTTGGGCTCACGAGCGCGCTGTCGGCGCGCCTTGCCCGGGTCAAGCAGCGGCAGCGGGGTTACGACCCGGGTCGGGTGATCCGCGATCTGGCGGTGACGCTCGCTGACGGCGGCGAGTGTGGGTGTCTGACCTCGGCGTGGTCCGCGAGCAGGAGCCGTTGTTCGGGTCGGTGGCATCTGACTCGACCGCGTTTCGGATGGTCGAGCGGATCGCCTCGACGCCCGGGTTATTGGACGCGGTTCGCGGCGCGCACGCGCGGGCCAGGGCTCGGTTCTGGGAGCTGCATGGCGCCCCGGAGTCCTTGACGATCGACATCGACGCGACGCTGATCACCGCGCATTCGGAGAAGGGGCAGGCTGCCGGGAACTACAAGCACGGGTACGGGTTCCATCCGCTCGGCGCGTGGGCGGATGAGACCAGCGGAGGCGCTGGCGATTATGCTGCGCCCAGGGAACGCCGGGTCAAACACCGCCGCCGACCACAAGACAGTGAGCGATCGCGCGCTTGCGCAGATCCCCGCCGAGCACATCGAGAAGATCGAGATCGCTGATCCGGGCCGACGTGGCCGGCGCCACACACGAGACCGCCGAGCACTGCTGTGAGCGAACCTGCGGTTCTCCTTCGGCTACCAGCTGCCCGAGCAGGTCCGCGCCGCGATCCTCCAGATCCCCGATGACGCTAGGGTTCCGGCGCTCGATCAGGACGGCTCGCAACGCGAGAACGGTGAGGTCGTGGAGATCACCCACCTGCTCGACCTCGGCACCTGGCCGAAAGGGTCCAGGGTGATCGTCCGGCGTGAGCGTCCGCACCCCGGCGCGCAGCTCTCGTTCACCGACCACGACGGATACCGCTTCCAAGGGATCCTGACCGACCAAACCGATCACGACATCGCGATCATCGAGCGTCGCCACCGTCAACGTGCCCGCGTCGAGGATCGCATCCGCGACGACAACGACACCGGCCTGGTCAAGCTCCCATTCAAGGCGTTCGCGCTCCACGAGGTATGGGTCGAGATCGTGATGCTCGCGCACGACCTGATCGTCTGGACCCAAGCGCTGCTGCTCGACGGCGAGCTCGCCAAGGCGGAAACCAAGAAGCTGCGCTACCGCCTCTTCCACGTCGCGGCCCGGCTCGCGTTCTCCGCACGCCAATGCAAGCCGCACCTCCCCGCCACCTGGCCCTCGACCCAGCCGCTCAAGGCCGCGTTCGGGAAACTCAAAACGCTCCCCGCCGCAACCGGCTAAACACAGCCGCCACACCGCCGACACCCACCTGACCTTCCCGGCCACCGGCCGCGATCACCCCCGGACAGAACCAGGCCGACAGCGCGTCGACCTTCCCCCGCAAACGCGCCGAAACCGGCTCTACCTCGCCACCACGGTCAGCCACCATCACCTACAGCTCAAATCCGACAGCGCGGTCACATCCACGCGCCTACTGCACGATCGGGGCTAGTGACAATTACTACTTTGGCGCATGTCATCACCGTAAGCGCTAGCCGCCGGCGCGCATGCGTAAAGTGACAAGCGGCGTCAGCCTGGTCACGACACCGAACGTCACTGCACTGAAGACGAGCAAACTTCGGTGGGGCCGCAAGTACAGGGGGCCGTAGAAGCCCGGATCGAGTCCGCGGTCGCACGCCAAGCTCGCGTCCCGCGTGGCTGAGCCGCCGAATAGCTATTATCCGTGGTCCGTCTCGCGGTCTCCCGCGTCACTGGAGTAGACGTTAGCTCCGCTCATGCTCTTCCCAGCGTCACGAACACCGCGCCTCGTATGATTGCGCGCATATTTGGCCGTCGCGGCCCCGCGCTCCTGGCCCTGTTCATCGGGGTGCTCATCGTGCTATGGACCGCGGGGTACGTCTCCGCCCGGCAGCCCCGATATGGCCGCCCATTTGCACGGGCGAAACCTACGATCACGGGCGCGGCTGTAGTTGGCCACTTTCTCCATGCCTCGAGCGGACGTTGGATAAATGCGACGACCTTCCGCTACCAATGGCAGCGCTGCAGCTCGAGGGGACGAGCTTGCAAGCGCATCGGTATTCCGCGGCGTCGCGGGGGCGATGTGTACGTGCCTACCCTTCGAGACGTCGGGCACAGGCTCCGCGTAACCGTAATCGCCGGCACCGCACGGAGATCGGCGTCATCGACGTCACGGCCGACTCGGATGATCACGAATACACGGGCCACGGGACCTCATCCGGGCCCTCCGTCTGGTTTGCCCGGTTCGCCTGGTTCGCCTCCTGGTTCGCCTGGTTCGCCCGCTCAGAACATCACCGCATATGTCACCGGCTACGCCATCTACGACAACACCCCGCCAGGAAGCCCGGTCATCTCAAACCCGGTCCTACATCAGGTAGCGGGCGGCACGGGCACGTACCAGGACCCGATCACGGTCGCCGTCGGCCACTCGATCATCAACGGCCACGACATTCTCGACTGGCCCCAGGCAACTAGGTTCTACATCCCGAACTTGCGTCGCTATTTCATCGTTGAGGACACCTGTGGCGATGGACCGACACCGCAGAACGGACCCTGCCATAACCTGAGTACCGCCGATCCCGGCGCGCAGACGTGGCTGGACGTGTGGGTCGATGGCAGCCAGATGAGTAGATCTGCTGCGAACAGCTGCGAGGACGGCATCACCCATAACCAACTCGTCATCAAGGATCCTGCTCCGGACTACGCAGTTGCACCCGGCGCGGTTGCGGGCTCGAGCTGCACCCAGCAGTATGGGAACACTGTTGTGCGATCGAGGGGTTAACTAGCGGGTGCACAGCTGCTCAAGACGCATCCGTTCATCCCGCTCGTGCTGGCAGCAGGGGCGGCAATCCTGACCGGGCCGGTGTTTGTGCCGGCGGCGGTGCGCGTCGGCAATAGCAGTCGCGAGATGCTCGCCGCGTCGATACGAGGGTCGCGACCGACGTAGCATGCGCGGAGATGGTCGGACCGCGCTGTACGCTATATGGTCACGCCAAGGTCAGCGGGACACAGTGAGGGGCTCGCGACCGGCGACGTCCCACATGTCCGCGAGTTCGCCGATCGGCGTCGTCAGTAGGGCTTCGACGCTGATGTCGCCCAGCTGCTGCTCGTCGAAGATGTTGTCGCTCTCGATGACCGCGCTGGCGAGCGAACTCAGGCGTCGCCTGTAGCCGTCGAGCACGCGCCGCATGCGGTCGGCGTCTAAGCGGTCGTGGAGAACCACGTGGAGCAGCACCAAGTTCGTCGTGACGCCGGAGGCGACCTCCGGTATGAAGACAACCAGGCGCCCGTCGCTGCGACCGCGCGCCACTAACACGTCGCGTTCCTCGGCAACAGTCTTCTTCGTACCGCGCAGCGTGTGGTCGGTGTCGGTACGCGACCGCGTTCCCTTCACCGATCCTGCCTGCTCGATAAGCCTGATTGCTGCCTCTTCGCGAGCCGGGTCTCCCCGTATCTCATATCGGCTGTATCCGGTCACCTCGAGCACGGCAGGATTCAACGCGGCAAGTGTTCGCAGATTCACGTAACTGAGTCGCTCTCGCTCGCAACCGGCGTTGAGCACGGCCGATACGAGTGGAACGGTGAACAGCTCTTCGTCGGAGCGCGATATTCCGACGGTCACTGTCTTTGCTTGGTGTCGGATCGTGTCGATCGAGCGTGTCAGATCGTCGATCGCAAACGTCAGCGCGGAGATCAAGTCCTCCACCAGATTGCCCGGCGTGCCAGGACGACCGAACTCTCGATCGTAGACGTCGAGCGGCGTCGCCCCTTCGACGTACCCGAACAGCGAAGCGAGCCGCGCCGTCGTTTGAGGTCCCGCCGAGGAGTCATAGAGGCCTGACCAAAGCTTGCGGCGAAATGACCCGATGTGCGGTGCGAGCGCGGTGGCCAGATCGGCCAACATCGCGTCGTTGTCGGCGGCCACTTGATTGGCCGCGTCGATCGACGCGCGTGCCTCTCTCAGGGGGTGTGCCTGCGCATCGATCGCGAGCGCCGCCTCGTAGCCGAATAGGTGGCCGGCCATGGTGGACAGCACGTACGCGAGATCCGCATGCACAGGCGGAACCGCAATCAGGTTCTCGTCGTCCGCGAACGCGTCCGTGCCATCCGTCGCGACGACCACAGGTGCGCCCTTGTGTGCACGAAGGATGGCCACCTCCTTGGCGACATCCGCTGCAGCTGATCCGGTCAGACCAGTCGCGCAAATCAGGGTCAGGGGCTCGGACGACAGATCGATGTGTTTCTTATCCTCGGTTACGTCGAGCGCGATCGACTTGTAGCAGAGCTCCGAGAGCTTGATCCGAATCTCATGCGCGGCGATTAGGTTCCGCCCATTTCCGACGACCGCCCACTGCCGCTTGCGCGGCGCGAGCGCCTGCGCTAGCGCACGGATCTTCGGCTGCCGCGCCAAGACCTCGTCCATCGTCTCGGGCAGGCTCGACAGCGCCGCCAGCAGCGCATCGCGGCCGGGGGACTCAGCACAGCCAAGCGCATCGCCGAGCGCGAATCCAAGTAGGAACCCAGCCGCGATCTGGCTGTAGAAGGCCTTCGTCGACGCCACGCTCATCTCGATATCGCGCCCGTCCGAGGTGTAAAGGACCCCATCCGCTTTGTGTGTGATGTCGCTGTTTCGGCGATTGACGATCGCGATCACCGCCGCGCCGCGACCCCGCGCCAGATCGACCGTACGGTTGGTGTCGGTCGTCGTGCCCGACTGAGTGACCGCCACCACCAGGGTGTCGGACATGTCATCCCGGAGGCCGAAGGCCGACAACTCGCTTGCGGGCTCAGCGCGCACTTCGAGCGGCGAGGACCCGATCGCCGACGCGATCGATGCCGCCACGCCCTTGCCAGCGATAGCCGCAGTCCCCTGGCCGACGACGACGATACGGCGGATCGCTCCCGACCGGAGGCGCGCGCGCAGAGCGTCCGGAACCGTGTCCGGACCAAGCCGGACGCGCTTGCGGCCATCCACCTCGCGGATCCGTCCCCGCAGGGTCTTACGCATCGTGTCCGGCGACTCCGATATCTCCTTCAGAAAGAAATGCCGGTGGCTGCCCCGATCGATGTCGCGCGTCGTGATCTCGGTGCTCAAAATATCCTCCGCACCGACAGGCAGTTCCGCACCGCCATAAGTCAGACGGCGAATCCGATCTGCTCTGCCCGCGCTGTCTGCATCGAGCACCACGATCTGACCCTTGCTGGCGTCAACCTCGTTGATCGACTCACCGTCCATCCTGACGTAGCTCGAGGTCACCTCGACCACCCCGTAAGGCTCACTCGCGACGATGTACACATCCTCCTCGACCCCGATGCAGAGCGTCTGCCCGCTGCCCCGGAGCGCCAACATCAGTTTCGACGGCTCGAGCGCGGTGGTCGCGGCAACCGCCACCGACCCATAGAGCTGATCGACCGTCCGCCGAAACCCGTCCTGGCACGAACGCCCGTCAGCCAACTCTCGCCCCGCGACCGACGGGATCACCTTCGCATCCGTCGTAATCTCCGGTGCAATTTCCAGCCCGTACTGCTCGACGAGCGCCCGATGGTTGTCGACGTCTCCATTCAGCGCCGCGACGACATAAGGCCGTTGCGATCCACTCGCCGCCTCCTGATTGACCGGGTGAGCATTCGCCTCGTTTATTAACCCAACGCTCGCCCAACGCGTATGGCCCAACACCGACAGCTTCGCGCTCCCACTCTCCAGCGCTCGGCGCAGCAAATCATCGTTTCCGATCGCATCCCTCAGGTGCCGCGTGTTGTCGCCGAGTTCCCCGACCTCTCTCGCAACCTTATACACAAAGCAGAGATGACCCGACCGCGTGAACACGGCACGATTGCGAAAAATCGGATCCGAACGCCGCTTCAGCTCCTCTGATAGCACCGGGTCCCGCAAGGCCAGTCCATGATCACGCACAAGCAAGTGAAGTCCCGCTGAGTCGCGCCCTCGCACCTCGAGCCGGTTCAACGCCGACAGAGCAAGCTCGACCGACGAAAATCCCTCAACCGCTGCCGCCGAGGCGTCGCGGCCCGCCAGCGCTGACACCGCTCGGGCATGAGCCACCCGATCCATCCTGATCGCCCAGACCGCATCCTTCAGCTTCAGCAACCTCGCATTGACATCCTCCACGTCGTCCTCGAACAGTTGCCGCGATCCGACGTCGACGCTGAGCTCGAGCTGCCTGACCACATCAGCAAGACGACCCGCGCCAGCGTCGAGATCATCCATCAGCTCGGGATCTCCGAGCAGGCACCGAACGCCGGGGACCCCCCGTAGCAGGCGGTCGACCGCGACCAGATTCTCGTAGGCCCGCGCGATATGCGCTGAGATCGAGCGCTCGGCAGCAGCGGCCTGCGCCAGCGCCGCCTCACCCTGGTGCATGCCGACTCGAAGGTCACCAGAAGCCGGTGGTTGCCGGCTGCTCGTCCTCCGCATCACTGCGATGATTCCGCACATCGGCCCTCCCAATCAACTTGTCGCGGCTGCGGGGTATCGAGTCCTGTACCCTCGCGCCGATTGTGGTCTTTACCTTCGGCTCCGGCCGACGCTGCCGTTGCCGGCGTCACCGGAACCGTGCAGATGTCCCGGCAACTGCCGGACGGTCGCTCCCCCGTCATCGCGCGGTAATGCGCGTCTATCCGCGCCTGGGTCAGCAGATAGTCGTAGATGGCGACCTTGCCGACGGCCCCCGCAAACCAGGTATCCATCGCCACCGTGCCGATGTCCAGCGGTGAGCGCGAAGCCTTCGGCTTGACGCTGTACTGGCTCATGCATCCCGTTGGCGAGTGATACGAGCGGTTCCACCGCACGCCGTCCACCGAGATGTCGATCGTGCCGGGTGAGGAATTCCTACAGTCAGACGGTGTTTTCAGCGTCTGGTACTCGCCCACAACGTACAGCCATCGCCGAGCCTTCAGCATCCCGCACCGGGGCTGCCAGTCCGCGCCCGAGCCGAGGCCGGCGCTTGGGTTGAACACATACGCAGCGACACGACTGCAGCGCCGCTGCGAGTTGACGCTCGAGTACGTGCGCGCTTCCCATTCGCAGGTCGGCGCGTAGTTCTCGCATTTCCCCATCCAGTCGACGTAACCGTACCCGTGTGGGTCCGAGGTCGAGCTCCATCTGAGCGTGTCGGGTCGAACCGAGCCTCCGAAGCTCAGCCGCCCGGTGCGGGTAATCGAGAACGAAGGGCTCGACGGGACCCTGAGCTGCTGTCCGCGTTGGTCGAACTCGGCGGCAATCTCGCCGTCCGGAAGGGTCGCGCGGCCCGGCCTTCGGCCGAGGTAGATTCCAGCGTGCCCACCGCCGCTTAAGTCGGTCTCGGTTGCGCCGCTCGCGCTCATGTCCCAGAACCCGGAGGGATGAGCCGTCGTCACCATAGCGTCGTACCGTGAGGCTGCTCGCGCGCATGGCGCGGCCATTGTCGGCGCAAGCAACCACGCGGCCGATGCGACCAGCCTGCGGGTCATCGAGAACCTCGCCGGCCTGGATCGGACGGGCCGTCTTGCTGTTGCGGCCAGGACTCTCTCATCCTATGGCCGCTTCGAGCGGCGTCGGCCCCGGAATCGTACAGGGGCTCCGGAGCGGGTCGGCTCGCTCGGCGAGCGCCACCAGGCCCTGCAGCGCCGCCAGTTCGCTGCGCAAGGACAGGGTCGCCCGGGTGCGACCGACGGCGGGCTGCGGCAGTGCCGCCAACGCTTCGCGCACACGAGGAATGAGCTCCTCGCTCCAGGCGCGTGCAGAGCCTCCTGCGAGGCGCACGTCCTCCGGCCGGAAGTTCATCGCTGCCATCTGGGCGAGCCTGGCTACCGCTTCGAGCGCGTGCTCGTACACCTGCGCGAACGGTTGCTCGCCGGCTTGTGCGCGGTCGCGAAGTTCATCGGCTGATACCTCGTGTCCGAGCTGATCAGCGATGCCTCTTGTGGAAGCGTGCGTGGAGGCGCAGCCGCGCCCACCACAGCGCGCACATGGCGCTCCATCTGAGAGCACCGGCAGGTGCGCCATCCATAGTCCGATAGGGTCGCCGCTGCTGTCGGACAGCATCGCGCCGTCGACTGTCACTCCGCAGCCGATTCCAGTGCCGAGCTGAATCAGCACAATCGACCGTCCGTCGGCTTCGCCGGCCACCGCCGCCTCGCAGTCTCGGCAGCAGAACGGCACCGGCAGCCCGCGCCCCGAGAGCATCTCCTCGATCGGCACCGGACCCTTCGGGAACGGTTCATGCGCCCACCAGACCCCGTCTCGCACCGGTCCGGGCAGGCACAGCGCCCAGCGCTCTGGCGAGCCATACGCCCCATGAAGCCGCGCGAGTTGCCTGACCAGTCCGCGGGGTGTGCGTTCCGTGCGCCAGATCACGTGGCTTCGCTCCGTGGCGCCCCAGAAGGCAGCCTTGATCCGGGTGCCGCCGACATCCACCGCCAGCAGTTCGCCCCGCGTGCGCGAGGCATGATCAAGCCTAGCTACGGGCACCTGGCGCCGCGCCGGGCGAGGCCCGAGCGCGTCAAGGTTGGCCATGGGCATGATTAACTTTAGTTAGGGCGAGGCGGTTGCGATGGGCGGGCGTCCCGACGTCGATTCCTGCAAATAGCGACATATTCCACTCCCTTCGGAATACAGCACAGGCGGCGGGACTTGGCAGCCCCGCCGCCTGTTCTTCGATCGGTGGTTGGTGGCCTACGGGGCGACTGCTGTCACGTAATAGGGCGGTAGCGGACTCCACGGACCGAATTGCGGCACCGTGGTTGTCGCGAGCTTGCCCGGGAGCAGGCCCTTCGCCGCCAGAGCATTGACAATCTGCGGAATCGAGTCCACCGTGTTCTGATTGTCATCGTGCAGCAGGAGGACGCCCCCGTTCTGCACAGTCGAGGCTGCAGCGACGATCGCGGCCAGCGTAGGCGCTGGACTCGCCGAATCGGTGGAGTCCACCGACCAAGCGGTGAGCGCCATTGAGTAACCGGCCGGCGCTCCGTATTTCGCCGTCAGGTCGCTCGTTACCGTGTTCAGCAGCGCGGCTGTGTTCTGGGTATTCGTCTGGCCATTCGCCGACGGCCCGATGGCCGGACCGTAGTCGCCGAACGGCGGGCGGAAGAACTGCGGCCAGACTCCCGTCACGCTGTGAATCATGTACGCCGTGTCCTCAATCTCGAACTGCGGGCAAAGGCCCGTGATTCTCGGAGAGAAGACGCTCGCTCGCCACGTGGTGAGCGTCGGAGCTGACCGTGGCAGTCTGCCCGGTCACGCACGGCATACCATCGAACGGGTTGACCGTATCGGTGCTATCGCCGATGTTGAGGTGGTCCCACGTGTGGTCGCCGATGACAAACCCGTCGGCAACCTGCTGTATTGCCAGTGCCTCACCTTGAGCGCTGTCAATGCCCGCGAGGCCACTCGTGCCGCACGTATTGCCACCACACAGGAAGAATGTGGCGGGGATGTGTGCCGGCGCATCATTGGGACCGGGGATGAGGCCCGGAAGCGCGGGGTTCTGCAACGCCGTAATGGCGAGTGGCGTGTAGGTCGGGTTAGGACCGTCGTCAAACGCCATGCCGTACCACCCGGTTGCCGTCACGTTGTAGGAGTACGACTTCGACACGCTGCCGCCAGCGTTGTCCGTCGCCGTCAGAACGACGGTGTGCGACTTGCCGGCGATGTTGGTCGGCAGCGAAATCGCGGCGGGTGACGCCACGGGGGTGCCGTCGAGCGTTGCCGAGATCGTCGGCGTGAGGCCCGCGGTGTCGGTCACTGCGGCCACGCCCGTCCGCCCGGCCGTGCCCCACGGGATGCCGGTGCCGATCGGCTGGCCGTTGACGCTCAGTGAGAGCTGCAGGTTGGACGGAGGCAAGGTGACCGTGTAGCTGATGCTCGCGGTCCCGGTCTTGCCGTCCTCGCTCGTCGCTGTGACCTCGTACGTGAAGACCCCGACCTTGCTGGTGTCGAGCTTGCCGGGACTTGCGGACCCGTTGCTGTCCACGCACTTGTCGATGCCCGGCCCATTGGCGCCTTCCGTGCACTTGAAGCTCGTCGCTACCGACTGGCCCACGGTGTAGGTCTGGTTGTCGCCGGGTGAGCTGATCGACGCGCTGGGAGCGCTCACTACTGGCGTAGGCGCAGGCGTCGGTGTCGGATTAGGCGTCGGTGTCGGAGTAGGCGTCGGTGTCGGCGTCGGCGTCGGCGTCGGCGTCGGCGTGGGCTTGGGTGTTGGCTTGGGCAGGGTCAAGTTGACGAGCGCGAAGTAGAGACTCGTCGAGTACCTGCCGTATGCCATCTGCCACGTTCCCTTGACCAGCTTCGCGTGCCAGCTCTTTGCGTTGTGCGGCAGCTTGGCGGGCTGCTTTAGCCACAGACTCAAGTCGCTGCGTGCCGCCTTGCAGCCGAGATTAGAGGTGGCGCGGATGTTGGTCGCCTGGTAGTGACCGACGGTCACGTTGGAGCACGACCGCATGCTGGTCTTGGCGAGAGCTGGTCCTACCAGCACACCCCCCACCAGCGTCAGGGCCGCGTAGGTCAAGATACGTCTGAACATTACTTCCTTCCTTTCGATGTGTTTGAAATCAACGACATTTATGGTGTCGTCTGGTTGCCGAGGATCTGCGAGAATTGCTGTGCGTCTTGTGTCACCCCCGAGCAGAGGTTGCTTGGTTGAGGTGGCGTGCGGACGCACTGTTGGTCGCGGAGAAGCGACCACTCGGACAGGCGTCCCAGACGGTGTCTGTAGGCGAAGGTCCAGAACGCTTGGGCGTCGGAGAGGTTCCACGATTGACCAGCGCTGTCGGTGTGGCCTTCCATGATTGTCGCGCCCAGCTCGGACCACGATTTGAGGCCGAGAGACTGGATCTGTGCTGCGGTGGAAGTAAGGGCGCTCTCGCTAGCGCTGAGCACCGTCTGGCCGCCCAGAGGCCCGTAGTCGAACGTCATCACGTTGACGCCGGAGATCGTCACACCTGCGGACATCATCTGCTGGATGACGGCGAGGCTGTCAGGCAGGAGGCCGGATGGCGTGACTGCCAGCGTCAGCCAGACGGCGAGTTTCTTGCCGGCATTCGCCTGCGCCTTCTGTACGGTGGCGATGGCGACTGCGCGACGAGCGTTGACGGTCGGGTCGAGCGACGCGGACCTTTCGATGTCCAGGTCGATCGTGCTCAGGTTGTACCGGCTGACGACAGTCTGGTAGGAGGCGGCAAGGTGTGTCGGGTCGCTGCAGCTCACAGCGGGTTCCGGGCCAGTCTCGCCGCCGAAGCTCGCGATCACCTGATCGCTGCGCGCCTGCGTCTGCTGAATGCGGGTGTTGATGGCAGTGGCCTGTGCCAACGGCGTGCCATTCCAGGTCGGCGTGCAGCCGTTGGCGGTGATGAAGCTGAGCACCATTTGCCGACTGGGGAACTTCGGCATGGTGAGCGAAGCGTCGACATATGGCGCGTACGACGGAGCTGCGCCCGTGGCGGTGGTGGATGCGGTGCCCGTGGCCGACTTGCTGCCACCGTGGCGGGAGCAGCCAGTTGCTATTGCGCCTAGCACTAGCACGAGCGCGATTGGGACGATGCGTTTGATCATGCGCTTGGTCTTACTGGTGGACTTGTAGGTTCGTGAAAAAGGGTAGGTTGCTGCGAACTGCTGCCTTCCAGACGCCGAACCCCATGCCGCCGTGAACGTCGCCGACCGGGAAGCTGGCGATCGAGGCCCCGTCGACCGTGACGGTGAGGTGGTTGGTCAGCTTCACAATTACGCGGTGACGCGCCGCCGAGTGAATGACGGTGCTGTAGATGTGGGCGCCGGTCGGATTCTGGATAGTGATGCGTCCTGCCGAGATCGAGACGGCGTACCCAGCGCGCGTGATCGCGTAGCCAACGACGATGGTTGCGTTGCCGCCGGACCCCTGGCCGCCGAGATTTGTGACCGTCACGCCAATCGCGTAGTTGTGCCACTGCTTAGTGCGCACAGGCTGCCAGTAGGCACCTCGCCACCCCTGCCCCTGCCCAGGAAGCGACGGCTGGCCGTACGTAAGAGGCCGTAGGACCAGAAGGTCGTTCCTGTCGGTGGTGATCAGGGCCCCGCTGTCGAGCGTCCACCCGGTTGTGGGCATCTCCGCGAGCGACGGCGGGATGGGTGTGGGTGGCGGGATGGGTGTGGGTGGCGGCGTGTAGGGGAGCACGCCTATGAGGTACAGGTACTTCAGCTCCACAGGCGTGGGCTTGTGATCGTGAGTCGCCCAGCCGATGTTGCCCTGATTGGCGAAGATAATCAGCGGCGGGGTGGGGTGCCCCGGTCCAGGCTTGACGGGATGCTCGAGCATTCTCGACGAGTTGACGAACGCCGCGGTCGGTACGACGAACAGCACGACCAGGACGCAGGCCCTGCCGACAAACTTCAGTAGTCTCATCCCGCTCCTCGTAGGCTTTCCGCGGCCAACTGCCCTTGCCTTGCTGGTCGTGGCGGAACGGGCAACGGCACTACCTCGGCGAGTTCTTCGGCGGGCTGCTCGCCGACGCGTGTGCCCCAGCTGCTGTCGCCGATCCGGATGATTGCCCAATAGATCTGCATCGCGAAGCTGATGTAGAAGAAGGCGGAGATGATCGCGTACTTCCAGTTGCCGTCCGTGCGACGGCTCCGGTAGAACAGCGCGTAGCTCGCGTTCAGTAGGTACAAGCAGATCAGGTAAAAGACGGGCGCCGTTCCGCCGATGATCGGTTCCCAGCCGAGTTGGTACAGCATTACGAACGGACTGACGATGCCCGATACGGTGGCGACGAGGACGGCCGGGAAGGCGGTCGGATGCGAGCGCCACGTGTGACCAACAAGGACGAGACTCTCGCCGACGAACGACTTTTCCCAGCGCAACTGCTGCTTGAAGAACTTGCGGTACTCCTCCGGCGCGTCGGTCCATGCTTCGGCTTCGCTGTCATAGATCACCTTCCAGCGGCGCAAGATCATGTTTGTCAGCGCGCGATCGTCACCGTGTGACCATGGGCGACCAAATAGCTTCTGGTTCTCCCAATCGCTGAGTACCGGCATGATTGCAGCTCGCCGGTAGGCGCAGAAGCAGCCGCTCGCGCACGACACCGTGTTTACGACAGATTCGGCGGCCTTGAAGAGCTGGAAGTTGACGTAGTAGCTTGCTGCTTGCATACGTGTGAGGAGGTTGGTAGTCGTGTTGCGGACGTAGGTGAGCCCCGAGATCGCTCCGACCTTGTGGTCGGCGAACCCCTGCACGAGCTTGCGGATGGCCCACGGTGCGGGCATCGAGTCCGAATCGACTGAGACGATGATCTCGGCGTCGGTCGCGCGGATGCCGGCTGTCACGGCCGCTCGCTTACCCATGTTGCGGCCTAGGTCGATGCAGGTCACCAGGCTGGGGTGACGGGCCGCGGCGCGGGTGATGTGCTGCCACGTGGCGTCGGTCGAACCGTCGTTGACGACAACGATTTCTAGCTTGTCAGGTGGGTAGCCAGTCTTAGCGCATGAGTCAATCGTCCGCTCGACGGCCTCGTTCTCGTTGAAGGCGGGCACGACGATGGCGACAGTTGGTTCGATGCCGGCGTTGCGCGGTGGCCGGTAGAGCGCTGCCAGTACAAACCGGCTGTAGGCGTAGCAAGCGATGATGATCGTGTAGATGCTGCTGACATTGGCGAGTCCAGAATGTCGGAGCTGTCCGACGATGTGGCTGACCAGCAGACCGCACAGCCCGGTGGCGACCAGTGCCGCCGCCCAGCGTGCGGCGCGGTTCAAATACTTCCGTGGTCGTGACAATGCCGTCGTCCTTGACTGTTTGAGAGCGCATACGTTTCATTTCCTATTGGATATCCGCGTCGGCGTGCGCCGACACTTCGCTCGCTGCGCGAACGAATTTGTCGTGCTGGTTTTTGCGCGGAGTAATCGACCGTCAAGAGCGATCGCATCGAGGTTGCGATCGCATCCTCCTCGTTGACGCTGCGCATCACGATGGCGATCGACGGCTCAAGGCCGGCGTCGGGGTGCGGCTTGGACACGAGCGAGAGCCTGAATCGAGTAAGCAAGTAGATCGCCACGACGGCGCCGTAGATGCCGAATGCGATCTCGTGCTGGAAGACGTGCGTCGCCGTCGTTCGGTAGTACACGACCGCGGCTAACACCAGCGGCAGGTACACGGCGGAGAACCAGCGCATGCCAAGGTCCAAGCGCCTTCTGCGCCTCGACTCGGGAATGCCGGATTCGGATTCCGGGGCACACCGCGCACTCTTCGCGTCGCGAGTCACTCGAACGCCTCTGCCCAAGCTCCATCGGCTCGAGGCGCGCTTGTTGGTCATGTCAGGATCAGGCACGAATTCAGTCCTTTGAGCTTGGCGGGGTCGGTTCGTCGCGCAAAGCGACAGACCCCCGCCCGCTGATCAGAGATGGGCGATCCGGAATCCGTCCGTCTCGCCGCCCTCTTTCCTAATCGGGCCGGGTGGGCGCCTACTTGAGCCGATTAGGTAAGAAGAAACGAAGAATGAGCGAGGCTCAATTAGAATGAGCGAGGCTCAATGCCTCGTTAGCGGGCGCTAGGGTGCTTGCGAATTCCCCGGGTTCCACCCTCGGGTAGGACTCTGGTACCGACCCCGAACCTAGCGCCGCTGACGGTTGGGGATTCACCGACGACTACGTCGGCGTTCGTGAGAACCGCGTACGAGCTATTCAAGGGGGGCGGAGTTCGAGCCGATGTCGTTGGTGTAGCCGTCTCATCGAGATTCAGACCATCTTCGGTAAGCGGCTTTAGGGCTAGGTCCGCTGCCAGGACAACCGCGTGTAAAGCAAGAAATGGGAAGCGCGCGAGGAAGCGACGCAAAGAGAAGGATTCCAGCCATGAGACGCAACGTGTTGATATTCGTACTACTCGCTACTTCGCTGAGTGCGCTGATCGTGTGCGCCGCCGCGATGGCTGGCACCACTAGAGTGCCGCCGGATGTCTGGGCCAGCCCGGGAAGGCCCCCCTTGTCAGACCGAGCCGCTGCCGCGCTGGTGGTCCGCGAGCCCGAGACGCGTCCGGAAAACTACGCGGCGAACAACTACATCCCCTCGAATGCAGAACTCCGCGCCTTCCGCAACGCGCACACGACGCAGGGCCGATCGATCCTCAACGATGTTCCCGAATATCGGTACGTCACTGGACGACCCGGCTTGCACAACCCTTCGACCGACGACCTAATTCAGTGGGCGGCGCGAAAGTGGGGCATCCCCACCGACGTATATCGCGCACAGATCTACTTTGAGTCGCTCGACATACAGGGCCTCCAGTATGACGCGGCCAGCGTGAGCCCGCGTGACTACTGGCAGTACCCCGCCCAATCACGCATCACGCCCTATGAGGTCTACCAGTCGATCGGCATCTCACAGATCAAGTGGCAACCTTTCAATAAACTCAACGCAGGCGCCGAGCCGCTGCGCTGGAAATCGACGGCCTGGGCTCTCGACTTCTCAGCCGCGACGGTGCGCTACTACTACGACGGTCGGTGCAGCTGGTGTGGCCGCGGCTACCACAAGGGGGAGGAGTGGCAGAGCATCGGCGCTTACAACGCCCCGATCCCGTGGTTGAACAACGCAAAGCGGGCTTGGTACATCCGGAAGGTGAAGTCGGCTCTCCGCGACCGCTCCTGGCTTTCCCCGCCATCAACGATGCTCTAGGAGACGGCAGTCTGGGAGTCGCCCTGCTTTCCGGCCGGTAGCCGGATGACCGCGATTCCCGAACACGAGCCCGTGCGCCCGGCTCCAGGGTGGGCGTCGAGCGTTCTGGCGCTCTCTCGCCAGCGCGTCACGACCAGGTCGTCCTCGGCGATCTGGTCCTCGATCTTGATGTAGAGGTCCCGCATCCTCACGGCGGCTCGTCGACACGAGCTGGCGAACGCCCTCGGCCCGAGCACTACTGCGTCAAGCCACGAGAAATCGCCTGCCAGGAGTTCCAACGGGTCTTCGCCGCCCGCAATCGTTCCAAGTCGGTCCGACGACTTGCGTTGTTTCTGAGCCTTCATAGAGCGGCGGACTTTTTCAACCCAGCGGTGAGGAGCTGCTCCGTCGACAGGCCCACCGCGCCGTCCTCGTCGGCGACTGCCGCCATCCTCGCCAGCATCAGCCGCGCCGGCCCAGAGGAGCGGCTACAGCCAAGGACAGCCTCCACGAGCTCGGCATCGAGGTCCCCGTCCGAGCACGGGCCCGTCTCGGCGAATACCAGCCTCAGCGCGCTCGCCCGCCCGCGGCCGGTCGCGGTAGGGGTCGCGATATCAGTCGCTAGACGTGGTCGCGCGCTGGGCTGGACTTCGAGCGGCGAGGTTTCAGCGTCAAAGATCGCGGAACACCGCTTGGACGTCTTGCCGGCTGAACTGAGTCGCGCTCGACGTGGCGGGTTCGGTGCTCGGTGGCGCAGGGATGTCTTCGGGCACCCACCAGCGCTTGCGCTCGAGTCCTGTCACGAGCCGGCCGATCTCGCGCGCGCTGCGCGCTTCCGAGGCGAGGTCGGGGATCAACCGCTCGATGCGAGCGAGAACGCTCTCGCACAGCGGGCCGAGATCGTCGTCGGCTGAGACCCGAGTGAGGGTGACGATCAGGTGCTCGAGCAGATCTCGATCTCGCCCGAAGAAGTCCAGCGCCTCCAGCGCCGCGCGATCGTAGTCGTTGAGCAGTGCGGCAAGTTCGAGCCATTCGTCGGTCCGGGCCAGCTCGGCGGGGTCTGGATGCTCGAGCAGTTGGACGCCGGGGTGCAGCTCGGCCCAGGTCGGCGCGAGCAGCGGTGGTATCACCCGGTCGACCACCCTCGAGTTCATCCTGTACCAGGCCTCGAGCAGGAAGACGGGCACGGGCTCGCGTCGCTCGTCCCACGTTCGACGAGTGGCGCTGAGCAGGTTCACGGCCAGACATTCGAGCTCGCTCGCCTGCGCCCGGTCGTTGACTTCGCCGAGCGAGCCCCCGATCGCGAGCAGGATCCGGGCCAGATCGCGGTCCTCGAGCTCGCCGAGCAGCGCGTGGACGCGGTCGCCCAACACGTCCCAATCGGCGTCGGTGATCAGCAGCGGCAGCGTGCGCTCGCCGGCGACCCCGCCCGCCCGCGAGACCGCGAGCGTGACGCCGTCGACGCCCGACGCGGACAGGAACCGCTGCCTGGCGATCGGGCTCTCCCGCAGCTCGTCGATCACGAGGTCGCGCCAGCTCGGGTGCACCCAGCCGATCCCAAGCGGCGTCACCCGCAGGAAATGATCGGTCAGCCGGTCGATCAGCTCGCCCGGAGGACAGGCTGAGACCACCCGCGTGGTGGCGGCGCACGACGGCGGCGAGCTCCCGCTCGTCGATCAGCCCGGCCGGCGCGTCGAGCAGCGAGATCAGCAGCTCGCGGTGCTCCGGCTCGAGCGCCTTGAACGAGGTGCGCATCGCATCAGTCGGGGACGCGAGCTCTCGCTCGACCACCCGGGTCAGGTCCACGGGTCCGTCGGCGGCAGACGCGCAGCAGCTCGTCGAGCCGATCGGCCACGAATCGCCGGATCCGCTCGGGAGTGAAGTGCGGGTGCTCGACGATCGATAACCCGGCGGAGCGCACCATGCTTGCGAACCGTTCCACTCGCGCGCCGGTCCTTGGCGTGACGGAACAGGATCAGCGTCTTGTCCGCGAGATCCAGATCGCTGGCATCGACGAGCACCTCGCCCGGCGCCGGGAATCGCTCCGAGCCGCTCTCGCGCTGGACGCGCCGGAGGCCCGCCTTCAACGGCGCCGGTCGCGAGGTCCAGATCAACCAGTGCTGGTCGTCCAGCATCTCGAGCAGCCGACCGAGCCCTCGGGCCCATCGCTCGGCCGCGTCCGGCCGGTACTCCGTCGACCCGAACGCGTCGTCGGCGATGAACAGCTGGCGCCGTCCGCGATCGAACACGCGCCAGACCTGGTCTGGCGTCGTTGCACTCGTGCGCCTCCCAGCCGTCGGTCAGGTGCGCGAGCGCGAGCATCTCCGCGATCGCGGTCTTGCCCATCTCGGGCGGGCCGGTCAGCACCACGAACCGATGCCGGCCGAGCACGTCGTGGGCCCGCTCGTACGCGCGCGTCGGCCAGAACACGCGCGCCAGCTCCTGCGCGCGCGTCGACATCGAAGCGAGGACCGACCCCGGACGTCGGGATCGATCAGATCGTCGAGATCGCGCAAGCCCGAGCACGGACGGCATCGCGGCGCGCAGCCGCGGGTCGCGATCGAGGCTCGCCGAGATTTCCTCCGCGCCCCAGCACGACCGCGCGCCTCCCGTCCGCCTCAGCGAGGCAGCACAGCGGTCGCTTCGCCCCGGCCGAGGTTGGTCAGCACGATCGCGTCCCCGTCCGGCGACATCCCACCGTCGGTCCAGAGGCCGCCCGACGCGATCCGCGAACTCCGACCGTCGCCGCTCCGTCGCCGAGTCCCGAACCCACATGATCGCGACGGTGACCGGACCGGGAAGCGCAGCCCGTCGACCCCGGAGCGCGACGTGGCCCTCGACCAGGGCGACGCGTCCGACATCGCCGCGGCCCCACCACCGCAGATCGCTCAGCCCGGCGTCGGCCTCCAGCACCAGCGAGCACAGTCGATCGAACTGCAGCCAGCCAAGCTCATCCAACCGGTACGCGGATGATCCCACCGGTAGATCGTCTCACGACCGCCAAGATCGGTGGCACGCGTCGACTCGCGAGCGCCCGGTAGTCCATCCGTCCGCGCCCCGAGCGGGAACGACCCTCGCTGGGTATCCACATGGCGATAGTAAGTCACGGTCCTCGCGCAGCAGCCGGTGACCCGGGGCGTGGGGGTTGGAGGCGCTGGTGGCGTTGGAAATCATTGTGTCCGCGCCAATCGCGACCTGGCTTGCGGTGATGCTGTGGCCGTATCGCTATGCCGGATCGCGAAGCGAAGCGACGAGGAGATGAACGCGGCTCCGGCGAGGGCGCTGGCCGTGGGTCACGACACCGAGATCCCCAATGCGGCGCGGGCCGAGCGCCACCCGCGTAGCCTCGATCTCTACCACGCGGCGGCCTTACTCGGCGTGAGTCCCGAGACCGTTGTCGCGTGGGAAGAACGCTACGGCTTCCCCAGCTCGGGCCGATCGGTGCGGCGCTACAGCCAGTCCGAAGTCCTTGCCCTGCGCGACAGCCTCGAGGACGGCCTATCAATCGCGCTCTGCCATGGCGCACGCCCGTCAGAAGACCAGGCGGCGCCGCTCCCAGACCGCCGCCCTGCACCCCGACCATCGCGACGGCGGATCGCCTCCTAGCGAGGGCGACTAGCGTGCTTCTGCCCGGATGCGGATCCTTGGCCTGGCGTTGTTGACGTAGCCCTTCGGGTTCCAGAGCGCGGCCTCGTCCTCGGGCTGCGTGGCGGCCGAAGAGTCCCACGCGCGCACCGATAGCTCGTGATCGCCCGCGTCGAGGTCGAGCGAGATCTGCCACTGGCGCCAGGCCCACCGTCCGAGGTCGTCCAAGAGGTTCGCTTGGGTCCAGGTGGCGCCGCCGTCGGTCGAGACGTCGACCCTCGTGACGTGGCGGTCCCCGCCCGCGAACGCGTAGCCACGCACCTCGACCGGTCCCGCCGCGACCGTCTCGCCGTCGACCGGCGAGAGCACGTCCGAGTTGAGTGCGACGAGGCCAAGCGGCACCCCCACGCCCGGGCCGGGGCGTTCGTCCTCAGGCACCAGCCGGTAGACGACGTGCTGAAAGTAGCCCGGCCACGGGTCCGATCGCAGCTCGACGCGCTCGAGCCATTTGACGCTGCGCGCACCGATGTAGCCAGGTACGACCACACGCACCGGCGCGCCGTGAACCGGCGGGAGCGGCTCGCCGTTCATCGCCCACGCGAGCAGCACCTCCGGACGGCACGCCTTGTCGAGCGGGATCGAGCCGCCGAACCGTTGAGCCGGGCTCACCTCCGAGCTCACATCCGCGCCCTCGAAGCCGACATGGGAAGCATTGCCGAGAGGCCCCGCGAGCGCCAGCACGTCCGCAAGCGCGATCCCGCTCCAGGTTGCCGTGCCCGTCGCGCCCGGCCCCCATGGCGCCTCGCCGGGGATGTCCCGGATCGCGATCAGGCCCGCACGCCGATTGCCCGCGCATTGCAGCGTCGCGGTGAGCTCCCGCGCGCGAAACACCTGGCGCATGGCATCCAGCGACAGGCTCAGCTCACGCTCGACGTTCCCGTCCACCCGCAGTCGCCACGTGTCGGCGTCGATCTCGGGCACGGGGCCGTGGCTGCGGACATAGAACGCGTCGGTGTCGGTGACCGGACGCTCGTTCAGCGCAACGAGACTGGTCTCCGCATTGAACGGCTCGTCCCCGTGCACGATCAGGTCATCGCGCTTTCCGTACCGCCCCATGCGGCTATTTCGCAATGCCGAGCGCGGACGCGAGCGCCGTCCACTCCGACCGCGGGATCCCCGCGACGCCGACGGGCTGAAGGCAGATGTGATCCGCGCCGGCGCTCAGGTGCGCCCGCGCGACGCCGGCGATCTCGCCGGCGTTTCCGTGCGGTACGACCGCGTCGATGAGCCGATCCGAGCCTTCGCCGGCGACGTCCTGCTCGCTGAAGCCGTATTCGAGCAGGTTGCTCGCGTAGTTGGTCAGCCCGAGATATAGCTTCGCGTAGGCGCGCGCTTTCTCCCGAGCCGACTCGGCGTGCTCGTCGACCACGCAGGCGAGCTCCGGCGCGAGGATCGCCGTCTCCCCGAGTTGCTCACGCGCCGCCTTCGTGTGCGCGACCGGCACGAAATATGGGTGAGCACCGAGCGAACGGTGGGCGCTGAGGGCGAGCATCCCCGGGCGGAGCGCGGCGAGGCAACGCCGGCCGCGCGGGAGCGGGGCATTGGCGCCGTCGAGGCCGTCGAGGAAGGCACGCATCGCCGCTAGCGGCCTCGTGTACTCGCTCGTCGCCTCGGGATGACCGATCCCGATCCCGACCAGCACCCTTCCCGGGAACTCGGTGTTCAACTCAGCGAAATCATGGGCCACCTGCTCGGCGTCGCTTGCCCACACGTTGAGGATGCCGGTGGCTACGACGATGCGCTCGGTCGCCTCGAGCAGCGGCCGCAGCGCCGGCAACTGTGGGGACCCGCCCAGCCAGAAGGTCCCGTAGCCGAGATCCTCGACGAGCCTGGCCGACTCGCCCGCATTCTCCTCGCCGATCGCGCGGTACGTGGTCCAGACCCCGAAGTCGCCGAGACGCATGCGGCAGAGCTTCGCACACCGCGTTGGTCAGCAGCCCGCGCTCGGCACCGACCCGCCAGAGCGAGACAATCGATCTGGATGCGAGGCCCTCGCTTCGCCCGGAACGTGAACCGGTAGAACTTGCCGACCCAGTTCGGGCGGATGATCTCGACCGTGATCCGCGCGCCGATGCCGAGCTTGCGGCTGATGATCCCCGGTGTGATGTTGAAGCTTCCGAGCGTGAAGCAAATTCCGTTCGTCTTCTTTTGCGCACTGCGCGTGCTTGCTGAGGACAGTCGAGTGGTGGCCGGACCGGCAACCGGCTCCGGTGCACTTCACGAGCACGGTGGCGCCCTGCGCCACCCCGTCCACGACCGGTTGCGGACCTTCGTGAACGAGGGCGTGTAGTAGAACGCCCACTGCATCGTGGACGCGATCGTCCCGAGCACGGTCCTGGGGCCGGCACAGCGCTGACTCCAACGCAAGAGTGCCCGAATACGACTGAAATGGGGTCTTGGGGCACCATCCCGACGCAGCCACGCCAGGCATCCGCCGACGGTCTGGTTTTTCTTCTCGACTACTGGACTTTCGACTGGGATTCGGCCTTTTGCGATTCCTGACTCGACGCTAAGGTGGTCGGTTCAAGCAGCTCGCGAGTGAATAGGAGCGTGCGTGCGATCGGTTGGGCTCGACGCATGGCAGCGTCTCGTGTACGCCCGGAGGCATGCCGAGGGGGGCACTCCGGAAGACCGTCCGCACCAAGCATTCAAATGGGGATAGTGGCGAGCGTCGCCATCGCCGTGGCGGGACGTGTCGCTCTGCTGTTAGCGAATGCGACACGAATTTGCGAGGCGATTTGACCGACCACACGGCCGATCCTCGTCGCGTTGAAGGACTCGCTGATGCCGAGCGCGCGTTCGAGCTCGCGATGCTTCTCGTAAGGCATGACAGGCCGGCCGAAGCCGAAGAAGCGTTCGCGCTCGCGGACGAGTACGGCCACCCCGCCGCCGCCGCAAAGCTAGGCCCGCTCCTAGAACAGCGCGGCGATCTCGCCCGAGCAGCCGCGGCATACCTACGCGCCGACGACCAAGGCGATCCCGACGCCGCGTTCGACCTCGCGATGCTCCTCGCTTCCCACGATCAGCTCGCCGAAGCAGAAGAAGCCTTCAAACGCGCAGACGAACGCGGTCACCCCACCGCCGCCTACAACCTCGGGATCCTGCTCGAAGACCGCCAAGACTTGGCCGGCGCGGCAGCCGCCTATCGGCGAGCTGACGAACGCGGACTCGCAGACGGTGCGTTCGAGCTGGCGATGCTGCTCGCCGGACAGGACAGGCTGGCCGAAGCCGAAGAAGTGTTCGCGCGCGCCGACGAGCGAGGCCACGCCACCGCCGCCGCAAAGCTAGGCCTGCTCCTCGAACAACGCGGCGATCTCGGCCGAGCAGCCGCGGCGTATCGCCGCGCCGACGAGCGAGGCGATCCCGACGCCGCATTCGACTTGGCGATGCTCCTCGCCTCCCACGATCACCTCGCCGAAGCCGAAGAAGCCTTCAAACGTGCAGACGAACGCGAGCACCCCACCGCCGCCTACAACCTCGGGATCCTGCTCGAAGACCGCCAAGACTTGGCCGGCGCGGCAGCCGCCTATCGGCGAGCCGACAAGCGCGGACTCGCGGACGGAGCGTTCGAGCTGGCGATGCTGCTCGCCGGGCAGAACCGGCTGGCCGAAGCCGAAGACGCGTTCGCGCGCGCCGACGAGCGCGGCCACGCCGCCGCCGCCGCAAAGCTAGGCCTGCTCCTCGAAGAGCGCGGCGATCTCGCCCAAGCAGCCGCGGCATATCGCCGCGCCGACGACCGAGGCGACGCTGACGGCGCGTTCGAACTCGGGATGCTCCTCGCCGGCCAGGATCGGCTCGCCGAGGCAGAGGAGGCGTTCGCGCGTGCCGACGCACGTGGCCACGCGGACGCTGCCCACAACCTCAGCGTGTTGGCCGCTCATCGTCAGGTCATGGCCGAACGGGAGCCAGCCCAGGCGTACGCTCACCGCGACGATGAGGGCGGGATCGCGGGACCTCCGCCCGACGGTTTAGAGGACGTTGCCGAGCGCGTCGATGAAGACATCGAGGACATTGCCGAGCGCGTCGACAAAGACATCGAGGACATTGCCGAGCGCGTCGACAAAGACATCGAGGACGTTGCCGAGCGCGTCGATGAAGACCTCGAGGACGGTTGGCGGGCGGTTGAAGATCGCGTCGAACGCGCTCGCCCTCGCGTCCGCATGCGACGCCCACGCCGACTTTGGGTCGGGCTCGCGATAGCCGGAATCGGCGCCGTCCTCGCAATGGCGGCGTCATTCGGCTTGCAGGCGACCAAGGGTCAGCACTCAGGACCGACGACCACGGTGAAGCAAGAGTCGGAGCTCATCAAGAAGGTGGCGCCCGCCCCGCAAGCGACCCCGCAGACTCCAAAGGAGACTCTGACGCAGAAAGCGCCTCCTCCAAAGGCGTCACGTCGAACAGCGGCCCCCGCGCACGTTCGGAAGACGAAGCCCGCGGTTCACACCTCGACGCCGAGCCACACCAAGACGAGCGCGGTCGTGAGCTCGCCGCAGACCCACACCACTCCGGTCGTCCACATCGCACTGGCTCCGACGTACACCGCCACGCCATCGGCTTACACGCCACCGCCTGCACCGACGACGACGAGCCCGCCCGTCAGCCCCCCGCCTGTCAGCGGCCCGCCTGTCAGCAACGGGTCGCACAGCGGCGGCTCCCGCAACACGAGCGGGACCGGCAGTGGATCGCGGCCCGTTAGTGGCTCCGGATCCGCGGGTGCCGGAAGCGGAACAGTCAGCGGCGCAGGCTGACGCGCTCCGACTACGTCGCCCAGACCGCCGGCCGTTTCACCCCCGAAGAACGGGCCCGGCAAGAGCAGCGCGAGGTCGGCATCGACGACGCCAGTCTCGGCGGATTGATGCTCGAGCGATGGGGCCTCCCCGAGACACTCGAGCGTCGCCGTACCGATCCCCCGCCGCTAACCGGGCGTGAGACGGACATCTTCGCTTCGTCGCCGAGGGCAACCGCGACGCCCAGATCGCATCGGAGCTGAGCCTGTCCGTCACCACCGTGCGCTCGCATACGCACAACATCCACGCGAAGCTCGAGGTTCCGAGCCGAGCGCAGGCCGTCCTCCGCGCCACCGAGATGGCCTGGCTCTGAACCGACTCGGCGCACCGTCATCCGGATCAGGTGATGGCGCTGCCGGGCGGACGCCGTATACGTAGCCATGGCTACGCAGCGTGAGAAGCCCCGGGGCCTCACCCGCCTCGTGCCCGCGCTCGAGTGGTTGCCATGGTACGACCGTGGCTGGCTGCGCGGCGACCTGACCGCCAGCGTGGCGGTGACAGCGCTGGTTGTGCCGAAGAACCTCGGGTACGCGGGCATCGCCGGCATACCGCTCCAGAACGGGCTCTACCCGGCGGCGTCCGGCGCGATCATCTACGCGCTAGCCGGCACATCGCGGCAGATCCCCACCGGACCGAGCTCGTCGCTCGCAGCGGTGGCGGGCAGCGCGGTGCTCGTGACCGGACTCGGGGAGAAGCAGGCAGCCGAGCTCGTCGCGGCGATCACGCTCGCGACCGGGGTGCTGTTCCTCCTGCTTGCGCTGCTCCGCAGGGGGTGGGGCACCCAGGTGTTCAGGGACCTCGACCAGAAGCCCGACGCCGAGAAGTTCCCCGGCATACCCGTCGTGCGTCTCGATGGCGGGCTGTCGTTCGCGACCGCCGAGGCTCTCGAGGAACGTATCCGTGGGCTGTTCGACGCCGAGCCGGCGCCGCGGGCGCTCGTGCTCGAGGCCGACGGGATCGTCGAGCTCGTCGGCGCCAGCCACATCGATGGGAACGTGGATCGCGCAATCGAGGCGGAGCTGGCTGTCCGGTGAAGTGGGAGCTCGCGATCCTCGCCGGCGCCCTGCTCCTCGTGGCGGGAGTATCGCGACGGCTGACCGGCACGCCGTTCACGCCGGCGATGGCGTTCGTCTTGATCGGGCTCCTCGTGGGTCCGCTCGCGATCAACGAGGTGACCGTGGCCCCGACGGGCGGGACCGTGCGAACGCTGGCCGAGGCGACGCTGGCCGTCGTACTGTTCGGCGACGCCTCGCGGATCAAGCTGCGGGAGCTCCGACAGGAGTACGCGGTGCCCCTGCGACTGCTCGGCATCGGATTGCCGCTCACAATCGTCGCCGGCGCGTTGCTCGCCGCCGCAATCTTCCCGCATCTGAACGCCGCCGAGGCGGTGGTCCTGGCCGTGCTGCTCGCGCCGACGGACGCCGCGCTCGGGCAGGCGGTCGTCACCGAGCCCCGACTTCCATCGCGCATCCGGCAGGGGCTGAACGTCGAGAGCGGCCTGAACGACGGCATCTGCGTGCCATTGCTGCTGATCGCGCTCGCCGCTGCCGATGTCGAGGACAAAGCCGCCTCGAGCCACCACGCGATCATGATCGTCGCGGAGGAGATCGGCTACGGGCTCCTCGGGGGCGTGGCGGCAGGCTTGGCCACCGCCGCGGTCGCGGTGATCGGGTATCGCCGGGATCTGATCAGCGGACCGTGGCTCCAGGTCATCCCGATTGCGGGCGCGGCGCTCGCGTACGGGATCGCGGTGGCGCTCGGCGGTTCGGGCTTCATCGCGGCGTTTCTGGCGGGAGCGATCTTCGGAACGCTCGCCAGCCGGGAGTCGGACGAGGCTTCGCAGTTGACCGAGGAGCTCGGAGGTCTGCTCGGCGGGCTCACTTTCCTGCTGTTCGGCGCTGTGCTGCTCGGGACCGCGCTGAAGCACGTGGTCTGGGAGGACGCGCTGTATGCCGTGCTAAGCCTGACGATCGTTCGCATGCTTCCGGTGGCGATTGCGTTGGTCGGCAGCGAGGCCAGATGGCAGACCGTCGGCTTTCTCGGCTGGTTTGGCCCGCGCGGTCTGGCGTCGATCGTATTCGCGGTCATTACGGTGCAGGAGGCAAACCTGCCCGGATCCAACACGATTCTGCTGGCGACCTATCTGACCATCGGTCTATCGGTGGCTGCGCACGGGCTCACGGCCGCGCCGCTCGCGAGCCGCTACGCCCGGTGGTACGAAGCACACCCGTGGCACCGGCGGCCGGCGATGGAGAGCGTCCCGGCGGCGCACCATCGCGCCCGCGGTCGGCGGAGCGCTCCTGACGAAACCTCGCGGACGCCCTGACCGAAGCCCGCTCAGATCCGGATGACGTCGCTGGCCGCCAGCGCGGCGCCGCGCGAGTCGAGCGCGGTGACCCTGGCATACCCCTCGCTGATCGTCAGCGGGATCCCGGTCTCGAACCCGACCCGCCTCGCGATTCCGAACGGCCGCAGGCTGTCCGGTGAGGACCCGACCTCGACCCGCCAGTGGGCGACTTCCGTGGCGCCGTTCCAGCTCGCGAATAGCCCCGGCGGATCAGGGTCGCTGTCGCGGCGCGAGACGAGCGCAGGCGGGTCGTGAGGGGTGGCCCGCCAAGGAGACCGGAATGCTCGATATGAGAGCAAGCCTGGTGGTAGCCGCGTGTCCATGAGCAGCTTGCCCGCAGCGGTGAACTCGCTGACGTACCGCTGAGAGCCCCATCCGACGAGCACGTGGCCGTTGGGCAGCAGCTGGACATTTCCCATCGAGGCGGCGAGCAGGGGTTGCGGGTGACGGTACGCGCGCGCGAGGTTGGCCTTCCGTCGGCGCTCGTCGACCTCTAGCACAATCCCTCGGGACTGCTTTTCGGCTTTCTCAGGCCCGGCGCCGTCGTCGAAGACGGTGATCTGTCCATTCCCGACCAGGCGCGCATCGTGCTGCCAAGCGAAACCGGCGCCCTTGCCCATCTCGAAGTCGCTCCGCTTGCCTCCAAGCCGCCAGATCACCTCACCCGTGCGCCGGTCTAGCTTGTACAGCGCGAACGTAGCGCGGGCCGAGATGAGGAGATTGCCGTCGGGCAGCGGCTCGATCGAGTTGACGTGGACGTAGTCGTACGGCTGGGCGAACGGCTGGTAGGACTCGGACACCGACACGTGGTCGAGGCTGTGCCACTCGAACAGTACCCTCCCGCTTTCGACGTCGACCTCCTGGACGATCGAATCGAGCACGTGGCCGTCGCGCGGACCGCCGATGCCGGTCAGATCCATCCGCACGGTCTGCGGGCAGCACGTGATCAGCGCGGTGCCCTGTCGGGTGAGCAGGAACTCGTGCAAGTCAGCCTGGCGGCCGTTGCCCGCCTTCACCCGCGCGATTTCCCGATACGAAGAGTCGACGATGACTCCCTCGCCCTGTCCGAACCCGGGATCGACAACCTTGCCCTGCCACCAGGTCAGCACGGGCTTCCCCCGGTAGGTCCCCGACGCGAACGTTGGTGGCCCAGCGGACGCCGCGCAGCGGCCTGAACCACACGAGCTCGCCTCGCTCATCCACGATCTGCGGGCCTTGCTGCGGTCCACCCTTGGGCGGGCCCTTCGTGAACCCATCCGTCGAACCGGGCCCGAGGAACAGGTAGCCGAGCGCCCCGGCGGCGCCCGCGGTCGCGACCGGCGCTGGCCGCAGGTCCGGCCGCGACCGGAACGTTCGCGCCGCACCGGTCGATTTGGGGGTGAACGAGCGAACCCGCCGGTCCCGGACCTGAGCGATGTTCTGGTCATCGCTTCGCGTGAGCGCCGGCTGCTCGCTCCTGTGCTTGTGCAGACGCGTGATAGCGACCGCACCGCCCCCGACCGCCGCGCCCGCAACGGTGCCGGCGACGGTCAGGAGCTGACGTCGCGAGAGTCCACTGCCCGCGGCCGCGTCGACGGGACTGGAGCTGTCCTCGGGTGGGTGCACGGGATCGGTCACAGACGAATCGTCGGGCTCCTCGCGAGCCTTCGAGCTGATGCGCCGAGCGCGGTGACGGCGGCATATCTGTGCTCGCCGTCCACCGGAATAGCGGTCTCGAAGCCGTGGCGGTGCGCGACGCCGGCCTGGCGCAGACGCTTGGGCGACGGGCCCGCGTGGACCTGCCAGTGGGTCACCTCGGTGGCTCCATTCCAGCTCGCAAACAGCATCATGCTGCCCGTCGCAGGATCCGGGCGGGCGGCGATCGCCGGTCTCGTGCCTGGAGTTCCGGTCCACGGCGCACGGAACGCCCGGTAGGACTGCAAGCCTCGCGGAAGCTGGATGTCGGCGATGAGCTCGCCGTCCGCGGTGAACTCGCTGGCGTACGGTCGAGAGCCCCATCCGACGACGACATGACCATCAGGCAGCATCTCGACACTGCCCATCGCGTCGGCCGAGAGCGCCTCCGGGTGACGGAATGCGCGGGCGAGTCGCACGGACCGTCGGGCCATGTCGACATCGAGCACGACCCCGCGCGACTCAGGTTCGGTCTTCGTGCGGCCGTCGAAGCCGTTGTCGAACAGCGTGATCGTCCGATCGTCCACCCGCCGGGCATCGTGCTGCCACGCGAATCGCGCCTCGCTCGAGAGCGAGAAGTCGCTGCGCTTCCCTCCGAGCCGCCAGATCACGTCGCCCGTGCGACGGTCGACCTTGTAGACCGTCCAGGTGTGCCGTCCGGACACGAGCAGATTGCCGTCCTGCGCGACGTCGATCGAGTTCGCGTGGAGGTAGTCGTACGGATCGTGCAGCGGCCGGTAGGACTCCGATACCGGGATGTGGTCGAGGCTCCGCCATTCCATCAGAAGGCGTCCGGTACGCAGATCGACCTCCTGGATGATCGACTCGACGAGCCGCCCCCTGCGCGGGCCGCCGATCTCAGACAGATCCGCCTCGGTGATCGCCGGGTAGCACGTAAACAGCGCGGTTCCCTCGGGGGTCAGACGGAACTCGTGCATGTCGACCTGACGGCCGTTTGCCGCCCGGACGCGGCCGAGTTCAGCGTAAGAGCTGTCCAGGATCACCCCTTCCCCCTGGCCGTAGCCGATCGGAACCAGGACCTCCCCCTCCCACCATGTCAGAACAGGCCGGTCGGCGTACTCGGCTGCGGCGAAGTTCGTCTCCCACATCGGCGAGCGAAGCGGCCTGAACCAGAGGATCTCGCCGTGGGGGCCGACGATCAGCGGCCCGCCTTGAGTGGACCTGAGGTTCCCGGTGCCGAGGAACAGATAGCCAGCCTCGCCGCTCCTCCCATCGACGTCGATCATCGGCGGGCGCAGGTCCGGGCGCGAGTGGAAGCTCCGCACCCGACGTCCGCGGGCCGTGATCGCGGTGTTGGCCTGCTTCCGGTCGCCCGCGGCGAGAAGCTGGTCAGCCGCGAACGCGGCGCCGCCGGCGGCGAGCGCTGCGGCACCGGCACCGGCACCGATCAGCAGCTGGCGTCTGGTCGGCCGCCCAAGATCCTCCCCGGTCACCACTGGCTAACTGGACGCACGGACATGAGTGATACACGCATCTGACACGCGGATGACTAGCGCCAGAGGCATAAGCTCGGCGTTAGCAGACCTCCGCCGTCGCCGCGTCGTTCATCTACGACAGCGGAAAGGAGGTGCTCCCCAGTCGCCTACGGTGACCGACTCGTGTCTGTTGTGGGGGGTGAAAACTGCTTCCCGGTCAACTCCGGAGCGGCCGCGGCTCCCGGCGCGCTGCGGTTCTGGATCTATTTCTGCGGGCGCGCGCCGTTCCTGTGAGCATGCCGCCTCGCTGACCGCGTCAGGCCGCCGCCTCGGCCTGGAGCTTGCGGATCTCGTCGGCCTTTCTCGACAGGCCCTGATGCGAGATCTCGCCGCTCTGGATCAGGTCGAACGTGGTGCGCCCCAGCTGCTCGTACGCGTGCGAAAGGTTGCGCTTGGCTTGGACGTCCTCGACGCCCTCCTTCGCCTTGGTCGCCGCTTGCTCGGCGGCAGCCTTTGCCTTGTCCAAGAAGCCCACGTGGTCCCTCCTTGTCGGTGATGTCCGAAACGGCAGGGGACACGGTATCGCGGGCCGAGTGGACGCGCCGGTGTCAGCACACGGACACGCCGCGTGCGAACTCGGCCCCGTGCACTACGGCGCGAGCCCGCTCTGCTGCGCCAGCGACGACAACGTCGTCGGCGGCTCACCGAGCATCAGCCACCGGTGGCGGGCTGCGTGCACGATGCGCCCGCGGTCCTGGAGCCGGGAGAACGCGGTGCTCACCGACGGCCGCTGTGCCGCGACCATGTCCGCCACCTGCGCATGGGTGAGCGGCAGGTCGAGCATGATCCCGTCGGGCGTCACCCGCCCGAACCGGAGCGCGAGATCCCACAGCGTCACCTCGAGCCGATCCTCAATCCGGGAAAGCGCGTTGATCGCCGACTGCTGGCTGAGCCTGCGGGCGCGGACGATCAGGCGTCGCATCAAGGCTGCGTGAATCTCGGGCCACCGAGCGGTTCTGAGCGCGAACTGCCGCTCGAGCAGGGCGACGCGGGCCCTTGACACCACCGTCGCGGTCACGATCGACGGAAGCGTCAGGTCCATCCCCGAGCCGACCCACGGCCCGATCACGTCGCCCTCGCCGAGCAGCTCGATGTGCGAACGAGCCTCGGCGTGGATCTGGATGATGATCAGGCCCTTCAGAATCAGCACGCCCAGAGCGCCCGGGTCTGGCCTGGGCGAGAAGCGCCACGGCCCCGGCTCGAAATCGAACACTGGCGCGCGCGAGGCGCCGACGGCAAGCGGCCATTGCGCGACCGGGATCCCGGCGCCGAGCTCCGGGTCGGCCTCGAGCGCGCGCACCGCGGAGACCCCACTCGCGGCACGCGCCAACCGCGCCTGCTCGAGGTCGGTCAGCGCCAACTCCGCCTCACTCCCCGGTCCGTGTGTGCGGGCACCTGACGGTTTCTACTGCCAGCCGCCCGGCCCTGTCAAACGCGGTGCTACCGCGGTGCTGCCCACACGGGAGCCGGCACGCCCATCAGGCGGTTCAGCACCCACCCCGCGATCGTCAACAGCAGCACGCCGATCAGCACGTCGAGGATCTGGTGCGGCTTGACCAGGAGCCCCGACGCGACGATGATCGTGGTCGCACCGGCCGGGGGATGCGCCGAGCGCACCAGCCGCAGGACGCCGCCCGTCAGCGCGACGGCGAGCGCGATCGCCCCGACCCGGCCGAGCGTCACCCCGGACACGTACACGCTCGGAGCGCTCAACAGCCCGAATATCGCAAGCGAGATGACGGCCGCCGCCACCCCCACGCTGTGCCCGATGATCGTGTTCCGCGGCGTCCCGACCTCGGCCATCGGGGTCTCGAAGATAAGGAACGCGGTCGCACCGAGGCTCGGAAACAGGAGCGGCTGCTTGACGAGGTACGCCCAAAAGCCGCTGAGGCCGATCGCCAACAGCGATCCGACGAACGTATACACCGCGTTCCCGCGGTTCCGCCACTTCGTGTACAGCCACCGTTTGAGCCCGTAGGACCCCGGCACTCCGACCAGCGAGCCCTGCCGCTGGAAGATCCGGACGCCCGAGTCGGCGAACTCGGCGATGTGATCGAGCTCGTCCTTGGGGTCGAAGATCATGCTCACGGCGCGCAAGCCTAACCACCGTCAGGGCTCCGAACTCGGGTGGGACGCACAATGTTCGTGTTCTGACCGAGTGCCCGCGGTCAGCTCTTGCCGCCGAGGGGCCCCCGGCCGCACGCCGCCTGGGCCTGCTTGAACCCGGGCGCCTGCGGACCCCACCCTGGCCCGACGGCAAACACGACGCCTCGGAAGAACAGGCCGGCGTGGGCGCTCGTCGACGGGTCCGGGAAGTTCGGCACCCCGTGCTTGCGCACGCACTGTGCCCAGACGAGCGCGGCGTGGAGGTCGCTGGCCGACGGCGCCGGCGCCGGCGCCGAACCAGGACCGCCGCCCGGAACCAGCTTGTCGCACGTGCTCTGCGCGGACTGGAAGGCGGGAGCAGCCGGGTTGAGTCCCGAGCCCGGGGCGGCGTTCACGCTTAGCCGCGTTCCCGGGTCCGGGAAGTTCGGCACTCCATGCGACCGCATGCACTGCGCGAACTGAGAACGCGGACGCTCGCAGTCACCCGACCCGGTCCGCTACTGACGCAGCCTCGCTCGCCCCGGCGCACCCGCCGAGAGCGAGCGAACAGCCGACCGCGACCAGGCGCAGGCGGTGGCGGTGGCGGTCGGACACATGTCAGTTCTACGTCCCGCGGCCTAACGCGGTCGTAACGGCGTTATGCCGCTGTTATGCGGTCGGCTCGGCCGCGAGCGACTCGAGCGGCGTGTCGGGGTCGGTCGAGCGCGGCCACGTCGACGGGCTGCCGCGAGCGGATCAGCTCCTGGACGTGCTGGTTGACGTCCCACACGTTGACGTTCATGCCCGCCGACCACCCGGCCGTCGCGCAGCCAGAACGCGATGAACTCGCCGCCGGCGCGGTCGCCGCGGAACACGACCTCGTCCCAGCTCGTCGCGTACCCCGAGTACTCCATGCCGACGTCGTACTGGTCGGAGAAGAAGTACGGGATCCGGTCGTAGCTCACGTCCTCGCCGAGCATCGCCCGCGCGGCGGCGGGTCCCTGGTTGAGCGCGTTGGCCCAGTGCTCGACGCGGATGTGCTGCTCGTAGAACGGATGCCACGCGCTGGCGACGTCCCCGGCGGCGAAGATGCCCGGCACCGACGTCTCCAGGCGCTCGTTGACGACGATGCCGTTGTCGACCGCGAGCCCGGCGTCGCCGGCGAGCTGCAGTCCGCGGGCGCGATGCCGATGCCGACGACCGCGAAGTCGCACTCGACGACCTTGCCGCCGCTCGTCCGGACGCGCTCGACCGCGCCGTCGCCCTCGAACGCCTCGACGCCCTGGCCGAGGAGCATCTCGACGCCGTGCTGCACGTGCACGTCGCGATAGAACGCGCCGATCTCCGCGCCGAAGATCCGCTCGTTCGGCAGCGCGAGCGGGTCGATCACCGTCACCTCGAGCCCGAGCTGGCGCGCCGACGCGGCGAACTCGCTGCCGATCCATCCCGCGCCGACGACCGCGACGCGTCCGCTCGTCGTCGAGCCGCCGCCGCAGCACGTCGCAGTCGGCGAGCGTCCGCAGGTAGTGGATGCCGTCGAGCTCGGCGCCCGGAACCGCGATCCGCCGCGGTTCTGCGCCGGTCGTCAGCAGCAGCTTGTCGTAGTCGAGCTCGCCGCCGTCGTCGAGCGTGACTCGCGGCCGCGCCGGGGTCGATCGCCGGTGACGGTCGGCGCCGGTCAGCAGCTCGATGTCGTGCTCGCTCGTAGAAGCCGGCCGTGTGCACGTAGGCCTTGTCGCGCTCGGACTCGCCGCGCAGGTAGTCCTTGGTCAGCGGCGGGCGCTCGTACGGCCGCTCGGGCTCGGCGCCGATCAGGACGACCCGTCCGTCGAACCCGTGCTCGCGCAGCTCCTCGGCCGCCTTGGCGCCGGCCAGGCTCGCGCCGACGATCACGAATGTCTGCTTGCTCATCGTGTTCGGCCTCCTGTGTGAGCTCGCGATCAAATCCCGGAGGCTGTCGTGCTCCTCGGCGCACGCCGGGCAGCCGTGCAGATGCTCGCGCATGCCGGGCACGCGCGCTTCGGCGTCCTCGCCCGCGAGCTCGTGCTCGACGTAAACGTCGAGCTCCTCGAAGCACTGCTCGCAGGTCAACTCGGGACCCGCTGGACCGAGCAAGCCGTCCAGCAGTTGCGTGGGGTTGACGCGCGGGGTCAGGCGAGGCCGTCACGTCGCCGCTCCGATCGCGGTCCGCAGCTTGCGCCGCGCGTCGTGAAGGGTCTTGTACAGGGCCCCGCGCGTGGTGCCAAGCCGCTCTGCCAGCACGTCGATCGGAACGCCCGCGAGCACGAGCGCGCTCAGAACCTCGCGTTGGTGGGGCGAGAGCTCGGTCTGGATCGCGCGGAAGATCGCCCGCAACCGCTCCCGCATCTCGACGTCCTCGACCGGGTCGAGCGCCCGCGCCCGGCAGCGTCGACCAGTCGCTCGGGTCGGTCGGAAGCTCGCGCAGCTGCCACGCTCGCCGGCGGGTTCGCACCGCCGCCTCGAGGATCGCGAACTTGTACGCCCAGGTCGTGAAGCGGCTCTCGAACCTGTAGTCGTCGAGCTTGATGAGAATCGCGCTGAGCGCGTCGTCCGCGCTCTGCACCGCGAGATCGTCGATCGCCTGCCGGGACGCGCCCGCGAGCATCGTGCGGCGGCGGGCGAGCTCGAAACGCGCGGCCCGGAGCAGCATCGCGTGCAGGCTCGCGGCGGCTACCTCTCGCTCGGCGCCGGTGCCGCGCAGCGCAGCGATCCAGGCACGACCGTCGGCGTCGCGGTCGACAGGCCTGACGGCCGGCGCCTGCTCCATCGCCGGGACGCTACCAGCGAGGTTGTTCACACCCGCTCCGGCCCATCGTCGAGCGGAGCGAGGATCCGCGCCGCCAGGTCCGGCGGACAGCCGCGATCGACCAGCTCGAGCAGCTCGTGCAGGTCGATCCGATCCGCTCGTGCCAGCCGCTCCGCGAGATCGGCCGAAAACCCGGCGTTCCGCAGCCGCTGTGCCCGCCAGCGAACCCACTCCGTGCGGTCGTTCGAGTGCCGGCTGTCGAGTCGCATACATAAGTTAGCTGCGCGAACGTGGTACTTCTTACGCTGCGACCGCAGCAAAGCGAGAAGAGGGAGCAGCGCGATGGCCAAGTTCCGGATCCAGCCGCATGTCCGCCTTCACGAGTGGGTGGCCGAGGAGAAGGGGTTCTTCCGCGACGAGGGGCTCGACTACGAGTTCGACGCCGCACGGGTTCGCCGGCGCGTCGCTCACGACCTCCGTCGGTGAAGCCCGCCGACGCGGCGCCGGTGCAGGCGCGCAGCGGCGCGTTCGAGGACATGGAGAAGGGCCGCACGTGCGACGTCTCCGGTGCCTGCCACTGGGCCGTGAACGCGGCCGCCTCGACCGAGCCACGGCCGGATGTGGGGCAAGGCGTATTCGATCTGCACCTCCGGGATCTTCGTGGCGCCCGAATCCGACTACCAGCGGCCGGAGGACCTCGCCGGCGTCGAGGTCGGCGTCGGCTACCACTCCGGCAGCCACTACTCGGCGATCCAGGGCCTCGAGCCGTTCCTCGAGCCGCGACGAGATCCGGCTCTCGTTCGTCGGCCTGCCGTTCGACCGCGTCCGGCTGATGCGCGATCGCGGGATCCCGGCGGCCAACGTGTGGGGCGCTCAGTGCTACCTGCTCGAGCAGTGGGGCTTTCGCAAGCTCGTCGACACCACGTTCATGATGGGCTTCCTGGTCAGCGCGGACACCGAGCCCGCCGACCTCGAGCGGTACTTCCGCGCGCTGCGGCGGGCCCAGGCCGAGCTCGACCTCGAGCCCGAGCCGCTACAAGCGCCACTGGCTGAACGAGATGCCCGACGACCTGCGCGAGGCGGCCGACGTCCGGCGGTTCGGACCGGGTGAGCGGATCGTGTTCGAGCCCTACACGCGCGAGATGTTCGAGCGGACCCACCGCTGGATGGAGCGCTGGCAGCTGTTCGACGCCGACCGTCGGACGGCGCGCTCGACCTACGAGTCAGGCCGGTACTCGGCGTGAGCCGCGGACCCGAGACGGCTCGCCGCAGCCCGGCTAGCCCCAGACGCGGTGCGCCACCTCCGCGATCAGCTGGAGCTTCCGTTCCTGGCCGTCCTCGCTGATCGCGTTGCCTGGGCCGGCCGAGGCGAACCCGCACTGGGTCGAGAGCGCGAGCTGGTCGCGCGGGATAGAACCGCGCCGCCTCCTCGATCCGCCCGATCAGCTGCTCGGGCGACTCGAGCTCGTCGAACTTCGAGGAGACGAGGCCGAGCACGACGATCTTGTCGTCCGGGCAGCTCCTTGAGCGGCTCGAACGAGCCGGAGCGCTCGTTCTCGTACTCGAGCAGGATCCGGTCGTAGTTCTTGAGGCGCGGGAACAGCTGGCCGGCGATCGACTCGTACCCGCCGGCGCTGATCCAGTGACTGTCGTAGTTGCCCTTGCAGATGTGCAGCCCGAACGTGACGCCGGGGACGCTCGCGACCTCGTTGAGCATGTCCGCGCCCTCGGTCATCACCCGCTCGAACGGGATCCCGGCCGCCGCCCACAGCGGTCTGCTGGGACGGGTCGATCAGCTGCCCGAAGTCCGGGGCGTCGATCTGGATGTACGGGCAGCCCATCCGCGCCAGCTCCTGCGCCTCTTCGCGCATCAGCGTCAGCCCGTCGGCGAACAGCTCGAACGGGTCCGCGTACGCGTCGCGTGACCGTCCGGGCGACCAGGCCAGGAACAGCATCAGCGGGCTCGGCAGCGTCACCTTGACCGGCTTGCGGGCGCGGGCGCGGGCGTACGCGTACTCCTCGACGGTCATCATCCGCTTGCGGCGGATCTTGTCGGTGACCGAGATCGGGATCGTGAACACGCTCTGCTCGGTGCCGCCCTCGTCGTAGAACGGGACCGGGATGTGATCGCTCGCGCTGCCCTCGGGATCCGGGGTCAACCCCTCCACCGCCTCGAGCAACTGGTCGATGAACGTGTGCCGGCGGAGCTCTCCGTCGGTGACGACATCCATGCCCGCGCCCTCCTGCATCGCGATCACCTGGTCGACGGCGCGGTCCTCGATCTCCTTGTAGCTTCGCCGGCGCCATCTCGCCGGACTCGAACTGCGCGCGAGCCCGGACCAGGTAGTCCGGGCGCAGCAGCGAGCCGACGGTGTCGGCGCGATACACGGTCGTCATCTCCTCACCTTCCTGTTTGGTCGTTGCGGCACAGCAGCGCATGTGAGCGCGTCGCGCACGGTCGCCTCCGAGGCCGCCGGTCGCGTCGCGCGGCGCGCCAGCCGACGATGCCGTCGGGGCGGACGAGCACGGCGCCGGACGCCGAGATCCCGTACGCGTCGGGGAACCGCCCCTCGGGGTCGACCAGCTCGTCGCCGCCGACCACGTACGCGTCGAGCGGCAACCCGACCCCGGCGGCCGCGGCGCGTCGCGGCGTCACGCCAGGCTCCCCCGCCGACGCGGCCAGCAGCACGTAGTTGCGACCGAACAGGTCGAGCGTCGACACCCGAGCCCCGCCGCGCGCGAGGAACACGTGCGGCGCGCGCGAGCCCGGGCGGCCCTTCGACTCGCGCGGATGCTCGTGCAGCGGGGCGACCTCGCCTGACCGCCCGGCTCGAGGATCACCGCCGGCGAGTTGCAGCGACAGCCGATCTCGAAGCGAGAAGTCGTCGACGAGCGGCTGCATGCCGTCGGTGCCGAGGTACGGGGCGACCCGGGTCACGTAGCGCGAGTACGCCTGCTCGACCATCAGCGCGCCGATCGGGCGGCGCTCGCCGTCGTAGGTGTCGAGCAGCCCGGGGCCGGCCACGCCGTTCAGGACGAGCCCGAGCTTCCAGGCGAGATTCCACGCGTCCTGGACGCCGGTGTTGCCGCCGAACCCGCCGTTGGGCGGCATCGTGTGGGCGGCGTCGCCGGCCAGGAACACGCGCCCGTCCTGGTAGCGCTCGGCGCTGTCGGCCACCGCCCGCCACGTCGCCACGTCCTCGATCACGACGGGGATGTCGGGCACCCCGATCGCTGCGCGGAGCAGCTCGAGCGCGCGCCGCTCGTCGATCGTCTCCGCGATGTTCGCCCACGGCGCGCTCGGGTAGGCCGCGACGACCTCGGGCCGCGCGGTGTCGCCGACCAGGTTGACGACGAGGAAGCCGCGGTTGCCGGTTCGGTCGAGCCGGAAGAACCCTCGCAGCACCGGGTTCGTCACGTAGTTGACGCCCTGGTCGCGCCCCTCGAGCAGCGGCGCCAGGTCGACCTCGGAGCGGAAGTAGATCGTGATGCTGTTCGACAGCAGGCCGTGTCCGCGCATCGCGATCCCGAGCTGCTCGCGGACCGGGCTCCGGTTCCCGTCAGCCGCGACCACGTACTTGGCGCGGACGGTTCGCTCGGTGCCGCCTCGAGATCGCGCAACGTCGCGGTGACCCCGGACGCGTCCTGCGACAACGGACGTGCACTCGCACCCGGTAGCGAAGCTCGGCGCCGAGCTCCTCGGCGCGGGCTCGCAGGATCGGCTCGAGCGCGTCCTGGTCGATGAACAGCCGCACGGTCGGGCTGAACTCCTCGACGCCGGCGTTCAGGTTCGCGAAGTAGCTCGCGATCTCGCGCCCGGCGAGCGACTCGACGTTGTTGATGCCGCCGTTCGGGTGGTACTGCTCCTCTCCCTTTCGCCGGACCGTGCTCCTCGAGCCCGGCCGCGCGGAGGATCTCGACCGTGCGCAGCTGGAAGTGGCCCGCGCGCGGGTGGATCGCCGTGCTCGTGTGCCGCTCCACCGCGAGACAGCTGACGCCGTGGAGCCGCAGGAACAGCGCGGTCGACAGGCCGACCAGGCTGCCGCCGACGATCAGGACATCGGGCTCATCGCTCATCGCGCCGACGCGACTCCGTTTCCAGATCGTCGCGGTAGAGGTCGTACGCGGCCGAGTACTCCATCACGCGCGCGACGTCGTCCACGAACTCCTCGCCGTAGCCCGCCCGGCGCAGCAGGTAGAAGCCCATCTCCATCCCCGAGGTGATCCCGCCGGCGGTCACGATCCGCCCGGCGTCGACCACCCGCGCGCGGCTGATCCGGCACGCCGGCGCGATCTCGGCCAGCCGGTCGATCGGCACCTTGCCGGCGGGCCCGGACTCGACCTTGTCCGGCTCCTTGCGGTTGGTGGCGGGCAGGCCGTCGAGCAGCCCCATCCGTCCGTACACCCACGAGCCGGTGCACACGCTGGTCAGCAGGGTCTCCTCGCCGAGCGAGCTGATGAACTCGTGGAGCCGGCGGTTGTACATCTCCTGCCGGGTGCCGAAGCCGCCGGGAATCAGGAACGCGTCCATCGCCGGGCGGTCGTCGAAGCTGTAGTTCGGGAGCACGGTGAACCCGGCCTGGGCCTGCACCGGGCGCATCGCGTCGGCGATCAGGAACGCGTCGAGCTCGGGGTCATACCGACGCGCCACCGACCATACGCCGTGTGGCGCGGCGAAATCGACGATCTCCGCGTCCTTGAACACGTAGATCCCCAAGCGAAAGCCTGCCATCGGTGACTCCTCTCAGTTGACCCTCTCTGTTAGCTGCAAGACGGCGGCATTAATTCCCCAGGCGAGCGCCGTCCCCGACGACGCGCCCCAGGCCCGGAGCGGCGGGATCGCTGCGCGCGAGCCCGCGATGGATCCGCGGCAGATCGCGTCGAGCAGGCGCGCGCCCGCGTCCGGCAGCTCGCCTCGCTCGGCGCAGCGCAGGTATGCGAGGCCGAGCGCCGACGATCGACCCGCCGCCGCGCGAGACGAGCACGACGGGCGCGCCGAGCGCGAACCGCGCCGCCGCGTACCCGGCGAGCACGTCGTCGCCGGCCGGCGTCAACCCCTCGCCGCGACCGGCGAGCGACGCGACAGCGTCGACCTCGCGCCCGGCGACGAGCTCCGCCATACCGACGCTGAGCATCGAGGGCGGGCGTGGAAGGCCTGCGCGGAGCTCCGCAGCGGCCGGGGCGATCGCCGCACCCGGCGTTCGCGAGATCACAGCGGCGCGTCGCTCCCGGACGCGCTCGAACGAGACGGCGTGATCACCGAGCACAAGTCGGGTACCTGCAACGCGAGCGGGCGCACCCGGATCCAGATCGAGTCGTTCGAACGCGTCGACAGCGATCGACAGCGGACCGAACGGCGCGTTCGGACCGGTGACCAGGAGCCAGTTCGATCCGAGCCTCACGTACGCGCCCCCGCTCAGCGCGAAGATGATCTCACCGGCGCAGCCGCCGGTCAGCGCTCGGCACGCGCCCGGTCCCGCGAACAGCGCTCTGGCGAGGCTCATCCGGCGGCCCGGGATCCGTCGAGCTCCTCCGCCAGCGCCTGGACCGCGGCGCGGAACGGCTCGACCGGCTGGTGCGCGACGCCCGCGCCGATCTGCCCGGCGCCGCTGCTCGCGTGGAGCACCCCGGTCGTGATCTGCGGCGTGATGTCGAGCTCGGCGGCCAGACGGGCGTCGATCCCGACCGGCGTGCCCGCGAAGTCGAGCGCGGGGATCGTGAACCGGCGCGACCGGGCCACCGTGATCTGGCCCATCAACTCGGTGCGGGCGATCGCGTCGGCGGCGCCGCCGCCGAAGAACGCCGCCACCGCCGGCGAGGCCGCGACCGCCATCCCGCCGAGCCCGATGCACTCGATCACCGCGGAGTCGCCGATGTCGAGCGCGGCGTCGGCGTCGGTGTAGCCCTCGCGGAGCAGCGCGTCCTGCACGGGCGCGGCCGGCGCCGCGAACCAGCGGCCGGGCAGCCCCGCGATCTGCAGCGCCATGTCGGTCCCGTTGCGAGAGATCAGGTTGACCACGCTCGCGCCGCGCACGCCGGCCGCGGCGAGCGACGCGCACTTCGCCGCGGCCATCGTCAGCGTCAGGAAGAAGTGGTGGTTGCCGGCGACGAACCGCGCGGCCCGCTCGCCGCCGAGCGCCGCGAACCCGGGCGCCAGGTTGCGGATCAGCAGGTTGCCGGTGGCCTGGCTTCGCATGTGCAGCTCGTCGCCCATCTGCAGCCCCTGGGCGGCCAGCGCGAACACGTCGATCGGGCCCTCGCGTTCGAGCAGCTTCGCCATCAGCGGCCCGAGCTCGTCGCGGAAGAAGCGCAGGCGCTCGACCGACTCCTCGTCGCCGACCCCGAACCACAGCGTCCGCCCGGGCCCCTCGTTGAACGTCGAGTACGCCCGCGCGCCGGAGCCCTCGTCCTCGACGACCCACACCGGCATCGACGGCGAGCACACCCCGGTCATCGGGCCGACGTGGCCGTGCTCGTTGCCCGGCGCGAGCTCCGACCTCGCCGGCGGCGAGCAGCTCCCGCGCCTCGCGCAAGCGAGCCCGCCCACCCCTCGAACACGCACGCCGCGGCGAGCGCGCGGCGCTGCGGGTCGCAGATCCGCTCCCACTCGATCGCGGTCCCCGAGTGGATCAGGACTCGCCCCGAGGAGAGAACCGGCAGCATCTCGCGGGCCGGCGCGACCGTGACCGCGCGCGGCTGCGCCGCCTCGATCCGCCGCACCACCTCTTCGTTGGCCCGCGCGACGACCTCCCCATGAACCCCCCACAGCCGCTCCAGCGCGCGCACCGTGTCGCGATCGCCCCGCGCCGGCGGGCGCCACTCGACGTCGACCACGGGCGCGCCCTGGGACTCGATCGCGTCGGCGAACGTCGACAGCCCGACGTTGACCGCCGCCAAACGTGCTAGCACCTCGCCGTGCACACCGCCCTCAATCCGTCTCGCCGCTCGATGACATCTCTCCGAACAGCTCGCCGCCACCATCCGGGACTCGCCCGCGCTCGCCGCCAAGCGCGACCTGGCGCTCGTTGACCCGGCTCGGCGCGCCGCTCGACGGCGACGACGGCGCCGCGATCGCGCACGGCGACGAGTACCTGATCGTGTGCGGCGAGGCGATCCACCCGGCGTTCGTGCGCGAGAACCCGCACGCCGCGGGCGCCGCGGCGGTGATCACGAACGTGTCGGACGTCCGTGCGATGGGAGGCCGACCCGTCGGCCTCGTCGACATGCTGGTCAGCCCCGACCGCGCGCACGCCGAGGCCGTCCTCGACGGGATCGCGTGGGCGGCCGGGCTGCTCGGCGTCGACGTCGTCGGCGGGCACCTGACGCTCGGGCACGAGCCGGCGCTGTCGGCGTCGTGCACCGGGCGTCGCCCGGCGGCCGCTGCGCGCGGCGAACGCGCGGCCCGGCGATGAGCTGCTCGCGGCGTTCTGCCTCGACGGCCGGTACACCGAGGACACCCCGTTCTTCAGCTCGCTGCGCGACCGGGCACCGCGAGCTGCTCCGCGACGACGGCGAGGCGCTCGTCGAGGTCGCGGAGTCGGGCGCGGCGCACGCCGCCCGCGACGTGTCGATGCCGGGCGTCGCCGGGATCGCTGCTCCAGCTGCTCGAGATCGCGGGCTGCGGGGCGACGCTCGAGCTCGAACGGATCCCCCGGCCGGACGGCGTCTCGATCGAGCGCTGGCTCGAGACGTTCCCGAGCTTCGGCTTCCTGCTCGCCGCGCCGGCGGGCGCCGCCGCGCAAGCCGCGGAGCCGTTCGCCAAGCGCGGGCTCGCGTGCGCGCCATGCGGCCGGCTCGACGACAGCGGCGTGCTGCGGCTGGCGGCAGCGCGGACAGACCACGGTGCTCTGGGACCTGAACGTCGAGCCGCTCACGCACCTCGATCCAGGCGGATCGACATGAGCTGGTGATCGAGGCCGTGGAACGGCGCAGGGTCGCCCTCGCGCCGCCAGCCCAGATGCTCGAAGAAGCGGACGTTCGGGAGCTGCACGTGCGCGATCATCCGCGCGCCGCCGAGCCGCCCCGCGGTCGCCACCGCGAAGCGCACGAGCGCGGCGCCGAGGTGGTTGGTGCGCAGCTCGGGCAGCACCGCCAGCCGGTCGCCCTTCCACTGCAGGCGCGCCGGCTCGAGCGGGTACAGGCGGACGGCGCCGCACGGCTCGCCGTCGACGCAGGCCGAGCGCGTGCAGCGTCGTCGGCTCGTCGTCGCGCTCGTCGCGATCGTCGTCGGCGAACAGCTCCTGCTCTGAGACGAACACCGCGCGCCGCAGCTCGAAGTGCGCGTCGAGCTCGTCCTCGGACGACGCGAGGCGGCACTCGATCGCGGCGATGACACTAGGTGCCGGAGTGGATCGGGAGCTCGCCCCGGGCACGTGCCTCCTCTCGCTTGAACACCCGCTCCCACGCCGACAGCCCCGAGCACGCCTGGCAGCGAGCGCAGCCCGCCTTGGCCTCGACGTGGTCGAGTCCTGACTCGGCGAGCATCGCCGACACCGACCGGTAGATCGAGGCCACGTACTCGGCGTCGGGCGCCGGGGTGTCGGCCATCAGCGTCCCGGGCACCGGACGGAGCGGAACCACGAACGGGTACACGCCCATCTCGATCGCGCGCCGGCATCCCTCCTCGATCAGCTCCGCGCCGCTCGCCCATCCCGAGGATCACGTACGTGGTCACGTGCCCGCGGCCGAACACCTCGACGGCGCGCTCCCAGCAGCGGAAGTACCCCTCGACGCCGCACTTCGCCTTGCCGGCGGCGACGCGCTGGAGCACGTCGGGGTCGAACGTCTCGATGTGGATCCCGACCGCGTCGACGCCGGCGTCGCGGACGTGCTCGAGCACCGCGAGGTCGTCGGGCGGCTCGAACTGCACCTGGATCGGCAGCCCGGACGCGTCCTTGATCGCGGCCGCGCAGCGGCTGATGTACAGCGCGCCGCGGTCGCGGCGGTTGATCGAGCCGGTGGTGAGCGTCACGTCGACCGCGCCGTCGTAGTCGCGCGCCGCCGTGCACACCTCGGCGAGCTGCGCCGGCGTCTTGACCGGGATCGTCTGCTCGCCGCGCGTCAGCTCGATCCCGCAGAACCCGCACTGCTCCTCGGTCCCCCAGTAGATGCACTTCTGGACCACCGTCGAGGCGATCGAATCGAGGTGCAGCAGCGCGATCTTCCAGTACGGGATCCCGTCGGCGGTCTCCATGTCGTAGATCCGCGGGCGGCGCGGCAGCTTGACCGGGCTGACGAACTCGTCGCCGCGATACAGGTCCGCGCGGCTGTCGGTCACGTGAATCGTGTACGGCGAGCGCTCGACGAACGCCGCGTGCCACGGCACGGTCAGCGGCAGCCCGCGCACCCACAGGAACAGCGCGTCGGACGGGCCGGCGCCGCCGCGGCGTCCGGACGGCCCGCCCCCTCGCCCGAGGCGCGACCGGCGTCCGGGTCGCGCTCGTCCTGGACGTGCACGCCGAGCGACTGCAGCTCGACCAGCAGCTGGCGGTCGTCGAGATCCGGGAACGTGAGCGCGGTGTCAGCCACGACCGGCGAACAGCTCCTCGTAGTTCTGCCAGAAGACCCGGTCCTTCAGCTCCTGCGAGATCGTGCGGATGCCGTTGATCTTCCAGTACTCGCTGTCGAAGTCCGACCACGGCTCGTCGGAGCCGAAGAACACCCGGTCACCGCCGACGCCGGTCTTCTCGATCTCGGTCAGCAGCCAGCGCGCGCCGAACCCGATCGCCCACGAGGTGTCGGTGTACACCTTGTAACCGTCCTGCACCCACTGGAGGAACTTCGGCACGAGCTTGATGTGACCTGACACACCGCCGCCGAAGTGCACCAGGTAGATCTTGCACCGCTTGCCGTACTTCTCGACCAGCGGGATGAAGTTGTTGATGTCGGAGTTACCGCCGGGACTCGTGTGGAAGTGGAATATGAGGTCGTGCTCCTCACATGCGTCGAAGCACTCGTCGGCGATCGCCAGCGTCTCCTCGTCCCACGTCCCGGGGTCGGGGTTGCCGCCGAGCAGGAAGGTCGTCTTGAGCGCGACCACGCGCGACTCGCTCGCGAGCTTCAGCGCCTTGCGGGTCATCTCGGCGTTGCGCGGCAGGAACGACACCCAGATCGCCGGCCAGCACGCGATCGTTCGTGGTCGCCGCATCCATCACGACGTCGTTCAGGTCGAACGAGATCTCGTGCACCGGCACGCCGTAGTTCGACATCGTGAGCGCCCGCTCGATCTTGAACTCGTCGAGGTGGTTCTTGACGAACTCCTGCGTGTTCCGGTAGTCGTACACGGTCGGTTTGACCGGGTGCTCGAGGTCGTAGAACTTCCAGGGCGGGATCTCGCCGATGTGACAGTGCGCATCGATGATCTTCTTGGGGTGAGTCGTCATCCTCAGTCCTTTCCGAAGAGCTCGCGCGCATGGGCGATGCGAGCCTCCCACTCGTCGTGGCGCGTGTACCGCCGGCTCGGCATCAGCGGCGGCTTGTCGAGCAGCCACGCGCCGTCGCGTGGGTCCAGCTGGACGACCTCGAGCTCGTACGTGGCCTCGCCCGTCGGCTCGGTCTGTGCGGAGGCGTGGAGCGCACGGCCGCTCCGCACGTGCATCTCGAGGCGGTGCGATCCGAACGGCGTGACGTCGTCGAACAGCACCACCCACTCGTCGCCGCGGCGTCGCGCGGTCTCGAGGCGCTGCGAGCGCGATCTCCTTGCCGTGCTCGCGCGTGATCTCGCGGTGGCGCTGGCAGAACGCGGCATCGGTGACCGCGGTCTGCGTCCATCATCATCCCCATCGAGGGCGACAGCCGGCTGCACCATCTCGGTGCCGAGACCGCGACGCTCGTGCCAGGCCACGACCAGGTCATCCTCGGTGCGCACGTCGCCGAGCTCGTCGACGATCGCGCGCACGACCTGGATGTACTGCTGGTACAGCGTGGCGTTCACCATCACCGAGGGGTAGACCGCCGCCTCGGCGCGCCGCCAAGCGGCCAGCGCGGCGACCCGAGCCTGCTCGCGGTCCGCGCTCAGACGGTCCAGGTGTTGAGCTGAAATGCCTTCTGCCGCCACGCCGTCAGCGCCGAGTCGAGCACGTCGAGGGGATGGAACGGCTTGACGCCGTCCAGCAGCAGGTCCTCCGGGAAGCCGTACAGGGCGCCCGCGGCGAACCGGCACGCGTAGATGTTCGCGCCCTCGTTGAGCAGCGTCTTCAGCTGGTTGTTGATCGCCATGTGGCCGGGGAACGCCTCGTCCCCGACGTTTGGGAAGCCGCGCGTGCCGGAGGCCATCAGCACCCCGGGCCCGTACAGGATCAGATTGGTGTCGAACCCCTTCCGGCGCAGCCGCGTGGTCGTCAGCAGGTTGACCAGCCCGACCGACCCCTCGTAGGGGACGGTGTGCATGAACGTGTAGGCCTTCTCCCCCGGCTCCGCCTGGATGTCCTCGAACACCTTCTCGGAGGTATCGAAGAGCTCGGTCCCAGCGGACTTGGCGTCGGCGAGAGCGCTGTTGTTCGCCACTGCTGCCTCCTTCGGAGTCTCTCGCGTCCGCTCCTCAGCGATGCGTACGCGTATCGGATCGTAGATACGCATTCTTATCGCCGTCGGCTGTCGAGGTCAAGGCCACCTGTAGAAATATCGCTTTTCCTTGTAATCAGGCGGACTTTTCGGACGGCGGCAGCCTTGCCAGCGCGTGTACTATGGTGAACGCAGCGCAGGCCACGCGACTGCCACTCGACGAGTCGATGCCCAGCCGAACCGCAGCCCTACACGCCACGACGACGCCGAGTCCGCTCCCCGAGATCGAGCGGACCGTCTCGGAGATCGGGGCCAAGGTCGCCAAGGCGCGCGCCGAGCGCGGCTGGTCGCTGGCACAGCTGGCCGAGCGCGCGGGGCTGTCGACCGCGGCGATCCACAAGATCGAGAAGAGCGGCATGACGCCGACGATCGCGAGCCTGATGAAGGTCGCGGCTGCGCTCGGAAAGAGCGTCGGGTATTTCGTCGAGGAGGTCGAGGCGACCCGCCCGGTCACGGTCATCCGCGCGGACGAGCGCACGCGGCTCTACACCTCCAAGCAGGGGCTCGAGCTCCAGAACATCTCCGGCCGCTACGGCCCGTTCTGGGTCGCCGGCGCCGAGGCTCACCTCGAGCCGCTCGCCGACAGCGGGCCCGAGCCGATGAGCCACCCGGGCGAGGAGCTCGTGCTGCTGCTCGACGGACGGATGACGTTCACGATCGACGGCGAGTCTTACGAGCTCGACCCTGGCGACTCGATCCACTTCCGCACCGTCCGCCCGCACTCGTGGGCCAACCCCGACGACCGGCCGGCGCGAGCGATCTGGCTCGCGATCCGCGGCTCCTGACGTGGCCGCCTAGGGGATGGCGCGATGCGAATCGTGGTCGCGATCGGGGGCAACGCGATCATCGCCGAGAGCGAGCGCGGCACCTGGGCCGAGCAGCGCGCGAACGCCGCGCGTCATCGCGCGCGAGCTCGCGGCGCTGAAGCGCGCCGGCCACGAGCTCGTGCTGACGCACGGCAACGGCCCCCAGGTCGGAGCGCTGCACGTGCAGCATTCGCGCGCCGGCGACGAGGTCCCGGCGCTGCCGTTCGACGCGCTCGTCGCGATGACGCAGGGCCAGCTCGGCTACCTGCTCCAGACTGCGATCGAGGACGCCGACCCCGACGTGCGCACCGCGACGATCCTCACCCGGGTGCGGGTGCAGCTCGACGATCCGTCGTTCGCCCACCCGACGAAGCCGATCGGCCGCTTCTTCGAGAGCGAGCGCGACGCGCGCCGGGCCGCGGGCAAGGCGCTGACGGTCGCGCCCGACGCCGGCCGCGGCTGGCGCACGGTCGTGCCGAGTCCCAGGCCGCACGAGATCGTCGAGTTCGAGCAGATCGCGGCGCTGGCGCGGGGCGGCATGCTCGTGATCGCGGCGGGCGGCGGCGGCATCCCGGTCGTGCGCGAGGACGGGCGACTCCAGGGGCGTCGAGGCGGTGATCGACAAGGACCGCGCCTCCGCGGTGCTCGCGCGGGCGGTCGACGCGGAGCTGCTCGTGATGCTGACCGGCGTCGAGCGCGTGGCGCTCGACTACGGCACGCGCTGGCAGCGCGACATGGCGCGGCTGACGGTCTCCGACGCAGACCGGCTGCTCGCCGACGGCGAGTTTCCGCCCGGGAGCATGGGTCCGAAGGTCGAGTCCGCGGCCCGGTTCGTCCGCGAGCGGCGGTCGACGTCGGCGATCGTCACCTGCGCCGAGCGGCTGCTCGACGCCGTCGAGGGTGCCGCCGGCACGCGGATCGTGCCCGATGCGCGAGGGCCCGTCGGCCACCGCATGGACCAGCCCGACGACCGTCGCCGCGGCGTGAGCTGGCACGTTCGCGTCATCGCGAACCGCTACGCGGACAGCGTTCGGCTGATGAGCATCGCGCGTGCCGTGCGCGAGCGCGACGGCGTCGCGCGCTGCGAGCTCGGGATGGGGACGCCGGCGAACCTCGAGGCTGCTCGACGGCATCGGCGCGCGGGCGCAGGCGACCCCCGGGGATCTCGTGATCGCGGTCGAGGCCGGCGACGACGTCGCCGCCGACGCGCTCGAGTGGGCCGAAGCGCGAGCTCTCCTCGCGGGCGCCGGCGGACGGCGGCGACGGCATCGCACGCGCGCGCGCGCGCCCGGTCGCTGGCGCTGGCCGCGCGCGAGCTCGACGGAGCGAACGTGGCGCTGATCTCGGTCCCGGGCGAGTACGCGGTGCTCGAGGCGCATCGCGCGCTGTCGTCCGGGATGCACGTGTTCCTGTTCTCCGACCACGTGCCGCTCGAGGCCGAGATCGAGCTCAAGCGCCGCGGCGCCGAGCTCGGGCTGCTCGTGATGGGACCCGAGTGCGGCACCGCGATGCTCGGCGGGATCGGGCTCGGGTTCGCGAACGTGGTCCGGCCGGGCTCGTGTCGGGATCGTCGCCGCCGCCGGCACCGGCGCGCAGGAGTCGCGCCTGCCTGCTCGACGCGGCCGGCGTCGGCGTGTCTCACATCGTCGGCGTCGGCGGACGCGACCTGTCCGCCGAGGTCGGCGCGCTGATGTTCCGGGCGGGGATGCACATGGTGGCGGCCGACGCAGCAGACCGACACGCTGCTGCTGGTCTCGAAGTCGCCGACGCCCGGCGGGGTCAGCGCGATCGCCGGCGACCTCCCGGACGGCGTCCGGATCGTCGCGGCGTTCGTCGGGTGGGACGGTGCGCCGGCGCCGTTCGAGGTCCATCCGACGCTCGAGGCCGGAGCGGCCGCCGCCGCCGGGGTCGAGCCGCCCGACGTGTCCGAGCTCGAGCGCGCGGTCGACGCGCCGCCGGGCCGCCGCCGCCGGCGGCGGGCACCTGCTCGGCCTCTACTCCGGAGGGTCGCTGGCGCACGAGGCGGTCACGCTGCTCGAGCCCGAGCTCGGCCCGATCGCCGGCAACGTCGGCCACGGCCCGGCCCGGCCCGACGGCGGGCACGCGCTGTTCGACCTCGGCGAGGCCGAGTACACCCAGGGCCGTCCACACCCGATGGTCGACCTCGAGGTCAGAACCGGGATGCTCGAGCGCGCCGCCGGCGACGAGCGGGTCGGTTGCGTGCTGCTCGACGTGGTCCTCGGGTTCGCCTCCCACCCCGATCCCGCCGGCGGCCTCGCCGACGCCGTCCGGCGCGTCGCCGAGCGCGCGGTCGTGATCGCCCACGTGTGCGGCACGCCCGACGATCCGCAGGACTCGCGCCGGCAGACGAGCACGCTCGCGCGACGCGGGCGCGATCGTCGCCCCGTCCAACGCGGCGGCGGCACGGCTCGCGCTGAGGGCGCTCAGATGAGACCGCTCCGGATCGCGATGCTCACGTACTCGCTGCGCCCGCGCGGCGGCGTCGTGCACGCGCTCGAGATCTCCGACGCGCTCGCGCGCCGCGGTCACGAGGTCGAGCTGATCGCGCTCGGACCGCCGGGCGAGGACTTCTTCCGCGAGCCCGGCGGTGCCGTCGCGGATCGTCCGCTACCAGCCGATCGACGCCCCGTTCGACGAGCGCATCATGGCGATGCTCGCCGCCTACCGGGACGGCCTGGCCGAACCGCTCGCCGAAGGGCGGTTCGACCTGATCCACTCCCAGGACTGCCTGTCGGCGAACGCGGCGCTCGAGCTCCGCGACGCCGGCGTCGTCCCGCACGTGATCCGCACCGTCCACCACGTCGACGACTTCACCTCGCCGTCGCTGGTCGAGTGCCAGGACCGCTCGATCCTCCGCCCCGACGCGCTGCTGTGCGTGTCGGAGCCGTGGGTCGCACGACTGGGGAGCGAGTTCGGCATGCGCGCCGAGCTGGTCCGCAACGGAGTCGACACCCGCCGCTACCGGCCGCGCGCGCGACGCGGCCGAGCGCCGGCGCTGCCGCGACCGCGTTCGGCCTCGGCGACCGGTTCGCGGTGCTCACGATCGGCGGGATCGAGCCGCGCAAGGGCTCGCTCACGCTGCTCGAGGGCTTCGCCCGGCTGCGCGAGCTGGCGCCGGAGCTCGACGCGCTGCTCGTCGTGGCCGGCGGCGCGACGCTGTTCGACTACCGCGACGAGGTCGACCGCTTCCATGCGCGGGTCGCCGAGCTCGGGCTCGAGGACTCCGTCGCGCGTGCTCGGCAGCCTCCCCGATCACGAGATCGAGTCGCTGTACCGGGCCGCCGACGTGTTCGCGTTCCCCTCGACCAAGGAGGGCTTCGGGCTCGCCGCGCTCGAGGCGCTCGCGTCCGGGCTTCCGGTGGTCGCGTCCGAGCTCGACGAGTTCACGACGTTCCTCGATCGACGGCCAGAGCGCGCTGCTCGTTCCGGTCGGCGACGGCGACGCGCTCGGAGCCGCGCTGGCCCGGATCGGCCGCGCTCGCCGGCGACTCGCTCCGAGCTCCGAGCCGGTGGCCTGCGCGTCGCCGCGCGATTACACCTGGGACCGCGCCGCGATCGAGCACGAGCGCGTCTACCGCAAGCTGCTCGTGTCGCTCGACGCTGTCGGTACCGGCCGTGTCTGAACCCGCCGAGGTGACCGCGACCTGGCTGCGCGGCTTCGAGGCTCGGGTGGAGACGCGGGGGCACGTGATCGCGGTCGACGAGCCGGTGGAGGACGGCGGCGACCGATGCCGGCGTGATGCCGACCGAGCTGCTGGCCGCCTCGATCGCGAGCTGCTTCTGCCTCGCGCTCGCGTTCACCGCCGGCAAGCGCGGCCGCGAGCTGCCCGGCCTCGCAGGTCGTCGTCCGGCGGGTCCGCGCGGGGCGCGAGCTTCGCTACGAGCGGTTCGAGATCGAAGCTCGAGCCGAGGTCCCCGAGGAGGAGCTCGCGGCGCTGATGGAGCCGGCGCGCCGCGTGTGCTGGGTCTCGAACACGCTTGCCCATGGGGTCGAGCTCAGCTATGGTTACACTTCGGTAGACGCTCGTACACAAAGGTAGACGCGTGCTCCAGAACCGCTCACAGCTCGAGCAGATCCTTCGTGGCCGGCTCGGCGCTGCGTTCGCCCGTCACGCCTACGGGATGCGGCGGTGGGTCGACCTGTTCGCCGTCCGCCTCCCGGAGATCGAGGATCCCTACCTGGCCGAGCTCGTGGCCGGGATCGTCTACAGCAACGCTCGTCACGCGAGGATGTTCCGCGAGCGGGCGATCGCGCACGGCGTCGACCCCGATCTGTACGTGTGCCCGCCCGAGGGCGAGGCGACCTACGACGGGATGCCGCACGACACCGACGAGACGCTCGCGTACGCGCTCGGCTCGCTCGAGCACTTCGGCGATCTGCTCGCGGTGTACGCCGAGCTCGCCGAGTCGCCCGCGGACGCCGAGATGCTCGCCGAGGTCCGCGCCGACAACGACCGTGCGATCGCGCAGCCTTCGCGAGATCGTGGGCGAGTCCGGCAGCGGCGCGGCCGCCACCGCCCACGAGCTGTATCGCGTGCGCGAGCTCGCCGAGGCGCCGCTGTATGCCTACCGGCACTGACAGCGCGCACGCCGCGTCATTTGCCGAGCTTCAGCGAGACCTTCCCGCCACCTCGCCGCGCGCCTGGCGCTTCCACGCGCTGGCCGCCGCGTCGCGCGCCGGCGCGCTGCTGAGCGAGGGTCTGCGCGTCGGCCACGAGCACGGCTTCGACTCCGGTCCGTTCATGGACCACGTGTACGGCAACGAGCCGCAGGGACGGACCGCGCTCGGGCGCGAGATCGACCGGCGGCTGCTCGCGCGGCGGACCTGCCAGGCGTTCCGCGAGATCCGCGTGCTGGCGCGCGAGGCGCTCGACGAGGCGGTGGCCGCGTGCTCGGCGCCGGCGCCGCTGGTCGCCGATCTCGCGGCCGGGCCGGCGCCGTACCTGTTCGAGGTCCTCGCCGCGCACCCCGGGCGCGCGCGCACTGCTGGCCGACATCGACCCGGCCGCGCTCGCTCAGGCGCGCGCGCACGCCGAGCGCCTCGGGCTGGCCGACCGGGTCACGTTCACCCGGGCGAGCGCGTTCGACCGCGCGGCGCTCGAGCGCGATCGACCCCGCCCCGGACGTCGTCGCCGAGCTCGGGCTGTACGGCATCTACCACGACGACGCGCTGATCGAGCGCCACTTCGTCGACCTCGCCGAGACGATCGCGCCCGAGCAGATCGTGTTCAACGTGCAGACGCAGAACCCCGAGATCGAGCACATCGCACGGGTGTGGCGCGACCACCGGGGCGAGCGGTGCGTGTGGCGGCTGCGCCCGGTCGAGTCGATCCTGCGGTGGGCCGCGGCCGCCGGTTACGAGCCGGCGTCGATTCGCGCCGACAGCTACGGGATCTACCGGGTCGGGCGCCTGGTGCGCACATGAGCGTTCTCACCTGGACCGAGGCAGTGGCGCTCGGCGGCCTGCCCGTCTGCAGAGCGCCTGCGTCGCGTCCGCGCGAGCCACCACGCGATGTGGAACTACGTCACCTACCGGGACGCGATCGCGCTGCTCGGCCTCGACCCCGCCACGATCTACCCGGAGGGCTCGACCCGGCTCGATCCGGCCGAGTGGGCCGACCTCGGGTGGCTGACCTGCTTCTGCGGCCCGCCGGCCGCCGCTCTCGACGCGATGCGCGCGCGCGGTCAGACGCCGAGTCGCTGAACCAGTACACGCCGGACCTGATCGAGCCGCTGCGCGACGCGGCGGCCGCCGCGTTCGGGCGCGCGCGCGACGGGCGCTTCGAGGTCGTCGGCACCGAGGGCACCCAGGCCGCGATCGCGCTCTCGCTGATGGCGACGGTCGATCCCGGCGACGAGGTGATCGTGTCCGACCCGGGCTACTTCCACATTCCCTCGGCGGTGCTCGCCGCGGGCGGCGTGCCGGTGGCGGTGCCGATCTCGTCGAGCACCGGGTTCCGCCTCGACCCCGACGACGTCGCCCGCGCGATCACGCCCCGCACCCGCGCGATCTGCATCGTCGACCCGCTCAACCCGTACGGAACCGTCCAGACCCGCGACGAGCTGGCGGCGCTGGCCGACGCTGGCCGACCGGCACGGCGTGCTGTTGATCCACGACGTCACCCACGCGCCGCTCGCGCTCGAGCCGGGCGCTCCGTTTGCGTCGCTGCCGGCGCTCGAGCTGACCGACCGCGCCGTCGCGGCGATGTCGGTGTCGCACTGCTACGGGATGGCCGGAGCGCAGGATCGGCTTTCTCGGGGGACCGCCGGCGTTCGTCCGCGGTTGCCTGCAGCTGAAGGCGGCGCTCACCCGGCTGAACACGAACCTGATCTCGCAGCGCGGTGCGCTCGCGGCACTCGACGACGATTCGTACCTGGCGCGCGCAGAACGGACGATCCGCGCGAACCTCGCCCATCTGGAGCAGACGCTCGAGGCCGTTCCCGGCGCGAGCCTGGCCGTCCGGCCCCAGCGCGGTCTCGCGTGCGCGGTCGACGTGTCCGGCACCGGCGCGAGCGCGCAGGAGCTGATGGTGTCGCTGTTCGCGCGTCGTGTCGCCGTGTATCCGGGCGACGGCCTGGGCGACACCGCCGCCGGCTCCACGATCCGCATCAATCTCTCACGTCCCGACGCGTGGGCGATGGAGCATCTGCGCGCGGTGCTCCCGGACGCGGTCGCCGAAGCCGCGTCGGGGCGGTGGCGCGACGCGGTCGTGTCGCTGCTCGAGCGCAAGGGCACCGACCGCGCGGCGCGGCTCGCGCGCCAGATCGGCGGGCGCACGTGAACCGCTCGCCCGTATGGGTCGCAGACGTCGAGCGGTTCAGCTCGAACCTGCGCGCGTTCGCCGCCGCCTGGCGGGCGGAGTGGCCGCGTACGCGCGTCGCCTACTCGTACAAGACAAACCGGCTCGTCGACTTCCTGCAGGCGGCAGAACTGGCGGGCGCCGGCGCCGAGGTCGTGTGCGAGGCCGAGTACGAGCTCGCGATCGCGGTCGTCGAGATCGACCCGCGCAAGATCGTGGTCGACGGTCCGGCCAAGCCCGATGCGCTGCTCGCGCGCGCCGGCGCCGGCGGGGCGCTGGTGCTGGCCGACTCGGTCGCGGAGCTCGCGCGTGCCGCGGCCGCCGGCGTGACGCGGATCGGCCTCCGAGTCGCGCTCGATTCGTTCACCGGCGCGGTCACGCGGTTCGGGATCGCGCCGGGCGAGATCCCGGCCGCCGCGCGGGCCGCCACCGCGCTCGGCCTGACCGTGGAGGCGCTCTCGACCCACCTCGTCTCGACCGACTTCGACCCGGCCACCGGGCGGGTCGTGGTCAACTGGCCGCGCCCGCCCGCCGAGCACGCCCGCGCTGCCGCGCTGCTGGCAGGCCTGGCGCGCGATGCTGCGCGCCGGCGGTCACCCGGTCGACGACGATCGACCTCGGCGGCGGATTCCCGGGTGCGCCGGCGGTCGCTTCGCATGCCCGCGAGGTCGCGGGCGCGTTACGCGACGGAGGCTTCGCCGGCACGTTGCTGCTCGAGCCCGGCCGGGCGGTGGTCGCCGACGCGGTCGACCTCGTGTTCACCGTGGTGGCGGTCAAGACGCTCGCGGACGGCTCGCGCTGCCTCGTCTGCGACGCCGGCACGAACTTCCTCCCCGGCGCGCTGACCGCGCCGCCGCGGATCGAGGCGCTCGAGGCCCGCGGCCCGGCGAGCCCCGCGCTCGTCACGGGGCCGCTGTGCCTGAACGTCGACGTGATCCATCCTCGCGCGCAGCTGCCGGTCGTGGCGCCGGGAGCGCGGCTCGTGGCGCGATCGGTCGGCGCGTACCAGCAGGTGGCGGCGACGGGGTTCGGAGAGGCGCCCCCGCCGGTGGCCGTCCGAACCCCTGCAGCACAACCCATTTCCGTCTGAGAGAGGAGCCTCATGAGCGAACGTCTGATCGTGATCGGTGGCGGCGGCGCCGGAACCGCGGCGTCGACGATCGCCAAGCGAACCAACCCCGACATGCAGGTCGCGGTCTACAGCGAGTTCCCGGACATCGCGTACTCGCCCGTGCGGGATCCCGTACGCCCACGGTCGCGAGATCCCCGAGTTCCAGAGCCTGTTCCTGTCGACCGTACAGCGGTACGTCGAGGACGGCCTCGACATGCACATGGAGACGACCGTCACCGACATCGACCTCGACCGCCGGACCGTCACCGCTCGCAACAAGCACGAGGGCTTCGACAAGCTGATCCTGTGCACGGGGTTTCACTGGGAGCAGCCGGCGGTTCCCGGCGCGAACCTCGAAGGGCTCCACTACGTCAAGGACATCCGGCGCGCGATCGAGTTCGACAAGGAGCTCGACTCGATGAAGCGCGCGGTCGTGATCGGCGGCATGTGGCTCGGCGTCGAGATGGCCGGCGCGCTCGCGCGTCGCGGGCTCGAGGTGCACTTCATCGACGAGGGCCCGTGGATGCTGTCCGAGCTCGTCGACCCCGACGTCGCCGACCCCGCCCAGGAGGCGCTCGAGAAGCTCGGCGTAAACGTCCGCATGGGCACGAAGCTGCTCGGCTTCGACGGAGGCTCCGACGGGCGCGTCCGCGCGGTCTCGACGTCCACCGGCGAGATCGAGTGCGACGTCGCCGTGATCTGCCTGCACAAGCTCCCGAACACGTCGCTGGCGTCGTCGATCGGGCTTTCGCTTGGGACGACGGGGGCGGTCGTCGTCGACGACCACATGCGCACCTCTGCCCCGGGCGTATGGGCGGCCGGCGACGTGATCGAGGTGCCGCACGGTCTGTCGATGCTCCCGATCAGCGGGCTCACCGGCTCGCACGCCTACTCGCAGGGTCGGGTCGCCGGCGCGAACGCCGCCGGCGAGGACCGCGTGTATGACCCGGTGTGGATCCCGTGGGGCTTCATGTCGGGCGACTACACGATCGGCGGCTTCTCGATCGGCGAGACGCTGGCCGAGGCGATGGGGATTCCGTACGTCGTCGCGAAGGGCGTCGGCGTGTCCCGGGCGCGCTACTTCCCGGGCGCGGCGCGAACCCACGTCAAGCTGCTCGCCGAGCCGGGCACGCTGCGGCTGATCGGCGCCCAGCTCCACGGCGGCGAGGGCATCAAGGAGCGCTGCGACTTCCTCGCGTTCGTCGGCAAGCGCGGCGCGACGCTCGAGGACCTGGCGTGGATGGAGAACATCTACTCCCCGCCGATCGGGGCGCTGTACGAGCCGATCCAGATCGCCGCCCAGAACGGCCTGGCCGAGCACAAGGCCCGCCGGCGCGAGGCGGTGCCGGCATGAGTCCGTTCGCGGATCAGAAGCGACGGCTGCGCGCACGCTCCGAGCACGTGCTGCGGATGGCCGCGATGGACGACGTGGCGCGGCGATACCCGACGCGGACCGTGCCGTCCGCGATTGAGGACGAGGGGCCGTTCTGGCGGCTCGTGTTCGTGCCGCTCTACCGCCGCGTGCCCTGGGAGTTCAAGCGCAAGCGCGATGCGCAAGCTGAAGATGACCGCGCAGGGCTGGCCCGAGCAGTCGCGGCGGTTCGGCGAGCCGTGGCGCCCGCCGGCGTCGCCGCCGCCCCCGGCGACCGGGACCGAACGGTCAAACGGCGCGGCCGCTTGACCGCTTGGGAAGAAACTCGAACATATTCCGACTTTCTTCCCAAGCCCCGGCGGTTGTTACTGCCGATTCTCGCCGTCCCTGTCGCGATCCGACCGCTTGAGCCGGTCTTCGAGCGTTCGCAGCGCCCGGGAAACCTGGTCGAGCCTGTCCTGCGCGTCCTGGACGAGTTTCCGGATCTCGTCTACCTGGTCGGCCGAGGTCTTGCCCTCGTCAGCCATGCGCCTTACCCCGACGCGAGGCGATAGACGGGTCCGTCGAGCGACACAGCGTAGATCCGCCCGAGCGTGTCCTGGCCGAACGACGACATGTCGCGCACCGACAGGCCGGTCGCGCGATCGCCCCGCGCCCGACCGCCGGCGAGGCTGACGGATCTGATCCCGGGGTTGCACAGGTCGCCGTAGAGGTAGCGGCCGTACAGGCCGGGCAATGACCGGTCCCTGACGACATAGCCGCCGATGATCGCGCAGTACCCCTGGCTGTGACGGGCGACGAGCACGGGAAACACCGCCCCCGGGGCACTGCCCGGCTTGTTGCGGCGGTCCCCCTCGAAGATGCTCCAGCCGTAGTTGGCGCCGGCCCCGGTGCCCCGGGCCGCGTAGTCGACCTCTTCCTGTTGATCCTGTCCGACGTCCCCGATCATGAGATCGCCGGTCATCCGATCGAACGCGAAGCGCCATGGATTTCGCAAACCGTATGCCCAGATCTCCGGACGGTGGCCCGGATCGCCGGCGAACGGGTTGCCGGCGGGGATCGTGTAGCCGCCGTTCGCCCCGGGCCGGATCCGGAGGATCTTGGCGAGCAGCACGTCCGTGTTCTGTCCCTCGTTCATCGGATCGCCCTCGCTGCCGCCGTCGCCCACGCCGATGTACAGGTCGCCGTCGGGTCCGAACTGGAGCTGGCCGCCGTTGTGGTTCGAATAGAGGTGGTGGGGGATCGTCAGCACCCCGCGCGCGCTGGCGGGGTCCGCGCGGTTCGGGTCGTTGCCGGCGCGGCGGTACTGGACCACTTGAACGTCGCCGTTGCTGCCCGTGTAGTCGACGTAGAACCGTCCGCTGCTCGCGTAGTCCGGCGCGAACACGATCGACAGCAGACCCTGCTCCTCGCCGCCCGAGTTCACGAGCTTCGAGATGTCCAGGAACGGCCGCGCTCGTCGATGGCCGTTCACGAGCACGACGATCACGCCGGACTTCTCAGCGACGAACAGCCGGTGCGGGTCGCCCGGAGCTCCGGTCAGGTACGTCGGCTGGTGAAACGACCCGACCCGCACCAGGTGCAGTCCCGCGGCCCTCGCGGCCGCATCCGTCGCGGCGACCGAGGACGATCCTGCGGAGCCGCAGCCGGCCAGAAACAGCGCCGCGCCCAGCGCGAGCCAGGTGGGGCTTCGCATGTTCCTACCGTAGCGCGGCGTTACGCGCAAGCGACCCCGCTCGCCCCGGGCGTACCCGTCCGGGGCCGGGTACCGCGGCAACGCGCGCGAGGAGCACGACGAGCAGGCCGGCGAGCACGAGGATGCCGCTCGCCAGCCGCAGCGACGTGAGCTGCGCGGCGCCCCCGATCAGCGGAGGTCCCGCCAGGAACCCGAAGTATCCAAGCGAGGTGACCGCCGCGAGCGCCGGCCCGGTCGAGACACCCGGCTGATCGGCGCCCGCGCGGAACAGCGTCGGGACCACGCCTGCGAGCCCGAGTCCGAGCGCGGCGAACCCGGCGATCGCGGCGGGCGCCGTGCCGACCACGAGGCCGGCGGCGAACCCGACCGCGGCGAGCGCCCCGCACCGGTGCAGCAGCCCGACCGTGCCCCAACGCGTCCAGAGACGGTCGGCCATCAGACGCCCGGTGCCCATCGCCACGCTGAACACGGCGTAGGCGATCGCCCCAAGCGCCGCCGACCCAGCTAGGTCGTCGTGGACGAGCTTCGCGCTCCAGTCGGACGCGCCGCCCTCGGCCATCAGACAGAACAGGCACGCGATCCCGATCAGCGCCAGCCGCGACGGGAGCGCCCTCCAGCGCAGGGCCGGCGCATGCGCGTCGGCGTCCACGTCCTCGCGCAGCAGCGGAGCCGTGGCGAGCAGCCCTGGAATGCCGAACAGCAGCGCGGCGACCGCGAACTGCGCGAGCGGCGCGACGTCGAGTGCGGCGGCGAGCGCGCCGAGCCCGGCGCCCGCGAACCCGCCGAATGAGTACGCCGCGTGCAGAGACGACAGCATCGGCCGCCCGAGGTGGCGCTCGACCGACACGCCCTGTGCGTTCATCGAGAGATCGAGCGCGGACTTCGCGGCGCCGACGATCAGCAGCGCGGCGGCGAGAGCCGGGACGCTCCGTGCAACCGCGGGCAGCAAGATCGCGGTCATGAACGCGGCGACCGCGAACCGACAGAAGGTCCGGGTGGCGCGGCCCGGCAGAAGGCGCCCGACGATCGGCATCGTCACGAGCGCGGCGACCGCGGGGGCGAGCAGAGCCAGGGCGAGCAAGCCGGTTCCGGCCCCGACGCGCCCAGACAGGGCCGGGATGCGCGACACCCACGTCGCGAACAGCGCACCGTCGACGAAGAACACGGTCGTGATCCCGATGCGCGCCCTCATGTGCACGTCGCGCTCATGCGCGCAGCACCTCGATCCCGAGCGCGCGGTACGGGGCGAGCGCATCGTCGTCGGCATCCGCATCGGTGACGAGGCGGGTCACGGCGCTGAGCGGTGCGACGACGACCGGCATCGCGGTCCCGAGCTTGTCGTGGTCGGCGAGCGCGATGACGTCGGCGGCCCCGTCGATCATCGCCGCTTTCACGTACCGCTCCTCGAGATCGGCGGTGGTCACGCCGATCTCGGGGTGCAGACCGCACACGCCGAGAAACACGACATCCGCGCGGATCAGCTGAAGCGCCTCGACGGCGGCCGCGCCGACGGTCACGAGCGAGTCCGGGCGGAGCGTCCCGCCCACGATCGTCACCTCGAGACCGGCATGATTCGCCAACTCCAGCGCGATCGGCGGGCTCGTCGTGATCACGCTGGCACGCAGATCCGGCCGCAGCGCGCGCGCGACCTCGAGTGTCGTCGTGCCACCGTCGAGAACGATCACCTGGCCGTCCTGCACGCAGGCGGCGGCCCGCCGCGCGATCGACGCCTTCGCCTCGGGCGCCCGGGCGGCACGTGCCTGGAACGGGGCGGCGTCCCCATGACGGGGCAGCGCGCCGCCGTGCACCCGCCGCAGCAGACCGGCCTCGTCGAGTTCACGCAGGTCGCGCCGAACCGTGTCGGCCGACACGTCGAGCTCGACGGTCAGGTCGGCGGCGAGCACACGACCGTGCATGCGCAGCCGGTCGAGGATCAGGGCGCGTCGTTCGTCTGTCAGCACCTGCCGGATGCTACACGATCACGCCTGTTTGTGCACGAACATGCACGAACCGGCAGCGTGGGACCTGAGCTCCGCGTGACGTGCCGCGCAGCCTCGAGTTCTTCAACCTCGTGTTCTTCGCGGTGCTGGTCTCAGCCCTGATCCAGAGCGCCACCGTTGAGATGCTCGCTAACCGGCTCGGTATGAGCCCCGACTAAGCCTGAGCGGGCGGACCGCGCCGGCGATCACGACCGCGAGCGCGAGCAGCACGATCACCGCCGTGAGCGCGTGCAACACCGTGACATGCTGGCCGAGAAACCCGATCAGCGGCGGGCCGCAGACGAACGCGCAGTACCCGATCGTCGAGATCACGCCGACCCTGGGCGCCGCGAGCGCCGGGTCGTCCGCGCCGGCGCTCATCCCGACCGGGAACCCGAGCGACACGCCGGCCCCCCACAGTACGGCGCCGGCGAACGCAACCGGCGTGCTCGGCCCGAACGCGAACACGACGAGGCCGGCCATCGCCACCACGGCCAGCCCGCGCACGACCGGCACGCGGCCGTAGCGGTCGAGGAGCGATGGCCCGAACCAGCGCACGGTTGTCATCGCGGTCAGGAACGCGGCGAACGCGAGCGTCCCGACCGACGGGCGCGGCCCCATGGCCGTCGATGATCGCGACGCTGATCCAATCGTTGCCGGTGCCCTCGGCGAACGCGAACGCCAGCATGAACAGCCCGATCAGCAGCGTTCGCCGCTCGCGCCACGCCGCAAGCGAGGCGCGCGGCGTATTCGAAGTCGAAACGCCGGCTTCGCCCGCAGCCGCGGCGCGATCGGAGACGAAGGCCTGCACCGCAATCGGCACGCCGATCCCGATCGCCAGCCCGACGATCGTAAGGTGCGCGGTCACCGACACCCCGAGTGCGATCATCGCGGCACCGCCGAGCGCTCCCGCGACCGTGCCCAGGCTGAACGCCGCGTGGAACCGCGGCATGATCGAGTGCCCGAGACGCTGCTCGACCACCGCCCCGTGAACGTTCATCGCGACGTCCCAGCCGGCGGTCCCGATGCCGAGCGCGAACAGCCCGGCGAGGACGGGCGCCACGCCGGCCCGGTAGCCCCAGGCGACCGCGACCAGGCCGGCGCCCGTGAGCGCCGCCGTCGCCGCGACCGTGCGACGCGAGCCGAAGCGCGCCACCACCGGGCCCGATAGCGGCAGCGCCAGCACCGATCCGCCGGCGATCGCGAGCAGCACGAGTCCCAGTTCCGACGGATCGAGTCCGAGCCGGACCTTGACCTGCGGAATCCGCGACGCCCAGCTGGCGAAGCCGAAGCCGGCCGCGGCGAACGCGATGTAGGTGGCGCGGCAGGCGGCCCGAACCTCACTCACGCTGCTCGATTCCTTCCTCGCAAGATCGGGCGATTGTCCCGGCCGCTGCCGTGGGTACGCCCCCGGCTGATCGGCCAGTCACGTTGCCCGCGACGAAGCCGGGCCGATCAGCGAGTCACGCGGAGCCCCGCGAAGGACCTGACGCGGGGGCTCGGCGGTCAGCTCCGGCCATGCTGCCCGCGCGGCGGTCGCGACCCCGGCCGGGATCCTGGGGCCGATTCGCGAAACTAGCCACCATCTCGACCTCGCCGGCGCAGTCCGGCGAGCCGACGCGGTGCGCCGTGACGGCGTCGCGCCACGAGGCCGTTGTCGCAAGGCCACACGCGCGACACGAATAGAGCGGCACGTGCCTTCGATTCCCACACGTCCAGGTCTTGAAACCGCAATCCGCGGAGATGGCGCAGATCAGTGATTGGATTCTGTGCTGGCCGTCTCGGTTGCCCGTAGAGCTCGATCAGCCCGTCGACCAGGGCCGGACACACCTGCGCGCTCACGTCCTCCGACATCGGATCGGCAGGCGGACCGGATGGGGCCAGCGAGCCGGCTCGCTCGAAGCGAGTCGAGCGCGCGCGAACCGCTCGGCGTGGCGGACGCGATCGGCGTCGAGCGTCCTTGCCATTTCGATATGTGAAAGTGGTCGAGGCCGGACTCCGCCTCGACTCCCGCCACCGAGAGGCAGGGGTTCTCGGGAGCGGATGCGCCTCTACGGCCGCGGAGCGACCACCGTGCGTGAGAGCTGCGGGTAGGTCGCGCGATAGCCCCGCCGGCGCGCGATCGGTTCGAGGGCGCCGAAGAGTGCGCGCCGAACGGGCGGTGGCGGTGATCGGAACACGATCACGTCGCTCAACTCGCGCGCGGTCAGCGCCAGCTGTAGCGGGTACGGCATGCCCTTGGTGTTGGTGTATCCGAGGCGGGCGAGCCCGAACATGGTTTCGATCATGTATGTGAAGCGCTCGCCGGGGCTGATCTCCACGCGTACCCGGGCATCCCGTTCGCCCGCGTTCCACCAGTCGTGCCAGGCGCCCGGCTTGACGACGGCCGACTCGCCTTCGCGCAGGCTGCTCGTCTGCCCGTCGAGCTTCATGGTCAGCTCGCCCTCGAGCACGGTAAATCGCTCGGTCAGCGCGGGGTGGCGATGCTCGCCCATGACGCGCGCTCCAACGAGCGCGGTCAGCTCGGCGGTCACGCGGTTCTCGGGATTCGAGTAGGGCAGCTCGACGATCGTGGCTCGCTCATTGGTGGCGGGGTTCTCCCAGATCTCGCCGAGCTGAAGCGGTCTGAGGTCGGGCGCGCCGTTCGGGTCGGGGTGTGAGGTGCGAGTGACCCTTGAGCGGGAGTGTGGGAAGCGAGCGACGCTTGAGTGGGGGTGTGACATGCGGGCGATCCTTTTGAGTCGGGGGGTGACCGTTCATGGTCGCCATGGTGCGCTTCCAGCCACGCGGCCGCATCGGCCAAGTGGCCGATGCGGGGGATGATTTCGGGCGGCGCGCCGATACGATCGGTCCGCTCCGATCTGCGGGGATCACTCGGCCTTCGGCGCAATCGCTTCCGTCAGCACGGCAATGTTCGCGTCGCTTCGTCAGAGGAACCCTTGAGATGGCTAGCGGGCGACAGCAGCTGACCGCAGGCAACCTGCCGGCTGAGCTCAGCAGCTTCGTCGGGCGAGTCCGCGAGGTCGCGGAGGTCAGGAAGCTGGTGTCGGCTGCACGTGTGATCACGCTGACCGGGCCGGGTGGGATTGGCAAGAGCCGACTCGCCCTGCACGCGGCCGGCAAGCTCGGGCGGCATTTCCCGGATGGGGTCTGGTTGGTCGAGCTGGCCGAGCTGGAAGCACCAGCTCTGCTGGCGGACGCGCTCGCGCGCGCAATGCGGGTACAGGAGCGACGCAACGACGCGATCGACGAGGCGTTGATGGCTCACCTGCGCGAGCGCCGTCTCCTGCTCGTGCTCGACAACTGCGAGCACCTGCTCGACGCGTGTCGGCAGTTGGTGGCCTCGGTGGTATCGGAGTGTGAGCGGGTGCGGATTCTCTGCACCAGTCGCGAGCGCTTGGACGTCCCCGGAGAGGCGGTCGTCGTCCTGTCGGCGCTCGACGTTCCAGCGGATGGGAAGCGGCTGCCCATCGTCGCGCTCGCGGACGTCGAGGCGCTCAGGCTGCTCGTCGACCGAGCTGTTGCCGTGGCCCCGGATTTCGCGCTTACGAGCGAGAACCGTCGCGCGGTGAGCGAGATCTGCCGGCGCTTGGACGGGCTGCCGCTGGCGATCGAGCTGGCGGCGGTGCGGCTGGCCTCGATGACGGCCGATGATCTGCACGATCGTCTGGACGACCGGCTGCGGCTGCTGGCGGCCTCTCACGCGACCGGGTCTGGGCACGGCCAGACACTGCGGGCGACGGTGGACTGGAGCTATGAGCTCCTTTCCTTTGAGGAGCGGGTCCTGTGGCGGCGGCTGAGCGTGTTCGCGGGCAGCTTTGGCCTCGAGGCCGCGGAGGACGTCTGCTCGGACGCAGGGCTGGAGCGCGAGCAAATCGTCGATCTGGTCGCGAGCCTGGTCGGCAAGTCCATATTGACGATGGAACACAGGAGCCGCCGAGGGCGCTACCGACTGCTCGAGACGCTGAAGTTGTACGGCGCGCAGCGATTGGCTGAGGCTGGTGAGGACGTCGAGCTGGCGCGCCGGTACGCGGCCTGGTATGCCGCGCGCTTCTCGGGCGGCGAGCGCCCGTGGTGGGGAACTCCGGAGCAGGTCGACGTCTTCGAGACGCTGGACGTCGAGTGGGCGAACGTCGAGGCGACACTCGACTTCTTCACTGAGTCGGCGCCCGACGTGGAGCTCGGGCTTCGAATGGCGACCGATCTCTGGCCCTACTGGATGGTGCGGGGCCGCTACCGGGCCGGCGGCCGGCGTCTCGAGGCGCTCCTGGCGCTCGAGCCGGCGCCCAGCCCGACCCGCGCGATGGCGCTGTCGGCGTTGGGGTACCTCTGTCAGGCGACCGGCGACTATGACCGCGCGCTGTCAGCGCTCGAGGAGGCGCGGCTGGTCTGCGGTCAGACGGGCGGGGATCGAGAGCTGGCGTACGTCCTGGCCGGGCTCGGGCAGGTTCATCTGCGCCTGGGAAATGTGGACCTGGCGAGCGACCTGGCTGCCCAGTCGCGCGAACGGATGGGACGGGTCGACGACCCAATGGGGCTTGCGATCTCTCTCTACTTTCTTGCGAGCGCGGTTGCGACGGCCGGCGAGTTGACGGACGCGCGGCGCTTGGCCGACGAGGCGCTTCAGGCCAGTGAGCGGGCCGGGGACAAGATGATCCGCGCGATCTCCAACGGTCTGCTGGGGATCGTTCTGTGGCTGCTGGGAGATGGGCCGAGGGCCGAGGCATGCCTCAAGGAGGCGGTCCGGATCCAGGATGCGATCGGTCACCGGTGGGGCTTGCTGACGAGCCTGGAGGGCCTGGCCTGGGTGGCGGGATCCTCTGGGCGGTCGGAGCGAGCGGCGCTGCTGCTGGGCGCCGGCGCAGCGCTATCCCAGGAGCTCGGGATCACCCTCTACCCGTACGGGCAGGCGCATCACGACGCCTGTGAGGAGGCGGTGCGCACCGGGCTTGGCGAAGCCCGCTACCGCGACTGCCTCGAGCACGGCTATTCGCTCGGCGCCGATGAGGTGGTGGCTGCCGCGCTCGAGGACGAGCCTGCGGCCGATCGGCATGTCCCTCCAGCGGACGACGCGCACGGCGCCGACGAGCTGAGCGCCCGCGAGCTGGAGGTGGCAAGGCTCGTCGCGGACGGACTGTCCAACCGCGCGATCGCCACCGATCTGTTCGTGTCGGTGGCGACCGTCAAGACGCACGTGTCCCACATCCTCGCCAAGCTCGGCCTCGAGTCACGCGTGCAGGTCGCGAACTGGGTCGCAGAACACGATTCGGGCCCGCCGGCGCCCGACGCCCGCTAGGGGCCCGACCCAGAATCATCCCCCCGAATCGGCCACCTGGCCGATGACACGGCCCTGACCGGAGCGGACCATCGTGCCTGACCGCAGCCAACCGGGTCGCTGAGCGCAACGAGCTCGGCAGCTGATTCCAAGCGATAAGGAGCAGCCGTGTCATCCAGCACCATCACCGTCACCAACCCGTACGTCCTGGCCGCCGGTGAGGGCCTGGCCGACGTCTGGTTCAAGACCGGCCGTGTCACCGTGAAGGCCGGCCGGGCCGAGACCGGTAACGCGTTCTCTCAGATCGAGACCGACGACCCGCACGGCCTCGCCACGTCCCTGCCCGTCCATCACAACGAAGACGAGAGCTTCTACGTCGTTGAGGGCGATGTCACGCTCATCGTCGGCGGCGAGCGCATCGATCTCGCGACTGGCGACTACGCCCTCGCACCGCGCGGCATCGCGCATGCCTACATCGTCCGCTCCGAACGCGCTCGGATGCTGGTCACGTTCAGCCCCGCCGGCCTCGAGGAGTTCTTCGTCGCCAGCGGCATCCCGGTCGACGGCAGCGAGCCGCCCGCGGGCGACGTACTGCCGCCCATCGACGAACTTGTCCGCCGGCTCGGCGACTACGGCTGCCAGATCGTCGGACCTCCGCCGACACTCGACGACCTCGCCGCGCACGGCCGACGCGTCGACGGTGCCGTGCGAGACGTGGAACACGATCGTGTCGACGTCGCCGCTCTGGGCCCCGAACTCCTTCGTCAGCAGGTCACTTACCCGCTGTGACTCCGTGCCGGACAGAGTGAAATTGGTGGCGTAGCGGTTGCCGACCGATCCGGCAACCGCCGTGGTGAGGATCGCGACCACCACCCAGGTCGCTACAACCAAGCGGCGATGGCCGATGCACCAGCGCGCGAGGCGCAACATGGCGGAGTCGTTTTGCGTCTGCTGCCTCCCTTTCAATACGTACGAGTAAGAGCGTGTCCGTGACGGTCCCATTTGCTCTTACTGGTCGCATCAGCGAGGCCCCCGGTGGAGTCGCCGGTCGGCCCGTCCGGCGACTCCACGCGTTCCACTCATCCGCGTCGGTACTTGGCGACGGCGATCGGTACGGATACGACGATGATCGCGGCGGTCCAGACCAACGAGCGAGTCACGTAATACGAGCTCGGGTGCCCGAGCAGCGCCTGCGCGTGCGGACCGAGCGTCAGCGAACGGACCGCGTCGACCATGTAGGTCAGCGGCTGATGCTTGGCGAACACCTGCAGCCAGCTCGGCATCGAGCTGACCGGCACGTACGCGCTCGAGACGAACGCGAACGGGAACACGATCATGCCCATTCCCTGCGCCGCCTGCGCGTTGCCGGCGAACAGGCCCATCGTGATGAACACCCACTCGAACGCGAACCCGAACAGGATCACCAGCCCGAACGCGGCCGAGCCCCTCGAGCGCCGAGCCGTGGAGGGTGAAGCCCACCGCGAACGCGACCGCCGCCGTGAACGCGGTGCTCCAGGCGAGGATCGCCGTGTCCGCCGCCGCGCGCGCGATCAGCACCGAGCTGCGCGGGATCGGCAGCGACCGCAGCCGGTCGACGAACCCCTGCTCGAGGTCCTCGGCCATCGCGGTCGCGGTGCCGATCCCCCTGAACAGCACGCCGGTCGCGATGAACCCAGGGACGAGATAGTCGACGTACGACATCCCGGCGATGTGGATCGCGCCCCCGAACATGTAGCGGTAGATCAGGAAGAACAGCGACATCTGGACCGTGGCGAGCACGATCAGCTGCGGTGTTCGGACGTAGCGCAACAGGGCCCGGCGGGTGACGGTCGCGGTGCTCTTGGCGAGCCCGGTCCGCCCGCCGGCGACCTCGCCGAGGTGAGTCGAGGGCAGGAGCGATTGTTGTCATTTGGATATTTCCTTTCGGCTTTGCTAGGCGGCGGTTGCGGCCATTGCCCCACGGCCTTCCGCCGGGCGGCCGGTGAGGGCGAGGAACACCTCGTCGAGGTTCGGCTGGCGCATCGCGATGTCCTCGAGCTCGACCCCGGAGGCCTCGAGCGAGCGCAGCGCGCGACATCAGGCCCTCGCCGCCGGAGTCGACGCGCACGCTCACGCGGCGGGTCGGCTCGTCGATCTGCACGTCGCCGTGCTCGAGCCGGCCCGAGCATGCTCGGCGACCCGCGCCAGGTCGCGCTGGGTTTCGGACGTGAAGCTCGACGACGTTGCCGCCGCCGATCTGGCGCTTGAGCTCGGCCGGGCTGCCGGTGGCCACCGACCTGCCGTGGTCGATGATCACGACCTGGCTGGCGAGGTGGTCGGCCTCGTCGAGGTACTGCGTGGTCAGTAGCACGTCGGTACCGGCATGCACGAGCGCGCGGATCGCATCCCACAACTCGATCCGGCTGCGCGGGTCGAGGCCGGTGGTCGGCTCGTCGAGCAGCAGAAGCCGCGGCGCGCCGACGAGGCTCGCGCCCAGGTCGAGCCGCCGTCGCATCCCGCCCGAGTACGTCCGCGCCAACCGGTCGCCGTCGTCGGCCAGGCCGAGCTGCTCGAGCACGGCGGCGGCGCTCGCCCTCGCCGCGCGGCGGCTCTGCCCGAACAGGCGGGCGACCATCTCGAGGTTCTCGCGTCCGGTCATCGCGGGCTCGATCGCGGCGAACTGCCCGGCCAGCCCGATCACCCGACGGACCGCGGCCGGCTCGCTCGCGAGCGTCGTAGCCCGGCGACGAGCAGCGCTCCCCGCGTCGGCGCGCAGCAGCGTCGCCACCGTCCGGACGAACGTCGTCTTGCCCGCGCCGTTCGGACCGAGCACGGCAACCACCTGTCCCGGCTCGGCGACCAGGTCGAGGCCGTCGAGCGCGATCGGTCTTTCCATAGCGCTTCGTGAGGCCATGGGCCTCGATCATCGGTGTCATCTATCTGTCCTCCTCGTGTTGTTGATCGTCCGCCGGGAGGAACGCCGCCGCGACCTCGCGCAGCCACTGCTCACTCCACGTCAGCCGGCCCTCGCGCAGGTCGGCGATCACGCCTCGGAGCCACGAGAGCTCGGCCTCCAGCAACGTCTTTCGGTACTCCTCCTCGAGCACGAACAGGCGGGGCAGCCCGGCGGGGGCCCGGTCGAGCTCTCGCTCGGTGGCGTCGAGCACCGCGGCGAGCTTGTCCGCGCGCAGCTCGAGCTCCTCGCGCGCCTCCTCGGGCGGCAGGCCGAACAGAATCGACACCGCCGCGATGAACTCGGGGTACTCGCCCTCGGTGTTGTGCAGCATCTCGCGCAGCCACTGGCGCGCGACCTCGCGTCCGGCGTCGGTGATCGCGTACACGACGCGCTCGGGGTATCCCTCCGTGCGCTCCGTCTCGGCCACCTGCACGAGGCCGTGGCGCTGCGAGTCGCTCGATCGTCTGGTACAGGCTCGCGCGGGATCGCACGTTGACGACCCGATCCTTGCCCTGGGCCTCGAACATCTTCTGCATCCCGTACACGTGCATCGGTCGCTCGAACAGCTGCCACAGCACGATCAGTCCGAGGGACGACGCCTGAGGGGTTCTTGGATTCGGCATGGTCGGCACCATACTAGTTATGTTCTAACTAGTCAAGACCTTACGTATATCTCATTGCTCGCGCCAGCCGGACGTCGACTGAGTGCCGCCGCTTTTACCCGGACAATTCCGCCGGCAACTGCTGAACGAAAAAGACGTTTGGGTCGTTCTGCCGATCGTCTACCGTGTGCGATGCGTTCGGGACCAACCAGTGAAGGAGTAGCCGCGCATGTCTACCTACGACCAACCTGCCTACGGCGCTGCGGTCACACGCGATCAGACGCGAGCGGTGTTCGGCCAGGTCATGGGCCTGGTCGCGGTCACCGTCGGGTTCGCTGCGCTCGGCGCGTACATCGGCCGCAACCTCACCGGCGGCGTCGGGATCCTGTTCTTCATCGCCGCGTTCGCCTGCGTGTTCGGGCTGAACATCGCCGAACTCGCGCGGGCGCGAGCAGCTCGCGATCGCGTTGCTGTTCGGGCTCGGGCTGGCGCTCGGCCTCGCCGTCGCACCCGTGATCGCGTACTACGCGCACGCGAATCCCGCGGCGCTATGGCAGGCCGCCGGCGCGACCGGCGCGTTCGTCGCCGGCTGCGGCGCGTTCGGCTACGCCACGCGCAGAGACCTGTCGGCTCTGGCGAGAACGCTGTTCTGGGCGCTGCTGGCGCTGATCGTGTTCGGGCTCGTGACGATCTTCGTCTCGATCCCGCATTCGAACATCATCTACTGCGTTCTCGGGCTCGTGATCTTCGGCGGGTTCACGATCGTCGACTTCAACCGCCTCCGTTCCGCGAACAACAACGCCGCCGTCCCGATCGCGGCAGGCATTTTCCTCGACATCTTCAACGTGTTCCTGTTCTTCCTGCAGCTGTTCGGCGGCGGCGACCGGCGCTGACGTCCGTCCCGCGCAGGACCTTCGCACTGCAGTTTCCTGCCGCGCAGATCCGGGACCTCGCGGCAAGGTTCCCCGGCTCGGACGACGGCTCACGGCTGGCGGTCGGCGCCGCCGCCAGGGCCCGCGGCTATTACACGCGCGAGGAGTTCGTCCAGGTGTGCGGATGGAAGACCGTCCGCAGCCGCCCGAAGGTCGCCGCGAACACCGAGGACGCGGTGCGTCGACGCCACCCGTCGCGCGCTTGCCGCCGAGGACGAGGCGACCCGAATCACGGAACTGCTCGCGCTCGAGGGCGTGGGCGTGCCGACCGCGTCGACCCTCCTCTATTTCGCCTTTCCCGACGACTACCCGATCCTCGACGTGCGCGCGCTCGAGTCCCTCGGGGTCAAGCCCCGCTCGACCTACCCAGTGAGCTTCTGGCTCGAATACCTCGCGGCCTGCCGCGAGCTCGCGCGTGACGCGGGGGTCAGCATCCGCACGCTCGACAAGGCGCTCTGGCAGTACTCCAAGGAGCTCAGCCGAGCGTGATCGTGCTGCTGTGGCGCCTACCCGGTCCCCGCAGCGTGAGCGTGTAGGTGCCGCTCCGGAGCGGGCGCAGATCGGTCAGCACGAGCTGTGAGCGACCGCCCGCCAGCTTCACCCCGGTTCCGGTCGCGTACGTCACGCCCTTGCGCGAGATCGTCGCGCGATCGGCGCCACCGGTCGTGAAGCCGATCGTGCTCGAGACCGGCCTGTGCGAGCACTTCTGCTGCTTGACCCTGATCTTGCGTGCCTTGCCCCTGATCTTCTGCAGCACGGTCTTGCTCACGGTCTTGCAACTGACCACGTAGAACTTCTCGGCGCGCTGCTGACCACCGGCGGGCGTCGTCGAGCCCGGGAGCGGGGTCGGAACCCTGCGGCGGGGTCGAACCCGACACAGCGAGCGCAAACGGGTAGTTACCGCCGGTGATGAACCCCAGCTGTCCCCTCCCGCCGCTTAGGGGCACCGAGCCGATCGTTCCGGTGGCGCTCAGCTCGCTCCAGAGGATGTGTTGACCGTAGACCGCCACCCCGAGGACGTTGCCGGCGCCGGTGACGAAACTCTCGTTCACGTGCGTGCCGTCGAGGTTCGCCTCCCCGATCGTTTCCGTGGTGGAGTTGCCCCAGTAGAGGTGCTGGCCGTCGAGCGCCAGTCCGGTGATGCCCCGAGCACCTGTGATGAAGCTCTGATTCACGCCGGTCCCGTCGAGGTTCGCCTCGCCGACCGCGTCGGTGGAGATGTTGGTCCAGTAGAGGTGCTGGCCGTCGACCGCCAGCGCGAAGGGCCGGCTGGCGGCCGCGATGAAGTTCGCGTTCACGTCCGTTCCATCGAGGTTCGCCTCGCCGATCGTGTTCGTCAGCGCGTTCGACCAGTAGATGTGCCGGGCGTTGACCGCGATCCCGTTGACGCCGTGAATGCCGTTGATCAGGCTCGGGTTGAGGACCGTGCCGTGGAAATCGGCCACGCCGATCGTGCCCGCGTCCCGGTCGCTGAAGTAGAGATGCTGGCCGTCGGCGGCCAGCGCGATCGGGTCGCCGCTGCCAAAACCGGTCATGAAGCTCTGATTCACGTTGCTGCCATCGCCGTCGGCCGCGCCGATCGATCCGGCGCCCAAGTTGCCCCAGTAGATCTGCGGCGCGGCGAGCGCGGTGCCCACCGCCGGCCCCACCATCACACCCAGGGCACAGATGAGCCCCAACCCCACCGAACGACGACCAGCCATCGAAACTCCTTTTTCGATCTTGAGCCGCGGCTAGAGGTCCCGAACCCGTGCCTCGCCGCGGCAGCTACCCACCAAACGGAAGATGTCAAGTCTGATTCACGGCGTCGCCCTCAACCAAAGGCCAGTTTCGCGGCGCCGGCGACCGCTGCTGCCGTCGCCGGCGCTATTCGTATTCGAGCTTCGGTTCCCATTCGCCTCGCCCGTCGGGCGCTCGGTCGAACACCGACCATATGGGCCACATGAAGTCGACGTGACGCGGACCCTGGCCGCTGTCGTGCGGTACGAACCACAGCTCGCTGCTCCAGAAGTGGTGGATCCCGTCGTCTCGCCGGACGAACACCGTGGCCAGCGGCCACTGGTAGCCGTTCGAGTCCTCGGCGCCGTAGTCGCGGTTGTAGCTGCTCGAAGCCGACGACAGGAGGCGGGCGTGCCGCCAGCCGCGCCTCGCGCCATGCTCGCGGAACTGCTCGATCGGTGCCTTGGACGACACCGCGAAGCTCATCCGCTGCGTGATGTGCGGGAGCGCCCCGTCGATCCCGTCGATGATCGACGTGCACGACGGGCACGGGCCCACGAACGGCAGCCCCTGCTCGCGCGGCACGACCATGAAGCTGTACAGGAACAGCGTGTCCTTCCCGTCGTCGAACAACTCGGAGAGCCGGACCTCGCGCGGCGCGCCCGCAGCGCCGTCCCACTCCTCGAACGAGTAGTCGGTCGGGACCACGCCGCCGAGCGGAAGCTCGCGTCGCTGCGCCGCCACACGCGCGATCTGCCGTCGCAGGTCGACCTCCGCTTGGAGAAGCTCGTCCCGGGCCCGTCTGTACTCGTCCGACTCACCCGGGAGCCGGAAATCGTGCACCGCTGCAACCGTCTCGGACATCGTTCGCTCCTCTGCGTCGATCTCGCTTCGACTTTACGGCCTAGCGACCGCGGTGTCGTACCGCCGACCGATGAGACTCCGCTCACGCGGACGTCTTAGCTCATGACGTCCAACGAAAGCAGAGGTGAGCGCATGCCCTCGGACAACCGAGTCGAGCGCGCCCGCGGTCTCTACCTGGCGTTCGCCGCAGGGGACCGCGAGGCGGTCGAACGCATGCTCAGTGACGACTTCACATTCTCGAGTCCACTCGACGTGGGCCTGGACCGCGAGGGTTACTTCGAGCGCTGCTGGCCCGGTGCGGGCCGGGGACAGGACTTCGATTTCGTGCGGCTGCTGGAGACAGGTGACGAGGTGATCGTCACCTATGAGCTCAGGCATTCCGACGGTCATCGCGGCCGGAACACCGAGATCCTCACGTTCAAGGGTGACCAGATCTGCGGCTCCGAGGTCTACTTCGGGTGGAACATCGAGTGACCGCCGCGTGAAATAGGCTTGCCTGCGCATGGGATCCGAGCCGGATCAGTCACTCACCGAGCTGCTGGCGGTCATTCCGTTCGCCGCGGCGCTCGGGATGGAGCTCATCTCGGCAACCCCCGAGGAGGTGGTCGGCCGGCTGCCCTGGCGCGAGGACCTCTGCACGACAGGCCGCGCGCTCAACGGCGGAGCGTTGATGTCGCTCGCGGACAACATGGGAGGCATGTGCGCCTTCCTCAACCTGCCTGCCGAAGCGCGGCACCGCGACGATCTCGTCGTCGACGAACTTCCTCCGCGGCGTGCGTGAGGGGCACGTCACCGCGACCTCCCGCCCGTTGCGCGTCGGACGATCGGTGATCGTCGTCGAGACCGAGTTGCGCGACGACGAGGGCCGCCTCGTGGCTCACACCACGCAGGCGCAGGCGGTCACCGGCGCCTGACACGAGGACGGGATGGTGCGCACTCGACGCCTGACCGGAGGTCAGTGCCGAGTTCCCGGTGGCAGAGGCGTATGAACTCGACAATCGGGTCGGTGGCAATGCTCGAGTGAGGCGTTTAGGGCCGTGAGGACCTCGAAGCGCCCTCCCGAATGGGTCATGAGGCCGATCTCGACCACGTCCGCGCGGCGAGATCGGCTTTACGACCCGTATGCGTGCGTGAATCCGCATTCACCCCCGGGGCGAGTGCCGATCGTGCGGTTATGACCCGGGCACGCGCGGTTGCGCCAGCCCGCCTGAATCACGTCAGGTAGGCCGCGACGTTGCGGAACTCTCTTCCGCCACCGGGGCGATCCCGAGCTCGCGCAACTTCTGCTCGAACGCCAGGATCCGCCCGGTGTCCGCGTAGAAGTCCTCGTGCTCGACGATCTTGCCCCAGCGCGTCCGCGCGACGATCGCGACACGGTTTGCGTAGAGCTCCTCGCCGTCCGGACCGGTGGCGCGGTCGTCGAAGCGCGCGGCCAGCGTCAGCGCCCACGGAGGGCCCGCGATCCAGAGCTGGCGGATCTCGCCCTTCAGACCGGCGGCGATGAACTCGCGCAGGAAGCGCTCGATCGCCGGCTTGCCGCGGTGATCTCCCGACCAGCGGTGCGGCGCCCTCGTTGAAGTGCAGGACGGCGTCGTCGGCGTAGCCCGCGAGCAGCGGCTCGTAGTCGCCGGCGTTCAGCCGGCGAACGTCGCTGCGCAGCTTGAGCAGCGCCAGTCGCGGCAGGAGCGCGCGGGCGGCGATCGCCGCGCCGGCGCCGGCGATCAGGCTGGGCTTGTGGATCATGGTCGGGCCTCCGGGGTCGTGGGCTTCTCCAGCAGCGCCGCGCCGACCAGCGCGACCGCGGCCTCCGAGCAGGTCTGCATCGGCTCGAGGCTCCGCGTCGAGCGGCTGAGCAGGAACGCGCCCTCGAGCAGCGCGAGCACGCTCAGGGCGAGCGGCCGAGCCCGGTCCGCCGGCACGCCGGCCTGCATCGCGTCCCGCGCAAGCGCGGCGAGCCACGACTCGAACACGTCGGCGGTGGCGATGCGCAGAACCTCGTGCGTGCTCGCGATCTCGCCGGCGACCGTCGCGATCGGGCACGCGTCGGCGTAATCGGTGGCCTCGAGCGTCTGCGCCGGCGCCGTCGAAGAAGTCGCGGACCGCGGTCGTCGAGATCCGGCGCCGCGCCCGCGATCGCCTCGTACAGCGCCAGGAAGAACCGCCCGCCGATCCGCAGCACCTCGTCGGCCAGTTGCTCCTTGCCGCCCGGGAAAGAAGTGGTAGAGCGAACCGAACGGCGCGTCGGGACTCGGTCGCGATCTGCTTGAGGCCGGTGCCGGCGTAGCCCTGCCGGCGGAACAGCTCCGCGCTCGCGTAGAGGATGCGCTCGCGGGTCGGGACGTCGGTGGCGCTCGGCATCGACGCGTTCGGCGGACCGTATCACAAGTAGAACGTTCTATCTAGCGGGGGTGTGGCGGCTACGGCGCGCCCGCTCAAACCCACCGCCGCTACCAAACCCGACACCGCCTACGTTACGTACGTGGACTGGCCGATCGCCGAACCGATCGAGACCGCGCGCCTGACGCTCGAGCCGCTGCGCGTCGACCACGCCGGCGAGATGCTCGAGGTCCTCGGCGACCCGAGGTTGTACGAGTTCATGGGCGGCGATCCGCCGACGGCGGCGGGGCTTCGGGCTCGATACGCGCTGCAGGCCGCCGGGCATTCCCCCGACGGGCACCAGGGGTGGCTCAACTGGATCGTCAGAGTCACGGACCCGCGGCTCGCGGTCGGCACCGTACAGGCGACGCTCAGCCGTGAGGGCCTCAGCACGTCTGCCGAGTTCGCGTGGGTGATCGGCGCCGCCCATCAGCGCCGGGGCTATGCGACGGAGGCCGCCGGCGCGATGGTGGAGTGGCTACGGGCCGCGGGCGTCGGGCACTTCACCGCTCACATTTGCCCCAGCACACGGCGTCGGCCGGCGTGGCCGCGCGTCTTGGGCTGGTCCCCACCGACGTCATCGAGGGCGGCGAGACCCGCTGGGTGTCGCGCGGATGAGGGGACCTCTTGCGCGATCGGATTCGTAAAGGGGACGATGTGCGGCGATCGTGTCCCTGTCGCGTGACCCGTGCCTGCTGCGGCGGAGAGGATCGCGGGCACCGGCGAGCTCGGGTGCCGGCGCGCGCACCGCGCGCGTTCTGAGCGGGCGCTGATCCGCGGCGCGCTGGCGGGATCCGAGGCGGATCTCGAGGCCCTGTTCACGTCGTTTCTGGCCGCGGGCGTGCCGGGCCGCGTACCTGATCGTTCACGACCACGCGGCCGCCGAGGACTTCGCGCACGAGGCGTTCCTCGGCGCGATTCGCCGGCTCGACCGTGAACGACGGCGTCAGTCCTCGAGCCGGAAGCCCAACTTCAGCCCCACCTGGTAGTAGTCGATCGCGCCGTCGTCCTTGAGGTGGCCGCGGATCTCGGTGACCTCGAACCAATCGAGGTGGCGCAGGGTCTTGCGCGCGCGGTCGAGCGCATTGCTGATCGCGTCGTCGATCCCCCCGGGGGAAGATCCGACGATCTCGCTGACGGAGTAGACGTGGTCGGTCATTGAAAGCTCCTCGCTGGATGGAAGGACAGGCGGCCGGAGCCTACGCCTCGGCACGCGCGCCGTGCCGATGTAACCGTCGGCCCGCGGCGGCGTATCTTTGCTAGCTGCTTGCAAAGAGGCAGCTAATCGCAAGCACCTTCCTCGGACGAACGAATGCTTGCGCGCTTGCAAATTACGTGCTAAGCTGCAAGCACACTGACCGTACAAGCGAGATCCAGGAGACACCCACATGGCAACCACCACTTCCGCCAAGACCGGCATCCCCACGTTCGAGACCGCCTTCGAGCAGGTCAAGGACAGCAGCGAGCAGTTCCTCGCGGCCGCCCGCAAGGCCGGCAACCTCTACCTCGACTCCTACGAGAAGGCCGTCGACCGGACCACCGAGCTTCAGCTGAAGTTCGCCGGCGCGACCCAGCAGGAGTGGCTCAAGAGCCTGATCGAGGCCCAGGTCGACGTGACCAAGGAGCTCGCCGGCACCTACACCTCGACCGCGCGCAGCTTCCTGAAGTAGCCCTTCCGTCGGCACGCGTGAGTAGCGTGCGCTGATACTCGTTGTTAAGAAGCACCGGTGGGTTTACCGCCGGTGCTTCACCGTTTAACGGTATTTCGCTGGTACTTCGCAGGTTCTTCGCAAGGAGGTCGAATATGACCGTTGTGCCGCAATGCCCCCCGGTTCCCGCGCCAAGCATGGCCTCGGGCCTCGCTCGACAGCTGGCTCGACGCCGGCGCCGCCGCGCTCGAAGGAATCGGCAAATGCTGGGCCGCGGCGGTACAGCGCGGACCGACTGCGTTCGACTTCCCTCGCTGGCTCGCGCTCACCGCGGAACGGCGGCCGCCGGCCTGGACCACGCCGCACGAGATCGTGTTCGAGGCGCCGCTCGCCCGGCTCCGCGATTTCTCGGTCGTCCCGAGGCGGCCCGAGTGGTGCCGACGCTCGTGCTCCCGCCACAGGCCGGCCACGACTCGTGCATCGTCGACTACTCGGCCGACCAGAGCCAGATGCGGACGATCGTCGCCGCCGGCCTCGAGCGGGCGCTGTCGCTCGACTGGGTGGGCGCCACCAAGGAGACCGCGGACGCGTCGATCGAGGACTACATCGACGTCGTCGACCGAGCGGTCGATCACTGTGGCGGGCGCGTCAACCTGATCGGCGACTGCCAGGGCGGCTGGCTCGCGACGATCTACGCCGCGCTGCATCCCGAGCGCGTCAACACGCTGACGATCGCCGGCGCGCCGATCGACTTCCACGCCGGCGAGCCCGTGATCCACGAGGTGATCCGCCGCGTCGCGCCCGACGGCAACCTCCGCTTCTACGAGGCGCTCGTCGCCTCGGGCGGAGGGATCCTCGAGGGCCGCCACATGCTCGCCGGCTTCATCATGATCCAGCCGGGCGCCGAGATCTCGCGTCAGATCGATCTGCTGCTGAACCTCGGCGACCCCGGCGCACGTCGCGCGCTACCGCGAGTTCGAGGACTGGTTCAAGCACACGCAGGACGTACCGGGCGCGTTCTACCTGTGGATCGTCCGACACCTGTTCCGCGACAACGCGCTGATCGGCGGCTCGCTCGAGGTCGGTGGAGAGATGGTCGACCTCGGCCGGATCGAGATGCCGCTGAACCTGCTCGCCGGCGCCACCGACCACATCACCCCGCCCGATCAGGTGTTCGCGCTCGCCTCGCACGCGTCCACCCCGCCCGAGCTCGTGACTCGGCACACGAGCAGCGGCGGACACCTCGGGCTGTTCATGGGACACGAAGCGCTCCGCGAGCACTGGCCGCGCGTGCTGTCCGAAGTCGTACGTCGCTCGACCGCGTCGCCCCGGTCGAGTCGGGGTAGCCATCGCTAAACAGAATCCGGAGAAACGGAGGAGCGATGGGAGATCGAACGCAGCGAGTGAAGGGCAAGGCCGAGGAGCTCAAGGGCCGCACCAAGCGCGAGACCGGTCAGCGCGACCGGCCGGCAGGGCACCGAGGCCCGCGGCGCCGCCGAGGAGATGAAGGGCAAGGCGAAGAACACGGTCGGCAAGGCGCGGAGCGCGCTCAAGAAGGCGACGCGCTAGCGCACGCTCACTCCGCCACGTAGTGGCGGTCGCCGGCCGGATCCACCCACACGCGCAGCACCCGGCGCGTGCGCGGGTCCCGGAACCGTTCGCTGGTGGGCCGCCAGTCTGGCCCTGGCTTGTCGACCTCGCCGTGGCCGCGCCCGCGGCGGGGCCGGCGCTCGGGCGGAGAAGCGCCGGCAAGCGCCGGGAGGTCGGCCACGGCCGCCGCGGCGTCCTCGCGCGTCTGCGCCCCGGCAACGAGTGCCACCCTGCGCTCCAGCTCGGCGATGTCGAGACGTCCCTCGGCGGCGTGTCGCTTGAGCGTCTCGTAGAGCAGCTCGCGATCGGCGTCGCCCAGCAACATGCCAGGCCCTACGAGATGCGATCGACCTTGACGGCCGTTCCGTACGCGACGATCTCGGTGAACTGCTGACCGATCTCCGATGAGTCGAACCGGACCGCGACGATCGCGTCGGCCCCGAGAAGCCGGGCGTTGTCGGACATCCGGTCGATCGCATGGCGCCGGGAATCCTCGAGCAGCTGCGTGTACTCGGGGATCTCGCCGCGGCGAAGACCCTTGAACGAGGCGGCGACGCCTCCCGTGAATCCCATGCTGCGGACCACGAGTCCGTAGCAAACGCCGAGGTTCTCGCGGATCCGCATGCCCGGAAGCTCGAGCGCGGTCGTCATCGGAAGGTCGGCGGTCGGGACCGATTCGGACATCCGGGCGCAAGTTATCAGGGGGCGACGGCGCCGGCCCAGCTACCGTTCGCCGTTGCGATGACCTGCCGGCGCGTGTTAGGCCTGATGCTGCCCGCTGTGGCCATGCTGCTCGCCGCGTGCGGCGGGAGCAGCTCGTCGAGCAGCAGCCCGGCGGCAGCGGCCACGTCGACGGCGAGCTCCACCGCAAGCGCGACGACCGCGACCACCACGACGACCGCGCCGGCGCCGCCCGGTCCCGAGGGAATCCCGCTCGAGCAGGGCCCGGAGCTCGCGCCCGCGTCAACGACCACCCCCGGCGGGACCGTCGACGGGATCCAGTGCGCCCCGGTCGAGCAGCTCGCCTACCACATCCACTCTCACCTCCAGGTGTACGACCACGGGCAGCCGCAGACGCTGCCGGCTGGAATCGGCCTGATCGAGCCGGTCGCCGAGCAGACGGCGTACGGCCCGTTCTACGGGGCCACCCACTGCTACTACTGGCTGCACACTCACGCCACGGACGGCGTCATTCACATCGAGTCGCCGAGCGCCCGGGTCTACACGCTCGGCAACTTCTTCGACGAATGGCGCCAGCCGCTGAGCGGCACCCAGGTCGCCGGCGCGAAGGGCAAGGTCACGGCGTTCCTCAACGGGAAGCCGTGGACGAAGGACCCGCGCGCGATCCCGCTCCGTCCCCACGCCTCAATCCAGCTCAACGTCTCCTCGCCCCAGGTGCCGCCCCACGTGATCTCTTTCGCGGGCACGCAGCTCTAGCGAACGCGGCCGCCGCGCCGGCGCCGGCGGGAGACCTCGAGCCCGACCCCGACGAGCACGAGCAGGACGAGCCCGATCCCGGTGACCAAGCCGACGTCGGAGAGGATGTCGAGGATCGGCGGTCCGACGTAATACGCCCCGAGCCCGATCCCGACCGCCCACACCGCCGCGCTCACAGCGTTCGTGGTCAGGTAGATCACGGTGCCGACCCGATGAATCCCGGCCACCCACGAGGGCGCGAGCACGATCGCGATCACGGTCAACCGCTTGAACACCTCCTCGCCGCGCTCGACCGCCCTGAGGCGCAGGCGACGGAGTGGACCGGGCGCGGTCATCACGGTCCTCCCCGCAACCAGCCCGATCCACCAGCCGGCCATCCCGCCCAGCGTCGCCCCGACGAACGCCCACAGCAGAACAGGAGTGATGTCGAGCTTGTGCTTGGCGGCGACGATCCCCGCCGCGATCAGCAGCGGCTCGCCGGGGCCCGGAATTCCGATCCAGCTCGCGAACGCGCCGATCGCGAGCGCGAAGTAGTCGATCGAGTCCTTCGGAACGTGGTGAAAGAGGTGCACAGCAAAGACGATCACCGCACCCGATCGTGGCACACGCCGGAGCGCCTAGACTCAGCGCGGTGCTGATCATTCCACCCGGGCACGCCGAGACGATCCGCGCCCGCTGGCAGCCGTCCACGCGCGAGAAGTGGATGATCGGCGGCGTGCTCGGCGTGGTCGCCGTCCTGGCCGTTCTGCTCGTGATCTCGATCGCCTCCAGCGGCCCCAGCTCGAAGTCCGGCTGCATCTACGCGACGGTCCCCGCCGCGACGGGAGCCGAGCAGATCAATCTATGCGGCGCCCGCGCGCGGTCGACCTGCGCGACCGTGCGGACACCGGGCGCTTACGCCCCGCAGGCAGCGCAGTCGCTCGCGGCCGAATGCCGCAAGGCCGGGCTACCGCTCGGCGCTTCCTCGTAGGCCTCGCTGCGCTCGGCATCCCTGGGGCCGTGCGGGCCCGTCCGGACGGGGATTTGGCTCCCCGCCCACCCCCATGGACGCCGCGAAGCGGCCCCAAAAAACGCCGGAATCCCGCTGATTGCGGGGTCCGCTTATCCCAATGTCCAGAGCCCCTACCGGTTTGCTGGACCTGAGGACATACAAGCCCGGTTGGCCAAAGACCAGACTGGGCGGGCAAATTGGCGTCGTCAGGCCGTGCCACGCGACGGGGTGGCCTTCGCGCGACGTACTCAAGGACAAGGAGATCCAGTTGCCACTTGAAGCACCCAGTTGGCTCAATTCAGGAGACACGTCGTGGCAGCTCACCGCCGCGACGCTGGTCGGCTTGATGAGCGTGCCTGGCCTCGCCGTCCTGTACGGCGGCGTGATGCAGAAGCGCTGGTCGATCAACAGCATGATGCTGACCTTTGCCACGTTCTCGATAGTGCTCGTCGTCTGGGTGCTGTGGGCGTTCAAGATGGGCTTCGGCTCCCCGTTCCACGGCGTCTCGCACGACGGCTTCTTCGGGAACTTCATCGGAAAGCCCGGGCCCGTGCTCTCGCACACGGCGCTGCAACACCAGGCGACGATTCCTCTGATCGGGAGCTTTGCGTTCCCACAGTCGGCGCTCGTCTACTTCCAGTTCGTGTTCGCGGCGATCACCCCGATCCTTGCGCTCGGGTCGGTGCTCGGACGCGTGAACTTCAAGGCGTGGATCCCGTTCTGCGTGCTGTGGATCACGTGCGTGTATGCCGTGGACGCGTTCCTGCTTTGGGGCGGCGGCTTCTTCGCCCAGCACGGCGCCGTCGACTTCTCCGGCGGCTACGTGATCCACCTCTCGGCCGGCGTGGCCGGTTTCGTCGCGGCCGCGGTGATCGGGCCACGACTCCAACGCGACCGCGAGATCGACGCGCCGAACAACGTCGCCATGGTCGCGGTCGGGGCCGGGTTGCTGTGGCTTGGCTGGAACGGCTTCAACGGCGGCGACCCGTACGCGTCGAACATGTCGGCGGCCGCGGCGGTGCTGAACACCAACCTGTGCACCGCAGTCGCGCTGCTCGTCTGGATCGCGTGGGACTACCTGACCGGCCGCAAGCCATCGCTGCTCGGCACGGTCAACGGAATGATCGTCGGTCTGGTCGCGATCACGCCGGCGGCGGGCTACGTCAACGGCTGGGGCGCGATCGCGATGGGGATCATCGCCTCGACGATCGTGTACTTCGCGCTGAACTACCTGAGCCGCCTGCAGCCGTTCCGGAGGGTGGACGACACGCTTGGCGTGGTCTACACCCACGGGTTCGCCGGACTCGCCGGCGGCCTGCTGGTCGGCATCTTCGCCGACCCACAGATGGCGCTGTTCTACAAGACCAGCAACGGACATGGGCTGATTGCGTCGGGCGGCGTGGCCGGCTTGATCCACGGCAACGCGACGCTGCTCAAGTGGCAGTTCCTCGCGGCGCTGTGGGTGATCTGCTGGACGGCAGCGATCACGTTCATCCTGCTGAAGCTGGTCGGCCTGTTCGTTCCGCTGCGGATGTCCGAGAAGAACATGGAGATCGGCGATGTCGCGGAGCACGGCCACGAGGTCTACCCGTCCGACGTTCCGTCGCTCGGGTACCCCGGGGGCATCCCGAGCGGTGTGTCCTCCGGCCAGACCGCCGCGCCATCCACCGCATGACGACAGTGGGCCATCGGGTTGGGGGGCGCAGCTGAGCGCCTCCCAGCCCACGCCTCTGGCGATCGTCTCGCGGGCGGTCGCCGGCGACGATGGCCTCGAGCGCGTCGCGTGCTCTGCATCCGACGCGCTCTCCCGGCCGGTGGCGATCGTGCTCCCCTCGCTCGGGGCGCCCGTCGTCTGGCCCGTGGATTCGATCTCCGCAACGTTGCTCGGCGAGCTCGTCGAGTACGCGGCGGCGGCGACCACAGGTGCGGCGACGGGCGAGCCGGCGGGCGTGGCGCGGGCCGTCCCGATCCGGATCGGGCCCGAGGTCGTCGGCGTCGTCGCGGCTCTGCACGCGAACGGCGCCGGCTCCCAGCCCGAGCTCGCAGACGACCTGGCCTGGCTCGAGGCGGCCGCGGCAGCCGCCGCCGTGACCAGGCTGATGGGCGACGGCCGGCGCGACGAGGAGCAGGACTCGCGGCACGGGCTATTGAGCGCGCTGGTTAGAAGCTCGTCGCCCGACGCGCCGGCGATCGTCGCCGAGGCCCGCCGGCTCGGCGTCGATCTCGGGGCCGGCGCGATCGCGGTCTGCGCCCGCGGTCGCGCTGACGTCGAACCCGAGCTTCCGGACGACCTCGGCGAGACGCTGATCGCCGAGGTCGGGGCGGGGCACGTGGTCGCGCTCGTGCCGCTCGCCGGCGAGCGCCCGGCCGAAGCCGATGCCGCCGCGCTCGCCGAGCAGCTGTCGGCGGCTGGATTCGAGGCGTCGGTCTCGGCACCGCGGAAGGAGCCGTCATCGCTGCGGGAGGCGGTTCGCGAGGCGATGCTGCTCGCGGAGCTGGCGTGCGCCCCGGAGGCTGGCCTGGCCGGCCAGGAGGAGACCTACCGCTTGCTGATCGGAGTCCTGCTGAGGGATCCCGAGGAGCTCGAACTGCTCAGGTCGCGGACGATCACGCCGCTGGTCGCGTACGACGCCGAGCACGACACCGACCTGCTGGTGACGCTCGGGACGTTCCTCGCGCACCACGGATCGACGACCGAGACCGCCGAGGTGATGGGCCTCCACCGCCACACGGTCGGCTACCGGCTGTCGCGCGTGCACGAGGTTTCGGGGCTGTCGCCGTACGAGACGGACGGCCGCGAGCGCCTCAGCCTCGGGTTGAAGGCCGCGCAGATTCTCGCGGCTCAGGAACGACTATGAAACCCTGGATAGGCTCGCGCCTACCAAGACTCTAAGGAGGAAACCGTGGCCACCACAGAGAGGGACCAGACGGCGATGGCCGCCGGTGCGACCAGTCCCGCGGAGGTGCTCGATTTCGCGGCCGAGCGCAGCGTCGAGATGGTCGACCTGAAATTCGTCGACCTGCCCGGAACGTGGCAGCACATGACGTTGCCGATCGGCGCGCTGGACGCCGGCGACTTCGAGTCGGGCCTGGGTTTCGACGGCTCCTCGATCCGGGGCTTCCAGGAGATCCACGAGTCGGACATGCTCCTGATGCCCGATTCGTCGACCGCGTTCATCGACCCTTACTACACCCGCCCGACCCTGTCGCTGATCTGCTCGGTGGCCGACCCGGTGCTGGGCGAGCCGTACGCGCGCGACCCCCGGTTCGTCGCCCAGAAGGCCGAGCGCCACCTCGTGAACTCCGGAATCGCCGACGTCGCGTACTTCGGTCCCGAGGCTGAGTTCTTCGTATTCGACCACATCGCCTACGAGCAGGTCCAGAACCGCGCCATGTACGAGGTCGACTCCGCCGAGGGCTTCTGGAACACCGGCGTCCCGGTCACCGCCGCGCCGAACCTCGCCTACAAGCTCCGCCAGAAGGAGGGCTACTTCCCGGTTCCACCGGCCGACTCGCTCGCGAACCTCCGCAGCGAGATGGTGGCGACGATGGAATCGCTCGGGATCCGCTGCGAGTTCCACCACCACGAGGTCTCCTCGGGCGGGCAGGGCGAGATCGACATGCGCTTCCAGCCGCTGCTGCGGATGGCGGACCAGATGATGGTCTACAAGTACGTGGTCAAGAACGAGGCCCGCGCCGCCGGCAAGACCGCGACGTTCATGCCGAAGCCGATCTTCGAGGAGAACGGCTCGGGCATGCACGTCCACCAGTCGCTGTGGAAGGACGGCGATCCGCTGATGTACGGCGCCGACGGCTACGCCCACCTCAGCGACCTGGCCAAGCGCTACATCGGCGGTCTGCTCGCGCATGCACCGGCGCTGCTCGCGTTCTGCGCGCCGACGACGAACTCGTACCGGCGCCTGGTGCCGGGCTACGAGGCGCCGGTGAACTTGGTGTATTCGGCTCGGAATCGGAGCGCGTGCGTGCGCGTGCCGATGTACCACGAGGCCCCGAAGACCAAGCGGATCGAGTTCCGCTCGCCGGATCCGGCCGCCAACCCGTACCTCGCGTTCAGCGCGCTGATGATGGCCGGCCTCGACGGGATCAAGCGCGAGCTCGACCCGGGTGAGCCACTCGACGCCGACATCTACGAGCTTCCGGTGGAGACGCTCTCCAAGATCGCCACGGTCCCGTCCTCGCTCGAGGCCAGCCTCGACGCGCTCGAGGCGGACAACGCGTTCCTGTACGACGGTGACGTGTTCACGCCGGGGTTGATCGAGGCGTACGTGCGGTACAAGCGCGAGGAAGAGGTCGACGCGATCCGGATGCGGCCGCATCCGTGGGAATTCGCGCTGTATCACGACGCCTGAGTGGGTCTTGGGCGGCCGTCACCGCCGTCCGCCCGCACCGTGTTTCGTTCGGGTGTCGTTGGCGATCGGGGTGGAACGCGAGGTGCGGGCGGGCGGCATCGACCGCCTCCCCGCTTGCATGCTGCGCCGGCAATACGCTCCCTCGATGCGCGACACACGGCTCCGCGTTTTGGGAAAGCTGGTCGAGGCGCCACCGTTGGCCCCACTCGGACATGCTTAACACGACATTCGAGCAGCCGCCCGTCGGGCGTGGCGCGTTAAGCATGCCCCACGTGCTTGATACGGCACGGCTTCGGGATGATCGCTCGAATGTCGTGTTATGCAGGTGATTTTGGGTTCTCGCCGGGCTTGCGCCGCCGGCGGACCCGCGCCACCAATCGCTCCATGACACCCGGCTCTCGCGGTTGCGTCTTCAGCCACTCCTCGCGGGTCGGGAGCTTGCCGGCGCGGCGGGCGGCGCAGGACGCATTCGGTGTGGGCGTGGCGCCGGCCGCTCGAGTCGCCCTCGGGGTACATCAGCAGGTGCTCGCTCAGCGCCGGCAGGTGCCGCCCGCACAGCGGGCAGCGGTAGGTCGCGGGCTTGCAGGTTCTGGGCGCGGCGGACGTACCACCAGCGGGGCTTGGGGCGGTCGGCCATGTGTCCAAGCATTGCATCGCCTGCCCGGCCCAGCCGGGTATCTTCGAGGCGGATGGAGCATCGCGACGAGCGGATCGTGGTCGAGACCGACCGCTACCGGATCACCGGCGTGCTGCGCCTGCCGCGCGACGGCTACCGCAGCCGGCTGACCGACTACCTGAACTCGTCGGAGCGCGCGTTCGTCGCGCTCACCGACGTCGAGCTCGTGCCGTTCAACGGTGGCGAGACCGAGCGCCGCCCGTTCCTGGCGGTGTCGCTGAACCACGTCGTGCTGGCGATGCCGCTCGACGGCGACGCGGTCGAGTGAGCTGCCGCCCCGCGGTCGGGCTCCGAGCCAGATGCGTAACCTGATCCCGGCTGGGATGTATCGTTTTGAGCATGGCCACACGCCACGCAGACGAGCTCGACGGACTTAGCCGCAGCGAGGTCCTGCGCGCCTCGCCGCGGATGTTCGACTCCGCGCTGTTCGAGAAGTTCTCGCGCGTCCACTGGAGCGTTCCGCCGATCATCTTCGTCCCGGTGATCACGATCATGCTGATCGAGGGTTTCGTCCACGGGGTCGGCTGGATGGCGCCCGTCTGGCTGGTCGGCGGCTACCTGTTCTGGACGCTGACCGAGTACTGGCTGCACCGGATCGTGTTCCACTTCGAGCCCGAGAAGGGCATCGGGGCCAGGCTGCACTGGATCATCCACGGCGTCCACCACGACCACCCGAACGACCCGCTGCGCCTCGTGATGCCGCCGGCGCTGAGCGTTCCGCTCGCGGCCCTGTTCGTCTACGTCTTCTACCTGGTGATCGGGAGCCCCGGATTCCTCCCGTTCGGCGCGGCGTTCCTGGCCGGCTACCTGGGCTACGACATGCTGCACTACCACGTGCACCATCACCGGCCGAACACCGCGCTAGGCAAGCGGCTGCGCGAGCTGCACATGCGCCACCACTTCCAGAACCACGAGCGCGGCTACGGAGTGAGCGCGCCGTTCTGGGACCACGTGTTCGGGACCGCCCCGAAGAAGACGACCCGCTAGCGCGGCACCGAGGAACCGGGACCATGGCCGTGGGCGCGTCCATCGCGGGCGTCGGGATGTCGCTACCGGAACGGGTGGTCTCGAACGAGGAGGTCGCAGCGCGGCTCGGGGTCGATGCCGAATGGATCGTCAAGCGGACCGGCACCCGCGAGCGGCCCTGGGCCAATCCGGGCGAGCGCCTGAGCGACCTCGCGGCGGACGCCGGCCGGAACGCGCTCGAGCGCGCCGGCCTCGAGGCGTCAGCGAGTCGAACTGGTGCTGGTGGCGACCTCGACCGCCGACGAGATCACGCCGAACGCGGCGCCGCTGGTGGCGGGCCTGATCGGCGCCGACCGGGCCGGCGCGATCGACGTCGGCGCCGCCTGCACGGGCTGGCTGTCGGCGCTCGCGATGGCGTGCGGTCAGATCGAGTCAGGGCGCGTCCAGCATGCGCTCGTGGTCGGCGCGGACTTCCTGTCGCGCTTCCTCGACCTGTCCGATCGCGACACCGCGCCGCTGTTCGCGGACGGGGCCGGCGCCGCCGTCGTGTCGGCCACCGACGCACCGACCGGACGGATCGGCCCGATCGTGCTCCACTCCGATCCGTCCGGCTCGCAGCTGATCCGGCTCGACCGCGGCGACCTGATCCGGATGGACGGGCCAGGAGTCGTTCCGCGCCGCGGTCGCGTCGATGTCGGCCGTCACGATCGAGGCGCTGGCCGCCGCCGACGCATCCACCGACGAGATCGACCTGTTCGTCTACCACCAGGCCAACTCGCGGATCATCCGCGCGGTCGGCGAGCGTCTCGGGCTTCCGGCCGACCGGGTGGTCGACTACGTCGACCGATTCGCGAACTCCTCGACCGCGACGCTCCCGATCGCGCTGTCCGTGGCCGAGACCGAGGGAAGACTTCAACGCGACGAGCAGGTGCTGCTGGCCGCGTTCGGCGGCGGGCTCACCTGGGGCGCGACGGTGCTCGAGTGGAGCCCGGCCCACGCCTAGTGGACCCGCGACCTCGCGTCACCCGACTACCCCAGCGTCACCCCAACCGTGTAGTACGCGATGTGCGTCGTCCGCGCCTTCGGCACCTGCTTGATCACCCGCAGCGTGTGGCGGCGCCTGGTCAGCGGGCGGTTGTGCACCTTGCCCAGATGGCAGTCCGCCTTCAGCAGCTCGGCTTTGACCTGAGTGAGCGTCATGCGGCCGAGGCCCGGGACGCGGCACGGTATCGCCGAGAACGGAACCAGACCGTGGTCGGCGACCCGAACGGCGACCGCGCTGGCAGCGACCAGGTAGCGATTCTTGGGCCCGAACTCCCAGTACGCGCCGGACGGGAGGCCCTGCACGACGGTCCCGACAGCCGGCCTGAAGAGCAGATGCGCCGCGGGATTGAAGATGTTCGCGACGTCCCACGGATCGATCGTCACCGACGGCTGCACACCTCCGAACACCGACCAGGTGCTGACGCCGATCGGCGCCCCGCCCGCGATCCGGTACGTCTGCCCAGTCGTCGTGGTCAGGAACGTGCCGTTAGCCGGCACCGTGTTCAGGTGCGACAGCGGGTTCCCGACGTTGTCGATGTTCCACTGGTCGACCAGCAGCGGTTGCGGGCTGCCGAACTGCGCGAGGTCTGAGACGAACAGCGGTGCACCGCCGGCGATCAGGTAGACCGCGCCCGTATCCGTCTCGATCAACGTGCCGTTCGTCGGAACCGGGTTGAGCGAGGCGAACACCTGCGGGGTGATCACGATGTAGGCCTGCGACGCCGCCGACCGCGCTCCAGTCGCTCACGAGCATCGGCGATCCGCCGACGACCTCGTAGAAGTTCGGATCGCCGCTCACCTGCAGGAACGTCCCGTTCGGGAACAGGGACGCGCCGGAAGCTGCGCCGGCGTCGACGTAGTCGCTGTCGATGTTGATCGTGACGCCGCCGTAGGTCGCGTTGTGGCCCCCCTGGTACTGGTGGAGGCGCTGGTGGTTGGCCCAGTCGCTGCTCGGAATGGAGGAGCTGGTCGTGCTTTGCTGGCCATTCCATTCCGCGTTCCAGATCTGGTCGGGCTCTAGGAACCCGGCGGTGCCGTTGGCGCGGACGAGATCGGTCACGCCCGAGTTCGCGCTGCTGTACACGCCCGAGACGTAGCCGCGCGCGTGAAGCTCGGTGGTCCAGGCCGACAGGAACGCAAGCACCGATGGGGTGTTGGTCCCGCGGTTGTAGGCCTCCATGTCGTCGTAGATCGGGTTGCCGGGGCCGATCCCGACCGCCGTCGCCTGGTCGATCGCGTCGTCGGCCGCCGCCGTGCCCTCCGCCGAGGCCTGTGAGGGGACGATCGCCGCGCACCCGCAGCCGTTCTTGGGGGCCTGCAGCCCGACGTAGATTGGGAGCAGGACCCAGCCGGCGGCCGACTCCTGCTCGACCCAGGTGGCGTTGAGGTTGGGCTGAGAGCACGCCTCGTTCGCGCCGCCGACGTAGACACCGAGCGCGCGGTAGGGGGACGCCGACCAGGCCGACATCGCCGAGGCGCTCGGCGTCGAGCACGCGTCGAACCCGAGGCCCGTGTAGACCGGATCACCCGCGCGGTGGATCGCGCGCGCCCGCGGCCGTGCGGCCGGCTTCGGAGCCGCTGACGCGCCGGCTCGGGGAGCGCCCAGAGAAAGCAAGCCGAGCGCGTGGGCGACGACCGCCGGGTCGCCGTGCCACGTCGCGGTCACGAACACTCCGGCCGACGGGACCGCTAGCTCGGTGGACGCCCCCTGACTCCGAGGCGGGGCCGGGCCGGTGCTCTCGCCGGAACCGGCACCGGCGCCGGCGCCGTGCGCGGACAGCGGCGACACCAGGATCGCCTCGGTTCGCCCTACCGCGTGGGCCGGGCAACGCTGGCGCGAGCTCGGCCGGCCGAGGTAGACCGCGTGGCGGTTGAACCGCACGCACGCCGCCGGGTCCCGAGCCAGGTCGTAGACGGGCCACGATGCCGGCACGACGACCTTGTAGCCGTGGTAGCGCACCACCTTGGTGCCCGTGTTCACGGTGGCGCCCGAGGCGGTCCGCGACGACGCAGCCCAGGCCTGACTCGCGCTCGCGAGCAGCACGAGCAGCGCCATCGTCGTAAGTCTGAGTCGCAGTCGGAGTCGGGGGAATCCACGCATCCGCACATCACCCGGCGCGCACGGCCCGCGCTCAGCTGATCGATTGCTCGCACCGGGCGAGCCACCTGGTCCGGATCATGCTAACGAGAATGCATGACGCTTGCAGGCTCTTTCGCTCGCAAATTGGCCACACCCGTGCCCGGCGCGGGATTACGCGCTTACGATTCCCGCTCGACCGGTGGGAAGCGGGTGACGAAAGGAGGTAGGGAGAGAAGTCCGGGCCGCAATCTGGCTGTTGGGGAAGCACGCGCTGCCCGCGCTTCCGAGGCCCCTGAGGCCGACGAGGCATCGTCCGTCCAAGCCGCAAGGCGCATTTCACAGGAGTCCCATGTCGTCAAAGCTCCGATTGGCTCTGCCGATGGCCTTCATCGGCGTGTTGGGAGCCGTGTGCTTCCTGGTGTTGCAGCAGTCGCACGCGAGCGCGCGCGTGCACATGAATTACGCGCATCTGAACAAGATCCAGAAGCGGATCATCTCCGAGACGCTGGCCAGCGCACTCGGCCCGCAATCGACGGGGGTTCGACCGCACATAACGGTGCCCATCTCCGACGAGGGGGGCGGCCCGGACGGTGCGCCGTTCACGCCGCCGGAGTCGTTCGGATCACCCGGTGGCGCCGGCTCGACGGCCAATTACTTCCCATCTTCTCAGGGAAATTGCTCCGCCACTCCCGGCAACAACGTGAAGGTCAACCAAAACTGCCTAAACCTCACCGACGCGACCCTGCAGGGCCGCGGACAGGCGAACAACGAGCCGTCGATCGCAGTTGACCCGTTCAACTCGCGGCGCCTCGTGGCCAGCGACAACAACTACATCCGCGGCGATGGAACGTGCGGCTCGTACTTCTCGCAGAACGGCGGCCGGACGTGGTCCAACACGACGGTGCCCAACGGCTTCACGAATGGCACGGCGTTTGCTCGCGAGTATTGGCAGGCCGGCGGTGACACGTCGGTGGGCTGGGACACGCGCGGGAACGCGTACATCAGCTGCCAGCTGTTCAACCGCGGTCAGGTGGCGACGGGGAATCCCGACGAGTCGAGCACGTTTGTGATGTTCCGTGCGACCCAGAACGGCGGCGCGTCCTGGAACTTCCCCGGACGCTACTCGGTGCCCCTCATCTTCGACCCGACCGGGACGTCCAGAACGCTCCAGGACAAGGCCCTGATGGCGATCGACGACAACGTCCATAGCCCGTACCGCGATCGCATTTACGTGACGTGGACAGCGTTCGCAGCGGACGGCTCGGCCTATATCTACGAGGTCCATTCCGACGATTACGGCGAGACGTTCAGCCAGCCGGTCGTGGTCAGCGGGTCGAACCCGAACTGCACCAACACGTTCGGAGCGGGAACGCCGAATGGGCCGTGCAACGAGAACCAGTTCTCCGACCCGTTCGTAGGAAAGGACGGGAGCCTGTACGTGGCTTTCGATAATTTCAACAACCAGCCCACGAGCGGGAACAACAACAACTACCAGGTGCTGCTGGCCAAGTCGACGGACGGCGGCCAGAGCTTCTCGGCGCCGGTTCAGGTCAGCACGTACTACGACCTGCCCGACTGCGACACCTATCAGGGCGCCAACGCCGATCCCGGCCGCTCGTGCGTGCCCGAGAAGGGCTCGTCGACGGTGTCCGTGTTCCGCGCCACGAACTACCCGTCGGGCGCGGTCGATCCATACAACCCGAACATCGTCTCGGTGACGTTCGGCTCGTACATCAACAAGGACTCGAACGAGTCCAACGGATGTGTGCCGACTGGCTTCTCGGATGGCGGGAACCCGACGTACACGGGCGTCAAGACCTCGGGCGCGTGCTCCAACAAGATCCTGTTGAGCGTCTCGCGCACCGGAGGTGCATCGTTCAACGGCACAGGGGCGGATCCGCGCACCGAGACCCTGGTCACGCAGTCACGTGGGCAGACCCACACCGACCAGTTCTGGCAGTGGGCCGCGTTCACGCGTGACGGCAAGCTGGCGGTGGATTACTACGACCGCCAGTACGGCAACGACGAGACGACCGGCTCTTCGGACTTCAGCCTGTCCGGGAGCGACGATCTGACCAACTTCGGGCAGGTCCGGGTCACGTCGAGCTCAATGCCGGCGCCCACACAATTCGAAGGCCCGGCCGGCGGCCAGTTCTACGGCGACTACGTCTGGCTATCGGCCAGCGACAAGGCCTACCCGATCTGGTCGGACACCCGTGCCAAGGATCTGTTCCTGTGTCCGGGCACCGGGACACCCGGCAATCCGCCGCAGCTGTGCGGTGCGACGGAGCCGAACGGTCTGGTGGCGAACGATGAGGAGACGTTCACGGCGACGGTGAACGTTCCGACGGCCCACGGTCACGGGCACTGACGAAAGCGGTACGTGGGGCCCGACCTCGGTCGGGCCCCACGACGCCCGTAGCGCGCTAATCTCACCGCGGGAGGTACGACATGCGAACATCATCGAGTTGGTCGCGATCTCGTCGACCTGGAGCGATTCTGACCCTGCTTGTCCTCGCGGCGGCGGCCTGGATCGCGGCGACTGGTCTGGCCAGCGCCAGCACCAGCGGCCACCGAGCCGGGAAGCTCGTGCTCAAGCGCAGTGATCCCGCGACCGTGAGCGGCAGCGGATTCAGGGCGCATACGCGCGTGCGCGTCATGTTCGTCTCCACGAGGACGTTCGTGCGTCACCCCGTTGCGAACTCGCTCGGGGCGTTCACCGCGACATTCCCGACGGTCGTCGATCGCTGCACAGAATTCTCGGTATCGGCGAGCCAGCCGGGACGGGCGACGGTCGTTCTCAGGAGTCCCGCAAAGCCCGAGTGCGCGCCGGCCTCGACGCCATAGCCGGCCCGCGTCCGCAGTTGGGCTCGACCTCAGCGTCGGCGTCAGCGGAGGGGGCGGGATTCGAACCCGCGGTCCGCTTGCACGGACTCTGGTTTTCAAGACCAGCGCATTCGACCGCTCTGCCACCCCTCCGGGGTCGTCGGGCTCGATCCTAGTGGGCTCGTCCACTACCCCGCACACCCGCCAACGCTGTCGCTGTCAACCTCTACACTGCCCCGAGCGCTTTCCCCGGAGAGGTGGCCGAGTGGCTGAAGGCACTCGCCTGCTAAGCGAGTATGGGGTTAACACTCCATCGCGGGTTCGAATCCCGCCCTCTCCGCTCGCTTGCTCGGGATGATCTGTCCGGCGAATCCGCTGCAATCTGCCCCGGATGAACGAGGGCGACATGTTGAACGCGGTGCGGCGGCTCCGGGCTGAAGGCGCGTCACCGCGAGACATTGCGAGATCCCTGGGGGTGAAGCCCTCGGTCGTCGCGCCACTGGTTCGTCAGCTAGGCGCGCAAACGGCCGGCAAGGGCGCAGGCGAGCTGGCCGGGTGTTGGGTCAGTCCGGGCTGGAGCGCCGAACTGATAGTCGCCCGACGCGAAGGCTGGGATGACGTGGATCTTGGCCCTGATGGGCCGAAGGGCGTCGCGCTCGCGCTGGTCGCCCGCGCCGAGCGAAACGATGGCGTCCGCGTGTGCGGATACCTAGTCGACACGTTCTGTTTGGGAGTCAAGAACGTCATCGGCCCGCGAACGCTGCGCCGGCGCGATCTGAGCAGCTTCATCCGGACCTATTTCATGGTCTTTCCCACTCCGGCGATACCCGTGCCGCTCGAGCTTGCGCAGCACCTCGTGCTCGGGGCGGTGGAATACGCTGCGCGGCTAGGCTTCTCGCCGCACCGCGACTTCGAAGCCGCGCGTTGCCATCTCGGCATTCTCGAGGAGCAGTATGCGATCAGCTTCGGCCGCAACGGACGGCCGCTCTACGTCGCAGGGCCGTACGACGACCCACGCGCCGTGATCGCAGCGCTCCGGAGGCAACTCGGCGCTGACGGATTCTCGGTCGCGGCCTAGGCGCGAACGCTGCGCCCGACCCCGGTATGGCGTTTGGACCGCCTCCGCGTCAGCCGAACAAATCCGCGAGGTCGGCAGCCAGCAGTCGCAGTTGCCGTCCATCCCGGAGCGTTGCCACGAGTTCGCCGGCGCGATCGAGAACCCAGCGCGCGTTGATCAGAGTTATGTGGGTCGTCCGGCCGTCTCCGCTCGGAGGCACTTCGAGGGTCTAGGGCACGACCTCGACGCTGTCGGCGATCGCTCGGGCGCCGGTGGCGTCCGAGGGATGGTTGATCGTCTGGCCGCCGAGCACGAAGCTGGTCGATCCGCCGCCGTCGAGGTTCATCGCGTCGACCGCGCCGAGGCTTTGCATCAGCTCGGCCTCCTCGGTCAGCGCGAGCCCTTCGCTGATCCCGGGCACGCCGTCGGCGGTGACGAGAATCAGCCGGCCCCGGCGGTCGACGCCCGCGATCGTCCGCGCGTGACGCTCGGCACTGAACCCGTAGTCGAACAGGTCGCGCGGGTCGAACACGCCCTCGCGCGCGGCGTCGATCGCGATCCGGCCCGCGTGCAGCAACGTCGGCGCGGCGCTGACGATCCCGGTCTGCTCGTCCAGGTGGAACGGTGCGCCCGAGGCCTGCACGAGCTGGTCGCTGATCCCGAGGCGCCGTCCGACCTGGGCGTGCGCGCTGAGCCAGCCGGCGTCGTTCCCGATCGCCTGGACGGCCAAGTCGCCCGGCGGGGAGCGAGCCGCCGGGCGCACCGACCGACACGACACGCCCATGGCCGTCGAGGATCGCCTGCACGGCTGCTCCCGTCGGCGGCGGCGCGCCGAACTCAGGCGTGAACAGAACGAGATCGCTGGCTCCCGTGCAGACCACGCGTTGCCGCGGATCGATCGTCGAGGCGAACCCCAGTACGCCGCAGTCCTCGTTGCTCCCGGGCTGCCGGTTGATCCCGAGGGTCGTCGCGGTGCTGCTTCCGTCCGACAGCCACGCGATCGAGCGGAGGTTCATGACCCGGGCCCCGTGCCGTTCGAGCACGAGGTCCGAGCGCGAGCCGTTCGCGAGTTCCTCGAGCTGTCCGTTGTACACGCCGAGCCCGGTCGGGACGCCGGCCACATCGGCCAGCGGCGCGTCGATCGTGAGAACCCAGCGTTGACGGCCACGAGCGCCCCGAGCTGCTGGGCCTGGGCGGCCACGGTCTGGCGGCTCGCGATCGCGTTGCCGTGATACGCGATGACGTGTCCGGCGAAGCGGCTCGAGTCGACGATCACCGCGTGAAGCAACTCGGCGTCCGGAGGCTGCTGCGGATCGGAGCCCTCCCACTCGACCAGCGGCGTGAAGGCCTTGGCGGTCAGCTGGGCGGCTTGCGCCTGAGCCGCCGTCTGGGTCGGGAATTGCCCGACGCGGACGCGGACGCCGAGCACGCCGCGCGGATCGTCGCCGTAACGGGCCAGAAGACCGTGTCGGACCGAGCAGTGAATCCGTCGGACGTGAGTCTTGCCACAGTTTGCTCCGCCCACGCCGCGCTCCCGGCCTCGGCGAACTCGGGGCTGCCGTCGAACGGGCTCACGGTCGGCGCCTCGACGGTCACCGTCCACTGCGGTTCCACGCTCGGGTCTGTGAACGTGGCGCTGAGCACCTCGACGTCGCGGGCCGGCGAACTGGGCGACCACGAGACGTGGCGAACGAACGAGGCCGCCGAACCCTCGTGAGGCGGTTGTGCCGCGCTCGCATCGGCCGCGGCGCCACCCGCCGCGGAAGCCGCAGCCAGGGCCACCAGCAGCCGCGTAATGCGCCCACGACGAATCGACAGACAGCCACTCAGTGTTGTCCGCACCGCTACCTCCTATTCACCTGCCGGGACGCGCCGAAGAGTAGGCGGCACTCCCGGTCGCGGTGTGAACCGCTCGTAATCCGGCTCGTGCTGCTGCAGTGCAGCACTGGATCGCGGCACCGGCGCGCGGATAGGATGCTCCCGATGGCCGACACGACGATCCCGGCCCCGGCGGTTCCTTCAGAGCATGCCCTCCCGGCGTCGTTCGAGCGTCCCGACTTCGAGATCGTCCCGCGCCGCGGGCTCGTGCTCGTCGCGATCGCCGCCGTGCTGCTGGTCGCCGCGATCGAGTCCAACAAGCTGTGGCCGCTGACGTTCTTGCACGTCGCCGGCGGCGCCGCGTGGACGATCATCGATCTGTTCCTCGGGCTCGTGCTCGGCCCGATCATCGGGCGGATGTCGATCCCCGCCCGGATCGAGTTCACCACCCGGCTGATGCCGAAGATGGTCCTGATCATGCCCACCGTCGTGACGCTCACGCTCGCGGCGGGCTGGCAGCTCGGGGTCAAGCTCGGGACCGTGTATTCGTTCAATCCGCTCCACGGCTGGGTGGTCGCGAGCTACATCATCGTCGGGGTGATGGCCGTGCTCGCGCTCGGCCTGCTCGAGCCGGCCAACATCGCCGTGCTCGTCGAGCTGAAGAAGCCACGTCCGAACCCGGCGGTGATCGAGCGCCTGATGAAGCGGTTCCTGTACTGCGCCGGCATCCTCGGCGCGATGCAGATCGCGACGCTCGTGATCATGACCAAGCTGTCGTCAGGATGAACGAGCCAAGGCTCCCACCTGTGACCGAGCTGGGTATGGCATCGCTGGCCCTGATCGTCGCGGGCGGGATCTACCTGTCCGCGCATCTCCCCCGCCACGTGCCGCTTGGCCCCGCGGTGGCCCTGCTCGCCGCGTCCGTGCTGTTGCTCGCTCGGCAACGTGATCGCGCTGTCGCGCGTCAAGGACTTCGCGTGGGACCAGTTCTTCGCGGTCGCCAAGTGGTCGCTGCTCGCGTACGTCGTGATCGCCGGCCTGATCGAGTACGCGTTCCTCAAGGACCACGTGAGCGGCGGCACCCTCGTCGTGCTGACGCTGTCGCTCGCGGTGTTCGCGGTTCACGTCCCGATGCTGATGGGGTTCACGGTCGCGCGCTACGCGGACGCACGGGATCGTGTGGCCGCCTGAAGCGCTCGAGTTCCTGCGCGACCTCGAGGACAACAACGATCGCGATTGGTTCAAGGCGAACCGCCGGCGCTACGACGAGTACCTGATCGCGCCGGCGCGGGAGCTCGCAGACAAGCTGGCGGATCTGGGTACGGCGCACTTCTTCCGCCCGTACAACAACCTCCGCTTCCGGCCGGGCCCGCCGCTCAAGGAGCACCTCGGCGTCGCGATCGGCTACGGCGCCGCCGGCGGCTTCTACTTCGACCTGTCGCTCGACGGCCTGCTCGTCGCCGCGGGCCTCTACCACCCGGCCCCCGACCAGCTCGAGCGGTTCCGCGCGGCGATCGACGACGACCGCAAGGCACGAGGCTTCGAGCGTGGTCTCGCCTCGGCACGGCGAGGCGGGCTGCCGGCGGCCGAGCCCGAGCTCAAGCGCGCGCCGCGCGGCTACCCGATGGACCACCCGCGCGTCGACCGTCTCCGCATGAAACAACTGACGGTTTCCTGCCGTCACGAGCTCGAGCCATGGCTGCACGAGGCCGTTTGCGACGAGCGCGTGCGTTCGGAGATGCTCGCGGCCCGTCCGCTGGTCAAGTGGCTTGCGCGAGACCGTCGGGCCGTCCACACGGCCCAGGGATTAGCGTTCGGCCGCTACGATGGTCCATCGCCGCCAACGGCAAGCGCCCGTAGCTCAGCTGGATAGAGCGTCGGTCTACGGAACCGAAGGTCGGGAGTTCGAATCTCTCCGGGCGCGTCGAGAAAGCCCCGCAATGGCGGGGTTTTTCCGTTCCACCCCACGCATCGCCGGCCCACCTCGTCCACCTACGACAAACAGCACGACAAACAAGCGCAAGAACGCGGGCAGCTCAGTGGCGATTTCGGCAAAGGCCAGTCGACGGCCGTAGGAGAAGGCCCCTCTGACTCGTCCGTGGACGGGATATCTCGACCACGACTGCTCGCTTCGCAATGGCCGAGTCTCGAAAGTCGACGCTGGGATTCGAACCCCGCACCTAGCCGTCCGGAGCGTCACGAGCGTCCCCGATGGCCGGAGATTGGCAGGTGGGCGGCCCTTAGGCTCCCTCATCGATAGGCCGAGAGGCGTCACGCATTGGGTCACGCAGGCCCGGCTCAGAACCCGGGCCTGCCGGTCGTTGCTCCGGCTCGTCGGCGTCCCTCGCGGATCAGCTCGTAGCGCCTCCAGAGGCGCCACAATGGCGATCGCGTCGGCCCCTGTGACCGGGCGTACTCGAGGATTGCCGGCGGGACTCGTTGCTGCCCTCGTCGACGTTGGCGACGAACAGGATGGGCTTGGCTGTCAGGGGTTGCAGCAGCGTAAGTGCATCCGGCGCGTCGGCTGGGGGCGGCACGGTCCGGGCGGGCCGATCGGACGGCAGGGCCTCGATCGGCTGGGCGAGCCATTGCGCCTCGGCGACCGCGCGCCGGTCACCGCTTTCGGCCGTGCGCGCGATCCGTTTGAGGCGCGGCTTGGCCTGCTCGACGTGGGCGTAGATCAGCTCGGTCTCGATCGTCTCGATGTCGGCCAGCGGGTCGACCCCGCCTCGGGATGGAGGACGCTCGGGATCTTCGTCAACCCGGACCACATGAACGATCGCATCGGTCTCGCCGTTGTCGGCCAGGAACTGGTTACCCAGACCTTCACCGCGGTGAGCACCGACGAAGAGCCCGGCGATCTCGTCGATGTCGTCGAAGGCGATCGTGTCGGGGACGACCTTCGATGCCCTCACGGTTTGCACAACGGCGCCGAGCCGTGGCTCGGCCACCGGACCAGCGCGACGTGGGGCTCGATCGCCGTGAATGGATGGTTGGCTGCCCCGGAGCCAGGCCTGTCAGCGCACTGAACAGCGACGACTTGCCGGCGCTCGGTATGCCAACGATCCCGACCTGCACCGGCATGCCCTGGTTACGCGCGTTGGCCAGAGGCGTGCTCAGCCGACCGTGAAATGTCGTCACCGCCGGGCCGGGCGGGACGACAGATGCCCGCGCGCGAGCCAGGGTCAGCGCTCTCATGATGTGAACCAGCGGTGGCAGGCGCCGGGAATGTACGCGTCTACTGCACAGGCCCCTCGCGCCCAAAGACGCGTCTGAGCGAGTCGGCCGGTCGACCAGTTTTTCAATTGGCTGGCCCGGAGGCGATGCCAATGTCGCGACAACACAAGTCGGCATACGGCAATTTGCCTGCATTTGCAGCTTACTTCTGCGGCGCGCTTTGCGACACGAGCACGACCCGAACGAGACAATATTTTTCGTACCAGTTAGGCGTTTCGACATGCGTGAACCGGGATAAACAAATACCGGGAATGTGCGCAACGGATGCCCACGTATTCACAATGCCCTCGGGCGCGAGCGAGAGTGGATCGCCGCCGATGATGGTCAGCTTTGACGACGGCGCGGTTCGGTAGGCAATGCGACGCCTGCACCCCAGGGTCCCCGCATTCTGCGCATTAGTCCTGGTGCTCAGCATCGCGGCGGTTGTCAGCCCGGTCTCGGCGGCGTCCGCGGAAGGCCTCGTCTCCTCCGTCTCCGGAGCTGCGGCGGCCACCACCTCCGCGGCCGTCGCACCGGCGACAACCGCGGTGGCCAGCACGGCGGCTGCGGTGGCCAGCACGGCGGCTGCGGCATCCGGTACATCGACGGCCGCAGCGAGTACCACTCCTCCCGCGGCGAGTTCCGTAGCTTCGGCCGCGCCGGCCTCGAGCGCCACGGTGGCATCTACGGCAACGAGCGCCGCGCCCGCGCCGAGCACTACGCCAGTGGCGTCGTCTTCGGTTCCGGCCTCGGTCTCGAGCACCGGTCGGCCACGGTCAGCCGAAGCCGGTCGAGCACGTCGACGGCCGCAGCGCACGCCGCGGCGTCGCGAGCACCGTCAGCACGGTCACGAAGCCGGTCAGCACCACGACCGCAGCCACGCCGGTCGCGAGCACCGTCAGCACGGTCACGAAGCCGGTCAGCACCACGACCGCAGCCACGCCGGTCGCGAGCACCGTCAGCACGGTCACGAAGCCGGTCAGCACCACGACCGCAGCCACGCCGGTCGCGAGCACCGTCAGCACGGTCACGAAGCCGGTCAGCACCACGACCGCAACCACGCCGGCGAGCACCGTCCGCGGCGGTCGCCGACCGGTCACGCCGGTCGCAGCACGGTCGCCGTCGCAACCGGTCGTCCGACGCGCAGGCAAGTCCGTCGCGTGCACGCCGGAGGCCGTCGCCCCCGTCCTGACCGCCGCGGCCCCGGTGACCCAAGCGGTCGCGCCGCTCGTGAGCGCGATCGCCCCCGTCACCCAGGCCGTCGCCCCCGTCCTGAGCGCCGTGGCCCCGGTGACCGCAGTCGCGCCGTGAGCGCGCCCCGGTCGCCCAGGCCGTCGCCCCCGGCTGACGCCGGGCCCGGTGACCAGCGTCGCGCCCTCGTGACCGCGATCGCCCCCGTCACCCAGGCCGTCGCCCCCGTCCTGACCGCCGCGGCCCCGGTGACCCAAGCGGTCGCGCCCGTCGTGACCGCGATCGCCCCGATCACCCAGGCCATCGCCCCCGTCGTGACCGCCGCGGCCCCGGTGACCCAAGCGGTCGCGCCCCTCGTGACCGCGATCGCCCCCATCACCCAGGCCATCGCCCCCGTCCTGACCGCCGTCGGCCCCGGTGACCCAAGCGGTCGCGCCCTCGTGACCGCGATCGCCCCCGTCACCCAGGCCATCGCCCCCGTCCTGACCGCCGCGGCCCCGGTGACCCAAGCAGTCGCGCCCCTCGTGACCGCGATCGCCCCCGTCACGCAGGCCATCGCCCCGGCGGTCGCACCTGTACTCAACGCGGTCGCGCCGGTGACAAAGTCGATAACTCCGGTGACTCAGGTCCTGGCCCCCGTCACCACGGTGCGCGTGCCGATCGCAAAGGCGACGCTGGCGCCGGCAACGGCGGGAACGCTCACTCAAGGAGGTGGCGTGGGCACGATCGTCACTCCCGCGGCACCGCCCCCAGGCACGACCGTTTCCGGCACTGCGACGCTCAGCGCGACGGCTCCGGGAACGAGTGCGGTGGCTCCCCAAGCAAGCGGCGCCAACCCGCTCCCGCTGGCGACGGCTCCTGGGACGAAGGCCCCGACGGCTCAGACAGTCGTGCCGATCGCGTATCACCCGGCGCCGGCAAATGCCGGCCAGACGGAGCTGTGGGCGAGCGGAACAAGGCTTTACTCGCTGTTCGTTTCCGGGCTGGGCGACAGCTCCCGGGCTTCACACGGACTTCAGGGACCAGCGCGCACGCCTAATCCTGCGCCTAACGGTCCCACGGCACCGGTTCCAGTAGGAGCCGGGCCTGGAAACGGTGGCGACGGTGCCACCGGTGGCGGCGCCGGCGGGTTCGCCGGCGCCGCGGCGCTCGATTCGCAGACGTTCGTGAACGCGCCCAGCGTGACCCTCACGCTGCGGTCGTTTGCGCTGTCGCGAGCGCCCGAGCCGTTTCTCCTCTTGCTAGAGCGGCCTGGCTAAGACCGAGGTCGGTCTCCAGGTAGTGGCAGCCGGGCGGATTTGCCCGGGTGCATCTCTGTCTAGCAAGCAATAGGAGAACGATCTCATGTCACGCTCTATTCGGGCGTTGGCGGAGACCCGGCGACGTGGCGGATCCGTCCACGCAGCTGGGGAGCAACGTCGGCTCGACAGTCGGTTGCGGCTCGAACGGCGGCTCCTGCCCAGTGCAGTCTCGGCCACGAAATACGCAGTCATGTTGCTGGCGACGGGCATGCTTGTCATGGCCGTGGAGCCAGCCCGCGCCCTGGCAACGTCGGCTCAGGGAGCGCACACGACGAACTCGTCAATGCCGAACGCGCGTCCGTCGGACCCGGTGGTGTTGGCGTACGGAAGCGGCTATGCAGGCGGCACGGAAGCGGTGCGTGTCCGCGCGCTACAGCGGCGCCTGGACGCCGCCGGATACTCGCCCGGGCCGATCGACGGGCGCTATGGCCCGCGGACCGAGCAGGCGGTGGACCTGTTCCAGACGCGCTCACGGTTTGCGCGTCGACGGCATCGCCGGTCCGCTCACGCTCGCGGCCTTGCGTGCGCGATCGAACGTGCTGTCCCCAGGAGCGGGTTACGCAGGCGCCGGGGCTGGCGAGGTCCGTGCGTTGCAGCGTCGGCTGCGCCGCGACGGGTACTCGCCAGGACCGATCGACGGTCGATACGGACCGCGGACGGAGCGGGCGGTAACCCGCTTCCAGGCGGCCCACGGCCTGAAGGTCGACGGAATCGCCGGCCCGCAGACGTTCCGCGAACTGGCGCGCATCGCGACCAGCCAGCGGCACGCCCCGGGCTCCACGGCGCGTTCACGCCCGACCGCAGCCTCGCGCCCGAGGACACAATCGCGTCGGACGACGCACCCGCGCCCCGGGCAGAGGTTGCGCCCGACGACGTCGCGCCCGGCCACACCGCATGCCGCTCGACCCCCCGCGGCCGCTACGCCTGCCAGCCAGACGAACCGGCCCGGGAGTGGGACGAACCGGCATGGCGGACCTTCATGGCCGGAGCTGCTCGTGCTGGCCGGACTGGTCGGCCTGGCGGCGTTCGCCAGCGGTGCATGGCTCGTCGATCGCCGCCGGCGCAAGTTGATGATCGCCGCGTTGCAACCATCGGACGTCGAGACGGCGCCGGTCGCAGTCGGCGGAGTCGAGGCAGGAACCGAGCTGGCTCGGCCCGCGGTCGAGTCGAGCGGTGCGGCCGAGTCGAACGGCGCGGCCGAGTCGAACGGCGCGGCCGAGTCCAACGACGCCGCCGGTAGCAAGGAGTCGGCGGAGCCGGGACATGCCACCGGGCTCGGTCTCCGGTTGGAGGAGCGCGGTGACGTCGCGGCAGCGGAGCTTGCTTACCGCTATGCCGATCAGCGCGGTGATCCCGTAGCTGCGTCCAACCTCGGCGTGCTGCTCGAGCGGCGCGGCGACATGGCGGGCGCCGAGGCGGCGTATCGCCGTTCCGACGCGCGTGGCAATGCCAACGGTGCGTTCAACCTGGCTGGATTGCTGTTGGCCCGTGGGGACGTCGACGGGGCGATGGCCGCCTATAGCCGCGCTGACCAGCTCGGCGACGCCGGCGCGGCGGCAAACCTCGCGCTGCTGCTCTTGGAGCAGGGCGACGTGGCGGAGGCGAAGGCCGCTTACCGCCGAGCCGATGAGCGAGGTGACGGAGGAGCCGCGTCGAATCTCGGAGTGCTCCTGGAGCGCGACGGGGACTTGCCGGCGGCGGAGGCCGCGTACCGCCGCGCGGATTCGCGGGGCGACGCGACCGGCGCGTTCAACCTCGGCGGGTTACTCGCCGAACGCGGCGACCTCGAAGGCGCGGCCGCTGCATACCACCGCGCCGATCAGCGCGGTGATCCTGGGGCCGCATCCAATCTCGGGATGCTGCTCGAGCAGGATGGCGATCTCTCCGGGGCGGCTCATGCCTACCGCCGCGCCGATAGAGCGTGGTGATCCAACCGCAGCATTCAACCTTGGCGTCCTGCTCGAGCGGCAGGACGACCATCGTGGCGCGCTGCGGGCCTACGAGCGAGCGCAGGCGTCCGAGGAGCGAGAGATCGCCGAGATGGCGCGCGCTCGGGCGGTGGCGCTCACCGGAGCCGAGGAGAGTCAGCGATGACCGGTCCACGGAACGGATCGCAGTTGGCGGCGGCGTTGGAGCGGACCCAACCCGCCGCCGTCCGCGACGATCGCCTGCGGGTACTCATCGCGGACTCCGATGGCCTCGCGCGCAGCATGATGCGGTTCGCGCTGCGCAACAGCGAACGGATCGCCGTCGTCCACACCGCTCCGAACAGCCGTGAGGCGCTGGAACTCGCGCGGTACTACCGTCCGAGCGTCGCGGTCGTCGACACGGTTCTGCCGCCCAGCGGCGGGCTCGAGCTGGTTCGCAGACTGCTGCTGGCGGTCCCCGACACCCGAGTGTTGACAGTCTCGGTGGACGATGATCGGACCGCGATCGCTGCCCTGCGCGCAGGGGCGGTCGGCCATATCGGCAAGGACGTCGACCCGGAGGACCTGGCGGAGTTGGTCCTCCGGGCGGCCGACGGCGAGGTGATCGTCTCGCAGCGATTGATGTCCCCGCTGCTCGAGGCGTTGCGGGAGGTCCCCGACTCGGGGTGGCGGCCGTTGCGCAGCCGATTGACGACGCGTGAATGGGAGATCGTCGAGTTGCTCGGCGAGGGTGCCACGACCCAGCGGATCGCCGACCAACTCGTGCTCTCGCCATTGACGGTGTACAGCCACATCAAGAGCGTCCTGCGCAAGCTCGGCGTGCGTTCGCGTCGGGAGGCAGTGATCGCCGCAGACCGTTTACGACGAGAGGAGGCCCTCAGCCGAGAATCCGTTCGCAACGCATAGCTGCCATGGGGAGAAAAACCCCCATCCGATTTGAGGAATTCCTCAAGTGGCCGGCGATACGCCGGGCACACTCAGGTGTTCGCTCCGGGGCGACGAACTTCGAAACGTCACGCGGCAGGCACCAAACAGTACTGGCCTGCGGCGGGTTGCCTGGGGGCCGAAAAGGGGCATGGAGCCCGGTGAGGGCGGCCAAAGGATTGGCCGCCCCACCTAAGCCAGTTTGCCGTCGGCGGTGGCGGCGGCGGTGGTCGGTGGCGGCGGCAGCGTCGAGCTGGTGGTGGCAGCAGCAGCTATCTGGCGCCCAGCGTGACTTCTGGGCGGCTATGACAGCGACGGCTCGGTCTCCATCACTTACACGCTGAGGACCATCGCCACGTCGAGCTCGCAGGACTTCGGGGTGGCCACCACCGGTCAGTCGCAGAGCGAGACCATCACCATCTCAAACTCGGGCGGCCAGCCTCGCACCATCAATCAGGCCGCTCTCGGTGGTGCGAACGCGTCTGAGTTCTCGATCGTCTCCGAACAGGACAACTGCTCGGGGCAGACCGTGCCGGGGAACGGCAGCTGCACCGTCACGGTGGCGTTCGCGCCGACCGCGAACGGAGCGCAGACGGCGACTCTGTCGGTGCCCTCCGACGGTGGGACGGCGACGGTCACGGTGACAGCCACCGGCGCGGGCGTCACCCGACGCCTCCCTACCCCCAACGCCTCCCACCCCGACCGCGACGCCTACCCCTACCCCGAAGCCGCTACGCCCAAGTCGGTCGTCAAGCCGCTGAGGCTGGTGCGCGTCTCGCTCTGCCGGCAGCTGTTGGCCGAGTGCTCGCGCTTCGACGGCGACGCCGACGACCTCACCCACTGGCGCCTGCAGAGCGTGGAACTCGGCTTCTCGCTCAACCGCGTGGTCAAGGTACACGTCACCCTGCAGGTGCTCACGCGCAGCGGACACTGGCGCAGGACCAGTGGCCTCGTGGTCACCCGGCGCGCCGGGCAGCACGTGGTCACGCTCGTCCAGGGCTGGTCTACGGCCGGCAGCTACCGACTGGTCATCCACGCGACCACCGCCCAGAGACACTCGCGCGGGGTCGCCGAGCGGCTGCTGGTGCTGGCACCCACCTCTGCGCCGGGCACCGACTGAACGACTGACCCGGTGCCCGCCGCGCAGGCCGCTCGACTTGAACGGGACGCGAGCTCCCGCCTGCCAGTCACAACCGGCAGGCGGGGGACCGCGAAAGGATGATCGCGTCGATGACTGACTCAGTGAAGAGGACGGTAGGAGGAGCTCCACGCCGCCAGCCGGGCCGACCGGCGCCTTAGCGGCTCCTAGCCGCCCACGAGGTCGTCCGGAGCCTCGTGGAACTCTGAGTGGTGGTCCTCCCGCCTCGTCCGCTCCTGGTGGGAGCGTTTGGGGGCAACTAAACTCAGCTTAGACGTCCAAATCGGTCTGCTCGCCTCGGGGATCGACCCCCGATTCGTTCAGGTTGACGACCAGCAGGTCGCCATCCATATGAGCAGGGCGTCTGACCGACGCGGAGGTGTCTATTTCGTAATAGCTGACGAAGGCGGCGCCAGAGATCACCCAGGTCGCGTGACCCTGGACGGGAGCGCGAACCTGGTAGCCGTGATCGACGGAGCTGTCGACCTTGCGCAAGGCGACCAGGCGGGCGTCTCTGTCGTAAAGCAACTCCACGGACTCGGGGCTGTCGAGCGCGTCGAACGCGGCCCTGTTGATGGAGATGACGCCCTTCTTCTGAATGGTTACGAACGGCTGGCGTCCCACGCGGCGCTGGCGGGTAAACGTCTCGAACGGCATAGTCGTCATCCTATTGAATCTCAGCGCGCGGACCCGGATTCCGCAGTTTGGACCGGCGGCGATGGTCGTCGCAGTGAATAGTCCCCGTCGAAAGGTCAAGACCGCGGACAGAAACGCCCGTAGCGGCAGCGTGCCGGACCTATCGCGCGTTTTCTCCGTGAACGTTGTGGCGTCGGGCTACAAGGACGGCAAAGAGCGGGACTGAGCGTCACTCGCACGCTTGCTGGCGCACAGATCGGAGCGCAACCAGATTGAGTCTGGCTGCGTGACATCCGACGCGGCTCTCGAGGCCGATTCGCCTCGGTGTCTAACGCTTCCGCGGCTCCGGGGATGATCGGAGGTGACTCGGGGGCTGCTCGGCGCGGCTTCGCCCCTGGCCGACGCCGCCGGCTTGCCCCACGACGGCATGCCAGAGACGCGGACGCTCATGCTGCTCGGGATCGACCGACAGCTCGCCAGGACGCTGTCGTCGACGAATTCGTACGACTCAATGATCGAGATTTCCGCCTCCCCGACAATCCGATACTGCTACGCGCGGCGATATCGAGAGCGGCAGCGAGCACCTCGAACAAGCGATTGCTATGACTCTCGTGTTGCATTCTCCGGAGGCGGCCTCATCGCTTCTCTCAATGGCCGGCACCATCGCGGCAATTCGGGACCAACCACTCCGAGCTGCCACGCTTTGGGGGCTGCTGATGAGTTTCGAGCCGGCGCCGCCGTAGCAGACAGTCCGATCACTACTGCGCTGAGGTCACAACGTGAACCGATTGCTAGCTGACGAGTTCGTACCGGCCGCCGTTGCGCTTCACCTCGGCCACCCAGCCGCGCCGGCGGGAGCTCGCTCGCGGTCTCGCGCCATAGATCGAACAGGGGCTGCTTCGGCGTGCCGGCGTCGGCATGAAAGCCGTACATCTCCCCGAGCAGATACTTCAGGCCGCGGTCGTGGATAAGGCGACCGTCGGCAGAGACATGGGCCTCCGCACGCGTCTGCGCATAGACGCGATCGAGATCGACTCGTATGCCGCGAACGCATCATCTCGGCGTTCACGTCTGCGTTCGATCGGCCATGGTCCACGAAGGTAGCCGGCCTCGACGGGTGCGCTTGCGTCCGATGCTGCGCAGCCCGAGGAGAGCACGGGGGCGCGCTGGCACAACTCGACGATTGGTCCTCGCGCACGCGGGCCGTGACGACGGATCAGGGCCCGACGCCACTCTTCGGGTTGATAACCCGAACAGCGATCGATCAGGCATCAGGTTCCCCTTTGCGCTCGCTCGAATTGACCCCGACGTCGTGGGCTGGTCACAGGGTGGTCGAGTCAACGGCTACTCGAGCGCCGCGGGCAGGCACGGACGATCGGTACCAGCGCGACGGGGCGACGAAGACGCGCTCGCTCTCGCCACAGGACGACCTCCACGACAACCAGATTTCCGAAAAGTGCTGCTGGAACGCCCGGGCGAAGCGGCAGACAATCGCGAGCTGACTCGGATCAAGGTCGGCGTCGGTCGCGCACAAAACCGATGTGCCGCTTGACCTGATCGCGCTCGCAGAGACCGCTGGTTCGAACGATTTGGCGGAGGCCGACGGCGAGCTCCGCGGCGGCGCGACGACAGTTCTGGAGGTCGACCCAGGTAGGCACGTCGTGATCCGTTTCGCGGGCAAACGCACACAGGGGCGAAGCAGGGGCAGGGGCGTGTCGCGGCTATGGCCGTCGCTCTCGCTAAGCCGGCGACGTGCGCTGGCTGCGAAGGAGGTCGCGCACGGTGTCTGCGAGATGCTCCTGAAGCCGCATGATCAGGCGCTTGCGATCCGCGACCTCCTCCGGTGCAGCTTCCGCCCGCTCAAGCCGCCGCAACTCGGCGACATGTGTGCGCAGATGAGCCATGAGCCGTTCTAGGGTCTGCTCGTCTGTCATGAGCTCACAGAACCGATCTGAACTCTGTGGGTGGTCGCAGGGCGGGAGCGGATTCGCTGTGCTTGCAGCGAAAGCGGTTCGTCTCGTCATTTCCGGAGGCGGGGGTCCCAAGGGTGGGGCTTCGTTTACTCATTTGGTCTTGTCTCCTGTGGTGCGTTCGGGTCAGGTTCGCGGCGGCGCGTTGGCCCTTTGGTGTGACCGACGGCGTCTACGTCGACACGTTCGCGGATACGCCGCGAGCAGTCGTTGATGCTCGGAGTCATGCCGTTTCTGGCACGCCTTTCCGGAGCCCGGTCCGTGCGTGCAGCCAGCGCAGGGGTCGCGGGGCCCACCAGTTGAGTGGGCCAAGCAGGCTCATCAGCGAGGGCACGAGCAGCGCTCGGATCACCGACGCGTCGAGCAGGACTGCGAGCGCGGTGCCGATCCCGAGTTCCTTGATGAACACGATTTGCGAGGTCGCGAACGCACCGACAGCGACGGCGAACAGCAGTGCGGCCGCCGTAACGATGCGTCCGGTACGTTCGAGCCCGAGTGCGACTGCCTCCGTGTTTCCCGCGCCGGCATCGTGTGCTTCCTTGATCCGCGCCAGGAGGAACACGCCGTAATCGGTGGCGAGCCCGAAACCGATCGCGAAGAGCAGGATCGGCTGGGTGGCGTCCAGAGCGCCGAGGCTGTTGTAGCCGAGCAGTCCCTGGAGGTTGCCGTGCTGGAAGATCAACACGAGGATCCCGAACACAGCACTCAGGTTGAGCGCGTTCATCGCGACCGCTTTGAGTGGCAGCAGGACCGAGCCGGTCATCAGGAACAAGACGATCATCGTGGCGGCAACCACGACCGCAAGCGCGGCGGGAAGGTGAGCGGCGAGACTGTGCTCGAGATCGAGGTATGACGCCGTTTGCCCGGCGACACCCAGGTAGTAGGGCGTATGGATCGCGCGAACGTCGCGTACGAGCTGCTCGGTGCTGCCGGTCAGCGGACCGTGCACCGGCGCGACCTGTAGCAGCGACATATCGCGGCCTGCCGGCTCTGCGGGCGCGACCGCCGATACATCGGGCAGGAGGCCAATCCGCTTGGTGAGCGCCCGAACTTCCGGTGAGGACGCAGGCGCCCCGACGACCACCTCGAGCGGGGTGGTGCGGTTGGGCGGGAATTGCGTGTCGAGCGCATTCTGCACCTGGTGGGCGCTTGCGCTCTGGGGCAGCACCCGAGCGTCGGCGGTGATGAACCGGACCTGCGTGAAGAACGGGATGCCGAGCGCGACGAGCACCGCGGCGCTCGCGATTGCAACCTGCGCCGGCCGCCTGGTCACAAGCTGGGCGAGGCGGTACCACGCGCCGCTACGCGCAGGTCGCGCGTCGCGTTCGGCGGCATGCCGCAGCCGCCGGGGTGAAAGCGCGTTGACGCGCGGCCCGAGCACGGCCAGCAGCGCCGGCAGCACGGTCAGCGCGAGCGTCGCCGCCAGCAACGCGACGATGGCACCCGCGATCCCCATCGAGTACAGAAACCGCTGCGGGAAGATCGTCAGCGCGGCGACCGACACCGCAACCGTGACTGAGCTGAACAGCACGGTGCGTCCGGCGGTCTGGAGGGTGCGGCGCAGCGCCTCGAGGCTGAAGCCGTCCCGGGCGGCCTCCTCGCGGTAGCGCGAGACGATGAAGAGGCTGTAGTCGATGGCCAACCCGAGCCCGAGCCCAGTCGTGAGGTTCAGTGCGAACACCGACAGGTCGGTGACCGTTGAGATGAGCCGCAGCAGGAAGAACGCGCCAAGGATCGCCAGTCCACCCAGCAACGGCGGCAGTAGCGCCGCCACGAACGAGCGGAAGAAGAGAAGCGAGAGCAGGAAGATGAACGGGAACGCGAGCAGCTCGGCCTTCGCCAAGTCGTTGCCGACTTGCGTATCCACCTGCGCGTTGGCGATCGCGTCCCCACCTAGCTCGACGTCCTGCTGGGAGGAGAAGCGGGCCTCGATCAGCTTGGCGTCGTCGGACAGGCGCTTGTCCGACAATGCCTTGAAGTAAGCGACCACGTACGTCGAGCGGCCGTCGCGCGCCACCATCGCCGGGTTGTGCGTGGTATAGAAGGTCGCGACGCTCGCCATGTCGCGCTGCGCGCGGAGTTCCGCCGCGACCCGTTCGACCCGCGTTCGGGCGGCGGGGCTGCGCACGTCACCGGCAGAGACGAGCGCGACGACCCCGGGATCGATCTGGCGCCCGGTCGCCGCCTGGAAGCGGTTGGTCGCCTGGACGCTCTGGGTCGCGGGGTCGTCGGTGCCGTACGGACTCAGTTGGTTCGCTACGCCGGCGCCGAACGCGCCGGCGATCACGGCCCCAACCAAAGCCGCGATCAGAACGCGGCGCCGGTGGGAGTGCAGGAAGGTTGCCAGTCTCGCGAGCATGTGATCACGCCTTCGCTCCGCACTGTGGGCACCGGTACGGCCGCATCGCCGCGGCGCCCCGTGCGATGCCGCTGATCATGAACGGGAACCTGATTTTCGGCACCTTCTTCTCCGCGGTCACCCGGCCGTGTGTGGGGCAAGTTCCCTGACGGGTGCGGGTCTCGTTGTCGATCGTTGTCATCTGGTGATCTCCTTGTGGGTGTTGATGTGGTCAGGCCTCGACCGCAGCTGGGGTCCAGCGGAAGCGCATGAGCGCGACCATGAGTCCGCCCAGTCCCCAGGCGGCGAGGATCGCGAGATCGCCCCAGGCAACGCCGGTGCCACCCGGCAGGAACCCGCCGCTGAGCGCTGACGACGAGGTAATGGAGCGGAAAAGCCCGGGCCACGTGCCGGAGCGCGGCCGAGAGCTGGACGGAAGGGATGTAAACGCCGGAGATGAACGCCAACGGCAGTGTGATCGCGAGTGTCACGGGCTGTGCTGAGTCAGCCGAGCGGATCACGGTCGCCACGGCGTAGCCGAGGGACGCGGGCGTGAGCGATCCGACCGTGATGCTCAGTGCGAGGGCTCCGACCGCCCCCGGCGCTACCTGGACGCCATACGCGATCGCGCCGATCGCGATTACGATCGCCGTGACGGCGAGCGACACGATAAGCGAGGTGATCGCGCGGCCGGCGATGACGACTCCCGCGGGTGCCGGGGTCGCGCGGCGGCGCTTGAGGATGCCGCGCTCGCGCTGGGTGGTGACCGTGATCACCAGGTTCGAGAAGGACGCCGAGAGGACGGCGAGCGCGGCGATCCCGGGTACGTAGTAGGTCGACGCCTTGATGTGCTCGGGACCGACCAGCTGGTTGCCGAACACGCTGACGAAGATCACCAGGAAGGTCACCGGCAGAAAGACGGTGAAGAACCGCGCCTGGCGATTGCGAGCGAACGTCAGCAGGTCGTAACGGGTCTGGTGCAGGACTAGGCGGATCATGTGGGCGCTCCTAGTCAGTGCCGGTCGTCAGATGCAGGTAGACGTCCTCGAGCGTCGGGCGACGGAGCTCGAGGTCTGGTAGCTCGTGGTCGTGATCCAGCGCCCAGCGGGTGAGCGAGAGCAGCGCGGAGACGGGATCGTCGGTCTGGACCCGGACTTTGCCTCCGCCGTCGATGCCCGCGGCTCCGATACCGACCGGCAGTTCGGGAAGCTCGACCCCGGGCGGGATGCTGAAGCTGATCTCGGCGGCGAGTTGTGATCTCTGTCCGAGCGAGCCAGGGGCGCCGGTGGCCACGATCTCGCCGTGTGCGATGACCCCGATCCGGTCCGCCAGACGCTCGGCCTCGTCCATGTAATGGGTAGACAGCACGACCGTCGTGCCGCCCGACCGCAGGCTCTCGACCAGCTCCCACGTCGCGCGCCGGGCGGCGGGGTCAAAGCCGGTCGTAGGCTCATCGAGGAACAGCAACTCTGGGTCGCCGATCAGCGCCAGCGCGACGTCAAGCCGCCGGCGCTCGCCGCCTGACAGCTGTTCGCACCGGCGTGCTCCCAGCTCGGGCAATCCGACCCGCGCTAAGTGTGTCGTCGACATCGCGCGACGCGGAGTAATAGCCGGCGTACAGCGATACGCACTCGCGAACGGTGAGCTCCGGCTCGGGGAAGCTGTCCTGCAGTACGACCCCGATCCGCTCGCGCCAGGCACGGTCGCCGTGCTCAGGATCCGCCCCGAGCACCTCGACCTCGCCGCCCGAGCGCTCGCGGAACCCTTCGAGAACCTCAAGCGTTGTCGTCTTCCCGGCCCCGTTCGGGCCCAGCAGCGCGAAGATCTCCCCGCGCTCAATCTCGAGGTCGATACCCCGTACCGCCTCGAAGCCGCCGTACGTGCACCGCAACCCGCGGATCGAGACCGCCGCACCTCGTGGAGCATCCGAGTCGGGCGTCCTCGCGAGGTCTGTAACTCGGTGAGTAGGTGTTGTGGGCACGGCCGGCAAGGTAGGTCTTGCTCGCCGCCCTGTCATCGGCGCCACGATCGATCTTCCGTCGCCTGCCACCCTCGTGTGCTGGACGGAGACGTCTCCACCCCAAGGGTGGAGACGGGAGCCGCCCGATGTCTCCACCCCGACGCCGATGACAGGTCCCGCGCGCGGACCTACAGTTCACGCATGGCAGACACGGCCGCCGCTCACACCGAACCGATCGACCAGCCACTGCCAGCATTGCGTCGCGCAGAACTGCTCCCGCCCGTCGTGATCGCGGCCATCGTCGTGCTGTCGTTCACGCAGGACCCGGCGCCCTCGCTGACCAGGACCGGGCTGGGTGTGTCACTGTCGCTCGCTGTGCTGGTCGCCGCCACGACGGTCCTCTCCCTCCGTGTGGAGACCCCAGTCGTCGCGATCGCGGTGGCGGGACTGATCGTTGCCTCTGCATGCCTCGTCTGGCTGCAGCCGGGTGGCGCCGGAGAGGCGGGCATGTTCGTGGCGGTCGCGTTCGCCGGCATCCGCTTGCCCGCCACGCCGTCGATACTCGCTCTCGCGCTCGCCATGGCCGCGTCCGTACCCCCGGCAGTGCACGCGAATCACTCGGTCGGCACGCTTGCCGGCACTGAGTTGGGAATCGTCGCGTTCTACCTCCTCGCGCGGTTCGGACGCAGCGCCGCCGAGGCGCACGAACAGACGAGGCGGCTACTGCTCGAGCTTCAGGCGAGCCGCGAGGCGGAAGCCGAAACGGCGATGCTGCGCGAGCGCAGCCGGCTCGCTCGCGACATGCACGATGTGCTCGCCCACTCGCTCTCGGGCCTGATGCTGCAACTCGAGGGAGCACGGATGCTTTCCACCCAGCCTGACGCAAAAGGGCAGCTGCCGCCCGCGCTCGACCGTGCCCACCACCTCGCGCGCGCAGGCCTGGAAGAGGCCCGTCGAGCGATCGCAGCGCTACGCGACGGGGACCTACCCGGCCCCGACCGATTGGAGCAGCTGGCCGCAGACTTCGAACTGGACTCGCATGTCCGCACCTCCCTTCAGATCACCGGCACCGCCCGCGCGCTCGACAGCGAAACCGCGCTCACGATCTATCGCGTCGCCCAGGAAGCCCTCACCAACATCCGCAAGCACGCCGCCCCCGACCGCGTCGAGATCTCGCTCAGCTATGACCCTGACAGCACCCGCCTCACAGTCCGCGACCACGCGCAAACGCCCGCAGCGGCCAAACTCGCGGGCCGGCGCGATGGAGACGGATACGGGTTGACCGGGATGCGCGAACGAGCCGAGCTGCTCGGTGGCTCGCTCAGCGCAGATCGCACGCCCGACGGATTTCGTGTCGAACTATGGATCCCGGCATGACCGACGAACCGACCACGGTGCTCATCGCCGACGACCAGCGCGTCGTGCGCGAAGGACTGACCATGGTCCTCGGCCTGATGCCGGGCGTGGAAGTCGTCGGCAGCGCCCGCGACGGTGAGGAGGCGATTGCGCTCGTGGAGCAGCTGCAACCCGACGTCGTTCTAATGGACCTGCGCATGCCGCGCTGCGACGGCGTGGAAGCCACCCGCCGGCTTACCCAGAGCGGCACCACGACGAAAGTCGTCGTGCTCACAACCTACGCCGACGATCACAGCGTTATCCAGGCACTGCGGGCGGGAGCGTGCAGCTTCCTGACCAAGGACGCCGGCAGCCCGGAGATCGCCGCCGCACTGGGGGCCGCTAAACGCGGCGAATCCGCGATCGACCCCGCCGTCCAACACCACCTCGTCAAAGCAATCGCCCGCACCGCACCACTGCAATGGTCCCCACCCGACCAGACTCAGCTGCCCGACGGGCTCACGCCTCGCGAAGCGGCTGTCCTCGCGCTCATCGCCGAGGGACTCTCCAACACCGAGATCGCCGAGCGCCTCACCGTCACCGAGACCACCGTCAAGAGCCACATCAACCACCTGTACGGCAAGACCGGCGCGCGGGACCGCGCGCAAGCGGTCGCTTACGCCTACCACCACGGCCTCGCGCCCGGATCCCGGCCCGACTGACCCGCAAAATGTCCGGGCTGCGCCTGCTTCACCTGCGCGTGCGTTAGCCCGCTAAGTCGCTTTCCGGCTCACGCCCGGCCGGCGAACGGCGCCCGAAGTCGCGGCGGAGGCCGCCCTGTTTGCTCACCGCGACGATGCTCGGGACCTGCAAGCGATCGGCTTGCTTGGGGTTGTGCTCCATTCCGAGGTTGTCCCGCGGCTCGTAGAACTTTGAGGTGACGGCGGTCCCTCCGGCCCGTCCGCTCCTGGTGGGAGCGTGATGGGCGATCCGGCCAAGATCGAAGGAGGAACCGCCGTGAAGTGCAACGTACCGGTCGCTGAGGCGATCAACGATGAGGCCGTGCTCCCGGAGCGCGTGCAGGAGGCGCTGGGGCAGCTGGTGGGGGCGGCGAGGGAGGGGCTGCTGGCGTTGTCGGTCGAGGTCGGGCTCGGTGTGCTCGGGGAGCTGCTGGAGCAGGAGGTCGACGGGGTCGTCGGCCCGAAGGGGAAGTGGAACCGGGAGCGGACCGCGGTCCGTCACGGCCACGAGGACGGTGAGGTGACGCTCGGCGGCCGGCGCGTTGCGGTCAAGCGGCCGCGGGCTCGGACCGCGGACGGCGAGTCAGAGGTGCCGCTGGCGACCTATGACCATTTCGCCGATCGTGACCAGCTCGGCGATGTCGTGCTGGAGCGGATGCTGGCCGGCGTCTCGACCCGCCAGTACCGCCGCGCGCAGGAGCCGGTCGGCGAGCGAGGTCGAGGCCGACGCCCGGTCGACGTCGAAGTCGGCGGTGTCCCGCACGTTCGTGCAGCGGACCCGAGATCAGCTGTGGAATCTGATGAACCGTCCGCTGGCCGACCTGCGGCTGGCGGTGATCATGCTCGACGGGATCGAGCTGCACGGCCGCACGAACATCGTCGCGCTGGGGATCTCGACCGAGGGCGACAAGCTCGCGCTCGGGCTGTGGGACGGGTCGAGCGAGAACGCGACCGTGGCCGCCGCGCTGCTGGCCGATCTGGTCGACCGCGGCCTCGACGTCGAGCAGGGGTTGCTGTTCGTGATCGACGGATCGAAGGGCGCTGCGGAAAGCGATCCGGCGGGTGTTCGGGAACGACGTCCCGGTGCAGCGCTGTACCCAGCACAAGCAACGCAACGTGCTTGACCATCTCCCCGAGCGCGACCGCCCGGCGGTCAAGGCGCGGTTGCGCCGGGCGTGGCAGGAGACCGATCACGACCGCGCGCTCGACCAGCTCATCGCGCTGGCGATCGAGCTGGACCGCGAGCATCCCGGCGCCGCCGCCTCACTCAGAGAGGGGATGGAGGAGACGCTGACCGTGACCCGCCTGGGGATCACCGGCAAGCTCAAGCTCACGCTCCAGTCGACCAATCCGTGCGAGTCGATGATCTCCACCGTCCGGGTCATCCAGCGCAACGTCAAGCACTGGTCCTCCGGCGACATGTGCCTCCGCTGGACCGCCGCCGGGATGCTCGAAGCCGAGACCCGATTCCGCAAAGTCCAGGGCTACCGCGGTCTTGCCACCCTCGCGGTCAAGATCGAAGCCGACCTGCTCCGCCACCGTCAAGCTGTCACTCACACAACCGAGGAAGACGACATCGCAGCGCTCACTATGTAACGATGACAGTCGGACCGCCGCCACAATGAATTTCCACGACGAGCGGGACAACCTCTCCATTCCTGGGAGGGCACCAGCCGCGCCGCCGGTGAGGATCTCATGTGCTCAGGACGAGCACCACCAGCGTGTTCTCGGGTCGGAACAACGCTGCACACGCCCGAGAATCCCGGAAGGCGACCGCCAGCCGGGCTCCGACCGCTGCGGTAGTGCCCAGCGGGTCTTGGCGGCCGGCGGCTCCTCGGTCGCCGTTGCAATCGTCCGGGTTCAAGGTCTCGATTTGTGAAAGCGCTCGTCCGGCCCCATGCGCGCTTTCCCCGTGCCTACCGGGTGTCCACGCGCGGAACCCGAGTGCACGCGCTTACCGGAGGCGGGGGTCGACTCGTCAACGCCGGGAACGGCGGAGGGTCCGGTGCGGGGGCGACTGCTGAGAGCTTGGATCGCTGGCATGTGCCCTCGTGTGGTCGATGTCGGAGGTGGGGCTGTCCCGCGCCTTGGCGCGGGCGTTGTTCGGTGTTTGTGTTCGCGGCTCAACCGGCGGCGCTGGAGCGTGTTCGCGAGCGGTATCGAGCGTCACAGGTCGCGGGCGATCGCTGTGGCCGCTCGTTTGGCTTCCTTGGCGATGTAGCCGAGTTGCCCGGGGTGGGGTGTGTAGCCGACGAATCTGAGGCCGTCGGCTGCTGGGTTCTTGCCGAGCGCGCGCGGGATGCCGTGCTCGTCGAGCACGTCGAGGTGGCCGACGAGTGGCTCCAGTCCGCGCTTGTAGCCGGTGGCGCAGATGATCGCGTCGGGTTCTACGCGGGCGCCGCCCACGAAGCGGGCGCCTGTTCGATCGAGTGATTCGGTTCCCGGGACGATTTCGATGCGGCTTGCTTTGATCGCTTCGATCACTTCGAGGTCGATGACGGAGGGCGTCACGCCGAGTCGGTCGAAGCGCGCGAAGACGCCTTCGTCAGGGATGGGCAGCCCGTAGTCGGTGAGGTCGCCGAGCTTCATGCGGCGGGCGAACCGGGCCAGCGCGTCGGCTGTGCGGACGGGAAGGTGCACGAACACGCCGGCGATGTAGTCGCCGGGTAGCCCGGCTGGGCCCTCTCGCAGGAAAATGTTCGGCGGCGTTCGCGCCGAGAGCCAGACTTTGGCGGCGCCGCCCTCAGCGAGGTCGTAGGCGATCTCCATGCCCGAGCAGCCGGGCCCGACCACGAGTACTTGCTGGTCGCGGAACGGGGCGGAGTTCTTGTATTCGGACGAGTGCAGCAGCCGGCCCGCGAACTCGTCCCGACCGGTCCAGGCGGGGCTCCAGGGGGTGCGCTCATAGCCGGTGGCGACCACGACCTGGCGGGTCCGAACTTCACCGCGCGATGTGTCGACGATCCACCCCTGCTCCTGGCGAGCGATCCGTTCGACCCGGGTCCCGAGCTCCAGGTCGATCCCGGCGCTGCGGGAGCCCAGCTCGAGGTGCTCGACCAGTTGGTCTCGGGTCGGAAAAGTCGGCGTGCCGTTCGGGAATCTGTGGCCGGGCAGGTGGGAGTGCGCGGCCGGGGTGTTGAGGCGCAGCCGGTCGTAGCGTCCGCGCCACGACGCCGCAACGTGCCTGGCTTGATCGAGCACCAACGGCCGCACGCCAACCCGCTCGAGCTCAAGCGCCGCCGATAGGCCGGCCGGGCCGGCACCGACCACTACGACATCGCGCCCGGATGCTCCGGTTCGACGGATCTGCTTCGGTACGTCAGCGCACCGCGGATTCGCGTCGGTATTCGTAACTGTGGGCGTTGGTGGCATCCCCCGCTCCTCTCTGTAAACTATGGGCCATAGTTAGCGTAAACTATGGAACGTAGTCCTGTCAAGCGAGGAGCAGATCGACCAATGGCGACGCATGAACTGAGCCTGTTCTCCTACGAGATCCTCGGCCTCGTCGGCCGCCAAGGCGCCAGCCCGCACGACCTGCTGCGGCTCGCCAGGCAATGGAGGTTCTTCAATTGGGCCGGCGAGAGCCAGTACTACACCGAGCCCAAGCGGCTGGCGAAGCTCGGCTACCTCTCCGCCCACAAGGAGCCCGGCAAGACCCGGGAGCGGACCGTCTATACGCTCACCGACAAAGGACTCACCGCGCTTGAGGAGTACGCGCAAACACCGGTCTTCTTTACCCCGCTGAAGAGCGAAGCGCTGCTCCGGCTCCTCCTCTGCGATCTCGTCGGCGAGGAGACAACACGCCAAAGCATGGCCACGCTACGCCACGATCTGACCGATATCCAAGAACGGCTCGACGACGCCGAACGCAGCGCCGCGCAGCTCCCGCACCGCGAGAAGTACCTGGGGCTCGTGATCGGCTTCATGCGCGGATACCTCGACCTGCACCGGGAGCTAATCGACGACATCGACCGCGAGCTCTCCCCGCAGACCCCAAACCGCGCTCCGCTGTCCGCCTAACCCCAATGCCGCCAACCGTTCGCTCCTCGCAACGATCGTTGGCGGCAGGCCTCACCGCGGCGGGGTCCCATCCCGAAGCGAGCATCGAGGAGCTCTTCGTCGATTAGGCGCGCAACGTCGCGCGTCTCCATGGTCGTTGCGGCCATGGGACCTCCAACTGGTGGATTGCAGACGCGAGGTCCGTGCCGGGGCCGCGGAGCGCGTCCCGGGCGTCGTCCGACGCATTTCCTGCCGAACCGGTCAGGCCCGTAACCGGAGCGACTGTGGTCAGCATTCCGTCGTTGCCGGGTTGACAGAAGGCGGGCTCTGGGTCAGCGATCGCGTGTCGGACGGTCGGCTGTTTCTGCCAGGCTCCGATCGGAGACGGTCGCCGCCGTCGATCACGGCGCTTTCGCGCGAGCGATGCACGGTCAGAGTGTCGAGCAGGCCAACCAGGGCGAGAACCCGGTGTACCTGGCCACCCTCTCGGCATACGATCGCGAGCCGGCGGTTCTGGGGCTCGAGCCGCCGGAGCGTATCGACGAGAACATGCACCCCGGTCGAGTCCATGAACGAGACCTCGGACAGATCCACGACAACCGGACCGGTTTCGTGCTCGAGAACCGGCAGCAGGGCCTCCCGCAGCGCGGGGGCGGTGCCGAGGTCGATTTCTCCGTGGACACTGAGCACCGCTACGTCCTGATGATGCTCGTGGGCGGCTAGCAGGCCCACCGACGACGCACCGGTCGTCCACTGGGGAGCGTCGGTCTGCTCCGCGGTCGGCGAGACATCTGATCGCTTCGGCGCTGCTTGGCACCGGCGATCGGCTCCTTGTTCCTCGGTTTCGCTGCATTTCGGCACCGGCTTCCGCTTATCGGCTGACTTTGCGTGCATGGAAGAGGAGCTGCATAGATTATGCTTACAGATTGCAGAGCTACTGTCAAACTATTGCAGATATCTTAATGATGCAATGCTCGCATCTTGCGGAAGAAAAGGACATTGGCAAGGGTCCGTTGCGGTACGCTCACGGTGCCTTGGCTGACGCTCGCGGCATCTACAGCATTGGGGCGGTCGCTCGGATGCTTGGTCTGTCTCAGCCGGCGATCCGCAGTTGGGAGGATCGCTACGGACTGATCGTGGCCGAGCGCAGCGAAGGCGGGCGCAGGCTCTACACGCGCGATCAGGTTGAACAGCTGCGATTCGTCAAGGAGCGCGTGGACGAGGGACTGTCCGCCGCCGACGCACACCGCCTGCTCGCCGAACGTCAAGAGGGCACGCAGCCGGTCGTGGAGCGGCCGACGATGAATCCGCCCGCGCGGATGCTGGTCCTGTTGGCCGAGAGCGATCGGCATGGCGCGGAGCTCAACGACTTCTTCCTCCGCGCCGAGGGCTACGAGGTCGAGATCGCGCTGACCGCACAGGACGCAGAGGAGAAGTTCGCCTCGCAGGATCCCGCGCTGTCGATCGTCGAGCTGATGATCTCAGGCGGCGTCGGCCGGGCGCTGTGCGGACGACTGAAACAGCGGCGCCGAACGCCGGTGCTCTGCATCTCGAGCTTGGATCTCGGCGAGCAAGCGCTGGCCGCGGGGGCGGACGCCTTCCTCAAGAAGCCGCTCGAGCCGCTGCAACTCGTGGCGACCGTCAGGGACCTAATCGGCCGCGGCAGACTCGATGCACGATGAGCCCGGCGCAGCTCATGAGTGAGCGGTTCTCAAGCGGCGACCGACACCTGGACGCAGTCCTCGGTGGGGGACTGCCGGCGAACGCGCTCAACATGATCATCGGTCTTCCGGGCAGCGGCAAGACGATCCTCGCGGAACAGTTCATGTTCCACAACGCGTCCCCGCAGCGGCCGGGCGTGTATCTCTCGACGGTCTCAGAACCGCTTGAGAAGATTCTGCGCTACGGGCAAAGCCTTGACTTCTTCGACGCCCAGACGATCGGGACGAGCATGTTCTTCGAGGACCTCGGGCAGACGCTCAACGACGGCGGCCTCGACGATGTTCTCGCCCACGTTCGAACGCTGATCACAAGCCGTCGGCCAGGCGTGATCGCGATCGACAGCTTCAAGGCGCTGTCGGCCTACGCGGAGACCCCGCGAGCCTTTCGCCACTTCCTGCATGAGCTCGCCGGCGTCCTCACGGCCTTCCCCACGACCGCGTTCTGGGTCGGCGAGTACGGTCGGGACGAAATCGCGACCGCCCCGGAATTCGCGGTCGCGGACGGAATCATCTCGCTCACCACACGTCGCGAAGCCGAACGCGCGATCCGCCACCTCGAGGTCCTCAAACTTCGCGGCACGGGATTCATGTCAGGTGAGCACGCCTACAGGATCGCCCCCGACGGCTTGCACGTCTTTCCGAGGCTCGCGGAAAGCGTCCCCGTCGAGACGTACGAGTTGCAGACCGAGCGCATGTCCTCCGGCATCCCCGCCATCGACCAGATGCTGGTCGATGGCTACTGGCCAGGCGCGTCCACCATGGTCGCTGGGCCGTCAGGATCAGGGAAGACGCTCATGGGGCTGCATTTCATCTTCAACGGCGCCGCCGCGGGGCAGCCCGGGATCATCGCGACCCTCCAAGAGAACGCCACCCAGCTCGATCGGATCGTCAAGGGCTTTGGCTGGTCGCTGGCCAGCGAATCGGTCGAGCTCATGTACCGCTCACCCGTGGACCTCTACCTAGACGAATGGTTCTACGAACTTCTCGAGGTCATCGAGCGGACCCGCGCGCGCCGGATATTCATCGACAGCCTCGGAGACCTACGGCGCGCAGCCGTCGACGAACTGCGCTTTCGCGAATATCTCTACTCACTGCTGCAGCGCTGCGCAAACCAACAGATCAGCGTCATGATGAGCCAGGAAATACCAGCGCTGTTCGGCATCTCCCACATTTCCGAAGACGGCATATCCCACGTCTCCGACAACGTCATCCTGCTGCAGTTCGTGCCTCGAGATGCACAACTACGGCGTGCCGTGACGGTACTCAAGACCCGCGCAAGCAGACACGATCCCGACGTCCGCGAGTTCAACATCACCCCGGAAGGCATCGTGCTCGACGAGCCGCACAGCAACTCGACGCGCTAACCACAGGCATCGACGCCGAGGAACAACACGCGCTCAGGGCAGGCCCGGCACCGTCGTGGTCGCAGGTGACCGGCGAGATCGGGCAGCGTTTCCACGATCGATCTCGGCTGCCACCGCCGGAGCACCACGCGACGCCGGCAATGACGCAGCCGCCGGCGAGGCCAAGCAGCCACGCCGTCGAAAGCGACCCAGCCCCGGCGGGCCGCCGGAACCGGACAGCTCGAGTCACGCGACCACGTCGTCCGCGCGCGGCTGCTCCGTTGCCGTTGCACTCGTCCAGGCCGCCGGCGGGCGGCGACTCCCTACGTGGCGGAGCACTCGTCAGCCGGTCAGCGCGCGTGGCGCCTCCTTCGTCGCGTTACGATCGTCCGAGTTCAAGCTGTCGATTTGTGAGAGCGCTCGTCCGACCGCGCGCACGCTTTCCGCGCGGAGCGCGAGCCGTGCCGTCGAGAGCCGGATGCCCGTCTGAGAGCGAACGCAGGTCAGCGTCAGTCAGCGCGAGCCGGACTGAGCGTGGCTCCCTGTATGCCTGGAGCGGCCACGTCGGCGCGGCTACCGTTCCACGTAAAGATGGGCGGTCTGAGCGAGACTGCTCCGTCGGCGACCTTGCGTTAGTCGCTGCCGGGGTTGGGGGTCCGTGCGAGGTGTCGTTGTATGGTGGCCGCGCGGTGGCTGACCCCGGCGTCCTGGTTCTGACTGATCGCTTCGATATCACGCTCGAGGCGGTCTCGCGCGTGGCCTGGCGAGGGGAGCGGATTGCTCTGGCCGAGAAGGCGCTCGAGACGATGGATCGTTGTGCAGCGTCGTTTGTCGAGTTCGTGGCGTCCAGGGTGCGTGCCGATCCGCAGGCGTTGATCTATGGCGTGACGTCGGCTCCTGGAGATCGAGCGACGGTGGCTCTGAGTCCGGAAGCGCAAGCCGGCCGGCCGTCTCGGCTGTGGACGGCGATGTCATATGGCGACCCGCTGCCAGCGCGGGTGACCAGAGCGATCGTGCTGGCGCGCCTGGCGAATTTTCTTGGCGGACACGCGGCAGTGCGGTCAGATGTCGCGACCGCGGTCGTAGACATGCTCAATGGCGGGCCGCTGCCGGTCGTGCCTGCGCAGTCGAACGGAGGCGCGGGCGAAATCTTGCCGCTTGGCACCTTGTTCTACGGGCTGAGCGACCGCGTTGAGCTCTTCGCGAAGGAGCGCATGGCGTTGATAAACGGCTCGCCGTGTGCCGCCGCGCTGATCGCTGACGCGGCCCTGGCGGGCCGTGCCCGTCTGGCCGTCGCTGAGCAAGTCTTCGCGCTGGTGGCCGACATCACGGGCACCCCGCAAGAGCACTACGCGCGGGATCTGGAGGAGCTGTGGGGTGATGAGCACGAAGCCGCCGCGCTCCGTTCACTACGCACCTTGCTCGGCGACCGGTCTCACGCGCAGCAAGGTCATCAGGCCTCGGTGTCGCTTCGCATCCTTCCGCGCGTGTTGGGGGCGAGCCGGCGAGCTCAAACCTTGGCCGAAAACGCGGCCAACGTGTCACTGTCCTCGGTGACTGACAACCCCGTCTTCCTTCCCGCGAGCGAGCGCCATCCGGACGGGGCGGTGTATTCGACAGGGGGCTTCCACAATGCCCAGGCCGCGCCGGCACTCGATGCTCTGGCGTTTGCCCATGCCGATCTGTGTCAGCTCAGCCAGCGGTTGAGCGACCATCTGTTTCAGCATCCGACGGTCGCGCCGCTGGTGGGCGGAGACGAATGGTCGGTCAAGCCACTGCACATGGCGATCAATGGGTGGGCAGAGGAGGCCCGGGCGGCCGCACAGCCCACGCTGCTCTCGCTGGGAGGCTTCGGACAGAACGATGTGCCAGAGCTGGCATTTCTGGCCTGGCGCAAAGCCGCGGCAGTCGCGCAATGTTTGGACGGAGCCCTGGCCGGCTTAGTCGTCTTAGCGTCGCAGGCCCTCTATCGGCAGGGGCGCGAGGCGCCAAAGACCATGCGCGTCCTCATCGAACACGTCCGTTCGATTGTCCCTCCGGTTGACGAGCCTCGACCAATCGGATCCGAATGCCAGCGCCTCTACGAACGGCTCACCGATGCCGCAACCGGCGGGGTCGCGATCGCCTGACGGCCCCGCGCGTCGGGGACGATCAACGAAGGGCTGGGCGAGACTGCCGCGTGCACGAGTGCCAGCCACGTCGCTGGCCCGATGTCGGGCAGCGGCGCTTCTGCTCCCGGCCGACGGTCACCCCGCGGCAGTAGTGGCGACGACCCGTGGCTGCCGGGGTGGCAGTTCTGCATCCCCGAACGAGGGGCAGTTTCACGAGCGCCTTAGGCCGGACTGTCAATGACGCTTCCCGACAGCATGGGCCACGGACCGGGGCGTCGGCGGGTTGCCGACCACCCCGACGCACTCGGGCTATTCCTCGACGCCTTTGCCGGTCGTGTCGGGGCGATGACCGCTTCGTGTGGGGGGTAGCTCAGCGCTGCGGTTGGCACTTCGGGCGGGTCGCGCTCCCTCGCGTGCGCGATCGATTGGCACTTTCGAACTCGTCGGGACCCGGGCTAGAGGGTCCATTCGAGGCGGAGCTTCGTACTGGTGGTGAAGTCCTGAATGTCGGTTGCGGCCCAGTCGAGACCGAATCGCATGGCGCTCGGCCGTTCGCTGTGCGACGCCTGAAACAACATGTGGCCATGCTCGCACCCGGGTTCGCCAAGCAGGTTAAGGTCGTCGGCGAACACGGTCTGCGGGAACTTCAGCGGTGCCTCCGTGCCGTTGGCGAGGATGAGGTGGAAGCTCTGCGGCGCGATCGTCGGCAGGTCGACCGTGGCGATGCACATCCGGACGACGAAGGCGGCGGAGCGCGTCCCGGGCTGCGGTGTGGCCAGCCCGGAGACGTCGCGCCGGCGCGCACGCGGGGCAGATAGCGAACAACCTGCACCTGTAGCCCGCCGGGTCCCCTCAGCGTCGGCCCACGGCACCGCTATGGGAGATCTTGGTGGTCCTGGTTCCGATGCAGCCACAGACCACCACGGCGACGACCACGAGCCCGGCGAGAACGAGCATCGGGCAACGACTCGCCTCCCGGCGCCGCCCCGAGCAACCCGCGCATCGACCAGATCTAACCCAGCCCCGCAGTATGAGAATCCGGCTTGCCGACCGCGACATCACACCGCGGCAAAGGGCGATCGCCCCGAACGTGGGACCGCAGCGTCACCGCCATCGAGTCGTCGCCAAGGCGATGGCAGGCCGGGAGCCGGCGCTGAGATATCAGCGGTCGTCCTACCTGACGACCGCTGCCACTCGAAACCAGCCGCGCCAGCGGCGCGCTGGGCGGTCCGTCCCGTCACGCCTCACGCGGTCACCGACGCGGTGTGGCCCCTCCGCATGGAAATCAGCGGTCACGGCGGGCCGGGGCTCGCTACAAATGGCAACGAATGCGGGAGCGGGCGATGGCGGCGACGAGGCAGGCGGCGTGCCTTTGGATGCGCGGTGAGTCATGGCGATTCGCCCTTCGGGACGGAGCGGGACATGCGCCTGCTCGGACGGCGCCATGAGTGCGCGCGGCTAGGGCGTGCTGGCACGCAGTTCGACGCCGCCGTCGTGGCCGCGCTCCTGGTCGGGCCATCCGCTAAGTCCAGGGTCCAGGCTGGGGTGGTCACGGGCGCGATGCGCCCACGCCGTACGCGACCCTGACGCCATGACCAACATCCCCAGCACCCAAGCGAACGACGGCGTTCCGACCTACCTTGGAAGGGGCGATCCCGCCGGCAGGTTCGCGGACTACTACCCGGCGTGGGTGGACAAGCTGGCCGGCGACGTCACCCTGGAGGGGTCGATGCTCGACGGCGCCGTGCAGGGCGCGGACGCCATCCGCGCCGTCATCGGCGGCGTCCGCGAGCTGTACGACCGCCAGGACTTCAACTTCGCCGGCCCCTGGGGCGACAACGGCTTCATCGAGGACTACACCGCCGAGGTTCGCGGCAGGCCGCTCGGGTGCTTCCACCTGGTCACCTTCAACGCCGACGGACAGACGCAGCACATCGCAGCCCATTACCGGCCGCTGAGCTCGCTGATGTTCTTCTCCCGCCTGCTGCGCGAGAGGCTCGCCGGAACCCCTTACGCCGAGCACTTCCTCGCCGGCGAGGCTTGAACGGACATGACCGCGACAGCACCTCCCACCAGCGAGTACCTGGCGGCTCCCAACAGAGTGGTCAGCGCCGCGAACGGGATCGACTACGCGTATCGCCAGGTCGGCGACGGGACGCCGGCGCTCGTGCTTCTCCAGCACTTCCGCGGGAACCTCGACAACTGGGATCCCGCGCTGGTCGACGCGCTGGCGCGCGACCGGCGAGTCGTGACGTTCGACAACGCCGGGGTGGGCGGATCGACGGGCACGACGCCGAGCACGATCGCGCAGATGGCGCGCGATGCCATCGCGTTCCTCGAGGTCCTCGAGCTCGGCGCGGTCGACCTCCTCGGCTTCTCGATCGGCAGCTTCGTCGCCCAGGAGATCGCGCTGATCAGACCGGCGGTGGTCCGTCGCCTGGTCCTCGCGTCGTCAGCCCCGCGCGGCGCCGCCGGGATGCACGGCTGGGCACCCGAGGTGATCGGAGCCGTGGGCGCGCCCGAGCCGCAATCCCGACGGGTACCTCGGCGTCTTCTTCACGCGCTCGGCCGCGAGCCGGCAAGCGGGCGTGGAGACCCTGGGGCGGCTGACCGCACGGCGCGACGACCGGGACAAGCTGACGACCTGGCAGACCCGGCAGGCTCAATACGACGCCGTGTGCGACTGGGGCATCCCGGATCACGGCCAGCTGCAGCGCGTCAGCGCGATCGGCATGCCCGTGTTCGTGGCCAACGGCGACGGCGACCCGATGATCCTGCCGCACTTCTCCCACCTGCTCGCCGGCCTGATCCCGCAGGCGCGGGTGAAGATCTACCCGGACGCGGCGCACGGGTTCCTGTTCCAGCACCACGCCGAGTTCGCCCGCGACGTCGACGCGTTCCTCACGGAGTGACGAGGAGCCCCTCGACGGCGGCTGGGAGCGCGGTACGCGAGATCTCCGCGCCGCGCACCCACCCGGGGTGTTCCGCTCATCTACCCACGTTCTGCCGGTGTCTCGCGGGCGCAAGGCGGCGCGGGAGGACCAACCGTGCTGTGTCAGCACCCTCGTCAGGAAGGAGCAACCGCGGACGTCAAGGAGCAGACTCTCATGAGCTCCGCAGACGCCCGTCGCAGCGCCAGTTCTGGCTCCGTGTCACTAGTCATGACGCGCGCCACCAAACTTGCTGCGCACGTCCGAACTGATCGAGCTTCACCGAAGGATGTCATGAGCAGTCCGTGTGACCCGACGTGTAGGGACCTCCTCAGCTCAAGCGCGGCGCGTGTCCGCGCAGGCGTTCAAACCGTGGACCTTGAGGAGGCCCCTTGTGAGCATCGTAATGGGACTTGATCAGCATCGGGGACAGATCACTGGCGAGTGGATCGACACCGAGACCGGCGAGGTGCAGCGCAGGCGTGTGGCTCCCGCGGATCGTGCGCATGTTCGGAGGTGGCTATCGCGTTTTCGTGGCCGGGAGCTGGAGGTCGCGTTGGAGGCGACGACTGGCTGGCGGTTCGTGGTCGAGGAGTTGTGTCGGGTTGGCGCGATTGTGCATCTGGCGGAGCCGGCGGAGACGGCGGGGCTGCGGGGACCGAACAAGCGCGCGAAGAACGATCGTGCGGACGCGCGGCATCTGCGGGAGTTGCTGATGATCGCGCGGCTGCCGGAGTCATGGATACCGCCGGAGCACATCCTTGATCTCCGCGTTCGGGTCCGGTTGCGGCACACGTTGTCTGAGCAGCGCTCGGAGTGGCAGCAGAGAATCCAGGCGACCCTGTATCACCACGGCTGTCCGCAGCGGCGCCAGTTGATGACCGGCGACGGTCGCGAGTGGCTGGGTGCGCAGCCGCTGCCGGTGGCGGCGCGCGAGCAGGTGACCGTCGCGCTGGCGATGATCGACTCGCTTGAGGCGCAGATCGCGCCGCCGGACAAGGAGCTGCGGGCATCCGCGCGGCGCCAAGTCGGGTGCAAGGCGCTGATGGCGCACTACGGGATCGGGGAGCTGACCGTGGTCACGATCCTCGCCGAGCTCGGTGACTGCACCCGGTTCTCTTCCTCTCACCAGGCCGTCCGCTACGCCGGACTGGACATCACCGTGTATCAGTCTGATCAGCACTGCGCCCCCGGGCACATCTCCCGCCAGCGGCCGCCAGCGCTGCGCTGGGCGCTGTATGAAGCCGCACACGTCGCACGGCGCGGCGAGCGTAGCCCCGGCCGCGAGTACTACCTGGCCGCCAAGGAGCGGATCGGCGGGAACCGCGCGTGCCTGTCGGTGGCGCGCAGCTGCTCAAGCGCTCATACCACACGCTGCGCGAGCTCGGCCAGGAGGCACTGGCACCCTATGACGTTCCCGGTGCGCGCCAAGCCCCTCGTCACACAGATGCGCCACGGCCGGCTCCCGGCAGTCTGCTGCCGCCACCGCCAGGTGGACGGCCCAGAAAGACCGAGCGGCCGCAACGCTTACCCCAGCGGGATCACCGTCGCCGGCCCCGGGGCCAACCCGAGGGTCGCGGACCGAAGTAAGGCTGCGCGCCCGCGCGCACAAGACCCCACCATCAACCTCGCGCACGCACCGCCGGCCAACCGAAGCTCAATCCTGTCAACCCCCGACCCAGCGCTTGACGCGGGGCCCCTGCACGAGTAAGGAGACGCGATGACTACCGCAGTGATCGGCGCCACCGGCCGCGTCGGCAGCGAGATCGTCCACGGCCTACTCGCACGCGGCGATGCGGTCACAGCGCTCGTTCGCGACCCCGGCAAGGCCCGCCGCGCCTTCGGCGAACGCGACCGGCTGCACATCCGCCTCACACGCCTGGAAGACCCGCGCGACCTTACCGAGGCATTCGACGGGATCCGCACGGTTTTCATCGCGATGGGATCAGTCGGGACTGAGGGCGTCCTGCAGCGGATCGCGATCAACGCCGCCGCCGGAATCTCCTCGATCGAGCAGGTCACGCGCCTATCGGTGCTCAACACCTCGGCGGACTCACTTGGGATCAACCAGCGAGCCCACTACAGCATCGACCAGTTCGCCTCCTCGACCGCAGTGCCGTACTCGACGATCCGCCCCGCGATCTTCTCGGCGTCGCTGCTCGCCGCCGCCCGCGAGGTGCGCGACTCGCGCACATGGACCGGCCTCGCCGGCACCGGCCGCATGGCACTGATCGACCATCGCGACGCGGCCGAGGCCGGGCTGCGGGTGCTCACCGGCCCGGCTTTATGGGGCGCGCACCACGACCTGACAGGACCGGTCCCCATGTCGTGGCCGGAGGCGCTCGAGCTGCTTTCGGCGGAACTCGGCGAGCCCGTCACCTTCCGCGTCGCGGCCGAGCGACAGTTCCGCGAGCGCCTCACCGGCGCTGGGGTACCCGCGGGGACGGCTGAGCTGCTCATCACGCGCGAGTGGGCGATCCTCGCCGGCGAGAACGACTACACGACCGACACCTTCCAGCAGATCACCGGCCGCCCCCCACGCCCAGTCGCCGAGTTCCTCCACGAGTACCGCGAGGAATTCGTCTGATACCCCGCGCGTCACGCTGACCCGATCCCAGGAAGTTAATGCCTGTCTCTGTGAAGACCTCGAACCAATGGGCGGTGGCATCTTGGACTCCTGCTTCCGGACTACCTCAGCCACGCGCCAGTCATGGCGGCGGCGCGCCCGCTCTCTGATCGACGCGGTCACAAGGCTCCGAGACGGGCGACCCCCGCGCCCTTCCCCCGGAGGGCGTCCAACAAGACGATGCTGGCGCCTCCTCCGTCGCCAAGGCAGTGGCGTGCTCGGATGAGCCGAAAAGTGCAGAGCGATCGTCCGCGGGACGCTGGATCTCTGGGACGAACCGTAGCCACAGAACCGGGCGCGAGACGTCCGCCCGATGCCGGGAACCTGAGCGCGGAGCCGCGGGTACGCTCCGCTCTTCCCTTTCGCCAGCAAGGAGCAATGCGGCGTCAGCGCTCCTCGTCGCGCAACGCCTCGCAATCGGTCCCGGTCTACGCCTGCCGCCCGCCGTGGCCCCATTGGCCCAGGACCAGCTCCGAGGTTCTGGTTCCCCGTCATCGGAACCACGGTCCAGGACACATGGTACGACGCGCGCGGCCATGTCGTCAGGCGCACGACGACAGACATCGTCCTCACCGTGCGTGTCCAGCTGGCACACGCCGCAAGCCACTCGTCAGCCCTCGAGGTAAACCGCGACATGTGGAGGTGACCGCCGCCGGGTCCCGCATGGCCAACCAGCGGCTCCGAACCGATCAATGACCAACGCACACGAATCGGAGACGCAAGACAGCACGCCAACCCGCTTCCAAGCCCCCTCTCTGTCAACGTCCGGCGAGACGCTCACCATCGAGGAATCAATGACCTTGAGGGCGAGAACGGAGACTGCCGGACATGCAGGAGACGAGCACGAATGGAGCTGGAGCAGCGGTTGGGGCTGCTGCCGCCGGCCGCGAAGACCAGCTTGGCGTAGCCGAGCTGGGATTCGGGGCCGGCGGGCGCGCCGCGCCGGCGGGGGACGCCCGGTGCGCGGGTGCCTGACCCGGAGGCTGGTCGAGCAGGCCAAGCGCCGGTCGTTCACCGCGGAGTACAAGGCGCGGATCCTGGCGGAGGCTGACGCGTGCACCCGGCCAGGTGAGGTCGGCGAGCTGTTGCGCCGTGAGGGCCTGTACACGTCGCATCTGACGTATTGGCGCAAGCAGCGCAAGGACGGCGCGCTGAAGGATCTCGGCCAGCCGCGGGGGCGCAGGCCGGCCGACAAGCGCGATGCGCAGATCGTGGCGCTGACGCGGCGGGACGCCACCGGCCGTCCACATCGTTTCTCCGCGGCAAAGAAAGCACTGACCTCGACCAGGAACTATAACGATGACAGCCCGGCGACATCGGTCAGATTACAGCGTTCACCGAACGCGGGAAATGGCATCGCGCCGGCCGCGCGCGTTTGAGGATTCCGGCTTTGACGAGCTTGATGAGTGGATGGTGGCCTGCCCTGCGGCGGACACGCCATAGCACGCCTGTTAAGAACTTTTTTTCTTCGGCACCTTGGCGCCTCGCTTGCGCGCCTCGGAGAGGCCGATTGCGATCGCCTGTTTCCGGCTTTTAACTTTTTTGCCGGAGCGGCCGCTCTTGAGTGTGCCGGCCTTGCGTTTCTTCATCGCGCGCTTAACCTTGTTGGCAGCGCCTTTTGAGTATTTTCTTTTCTTCGCCTTTTTGGCCATATCGTTCTCCTCGTTTGATTGCGCGGTCTTGTTATGCAGGGACACAGCTTGGAACTCGGCATCTGACCAAAGGTTCAGTTAAAATCGAAAGCCGAACTGAATCGCGATCGACGACGAGCATCGCGAAAGGTCCAGGCAAGACGTTCGCGCCGCGACTTCCGAGGTCAATCGCTACCGAAATGGATAGCGACCAAACTGCGGACATCCCTGGAGGTCCGGAACGTGCCACGAACCGAAATTCGATCATCTCGTTGGCGCGAGCAAGCAATGTCGGCGCGTCGCGGCGGCCTTATTCAGGGATAGTGGCGCTTCCCGTTAACTTCCGAGTAAGGGCGGTTAAATCGAATCGGACCGGGTCGAAAAATTTTTTGGCCGCCCCCTCGGCACGGGAATTTCTCCATGGGCAGGAACACAGCCTCATGACTTTGCATTGTCCATTTGCATCTCCATTTGTTTGTGAGGCGATCATGCGTCTTTTTTCAAGAATAGTCGCGATTGCGACCGTCCCGGCTTGGATGGGGATACATGTGGACCCTGCTGCAGCACAGAACTTCAATGAGAGATGGTCCATCATTCCGAAGGCACACGCAGAGCCGGCTCCCGAGGCACCCGGCCAAACTAAGCAGGATCCGCAAACGCAACCTCCGCTCGGAGGAGAGCCGACACGTGGTTCGGAAGATCGCTCAGCCCCTCGATCCTTTAACCGAGTTTTTTCCGGAAAGGCCTCATACTATTCGTATAGGACAGGAAAAACAGCGAGCGGTTCCTCGTTCGATCGGAATTTGCCAACCGCAGCCCACCGCAGCCTGCCGTTCGGCACGAGAGTTCGCGTCACCGATCTAGCGACCAGCAAGTCGGTAGTAGTTCGCATCACGGACCGCGGGCCGAGGGTTCGCGGCCGCGTCCTCGACCTTTCGCTCGGCGCCGCGCGCAGCCTAGGAATTACGGATCGTGGCGTGGCCCAGGTTCGCGCTGAGGTGCTTTAGCTTGTGTCACGTTAGAATACACAAGACACAAGAATCAGCGGATGAGCCGCGGGCGGTCATCCTTTAATAGCAGCGAAGCTCCGTTAGACCCAATTTGCAGCAGCCATTCGAAAGCGGACTCGGCATGTCCGTTTGCCATTGCCGACCGTTGATCAAGCGCAATAGCCGATTTCGCCTAGGCATCACCGCCAAGGCAGCCGACCGCGATCAAGCAACTAAAATGGCTTGGATAGGAGCGCCGCTCGGCCGGAACGCCGGCTGATTTGAGCCCCGGTATACTTGTCGTTATTTCTAACGCGAGCCACGCGGCGTGATCGGCGAACTAGATGAGATAGGAGGAAAGCCAAACCATAAGCCAGAGCCAGCCGACCGTCGCTAAACTGATTGCGGCTAAATACGCCGCGCGCATAATCTTATACTGCCGATCGTATTTCGCCGCAGCAGGCGGATGAAAATCAAAATCAAAAAGATTGTCTGACTTTGCTTTTTGCCTTGCGAACATTTGATGGAGCCTCTTCCCAGTTACGTTTCCGTCCGGCGCAACGCCGCACCGCTTAATTCATAAGCTATCGGAAACGTTCCTATGTACGGTGGCCGACTCCACGCTTTGCTTGCCGATCTAACACGCTGCGTGAGCATCTTGATATCGAGCTGCTCGGACCGGACGATCGAACGAAACGTTTGGCGGCACGGGCTGAGCATCACGTTGAGAGCCACCTTCGGGTGGCTTTTTTCGATTCGATTACCCAATCAGAATCCCTTTCCCGCCCGGTGCCAGTACATAGAGGACATCAGTTCCTATGGCCCGGCTGCTTTCCGACGCCTCCATTCCCGAATACCATCGACAATCGCGCCGTAATCTGTGGGCGGGCACAATTTCACCCACTGGTCAGACTTGCGCTTGCGTTCTTCGTGGAGAGCCAACGCCGCTGCGCGCCGAGCGGCACGAACAGGCGCGCAGTGGCGACCGTGTGTGACGGCGTTCTGGTTGCCTGGTTGCCCGCCGCGCTTCTTCTCAGGAATTCGTTTTGACCCCTTTTTCGAAATCTGCGGAATTCACAATAGAATTCCCCATCCGGTTCCCGTTCCCCATTGGCTGGGAACATTAAACCCCCATCCCATCCGTGAGGTGCGGCCCGGTACCGTCCGCGGCGGACATCCGTGAATTCGTATTTCTGGCTGCAATAGGTTTTAAGCATTGAAATCTTTCTGGGGCTGAAGGTAGCCGCGGCGAGGTTTCCGTCCGTCTTTTCGGCAGTCGTGGCAGTGATGTCAGTGATTTTCTATCTCCTCTCATATCCATCTTCCTTTCCCCTTCTTTCTTCATTTGACTGAAGAACAAAGGGAAAGTGCAGGGAAGGAACAGTAATAAGAGGAGATAGAAAATCACTGACATCACTGACATCACTGACGCCCTGGCGCGACGGACCCGCCTCAAAAGCGCTCGCTGCGGCCACCGCGCCTTCTCAGGTCGAGCGTGTTGCGGGCGTAAATCACTTGCCGTCGGCCGTGCAGCCGCCACAGGCCGTCCTCGGCGTCCGGGTTCCGCACCGTCGTGTAGCCACATGCCTCGAACCGATGCGGGATGCGGCGGCTATTCCTGCGGTCCTTGAGGTAGTCGACGAAGTCGCTCGCGTGGTCGCCTCGATGATGGCCGTCGATTGTCACGGCGTCGGGCCAGGCGAGGACGTCGAGTGCGTCGGCGAACTCGGCATCCTCGGGCGTGCGGGAGGCGTTGACGATCTCGAAGAAGGCACTGGTCTGCGGCGGCGGTGCCTTGGGGTTAAAGTCGGCCAGGTCGAGGTTTTGCAAATAGTGGGCGACGACATCGAAGCCGCCGCTCTGCGTACCATTGCCAGAGCTCGGTCCAATAGGTCGGCGTCGAATGCGCTCTTGTCGAGATCGGACCAAGCGACGAAATGGCGGCGGTCGTCGGCCGGCAGATAGATGCCATCGGACTTGTGGTTGGTGGTGATGATGACGCCACAGACGTTCGGGATGGCGTATTCCTGCCGGTTCTTCTCATCGATCCGCAAAACGTCGGGCGGTGCCGCGGTAATGGCTTTCATGTGATCGTAGAAGGCGAAGCGGTCGAACTCGCCGAGGTCGCGCGCCTCGCTCACGCGCAAGATCACCGACTTTAGGAACCCGTTGAAGCGGCCGAGCACCTGCTGCGGCGACACCTCGTGAAAATTCCATGCGCCGACGGCGTGCTTGACCGGCTCCAGCAGCGTATCCTTGCCGATGCCCTGTTTGCCGCCGAGCACGAGGGCATGGTTGATCTTCTCGTGCAGGCCGCTGCACGCGATGTGCGCACCATTTCACGATATGGGCCGCATCTTCGCCGTACAGCCGCTCGACATGATGAAGCCAGCGGTCGGCATTGCCGGCGATCGGCTTCACCACCGGCGCGTCGGTAGAGGTTAAAGACGCGGCATACCCTCTCGCTCGATCCAGCCGCCGTTGGACGATAAGGCGATCCTTGATCTCGACCGGCTCTCCGGGCACCCATGTCATTTGCTCGACGGGCGGTTCTTGTCGAGCCATGTGCTGGCCTTGAGTTTCCCGACAGCGGGCAGCCGGGCGTCTACGCTCGCGGCGGGCCAGACTGCGCCAGGGGGTACATAGATATACTTGTGCTCGAGCATGTAGGCGTAGAAGTCGTCGAACTGGATGCCGCTAGTTTTCGTTTTGGCCGATGCAAAGCCGGCCGCGGCAGCCCCGGAAGCACCGGCCGCACCGCCGCCGGCACTTGCGCGATTGCTCATGCGTTCAAAAAAGCGCCTCGCTTCTTCATCGGCATATCGTTCGCGCCAGTCCAGGTCGGTCTGATCGGCGAAATGGAAGATCGTCGCGGTGGTATAATTTCTGAGCGAGCGGAAGCCGCGCCAACTCTCCCGACATTGGCCAGCGTTGTATCTGGCCGGGGCTTTTGCCGACCACCTATCGAACAGTTCAAAGCCTGAATCGCCGAGCGCGTAGTAAAGCGCACCGCCGATAGGCATCCAGACCTCTTTGTAATCGCAATCGCTGCTAATGACGTTGAGCGCGGCCTCGATCTTACCGAGATCGACGGGCTCCGGGTCGTCATCCTTGCGGGACTTGTACTGCGGGCCGGCTCCATTCGGGTCGATGTCGCCGACCCCCCGGCCGACCTTACTGCCGTCCTTGAAGATCGAGCCGGCGTAAAGATCGTCGCGCCGATCGATGAAGTCGCCGTCGATCACCTCGACGCGATACTCTGCGCCATCGACGTGCCCATACAGATACCCCTGCGACAGCGTGAAGCTCTCGCCTGCGAGCTTGCCGTCGAGCAGACCGTTGACCCGCGCGACAAACTTTTCCCGCACCTCGGGCTCACGGTTCTGCGACAGCGGCACGATGATGCGCCAGCGTTCCTTGATGCCGGGCACGTAGGATGCTGACGTGTAGAGCAGCGCTCGAATTCCCGCTTGGCGTATTTTCGCGACCGCATCATCGAACGACAGTTCTCCGCTGTCGTGATCGCCTTCGAGGCCGCTGACCTGCAGCACGTTTTCGTTGGTGCGCAGGGAGTTCTTTTCGCTACGCTTGTTTCCGAACATCGCCAGTTTGAGCCAAGGCAACGTCCATCTTGCTGGCGGCGGTCCGGTAACCGATGTGCGCGGCCAGCTCCGGCAGCGTCATGTCGACGCGATGCACATCCTGCCCGGTATGGTCCTTGATGAACGTCACCGTGATCTTGCGGGTGTTGATGTCGCTGGCCGTTTCAAATCCATCAGAGGGATCGTCGGGCGTCGCCCCAGTCATTGTGTTGGGATGCCCTGTCATCCGCGCTTCCAACTCTGCGGATTGTTTGGGAAAAGCCCGCAATCGAATTCAGCGATATCCGCGCGGATTTTGATTTCCTGCGCGATAACGTCAGAAACCGAACCGCCGGCGCCGACATTGCCAGGGACGATAACGAAATGCTCCGAACCACACCGTCCGTGCATCTGCTTCATGATGCCGCCATGATGAAGCATCAGGTCGACAGCCTTTTCGAGACTGAGCGTTTTACTCATCGCCACATCTCCCCGTACAGGAGAGGCGCGATCGCTTCAGCCATCGGCGCACTGAGTGCGAAACGACGGACCAAGCAAAAGGCTTGCAGTTTTAGAAGCTGTGATTTAAATTCCGCGTCGTCTTGGCAGACAGAATTCGGAATCGGGTCGCCCCCAGCAGGGCGGCCCTTTTCGTTTTGGGTCATGAGAAAGCAAAAATTTCCTTATAGGTAGTCGGCGCCTGCCCTCGGCGGTGTCGCATTTCTGGATCAGGCGGGTGCATTTCCGCGCACCTCCCTGATTTTGGAGCGCCGGAACTTCACTATTGGTGCCGGTGGGGGCGGACGGCCACTGGCGACCCTCTGTGCGAAGGTGCGAGCTTCGAATGGGCCTGGCACGTCATCGCCGAGGCCGTCGTAGCGCTGAAAAACTTCGTGCGAGGCTGACATAGTTACGCGGCCTCAATGCCGAGTTTCTTACGCAATGGCGCGGTGATAATGGCCTTTTTCTTGCCAATCTCAATTACATCGAGGTCACCCCGCTTGATTGCGTCATAAATCCCATTGCGACCGAGCGGCAGTATTCCCGATTGGTGCAATTCGTCCGGCGTGATGGTTAGCCGTCCCAAAAGCTCTTTGATTTCCTGTGGTGTCATGGCCGCTCCATTTATGGCTTACGATATGTAGTCATATAACGGATCATGCTTGACAAGCGCAACGTGTGCGACTACGAATTGTAAGACAGTTGTTTTAAGGAAGTCCGGAAGATGGAACGCGGGCCGGCCCCGAAGGGCGAGTATTCTGGAAAATCGGTGGTTTTTTCCACCCGCATTCGCCCGGATACCCGCGCAGCGCTCGCTGAGGCCGCGAAGCGAAGCGGCCGTTCCTTATCTCAAGAGGTAGAATACCGGCTCCGACGAACCTTCCGCGACGAGACTGCTGCAGATGATGCCTTCGGGGCTTGCGCAACAAGCGTCTTATGCAATTGGTTGGGATAGCGATGACACTCATCGATCCGGATCGGCCGTCCGCAAATTGGCTTGATGACCCAATCGTGTTTCAGCAAGTCATCCGGGCTGTCCACAGCGTGCTATGGGCGGTCCGCCCGCCAGGTACACCAAGCCCTCTTACCGAGGGCAGCGGATATCCGGAGCAGGTTGCAGAGGCAATCTGGGCAATGATTTATTCCGCCGACGAAAATCTTCCGGTTGACGTTTCGGTGCGCCAGCATCGCGCAAATCTGATCAAGGCTGATCTCGCCGATGTCGTTGATCGTCCGACCTATAGCCTCACGAACTACATCCCCCCGCCGCCCACAACGAAAGCACGCTCAAAAAAGGGAAACTCCGATGAAAGGTAGCTTCCACGAACGCTCGTCGGCCACTTTGGCCCCCATCGTTGAATAACAGGGAATTAGCTCATGGCCACCGTTCGCAAGCGCAAGCTTCCCTCCGGCCTCATCGTGTGGCGCGCCTCCTACACCGATGGTGCCGGCGTTCGTCGGAAAAAACAATTTCCGAAAAAGAGTGCCGCCGAGGCATGGCTGGTCGAAACCTGTCATGACGTCGCGCGCGGCATTCACACGCCGGGCAGTATATCACCGACCGTCAGAGAGGCCGGCGCGCTGTGGATCAAGCGCTGCAACGAAAAGCAGCTCGAACCCATGACGATCAAGGGATACGAAGAGCATTGCGAACTGCACATCTATCCGTTCATCGGCGCCAAGAAACTATCCGATCTCACGGTGCCAGCAGTGAACGCATTCGCCGACCAGCTTCGCGAGGCGGGCGATCGGCTGAGATGATCAAGCGCGTGGTCCGCTCTCTCGGGGCAATCTTCAAAGAAGCGCGGCGCCGCGGACTTTCGAATGTCGCGCCAACGGTCGGCTTGGAACTGGACCTTCCGGAGCGTGATGATCCCCGGCCAGTGATTCCGACCAAGGCCGAATTGCAGGCGATCATTGCCGGCTGCGACCGCTCACCAAAACCGCATGTGGCGACCGCTGTCGCTCGTGGCAGTTTTTTGCGGACTACGTGCCAGTGAACTTCGCGGCCTCCCCTGGACCGACGTCGATTTTGACGCTCGCCTAATCAACGTCTCACAACGGGCGGACGCCTCTCACAAAATCGGCAAGCTTAAATCCAAGGCGGCCTATCGATCACTGCGGCTTTCACCCTTGGTGCTGAACGCTCTCCGGGAGTGGAAACTCGCTCTGCCCGAAGGGCCATCTCGGACCTCGTTTTCCCGAACGGCCTGGGCAAGGTGGAATCCTATGCCAACCTAATCGAGCACGGCTTCGCTCCGATTCAGATTGCGGCGGGCGTAGTCGCTCAGAAACAGGCCGCTGGATGATGCCGGCCATGCCGGCTGACGGTTTCGGATCGCCAGGTATGGATTGCATGCCCTACGACACGCCTGCGCCTCGCTGTGGATCGAGCAAGGCCACAACCCCAAACAGATACAGAAGCTCATGGGCCACTCGTCCATCAAGGTCACGTTTGACACCTATGGCCACCTGTTCGTTGACAACGAGGCGGACCAGCGCGCTGCCGAAGGCGTTGAATTGCGGCTTCTCGGCGTCTGATGGTACGCCGATGGTACACGGATTGCTCAACCTCTTGATATTGCTAAGGCCAAAACGGATTTCTACTCCGTGGGTTGCAGGTTCGAATCCTGCTGGGATCGCCAACACTTAGGCCCATAAAATAAGGGTTTCTTGCAGTATCGGCTTCGTTCTTCCGGGCAATTCGGTGTTGCAAGCCGCTGCGGGCCGGTACAAGGGAAATCAACGGCTTACCAAGCCCTACCAACCACTCCGATGCAACACGACGATTCATCATCCGTTCCGAGGAGGAGTTCGCCGCGCGCTATCAGCGGTCACTCCACGAGCTCGTTGGCGTGTTCTGGTGGTTCGGATCGCTCCACCAACTCTCTGGCACCTGTCTTTTAGGAGGCTGCGGCGAACCGCTCCACGCGCTCTTCGGCGATTGGTAGTCCTTCGGACTGTTCCACTGGCTCTTTGGCGGTTGATAGGAGTCCTTCCAAGCGCTCTTCGGCGGCTGATAGGCGTTTCGTTGACTCCAAGCGCTCGTCGGCTGAGCGTGAATTGCAGTGGATACGAAAAGCGCAATCAAAACCACGATCGCTTTCAGCATAATTGCCTCCTCGGAGCCGAAAAAAGGCGCCGGATTTCCGTCGCCGGGTGTTTCGCGTTGACGGCTAAAATGGACGGTGCTTCGGCAATTCCATTCAAAATGCCATATGCCTGCGCAACAACGAACCACACAGCCGCAATGGCCACGAAGGATATAGCGAGAGCTTCGAGAACCCATTCCATGAGTCTCTCCCTCACTAAACCTAGCACAGAAAAACTAGTCGGCGGGACCGGCTGAACGGCTTGCCCGCCGTCGCCCCTGGCGCTTCAATGCCCCATGCTCGCCCTCACCCGCAAGCAAATCAATGAACAACCGGAACGCTGGCAGATTCATTATGCCGGTGTCCGCGTCGGCCTGATCCAGCAGCGATCCGGGGCGCCGCCGTCATCTAATCAGTGGGAGTGGCATTGCGGCTTCTATCCCGGCAGCAGTCCGGGAACGGTACGGCACCGCCAAGGCATTCAATGATGCCCGAGCTGCGTTCGAGGCGGCATGGCGAGATTACTTGTCGAAACGCAGCGAAACCGACTTCGAGGAATGGCGCCAGGATGCGGCATGGCACGCTGCCAAATATGCGCGCTGGGACGACAAGGGCGAGCGCAGGATTTAGCGTGCCTTGGTCCCGCCCCTTCGATGATCCAATCCGCTGCCCGGTCGCCGCGATCTGGCGGCAGCCCGGCGGAATATGGTGCTGGCCTCGCCCTCGCGATCACGCGCGGCTGGCTACTGGAAATACGAGTCCGGCACCTAACGTGAAATTCACCGAGACCGGTGCCGAGGCCGCCCAGCTACTATAGTGCGCCTACAAAAGCCAGTACGATCAAGATTGCCAATCCTATTGCTAGGATCATCACGTCGCCTGTTACGCGCTGCTTCGCAGGTTGGGTCATGGCTGAAACCCTCCTCGAAGCCGTTGTCTAACCGACCGCGATTCAAACGCTGTGCTCCAGTTCACATATCGAGAAAAATTGATTGATAAAACTGCCTTGCGCCACTCGGCGGGCTGGCTCCGCTATTCTTCCCTGCTGGAACGGCTTGCCGCACGAGTTGACCGCCATTAGTTTGAATCCAGTTCGACAGCGAGTTCGTCATGCGTAGTCGGTCCCCCTCGATAGTGCCACCGGAAGCCAACCAGGACACGTATCTGGTGCTGGACGACTTTGGAGGACGACTTGGCCGCGCCTGGCGGGAGACCGACGAAGAGGACACCGACCGCGAGACGCTGATCCGCGACCTCATGGACGACCAATACAGCCATCCAGCGCGCATCGTCGCCTTCAATACCGCCGAGGGCTGGTCTCGCGACGTGACCATGGATATTGCCGACGAGCTACGCAGGCGCTTTGCGGAGTACGACGAAGTGCCAGCCTCGGTGCAGGAGTTTCTGGAGACCGCTAGCCGCTAATCTCGATTCGCAATTCTGCGCCCTGATGTCGGGGAAATGCGTGCCGCGATCGTGCCGGTCGCCGGATTGGGTGAAAGTGAAGAATCGGAAGCATCCCGCGATGAGCCGAGTGGCGGATTAATTCGCGTAAATCGGTCTCGGGCTGCGAGTGGTAAAATGAAAAACCCCACATGAACCGCATGTGGGGCAAGTCGAGCGTATCATGCGACGGCGCCATGCCGTCGATCAAATGCTACCACCGATAATCCCTACGAGGCTGAGCAATATTGACCGTCGCGAGTTATCCGCAGCATATCCACAGTCTCAAAAACGAGAATCTTGGTGGTTAACAAGCGACTTGCCGCGCATTCACCGAGCTTATAAATCTCGCTGGTTCCCATCGTTCGATTCAAACGAGTCTGCATCGCTGGATTGGCGCAAGCCATAAAAGCGACCGCGCCGGGGGCGCGACCCGCCAGGCCCCCCCCCAAAAGGAAGAACCGCCGAGAGCACCGCCCCGCCTAGGGGCTTTGGGCTTGATGGGCAAGGCCGTGCCGGGCCACGAACGTTATGCACGAGACGTGACCCGATCTGGTTTTCAGCCGGGTTTTGCCGTCCGGTTATCAACATCATGAGATCAGGGGCCGCTCGCCACGCAGGAGATGCGGTTGCGGTGATTTAGGCCGATTTATTTTCACTCTTTGTAACAGCCAACCCCTAGCGTTCCGCATTTCGTGCTCTCGGGCGAAGTCTGATCTGGCTCAGCGTTATCGCCGCTGACCCTCGTAAAAAACGGCTTAAAATAAGGTCAGGTCACGGTTGAGCGCTTTGCAGCCCCGATGGCCGGGCATGGCTCCGTCTTTCCAGAGCTTCTAGTCTAGTACCAAGGCGGGGCCGTGCTTAGAGGGGAAACCAATTTCCGATCCTCACAATTATCCGCATAGGGTCTTCTGCGCCGAGACGCGGCTTGGCACCGCTCCCGTCTCACACCTCACGAGGCCAAACTACATGTGGTTTAGGAAGGTCGAGCCTAGAGAAGCGTGGGAAATCGACGATGAAAGGTCGATTGGAGACATTGAGATAGCTCGCCAGATACGTGAGATCTGCAATTCTGTTGCTGGCAGCGCTGAAAGAGTTGCCGTCCTTTTTTATGGACCGAACATTAAAACGAAAGTGCGCGAAATGGATCGGTATGAACGCGCCAGGAAGCGTGCCGAAAAGAAGCTAGAACAGATTTCAGATGAGTTGCTCCGTGACGCCGCTATATTTCAGATTCTAAACTTATGCATGAAAGCAAATGACGTGGAGAGTGCAGAAAAGCTTTTTCATCAACTTCAAACGACAATGATCAAAGGGATCGTAATAAGCGAACATCCGATATTCGGTGATCGATTGAGCTGGGTTATGACCAGCATTGATGGCAGCGATATGCGATCATCAGGGTTGAATTGAGGGCCGCCTTCGGGCGGCTCTTTCTCTTGGCGCAACGGAAGGCCAAAAAGCACGGTGGAGCGGCGGAACCGTGCGTGCCACCGACGCGAGACGATGGCGCGATTTAGCTAACCGAGATTTGTGACACTTTTGCAGAACCGACATCGCGGCGGCTATTTGATCAAAAATATGTAATGTAAATTGGCTAAGATGCCGCTGTGACGATCTGCAGCGAACACCAAACCATTTAAGATCAGCAATATTTTGAGGAAACGTTCAACGAAATTTTTGGCCGTGGTTTTGTCCGCGCCCTTGCAGAACAAATCCCACCCTTTTGCTGAAAGGCAGTTCCCTTTGGCGTTACCGTAGTGAGGATGGAGGTTTGAGATGGAAGTCGATTCTTTTGATGCGGTAATCGATCAGATTTTGGCCTTCAGTAAAGGCGACACCCGACTCGCATTGCGCGCAGTTCTGATAGAAACCGTTCTGTTACAGGAGGAGTTGCGGCGGATACGTGCAGCGTCGCCTCACGCAAGGCCGATACGCCAAGCACGGCTACGCCGGAAATCGTCCAACCCCTTAGCCGGATTCTACCGGAGCGATTAGCAGCGTTTGTGAGCCCCGACCAGGATCGCGCGATGCGGCTCCGGTTTGTTCATCGATCAAGTCGTGGCCGCAAGTCAAAGCCACAGCATTGATGGCCGCATGATACGCTATCCCCTGCTTTGAATTGAGAAGCCGCCTTCGGGCGGCTTTTTGTTAGCTGAGTTCACCTCCGATATTTTTGTCGCGCACATTCACTTCTGCGCATTTGAATATTGCGCATTTGAATATAATGCGGCGGGTCAAGCTTGATGTTCGAGTTAAGTTGCGATGAAAATTTGAAATTCTATGGTCTCGCAGTCGCGCGGTTTGGTCCGACGAGCTAGCCCCCTGCCCGACCATGTATGCCGTGCAACTAGGGGTCGCCGCTTCACACATCGGCGGCGGCCGAAGCCCTTGCTGCCCGGCTGTCACGCTTGAAGATCGCAATGAGTTGGCAAGTGGACTACGCCCCACGACTTACTCGCAAATCTGAGCCATTGTTACCCAAGAATTTATCTCACAACAGAACACGCCAAAAAAAGTGGCAATGCCGATGAAAATCGATCGGAACGAAATGAACCGGCGCCTTATCAGGCTCGCTGAAAGTCCAAACATTCGCTTCTGGCGGGTCGATTATGACCAACTCTCATTCCCGGAGCGGGTCTTTGTATTAATTTGGGAACTCGAGAGCGAAGTGAACAACGGCGGTTTTCACCAGTACTTTTTGAATAGCACCGGCGCGCGCGCTCCCCACATTGTAGAGGCTCTGAAAGCGGTGGGGGCAGTTCAAACGGCTGCTCTTGTGCAAGAAGCTATCGCCCAAGTCGGTAGCATCCCCTGGTCAGATGCCACGGCCAGGAAAGCGATCATGAATGCCCTTTCATCGGATGTGATAGAAAAATTAAACAAGCTCGATCAGTCATTTTATGCGTATCCCAATGACCTTACGGAACTACTCTATCGGTACGTTGACAAGCACCGAGAGTTGAAATTGGCGTGCCCGATAAAGGCGGCTTCTCAATTCAAACGTGATGATCGCGGATCAGGCGGCCAATGCGGTTGTTGATTATTTGCTAAGCGACAGTCTTGTTTAGCGCGCGTTATCGCGGGTCGGTTCCGGCAGGCAATTGCGGCAAATTATCAGTTGTTTCGTCAGTTTCTCATCGATGGCCCGGTCTGCAGCCTCTCTCTGCGCCCACTCTTCTTTGGCTTGAGGCTTGGGGGTCAACTCCGCAGACACGCCGCCGATCGGCCCGATGATAATTTCACTTTTTGGGCGCGCTTTTTTCCTTGGCCGATATTCAGAGGTCGTGGAGATCTCCGTCGGAGCTGCGCCCAAACCATCCCAGGCAATCGGCGTTCCCGGCAGCGGTGCATAGCAGCCGTTTCCCGACACGCAGCAACCCGCGAGCGCGACCGCGGCGAAAAGGAAGGCAATGCATCTATACATCATAACTGCGTCCGTTTGGGCTGCGAGACAATCTGTGACGGTAGTGGGCGGCTGGCGGGCTGCCCCTTCACGCTCGCGCGTAAATTCGACGACTTAGAGGCGGAAGGCTGTTATCGAGCGACAAGACGTCAGCGGCTGCTTGTGCGGTGGACCTTTTCCCCGCGAACCCCGTCGGTATCGCGCAAGTCGACGCTTGACAAAGAGCGCCGAGGTTAAAGCCGATCAGCGTTCTACAGTGAAACCGCCAGCAATCTTGTAGGACTTGCATTCGATCCGAGCCCACTTGACTGCTTGGTTATAGTCGCGGCACCTCAGCGAGATTTCCTGACCGCGGACCGCGACGACAACATCGCATTCGGGGACATTGCTGTGACGTCGTACCCGCACTTCGGCGGCATGTTCGGCTATCATTGAAGCCTCCCGACTACTAGCTGGACCCGGGTCAGCTTCTGCCTTGGTCGAATTAGCGGGCAAGCGCAAGCAAGACACACTTCCGTGAAAATTGCGTCTTATCCCCTGCGGGAACGCCCACGGCTAAATATATCTGCCGCTACCGGATCTATCGACGGCGGCCTCGGCAGGACACCGCATCGAAGCCGACTTTAGCTGAATGCTGCGGGTTAATGCCGGAACTTTGAACAAAACACTCTGGCTTTTGCGCTCGCGCCCCGCTCTCTTGAAGGAACCAGGCCAGGGATCGACCGTTTCCACTGCAGATCAGATGAGCCTGATATGAACAGACTGTTACAGTTGGCAGGCGCAGTTACCGTCTCCGTTTTGGCGGGAACTTCGTCTCTGCCGGCGCAATATCTGGGGCGTCCCCAGGACGGCTTCTACTCGGGTCAGGCCTTTGGACAATCCAGCAGCCAGTTCAACGGGCAAGTCGATCTCAGGGTTGACGGTCGCGGCAGTCGCAATGAGGGGCTTCCGCCCAGTGCGGCAGACAAGCGCAACAGGACTTTCGACAATCCCGTTTATCAGAGTGACTGCACAGAGGTTGACGCTATCGCGCCCAGTGCCCGCCGAGGATGGCAGGCCAGAGTACGTGCGGCGTGCCAGTGAGATCCACGACAGTGGCTCAACCGGCCGAGTTCAGCGCACCGGATCAATCGGCGTGGCCAAGCCCAGGCGGGCCTCGATAGCCTCGGCCGCTTCAAGGCACAGGTCTTCGCGCATCCGACGCCCGGTAATCAGGACCCCGATTGGCAATCCCGTGGCCGCATCTCGTCCGGCCGGTACGCATGCCGAAGGTAGTCCCAATAGATTGGCTGGAACCACCGGGCGCATTAGCTCTTTGGTCGCAGCCGTCCCTGCTGGCGTAGCCGAATCGAAGCCATGCTCGAAGGGCAATTGTGTCCAGGTGGGCGAAAGCAGCAGCGGCCTGTCCGCCATGAAGATCGACCACGCCCGTGCAATGCCGTCGCGCTCGGTCATCAGATGCGACCATGCCGCCACGTCGGCTAAGGGCGGCACGGCCTGATTGAATCTGTTCAGGAAGGTCGTCGCGTCAGCGCCCATCATCGGGGTCAACATTCCCAGTACCGACCCGAAATCGCCCATGATAAGGCGCGTCCAGCAGCTCACCGCGTCTTCGTAGCGCGGCGGGCCGACTTCTTCCACGACATAACCGGCGTCGGCCAACGCCTGCGCGGCACGCCGCACAACCGCCGCCACTTTTGGATCGGTGCTGCCGCCGGGCGGTTCGGGCAGCACGGCCACGCGGATCGGCCGGGCCAGCGGCGGGCCATCGAACTGGGCGTCAACGGACCAGGGGTCGCGCGGGTGCGCGCCCATCAAAACGCGCAGACCGAGGCGAACATCCGCGACACGCCGTGCCATCGGACCCTGCACGTTCATCAGTTGCACAGCGAGCATCCGGTCTTCGGACGGCACATAACCGGCATCGGGTACGCGGCCGGCAGATGGACGGATCGAAGCAATGCCGCAGGCGTTGGCCGGATTGCGCAGCGAGCCGCCGATGTCGTTGCCGAGGCCGATCGGGCTCATACCGCTGGCCAGCGCCGATGCTTCGCCGCCGCTGGAGCCGCCGGCGGTGCGACCGGGGTGCCAGGGATTTCGCGTGAGCCCGTGCAGGGAGCTTGCGGTGTGTACGCGCAACGCCATGTCGGGCAGATTGGTGCGGCCGATCGGTATCGCGCCGGCGGCGCGCATGCGTTCGACCACCGGCGCATCCGCCGGCACCACAGCCTGGGCCAGCGCAGGCACGCCCCAGGTGGTGGGCAGGCCGGCCATGTCGATGTTCTCCTTCACCGTAAAGGGAACGCCATGCAGGGGGCCAACCTTCTCACCGGCGGCCAACCTCTCGTCGGCCAAGACCGCGCCGGCACGGGCCTCTTCAGCGAGCACCCGGACCACGGCGTTCAGAGCTGGGTTCACGGCATCGATGCGAGCCAGGTGCGCGTTCACCACCTCCGCCGAACTCAGCTCACGAAGCGCAATGCGGCGTGCCAGTTCAGTGGCGGAAAGTTGCCAAATCTCGTTCATTAGTGACTCCGAAGTGCTGCTCCACCCCTGACCACCGACAGCTCAGGTTCTGAGTTCATAGGACAATGATCGCATTCACCCGCGCGTCGACTGCTTCGATGCTAAATAAGCGCCGCGTTCAAGCAAGGCCCTAAAATCGGCCCGCGCGCGTTGCGCTTCAAATCGCGCGGTCTCGGACGCTTCGCCCAGGCCAAAATGCCGTCAGCGCCATGATGGCGCTTCGTCGCGACCCCCGCGGCCTGAAGCGCATCCGCATAGGCATTGCCCTCGTCGCGCAAGGGATCGAACCAAGCCGTGCAAACGATCGCAGGCGCGAGCCCGGCAAGGCTTTTTGCGCGCAACGGCGAAACGCGCCAGTCCTCACCATGCTTGGCGTCGTCGAGATATTGGCCGGCGAACCATTCCATCACCGCGCGCGACAAAAAATAGCCTTCCGCGTTTTCGGCTCGTGAAGGAAAGCGCGCGTTCTCCTTCGGGTCTGCGAAGTTTCCGGCGGCATCGGTCACGGGATAGACCAGCAATTGCCCGGCGAGATTGATCCCGGCGTCACGACAGGCGATGGCGACGGCTGCCGCCAGATTGCCGCCCGCGCTGTCCCCGGCCACTCCCACGCGCACGTGGTCTCCGCCGAACTCGGCCACCCGTGCGATAACGTCGCGCATGGCGGCGAAGCTGTCGTTGAACGCGCCGGGAAAGCGCGTTTCCGGTGGGCGCCGGTAGTCGACGGAGACGACGACCGCGCCCGTCTCGATTGCGAGGAGCCGGGCCTGCCGGTCATGCGTTTCGAGATCGCCGGCGACCCAACCGCCGCCGTGAAAAAACACGACGGTCGGCGATTTTCCATGACAGACTCGGTAGACACGCGCCGGAAGCGCCGTGACCGCGCCCTTCACTTCCGTATCATCCACGCTATGCACTGGCGGCGGTGGAACGGCGGCGCGCGCCGCGGCGAGCGCGCGCAGGGATTCGCGCGCGCTCTGCGGGGTCATCGTATCGGGATCGCGTAGCGGCAAAAGCGGAATGATCTCTGCGATGACGGGATCGAGCGGCGTGATCATGCGTTTCCTCGGGAACTGGACAATTGCGCCAGCATAGGTTGCGTCCTCCGCTCTCGCAACGAAAGGATCGCAACGCCTTTTCCGAGTCCCGCGTCGCGGATGATGACCCGGCTCATTGGGCGGGAATAACGTTGCAGTTCGTACGGCCCGACATCAGGCAATCCTGCATCTTGCTGGTCGAAGTCAGTTCGTGAGCCAGCCACAGACCCACCGCCAACAAGACAACCGCGATCGCCAGTCCAGCGATCGCACCACGCCGGTTTCCGCCTGGTTCGGGATCGGTCATGGCGCGGAACATCCGAGAAACGGTTGATGTCAAATATGAAATATAGTGGCTTCGCGGCTCGCTATTGCCATTTCTCTGCAAAAATAAGGCTAGCGGGATCAATCTCCACGCCTATTTTGATGGCGTCCGGGCCCGCGCGCATGTACACCCCTCCCGATCGCGCAAAGACGCATTTGTTTCGCGCCGCGACGGCGGCGAAATCGGTCGTCTCACAACAAACATGAAAGTGACAAGGCCCGTTCAATGAGTGGATTCAAGGAGCCTAGCTTCGCGGACCGGCAGAAGGCAGCGCAGGAAGCCAGGCAGAACATTCTGAACAAGTTCCGCAGCCAACCGGGTCTCGACGATCCTGCCGTAGCGCAGCGTCGGGCCGAGCGCGAGGCGCAGGCCGCCGAGCGCGCCAAGGCCAAATTGGCGCGCGAGGCCGCCAAGGCGGAGAAAAAAATCCGTGAGGCTGAGGCGGCGGTGCAGGCTGCGGCACAGCTGGCGCGCGAGAGAGAGGAGGCTGCGGCAAAGGAAGCCGTACTTGAGGCCGAACGCAAGGCCGCTCGCGACGCGCGTTATGCGGCACGCAAAAAGCGAAAATAGCTAACGGTATTACGACGACACCTGCCCTTGTATCGCAGGCCCGCCCCGATCGGGCGGACCTGCGGGAAACGAAGCACGAAGGCTTACTGCTTCTTCATTCCGTCGTCCTTCTTCATGCCGTCGTCCTTCTTCATCGTATCCTTGGACATGGTGTCCTTCTTCATACCATCGTCTTTCTTCATGGTGTCCTTGGACATCGAGTCCTTCTTCATGCCATCATCCTTGCCCATCTTGTCCTGGGCGAAGGCGGCGGGTGCGACCGCCAGGCTGAGCGAGAGAGCGGCGATGGATACTCCGAGCGCGATGCGCGTGCTAATGGTCATTGGTTGATCATCCCTTTGAGACGGTTTTGTAAGCGACTGATGCCGCTATGTTCAGGACGGTCCGGCCAGTGGGTTTGTTACCCGCGGCTTGAAATTTTTTCCCGGCGGCGCTTTTAGCGGGCCTGGGCCAAGGCGTGAAGGCCGACGAAATACCTTATTCCGTCTTTTTTCGGTCGAATCTTTCGGCAAGTGTGCGCCGCAACAAAGTCACCCGCCTCAGTTCAGCCTCGAACTATCAGATTAGAGAATATTCGGACCAATACGGGCTAATATGCCCCTAACGCTGGCGCCAGCAGTCCAACGCGCCAAGGGAGATTTCCATGATCACACGACGCCATGTCCTCGTATCGGCGCTTGCCGCACCGGCCATCTTGCGCTTTGGCCCAGCCCAGGCCGCAACCACGCTGAAAATATCGCATCAGTTTCCCGGCGGCACCATCGACAAGGGCGATTTCCGCGACCGTCTTTGCCGGGTATTCGCCGCTGAAGTGACAAAGCGAAGCGGCGGCGCGATCACCGCAGAGATCTATCCAAACTCATCGCTGATCAAGACCAACGCGCAATTCTCGGCGATGCGCAAAGGCGCCCTCGATATCAGCCTGTATCCCCTCCCCTATGCAGGTGGCGAATTGCCGGAGACCAATATCGAACTCATGCCCGGCCTGGTCTCCACCTACGATCAAGGCTTGCGCTGGAAGAGCCAGCCGGTAGGCAAGGCGCTGACGGATTTCCTTGCCGACAAAGGCATCATCATCCTCACCTGGGTGTGGCAGGCCGGTGGCGTCGCCAGCCGTTCACGTCCCATCGTCGCGCCTGAAGACGCCAAGGGCCTGAAGGTTCGCGGCGGCTCGCGCGAAATGGATATGGTGCTGCAGACCGCGGGCGCGGCGGTGCTGTCGGTGCCCTCGAACGAACTCTATGCGGCGATGCAGACCGGCGCGTGCGACGCCGGCATTACCTCCTCCACCAGCCTGATTTCGTTCCGGCTCGAGGAAGTCGCAAAATCACTGACGTCAGGCGCGGGCGCGTCTTACTGGTTCATGCTGGAACCGCTGTTGATGTCGAAATCGATTTTCGACGCGCTGCCGAAGAACCAGCAGGATATCATTCGTACAGTCGGCGCAGAGCTGGAAGCGTTCGGCAGGAAGGGTGCGCAGGACGACGATATCGAGGTTGCCAAAGTCTACCAAAAGGCCGGCGCCAAGGTAAGCGCGCTGGATGTGGCCACCGTCGGCAAGTGGCGCGATATCGCACGGGATACCGCCTGGAAGGACTACAGCGCGAAAACTGCGGCCGCTGCCAACCTGCTGAAGCTCGCGTCCGACGTCTCCGCATGATGCATGGTCCGCTCAAGGATCAAAATGACCGTTCGAGCGCCGTTGCGGGCAATGCGCTCATTGCGGCGCTCGAACGCGGACTTGCCTTTTGCAACAACGTCATCGTCGTCATCGCGGCGATCGCGCTGATCGCGGCTTGCGTCATCTTGAGCTACAGCGTTCTGGGGCGGGCACTGTTTCACAGCGCCAACTATTGGCAGGACGAGGCGGCGGTGTTTCTGCTGGTCGGCGCAACCTTCATGACGGCAGCCTACGTGCAGGGACAGCGGGGCCACATCGGCATCGAGGCGTTTGTCGGATTGCTGTCGCCGACGGTCAACCGCGTCAGGCTGTGGCTGGTCGATCTAGCGAGCTTCCTGTTCTGCGCGTTCTTCACCTGGAAATCCTGGACACTCGCGCATGAAGCGTGGGTCGACGGTCAGGTGTCGAACTCGATGTGGTCACCGCCGCTGGCAATCCCCTATGGCCTGATGGGCTGCGGCATGACGCTGCTGTGCGTGCAGATCCTGTTGCAGCTTATGATTCCGCTCAGCGGTGGAGCGCGCCGGTGACCGTGCTTGGAATCGGCATCAGCTACGGGATCGCCACCCTCCTTGCGATGTTCTCGGGCATGCCAATTGCGTTTGCGCTGGGCGCGGTCGCGGTAGTGTTCATGGGTATCTACATGCCCTCGGCCTCGCTCGATACCGTGACACAGAACGTCTATGAGGAGATGGCCTCGATTACGCTGTTGTCGATCCCGCTTTTCATTCTGAAGGGCGCCGCGATCGGCAAATCCCGCGCCGGCCAGGATTTGTATTCAGCGCTGCACGCCTGGCTGCATCGCGTACCCGGCGGGCTCGGCGTCGCCAACGTGTTTGCCTGCGCCTTGTTCGCGGCGATGGCGGGATCGTCGCCCGCGACCTGCTCGGCCATCGGCTCGGCCGGCATACCGGAAATGCGCAAGCGCGGTTATTCCGGTGGATTCGCAGCCGGCATTATCGCCGCGGGCGGCACGCTCGGGATTCTGTTGCCCCCTTCGATCACAATGATTCTGTTCGCGGTTGCCGCGGAGAAATCTCTGGGACGGCTGTTCCTCGCGGGCATTGGACCCGGCCTGCTGCTGGTCTCATTGTTCAGCGCCTACGCGGTGATCCGCTTTCGCAAGGAATATGCTGCCGCCAGCGCGCTCTACGCACAAACCGGCGTGACCTCGGCCATCCTCACCCGCGACGATTTCACCATGGCAGAGCGCTTCAACGTTCTGCCGCGGGTGATCCCCTTCGTGTTATTGCTGACGGGAGTGATGATTGCGCTCTACGGCGGCTATGCCACGCCCTCGGAAACCGCGGGCCTCGGCGGACTGCTCGCGCTGGTGCTTATAGGCTTGATTTACAGCGTGTGGCGGCCGAGCGACCTGGCGCCGATCCTGAAATCGACGATCGAAAATTCTACCATGCTGATGATGATTATCGGCATGTCGCTGCTCTATTCCTACGTGATGAGCTACCTGCACATCTCGCAGTCGGTTGCGGAATCGATTATCGCGCTGCACCTGCCACGATGGGAATTGCTGGCGGCGATTCTTGTGATGGTCGTCGTGCTCGGCTTCTTTCTGCCGCCGGTATCGATAATCCTGATGACCGCACCGATCATCCTGCCGCCGCTGCGTGCAGCGAACTTCGATATCATCTGGTTCGGCGTCGTCATGACCATCGTGATGGAGATGGGTCTCATTCACCCGCCTGTTGGCTTGAATATCTTCGTGATCCGCAATGTCGCGCCGGATATTCCACTCAGCGAAGTGATCTGGGGCACGCTGCCATTTGTACTTCTGATGATGGCGGCTGTCGTCGTGCTGTGCGTGCTGCCGGGCATTTCGACGTATCTGCCCGATCTCGTGATGGGACCGGACGGCGGACGTTGATGTTCACCATGAAGATTTCGAGACGGCGCTAAACGCGTCTCGTCAATGAGGAATCTACTTCGCCGCCCGCTTCGCATTCATCGCCGAGGCGACGCGGCTCACCGGTGGGCGGCCGATCAGACGGCTGACCTCGTTGGTGGCAGCCACCAATTTCTGCATATCGACCCCGGTCGCAATCCCCATGCCCTCCAGCATGTAGACGACGTCCTCCGTCGCGACATTGCCGGTTGCCCCGGGTGCATACGGGCAGCCGCCGAGACCGCCGGCGGCGGAATCGATGACCCGTGCGCCCTCCTCCATCCCGGCGTAGAGGTTGGCCAGCGCCTGACCATAGGTGTCGTGAAAATGCATGGCGAGATTGGCGATCGGTACGGCGCCGGCCACGGCGCGCAACAGTTGCCGCGCCTTGACGGGCGTGCCGACGCCGATGGTATCGCCGAGCGAAATTTCGTAGCAGCCGAGATCCCACAACTGCTTCGCGACATCCACCACCGCTTGCGGCGTTACCTCGCCGTCATAGGGACAACCGAGCACACAGGAGATATAGCCGCGCACCTTGATGCCATCGGCGCCGGCTCTGACGACGACCGGCCTGAACCGCGCTATGGATTCGGCGACCGAGCAATTGATATTGGCGCGCGAAAACCCTTCCGAGGCCGAAGCAAACACCGCGATCACCTTGGCGCCGGCCTCGCGCGCGGCTTCGTAGCCCTTTTCGTTCGGCACCAGCACATGGAATTCACTGTCCGGGTGATGGTCGACGCCGCGCAGCACCTGGTCCGAATTTACCATCTGCGGGATTGCCTTAGGTGACACGAAGGCCCCGACCTCGACCGTGTGCAGCCCGGCGCCGACCAGCGCCTCGATGAAGGCAATCCGGGCCGCGACGCTGACAGGCGTCTTTTCGTTTTGAAGGCCGTCACGCGGACCGACTTCGACTATTCGCACCGGATCGCTCATGCTGATCTCACGAATGGGTCGGCTCGACCTCGGCCAGTTCGACACCTTCCTGCACGATATCGCCGACCTTGCATTTGATCTGTTTCAGCACGCCCGCGAATGGCGCGCGCAGGGTTTGCTCCATCTTCATGACCTCGAGCGTCAGGATCGGCGCACCCTTCTCGAGGGCTGCGCCCTCCTCGGCCAGCAACGCCACCACGGTACCCGGCAGGGGTGCCACGATTTTATCTTCGCCGACCTGCTCTTCATCGTCGCCGCCGAAGGGATCGACCCAGTGCAGGTCGAAACGGCCGTTGCGGGTTCGCAAATACAGTTCGTGGCCTTCGATAACCGCGACGACATGGGATTTGATGCCGTGGAGCGTGAGGTTGAAGCCGCCGTCTTCCGTCGGCGAAGATTTAAAGGCAAGTTCGCGCTCGCCGATCGACAGCGTCGCAGGGCCGTTACCGTATTGCAGGCATATCTCTTGCTCAGCCTCGTGTGCATGCCGGAAGTTAAACAGCCGCTGCCGCCGTCCCACCGGCATCCAACCCGACGTCCGCCACGGTGAATGCGCCTCGACGCGGGCGGCCTTTGCTTCTTCGCCGAGAATTGCTGCCACGGCAGCGCAGAGCTCGAGATCGTGAGCCGCCCGAGGGGCCGGCGTCAGGTTCTTCAACTCACGTTCGATGAATCCGGTGTCGATGGTATTGGCGCGCACGTCGGGATGCGTCACCAGCGCCGAAAGGAATGGAATGTTGGTGATTATGCCGCGAACGTCGGTATCTTCAAGCCCGCGATTGAGCCTCTCGATTGCGTCATCGCGGGTCGGCGCCCACGCAATCACCTTGGCCAGCATCGCGTCGTAGTGCGGCGAGACCTCATTGCCCTCGCGATATCCGGCATCGATGCGCAAGCCGTTCGACTCCTCCGGCATGCGCCAGGTCCGTATCTTGCCGACCGACGGCATGAAATTCTTGTGCGGATTTTCCGCATAGACCCGCGCCTCGATGGCATGACCGTTCAGCTTGATTTGATCCTGGGCCAGCGGCAGTTTTTCGCCGAACGCTACGCGAAGCTGCCATTCGACCAGATCGATGCCCGTGACGAGTTCGGTCACGGGATGCTCGACCTGCAAGCGGGTGTTCATTTCGATGAAGAACACATCCTTGCCGTTGGACACAAATTCGATGGTGCCGGCGCCGACATAGTCGACCGCCGCAGCCGCCTTGCGCGCCGCGGCGCAGACCGCCTCACGCTGGGTGGGGTCGAGCGTCGGAGATGGGGCCTCTTCGATCACCTTCTGATGCCGACGCTGCAACGTACATTCGCGCTCGAACAGCGACAATAGATTGCCGTGACTGTCGCCGATCACCTGCACCTCGATATGCCGCGGGTTTTCGACGAATTTTTCGATCAGCATGCGGTCGTCACCAAAGGCCGCCTTGGCCTCGCGCTTGGCGCTCGTGATCGCCGCTGGAAGCTCGCCCGGGGAGCGCACGATCCGCATGCCGCGTCCCCCGCCGCCTGCCGATGCCTTGACCAGAACGGGAAAGCCGATTTTGTCGGCAGCCTGCGCCAGGGTTGCGTCGTCCTGGGCTTCGCCGTGATAGCCGGGCACCAGCGGAACGCCGGCCTGCTCCATCAGCATTTTCGAGCCCGACTTCGAACCCATCACCCTGATCATCGCGGCGGTCGGGCCGACGAAAACCAGGCCTGCGTCGAGGCAGGCCTGAGCGAATTCCGCGCTCTCGGACAGAAAGCCGTAACCAGGATGCACGGCTTCAGCGCCGCTCTTGCGCGCCACTTCGATCAGGCGCTCGATGTTGAGATAGCTGTCGCGCGCCCTTGCCGGTCCGAGCAACACAGCCTCATCGGCCATCGCGACATGCATCGCGTCGCGGTCGGCTTCGGAATATACCGCAACCGTCCGCAGGCCCATAGCCTTCGCGGTACGGACCACGCGGCAGGCGATTTCGCCGCGATTGGCGATCAGAAGTTTACGAAATCTCCTGTACTGCGCCGAACGATTCATCATCACATCCTGAACAGGCCGAAGCGGGTCGGCTCGATCGGCGCATTGGCTGCGGCCGAAAGTCCGAGGCCGAGCACTAATCGTGTATCGGCGGGATCGATCACGCCATCATCCCACAACCGGGCGGTGGCGTAATACGGATTGCCCTGGGTCTCGAACTGCGCACGTGTCGGCGAACGAAACTCGTTCTCCTCTTCGACCGACCAGGTGCCGCCTTTGGCTTCGATGTTGTCGCGCCGCAACTGGCTCAGCACCATAGCCGCCTGCTCGCCGCCCATCACAGAGATCCGGGCGTTCGGCCACATCCAGAGGAACCGCGGGGCATAGGCGCGTCCGCACATCCCGTAATTGCCGGCGCCGTAAGAGCCGCCGATCACGACGGTGAATTTCGGCACGCCAGCTGTCGCGACCGCCGTCACCAGCTTTGCGCCGTCGCGCGCGATGCCGCCGGCTTCATACTTCTTGCCGACCATAAAGCCTGTGATGTTCTGCAGGAACACCAGGGGAATATTGCGCTGGCAGCACAGCTCGATGAAATGCGCGCCCTTTAGCGAGCTTTCGCTGAACAGGATGCCGTTGTTGGCGATGATGCCGACCGGATAGCCCCAGATATGGGCAAAACCGCAAATCAGGGTTTGGCCGTACAATTTCTTGAATTCGTCGAACTCCGAACCGTCAACCACGCGCGCGATGATGTCATGAACGTCGAACGGCTTGCGACCGTCGGCGGGGACCACGCCATAAACCTCCTCTGGGGCAAACAGCGGCTCGCGCGGCTCCCGCATGTTCAAATTGGCGCGTTGCGGCGGCTTCAGCGTGGCGACGATGCGCCGCGCAATGCCGATCGCATGACTGTCGTCTTGTGCATAGTGATCGGTGACGCCGGACTGCCTGGAGTGTACGTCGGCGCCGCCGAGTTCCTCCGCCGTGACCACTTCTCCGGTCGCAGCCTTCACCAGCGGCGGTCCGCCGAGAAAGATCGTTCCCTGATTGCGCACGATGATGCTTTCGTCGGACATCGCCGGGACATAGGCGCCGCCGGCCGTGCACGAGCCCATCACGATTGCAATTTGCGGAATGCCGAGCGCAGACATCTGCGCCTGATTGTAGAAGATGCGGCCAAAGTGCCGCTCGTCGGGGAAGATCTCGTCCTGCTGCGGAAGGAACGCGCCGCCGGAATCGACCATATAGACGCAAGGCAGATTGTTCTGCCGCGCGATATCCTGCGCGCGAAGGTGCTTCTTCACCGTCATCGGGTAATAGGTGCCGCCTTTGATCGTCGCATCGTTCGCGACAACAACGCACTCGCGGCCGGATATCCGGCCGACGCCCGTGATGACGCTGGCGGAATGCACATCACCGCCATAAAGGCCGTAAGCCGCCAGCGGCGACAATTCGAGAAATGCCGTTCCCGGATCAATCAAGAGATCGACCCGTTCGCGCGCCAGCATCTTGCCGCGCGAGGTATGCCTGGCCCGCGAAGTCTCGCCGCCGCCGCCGGCGACCTGATCGAGCCTTTCGCGCAGTTCTGCGACCAGCGCGCGCATAGCCTCCGCGTTGCGGGCAAAATCGGATGAGGTGGGGTCGGTACTTGAATGAAGCGGCATGGCTTTCAGCAGTTCATTGTGCGCCGCAATTCGGCACGGGGGCTCGCGTCATGGTGTCATTGCGCCGCCGCCTTAGGCAACCCTCAACTTTCGGTCCCACGGGAATGCCGGCTCAAGGCTTCAGCGATGGCGACCCTTAGTGGGTCCAGGGTTCGCCGCGCCGGAATGCAAAATTGTCGGCATAGGCGGCTTGCCGGCGTGCCGGCTCCTTCGGCTCGATGACCTGATAGTGAATTCCCTCGCGCTCGCAATAGGCCACAGCGTCTTCCTTGGTGTCGAAGCGAATGGTGAGCTGCTGCTTCATATCGCCGGAGCTTGTCCAGCCCATCAGAGGCTCGATCGCCCGCGGCTGCTCGGGTTCATAATCGAGCTGCCATTCCTTGGTTTTGGCGGTCCCCGATTGCATCGCGTTTTTGGCGGGCTTAAAGATACGTGCGGTCATTGATGTTTGGGCCCCGTGAGAAATGCGGCATTGCGCGTGGTGGAAACGGTCAAGATAGTATAGAGACACCTTTCAGGAATTTGATCGGTGATTCCCAGCCTTGGATGTGACATTTTCCTGACCGGTATAGTCATTATGCTGCGCTGTGACAATATTCGCCGCTCGCGCTGACACCCCTCACCCGCTGCTCGATCTTCTCGAAAGCGCTACTTCGAAACGGCACCCATGAAAATCAACGCAACCCTACCCGAAAAAGGACGCGACCTCCGGCTCGACCTGTTTCGCGGGGTCGCGAACTGGGCGATTTTTCTGGATCACATCCCCGATAACGTCGTGAACTGGATCACCACGAGAAATTACGGCTTCAGCGACGCCGCCGATCTGTTTGTTTTTATTTCAGGGTATACCGCATCCTTCGTCTATGCCCGAATGATGCTGGAACGCGGCTTCATCGTCGGCGCCACCCGCCTGACCAAGCGGGTCTGGCAGCTCTACGTCGCCCATATCATCCTGTTCGTCATCTATATTGTTTCGATCGGTTATGTCGCGCTGCGCTTCAGCGATCCGGAGATCATCAACGAATTCAACGTCGCGGGTCTGGTCGACAATGCGGTCGAAACCCTGCGGCAGGGATTGCTGCTGAAATTCAAGCCCGTCAACCTGGACGTGCTCCCGCTTTACATCGCGCTGATGGGCCTGTTTCCGCCTGTGCTATGGATCATGCTGCGTCAACCCAATTGGACGATGCTGGCATCGATTACGCTGTGGCTGTTGGCCCGCCATTTCGGCTGGAACCTGCCGGCCTACCCCGCCGGGACCTGGTATTTCAATCCGTTCTGCTGGCAGGTGCTGTTTGTGTTCGGCTCCTGGTGTGCGCTGGGCGGGGCAATAAAGTCGCGCTCGATCATCTATGCGCCTATCACGCTTTATTTTTGTATCGGCTATCTCTTCCTCGCCTTGGTGATGACGATGGCGGGCAAGTTTCCGGATTTCGGGGCAATGTTCCCGCACTGGCTCTATTCAACCTTTAATCCCAACGACAAGACCAATCTTGCGCCCTATCGCTTCCTGCACTTCGTGGTGATCGTGATCCTGGTGATCCGGTTTGTGCCGAAGGACTGGCCCGGCCTGGAATGGAAGATATTCGATCCCCTCGTCGTCTGCGGTCAGCAGTCGCTCGCCGTATTCTGCGTCGGCGTCTTCCTCTCCTTCGTCGGACATTTCGAATTGATGATGAGTTCGGGCTCCCTGTTTGCGCAGCTTTTTGTGAGCGTGACGGGAATAGCGATCATGACCATCGTCGCCTACTACATCTCCTGGTCGAAAAGGCAGGACAAGCCGCTTCCCAAGGCAGCACCGGCCAAGGCCGGCTGATTTTCGGATTGCTCCGCTGTGGTCCGGCGCGGCAGCCGATTTACGCGGGTCGTGTACCGGTCACGACCAGGGTCGCGACGTCGGCATAAACGCCGACCAGCGGTCCAACGATTTTGTGAAGGGCATTTTTCGTATCGTGCAGGATCAAGTTGTCGATCCCCGCGGTCAGGAAGCGCAAATTGCGAACGCCAACGACGCGCACGATCGGGACCGCCGCCGTTCTCGTTATGAATTCGACGCCGGCTGCATCACGGTGACCCGAAGCCTCTGGAATTATTTCTAAAAATTGGGTTCGTTTTGCGAAAAGGCCAGCGATACATTCTCTGGATGTTTTTAGTTCTGTCCCTATCATGGGAATAGAATTTCCTAGGATAACGTTCCTATCCCCGAATTGAGTGCGTTCCTTTTCCCACAAAAATGGCCATTTGCACTTTTCATATAAGATGATTTTCCTATCGCGGACGGAATGAGCGCGGTGATCTGTCCGAAACTAATCCCCACCAGATGAACCAATTGCGGGCAAGATGTCGCGACGTGGGAGGCGCGGGCCGCCGAGCAGACGCCTATGTGCGACTTCTCGGCGTAAGCGGGCGCCTATGGTGCAGCCTTGTGCGACGTTTCGGCGTAAGCGGCGGCCTATGGCTGGCAGCCATGTGCGACTTCTCGGCGTAAGCGAGGACCTATGTGCGATTCTCGGCGTAAGCCGCGATCTATGTGCGACTTCTCGACGTGAGCGGGCGAATGGCGCAGCCATGTGCGACGTTTCGGCGTAAGCGGCGGCCCATGGCGCAGCCGCCGTTAGTCACGTTAGCCGGCCAGAGGCGGCGTGAGAGACTGGACGGCGCGGTCGGCGGCCTGGTCGAACTTCCGTTCCAGCCAAACTGATGTGCCTCGAAGCTCCTCAACCACGTTCTTTGCCCAGGTGATGTAGTCTTCGCGACGCTTCACCGACCAGTCGGCGGCGGGACTGAAAGCGACCGCTCTCACATTGCTGGTCTTATCGGCCAGTGTGATCAACTTGGCCTTCCGGCTCTTGTGGGCCGCGGTCTCGATCTGAATGCGCTTTCTCTCTTCCTTGGCGAGCTCCTTGTCGTCGGTCACCTCCATCACGATGTCGGCGACGGGCTGGCCGAACTCCCGCGTAATCCTATGGATCGGGATTTTCTGGTCTTCCACCGCGTCGTGCAACAAGGCTGCGATCACCACGTTGGGATCGGCGCCATCCGTCGCTTCGGTCACGAGGCTTGCAACCTCAATCAGATGGTTGAGGTAGGGCTCTTGCGCGTGCCCCTTGCGCCGCTGATTGGCATGCCACCGCGCCGCTTGATCCGCCGCCCGCAGGACTAATACCCAGGGATCCATAATCGTTTGCTCCTTCGTGTTCTCCTTCGGCCATGAGCCTGCGTTCAGCTGCATTGCTGCCGCTGGCGCGCCATTTCTAAGGATGTGGGGGATTACGTAGTATAGATAGCCATCGCGGTAGAGATTGCAAGATCTCTACCGGGTTGGCCCTGGCTAACCCGCAGATGATTCTTCTCATGAGGCTATCGAACGCAACCTGTTCGACAAACGGCAGGTCAGTGCAACGCTGCTCTTTATGACTGCGCGTTTCATTTTTCCTTGTTGGCCCGAATAACTTTCATGATCGCTTTGTCCCGCCGCGCCGCCGCGCGATGTTCGTATCGCATTATCCCCGTCAATTGCCGTAGTGCCCGTCTTATCGCTTTGGCGCCGCCCATTGCCAAAACGCGATCGGTCCAGATCGTCTCGAGTTTACGCGCGCGTACCAAGTCGAACGCGGCTTTTGCCGCAACGCGGGCTTGCTGGAGTACAAATTCACTGTTGGATTTGCCGGCGATCAGACGTGCCAGCCTATCAATCTGCTTGGCTTGTGCGGCATTTGGGGTGATGTTCTGGCTGAGCCCATGCCGCAAGGCATTGCCGCGGGCTCGCATTTTGCCCGCGGCGGACCTGGGACCGGTGCTGTTGCCGGCATTGCGCCGGTTGGCCTCGATTTGCCGCTCGCTCGTCACGTTCAAGCCGATTTTTTGTCAGAGAAGTCTTCAAGATTGAACACCTCGCCCTGAATTACCCGATCCGATATCTCCCGATCCGATACTGGGCGCACCTCTATTGCGGAGCTTGCCCGGCACTCCTCGAGGCTGCGAAATAGCCTGCTACGACGGGCCTCCGCCGCGGCCAGCAGTTTTTCGATAATCTCGAGAGAGCCTAACGACAGCCGGAGCGCTTCTGGTTCGATAGCGGCTTCATGTAGCCCGCGCTCGGCAAGCAGTTGTTGTACCTTCGCCTTTGCCTTTTCTTCCGAGAACCATCTGCGTGCAAGAAATTGCGTATCAATTGCAATATAGCCACCAACCGGCATCAATAGATTCTGCAACGCGGGCTCAAAAGCCGCGTTGATAATTCCTGCTTCGCCTCGTTCGAAGCGCGACATCCTCCAACTAACGAACGCAATCTCAGCTACGTACATGACCTCGATTATATTCCGGGTGCAAGTTCGCGTTCGAAAGCCGCGTGAAATTTTTCATATTCCTCTTTAGACTCCGACATCAACAAAGCCGGTTTAAAGAACGCGTTAATTTCGTAAGACATTCGCTTGCTCCCTCGTTGCTGAATCATATCGAGGTCTCAAGCTAGCCGCGATGGTTAAACGAATTGATCCAGTTTTATATCATTCCTTATCCTAATTCCTTACGGATCCACAGCACGCAACCCAAGCCGCGGCTCTGCAAATTTGCTTTGAACTACGACACCGCGGCGTACATTTTCCTTCCTCGCGCTTCATGCGGGCATTGAACGCGTGCAATTGAGTTGCGACACGGCGACGTACCCTTTCCCGGTCGCTGCGACACGGCGACGTACTCTTTAGCGGTCGTGCACCTTGACAGGGTTCGAGTTGAACAGATGCCGCAATCGGTGTTCAACCCTGGTGCACTACGACAACGCGACGTACATTTTCCTTCTCGCGCTTCATGCGGGCGTTTGAACCCGTGCAATTGAGTTGCGACACGGCGACGTACCCTTTACCGGTCGATGCGACACGGCCGACGTACTCTTCAGTCGTGCACCTTGACAGGGTTCGAGTTTGACAGATGCCGCAATTGGGTTCGTTCTGCAAAACTTGCTTTGCACTACGACAACGCGACGTACATTTTCCTTCTCGCGCTTCATGCGGGCGTTGAACCCGTGAGTTACGACACGGCGACGTACCCTTTACCGGTCGCTGCGACACGGCGACGTACTCTTTACCGGTCTTGCACCTTGACAGGGTTCGAGTTTGAACAGATGCCGCCATCGGTGTTCGAACCTTCTGCACTACGACACCGCGACGTACATTTTCCTTCTCGCGCTTGCGATCACGGCGATTCGTACCCGTTTACCGGTCGCTGCGACACCGCGACGTACTCTTTACCGGTCGTGCACCTTGACAGGGTTCGAGTTGAACAGATGCCGCAATCGGTGTTCAACCCTGCGCGTCGTTGCCAGCCGTCACGTCTTTCGCTTGTTCGGTTTGCGAAGCCGCACACCCGGTCCCCCTCCATTCTCGTCGATGAACTCGACGCCGGCGGCTTCCAAGGCGCGGCGAACGGCTAGGTCATTCGCCGCCGTCATTGAGGTCTCGCCTTCTGCCAGTTCGGCGCGGCGGATTGTTGCAACCCTGACCGAGGATCGCGCGCGAGATCTTCCGCGCGCCACCGAACTAAGCGCACGAGCGGCTCTGATCTGGGCGCTTGTCAACGAGTCGATATTCATCTTGACATTTCAGATGTCAGATGATATCTTGCATATCATTATCACGTTTCATCCCAACTCATCGAACGTAGAGACGGGATTTGTAACTTGGAGGAAGGCATGAAATCGAACGTGTGGACAAGATCGAGCGAAGATCGCCGCTCCTTCATCGGCGGCTCAGACGCCCGAATCATCATGGGTGACGATGAGGCCGCCCTGCTCCGGCTCTGGCGGGAAAAGCGCGGTGAAGTCGAGCCCGAGGACCTGTCGGCCAACCTGATCGTCCAGCTCGGGGTCGTGACCGAGCACCTCAACCGGCACTGGTACGAGCGCAATACCGGCCAGGTCGTCACCGAGGTGCAGCGGCAGGTCTTTCACCCGGTCAAACGCTGGATGGCGGCAACCATCGACGGCATGGTCGAGGGCACGGGTGCGGTGTTCGAGGCCAAGTTCATGCTGCCCTGGACCTTTTCGGAAGAAGCCGCAGCCGAAAAGCACATGGCCCAGCTGCAGCACAATATGTGGGTCACCGCGTCCCGAACCGCGGTGCTGTCGATCATTACCGGCGGCGGCAAATGGGTGGAAATGACCATTCCGGCCGATCCGCTCTACCAGCACCTCCTGCTGACCGCGGAGAAGAAGTTCTGGCGCTGCGTCGAGACCGGCGAGACCCCTCATTTGTTCGGCGTCGAGCCGCCAAGGCCGCGGGTCGAGGCGGTGCGGGTGGTCGACATGAGCGCCTCCAATTCCTGGGCGGAATTTGCCGGCGTGTACTGCCGTACCCGAGCGGCCTTTGCCGAACACGAGACCGCGAAATCAGAGTTGAAAGCGCTCGTACCGGAGGACGCCAAAGAAGCCACTGGCCACGGCGTGCGCGCCAAGCGCTCAAAATCGGGTGCCATTAGCTTTGATCTCATCGGCATAGATTGAGTGGCCCGCGAACACGTAGAGGCTGACCATTTAATCGAATGTTCTCGTTTTTGTTGGGTACGGCCTCCTCATGCAACCACCATTCGACTTCGTACACCTCGATCCCTCGCGCGATGCTCCAGAGGTCTATGGCGCCGCTCTCGATTTGCTTTGCGAGTTCTGGGACTCGGCTGCGCACGTTTCGATCATCGTGTCATGAAGAAGAATTTCTCGTTCAGTTGACGCTCGTGCGTCGAGAACCAGGTGATAGCGGCAGGGGTCCTTCTGGTCATCAAGGTCGAACTCCTCTCCGATCGGTAAAGCTCGTTGCGAAACTTTCGAGATCAAAAAATTGGAGCGTTTCGTGCTGCACAGCCAATCAACAGGTAAAATCGCCGGAGCTTTGGCCAAAGCCCAGGCCGAACTGGAGAATCCGGAGAAGTTGCTAACAGCAACCATCCACTCCGCTTTCCCACCCGGCGAGAGCCACACATTTCGGTATGCTTCCTTGGCAAGCGGCCTTGAGATTGTCCGCAAATGCCTCAGCAAGCACGAGATCGCCACGGTGCAGGCAACCGCGATCGAGCGCGAGACTGGTTTGATCAGGCTTACGACCACCCTCCTCCACACCTCTGGCGAATGGATCTCTTCCGACTGGCCGGTGTGCCCCACCCGCGAGACGGCAGCTCCGCATCGGATGGGCGCCGCCCTGACCTATGCCCGGCGCTACGCGCTGTTCACCCTGGTCGGAATTGCCGGCGAAGATGATCTCGACGCGCCGGATCTTGACCCGATCCCCAAAGTCGAAGTTGAAGTGCCATCCGGACTAAACGGGAGGTCGTCGAATGGGCACGCTCTCGCCGCAGAGGTACCCACGGGTGGCCGACGCAAAGGTGCGCCACCACGTTCCACGAGACCTGTTCTGGCGGCCGATCAGTCCGCGCGGCTGCGAGATCGACTGCTCGGCGAAATCGAGAGCATTCAATCGGCCGATGACGCAGCCAGTTGGGCGCACCGGAGCCTTCCGCATAAGAACACGCTGACCGTGGTCGATGCCCAACTTGTTGAAGCGGGATTCGGCTCCAAACTCACAGCCCTGGATGGCGCTGACCTATCGGAGGAAGCTCAAAGCCCGCATGAGCAAGAACCGGCCTTCCCAAATCCCCAGGCAGAGGCCGTCGGAGCAGCTCTCCCAACCTCCGCCGGTCGCGCCCGCGTGGCGGTCAAGACCATTCGCCTACGCGACGAGGAGCATCGCAAATTCGTAGCCACCCAACCATGCATGGTCTGCGGACGCACGCCGGCGGACGCGCATCATCTCCGGTTTGCGCAGCCTCGCGCGTTAGGCCGCAAAGTCAGCGACGAATTCACCGTTCCGGTTTGTCGCCTGCATCACCGCGAGTTGCACCGCCACGGTGACGAGGTCGCGTGGTGGAACGGGATCAATATCGATCCTCTCCCCGTCGCGCTCAAGCTGTGGCAGCACGCACATACGGTCATCGCGATTCGTGGAGTTCTCGAACCCAAATAAACAATCCGACGCCGCCCAGGACCGAAAACAACAAGATCCCGACAAAGACTCTCCTCATGAATGCTCCACGGCGATAACGGCGAGGCTAGCCAATGCAGGTCGTACACGCGCCAATCATTTACAGAAACTCTCGCAGTCGAGCGAGTTCAACCACTTGTTCGGCAGATAGCACAGCGGTCACCAGCGTGTGCTGCGGAGCGGTGTGAATCTCATACAAATGTTGTTGAGAGGTGGGTTTCGACATGAACTGCCGTATGCATTCGTCGAGCGTGCCCTCCACTATCAAATATGGACGTGCGCCAAGGGTGGCGCTGACAGGCTGACCGTTGAGTGACGGCCATTTTCGGAGAACCGCAGGAGCATCAAAATTGATTTTGACGTCAGTCACTGCAACCCGACACCCCCCCGACCAGGATCTTCGCAAAGGTTAAGTTCCCGATGCAATGCAACGCCTCACACCTTGCGATCGGTTGGCGGCCTTTCCGCTGACGGAAAGTGAGCGACCGCTCAATTATACCTCCGAAGTACCTTGGCAGCGATAGCAGACTCGCCCCTGCCCGCCCGGCCTTGTATAGCCTGTCCGACGTGGTTGGAACCATAGCACACCCGGTGGCGCGCTGCTTCCCGGGGCGGCTATTAAGCGTCAGACATTTCCACTACGACGGCGCCGGATCTTAAAGGACTCTTTTGTATGCATATCGATCGCGTCCTATTTTTTGCAATCGCGTTGTTGCTCAGTAGCTGCACCGTCAACCCACCGGTGGCTAACGATCCTCCAATCTGGGGCCGCATCGATTGCCAACGCGGTGAGGGAAATCCGGCCATCGTGGCGGAGTTCGATCAGGCCAAGGCCTTGTGCCTGTCACGGGGAGAAAGTGCCGCCGCGGTGGCGGGTACAGCCGGCCCCAATGCCTGCATGAGCGAGCAAGGCTACGTCCTGCGGACCCGCAGCGAGCACAAAGCCGCGTGCGCGGCGATGCCCACGCCAAAGAATGCTGCCAACAGCCAAGTACCGTCGCAGAAGCCTGCGATCGCTCAACCCGCATCAGTCCCCGTTGGGCCGGCGGCGCCCGCTAAACAATAACTGGCGTAGTGCAGCGATGAAATGAAGATCGCTACTTCTCGTTGTTAGAGCTCAGTACCTGCTCAGACCGTCCAGGCCTTGGTCCAACCGCTCCTTCGCCCCGGGCACTGCTCTCCGCGCGACGCTCCTGACACAGGCGGACTCCCGGCGATCGGCCAGGAGGTCCTCAATCCCGATTCATTCGTTGATCCAAGAACGCTCTTATCGCAAAGCGCGCCGTCGGCGTAAGCTCCCGCTCTATTTCGATGATTTCATTCCGCTTGACTATCAAAAGAGACCCTTCGGTTATTACCAAGGCATCAGCCGGAATGTCGCGTGTTATGAAAAACTCACCGCGAACCGAGCCGCCAGTGTCGATGTCGGGGCCATCGAAGCTTGCGAGATATTGAAAACACGTTGGCGGAACCGGATAGCTGATTTCCTCGCGTATCTCCCGGACGACACATTCGAGAAACGTTTCATCACCTTCGCGGTGGCCGCCGAAGAGACCCACCTTGCCAGGATGCAGGATACCGGCAACATCGTCGCGTCGTTGAAACAGAAAACGACCGCGGGTGTCGATGATGACAGCGCAGGCAATCTCATGATGCCGCGACGCGTGCATGCCGCTCACTTCCCCCTCGTTTCGGCGCTGGTACGACACGCACGCAAAGAGCCCCGCATCCCCTGCACCAAAGCCGCCCTTCGGCAACCTCCCCGATCTTGCCCTGCAAAGTCAACTCGGCCGGTCATCAGATGCGGCATGGCTGTGGCGGCGCGAGTATTCGAACCGTGGATGCGGAGCGCGAGAGTGGAAGAACACCCGCAAACGAACGCGTCAAGCGGCGGATCAGGTTGGGTCAATTTGATTCACGCGCATCGCGATTGTCCAAGCACTTCATCGGCATGGTGAAAATGTGCCTGATGGGATTGTGGGAAGGTAGGTTCGTTTCAGGGGTTGGAGCCCGAAATAGTTGTCACCCGGCGCGTCAGGGCGGCTTTCGCGCGTTTCTTTTGCACCTCATAGTTGCGGGTCGGTCGTCCAAGATTTAGGATCGAGATCATACCGATAGCAATTGCGGCCTTTGCGAGGTTAATGCGTGAGGCACCCGATCGACATCGCGATCATGTTTGCAGCCCTTTGGCTGCTGGGGTCGATGGTGCTCGATTATTTGACGCCCAAGGAATTGACGGTCTACATGATCGCCGCAGCGACCGCGCCGGCCGTTGTCGGCACCGGGCTTTGCTATTATTTGCGATTTCCGACGATCGATTTCGTGGTGATATGTGCGACGCTTTGGCTGCTCGCGGCGCTGACGATCGAATGGATCTCGCCGGTGCCATTGCCTGGCTTCCTGATTGGAGCAGCGTTAGCGCCCGCGCTGATAGTCGGTGCGGTCTTGCACTGGCACCGTTACCGCTCTGGCGAGCGTCCAGGGTGACGAGACTACTCGTGCAAATCGCCTTGCCGGTACATCCTTTTACGTAGCCAGAATCGCAATCGCGCTTTGCTCCTCATCGACGCGGCGTTCTCAAGGCTCAAGAGACTGGCGAGAATTAACCCGCAGCGCCAGCATAAAGCTTAACGCGTGAGTTTCGTTGTGACGGTTCGATAGATTGGTATTTTGAGTCGACCGCTATGGTGCTCATGCTCCCTGCCTTCTGGAGTTCCGGTGTTTTGCAAGGAGTTCGTTCATGTCTTCTTAACAGGTTCGGTTAACGTCACGCCGATTTAACGGCCTGAAAACCAGTTTTCATAAGTCGGCCTGAAAGAAATCCTTATTACCTTTCTCCAAAAAGGGAGGCAGGCAATGTCCATCATTATTCGGGTCGTCGTCATCGCGCTATCGGCTTATGCCGGTTCATTCTTCGCAGGCCTTCAGTTCGCGGACCTACCTGACCCCTACCAAATGGCGCAGAAGTAGCTGAAATGAAAAAGTCCACTTCCCGCATCGGCGTCGTTGCTTCAGTTGTCCGGCATCCGGTTCCGAAGATGCTGGGTTAGCCTAGGCAAATAGATTTCGTAAAAAGTTTTAATCTGAGAGAATGCAGGGATTTGAGCTTATGATTTCTCGCGCACTTATTGAAGCGGCCCAGACCGCTGTGGACTTAACGCCAAGCCCGATCGAGTCGTCTTGGATCATCAAAGGCAATCCGGCTGCGCACTCCGCCGTGCTGTTAAAAAGCACGGACGGGCTGGCATGGACCATGGTCTGGCAATGCAGCGAAGGGATGTTCAACTGGTACTACGATGTCGACGAGACGATCCTGATTCTTGAAGGCTCTATCGTTCTTGAAAGCGATACGATGTCTCCGACCCGCTACCTCCCCGGCGATGTTATCTACTTCAAGGACGGCGCGCATGCAAAATGGCATGTCGAAGGCCACGTCCGAAAGCTTGCGTTCTTCCGCAGGACCCAGCCGGTTCTACTCGGCTTCGCGTTGCGGGCATTCTCCAAGATCAAGAGAACGGTCGTGCCGGCCCGAAAACGCAGAGTCGTGAGCCTGATGGACCCTCACTGAGGGAGGGCGAATGTCCGAGAATGGGTCATTCGCTACCGGGTCGAGCCAGCCGTAAGTCCGGCCACTAACGAGTCCGGCCCTAGGGTTTTGGTTTGGCTGCGGATCCGAAGACATCCTTCCATCCCGCGGAAAATTTAGACCAGTTGCACGACCATGAGCCGTCAGCGCAACGCGCTTCTCTCAATCGATTCGGAGGCGCTTTAGCTCCCGCCGCGGGCAAGTTCGTTGGAGTTATCACCATGGGCGGTCCGGTTCCAACCTCTATCTGCGCTTGCTCGTTTTGCTTCTTGGCGATTTCAGCCGCTATCAAATCTCGTCGCTGGACATCAAGATAGGCGGTGTATGCGTGGTCGATCTGCCTAAGTTCTTCCGGTGTCGGATTCGGACCGCTGATATCGAAATGCCGATTCTGCATAAAGTCGTAATAGGTATACCCGCCGCCCATTTTACGTCGCCCTGCAAACCGAACGCCGCACCGAGTGACCAAGGACGAGCGTTCATCCGGGGACGATGTTGATCCTTCTGCATCCTGCAAGCATTCTTCATAGTCGCGCGGCGCATGTGAAGGCGACCAGCGAACCAACAGCCAAGCCGATGCGAGGGCAACGCAGCAGAAGAGCCCGAACGTCCAAAATCGTAGGCTTGGTTTATGTATCACGTGACTTCCCGAGCAACTGGAAGAAGCTCTACGACTTTCCGAGTGCCAACATTCTCACTCGTCGGGTCTGGATTCGATTGCTTAGCTAGGCGGCTGGTCTTTTCAGGGAGCGACAAATGCCACCTCCTGGTCCACACGTATTAGTTGTTAAAGAGCGATTACTGTTACGTTTGATTTTGCTTCGGACACGATTCCCTCTTCCAAGACGCGAGTTTCAGGAGAGAACGTGAGCTACACCTGAATGATGGCTTTGTCATGCAAATGGCGAGAACAGGTACCAATATTGTCTCAACAACGGCAATTATTTGCTCGATATTGGCGCTCAATGGGGTAGGTCTTCCGCTTCTCGGACTCAAGCGCCTGGTAGGCGTCAGCAATTCGCCCCCGGTACATCCGACTGGCGGGTGATCTCCGCCTAGCGATTTGGTAGGGAGCTCAACATGCGTAGCCGCTTATCGCTCGACGAATGCGCGCTGGAGCTGATCGGCAATTGGCTTGAGCAAGTAGCTCAGCATTGTCCGGCTACCCGTCTGCATAAAGACTTCCGCGGGCATACCCGAGACGAGCTGTAGTCCCGCCAGGCGGCGATGTTCGTCCTCCGGAAGCGTCACCCTGACCGTGAAATATGACGCATTCGTCTGTTGATCGTGGCTGGTATCGGCCGACACGTACGACACCATGCCCGCGAGTTGCGGCGTGACGCGCTGGTTGAACGCCGAGAAGCGGACAAACGCCTTTTGACCAGTCCGCACCTGGTCGATATCGTTGGGCTGCATTCGCGCTTCGATCTGCAGGTCATCCGAATCCGGAACCACTTCCATGATCGCATCGCCGGCGCGGATGACGCCGCCGATGGTGTGGGCGGAAAGTTGATGGACCAACCCCGATGTAGGCGCCCGGATGTCGATGCGATCCAGAAGATCGCGCGCCGCTACGCCGCGCTCCACCAGTTCAGCTTCCTTGCCCCGCGTCTCACCAAGCTCCTTCACGACGTCTGAGCGAAAATCCTGATCCAGCCGCACGATCTGAAGCTGCGCCTCGCCGATTTTCGATTTCGTCTCAGCGATCGCCGATATCAATTGCCCGCGCTCGCCTTCGATCCGCGCGGTCTCGCGCTGCAAAGTCGTGAGCCGAGTCAGCGGCACAAGTCGCTTGTCGTACAGTTCCTGGACACCCGAGAGCTCACCCTCGATCAACTCCAGTTGCTTCGCCTTGGAGACGACCTGGGCATCGAGGCCCCCAATCTCCTGGCCGAGTTGCGCGACACGGCTGTGCAGAAGGTCCTTCTGGCTCTCGCGCGCAGTCGCGCGGGCTTTGAAGATCGTCTCCTCGGACGCCAGCAGGGTGTTCACAGTACTTTCCGTCGACCGCGCCGACAACTCTGCTGGCACTTCGGGTCGAGGCAGGCCGTCGCGCTCGGCGACCAGTCGTGCGATCCGCGCCCGCAATTCGTCTAGCTGCTTGCTCACTACCTGGAGACTGGCCTGCGCTTGGGTCGCGTCGAGCCGCACCAGCAAATCGCCCGCACTCACCCGCATGCCATTGTGGACCGCTATCTCCGCGACAACTCCGCCAGTCGGATGTTGGATGGTTTTTACGTTGGATTGAACCACCAGATTGCCGGGAACCACGACCGCGCCCGCCAGCGGCATCAAGGCGATCCAACCGCCGCCCAATAGGCCGGCAACAATCAGCACGCGAAGCCCGGTCCGCAACTCGTGCTCGAACGAGCGCCCGGTTCGCGATGCCAAGCTATCGCCTGGCGCGTTATCGTGGTGGGCCAGACCGTCGCGATTGACCAGAAACGCGACACCGGCCGTCACGCCAACGCGGCACCTCTCGATCAATTGTCCAACGGACGTTTCCACCTTTTCCTGCGGACGCTGGAGGGCCAATGGAGGCGCATCAATGGGCGTCGACCGCTGTTTATTGTCCGTTGCGAAAATCTCTGGTCCCGGCCTCGTCGTGTCCATCGATATCGGACTGTCAAGCGTGACGATGCTGCGCTGGCGCGGCGCCAGTTTCTCACCCGGCTCGCTCGCATATTTGCTTGTGCGTTTCAGCTGGGCGGCGGTATGAAATCCGAATTGCTCAAGGCAGACGTCAATGGCCCGCCCCATCCTGCCTTTCTGCTGCCGCTTTGGCTGACGCATTCGCTGGCGCCCGGCCGGACGCAAGTTGTCGCGAGCCGGACGACGCACCTGCGGAGCATGCGCGTCGTTTACGTCTTCGAGCTCGAACGCATGCCGGAGGCGCTGCAGTTCAAGGATCAGCGCGGCGCCTTGCGGCCCGACTGCCTCGCGGCGCGACTCCGCGCCCGATCGCGGTGCGGCCCAGTCGTCATGTTGTGCATGGTCTCCGGGTCTCATGACTGAACGCTCTCGGCCAATGGAGCCCGGCGAGCCGCTTTCACGTTAGTCACCGTCGCAGTTTGTCGTGCCGGCGCAGCCTGCCCCCTCGCCGTGTTAACGCGAGCAAATATCTCCTCGCAGGAGCCGAACGCGATCGCCTTACCCTCGTAAAGGACCATCGCCATATTCAACGCGGAAAGCGCGCTGGGGCGATGCGATATCACGATGACGATGCGTTTGTTGTGGCGCAGGATTTGAATGGCGCGGGTCAGCGCGTTCTCACCGTCGGCATCCAGATTGGCATTGGGCTCATCGAGCACGACCAGAAACGGATCGCCGAAGACCGCCCGCGCCAGCCCGATTCTCTGCCGCTGCCCCGCGGACAACGACATGCCGCCCTCTCCGATTCGTGTCGAATACCCTTCGGGCAAGCGCAGGATAATGTCATGCACGCCCGCGATCTGCGCGGCTTTCAGGATGGCATCGGAGGTCGCCTCCTGATCGAAACGACAGATGTTTTCGGCGACGGTGCCGTCGAACAGAGCCACATCCTGAGGCAGGTAGCCGATATACCGGCCGAGATCTTCGTTTCCCCATTGATCGAGCGCGGCGCCATCGAGCCGCACGACACCATGCTGGGCCGACCAGATTCCTACCAGCGCCTTTGAGAGCGAGGTCTTGCCCGACGCGCTCGCACCAAGCAGGGCCAGTCCCATGCCGGCGGTGAGGGAAAACGAAATATTCGAGAGGATCGCTTTTCCAGTGCCTGGTGCGGCGACCGCAAGATCCTGTACTGCAAGCTCGCGGCAGGGACGCGGTAACACCACCGGTGGCAGAGGAGGTGTCGCGGTGACCTTGCAGATTTCGCGCAAGCGCGCGATGCCCTGACGAGCGGCGACAAGCTGCTTCCAGGTACCGAGTGCTATTTCCACCGGCGCAAGAGCGCGTCCCATCATGATCGACGAGGCGATCATGATGCCGCCCGACGCCTTGTCGACCACGACGAGATATGCACCGATGCCCAACATTCCCGATTGCAGCACGTAGCGCAGCACCTTCGCACCCGATCCCAGATTGGCATATACGTCGGTGGCGCGAATATTTTCCCGCAAATATCGCTCATTGGCCTGCGACCAGCGCGCGGTAAATCGATTCGTCATTCCGAGCGCCCGAATAACTTCAGCATTGCGCTGCGTCGCATCCGCCAGCACCTGTCGCTGGGCGCTGCTATCCATCGCGGCCCTCGCTGCACCGCGCGACATCCGCTCTGTCAGCAATGTCATTGCAATGATCGCGGCGGTCCCAATCAACGCTGTCATGCCGATGGCGGGATGAAACAAAAACAAGGCAATGAGGAAGATCGGAATCCACGGCATATCCAAAAACGCCGTCGGCCCCATGCTCGACATGAAGCCGCGCACCTGGTCCAGGTCGCGCAAAGGCTGCTGCATCAGCATGGGTTTCACGCCGCGAAGCGGCAGAGTGGCGAGTGCTGTGTGGATCGCTTCCTGCAAACCGGCATCGAAAAGCGTTGCGACCCGGCACAACATGCGCGCGCGCAGTGCATCGAAATATCCCTGCATAAGGTAAGCCAGCAAAACTATCAGCGAGAGGCCCAGCAAGGTGGCAGTGTTGCGGCTCGGAATAACCCGATCATAAACTTGCAGCATATAAAGTGAGCCCGACAGCATCAGGACATTGATGACGCCGCTGAATACGGCGATGCCGATCATGCGACGCGCGCTGTCGCGCAGCCCGACGCTCACGGGATCATCGGACGCCAACGTCGACAGGAGATTCGAAATCCCGCGGGACGGTGATGTGGCTTGCGCGTGATCTTTAGCGAAACTCATGCCATTTACGCCTCTCCATCGGGCCGATACCGATCGGCGATCAAATCTCCTTGACAGGCGATACGGACCATTTTCCGGCAGGAATGCGACAGCCTGCAATTCCTGTCGTTACTTCATTCACGCAACGACGAACGTGACCAAGATTCATTACTATAGGCCGCACACGCGTCTATGAGCCTCACACGCATCGCCAAAAACTTTGTGTAAAAAAGATGGCGATCGAAAGCCTTTCGATAATTGTCGACGTTTTCTGTGAGCGGATAACGGCGAAAAAGCGCATCGAGGCGTCATAGATTAGTCCGGCTATGACCTTGCTTCTGCGCGTATTGGCCGTGGTCTGGGCCGATTGACGCCACGAAGGTAAATAATTCTTCATCTCGCGCATCACCTCGCCATCTGCGCATCACCTCGCCCGCGAAAGTGAATCACTTGCGCCGACGGTCATGTATTGGGCGAGACATAGGGGACGGAAATGGCTCTGACAGCAACGGATCTATACAACGACGCAACGACCCGCGAGATTGGCGGCGTCGGCCCGGATCAGGTCAACCTGATTGTCTCGGACCTGATCGGCGTACAGCAGATGTTGAGCGCGGCAGATCCCCAGATCAACAATCTCACCGATCTGCACACCCAGATCATCATCAATCAGCTTAATGAAGAGATCGCATCCGTCGAGAACGCGAACGCCCCGACAACGGGAACGCTGACAATCGGAACAGATCTCGGGCAATATGTTGGGCGTTCGATCAACGATATCCATCGGGACATTATCGATATCGCTCAGGGCGATGCGGGTGTTCAGGCGTTGTTTAACCCGACGCCTCTGCCGGCCCTCAATACCCCCCCTGCGCCGTTCCACGACAATGCAGCCCAAACGACCTTTATTACGCAATGGATCCAGGACAGTAACCATCTCGGCCAGGCCGCGACCACGATCGAGAATAACGGCTTCACCGGTGACGTTGCCGGACTGGTCCAGCAGATACAGACCTACGCGACTAATTCGAGCGCCTTCGATCAGGCTCAAGGCGGCCTGTGGTCGGCGCGCTTCTGGAACGAATTCCGGTCAGACGGCACGTCGGGCACCGCGGCGACCGCGCTGATCGAGGGTTTGCAGACCCACAATGCCGGCGAAGTCAACGCAGCGGTAGAGCAGCTCGCCGCCAACTCTGCGGACGTCGGCAGCAATAACAACATGGCGGATGGCGGGAGCTATGCGTCGGTGGTGGCGGCGGCGCAGGCGACGGCCGTGACACCGGTGGGCGGCAACGCTGCAGCAGATCCAGCAGCAGCACCTCCTGCTGCGGCAGCCCGCTGCCGCTGCAACACCACCTGCCGCTGCAGCAGCCGCCGGTCTGACAGCAACGGATCTATACAACGACGCAACGACCCGTGAGATTGGCGGCGTCGGCCCGGATCAGGTCAACCTGATTGCCTCGGACCTGATCGGCGTACAGCAGATGTTGAGCGCGGCAGTCCCCCAGATCAACAATCTCACCGATCTGCACACCCAGATCATCATCAATCAGCTTAATGAAGAGATCGCATCCGTCGAGAACGCAAACGCCCCGACAACGGGAACGCTGACAATCGGAACAGATCTCGGGCAATATGTTGGGCGTTCGATCAACGACATCCATCGGGACATTATCGATATCGCTCAGGGCGATGCGGGTGTTCAGGCGTTGTTTAACCCGACGCCTCTGCCGGCCCTCAATACCCCCCCTGCACCGTTCCACGACAATGCAGCCCAAACGACCTTTATTACGCAATGGATCCAGGACAGTAACCATCTCGGCCAGGCCGCGACCACGATCGAGAATAACGGCTTCACCGGTGACATTGCCGGACTGGTCCAGCAGATACAGACCTACGCGACTAATTCGAGCGCCTTCGATCAGGCTCAAGGCGGCCTGTGGTCGGCGCGCTTCTGGAACGAATTCCGGTCAGACGGCACGTCGGGCACCGCGGCGACCGCGCTGATCGAGGGTTTGCAGACCCACAATGCCGGCGAAGTCAACGCAGCGGTAGAGCAGCTCGCCGCCAACTCTGCGGACGTCGGCAGCAATAACAACATGGCGGATGGCGGAAGCTATGCGTCGGTGGTGGCGGCGGCGCAGGCGACGGCCGTGACACCGGTGGGCGGCAACGCTGCAGCAGATCCAGCAGCAGCACCTCCTGCTGCAACACCGCCGCTGCAGTTCCCGCTGCCGCTGCAACACCACCTGCCGCTGCAGCAGCCGCCGGTCTGACAGCAACGGATCTATACAACGACGCAACGACCCGCGAGATTGGCGGCGTCGGCCCGGATCAGGTCAACCTGATTGCCTCGGACCTGATCGGCGTACAGCAGATGTTGAGCGCGGCAGATCCCCAGATCAACAACCTCACCGATCTGCACACCCAGATCATCATCAATCAGCTTAATGAAGAGATCGCATCCGTCGAGAACGCGAACGCCCCGACAACGGGCACACTGACAATCGGAACAGATCTCGGGCAATATGTTGGGCGTTCGATCAACGATATCCACCGGGACATTATCGATATCGCGCAGGGCGATGCGGGTGTTCAGGCGTTGTTTAACCCGACGCCTCTGCCGGCCCTCAATACCCCCCCTGCGCCGTTCCACGACAATGCAGCCCAAACGACCTTTATTACGCAATGGATCCAGGACAGTAACCATCTCGGCCAGGCCGCGACCACGATCGAGAATAACGGCTTCACCGGTGACGTTGCCGGACTGGTCCAGCAGATACAGACCTACGCGACTAATTCGAGCGCCTTCGACCAGGCTCAAGGCGGCCTGTGGTCGGCGCGCTTCTGGAACGAATTCCGGTCAGACGGCACGTCGGGCACCGCGGCGAACGCGCTGATCGAGGGTTTGCAGACCCACAATGCCGGCGAAGTCAACGCAGCGGTAGAGCAGCTCGCCGCCAACTCCGCGGACGTCGGAGGCAATAACATCATGGCGGATGGCGGAAGCTATGCGTCGGTGGTGGCGGCGGCGCAGGCGACGGCCGTGACACCGGTGGGCGGCAACGCTGCAGCAGATCCAGCAGCAGCACCTCCTGCTGCAACACCTCCCGCCGCTGCAGTTCCCGCTGCCGCTGCAACACCACCTGCCGCTGCAGCAGCCGCCGGTCTGACAGCAACGGATCTATACAACGACGCAACGACCCGCGAGATTGGCGGCGTCGGCCCGGATCAGGTCAACCTGATTGCCTCGGACCTGATCGGCGTACAGCAGATGCTGAGCGCGGCGGATCCCCAGATCAACAACCTCAGCGATCTGCACACCCACATCATCATCAATCAGCTCAATGAAGAGATCGCATCCGTCGAGAACGCGAACGCCCCGACAACGGGCACACTGACAATCGGAACAGATCTCGGGCAATATGTTGGGCGTTCGATCAACGATATCCACCGGGACATTATCGATATCGCGCAAGGCGATGCGGGTGTTCAGGCGCTGTTTAACCCGACGCCTCTGCCAGCCCTCAATACCCCCGCTGCGCCGTTCCACGACAATGCAGCCCAAACGACCTTTATTACGCAATGGATCCAGGACAGCAACCATCTCGGCCAGGCCGCGACCACGATCGAGAATAACGGCTTCACCGGTGACGTTGCCGGACTGGTCCAGCAGATACAGACCTACGCGACTAATTCGAGCGCCTTCGACCAGGCTCAAGGCGGCCTGTGGTCGGCGCGCTTCTGGAACGAATTCCGGTCAGACGGCACGTCGGGCACCGCGGCGAACGCGCTGATCGAGGGTTTGCAGACCCACAATGCCGGCGAAGTCAACGCAGCGGTAGAGCAGCTCGCCGCCAACTCCGCGGACGTCGGAGGCAATAACATCATGGCCGATGGCGGAAGCTATGCGTCGGTGGTGGCGGCGGCGCAGGCTGCGCCTCCGGTTGTTACACCGGATCCTCCCGTTGTCACTCCCACACCGCCAGGCGACCCAACACCTCCAGCCGCTGCTGCGCCCGTTTTCTCGGACCTTGGCCTGACGTTCAACGATGCGACGTCGCGCCTTGAAGGTGGTTTTGGCAAAACATGGTCGCGGAAGGCGACCAGGGACATGGCAGCATCGGCGGTACACGACTGATCTCACCAGCTGGTTCAAACGGGCCTTCACTGCGGACGTAGCCGCGGGGCAATTCGCCGGTGTCCAGCTTACCGATGTCAACACGGTGCTTGGCCGACCTTACGACCGCGCTATCGGCCCTCGCCTCGGTGCAAGGAGGCGAGTTCGACAACGATCCCGCTGCAGAAGCCGCTTTGCACGCGAGCACATCTCGACATCATCAGCACCGTCAATAACGATCCCATCCTCTCAGACGCTGGCACCAAGAACGGGCGTCCGGATTTCTTTGCACCGCCCGCGGCCCTTCCGGGGGCACCACACCGCTGAACGCCAATACGGCCCAACTCCTTCGCCGAGCTCGGCGCCATATTCGACGACGCCCGTCCAAATTTCCCTAGGCGGCATCAACGCCAACAATCTACCGGGGATTCAGGCCGATTTGCAGGCTGTACACACCGGCTTCTGACGCTGATGACGAACAACCCGCAGTTGTTTGGCGGCGCGACCGGCATACACGCTTCCACCATCGTGGACAGATCAATCTCCAGCTAACCGACTTCGACCACCAATACGGGCTCAATCCCGATGCCGCAAAGGCGACCAACGATAACCTCCTCGACATTACCGACATCGTTGCCGGGCGATCCCAATCTGCTGAACATGGCATCCGCCAACGGTGTCACCGGATGGACGGGTGCCCCAGCAACCGACGTTGTACCCGTTCGGTATCAGGACAATGCCGACCAAACCAACTTCTGGGCGGACTTCATAGCCTCCGGAAACACTCTCGGAGCAAAGGCCGAGCAGCTCGTCTCCACCGGCTCCGCGCATGAGATCAAGGACTTCATTCACACGCTCCAGGGCTGGGAAAATAACGTCCAGAACTTTGACGCGGCCCAAGGTGGCATTTTCGAGGCACGGTTCGATAATGAGCTACTCGGCAAGAACTCGACTGTGGGTGCTGACGTGACGGCGATGATCAAGGGCCTGCAGAACCGCGACGCGGCGCTCGTCAAGGCGGCTGCAGACGGATTCCACGCCAATGCAATGACGTGTCTGGCAATAATGTCCCGCTCAACGGCGGAACCTTCAATCCCGACGGCACGACCATTGCCGATGTGCTTGGCACGGCAACGGGTGCCGCGCCTCCTGTTCCGGTCTCGCTCCTTACACCTGCTTCTCCGGTCACTCAGGTAGCCACCGCTGCGCCGACGACACTCAAACGCGGCGAGTGCCGGCCAGCGGCGCCGGCTACAACCACTGCTGCCGGGACAGACGACGCGCACCATTGGCCAAGTGAAATAGCGCACCACTTTCATCACATGTGGGGATGAGGCCGCGTGAAAGCATGGCTTCGAGCGTCCGTTGCATCCACGGACGCTGGAGCCGGTCGGATAGTCCGGCCCGACAGCGGTCTTGTTTGAACCGTCATCACGTTGCGGGCGAGTTCCCGCATAAAGAGAGGACCTTTCGTTCGTCGATTTCGGCGAAACGCGATTTAGGGGCACGCATTTGTCTGACAGCAAGAACGGTTTTTGGCGGAATTTTGCACGGCGCCAAATCGGTGACCGTGCAACCCGATGCTGCGCGCCGCGCGCCATCGGGGAAGACCGCTCGAAGCTCACACACCGAATTGATGGCTCGGCTTGCGGCATCCCAGGTTGCGGAGTGCGCGCATGAAACGTCGTCACAGAACGGATTACGGAACAATCGTTTTGCACTGGCTGATGGTCGCCGCGTTCGGCACCGCTTTCGTCAGCGGATTACGCATCGCGACGGAAGCGCCCGATCGCGCCTGGATCAATCTGTTCGATGCGGTGCTGCCGCGGGAGAGCGTGTGGATGGCGCACATGCAGGCGGCCGTCGTGTTGGTCGCAGTTTCGCTCGCATACCCGATCTATATGCGACGATCCGGTCTTGGGCGGCGTATCCGGCTGGACAGGATTCGCCTGCGCGGGCTGCTTGGCCGTGGCCAGGCAAGACTGGGTGCAGTCAACGTCGTCCTCAACTGGGTCTTCTTTCTCACCATGCTTGCGCTAATGGCTAGCGGCGGTTTGCTGTATTTCGGCTATTACGCCGGCAACGATATGGCGACGCTCCACTGGTACGGCACGTGGGTGATACTCGGCTTTGTCGGCCTTCATGTTCTCATGCACTTCGAGATCGGCGGCGCGTCTCAATTGCTTCGCATTTTTAAACCGGCGCGGCTCGTGGCGCCGCCACCGCGGCTCGATACCGACGAATTGCTGACGATGCTGGTCGAACAGTCGGCTCGGCTGGCAGTAGAGCCAGAGTCGGTCAACAAGACGCCTCCTGCGGCACATCTGCAACCGATACAGCCGCTTGAGGATCCCATCCATGCGCGGCCGGCTGCGCGTAACGCGATGATGGCGCCTCCCCCGCGAACCGTGACGCGGCGCAGCGTTGCAAAACCGCGGAGACCGCGGAGCCCCACGTTTCAATCCAATCCGTTCGTCGTCGCCGCCGCCGTCGCGATCACAAGCGCGTCGGTAATCGTTGCCGCCGACCGGATGACGGTCGACCATCTGGAGATTCACCGCATCGCCAAAGCCGATGCGCCCGTCCTCGACGGCGACACATCCGATCGCGCCTGGCGAAACGTCCGGCCGTTCTCCCTGATGACAAGCCAAGGCGGAAATTTCGACGACAAAGGTGAAACGAGAATCGACATTCGCGCCGTACACGACGGCACCTGGGCTTATTTCCTGTTCACCTGGGAGGATCCGACGCGTTCGTTGAAGCATCTGCCGCTGGTCAAGCAAGCCGACGGATGGCGCCTGCTTCACGATGGCTACGAGACCGGCGACGAGCACGATTACAATGAGGACAAATTTTCGGTGCTGCTGACCACATTGGATGGGACTCTTGCAGGCGACCGTACTTTTCATGCCAGCCCTCATCCCATCCCCGAAGCACCCGCCACCATGACAGGCCGCGGCCTCCACTTCACGGTCGGAGACATCGGTTACGTCGATGTATGGCAATGGAAAGCAACCAGCGGCGGCCCCACGGGCTGGATGGACGACGCACATTTCGGCCCGCCGCTGGATGCGACGCCGATGCAGGCGCGCAATATCGTGCCCTATAAAGGCGGCTTCGCTCCGGATCCCGGCGCTTCGAACTACTCGGACAATTTTGTCATCAGCGCCGAAGCAACCGGCGACGGCAACCGTGCGGTCATGCCGCGGCGATTGCCGAGGGATCTTGCGGCCACCACCGCAGCGATGGGCGATATCGACCTCGATCCAAATCACGGCGAGAGCGAGGGCGCGCGCTGGTTCATGACCGAGGCGGAATCGATACCGTATTCAGCGGACCTGGACGCACGCATCCCCGTGGGTACCGTAATTCCGGGTGTCATCATTTCCGGCGAATTCACGGGCGACCGCGCCGACGTCCGATGTGCAGCCCGCTGGGCCTCGGGGCACTGGGCGCTGGAAGTGGCGCGCCGTCTCGATACTCACAGCCGATACGACGTTGCGCTGAAGAGCGGAATCTTCATGCGGGTCGCGGCCTTCGATCACAGTCAGATCAGGCATACCCGGCACGTCCAGCCAATTCGTCTCGAGGTGGAATGATGCGAAAGATTTGCAAGGTGACCCTTAACAAGGAGCCATATCTGGCGAATTGCGGTGACCTGCTGCTCGACTGGGCCATGATGAACGGCGTCGATATACCCCATGACTGCCGCTCCGGGATATGCGGCGCCTGCCGGGTTCGGCTGATCAAAGGCAGCGTCTACGGTGGCCACGAGCAGGGTGACGACTTCATCCATGCCTGCCAGGCGCGGATCGTCTCCGACCTTGAGATCGTGACCGAAGCCCTTCCCGATCAGGTCTCCACGTCAGCGCGTGTCGCCAATATGGTCCGTTTGGCGCCTGACGTTATCGGCGTCGACGTGGAACTGCCGAGACCGCTTCATTTGCTTCCCGGTCAGTATTGCAAGCTGCAATTTCGAGGCTTCCCGGCGAGATCCTACAGCCCGGCCTATCCGCTGGAAGGCCGCCCCAACGATCGCCTTCTGCACTTTCACGTCCGAAGGTTTTCCGACGGCATTGTTTCCTCTGCGCTGGGCCGGAATATCCGCATCGGGCATCGCGTGAAAATCACGGGTCCGTTCGGCAGCGCCTTTCTCAGGCCAAATCATTCCGAGAGCATCGTTCTCGTCGCAAGTGGCACCGGCTTTGCACCGATGTGGTCGATTGCGGCGGCAGCAATCCTGGAGCGGCCGCAGCGTGAACTCATATTCGTGGTCGCAGCACGAAAGCTTCAGTCGTTGTACATGCATGCCGCCCTGTGCCGCCTGGCGCTATTTCCCAATGTTACGATCATTCCGACGGTAACCGAGCCGCAAAACATCTCTCCCGCTATTCGCATCGGACGGCCAACCGATTATTTGCCGGATCTGTCACCGAACGATGTCGTCTATACCTCAGGTGCGCCAGACATGACCGACAGTGTGGCGCGGATCGCGAGAGCCGCCGGCGCCAGGTGTTATGCTGATCCCTTCGTGCCGAGCGGCACCCCGGTCGAGCAAGCTACCTTGATGACGCGCCTGACTGGCTGGCTCAACGACGACCCTCGAAACAGCGACAAGATATTGCAGCGGGCACAGAAACCGACGCAGGCGATTTCACAACCTAGAGTTGCAACCGTCAGCAATCGTCACTAACTGACCGTGGCACTGGGTCAACGAAGCAGACGTCAAAATCCCTAAGCCGAATACCAGTCAGGATCAGACCAAGGTTCTCCTTCCACCCAAACAAACGACCGGAAACACCATGCAAGTCTTGAAAACAATTGTGACAAACGGTGCGACAATTCTACCGATCGATACGATCGCCTATGATGGCGGCTTGTGGCTTGTCCCGCACTGGATAGCAACGCCAGATGGATGCCTGACGCCAGATCGCATCATTCGTATCGATGTACTTTCCCTGAAAAAACTCGACCCGCCGCAACCCTGGGAATATCACCTGCTGGATCGCATGCCCGATGGCGTGTTGGATGGACCGATTCCGGCGAGCGATGCAAAACGGTTCGTCGTGATCGATCGGCCGAGAGATATAGTCCGGGATCTGAGCATTCACTAATCCGCGAGGAGCACACTCGGAAACTTTTGACGTTCTGATTTTTTGCAAACAGCTCTCAGGATTATTTTCCGCATAATCCGCGAGGTGAGCGGCGTCGGCTGATGGAGACGCTGGCTGGTCCCACGTCCTCTCTCGTAACCGACGATTAATCATTCGGGTTCATCATCGGCGTAACCTTCTGGTGGTCCCCGTGGGAGTCAGAAAAGCCGTCGCTGAGTCATCCCAGCGGCGGCATTTTCATAGTATTGTACCCCGATGAACTATCAAGCGTTCACGAACGGCAGCCTCACCATGATGTACGAAAGCGTGCGTGGCGCGCTGGCGTCCGACGATGCGCTCAAGGCACAGGATCAGGAGCCCCGATTCAAGGTCCGCGAGACGCCTGAATGGAAAAAGCACGCAGCCGATCTCGAGGCCGAGATGCTGAAGCGCGGAATGTTTTTCGAGGTTATAGACTGGTCGGAAGATCAGGCGACGCTGCCCTTCGATCGATGAAACAGTCCTAAGCGGCAGGCTTCCTCGGCCATCTGATACCGCTGGCGCGATCTTCGGGCAGTCCTAGTCCCCCGGCGCTAGCGCGGCGAGACCGCACCGCGGCTCTCGATAGGCGCTCAGCGTTGCGGCAGGAAGGGAACCAGCATCGGAACGCGACGGCAGTAAGGTCCGTATGCGTCTGCGCCGAGTTCAACCGTCAGAAAACCTTCTTCCATGCGAGCCTTCTGCCAGAGGCCGAAAGTGATCAACAATGCGCCGAGCAGCGCAGTGACCGTTGCGACCGCGACGCCCGTCGCCAGCATGGCTCCGATAAGCCCGGTATAGATCGGATGACGAACGAGGCCGTACGGGCCTGTGTCTACGACCCGATGACCCTCCTTGCGCGTAATCGCGTTCGACCAAAAGCGTCCGAGATGAATTCGCGCCCACCAGGTGAACAAGGTACCCGCCAAGGTCAGGCCCGCAAGCAGGTATGTGGCGCCGTTACCGACTTGCCAGAGCGGTTGCTCTCCCAGTACCCGCGCCGTCCAGGGCGTAAGGAGGACAGCGCCCGCGAGAATGGGAATGCGGTAGGCCCGCGAGTCCCAGGTCCTGACGTGCTTTTCCGTTCGAGCGGAAAAAAACGAACCCACGGCCCAGCTGATGAGCCATGCAACCCAGATCAGGGCCAGCAATTGCGTGGGCCAGGTGGCGGTCCATCCGCTCCAGACGAAGGCTAAAATTGGGCTCGGATCATTCTGCATCGCTCAATAATATTCCTTATCGTATTGCGCTGGCAAATGGCGCGACCGCCGTAACGTGGCTGATTAGAGCCCCTGGCCATTACCTCGGGCGCCGAGAAGATGAGCAATGGTATCGCGCAAGGCAGGTTCAACGGGCCGCGGTAAGTAACCGAGCTCAAGTTGCGCCTTTTCGATCGATAGCGCCGACGCTCGCCGCGCGATCCGGACACCCTCTGCCGTGGCAGACGGTGGACGGCGCGTCACGTGATCGGCGATGAGTTCCAACATGGCGGCAGCCGTTTCCGCCAGCGCGCCGGGAACCCGCATGTGGAGATTGCGCCGGTCCCTGATCGCTGCCACTAGCCGAAGAATCTTCTTCAGCGGGATACTTTCGCCACCGAGAATGTAGCGATGTCCAACCTGCCCGCGTTCCATCGCCAGAATCAGGCCCGCCGCGACATCGCGCACGTCGACGAGGTTCACCACGAAATCGAGATACAATTGAAGACGCCCGCCAAGAAAGTGCCGAAGCATCGCTGTCGGCGGAGTAAGGCTGTGATCATGAACTCCGATCGGCATCGTCGGAGTGCCAATTACCACCGAAAAACCGGATGCGGCGGCTTGCAGCGCGAGTTGTTCCGCGAGCATTTTCGAACGGGTATACCGACCCGGCATCTGGTCAGCGGACAACGGGGCATGTTCGGGGTCCTCCAAGGCTGACGAGCGGAAAAGAATGGATTCGGTCGAGCAGTGCAGGAAACGTGCAATGCCGCGCTTGCGAGCAGCTGCAATAACGATTTCTGTGCCCTCGCAATTGACCGCGTGAAAATCGTTCTTGCGCGGCATCCACATGCCGGGCAGCCCCGCAAGGTGATAAACCCGATCGACGCCGCAAAGCGACTTATCCACCAGGTCCGGATCAAGTACCGAACCCTCAAAATATTGAACTTCCGGAAGGGCGTGGGCGGGACGGCGAAGATCGAGAACTCGCACCTTGCGGCCCCGCGCAACGAGCGCCGATACCAGGTGGTTCCCGATGAATCCGCTGCCGCCCGTGACCAATACCCTCGTCATGAGCGTGAGAGCGACTCGCCGTGACGCTGCGCGGGGGAGAGCGACGAGCTGCCAGGCGCCTGTTGCGGATCCCGCTCGATCACCAGCGCAAGATCGTGCCGAAAGCCAAGCGCAATGAACAATTTCGCCATAACAAACATCGGCCCGAGCAACAAGTGGGTGGGGTTGTCCATGAGCGCCGGCTGCCGACGCTCGAAAACCCGATGTCCGACAACTTGAAAAATCACGCCGGCGACAATCAACAATACCGATATTGTCCAGACTGTGGCGACACTTGCGTGATTCACGATCATCGTTGCGGTCGCGAGCAACAATACCGCCGCGCAGACGATCGCCGCTCCAAGGCCCGCGTCGAGCAATAACCAGTAGACCAAAACAGGCAAGACCATAATTGTCGCCACGGATATCGACACCGCAAACAACTGAACTGGCCACAGGCTAAGTGGGAGAACGGCTGCCAGAAACAAAAATGCGATGCCAAATACATGCATCGCGCAATTGCGCGGATCGCGATGATATTCGACGTAATCCACAAGCTGCCGCTTAAAGTAGGCATTCATGCTGCGCTCGCTTTAGTTCACGGGTAGGAAGCTTGGGGTTATGCGAAGTCAAATGGTGGCCGCGGTACCTTAATCGGTCGCGCTCGTTTCTGGCGATTGCTTCTGCGCCCCGGATGCCTCTTTCCGGCGGCTAAACACGACTGCATCGATGGCGCTTATCACCTTCTGCTGCATAATCTGGTTCTTGTCGATCGACATATGCCCGACGCCAGGTACGCTCTGCACGTTGACATTCTCCAGCGATCCGCGGAAATCTTTGGTCGGCGTGACGGGCTCTCCTCCCCCGCCGGCGATGTAGAAATTTATATAGCGTTCGGCGTGGCCTGCCAGCTTGGTGCGGAAGACCGAATCGAGGCCGATCGCCAGTCTAACGGGGACTTCGAGTTCACCCAACCGCGCCACCATGTCGGGCAGCGCCGTCGCGCCCGAGGAGTGCCCGACCAAAACGATGGTCCGCACCTTGCCGCTTTTGTATTCCGCCGCGGCCTGGTCTGCGAGCGACGACCAGGAGACAAAATTGGCCACAGTGACCGGAATGCCCTGCCGCCGCAGTTTGGCCGCGATATCATCGAGGCCCAGCGAGAAGATGTTGAGCACCCCGCGCAGAAGATAAACGTGGGCTCCCGTTTCAGGGGCAGCCGCGTTGGCGGGACCGGCACCCCACAGCGATAGCCCTATAGCCGCCGCTTGCAGCGTACGGGAAGCGAATCGATTTCGGAAGCAAAGTTCGCTGAAAACCCCCTTGTAGCTGCGATATGGCGGCATAGTTCCCTCAACTGTTCGTACCGAAGCGTAGTCCTCGCACGCTCGCAACTGCAACAGGGGGGCCCAAGACTGGCGATTTTATTCACAATTCGTTTCTTTCTTGCAACACTATCCGTACCGACTTGACTCTCATACTGTCGCCGGGAACGCCCCGGGAGGGTTTCGCCGATACACTTCTGCATTGACAGCCGCGAACGGACCCTCGCGCAATGTCCGCGCCCGAGCCTGCAACCTTGCCTTTCCCGTCACGCTTGAGAAACGGGAGAGCGGGATGTTCCATCACGGGTACCTAAACGCTCACCGCCTTCAGGCCTCGGCTTTCTTCCGGGTTTCCGTAGCGAAATAGACTGAAACGATGGTGATTAACGCGAGCACGATTATAAAGGCGGAGATTGGCCATGTCTCCGGCTTATGGCGGTCATGAGTCCAATCGCGATGAGTAGCGACAGCGTGCATCTTACTGACGACGACGGGCCGCTACCGACTTCAATACGTTGCTTCAGCTATTGCTGCGCGGCCACTGTTGCCGACGATGCTGAACCGGCGCGTTTGCCCATCTCGGGCGTCGGTGCGACCGGCACGTAAGGCGTAACCGGCCCCGGGTCGGTCATCGCCGGCGGTGTTTTTGTTTCGACCGGCGTGAGCTTGCTGTCGTCTTCCAGGAATTTGTCGAGCATGCCGCTGATCGATGCCTTTGCCTCATCGGGACCGGTATCGCGCATGTCGTTATGTTGGAAGCTGGTTTGTACGACCTCAATGCCAGACTTCTCACGGACCTCTTTAGGAGGGATGACGCCGGGATCGGTCTTGAAGACGGGATCCTTGGAACGGAACGAAAGGATCTTGAACCTGCCGTTGGTCACAAACGGCACGCGCAGATTATCGAGGGTTACGACCTTCTTGATCTGATCCGGATGCAGCTTGGCGAAATACATCGAGATGTCGGCGCCGGCGGAATGTCCCACCATGGTCAGATGGTCATAATCGGCGTTCGGCTGGACGGTCTTCATCTCCTCGATGGCAAACCTTATGTTGGCAATGCCGCGCAGATACTGCGGCTGACGGCCGACATAGAGTTCGCCGACTTTCGTCACCATCGGCGGATCGGTCGGCAGATCGTGCTGGATGCTGATCACTATATAGCCGCGGGCGGCAAAGGCGTTCGCCAGGAACGAGTATTCGGTGAACTTGACGGTGTTGCCGTGGTTGAGGATCGCCACCGGCAGCGTGATCATGCCGGCGTTCGCCTGCATTTCCTTGTCCCGCCGCACGGCGATGTCGACCGCGACCGGACGGTTGTCGCGCGCCGGATCGTAGAATGTCAGCGTTTCGTGACGGATCGCCCATTTGCTCGCGGTGAAGTATCCGACCGCAAGCAACGCGCTAAGCGAAGCCAGAACGGCAATTCCACGTTTCATGTTCGTCCTCGACGCAAGCCCCCCAGCAGATCGGAAATTCTGCGGTTCCTTGAGCCACTATATGTCACGTCGACGTGACAGGAAGACTAAATGTTGTGAATTGACGCCTAATCTCCATTGTGCAGCGCACTCTGCCATTGTGCAGATGGATCAGTAACGAATTACCGCAAGGTCCCAGGCTTCAGGCGAAAGCGATGGCATATCAAGTGCGAGCGCGTGCAATTGCGCCGGCAGTGATTTGCATCATCACGCCAATTACCCATCCCAGCATTATGATGATTGTCCAAATGGTGTGCGGCTCCTCACGAAGCACAATCACACCGACCGATACGAAAGCCACCAACGTAGCGAGAAATGTGCCCACGGCACTGAGAAATTCTGCAGTATCGATCTTTCCGCCGGAACCGTCTTTTGAAGGCTCGCCCTTTGATCCGTGAAAAGTCAGAGGCGGAGTGTCAATTCCCAGGTAGAACCCGATTGCGCCACCAATCATCATGACGACGAGAAAACCCTGAGAAGTGAGCGCCGCGATGCTAGACCCTACATAGGTGCCAACAAACAATCCGCTTGATGCTCCAGCCATCGCAAGCCCAATGCGTTCAAGGACATGGGCAGCTTTTCTTACGCGGAATTGCATCGCCGTAATCCTCCGCCGCGAGAAGGTATCAAGCTAGGACATTATTCTGCCGTGCGGAAGACATTACCGACGCACAAGGCTGCCCGTGCCGACCAAACGGCGCTTGACGGTCCATCACCAGTCTCGCGGCACAACAGGGCGCGGGAGCGCGAGCGGTATCTGTTCCCGGGTGCGTATGATCGCGCGCAAGCCGGCTCAGTTCAGCCGCAGTTCAGTGATGTGCCGGGGATCTGGACTGAGCTCACTACGTTCCACGCGCTTGACGATGTCCGTCAGCACGGCATTGGCGCTGCACGAGAGGCCTACCTTCTCGCCCTCGCGCACCACGAAGCCGTTGAGGAATTCGATTTCCGTGCGTCGGCCCTTCTGCATATCCTGGCCCATGGAAGGACGCTGCTCGGAAGAGGTGCGCTTGCCGTCCTTGAAGCGCTGCTCGTCGCAGGCGTGCATCGCCGCCTCGTCGCCCTCGCCCGCACGCGCAATCGTCTCAGGCGGCAGATGCAAGATCTCCTCCAGTTGATAGCCTTGCGCTTGCCCGACACGGATCGCTTCGCTCCCGAGCCGAGTAGAGAAGCGGCGGATCGGCTCGCTTTGCAACATCTGTCCGCCGGTCAGGCCCGTGCAGGCGGAGAGTCCGTTGCCCATGGCGTTGGCGACCAGTTTCGACCAGCGCTCGCCCCACAGATTGCCGGTTACCTTGGCGCTGTCGGCGTAGCCGACCAGGCGGCGGATTTCTTCCGCCCGTTGCGTGATCCGGCCATGCACCTCGCCGGCGCGAAATACGGTGTGCGCCGTCCCACCCTTGCCAGCGCCCCGGTGGATGTGGCCGGGCTCAGGCAGGTTGACCGTGATGCTGCTCGCAATGCACCCAAGCGTCTTGCCCCAACCGACGATGCCGGCGATCGTCTCTTCATTCATGCAGTTCTGCAGCGACACGACGTAGCCGTCCGGCGCCAGATACTGCTGGATCAGCGTGGTAGCCCAAGCCGTATCGTAGGACTTCATGCACACGAAGGCGATGTCGATCGGCGTCTCCTTGGCTAGCCGCTGTGCGTCCGTGACATGCAGCGCGCGCACCGGAACCGAGAATTCTGCGACGTCCTTGGCGTGGGTGACGCGCAGGCCATGCTTCCTCATGTGTTCAATATGCTCGGGCCATGGATCGATGAACGTCACGTCCTCGCCTGCCTGCACCATATGCGCGCCGGCATACCCGCCGACGGCCCCCGCTCCTACAATGGCTATCTTTCGACCCATGCTTTCCTCCGGGCATTCCTGGCAGCGCCGGGCTCATCGCAAACGGTGAACCGTGTCGCACCAGGCGCATTCGTTTACTAGTCTCCGTTCGTCCATCTGGCAATTTGACTGACCACACCAAGCAACATTTTCCTGGATCAAGGAACGTCGGCTACGCCTTCAGCGCACATCGGATTTTTGGAATAACCCGTCCCGGGCTTGATGGGGCCAGGTCGGCTGTGGCAATAGCGTGCTTGTTGCAAGATGTTTTCATAGCAAACCACTCCCCGCTTCTTCGGGATGACCGCTCCGGCTCCAAAAGAAACCCGTGTCGGCCCGTCGCACGGGGTCTGCTTTGCTTCGATGAGCGGGCATTGTTGAAGACCACTGTGGCCATGACCTCCAAGCAGGCAATGGAAGCCTTCAGTGGGGCTGCTGCGGTGGCCAAATCATTCAAAAGCGCCGGTAAGTGATTGGGCCGGAGGTCGGGGCCGGGCCTCGCCGATGTTCGCTCCGGGCCGATTTATGCCCTCGCCGGCCGCTCCGTGCCGGCCCAATCCGGCAGTACATTCGCGTGCGAGCCTCGCAGCTATTAATATTAACCAATTATTAATTTATATTAACCAATTATTAATTTATGCATTGGCGGCCGCGAAAGGCCCGGCCTAGTATGCGTTCTGACGTTGCGAACTGGTGGACGTGCCATGATGTATAAAGTGTATGCGGCATTCATAATGTATCTCGGCGTAGCGCTTACCGTTGCCTGCAACCAGGCATTCGGCGGGGCGGCCCATGTTGGTGTTGCTGCTTCGACGCATCCGACTTTCCGTCCATCGGTCACTCGATTGCCGAACCACCACAACCGGCGCAATATAGGGACTTTCTTTCCGGCAGCCGGAGGCTTCTTCTGGGATGGCCAACCCAACGCAGAGGTCACGCAACCGATAGCAGGCCCGATATCAAACGATATAAATTACACATACAAATTCGATGTTCCTTGGGATTGGGCGCACCGATATCCGCCTAGTTTTTTTGCCAGTCCTCCTGGACCACCTTCTCCACCGGTAGCATATGTGCCCGGCTGCCCCGCGCAGACCGTAACGGTCCCTGGGGCTGACGGCAAAGACCAAACCGTAACTTTGGTTCGCTGCTAAGTGTAAAGTGGACGTTGGTCATTGTGAATGGCCCGAGGCCGAGTGCCGCGTCACATTTTATCGTGGATTGCTGCGGTTGATCTCGTAGGCTTGGAGATTGCAGAGCGCGGCGCTAAGCAGCGGCACATTGACGCCCCTCCGCGTCGCGCGCCCCATCATGTCGCCAATCGTGTGCTCGCCTTCTGTCGGACGGCCGCCCTCCATGTCGATCAGCAGGGAGGGTCCATAGGTCGAGTTCGGTTGTGAAAATATCCCGCGGATTCATCACCTACAGCGCTCGCGCCAACGCGGTAAAGGGGCGCACGCCAAAATAACGTGCCTGCCAAGGTTAAACGTTCAATTTCACCGCGCTTCGGTCACTTCGGTTCTAGCTCGAACTGCTGCGGCGCCAGCGAGCGTCATGAACGCGCAGCGCTTCATTCGATTACCAGGTCGGCGCGGGCAAGTAGGGTCGGTGGGATGTCGATACCGAGCGCCTTGGCGGTCTTGAGGTTCACCACCAGTTCGAACTTGGTCGGCTGTTCGACTGGCAAGTCCGCAGGCTTCGCCCCTTTGAAAATCTTGTCGATGAAAACGGCGGCGCCACGATATAGAGTTCGAAAGTCAGGGCCGTAACTCAGAAGTAGTCCCGCCTCCGCGAATTCCTTCAACCCGGAGGTAGCGGGCAGCCGGTTTTTGATGGCCATGACGCCAATCTGCTGGCGATAGTTGAACAGCACAGTATCCGAGAAAACGATGAACGCCTGCATTTGCTCCTTCACCATCGTTGCGAACGCCTGTTCAAGTGTATCCAACCCGCGCGCCTCGACCGCGACAAGCTTCAACGCCAGCGGCTGGGTCAAGTCCCTCATCGACTCCAGCCGAGCAAGATGGGCCCTAAAATCCGGATTCCAAAGAACGCCCACACGCGTCAGGTTCGGAAGTGCCTCCTTTAGCAACTCAAGCCGTTTGCCCTGTGTCTCGCTCTCGCTGCCGCCATCCGCGCTAAACCCGGTGACGTTCCCGCCCGGTCGCGCCAGACTGACCACCAGCCCATCCCTGACCGGATCGGCAACGCTGGCCATGACGATGGGGAGGGTCGTGGACGCCTTCATGGCCTCAACCGTGCTTGCATGGTTTCCACAAACGATGAGGTCCACGCCGAGCTGGACCAGGTCCGCAGCAAGCGCGGGTAATCGTTGCACCTCACCGTCGGCGAAGCGGTACTCGATGGCGATATTCTGGCCAATGCGGTAACCGAGGCTTCGCAGGCCCTCTTCGAACGCATTAATAAGATGGATTTGCTGATCGCGGGACCCGCCAGCGAGATATCCCACCCGGTAGACCCGCCCTGCCGGTTGCTGCGCGCGAGCGGCAAACGGCAAAGCCGCTGCACCGCCAATCAGCGTGATCAACTCGCGCCGTTTCATTCAATTATTTCGTCGGCGCTACCGAGCAGCGTCGCAGGTAATTCGAGACCTAGGGCCTTTGCGGCCTTGAGGTTTATGACGAATTCGAGCTTGGTCGGCTGCTCCACGGGCAAATCTGCCGGCTTGGCTCCCTTGAGGATCTTGTCCACATACGTGACAGTGCGCCGGTTAAGTTCGGCCAAATTCGCTCCGTAGGACATAAGTCCTCCCGCGTCCACAAACTCCCTGACCTGGTACATTGCCGGCAATCGACTCTTCGCCGCGAGGTCGACGATGTGTCGGTACTCTCCTACAAACATAGGGCTCGGCAGAACAATGACAGCTCCGGCGTGTTCTCTGGCCATTGCAGAGAACGCGATGTCGATGTCGTTGGGACCGAGTGCCTGCTCAAGTTGAAGCTGCATTCCCAGCGCGCGGGCGACCGCTTCGGTCTCGGTCAACATGTCTTTCATCGTGTTTTCGCCGTACGCACCGGGATGCCATAAGCCAGCCAGGTGGGAGAGACCGGGAACTGCTTCCTTGAGTAGTCCCAGGCGTTTGGCTACTAATTCCGGGCCAACAAAAGTCGTCCCTGTAACGTTCCCGCCTGGCCGTGCGAGACTAGCGACGAGCCCGTCCGCAACAGGATCGGCCATCGTGCCCGCGACGATGGGGATTGTGCTGGTCGCGTGCTTTGCTGCGCGGGCTGCTGTTGTGCTGAACGCGACGATAACGTCAACCCTGAGCCGGACCAGTTCAGCCGCCAGATCGGAGAGGCGATCAAAATTCCACTTTCCATAGCGACGCTCGATGGTTGTATTCTGTCCCTCGATGTAACCTAGCTCGTGCAGTTTTTGATAGAAGGCATCGAGAGAAGTGGAAGCCGCGGAAACGGATGGACCGGGAAAGAGTATGCCTATCACTTTCCCGACCTGCTGCGCTCGCGCCACTATCGGCAACGCCGCCGCAGCCCCAGCAAGGGCGATGAACTCGCGCCGCTTCACTCGATCACCTCGTCGGCAAAGGCGAGCAGCTTCGCGGGTATTTCGAGCCCAAGCGCCTTGGCCGTCTTGAGGTTTAGTATGAACTCGAACTTCGTCGGTACCCAAACCGGCAGATCGCCGGCTTTGTCGCCCTTGAGGATGCGACCGGCATAGAGGCCGACATGACGGGCGGCATCGTTCAGGCTGTTGCCATAGCTTAGCAAGCCGCCGGCATCGGCGAAATCGCGCCACGGGTACATGGCGGGAATGGCGTTCCGTGCGGCCAAGTCGACAAGCCGGCGGCGGTTGGAGTCGAATAACGAATCGCTGGTGACGAGTACGGCGCCGACCCGCTGCTGTACGAGCGTTGCGAACGTCGTTTCGAAGTCGGAGACCTCTCGGAGCTTGAGAACGAGCAGTTGCATACCAAATGTGCCGGTCGCAGCCTGCAAATCCTTTATGTGACTCTCGGCATTCGGATTATCTGGATTGACGAGCGCCGCAACCAACTCGGCTTGAGGCAGCAGCACCCGCACCAGCTCCAACCGCTTCGGCTCCAGCGAGCTAGTCAGGAACGACACGCCGGTGGCGTTGCCGCCCGGCCGGTTGATAGTTGAGACAAGGCCCATAAGAACCGGATCGAGACCGAAAACAAAGACGAGCGGAATTTCCGAGGTCGCCTTTTTGACCGCCAGCGTAGTGACGTTGTTGCCGGTGCAGATGACAGCCACCCGCCGGCGGATCAGATCGGCCACGAGCTCCGGCAACCCCTCAAGACGGTTCTCGGCAAAGCGGTATTCGATCGCCACGTTCTGGCCTTCGATGAATCCCATCTCTCTCAGACCGGAACGGAACGCCTCGACAAAGTGATTTCCCCCTGAGCCGTCGCCCGTCCCCCAAAATCCGCCGCCGATGAACCCGACCACGGGCATCGGCTGTTGCGCGTGCGCGGCGAGCGGCAAAGCCGCAACACTGCCCAGAAGCCTGATGAACTCGCGCCGTCTCATTGAGCCCCCCGAGGAAAAGCCTTATCGACTTCCAAAGCCTAGCACTTTGCGACGGGGCGGCGAGTGAGAGAGAGCAAACAATCGGCCCCGGACACTGCGACCGAATGTCCGAGACGGGTCGAGGCTGTGTGAAAAATCTGACGCTCGACTTGCGCGTAAAAAGTCCTTCTCGAGTTCGTCGATGTGAAAACCAGTTGTACCGATAACATCTGTCTGAGGTCATGGCTGACGTCCGGACCGGTGTTCCGGGCCTATCAAGGTTGCCAAATGACGGAATTTATTGACCACTGTCAGTTCGTCCGGCGCCTGGAGCAAAACGAATGACCGATCCATCTGAATATGTGCCGCCCAAGGTTTGGAGCTGGAACAAGGAGAGCGGAGGCAGGTTCGCAAACATCAACCGCCCGGTCGCCGGGCCAACGCATGACAAGGAGCTGCCGGTCGGCCGCCATCCCCTGCAGCTTTATTCGCTGGCTACACCGAACGGTGTGAAGATCACGGTGATGCTGGAGGAGCTGTTGGAGCTCGGTCATAGCGGCGCGGAGTACGATGCGTGGCTGATCCGGATCGACGGCAATCAATTCGGCAGCGGCTTCGTGGCGGTGAACCCGAACTCCAAGATACCGGCGCTCATGGACTACAGCGGGCCGACGCCGTTCAGGGTATTCGAATCCGGCGCGATACTCGTGCATCTCGCCGAGAAGTTCGGGGCATTCCTGCCAACCGACGCCAAGACGCGGGCCGAATGCCTGTCGTGGTTGTTCTGGCAAGTGGGGAGCGCGCCTTTTCTCGGCGGTGGATTTGGCCACTTCTACGCCTACGCGCCGACAAAGATCGAATACGCGATCGATCGGTTCGCGATGGAGGTGAAGCGTCAACTCGACGTGCTCGACCGGCGTCTCGCTGACAACGAGTATCTAACGGGCGGCGACTATTCGATCGCAGACATCGCGATCTGGCCCTGGTACGGCGGGCTGGCGAAGGGCCTGCTATATGGCTCGGGCGAGTTCCTGCATGTGCAGGAGTACGCAAACGTGCAGCGCTGGACCGATGCCATCGCCAAACGCCCGGCCGTGAAACGGGGGCGCATGGTCAACCGCACCTGGGGCGATCCCTCCAGTCAGTTGCATGAGCGCCATGAGGCCAGCGATTTTGAGACCAAGACGCAAGACAAGAATGGAGATCCTACCGGGATATGATGGACGACCGAGCGATTCGAAGCGCCGCTTGCCGCCCAGCTCTCCGATTTTGCAACGTCCGAACTAGCCGCACAGGAAAACACGCACGGCCACATCGGCATCGGGTGCTCGCGCGAACCGGGTCGAAGGATCGAAGCGCGCAAATCTTTTACGCGATTGTCCCGACATCGGACCTTTAACGGCAGTAGGTCGGCAAGTCACTTGTTCGGGGGTGCTCTATGCCGCTGGCCCGTGTCAACCATCAAGGCGTTGAATATTTCAGCCGCCATCTGGTTCAATTCTGCCAGACTCGTCTCGATGTCGCGATGCATCGGACCGAAATCGCGCGGCTTGCGGTAGTCCCTGAATTGGATAATCTGAGCCGTCATGCGGAATTCTCCGCTATCATGATTATCATGATGCCGGTCATTGCCGGAGTAACCACTTATGCCGTCATTCCCCACCCTTTTGACGGCTCGTTGTCCGGATGGATCATACCCATTTCCATAACGGTTTGAGATGTTTTCTAAACATCAAAGTTGCGGCATCCCATAAAACGTAGAGTCCGCCGGCGGCTTTTTCGCCGCATGTGCAGTAACCATCGCAGGCACCACTACTCGGCGCCCGAATGGGCGTACCCGATTTCATGTCTATCCCCGAACGTTCGCAATCCGAATTGACGACTCGGCTTCGGCCCTGCCGAGGTGGCATTCTTTGCTGAGGTCGGAGGCGTCCGTCCGTTCGGCGCGAATCGATTTTGGTAGGGGCAATAGCCATGGATCTTCGGCATGTATCAGACGGCTTTCACCTGAATCGAAACGATCAGGCGCCGTTTCCGTCACGGCCTGCCTCGGATTCCCCGCCGCTGTACCTGATACAGACGGGAAATAACAGCGCCGGCGATGGTGGCGACGGCTACTTTTCCGGCAGTCTGATCGACAGCAGTTATGCTGCTTTCGAGCCGCTCAATATGGCGCAGGCAGGCGTCCACGCGACCGCCAACGCTCATCAGACGAACATCGGGCTTTTTGATCAGGCGGCGAACCAGATGGCGGGGACCGGCGGTGATGGCGGCGATTGGAATGCCGCAATGGGCGGAGGCGTCGGCGTGTTCGGATCGATCGGCTCCGACGTGATCGCGACTGGAGACAATAGCGCCGGAAATGGCGGCGATGGTCATTTCTCAGGAGCCATGGTGCATGCTCCTGTCGCGGTCTTTGATCCCCTCAACATGGCATCGGCGGGAATTCATGGCACCGCTGACGCTCATCAGTCGAATACGGCGCAGTTCTTTCAAGGCGCGTCCCAGATGGGCGGTGGCGGGGGTGGTGGCGGGAGTGACAATGCTGCGGTTGGTGGAAGTGTGTCCGCCTCCGGGTCGCCGCATGCGACCGACCATGACGGGAATAACTCCGGCCTGGTCACAAGCGGGGGAAACCACGCCGGCGGCGGCGGAGACGGATACTTTTTTGGCGGCATGGTTCACGAATCTTTCGCGTTGTATGATCCGATCAATATCGCCGTGGCGGGATACAATTCCAGCGCCGACGCCACTCAGACAAACAACGTTACGTTCGATCAATCCTCTGTTCAGATGGCCGGCATCGGAGGTAACGGCGGGAGCGGCAATGCTGCGATTGGCGGAGGCGTGTCCGTCTCCGGTTCTCATGGGGTCGGCTCGATTTCAAGCGGGGGAAACCAGGCGGGCGACGGCGGAGACGGATATTTTTATGGAAGCATGGTTCATACATCTTTCGCGCTCTATGATCCGATCAATATTGCCGTGGCGGGATACAATTCCAGCGCCGACGCCACTCAGACAAACAACGTTACGTTCGATCAATCCTCTGTTCAGATGGCCGGCATCGGAGGTAACGGCGGACACGGCAATGCTGCGATCGGTGGAGATGTCGGCGCCTACTCATCAATCCTGGGATTAATCGGCTCTGACGTCGTCGCGACAGGTGGCAACAGCGCGGGCTCCGGCGGCGATGGCCATTTCGCGGGAAGTCTCGTCGACCTCAACATAGCGATTTACGCGCCGATCAACATTGCGGTCGCCGGTCCCAATTCGACCGCCGATGCTCATCAGACCAACAACGTCCAGTTCGATCAGAGTGCGATCCAGATCGCTGGAGTGGGTGGTGATGGCGGCCACGGCAACGCTGCGCTTGGCGGCGATTTCGCCATGCACTTGCTGGCGGACCATCACTTAGTGGGTCATGCCTAGCGGCTGGAGTTCCCAGACCTCGGCGGCGAGAGGGTAGCCCTTGGGCGTACACCCGTTCGGATCAGGTGGCATCAGCTTTGGCATCTTGGCCGATACAGTAAGCAAAACCAATACTGGCGCCGTCCAACAGGGACGCACAGAGTGAATATCAACTCAGGGAGACTCACATGACCATGCCTAAAGCATCGTTTCCATCCGACACGATCGCCCTCAAGATTTCGACAGGCCACAACAGCGCCGGAAATGGCGGCGACGGCTATAACTATGGCAACATCACCAACAAGCCGAGCATCGACTTCAACCCGACCAACAAGGCGGATGGCGCTGACGTGAAAGTCAACACCGGCGATCATGTTGAACAGAAGGCATCTTGGGACGCCGGCGGCGCGAACGCCAAGGCGGAGGATTATTCCAAGAAGGCTGAGGGCGGATATGCCAAATCGAATGGCGATCAGAGCAACGACAGCGGCTATGACACATCCAAGGTGTATGCCGACACGACGGCGCATCAGGACAACTGGCTTGCCGCTAACCAGAGCCAGAGCGTGGGGGCCGGCATTGGCGGAAATGGCGGAGACTACAACTATGCCGAGGGTGGGAATGTTGACATCAAGGCCACCATCGGTTCCGAACACTTCCCTGTCGACCATATCGTGCATGTTTGATTGACGCGCGCAAAGTAGAGACCGGCGGTCCGGCCCGCCGGTTCTCAACTCGTCTGATGTCGACGGATGACGGGGCCGGAAAGGTTCGACTTCAAATGTCTGGCGGGGGACTGCAATGGTGATACCGCCGCTCTTGTCGCACATGATGTCACCGCCGCGGACGCCGTTGGAAGCGGCCTTGCGGGCCTGCGCGGGGTCGATCGGACTCGTTTTCGCATATAGCTGCAGTTACAATCTCCTTCTTCTCGCTCCCTCCATCTATCTGCTTCAAATCTACGATCGCGTCTTGTCGAGCCGCAGCGCCGATACGCTCCTGATGTTGACCCTCATCGTTGCGTTCACCGTCGTGGTTGGCGGAGTGCTTGACGCGTTGCGCCGCGCTGCAATGGCCCGGATGGGCCAATGGCTTGAAGATCGACTCCATCCGGCAGTGGCCTCGGCTTGCCTGGACTATGCGTATCAAGTCGGTCAGGCGCGCGCATCGGAGGCGTATCGCGATCTTACGACCTTGCGTCAATTCGCTGAGTCCGGAGCATGCTCGATGCTGTTCGACGTGCTCTGGGCGCCGGTCTTCCTCGCCGTTCTTTTCCTCGTGCATCCATTGCTGGGGACGGTCGGCGCAATCATCGCTCTTTTCCTGCTCGGCCTCGGATTTGCAGGTGACTTCTTCACTGAACGGCCGCTGGCTCGCTCCGTTGCAGCGCTGGCGAGGAGCCAAGGACGGTTCGGCATGGCTGTCGGAAACGTCCACGTGATCAGGGCTATGGGAATGCTCGACGGCGCCGCGCGCCTTGTCCACCAGGCCGCGCAGGACGCGAGAAGCCAGCACGAATTGGTACAACGCCGCAATGAGATCATCATGCTGATCTCCAAACCCGCTCGCGCGCTGTCGCAGGTTCTGATCATGGGCTGTGCCGCCTGGCTCGTCCTCGAACAGAGCAGAAGTCCCGCCATCATCTTTGCCACCACCCTGCTGTTCGGACGCGCGCTCTCGCCCATCGAGGGAGCGGTTGCAGGCTGGAAGGCGCTCGCGACGGCCTCCCTCGCCTACCGGCGACTCAACGGCGTGATGGCCGCTGTCACCCCGGTTGCGAACACCAAGGCGCTCACGGGCCGGCCGAAGGGTAGCCTCATCGTCGAAAACGTTGGCGCCGCCCTGCCTGGATCCGGCCATTTGATGCTGAGGGGTGTTTCGTTCCGTCTGGCGCCCGGCGAATGCCTCGGCATCATCGGCCCATCCGGGTCCGGCAAATCCACGCTCGGAAAAATCATCGCGGGAATTTCCGCTCCGACGGTAGGTTCCGTCTCGCTTGATAGCATCGACGTCTTGACGGTGCGCGATTCGGGCGGCGGTCGGCGTCTCGGTTATCTGCCGCAGGATATCGATCTGTTCGGAGAGACGGTGAAAGACATCATTGCACGGCTGGGGGATGCCGATTTGCAGAAGGTCATTGAAGCGGCAAAAGCTGGCAGGCCTTCACGAGACCATCGTTCGCCTGCCGCAGTCGTACGATACGGTCGTCGTCGGCGGAGGGGCCAATCTCTCGCGTGGGTTTCGCCAGCGCCTCGGCCTTGCGCGGGCGTTCTTTGGCGACCCGCATCTCGTTGTTCTCGACGAGCCGAACGCCAGCCTGGACTACCTCGGCGAGTGCGTGCTCTTCGATGCCATTGAACGGATGAAGGCGGCCAATACCACGGTGATCATCATTACTCACCGGATAGGAATCCTCGCCGCAACCAACAAGATAGCCATCATGCAGGGCGGCGCGGTCAGCGCGTTCGGAGACAGCAAGGAAATTTTCGAGAGATATTTGACCCGACCTCAAGTCGTCTCCCGCGAACGTACGCCGCCGGATCCGAGCGACAAATACGAGAACAGTATTGACGCCTCACCGCAACCGATCTCGCCGTGATCGGCAGCAAACATTCTCGCGACCACTTTGCCCGAAGAAAGATGATCTCATGACAATTGCATTCGATCGCGTCGGAATTTGGGAGGTTCCGCGGCGCGCGGGATCGGCGCCGCCAGCGCTCAGCGATCGGCTTCGCGGTGTCACCTGGACAGGAAACCTGCTGGTTTGCGGCTTTGTGCTGGGCCTCGGTACCTGGTCAACTTTCGCACCGCTCGAGAGCGCCGCGATTGCTGTCGGCACCGTCGAATCAGAATTCGAGCCGAAAGACGATCCAGCACCTTGAAGGTGGCATCGTCAGAGAAATACTGGTCGCGGACGGCGATGTCGTCCACGCCGGACAAACACTGATCTCGTTGGAGAGCATCAAGGCCCGTGCCGAAGTCCAGAGCCTGGAAGGCCAGTTGTGGGACGCGACGGCACGAGAAGCGCGGCTACTGGCTGAACAGCAGGGAAAAGAGACGGTGTCCTTTCCGGCCAAGCTGGAGATGGTGCAGAAGGAAAGTCCATCAGTCGCGGCCGTTCTTGCGGGCCAGCAAAGCATCTTCGAGACACGTCGACAATCCTTTCAATCGCAGGCGGCCGTAAATCGGGAAAAACGATCGCAGGTCGAGAGGGAAATCGAAGGCCTCAGGGCGCAGGAAGGCGCGGCCTCCAAGCGCCTCGAAATCGTCAGCGAAGAGGTGGTTACCGTCATCACGCTCGTTAACAAGGGCCTTGAGCGGCGCCCTCGCCTTTTGAACCTCCAGCGGGAGATGGCTGATATCGAAGGACGACGGGGCGAGATTGCCGCGCAGATCTCGCGCGCCGAGCAGGTCATCAGCGAATCACAGGCAACCCTCGTCAAACTGGAGAGTGACCGGCAAAGCGAGATAGCTCAGTCGCTGCGCGAGGCACAAAACCAGATTTTTCAGTTGCGCGAGCGACTAAAGGGCGCTGACGATCAACTGTTGCGAACCGCGGTGAAGGCGCCCGAGGATGGCGTGGTAACCGAACTGCGGATTCATACACCGGGCGGAGTGATCGCCGCCGGCGCGCCTCTGATGGATCTGGTTCCACGGCAGGATCGTCTCATCGTGACTGCGCGCGTCAGGCCCGAGGACATCGATGTGGTCCGTCCCGGACTGAGCGCCGACGTGAATCTCCTGCCCTACAACCAGCGCCGCGTACCGCGGCTTCAGGGAACTGTGATGCATGTCTCCGCCGACCGTCTCCTCGACAAGCGCACCGATCAGCCATATTACGCTACGAAAATCCGAGTGCAGGATCCACGGATTGCCGAGATGGGCGGCATGCGGATTATTCCGGGCATGCCGGCCCAGGTGTTCATCAAGACCGGTCGCGGCACCGTGGCGCTCTACGCTCTCAGGCCCCTGCTCGACAGCTTCCACAGCGCATTCCGCGAGGATTGAGCTGCCCATATGGAGAGCGCAAGGCAGCCTTCAAGAAGAAGGCGTTCGTGAGGGGATGTGACCGTTATGGTCGGAGAATCGTCCGCTCCAGCGAAGGACCGCCTCGGTACGGTTATGAGCGGAACACTTCCGCATGATGCGTTGAATATGCATCTTTACGGTGTTTTCCGAAAGGTTGAGCCTGACGGCAATCAACTTGTTCGGAAGGCCCTGCTCTAGCGCCGCGAGCACGTGTTGCTCTCGGGGCGTGAGATCGATCATCGTCCTTTGCGGCACAATTTTCGCGGAACCATTGCCCTCGTGGACTAGTTCGGGAGCGTCGGTGCACGCCGCTATCGCCTTGAGGCTCGAAGGTTCATTTTGCCTGATAATCGGCAGTGGCCGGTAGACCCCACCGGCGAGAACGAGGCGCAATCCGGCGATGGCGACCTCGACCGGGATCGAGGCCGGAAAAAAACCACGGACTCCCCGTTGCATCGCCGCTGAAGTGGTGGCCTCGTCGTCGCGATTTGACAAAAGCGCGACGTACGCGTTCGGCCAGGATTCCGCGAGTAGCGTGAGACTTTCCCCGATCGAAGGATCGCTAACCTGCTTGTCGCCGATATTCAGTCCGATCAAGCGGACATCTCTTCCAGATAACCAGTTCAAACTACTCGTCGTTGGCATCTCGATGATGTCGAAACCGGCGAGCTCTCGCTTGAGGATGCTGAGGATGCAGGTGCGCGCCAGGACGTGATCCTCGATGATCACGATCACCGGCGATTTTTGCGTTCCGTTGGCCAGTTCTGCAAGATTGGTAAAATCGTCCATGATGTCCCCGAAGTCAGAGAAATGCCAAGTAGCCTGGATTTCCATGGAACAAAAAATTCGCCTCACAGGGTGGTCACTCAATGAGCCGTTTTGGCCATTTCGGTCCAGGGATTGCGAGGTTCGCTATCCGAAGTAGTGTGCGTGATAGCCTGCCTGCGACGACTTTCTTGTCGTCGCGACGTAGCTTCGATTTTCGAGCTTCTGCGGGAGTGTCGGTCGACGGACCCTTCAGGTCCGCTTTTATCAGGTTAGTTGCAAATGTTGCGATACGCGCTCGCCGCCGCCAAACCTGCGGCGCCGTCGACGACAACATAGGCATCGTCATCCTTCACGAGATATAGAAACGGCCGGTCTCCGGTATCTTCGCCCGACGCTTTTTTTCCTTTGACGCGACCGCAAATGGTGTCGACGGATTGCCCGAGCGTATTCTTTCGGACGGCCCGTTTCATCTCACCGAACTCGGCAGACTTGGGATCTTCGAGCTTCGCAGCGATCGTGGTCTTCGCCCTGACTATGACAGGATCTGGCGACTCGGCGGGCTGATTGGATGCCGGAGGCTCGACTTTCGCTGCGATCACCGTGGACTTCGCCGTTTTCATGGCGACATCCCCATCACGGGCGTGAGCAGACGACGGCTTTTCCGCCCTCGCCACGGTTGTGGATTTGAGTTTTGTTTTCGCCGAACTTGTCTTGAACGACGTCGGCTTCGGTTCAAGAGGCTGACCTTCAGCGGTTCTGTCGAAACAGCCGAAGCCGTTGACGTCCGAGCATGCTTCCATGCTGGCTCGCGGCGATGGGAAGCAGCTACAACCGACCAGGGTTGCGGCCATTGCGCCGATGAGAAGCGTCCTCATGCATTCCTCCTTAGAGGCTGAGTTCCGCTCGCATTTCTTGCTGCGTCATAAATGTTGGTGCTGATCGACTATATGTTGCGTAAAATTGTTAAGCGCTTATTAAGCGTCCGGCCTTTGCCGCGGCAGGCCCTTACATGGTTAATATCCCCGCAACGCAGTTTTCGCGGCAGGTGAGTGGCGTTGCCGGCGGATCGAAAATGCTTGCGAGCGATGTTGCCGACGTCCGCGCGCTGTGTGTGTCCGAGCAAAAAATGGACGCAGGACCAGCGAAGTATATCCGCAAAAAAAAGCCGAATAGAATTTTGAAACACACTCTCATTCAGGTGTGTTGAAATTCAAGTAGCGATCGATGTGAACCGCGGCAGGATTGAAGTTGCTCCTGGATTGAATCCCCGTAGAGTGACGTGAGCAGCGAACCGATTCCGTAAGAGGTTTAATTATGGTCCACGCAGAAGAGGGTATTGGTCCGGCACGATTCCGCGACCAGACTGTTGCGTTCGGCAAGGACTGCGTCGGCAGGAACGTGGATATCCCTTCTGCCTCACCGGTCAACTACCATCAGGTCGTAAGCAAGCCTGCGGAAATGCCGAAGGTGATCGACGGCAAATTATTTCTGCCCGCGCCCGATAGCCGCTCCGGCAAAGATAAAATGCCGCTGGTAATCATTGTACCCGGCAGCCTCGGGGTCGCGCCGTCTCATGTCGCTCACGCCGAGACGCTCACCCGCGCAGGATTCGCAACCTTCATTCTCGACAGCTTTGGAGCCCGCGGAGTAACGTCGACGGTCGCAAACCAGACGCAGTTCTCGTTTGCCGCCAGCGCCTATGACGTGCTTGCTGCATGGAAGGTTCTTGCCGATCTTCCCGGGATTGACGGATCGCGCATCGGCGCACAGGGACATAGCCGTGGCGGATCGGCGGTTCTCACAGCGGCCACCCGTCGCTTCGCGGACGCCGTAGTAGGGCCAGGCGCGGGGCTAACCGGCGTGCTCGCCGCCTACCCCTGGAGTGGGCACCAGTTCCGTGACCCAAGAAGTTGGCCCTACCGCTATTCGTGTTCTCATGGGGGATGCCGATGAGTGGTGCTCGCCCATGCAGGTTCAGGGGCATTGTCAGGCGATCCGTCTGGCCGGCGGCGAGGTCACGATGCGGCTCCTTGCGGGTACACACCATAGCTTCGATCGCGGCACGGCAATCGCAACCGTCACCGACGCCTCCGTTTCACCCGCTGCCCCGACAGCGTATGTCGCAGATGACGGCGCCTTCATCCATCCTAACGAAGACGTTCCCAATGCAAGCCTCAATGATCGCGATTTGATGATCTATGCATTGAAGGCCGGTTATGGACGAAGAGGCGCCAAGATCGGAAGCCGTGCGGGCGAAAGTGAATTGTTCAAGTCGGAAATGCTTACCTTTTGGAAGCACTTGTTCCGGAAGTCGCATTAGCGGTAGTACCACTGCTCCGGATGGCCGCTAAACGGCGTCCGGCAATGCTGCGATATGCAGGTGCGTGCAGGCACGTTCTCAAGCCGCTCGTTGACAACCCGCGTGCCCATGTAGGCTGGTGACTGGCCGACCAGGCCGATCGACCACACCTGGTCCACCAGCAGCTTCCAGATTTCCTGCGCAATCTGCGCGCGGCGCTCCTCAGGCTGGCTGACCGCGGTGCGGAGCAGTTCAAAGCCCTTCAAAAGCTCCGGATCGGTCGGTTTGATGCCGGCTGCGCCGTTGCTGGCATACCACTGCGCATATGCGGCGCCGCCGAAACTGGACTGCGGATCGACCGGCAACACCGGCACCGTATAGAGATACATGCTCTCGGAGCCGTTATTGCTCCACAGCACGATCTGATTCTGGTCGTTGCGTACCCGCGTGTAGAACAGACTACGCTCGAAGAGTCGCATATCGGCCCAAATGCCGATTGCTCGCCACTGCTGGATAATCATTTCCGCTTGCTGGGGCCATGTCGGCGACAGCGTCTGCGCAACGTCGATCTGCAGACGCAAGCGCTCGCCATTATCGGTACGCGCACGGAAGCCCTCGGCGTCCTTCTTCTTCAAGCCGATCGCATCCAGCATCGCGTTGGCCTTGGCGACGTCGAGCGTGGCCCAGCGCTGTCGCCAGTCCTTGCCGGGGCTTTCGGGAATGATATCGGCCGGAATCGGCGATCCGGTCACGCCCAGGCCGAGGAAGAACGCTTCGTTGATCTGATCGCGGTCGATGCCGAGCGCCAAAGCGCGGCGGAACTCGAGATTGGCGAACCACTTCTGGATCTCGGGGTCCAGGCGATAGGCGAAGTTGAACTTCAGCTCGGAATCGGAGCCGTTGAAGCCGGGATCGAGGTGGACTTTGTAATGCCCGCGAGTGGCGTTCTCCAGAAACACGGGTAGTTTGGCGAGATCGATGAAACGCTCCATGTAGTCGAACTCGCCTGCGATCGCCCGCAGATTGATAACTTCCGGATTCTCGGCCAAAGTCAGTTGGACTTTGTCGAGATAGGGCAACTGGTTGCCCGTCGTATCGACGGCCCAGAAATACGCGTTGCGCTCAAGCAACCAGGTCTGGCCGTTGATCGGCTGCACCATGCGCCACGCCGACAGGGTCGGGACGTCGGGATTGAGCCGCCAGTCAGATTTGATCTTGAAGACCTGCGCCCAATTGTCGAAGCCCGCGGCCTTGGCCTGCTGGTTGAGGGCGTCCGCGGAGCTGTATTTCGGCAGGAACTGCTTGAGATAGTGCGCGGGCGCATAGAGGCCGAGTTCGCGTTCCTCCGACTGCAGGCGCGATTGCCCTCCGCCCACCTGGGTGTCGCCGGCAAGCTGGCTCGCAAACAGAAAGTGCGGGTCATCAAATTCGAACCGCACGGTGGTCTCGTCGACCTTGGTGATCCGGCCGGGCTTGCCGTTCGCGGAGAGTTCCGGCGCCGGCGATTTGATGAGATCCTTGTTCTGATACATGTCCTCATACCAGAAAACGAAATCATCGGCCGTGAACGGTGCGCCGTCGGACCACTTCATGCCCTTGCGCAGGAACAATGTGGTCCGGCGGCCGTCTGCGCTCGTCTCCCAACCTTTCGCCACGTTGGGAACGATATGGGTGCCCGCCACATCCCAAAACAGGAGCTTGTCAGCCGAGCGCACGCGGTTGCCGTTCTCGCTGTCACCGGGCCCGAGAAAGCCGCGACGCCAGGTGCCGCCGTATTTTCCGACACTGCGCAGCGGCTTGATGACCATCGGCTCCTGCGGAAGGCGTTGCTCCACCGGCGGCAACTTGCCGGCCTTGACGAGCTCGGCCAGCGCCGGCGCCTCATGGAACTGCTTCGGCCATTGCGCGGAATCCGTGACAATCGTCGGGTTCTCCAGTTTGCCCACCAAGCCCGATTGGGAAAGGTCCGGTTGCTGCGCCACGGCTGCGCCTGAGAGCAAAACAGTCAGAGCAATCAGAAGCGGTCGCATCGATTCTCCCCTCGTTTTTCAGGCCACACCACGGAGCGATAGCTCCGCGGTGCGATGGCATGCGCTCCAGTGCGCGGGCGAAATTTCTCGAAGCACCGGAAGTTCGGTGCGACAACGCTCATTGGCGTACGGGCAGCGCGGATGGAAGGCGCAGCCAGGCGGCGGATTGGCCGGATCGGCAATCTCTCCCGCCGGCGCGCTCGCCTGGTCACGCAGAGCCGGATCCGGTTTCGGAACCGCCGCCAGCAATGCTTCGGTATAGGGATGGCGAGGCCTCGTGTAGAGCATTGCAGTCGGCGCGGTCTCGACGATGCGCCCGACATACATCACGGCAACGCGGTCGCTGACATGGCGCACCACGCCCAGATCGTGCGCGACGAATAGCATCGAAAGACCCAACCTATCCTGCAGGTCGAGCAACAGATTGATGATCTGGGCTTGAACGGATACGTCGAGCGCGGAGACCGGCTCGTCGGCCACCACGAGAGTCGGATCGAGCGCCAACGCACGCGCGATTCCGATGCGCTGACGCTGGCCGCCACTAAAAGCGTGCGGAAACCGGGTACGCGCCGCGGCAGGCAGGCCAACGAGATCGAGCAATTCGCGGACGCGCGCCTGGCGCTGTACCGCCGCAAACCCGTTGACGAGCAGCGGCTCCGCAATGATGTCTCCGACCATCATGCGCGGGTTCAGCGATGCGTAGGGGTCCTGAAAGATCATCTGGATGTGGCGCCGCAATGGCCGCAATGCGCGCCGCGACAAGGACGCAACGTCGAAAATCGTGCCCTCCTCGGGCGAAAACCGAATGGCTCCCTTGGTTGGCGGCAGAGCCCGCAGGATACAGCGCGATACCGTGGTCTTGCCGCAGCCGCTCTCGCCGACCAGGGCCAGAGTTTCCCCGCGCCCGATTGCGAAGCTGACGTCCTGCACGGCGCGCACCTGCCCGGTCTTGCGCTGCAGGAGACCGCTACGAATCGGGAATTCCTTAAACAGGCCGTCGACCTCGAGTACGGTCATGCGGTTGCCTCCGCATGCGCCGTTTCCGCCATCGCGTGAAAGCAGCTTGCGCCTGCCTCGCTGGGCGAGATTCCAGCAGGCGCCTCGGATTCGCAACGCCCCGCAATCACCTCCGGGCAGCGCGGATGGAACGGGCAACCGAGCGGTCGCGCGCCCGGATGCGGCACGGCTCCCCCGATCGTCGCCAGCCGCTCGCGCGGAACAGCTCGGAGATTTGGCACGGAACGCAGCAGCGCTCGCGTGTAAGGATGGCGCGGCGCGGTGAACAGTTCCGCGACCGGCGCGAACTCGACAATGCGGCCGAGGTACATGACGGCAACATCGTCCGCCATCTGTGCGATCACGCCCATGTCGTGGGTGATCAGCATGAGGGCCACGCCCTTGGTACGCTGCAGCCGACGCAGCAATGCAAGGATCTGTGCCTGGGTCGTGACATCGAGCGCGGTGGTCGGTTCATCCGCAATGAGAATTTCAGGATCTGCGGCGAGCGCCAGAGCGATACCGACACGCTGGCGCAAGCCCCCGCTCAGTTGGAACGGATAGGAGTCGATGCGTGTCTCGGGACGTGGAATCCCGACCTCGTGCAACAGCGTCACGACGCGCTCACGCGCGGCCGCTTTGGATAGATCGCCGTGCGCGCGCATCGCCTCGATGATCTGATTGCCAACCGTATAATGAACGCTGAGCGCGGTCATCGGCTCCTGGAAGATCAGGCCGATGCGGCCGCCGCGCACCGCCCGCATGACGCGGCCTTCGGGATCGAGTGCCGCCAAATCCTGCTGTTCGGGCGAGCCTGGGTCGAGGAACACGCGGCCCGAGGTAATCTCGCCCGTCCGGTCGAGTAGCCGCAGAATGGCGCGCGCCGTGACACTCTTGCCGCAACCGCTTTCACCGACCACGCCGAGTACCCGCCCGGCGTGAAGATCGAGATTGACGCCGTCCAGTGCGCGGATGGTGCCGGTATCCTGGACGAAGTCGACGACCAGGTTACGCACGGACAAGGCATGGCGCCCGTCGTTCATTGATTCAACCATAGGGGTCGGCCGCATCGCGCACCCCGTCGCCGAGAAAGTTGAACGCCAGGATCACGAGGATCACCGGAACGGCGGCGCTCAAAAGCCAAGGTGCGCCCGCCAACACCTGCACATTCTGGGCATCCTGCAGCAGGATGCCCCAACTGATTGCCGGCGGACGCAGGCCGAGGCCAAGGAAACTGAGCGATGTCTCGCTGACGATCATGACAGGCAGGGCGAGGCTGGTCGCCGCGATAATGTGGCTTGCGAAAGAAGGTAGCATGTGGCGCAGGATGATGCGCATCTGCCCGGCGCCGGCAAGTTCCGCAGCGATCACGAAATCCTCCTCGCGCAATGCCAGAAACCGGCCGCGGGTAACGCGCGCAAGTTCCGTCCAGCTAACGAGCGAGATGATCAGCGTGATGGCGAAATAGACCTGGGTGACGCTCCAGGTGTTCGGCAGGGCCGCGGCCAGTCCCATCCACAGAGGGATGGTCGGAATCGAACGCACTACCTCGATCAAGCGCTGAATCAGCGTGTCGACCGCGCCGCCATAGAGACCGGAAATGCCGCCGAGCAAAATGCCGAGCATCAGACTGAGGGTGACCCCGGCCAAACCTATCGACAGCGAGATGCGGGTTGCAACGACCAGACGCGACCACAGGTCGCGACCGAGCTGATCGGTACCAAGCAGGAAGATGCCTTCGACCCCCTGCCCGCCTTCGATGCCGAGAAGATGCCGATCGGTCGGGATCAGACCGAACAGCTGGTACGGGTAACCATGGACGAACAGCGCGACCGGCACCTTGCGCGCCGGATCCGGCGTGTAGACCAGCTTGAAGGTCTTCGGATCGCGCACCCCCTTCAGCCCACTCACATGCGGCCGGAAGGCACCGTTGTCGAACAGCGCGATGCCTTGCGGCGGGATGAAGCTGCGGCGCGCATCGGTCGCGTGCGGATCGGAAACCGCCAGAAAATCCGCGAAGATTGCGCCGAGATAGAACAATCCCACGATGAGAAGGCTGATCACGGCGAGCCGATGCCGCCGGAAGCGCCACCACGTCAGCTGCAGTTGGGTCGCCTCCGCAAGCCGGTCGTCGGTGGTGAGGCTCACCGCGGTCATGCGCGCCCCTGCAGGCGGATACGCGGCTCGATCCACATCAACAACAGATCGGAAATCAGCGTCCCGATTACGGTGAGCACTCCGAGCAGCAGTACAATGGTGCCGGCCAGGAACATGTCCTGCGCCACCAGCGCCTGCAGCAGCAACGGACCGACCGTGGGAAGGCCTAGCACGAGCGAGACCACGATGCTGCCGGACACCAGATAGGGGAACAAATAGGCGCTCGAACTGGCGAAGGGGTTGAGGGCTGCGCGCACCGGATATTTTAACACCGCGCGGAGTTCGCTGATACCCTTGGCCCGCGCCGTCACAACATAGGGCTTGCGCAGTTCATCCAGCAAATTGGCACGCATGATGCGGATCAGCTGCGCCGTGCCGGCAAGCGCCAACACACTGGCCGGCAGCGGGATGTGGACCATGAGATCCCAAAATTTTCCCCAGCTCCAGTCCGCCTGGGCGTATTCTGGCGTGAACAATCCGCCGACGCTCAGCCCGAGATAGCGGAACCCGAGATACATGAGAATGAGAGCGAGCAGAAAATTCGGGATCGCGAGGCCAATAAAGCCGAGCGTTGTCGCGACGTAGTCGCCAATCGAATATTGCCGTGCGGCCGAATAGATGCCGATCGGCAGCGCTATCAGCCAAGTCAGGAGCAAGGCTGCGAAAGACACGGCCATGGTAAGCCACAACCGGTCGCCGATTACTTCGGTGACTGGACGCCGCCACATCATTGACACGCCAAAGTCGCCGCTGAGGACTCGCCCCATCCAAAGTCCGTATTGCACCACGACCGGGCGGTCGAGGCCATATTCGCGGCGCATCGCGGCTGCCTGCTCGGCGGAGACCGTGCTGCCACCGACCGCAAGATTGGCGATGTAGGCATCGACGAAATCACCTGGCGGGAGGCGGATAATGACGAAGGTAAGGACCGAGATCGCGGCACAGGTGACTACCGCCAGCGCCAGGCGGCGCGCAAGATAGATCAGCATGGCGGCCTCATCGCCAACATCGTTCCCCCCGGCGTCTTGTTATGGCCGCGTGTCGATCCCGTATCCGGGAACGCGGTCTTTGCCTTGCGCCAAGCAACCCTAGCACATACCACGATTCAGACTACTGATGTTTGGCTGTGCGACTCTCCAGCCGCCGCGACGGCCCAGGCCCCATTTAAGTCCGTTCCGCATCGTACGCAGCAGCATGGGCACTAAAAGTTCTTCCGAACAATAATGCTCTGTGTTTCAATCGGCCCGAAGATAACTCACTTGTCGCCGCACGGACGGGAACGCAATGCGTCCGGATGGCAGGCGCAGCCTGCCGAGCGCGGAGCTGAGAAGGAGCGAAACGGTGCGCGTTCGCCGATTGGATCATATTTTGCTCGCAATGCCCGCGGGAAGGGAGAGCGATGCCAGGAAGTTCTACCAGGGGATCCTTGGAATACCGGAGGCGATGAAGCCCCCGGATCTCGCTGCGAGAGGTGGCTGCTGGTTTGAGGATGGCGAATTGAAAATTCACCTCGGGGTAGAAAAGACTTTCGTGCCGGCGCGAAAAGCTCACCCGGCCTTCATCGTCGATGACCTGGCGGGATTGACTGCGGCCCTGATAAAAGCCGGATATCCCGTGTCACATGACGTGCCGCTTGAGGGTTACCACAGAATTTTCGTCGACGACCCGTTTGGAAATCGAATCGAGCTCATGGAGGTCAAGGCGCCGCCGCCGCAAGGCTCCTGATTGCCATGCATCACGCCACGATCGGAAATCAGGGTCTCGGATCGGTTCGCGCACTGCAGCAATGCGCGTCTGGAGAGGAACAACGTGAGCGGGATCGGGCGGCAGTAACGTTGGCCCCTACCGCTGCCTGTAAAACGGGCTATTCTGGGTTGGCAGGTTGGAGACCACAATGGACAACGAAAAATCGCTGCTAGAAAAGCTTACCGAAACAATGAAGGATGCTGCCCATCTCGTAACAGAGGGTGCGATGGCTATTGCTCACCCTACGTCTGGTACGCCGATGGATATGCCGCTGAATGAGTCGGGGTACGCTCTTACCCACCCACATTTCACCCAGACACCCGCCGCAGAAAAGGTAGTCAAGAAGCCAACGAAAAAAACCAAAAAGAAGACGGCAAGGACATCGCTTAAAAAGGCAGCCAAGAAATCCCCGGCAAAGAAATCAAGGAAGGCCGCGAAAAAGATCGCCAGGAAAGGCACCAAGATACTCGGGAGGAAAAAGAGGGCGAACAAAGCGAAGCGCTAGTCGCCGCCCATAAGTATCCCCCGCCCGGCGTTGCGCTCGGTTGGACCTTGATCGCAAGCCAAAAGCGAAATCATTGCCAACCAAAAGACTGCCCAAAGGCGGTCACCGTATTCTGCGAGACATCTTCGTTTTGCAGAACCGCAGATGTGCCTCCGTATTCGTCAAACGAAGATGACTCGCAGTTCGCTACCGCCCGTCCCCTCGCCTCTACCTACAGGGGCGACCACCAGCACCACCCGCCACCGGCTTCTTGAATTGGCGAGAAGTTCTTTGCAGCTTTGGGAATCGCGGTTCCGGTGGACGATGCGGGATCGGCCTTACACGCTAGTGAGCCTGCCAGAAGCATTGTAGCTGCTGCCACTACGGTAACTGCCAACTTTCTCATAGCCCTCTCCTAGTTTGGTTTTTCGGTTTCGCTCCTACAGGACCAAAAGTTTCATGCGACGTTCGACCGGCGAGCCAGATTCGACCGGTGCGCATAATGTTGTAATTCGGCTTCGAGATGTTCATTCACGAGCAATAAGGCCTTGATCGCTCCACGCATGTCCCCATTGCAGGTAGCAATCACTTCATCGATAGCGGATTCCTTCGAGACGCTGTCGGTTACCGTGCGGATCATCAGCATGTCCCCTGTTGAGTTACTATCCGACACGGCATTTCAGGCGAATGTTTGGGTTTTCCTCATTATCCACAGGCCAAATCGTTAGTTGGCCCGGTACCAGCGAGGATGCGGGTGTTTCGACATCTAACGTCAACGACAAATCGTCGGCTGGGCTGACGTTCGCTCGGCAGAAATCAGAAGACCGCCTAAAAGCGGTCTGCAGCAAGAGACCAATCGGCCATAATTTCTATTTCGCCAGTCTCAGATCGGAGCTGCGCTGCAGTCGAGAGACGGCGGCAACTACGTCGTTTTGGTCGAGAATCTCAAGTAGCCGGTCGAGCAGGCGTTCATGGTCATGCGGCCTCGGCTCAAGGTATTCTTCGATGATACGTTGGGCTTTGCTAACGGCCTGTAGCGCCAATTCCAGATCGGTCATAACCGTTCTCCGAAGGCGGACTTAGCAAACGTTACGAGGGCATGTCTTAATTAATGCTAAATGATTCAAAAGTTTTTGGGAAGGCCCATATCGGTCGTCTCTGAATCAGTCAGCGACCCGCAGCACCAGAATCGCATCGTACGCGAATACGTTGTTTGCCAACCAATTGGCGGCCCCCGATTTGTCGTGGGGAAATGCGATGGCCAGCACGACAAGCCACCCGGCAATGACCGGCGCAGCCACAGCCCCCGTGGTTACTTTGGCTCGCACTTTCGGTGTAACTGCGCATTCAGAGTCCCGTTGGTGGCGTCGGCGGCCTCTTTGTGAAAAATGGCCCAAGTGAAGAGTCTGTTAACCTAGTTGATTCAGCATCGCCAACAGAGTCCGGGTGTGGCGGGCCGAGTGTACGTTCGTTCTTTGCGAAGACTACTCGAACGCGTCGGCAGACAAATCGGCAGCAACAGGATGTCAAGTCGCTTCCAACGAGCGGGCATACCTTCCTATGTGCAATCTCTACTCTATGACAACGAACCAGAAGGCGATCCGCGATCTGTTCAGGGTTGTCCGTGACACGACAGGCAATCTGCCACCCTTGCCAGCGATCTTTCCTGATCAAGTCGCGCCCGTCGTTCGCGTGAGCGACGGCGAACGCGAATTGAGAATGATGCGATGGGGAATGCCGGGAAGACCGCGGATTCCCGGCATAACTACCAACATACGCAAAACAGAGTCCCCGCACTGGCGGCGATGGCTCAAGCCGGAAAATCGGTGCCTCGTGCCGATATCTTCTTTCTGCGAGTACGCTGATACGGTGCCGCGCAAAAATCCAAAATGGTTTGCGATAGATGATAACAGGTCGCTGATCGCGTTCGCAGGGATATGGACAGTGTGGCATGGGGCGCGTGGGACCAAGACCAACCCGATAGAAGGGCAGCACTTGCTGTATGGTTTTCTAACCACGGAGCCGAACGACGCTGTCAGGCCGGTTCACCCCAAGTCCATGCCGGTGATCCTTACTACGCCCGAGGAATACGACGTGTGGATGCGAGCGCCCTGGAATGAAGCCGCGCACCTGCAACGTCCCCTGCCCGACGGCGCGCTAAAGATCGTGGCGAGTGGTGAGCGGGAAGATAGGGCGGCCTGAAAGTTGAATTCTGACACGCCGGAAATCTCACGGCGAATCGATTGCCGAGAGCCCTGCGGGCGCGAGCTGTCATCCGCGCCCGCCTCTCCGCCGGGGCTAATCCGCTTGTCGCAATCCTACCAGGCGTCGATGCAGGGTCGCTTGCGACCCCTGGGCCTTTCAGGCTCGGGCACGGATTGTAAACCAGCCATGATCCAACGACGGGTCTCGGCGGGATCTATCACTTCGTCGATCTCCAGCACTGAGGCGATAGAGACCGCTTTGCCGTTGGCATAGAGCTCCGCGACTTTCGCCTTGTAATATTTCTCCCGTTCAACGGGATCGGCGATTGCTTCCATCTCCTTGCGGAAGCCAAGCCTCACATAGCCTTCCAGGCCCATGCCGCCGAACTCGCCGGTCGGCCACGCCACCGTGAAGAAGGAGGCGTGAAAACCACCACCGACCATGGACTGCGCGCCGAGGCCGTAACCCTTGCGCAGCACAATGGCGAATAATGGTACGGTCAGACTGGCCCCGGTCACGAACATGCGGGCGACATGACGCACGATCGCGGTCTTCTCGGCCTCGGGGCCAACCATGAAGCCGGGCGTATCGCACAGCGACACAATCGGGATGTCAAAGGCATCGCAAAGCTGCATGAAACGCGCGGCCTTGTCCCCCGCCGGCGCATCGATCGCGCCGCCAAGGTGCTTCGGATTGTTTGCGATCAAACCGAAGGGCTTGCCCTCGATGCGAATGAAGGCGGTGATCATGCCGACGCCGAAATCCCTGCGTATCTCAAGCACCGATCCCTCGTCGGCCAGAAGATCGATGACGCTACGAATATCGTAGACACGCAGCCGGTTTTCAGGGATCGCTCGCCGCAGCAGACGCTGATCCCGTGCCTCCCAGGAGGCCACCGAGCCCTGAAAGTAGCCCAGATATTTCTGCGCGGCGCTGGTCGCCTCCTCTTCGTCCTCGACGAGAATGTCGATGACGCCGTTCGGTGCCTGAAACGACACCGGCCCGACCTCGGCCGGGTGATAAACGCCGAGACCGCCGCCTTCGATCATCGCGGGTCCTCCCATGCCGATCGACGCATTCCTTGTCGCGATGATGACGTCGCAGCAGCCGAGCATCGCTGCATTGCCGGCAAAACAGTAGCCGGACACGACGCCCACGACAGGTACCAGGCCGGACAGCTTGGCGAACTGCACGAATGACGGGCCGTCGAGGCCGGTCATGCCGAGCCGGTCGGTATCGCCGGGGCGTCCGCCGCCACCTTCGGCGTAGAATACCAGCGGCATGCGCCATTGTTCGACGAGGCCAAGCATGCGGTCGATCTTCTTGTGATTCATGTGACCCTGGGTGCCGGCCAGCACGGTATAGTCGTAAGCGATCACCATGCATCGCGCGTCTTTCGCGCCGAACTTGTCCGCGTTGACCGTGGCAACCCCCGAGATCAGCCCGTCGGCAGGCGTGCTCTTGATCAGGTCTTCGAGTTTGCGGCGACGACGCTGGGCGGCGATCGCCAACGATCCGTATTCAACGAACGAACCCTCATCGACTAGCTGCGCGACATTTTCCCGTGCCGTCCGCTGATTGGTCTTGCGCCGGCGCCCGACCGCTATTGGACGGTTCTCGTCAAACGTAATGGCATGGCGCGCGATCAGTTCCGCCAGATCGGGGCGAATATGATCGAGATCGATCGCAGCTTCTTCCGCGGCCTCGTCACCTGCGACCTCCGCTGGTTCGAGAAACAGGATGGGCTCGCCGTGCATCAGCGTCACGCCGGCACCGGCGGCTATCTTCATGACTTTGCCGCCATGCGGCGCCGTCACGAGGTGCTCCATCTTCATCGATTCGAGGATGGCGATCTGCTGCCCCGGGCGCACGAGATCGCCTTCAGCAACCTCGATCGTGACGATCGTGCCTTGCAGCGGCGCCGACACCGGTACCGATCCCGCCGGGCCGCTGACGGGTTCGCCGACCCTGGAAGGTGCGGCCGGCTCGCCGGCGGCCCCGCCGGCCGCGAAGAACAGCGGTCGCGCGAGTTCCTTGGCCGCGCCGACCAGGGCCGAGACATGGGTGTCGACGAACCCGGTGCTGAGGCGGTTAGCGATGAAATCGGGATGCGCGAGCACTGCCTGAATGAACGGAATATTGGTGGCGACACCTCCGATACGGAATTCGCGTAAGGCGCGCGCGGCCTTCCGCACGACATCGGGCCAGCTTGCGGCGGGCGAATGAACAATGACCTTGGCAAGAAGAGAGTCGAAGGCAGCACTGGTCTTGTAGCCGGAATAACCGAAGCTATCGACCCGCACCCCCGGGCCGGACGGCGGATCGAACGCCCCGAGCGTCCCGCCGGTCGGCTTCGTCGACCCCTTCTCATCCATCACTTCCATGTTTATGCGAAGCTGCATCGCGTAGCCGCGCGGCGCCGGGACGGCAGCCTGCGCCAGGCCGAGCGCGGCGAGCGCAGCCCCGGCGGAAACCGCGAGCTGCGATTTCACGAGATCGACGCCCAGCACCTCCTCGGTCACGGTATGCTCGACCTGAAGGCGCGGATTGGCCTCGATGAAGGCGAACGCGGGATCGTCTCCGGTGGCTTCGCCATCGACCAGAAATTCGAAGGTACCGAGATTGTCGTAGTGCGCGGCGGCGGCGAGCTGTTTTGCGGCCTCAATGATGCGGATGCGCAAGGCATCGCTCAGCGAGGGACTAGGTGCCACCTCGATGAGCTTCTGGTTGCGGCGCTGGATGGTGCATTCACGCTCCCACAAATGGCTGATCGCACCATAGTGGTCGCCGAGGATCTGCACCTCGATATGGCGCGCCTTGCGGACAAGGCGTTCGACGTAGACACCATCGCTACCAAAGGCGGCCTTTGCCTCAGACCGGCACCGCGTATAGGCCTCCTCGAGCTTTGAGCCGTCCTCGACGATACGCATGCCGCGCCCACCGCCGCCGGCTATCGCCTTGATCATGACAGCGCCGCCTCTGCCGAGTGAGGCAAAAAACGCCTTCGCCTCGTCCAGCGCGGTCGGACCGTGAGTGCCTTCGATCACCGGAACGCCGCAGCGCCTGGCCAGCTCCCTGGCCGCGACCTTGTCGCCGAACAAATCGAGCGCCTCGGGGGAAGGTCCGACAAAGGCGATCCCCTCCTCCGCGCAACGCCGCGCCAGCAATGGATTCTCGCTGAGAAAGCCATAGCCGGGGTGCAACGCATCGCACCCCCTCGCCTTCGCAGCCGCAATCACCCCTTCGACATCGAGATAGGCGCGCGCGCCCCGCCCTGGAATTTCGTGGGCCTCGTCGGCGGCGCGGACGTGCAACGACAATGCGTCGTCCGACGGATAGATAGCGACCGCGGCCAGGCCGGTCTCAGCCGCGGCGCGGGCGATGCGAATGGCGATCTCACCACGATTGGCGATCAGTAGCTTATGAAATGGCATGAAACATTTCCATTGAGGTTCAGCGATCCTTCATGGTCGGATCGAGTACGATGCGCAAGGATTTCGCCGAGCGCGTTAAACGCCAGCGAAACGACGAGGATCGCCAATCCGGGCGCATACATCGTCATCCCGGTGTCCGACGCCGTGCGTCAACGTCCGGTGTATTTCGGCGGCCGCTTTTCGACGAAGGCGTCAAGCCCTTCCTGGCAATCCCGCGTCGTCGCGACAAGCGCAAAACTCTCGGCCGCATGCTCGATCGCGCGGCGATAATCCGCGTCAACCGCCCGCATGAAGGCGTCGCGGCCTATCTTCATGACAATCGGCGACTTCTCGGCGAAGCGGAGCGCGACGGCTCGCGCGCGATCCAGCGCGGCGCCCTTCGGCACCAACTCGCTGATCAACCCCATACGAAACGCGGTCGCGGCATCGAATGGATCGCCGAGAAACAGCGGGCCGAAGGCCTGGTGCTTTCCGACCAGCCGCGGCAATTGCACAAAGTGCAGCGCCGGAATCAGCCCGACATCGATTTCCGGATAGCCAAAGGTGGAGCCCTCGCCTGCGATGATCATGTCGCAGGATATCGCGATCGTCATGCCCCCGGCCCGCGCCGGTCCGTCGACGGCCGCGATGGTCGGCTTGCCCATCCGGTATTGAACGTCGTTGAGCGCGAAATAGAGACGCTCGAGAAAGGCCTTGGCTTCGATCCCGCGTTTTCCGCGCACGATGTCGAGATCTAGGCCCGCGCAAAACACCCTGTGGGCACTGGCGATGATCACGGCGCGCACCGACTGGTCGTCCCGAGCCTTCTGCAGTGCTTCCAGCAGCGCGTCGATCAACGCCATGCTCAGCGCGTTGACCGGAGCACGGTCGAGCGTGATCTGGGCAATCGCATCCGAGACGGTATAGCGAACGAGTTCAGCACCCATGGCGCCTGGTCTCCATTTGTTATGGCCTAGCGTACCGAGCTACGTACAATGCCGGCGCTGATCAAATTGTCGATGGCCGTGCGATCGAATCCGGCATCGAGCAGCACCTCGCGGCTGTCGGCCCCAATATCCGGCGCGGGCCGCAAATTATCCTCGGAAAGACCCATGAAGCCCGGCGTGCGCGCGGCGTATACCGGTCCCACGCCGGGCGTGTTCCGGCAGACGGCGGCCTTCGTTGCCTCGACATGGACATTGTGCAGCCAGTCGCCGGGCGTGAGGATGCGCTCGGCGATGACGTCTGCAGCATGAAGCCTGGTTAGCCAGGTCTCGGTGGATTGAGAAAGGAACACATCACGCATTCGCGGGATCAGAGCGTCGGCTGCGTCGGCACGCTTGGCGAAATCCGCAAAGCGCGGATCGCTGGCAAGGTCGTCCCGTTCGATCGCCGCGCAAAGCCGTTTATACTGCGGCTCGTTCACCAGCGTGACCATCAGCCAGCCGTCGGTGGTTTGATAGGAGCCTGCCGGCACATTGAGCGCGCGCGGGACGCCGCCTTCCAGAACATATTCGGCGGCTTTGTGGCCAAGCAGAGCGGCCGTCGATTGCGCAAGATTGACGTCGATCCAGCGGCCGGTACCGACGCTCGCACGAGCGAACAACGCAGTTGCGATAGCCTGAAACGCGTAAACTCCGGTCGCAACGTCGGAGATGGTCGTACCGACCCGGTGCGGGATCTTGTCGTTGCCGACGTTGACCGACACCAGGCCGGAAAAAGCCTGCGCAACGGAATCCGAGCCCGGACGCTTTGCGTAAGGACCCACTTGCCCGAAGCCGCTGACCGAGAGGTAGATGAGGCCCGGATTATCGCTCGCCAGCGCTTCATAGCCGATCCCCAGCCGGGCGGCGACGCCGGGCCGGAAGCCTTCGATCAGGACATCGCAATCCCCGGCGAGTCGTTTGGCGATCGCAATTCCCTCGCCGTGCTTCAGGTCGAGGCACAGGCTGCGCTTGCCGCGATTGTAGACGGCAGATAGCGCCGTGTGACTTCCGTAGGTCGTCCCCAGGTAACGCGACCAGTCGCCTTCAGGCGGTTCGACCTTGACCACGTCGGCCCCGTAAACACCGAGCAGCATCGCGCAGTAGGGCGACGCAACTCCTTGACCGAAGTCGAGAACACGCAGGCCGCGATACGGCGCCTCGTGCGTCGGCGACAATTTCCGTTCCACTGCCAAAATTGTTTCTCCCGCCTGCGGCAAGCAATTCACCGGATTCGGCAATCAACCGCCGTCCCATCGTGAGGATGCGGCGACACAAAAACGGCGGCGATCGAGATTGGACTGGGAGGAAGACGCCCGCGAAATGGGCCGATCAGCCAAGATGATGGACCTTCTGAAGACCGTAAACCGGTGTGGGAATGCCTTCCATTCGCGCCTTCAACTGGAGCGACAGAAACTGCGAGTAGTGGCGCGACTGGTGCAAGTTACCGCCATGGAACCAAAGCGCCTCCTGCTGTGTGGGCTTCCACATGTTTCGCTGTTCGCCTTCCCACGGGCCCGGGTCCTTGGTCGTATTCGAGCCTAGTCCCCAAACCTTGCCGACTTTGTCGGCGACTCCCTTGGAGATCAGGTCCGCCGCCCAGCCGTTCATCGAACCGTAGCCGGTGGCGTAAACGACGAGGTCTGCAGGCAGCTCGGTCCCATCGCTCAAAATGACGGAATGTTCCGTGAGCTTTTTGACACCGACGCCGCTCTTCAACTTGATGCTTCCATTGGCAATCAGCTCCGAAGCACCAACATCGATGTAGTATCCCGACCCGCGCCGGAGATATTTCATAAACAGACCCGAGTCGTCGTCCCCATAATCGAGCAGGAATCCCGCTTTCTCGAGACGCTTGTAGAAATCGGCATCGCGTTCCCTGATCGCGTTGTAAACCGGGATCTGGAACTCGTGCAGAATCTTGTATGGCAAGGAGGCGAAGATCAGGTCGGCTTTGGCCGTCGTCATTCCGGACTGAACCGCCTGCTCGGAGTAAAGCGAGGCCAATCCCAGTTCCATCAGCGAGTCCGACCTCACAATATGTGTCGTTGAGCGTTGAACCATGGTGACGTCTGCTCCAGCTTCCCAAAGCGCGGCACAAATATCGTGGGCGGAATTGTTCGAGCCGATCACAACGGCTTTCTTGCTCTTGTATTTGTCCGGCCCTGGGTGCTGCGACGAATGGTGCTGATCACCCTTAAAAACATCCATGCCTTCGAATTTCGGCATGTTGGCCTTGGCCGACATTCCCGTCGCCAGCACAAGCTGTTTTGGCTTGAGCACGATCTCCTTGCCGTCGCGCTCCACCACGACGGTCCACTCGTGAGTTCTTCTCGTCGTAGGATGCCTTCTTGCACACCGTCGAGCCCCAATAGTTGAGCTCCATCACCTTTGTGTACATTTCGAGCCAGTCGCCGATCTTGTCCTTTGGTGAGAAGACCGGCCAGTTCCGGGGAAATGGCAAATACGGCAGATGATCATACCAAACCGGATCATGCAGGCAGAGTGACTTGTAACGCGTCCGCCAGCTGTCGCCAGGCCTTTCGTTTTTTTCAACGATGATCGTCGGCACGTTAAGCTGGCGCAGTCGAGCTCCGAGTGCGATGCCGCCCTGACCGCCGCCCACGATGACGCAATAGGGCTGACGCGTATGGCCGAGTTCAGCCGTTTCGGCTTCGCGTTCTTCCTTCCACGTCTTTCGGTTGCGTTCGGCGCCGTGTTTCGCTCCCATCGGACGGTCGAAGCCAACCGGCTCTTCGTGCCCCTTGAGTTCGCTCATCGTCGTCAGCAACGTCCAGATCCGACCGTCCCTCAGGCGAAGATGACCAAAGCCGCGGGCCACCGCGGTTTCAAACTGAATCCAACTCTCTGTAATTCCATCGGCCTCGGAGGCGTCTTCGCCATCCGCAATTTTCCAGTTCGAAGGCTGCGTATCGGCGAGCCGCGCCTTCAGCATGTCGCGAACTTGATCCTTGCCTTCCATCGTCTTGATGTTCCAGGTGAAGGTCACAAGGTCGCGCCAGTAGCAGTCGGCCTGAAAGAGATCGACGGCGTCTTCCACCTCGCCAGCGGACAGCGCCTTGTCGAGCGCGTCGAGCAAATTGGATACTTTTCCGTTCGGGGCTTTATCGAGCATGACGATGTCCTCCCTTGTGCCGACGGCGAGAGCCTGCGCTCTTTTTTCGTTCCGGCGAGTTGAAGCCGAGGCGCCGACGAAGCAATGGGCTCACGCGGCGTCATTTGATCTCCCTGAAAATCCTAGCACTTTGTGGCAAAGAGGCGAACGAGAAACGACCCAATTGGACGAAAATGGAAGCCGGGCCCGATATCCGAAATTGAATGGGTGCGACGTCGAAGCGATCCGGGTCATGGAGGAACTCGGACGGTTGGAGGACGGTACCCGCGCGAGATCGCACCAGCACAGCAGAAATCCAATGTTCGACCCCCTCAACGACGACGAACTTTCACTGGCAAGTGGCGGCATCACGAACGCGGAACATCCCGGCGTTCAAGCTGCGCTGAGAGCTTCCAACCTGCCCGGACTGGCCGAGGCTCGGGCGGCAATTGCCATCATCGTCTCGTTAGCACACGTGTCTCGTCCAAGCCTCCCGGCTCAATCCGCATCCGAACCGACAAGCCGGTATGGCCGATCGGTTCGTGACCCGGATGCTGGTGATCGATGCCGGACGATTTCTATCGGGCGGGCTTATAAATCTTGGCAACGGACTCCGACTTCTTCAAGGCCCCCACGAGCTCAGCCCCGGTCATCAATGCCGTGGTGTGGCTCGACTTGATTGCGCCACCCGCAGCAATCGCCACGGCAATGGCGGCCATGCTCTCGTTGTTCGGCACGTCGGCAATCAGAATAAGATCGTAATCGCCGAAGCAGTACCAACCGCCGATCATTTTTCCGCCGACGGCCTCGCACGCCTGCCGTCCAACGGATTCAACGCGGTTTTGCGGATTCTTCATCTGCGCTGCCCACGATTCTGCGGTGTAGGCTCCCTGGTACATATAGAGCGGCATGTTCGAACTCCCTTGTTGAAGTTTGGCCAGAAATCCCGGAAGAACCCCGGCACCGTTTGGTAGCATACTCGCCATGCTTGTCTGAATAGAATTGCTCTTTTCAGGCTCGTACAAAAAGTCAAAGAGAACTCCTGGTCCCTGCCGGCGATCTCTCTTGGTCGCTGCAGGCGGACCTAAGGTTTCAAAACTTCAAACGCCTTCCAATCCCTGATCGCCGAGACGCAGCGATCGGCCATAACCTTGGCCAGTGCGACGCCGCGCTCGTTAGCAACGTCGCCAAGGCCTCCACCAATCACCGGGTAGCAAAGACAAAACATAAGGGTCCAACGATAATCGTCGATGCAGTCGCCGAAGGAATAATTTTTCACGCCCAGTTCGACGAGCCGATCGTGATAAGCGCGCAGAAGCTCCAACTCAATCTCGCGTCTGAGTGACGGAGGCACACTTTGGCTTACGAAATAACCGACGTCGTAGGTGCCGGTAGATCGGATCGCAATTTGCCAGTCGACGACGGTGAGGGCATCGTGTTCCGGTCGCGCCCCGAAGAAGAAATTGTCGAGTTGATAATCGCCGTGGCAGAGGGTGCGCGGTCGATCCTGGAAACGATCGAGCATGCCGACGATCTGGTCGGAAAGCCGCTCTCCGATCCGCCGCATATCATCCGGAAGGTCGGAGCCGAACTGTTGGAGATACAGCGGCCAAGCGATGGAATAGAGGGCAAGTCCGCCCTTGTTCAGGTCGCTTTCTCCCAGCGGCACCCAATCGATTGTCTTGAGTTTCGGACTGTCCCACCATTCGGCGTGAAATGACGCGAGCTGACGGATCGCCGCGAAGGCGTCCTCAGCCGAGCTGCCCTTTAGCTGATCTCCGAGCCGACGGTCGCCCAGGTCTTCCAGCAACAGCAGGAAATCATCGCTTAGCAGGTCGTGAGATGCGTGGAGGCATCGCGGACTTGGCAAGGAAACGTCTTTGGCGAGGAGTTTGTAGAAATTAACCTCCCGTTCGTAGAACTTGAACTGCCGTGCCAGGCCGCGGGTTTGCTCAATGGCTGCGGGGAATTTGGCGACCACCGACTTTGGACCTCGCGCGTTTTCCCGGTAAGCAAGCTTCACCCGCGCCAGTTGACACAGAATTCCAACGCCTTGGCCGATTACCTCGGTTTCGATCGAGCTTATGCTGGATGGATCAAGAGAAAGCGCCTGGGCCATATTGGAAGCGGTGAGATCTGCTGGACTTCGCGGATACATGTAATCGCCCCTCAATCAAAAAATGAAATATCGTCGACCACGCGCTCGCCCGTCAAAAGGCGGCCCCCTGAATGGCCGACCGCTCTACCCATCAAAGCATGGCGAGCCGCTCGCGGGCTAGGGCCAATGTCAGCTGCGGGTCGATCGAACCATTCTGACGGCGAGGCGGTGACTTCGCCGCTTCCACTCCGACGAGTACACATTTTCAGAGTCCGCCGGCATGTCTCGAAGGTGCCATGGTGAGGGATCTCGGGCATTTTTGACCACAAGATCTCCCGCATGGGGCCTGCTGGACCTGTGACTCGAAATAGAGAATTATTCGATGCGGCACGTACGCCACGTACCTCACTCAACAGGTAACCCCATGTTAGCCCCGGCCACCGATAGCATCGACCCTGCACGACCATTGTTGTTCCAGCCCGTCAAGATCCGCGGCCTCACTCTCAAGAACCGCCTGGTCGTGCCGCCGATGGTCCACTACCGCGCCGGACCCGGTAATACGTGCGGCACCTTTCACAACGTGCATCTCGGCCGTTATGCGCTGGGAGGCTTTGGGCTTGTCTTTGTCGAAGCAACCGCCGTCGAAGAGGTCGGCCTGATCAATGAGCATGACCTTGGCATCTGGAATGATGCGCAAGCGCAAAGTTTCAAGCCCCTCATCGCCTTCATGAAAGGCGAGAAGACAGCGATCGGCATTCAACTCGCACACGGTGGGCGCAAGTCGTCCTCGCAGCGAGCCATGGACGGTATGGGTCCGCTCACCCCGCAGGAAATCAAGGCAGGCGCCAAGATGTGGCAGCCTGTCGGCCCCACGAGCGAGCCCGTTGCGAAGGGATGGCTTACCCCGCGCCAGCTCACCACCGGAGAATGCAGGGCAATGGTACGCACCTGGGCTCGCGCTGCGCGAAATGCCGTCGCTGCGGGTTTCGAGGTGATCGAGATCCACACAGCCCACGGCTATCTGCTCGCCTCATTTCTTTCTCCCGTCTCCAACACACGCAACGATGCGTACGGCGGCGATCGCGAGGGGCGCATGCGCCTGCCGCTCGAGATTGTCGAAGCGGTACGGCGCGAAATGCCGGAAACGATGCCGTTGTTCGTACGCGTTTCCGCCGTTGACGGAGCTCAGGACGGCTGGAATCTGGATGACACCGTTGCCTACGCCCGGGAATTGAAGGCCCGCGGTGTCGACGTGATCGATTGCTCCTCCGGCGGCATTTCAGGCTCGGCGACTGCTGCTCAAGTCACGCGCGGCCTCGGTTTTCAGGTGCCCTACGCCGAACGAGTCCGCAAGGACGTGGGCATCGCATCGATGGCGGTTGGCATCATTCTGGAAGCGCAGCAGGCTGAAGCAATCCTGGAGAACGGGCAGGCCGATCTCGTCGCTGTCGGCCGGCAATCTCAGTTCAATCCTAATATCGCACAGCACTGGGCCCACGATCTCGGCATTAACCGGAGTTTCGAGGATTGGACTCCCGAATTTGGATGGTGGCTCGAGAAGCGAATTCGAACCATTGAAGGGTTCGCCACACCGACCGGGGTCGTCAAGCGACGTGCATAGAATGGCAACTCCTGGGGCTAAAGCGGCCCCGGCAAGTCATTCGACAACAGTCTCACTGCGAGGTCGATGCAGGGATTGGCGAAAGCGATGCCGAGTTAGCCTCATGCGAAGTCCCGCGATGTAGATCGAACTTCGACACCACCGGAGCACCGGTCTCGAAACGAACGTGATAGACTTGCAAATTCTCCATCACCCGCTGGACATAGTTGCGCGTTTCGGCAAACGGAATGCGCTCCACCCAATCAATCGCGTCCACATTGGGATCGCGCGGATCGCCGTACTGCTTCACCCATTGCTGAACGCGGCCGCGGCCGGCGTTATAGCCGGCGAAGGTCATGATGTGACAGCCGTTATATTCCCTTAGCAGCGCGCTGAGCTCGGCTGCGCCCATTTGCGTGTTGTAGACGGGATCAGAGACCATCCGATCCCAATCGTAGGCGACGCCGAACCTTTTGGCGGTGTCGCGTCCGGCTTCCGGCGTGACCTGCATCAAGCCGACCGCGTTCGCCGACGACTTGTCGCGCTGGTCGAACGCACTTTCGGTGCGCGCGACCGAATAGATAACGCTGCGGTCGATTTCGGGACCGATGGGGCTGTGCTGCGGGATACCGATCGTCGGAAAGGCGTAGAGATCGAGCGCCAGGCCGCGGGCGAGCGCCGTCTTGCCTATCTCCAGCATGGCGCGCGCATCGTTGCGGCGGCCGGCAAGTTCGGCAAGCGCGGATAGTGCTCCGACGTTAACGCTCTGCTCCGCGAAATCGGCCGAAAAACTCAGAACGACGTCGCGCTCGCCAAGCGCATAGAGCATGTCGGCGGCGCGCACCGGCTCATCCGAAACTGCAGAACCGTCAGCCGGGTCGGCATGCAGCGGCGCCCGCAGCTCAATTCTGTCAAGGCCAAGTTTGGCGCGCGCAAGCTGTCCGTAGTAGGCGGTGGTATGGCGCGCGGCGGCTTCATAGCTGGCACGCATCGCATCTTTCTCGCCGATCGCCTCGGCGGCGCGGCCTCGCCAGTAGTTCGCCCGCGCCAGTACGATCGGATTAGACGATCCGTCGTCGATATGGGCGAAATGCGCGCGCGCGGACGCGGGATCATGGAGGTAGCGTAATGCGATCCAGCCGGTCATGAAATGGAAATCCGCCCGGTAATTTTCACTGGCCGGTAGTGCTGCGTCGCGTACCACCTGGTACGCGGGCTCGAATTTACCGAGATCGAGCAGTTTGCGGGCGAGCACACGTCGTTCGCGCCACCACTCGTCCGTATCCTGAAACGCCATGGTCTGCGGCGCTGCCGCCAGCATCAGACGGGTTGCGTCCTCAATTCGATCGTGACGCAGCATCCAGTGAATACGGCATAGCGCGTAGCCCAGATCCTGACGGGCCTCGGTCGCAACCCCGTCGAGCCGATCGAGCGCCTTGGTCGCATTCGCCGCAACCGCAGCACACGCCTTCACGATCGAAAGGTCGTCACTGCCCAGGTGCTGCGCTGCGCGCTTGGCTCCTGAAAAATCCTTGGCGCCGATGCGCCTGTCCATGCGTGCCCGATGGTCCTCGCGCGTGAGAAGATCGTGGAACATCTCGAACGCCTCGGCTTCAGAGCGCTCCGACAGTTCCTCCGATCGCCAGGCCTCTCGCACCTGTCGTCCGGCGCCGTCGCGGTCGCCTTCGGCAAGGAGCACCCGCGCAAGCGCGAAGCGGCCCCTTCCGCTTGCCGGGTGATCGCCGGTAAAGCTGTGAACCGTGGCAGCGTCGCTCTGCTCCCGCCACAGCCGCGCCTCCGCGCGCCGTCGCATTAGCCCCCTGCTCGGCCAGTCCGGGTTGTCGGCAATGAACGCCGCATATCTGCTGAACTTCGCGTCGGCGTCGGGGTGTCGCAGAATGTACCATTCGACGAGTTTCTGGGCCGCCGGATCGCCGATCGTATTCTTGATGGCGGTAGCCTCGCCAGTTTTAGCCTTGCGCGCCAGATCGATCGCCTGCTTGACCGCCGCAATATCGCCGGACAGGAGAGAGACCGCCGCAGCCTTCGGCGGCCCATCACCGGATAGCGCCGGCTTACGCCGCGCCGCCGTGGCATGCGCCGAATGCTTGCCCTTCTTGAGCGCGGCGTGACGGCTTGCCCCGTTCGGCGCATGCGCTTTCTTGGCGTGCTGGATTTGCTTGTGGCGAGCAAGCGCCGTCGCATCCCTCGAAAGCCCGGCGAGGACGGCCAAGGCCAGGAAACAAGTCAGCGGCCGCAAGAGTTTGTTCATTCCGTGATCCCCCGCGAACCCACCGGGCACGAACCATGAGATCGCACGATCCGTGCGTAGAACTGCTCGGACGGTAACACACCGCACTTTCGCGACTGTTACGTTTCGGCAACAGCGCCGGAAAAACCTCAAGCGCAATGGAACTCAAACATGCGTAGAGGCGCCCCTGCGATCACGTGTTTTCTCTGCGCCGTTGCTCTCGGTAAAAGCAAACGCGAGCGCGATTAACCTGCGCCAGCAATCGCGCTCCGCCGGCGACGACGGAACGGCGTAAGAACCGCGTGCTGGAATCGCGTCACAGAAGCGGCAGGAGGTTCTTGCCATGGCGCAGGTTAATGACGGGGTCAGGCGCCACTACGAAAGGCATTGCCTCTTTTTTAGGCGTAGCTTGCTGCCCGAAGCGGCAAAAGCACAAAACTATCCCGATCTACTGAACTGGAATCGATTGCGATTCAGTAGGTTGCCCGAACACTCTCGATGGCATGAATCATGAATCTTGACTAATAAGACGAAGATTTGGATGCGGGAATCGTCATCGACGTTGTCCGACCCTGGCTAAGTATCAGGGAAAGGCCGGTAAGCGATGAAACTAGTCACCGCCATTATCAAGCCATTCAAGCTCGACGAGGTGCAGAGCGCGCTGACGGCTCTCGGCGTGCTTGGCATGACCGTGACTGAGGTCAAGGGATTCGGCCGACAAAGAGGACACACGGAGATTTATCGCGGCGCGGAGTACACGGTCAGTTTTCTGCCGAAGGTCAGAATTGATGTTGTGGTCGCCTCTGAGCAGGCGGACAAGATCGTTGCTGCGATACAAGGCGCTGCGAGAGTCGGAGAAGTAGGCGACGGTAAGATCTTTGTTTCGTCAATCGAGCGAGCCGTTCGCATTCGCACCGGAGAGAGCGACGAAGCAGCTATGTAAACTAACCTACATCTCATACGACGGGGAGGGAAACGATGGAGCTTGGGAAATACACGCGCCAAAGACTCGTACCTTTCGTGGCCGCTCTGTTGGGGTCTGCGCTTTTCTGTTTTCTACTCAGTAACATCGCGCTTGCGGAAGATGCGGCACCGCCAGCCTGCGGAGGCAAGATCCTCGAAAATTGCACACCCAATTCCGGCGATACCGCGTGGATGCTCACTTCTGTTGCGCTCGTCTTGATGATGACGATCCCGGGACTTGGACTGTTCTACGGCGGCATGGTGCGCAAGAAGAACGTTGGTGACACGGTGATGACCAGCTTCGCCGTGACGTGCCTCGTCACGATTCTCTTCGCGCTCTTTACCTACAGCATGGCGTTTCGAGCTGGCACGCCCTTTATCGGGGGTCTGGACCGCATGTTTCTCAGGGACATCCTGAGCGACATCGGCAAGGGAGGTATCGGCAATCCCAATCCACTCGCCGCGACCATCCCCGAAAGCGTGTACATCTGCTTCCAGATGACTTTTGCCATCATTACGCCGGCACTTATTGCCGGCGCGTTCGCCGAACGCATGAAATTCTCGGCGATGCTTTGGTTCATCGGGCTTTGGGCGATTTTCGTCTATGCGCCAATTGCGCACTGGGTCTGGGGTCCCGACGGGATCTTCTCGTCCGGTAACGACGCCGCATGGGTGAAAGTACTCGATTTTGCGGGCGGGACCGTCGTGCACATCAACGCGGGCGTGGCCGGACTGATGTGCGCCATCATGCTGGGCAAGCGCGCCGATGCGGGACCGGCGCACAATATGGTGCTCACTTTCATCGGCGCCTCCTTGCTTTGGGTCGGCTGGTTCGGTTTCAACGCTGGCTCCGCGGTCACGGCAGGCATGCAGGCAGGTATGGCGATGTTGGTGACGCAGATTGCGACCGCTGTCGCCGGGTTCACCTGGATGCTGGTGGAATGGGCGCTGAAGGGCAAGCCGACCGTCGTCGGCATCTGCTCGGGTGCGGTCGCTGGCCTGGTCGCCATCACACCGGCTTCCGGTTTCGTGGGTCCGGTCGGTGCCTTTGCGATCGGAATCGCTGCAGGCGTCTTCTGCTACTGGGGATGCACCGGCTTGAAGCGCATGTTCAGCTACGACGATGCGCTCGATTGCTTCGGCGTGCATGCGATCGGCGGTATCGTCGGAGCACTGCTCACCGGCGTTTTCGCGGTCGAGCAATATGGCGGAACGGCGGGCGCTCTGGAGGGAAACATTGGTCAGTTCTTCAATCAGTGTATCGGCGTCGCGACCGTCTTCGTTTACGATGCCGTTGTCAGCTTGATCATCCTTACTGTGATCAAGATGTTCGTCGGCCTGCGTGTGACGAAGGACATTGAGCGGGAAGGGCTCGACCTCGCGCTGCACGGAGAAGTGGTACAGTAATCCAGGTCAAGGCAGCATCCCGCAGCGTCGGCGCATTCGCGGTGAATAAGGCTGTCCGGAACGGGTGGAAGCAATCCAGGGCACCCACGCCTCGGGGCGGGGCGCTTGCGCGCGAGGAGATGGCATGATGACAGAAATCCTCCTACAAGGCGATCTGTTGATCGAGCCAGCGATTTTCACCAAACGAACGTGAATTCTGATAACCTCCCCGCTCTCGACGGTCTTTCGGCGAGGAAATCACATGAACTGGTTCTATTGGAACACAGCATGGTCGCTGTTTTTCAGCCTCATTTGGTTCATGACCATTACGCACAATCCTTGCGCGCGGATCACAGATGAGCATTTGCGCGATGAAGCGTTCGGCGGCTGAATGAAGTTCTACATCACCGAACGGATCGGGCCGAGCCAAACAGACGCCCGAAGGTGTTCTGTCGTGCCAAGACGTACCGAACGCGCAACGCGCACGTCCGGTGCGGGCAAAGCCTATGATGCAGGGGGTCAAGTGACTTAATCGATTGCGGCAATAACGAACGGCCGCACCAGGCGCTCAAGATGCAATATCCCGCGCAACGATACCGCCCTTCGCCTTGACCCTATTGAGGCCTGCCGGACATCGATTATCCCCTCCACGACAGGGCCGCCACCGATCGCCAGCGAATCTTCACGGGTTCCGGTCATGTGTTCCGTCATCGTTTTTCTCCCTTGGGTTCTTTCGTCGAGTGACCTGGGCCGACGGCAAACACGGTGACAACGGCTCCGGCCCACTCGACCGCAGCTGTGAGAAACGTTGGGGAAAGGATCGTCCAGTCAACCATGACATTGGCCTTCTCGCTGCGACGCATTGGTTTGTCGTCGTGTGATAGAATAGGATCGGATATCGAACGGTGAGAGTGACAAGTGTGACGGGATTCCGATGGACTCGCTGATCACCGCCGCGGCGCGCGCACTCGCGTCGGGTGATCCCCTCGGTGCATTGAAGCGAGTCGCCCTTCGCGACGACGCGCCTGCGCTGGCCCTGCGAGGCATCGCGATGGCGCAGCTCGGTGATCTCGTTCGAGCCAAGGCACTGCTGCGAAGTGCGGCGCGCGCGTTCGGTCCCAAAGAGGCCGTGGCGCGTGCGAGGTGTGTCGTCGCCGAGGCCGAGATCGCACTGGTCTCGCGCGACCTGGGCTGGCCCGCGAAGACGCTCGACGCCGCGCGGGCGACGCTCGAAGCGCACGGCGACCGCGTTAATGCCGCGCACGCGCGCAATCTTTGGGTCCGGCGCCTGCTCCTGATCGGTCGCCTCGACGAGGCCGACCATGCACTCGCCGGGCTCGACCCCGCGCCCTTACCGCCCGCGTTAAAGGCCGCCCACGAGTTGGTCGTTGCGGGGATCGCGATGCGACGCCTACAAACGACGGCGGCGCGCGCGGCGCTCGCTTCCGCCGAGCGCGCCGCCCGCGCTGCGGCTATCCCCGCGCTGACGGCGGAGGTCGAAAGCGCATCCCTCGTCCTGAACACGCCCGCCGCGCGGCTGATAGCACGTGCCGGGGAGCGGCCTCTCCTGCTCGAGGATGTTGAAGCGCTGCTGGCGTCGAACGCACTGGTCGTGGACGCCTGCCGTTATGTCGTGCGTGACGCACGCACGGTGGTCTCGCTCGCGACGCGCCCGGTCTTGTTCGCGCTTGCCCGCGCGCTGGCTGAAGCCTGGCCCGCAGACGTGCCGAGGAGCACGCTCCTCGCACGCGCCTTCCGGGCGAAGCACGCCGATGAATCGCATCGCGCGCGGTTGCGGGTCGAAATCGGGCGGCTTCGCGTCGAACTTCGGCCGCTGGCCGACCTGAGCGCGACGAAGCGGGGCTTTGCGCTGGCGCCGCGCCGCGCATGCGAGGTCGTCGTGCTGGCGCCGCCCGTCGAAGAACAGCATGCGGTGGTACTTGCTTTGCTAGCCGACGGAGAATCGTGGTCGAGCTCGGCCCTGGCAATTGCGCTGGGAGCCAGCCCGCGCACCGTGCAGCGGACGCTCGACCAGCTTGCGGCGGCAGGCAAGGCGCAATCGTTCGGCCGCGGGCGAGCGCGCCGCTGGATGACCCCACTTGTGCCGGGATTCCCGACAATCTTGTTACTCCCCGGCCCTCTGCCGAGTGATTAGGATCGAAGCATGAAACGATCTACAGCCGAGGTCCTTCGTGAGTATGGACCCTTTCCGGGTGTCGACCGCGTGAATGGGGTCACGTATGACGGCCAGCACGTCTGGATTGCCGCCGGGGACAGCCTGCACGCGTTCGATCCGTCGAGCGGGAAAACGCTGCGCTCGATCGATGTCGCCGCGCACGCAGGAACGGCCTTCGACGGTGAGCACCTGTTTCAGATCGCCGAGGATCGCATCCAGAAGATCGATCCGAAGACTGGCCGTGTGCTCGCGACGATCCCGGCGCCTGGCGGTGGCAGTGACTCCGGGCTCGCATGGGCCGAAGGGACGCTCTGGGTGGGACAGCATCGGGACCGGAAGATCCATCAAATCGATCCCCAGACAGGGGCTGTTCTTCGCACCATTGACTCCAACCGCTTCGTCACAGGGGTCACCTGGATCGACGGCGAGCTCTGGCACGGCACCTGGGACGGCGACGAGAGCGATCTGAGGCGACTGGATCCTCGAACCGGGGAGGTCCTGGAGAGCCTCGATATGCCGCCTGGCGTGGGCGTGTCGGGGCTCGAGTCCGATGGCGGCGAAAAGTTCTTCTGCGGAGGCGGAAGCAGCGGGAAAGTGCGAGCCGTCCGCCGGCCCAGGCGAAGCTCTGCAGATGGCGGCGGTGCCAAGATCCCCGACGACTCCACGAGCAAGTAGTCGAGACTGTTCCGGCCTATCTTGAAGAATTTGTTGTCGGCCGAACCTCCGCTTTGCGCCGATACTGTTCTCTATTAATTCCGGGTCTTGATGTTGCAATACTTCACCGGCGGTCGCTCGCGCGGATCAGCTTGAGCCATGGGGCCGCGTGGAAGGCGCTCATCAGCAGGTACATCGTGACCATTCCGCTCAGCGGCGATGCATGTGCGGGCGAGCAGAGAATCTCCGCCGGGCCACGGACACCGGTCAGCAGCGCCATGATGGCGAAAGTCGGCGACGCCGCGAGGGCCAGCCAGTTGGCCGCCCTGAGCGCGCCGGCATTCCGGCGGGTCGCCTGCCCGTCGGATCCGCCGGAACAGGCCAGGCTCATGGCTTCGTGCTCGCGTTCCGCAACGCCGCCTCTCCGGCGTCCGACACCTCGACCCACTTCTTGTCGGGCGCTGCGTCTGCGACGTAGCTGTCGTGCCAGTTCCACCACTTGTAGGTCGGGGTCTGAGGATAGCCTTCGGGCGAGTTCTCCCAGACCTCCTGCCGGCCCAGCGGCGTAATGTCGAGGTAGTTCCAGGTGCTCCCCATCTGCTCGTCGCCACGGTTGTTGATGAAGTAGGTGCGGAACACGCGCTCGCCGTCGCGGTAGAACACGTTCGTGCCGTGCCACTCGTCCACGCCGAAGTCGGCATCGAAGCTGTCCGTGATGGTGAACCACGGCATCTTCCAGCCCATCCGCGCCTTCAGCCGCGCGATGTCCGCCTGAGGCGCACGCGAGACGAAGACGAGGGTGGTGTCACGGGCGTTCAGATGAGCGACGTGGGCGACCTGGTCGGCCACCATCGAGCAGCCCCGGCAGGCGTGTTCGGGCCAGCCGAACACCCCCGGCTCGAAGAAGGCGCGGTAGACGATCAGCTGACGCCGGCCGTCGAACAGGTCGAGCAGACTGGCCTCTCCCGCAGGCCCCTCGAACGCATACACCGTCTCCACGGCCATCCACGGCATTCGTCGGCGTTCAGCGGCCAGGGCGTCACGCGCGCGGGTTTGGGCCTTTTCCTTCACGAGCAGCTGTTTGTGGGCCGCCTCCCACGCCTGCGACGACACGACCGGTGGCGCGTGCATGGCAGGCTGTCCGTCTTTCCGTCTGATCTCGGCTGACGTCATGGCTTTTGAAACTCCTAATTTGGGCGAATTCCCGCGCCTCAAGGCTGAAGCGCGATTCCATTCGCTGCGCATCGCTTGTTCGTTGGTCGTGAGATAGTCTTGGCACCGGAAATCGAACGGTGGGAGTAACAAGTGTGACGGTATTGGAGTCGTTGATGGCAGCCGCGGCGCGCACTCGAAGCGCGTTGCCGAAAGCGGCCGTTCACGCGAACCGCCGCCCGACCCCAGATCACAGGCCGCACCCGGCCAAAGAGTTTGTTGTTCCTTGCGTGCTACCCTGCCGCCGCGGCGATTTCGTGCGGCGAGGCCGTCCGATTTGGTCGAACACCCTCGTCACCTTGTTTGCTTGCCGGGGGAAGCCCAGCGAACCGGCGCAAAGCTTCGGCCATCCGCACGCGGCCGCTGACTCCCGTGATCACCACGTCGACCATGGTAAAGGACGAGTGGAAGTGGCCACGAGCGTTAAGTTGCTCGACCGGCACGCCAGCGGCAGTCAGGGCTTCGGCGTAAGCCACACCCTCGTCGCGCAGCGGATCGAACTCGCAGGTCACCACGAACGCCTGAGGCAAGCCCTCCAGTTTGCCGCGCAGTGGAGAGACGCGCGGATCAGTTCGGTCGCCAGGCGAACAGTACAGGTCCCAGAACCAGTACATCAACGAGCGCGTAAGAAAGTAGCCCATCGCATTGTCGTTGTAAGAAGGGCGGGCGAAACTGCAGTCGGTAACTGGGCATACCAAAAGCTGGCCTGCGATCTGCGGGCCACCGCGGTCGCGCGCCAACTGGCAGGTGACGGCGGCGATGTTGCCGCCGGCGCTCCAACCCGCGACCAGCACCGGCCCGGGCTGCCCGCCCAGCTCAGCCGCGTGCTCGGCGATCCAGCGCGTCGCCGCGTAGCCGTCCTCAGCTGCCGTGGGGAAGCGGTGTTCGGGCGCATGCCGGTAATCGACGCTGACGAAGATCATTCCGGTGCGCCGGCACATGTCACGGCAGAATGGATCGTCGGATTGCTCGTCACCCAATACCCAGCCGCCGCCATGGAAATAGACCACGATCGGATGTGGTCCCCGCGTCGCCGGCCGATAGAGGCGGTAAGGCAGCGGACCGTCGGGGCCGGGGAACGTGCCGTCGACGACCTCGCCGACCGGTCTGCCGGCAGGTCGGCTGGCATTGAATTGAGCCACGAAGTCGCGCGCGCCCTGGAAGCCGAATGACTCGATCGGCGGCAGCTTCATTTCCTCCAGCATGTTCAGCACCAGCCGCACGTCCGGTTGCAGGCGAACGACCTCGCCGTCGTTGCATTGCTCGGCAACGTTAGGGCCGGTGAGCCTGAAGCCCAGCATGCCGCGGCTGACAACCTCGTTGCAGATGCTGCGGTATGGGCCGACGCCGCCGGTATAGGGCATCACGCCTTGCGCCTTGCCGGGCACGTTGGCGCCCGTGTACCAGGTGTTGGCCAACCGATGCAGCGTGAGCGTCGAGCAGTCGGCCATGTGTCGGGCCCAACCGTCCTGCGCCGTTTCGGTGGCCTCGATTGTCGTGAAGCCGGTCTCGCGCATCGCAATCAGTCGGTCGACCACCCAATCGACGTGCTGCTCGATCGATACAGCCATATTCGACAGCACCGACGGGCTGCCCGGGCCGGTGATCATGAACAGGTTGGGAAAGCCGGCGACGGTAAGACCGAGATAGGTCTGCGGGCCGTTGGCCCAGACGCCCGACAGCGATTTTCCGCCACGGCCGGTGATCGGATGAACGGCCATGATGGCTCCGGTCATGGCGTCGAAGCCGGTGGCGAACACGATGACATCCACGTCGAACGTGCGCTTGTCGGTCTGAATGCCGGAGGCCGCGATCGATTTGATCGGCTCCTGCCGCAGGTTCACCAGCGTGACGTTGGGGCGGTTGTACGTCGCATAGTAATTGGTATCGAGACATGGGCGCTTGGCCCCAAACGGATGGTCGTGGGGGCTCAGCGCCGCAGCCGTTTCGGGATCCGTCACGGTCGTGCGGATCTTCTCGCGGATCAGCCCGGCGAGCAGCGCGTTTCCGTCGACGTCGACGCCCTGATCGGCCCAAAGCTGGGTCAGTATGTAGACAAGATCGCCGGCGGCCCACGCCTTCTCGAAGCGCTCGCGGCGCTCGGCATCGCTGAGCTGCCAGCTAACGACCGTTTGTTGCGGCAGCGGTACACCTGCCATCGACCAGCGGGCCTGCTCACGGTAGGCGACGAGGTCGGCTTCCAGCAAGGCAACGCGATGCGCCGGCGCAGGACCATTGTGGGCCGGCAGGGCAAAGTTCGGCGTGCGCTGAAAGACGGTCAGCTGGGCCGCCTGCTCGGCAATCAATGGGATCGACTGGATTCCCGATGATCCCGTGCCGATGACCGCGACGCGCTTGCCAGCGAGCTTGACCTCCTCATGCGGCCAGCGGCCGGTGAAATACACCTCGCCCTTGAAGTTTTTGACGCCATCGATTTCCGGCGGCTTGGGCGAGGAGAGACAGCCGGTGGCCATGATGTAATAGCGGCAGGATACGGAAGCGCCGTTGTCGGTCGTGAGCAGCCAGCGTTCTGTGGCCTGATCCCACGTCGCCGCCGTCACTTTGGTGCCAAAGCGGATGTCGCGCCGCAGCTCATAGCGGTCGGCGACGAACCCTAGATAGCGCAGGATTTCGGGTTGAGTGGCGTATTTCTCCGACCATTTCCACGCGCTCTCCAGTTCCGGATCGAAGGTGTAGCTGTAGTCGATGGTCTGAATGTCGCAGCGTGCGCCGGGATAGCGGTTCCAGTACCAGGTGCCGCCGACGTCGTCGGCCTCCTCCAAGCCCACCGTCGTGAAACCGGCTTTGCGCAGACGATGCAGAAGGTACAGGCCGGCAAAGCCGGCGCCCACTACTGCGACGTCGACCTGCTGCGTCCTATTGCTGCTCGTCGCTTCCGAAGCACGTGCTGCGACCATTGTGTCTGGCATGCCACTCCTCCCGTGAATTTTATTTTGCGGTACGCTATAGCCGCGCACCCGGTTTGTCATCATGACAATTTACTGCGCAAAGTGCAGCACGAGCGGGTGTCCGCCTACCAATTCTCCGTGCCAACTTGTGGAATTTCCTAGCGTATGAGATCAAAAAAGCCCGAGGCTGAACTCAGGCAGGACAGGTGCGCGCGAGCATGCAGGCCAAACCCAAGCGAGTTGGCCGTCGTTCAAATCGGAACAAGATCGGGAAACACGGGCACGCCTATGAGACGACGCCCGAGCCGTCAACGCCCGGCGTTGTAGACATCACGTAGGACGTTCGCCTCAAGCTCCAGATCCTCCAGTCGAAGCTTGACTACATCCCCGATGCTGACGATACCGGCGAGCTCGCCGCCGCGTAGTACCGGCACGTGGCGCACGCGATGGTGCGTCATCAGGTTCATCACGCGATTGACACTCTCGTCCGGGGACACGGTGGTCACGCCGTATTGCATGATTTCCTTCACAGGCATCGACCCGGCTGTCTCGCCATAGCGAGAAAACGCATGAACGATTTCACGTTCGGAAATGAGACCAAGAACTTCGTTCCCACTCGTCACCACGAGAGCGCCGATATTCTTTGCGCGGAGCCAGTCCGCCGCTCTCTTGATGCTGGCTTCCGGAGCTATTGTCGTGACGTCGGTGCCCTTCCGCCTCAGAATGCTTTCGATGGACATAGCCTCCTCCCATCGTGTGGCCTGGCCGCCTATCTCATTGATTTGCGTGGCAGTGCCGGTCTCGCCCCCGCAATCGGGGGGCATGCCATGGAAGACGTTCTCCTCTACGAGGAACATTAGCATATCATATCGGCGGGAAGCAGTCAGCAAGCATCGGGGTCCAACCGATCAGTCGTTGGCAAACTGGTGCATGACCGGTTCGGGTCATTCGCGTCGATTTTGGCATCTCCGCGCCATGACGGCGCGCGACAAAATTCCGGTCTATGGCACGACCGAAGGAGCTATTGGTAAGATCGACCCGCGCCCGGCGTCGGAAATCTAGCGGTTGGGCGCCACTCGTGCTGACCTTGTTCAACCGTCGAGGAGGATTGTATGAACCGTCGTCACGCATTGAAAGCCTTGACCGGGCTCGTACTGTGCCCGCTCTGCGCGTCCACTGGCTCCGCCGCCGAAGGGGCGCATTGGACCTACGAAGGCACTACTGGCCCCGCTAATTGGGGCGATGTCGACGCCGCGAGCAAAGTCTGCTCGGTTGGTAGCCAGCAATCGCCAATCGACATAAACGGGTCGATCAAAGCGCAACTGCCGCCGCTCAGGATCGCCTGGGGCAAGACCGCCGATACCATTGTCAACAACGGTCACACAATCCAACTAAATACCGCCAAGGGTACGCTCACTTTCGGCGGCGGGCCTTACAGGCTATTGCAGTTTCACTTCCATCGTCCGAGCGAGCACCTCATCCGTGGCAAGAGCTTTCCGATGGAGGCGCATTTTGTCCATGCTCATGCTTCGGGCGCGCTCGCCGTGGTCGGTGCGCTTATGGTGGCGGGAAGGCCCAACCGGGTATTCAGCAAGATAATCACAACCATGCCAACGCATGAAGGTGAGACCGTCAAGGCCGACCCGGCTATCAACCCGAACGGACTCTTGCCCAGGCGGCTTGCCTACTATCGCTATCCTGGCTCGCTGACGACACCACCCTGCTCCGAAACCGTCGAGTGGCTGCTGCTTACCGACCCCATACAGGTCGCCGACGCGGACATCGCCGGTTTCGCCAAGCTCTACGCGATGAACGCGCGCCCGGCGCAGAAGGCAAACCGCCGTGACGTGCTGCGTTCTGGCTGAGCAGACGTGACTACTACGAGATGTCCGATCCTGGCGTTATCGCGGCTTGAGGTTTTGTAGTTCCGTAGCGCGTAGGGCGGTGTGGGTGCGCGGTACTCCTGGCGGCCAAACGGTCTGTCGGTTATGATCGGGCGGTTGCCCGCAAAAAACTTCAGCATTGTGATTTCATTCACTACAAGGAAGCGCCGCGCAACCTTAACAGCACGCACCGGAAATAGCGGATGAAGGCGATGAAATGGCCTTTACGTATGGTTGCTTTTTTTGCGCTCGCCTGCGCAATGATCGGTGAGCCGGCGGCGCTCACGAACAAACAATCGGACGTACTCAATGCGTACAATAATGCACTAAAAAACTTCGAGTCGATCCTGGGCCAGCGGCGCGCACAGATCAATTCGAATCAACGGCTGCCGAACTTGCCGGGACAAGCACTCTACCTCGCACGCATTGACATGATGAGCGCGTACAAAGACCTCACCGACGCTCTTCCGTCCAAAATCGGAGGGCCTAATAAATTCGGAATCCCTCCGGCGTACTTTGACGCCGGCACTGAGCCGCTGCTCGACGAGTACAGGAAGCTTTTCGACTTCATGGAGGCGCCGCCGGCCGGCGCGCAAAAATCAGATACGCCATTCAAGGACATTGCCGATTTGGGAACTGCCATTGCGCGAGCCAAGGGCCTTGATACGGCGAATGCCGAGGCGGCGGGCCGTATCAGCCTGGGGCTCTTCTTTGCCGAGACGAACGGCAATCAAAATGTAGGGAATGCGCGCTCGAATAAATACAAGGGAAGTCTGCAAACGGGTCCATCCGAAGATAAAAATGGTCGAACGAAGTGGGCCGCGATGAAAAAATCGATCGCAGCCTTTGATCCTGCACTAAGCCTTCGCGACGAAAAGGAAGAGGCGCGGGTTGGCGATCTGGATCATCGGCTCAATCATTGGACCGCCGTGCGAGACGCCCTTATGAACGCACACGCGGATATTTTCCCGCAGGTACCGGCTATCGTGAAAACACTGCCAAATCCGATCGATCAAATGAAGTTCTTTGAACTCATCCAAATCATTCCCACTCCGACCAGGTCCGCACTCAAGTCAGGCAACCTCCTCAACTATAGAATTTCCGACCCGACGATCATGGGATATCTGCGAAACAACAGCATCTTCGCCTTTGGACAGGCTGACAGGGCAAGAACATCTGCAACCTTCCGCGAAATTCTCGACGCGATGTGGCTCTTCAATGCCAAATTTGAACGAGCGCTTGTCAAATTCGACGAGATCAAGACACGGCAACAGGGGTGAAATCAGCAGGTGCCGATCGGACCGCGTTTCGCCCAGATGCCAGGTGGGGCCGTCACCGCGCCATCACAGCGGACCGAGAATGGCCCATCGAGGCTCGCAGAATTCCTTCACGGCGGCCGTGACCCCGCTGCTGATGATGTTCCGGCGTTCGGGCGAGTCCATCTTGAGCTCTTCGTCCCGGTTGATGATCGAGCCCGCCTCCAGCAGGGCGGCGGGCATCCGGGCCTTTCTCAGCACGACAAGCTGATCGTAGCTATAGACGCCGGTCTCCTTGTTCAGCAGCGGGTGCTGGTAGCGACCCATGACGGCCTGGGTATATTGCCGGGCATAGTGAAGCCCCTGGGCCTTCATTTCCTTGCCGATCAATTCGGCGAACGAGAGGCTCGTCTTGAAGTCCGGATTGTTGCGGGAGACGAAGACGGAGTAACCGCTGAAGCGGTCGCTGAAATGGCTTTTCTTGCCCTCAAATTCCCAGCCCTCGAGGAATTTGTTGGGCACGGAGTCATGGTGGATCGACAAGAGGAGATCCGCGTGCAGATTGTTGGCGGCGGCGACACGTTTGACGAGGCTGGGCCTGGCCTTGCCCTCGGTCAGGAGCAACCTGGTTTCGGCAAAGCCTTCGGCCTTCAATTTCTCCTCGATCCGTTTCGCAAGGTGCAGGTTGTAGACGAACTCGGCGACGTTGCGGGCGCTGATCGCGCCTTCTGATTCGGCGGTATGTCCCACATCCAGAACGATCCGGAATTTCGAGGGATCGCACATTGTTGCGACCGGTTTCAAAGCGGAACGGTTCAAAGCGACCGGCCCCAGGGCGGCAAGGCTTGCAGCGTGGTGCTTTGGCGAGGCGGCACGCCTTGCCAAGTTGGCCGGCTTTGCCGAGGTGACGCGCTTTGGCGATTTGCTGTGCTTTGACGTTGACGAGTTTTTGAAGACATCAGACAGCCAGCCGGCATCGCTGACCTCGATCGGCAGAAGCACCAATGCTGCAACCGCGACGAGCATGTAGCGGCGGCGGGACCAAAATCCCGCAACGATGCCGCCGAGAAGACAAATGAACTCGCAGCGCTTCATGCCCGCCCATCCCGAAGCTCATCATAGCGGCTCTGATAGCGATACCGGAAGAGGTCGGTGACGTCCGTTCCGGTTCATTTTCGACCGAATTGGGCTGTCCGCGCCATGTCGGGTTTACCCCCCCCCGAGGGCGGCCAGCTTGCGCGAGCTCGCCGGGCCAGAGAGCTTCTGAGTTTATTGCCGCGAGGCTTCCCAGCGACCGCTGCAGGGGACGCCGCCTGATGCGCCATTCCATTTGCCTGTGCCGCTCTTTGTATCGAGTTGGCCATTCGCATAAGCTGACCCGATCGACACTTTCACGTTGCCTTCTCTACCCACCACCCCGGAAACATTTTGTGGGCCTGAAATCTTTCCGTCAGCGACTGTGACCGCATAGTGTGCCGTCGGTTCGCAACTGCCTGCCTTGGTCACAATCGTTACATTCCAAAGCCCGTCGTAGGGCGTCTGCGCAACTGCGGGAGCGGCCGCTATCAGGACGCCGAACACGGCCGGAATTCCCATAATACGCATGTGATGATCCCCCCACCCGAGACCATCCAAGCGCAACCGCAGGTCGAAGGCAATACTGCGAATGTCTGTTGGGAGGGTTTGGCGCTGCGCCGCAAAAAAATGACCGCCGCCGCCGGGTTGGTGCGACGGCTCAGTTAAGGGAGGAAACGCCCCGGCGGGCCGGAATATGCAAACCGCTCCGAGGTAGACAGTACATATGCACGTTTACATATGCACATTCCGTGCCGCACGAGCGCGATCATCGCTCGTCCCAGCCGGGAACCAACAGACCGAATAGTGCGCGATCGCCGGCATAATTGGCCGCCTGTCGAGTGCGTTCAAATCCGCTCATTATCGTGGTCCCGCGACGGTCACAGACGCGCCATTCCACTTGTTCGGACTTCGCTCGATAATCACCACGTTCAACACGACCGGAACGCACTCCGATTGATCCATCCAGATACGGGGCGAACCGCCGTCGCGTTTCATCCGACGACGACCAATCCTTGGCGCCTGCCGAATCGCAGGATTCGTTTTCCGCGGTGGCCGGTGTCGGACAACCTTCCGAGCAATGTCGTACAAGCTGCGCAGCGGGGGGTTCATTTGAAAGGCATCTGGAGGCCAGCGGGTGATTTGGCGGTCCGTAATAGCTATCTCGTCAGGTGGCCCAGCATGGCCTTGCAGGCTTCTTCGGCCTCAGTCAGCGATTCAAAGGGCGATCCGCCAACCTTGATGGCGCACCTGTTCTGATGGATCGGACGCCACGACGCCACGAAGCCGTTGCGCCCGTGAAGGCCGGGACCGCTGTGGCTCTCGTAACTGATCACGAACGAAAAGCCGTTGCTGCTCGCATTCCATATTTCCATGTCCTCGACGGGACTAATGACGCGGGCGAACTCCATGCCCATTCCATTCATCGGGCGTCTCCAATTCGAGAAGTCCCCAGCCCGAGCGAAAGCCAATCCTGAGTCGCGGCACAGTTGTGGCGCTTCCCCGCGGCGGGGAATTGTTTTCAACCAACTCAGCGCGGCATAGTCGGTCAGGCCTTTCGCCCGCATCTCGTCATAGACGGCGTACTTGCGGCCCAGCGAGGGATCGCGTTCGAGATTCCCGCGCACTTCGGTGGCGCCGTCATGGATTTCGGTGGCGGGACTATCGATGTATTCGGATCGCTCCCTGAAATGTGCTCGTGGCATTCAAAAGAAAGCACTTGGGGTTTGACCATGCCACCCTTTCTCCTCGCCCGCGCCACAGAGGTGATAGAATAGAGGTGAAATAGGGATAGTACTCCACGTTGTGTTAGTCTGCTGACGTAGCAGCTGGGAAACCACGGCTATATCCGCAACCGATCACGAGACACAAATGTCCAATCACAACAAAAGACACGGCATCCTGACGGCCACCCTGCTGGCTCTTGTCCTTGTGGCGGCTCATCCCGCCGGCGCCCAAACCCTGAAAGCCGTCAAGGAGCGCGGCACGCTCAATTGCGGCGTCAGTCAGGGTTTGCTGGGCTTTTCAAGTATGGACGACAAGAATGCATGGACCGGCTTTGACGTAGATATTTGCCGCGCCGTGGCGGCTGCCATCTTCGACGATCCCGCGAAGGTGACGTTCATGACGCTCGATACCGCCTCTCGCTTCACGGCGCTGCAATCGAACAAGATCGACGTGCTGTCGCGCAACTCGACATGGACCATGTCACGGGAAGGTTCGCTCGGCCTAATGTTCGCTGGCGTCGCGTATTATGACGGCCAGGGCTTCCTGGTGCGGCGGGATGCCGGCATCGACACTGCACTGCAGCTTGGAGGCAAGACGATTTGCACCCAGACCGGCACCACGACCGAGCTGAACCTGTCGGATTATTTCCGCGCCAATGACATCGACATCAAGGTGCTGGCGCTTGGCAGCGCCGAAGAAACCTTGAAGGCATATGACGATCGCAAATGCGACGTTCTGACCAGCGACGTTTCGCAGCTCTACGCCGAACGGCTCAAGCTGGCCGCACCCGACAGCCATATCATCCTGCCGGAGGTGATTTCAAAGGAACCGCTGGGGCCCGCCGTACGACAGGGCGATGACCAGTGGTTTAACCTGATCAAATGGACGCTCTATGCACTGATCAATGCCGAAGAGCTGGGCGTCAAATCAAGGACAATCGACGAGGCAGTGAAATCGTCCAACCCCAATATCCGGCGGCTGGTCGGCACCGACGGTGAGTTTGGCGAGCAATTTGGCCTCCCGAAGGACTGGGCGGCGCGGGCCGTGCGCGCGGTCGGCAACTACGGAGAGATCTATGAGAGAAACGTTGGAACGCAGTCCAGGCTCAGCATCCCGCGCGGACTGAATGCGCTCTGGACGCAGGGCGGAATCCAGTACGCGCCTCCTATCCGGTAGTTTCCATTTGGGGCACAGGTCATGACCGTGGATTATTACTCGCTGTTGACGAAAGCGGTCGCAGGCAAGGACGTAGCTGCACGCGACAAGATATACAACGACGCCCATAGCCTTATCGCGAGGTCAAACCTCACCCCTCAAGCCGCCTCCTCCCAAGTCGCTGCGCTCGGAGACGCCATCCGGCGGATCGAAGACGACATCGCTGGCGGGCCGCTGCATGAACAGGATTCCGCAGCGGAAATCAGCAGGGTGCTGTCACCCGGTACAAATTGGAAGCCCCTGGCCGTCACGGCCTGCGCAGCCATTGCCGGCATCGCGCTGGCGGCGCTGCTGTATGCATATGCCGCCAACAAAGGCCCACGCATCTTAGCGGGCGGCCTGAGTTCGTCATCGCAACACGCGCCGCGTGGGGGTGAGGACGTAATCATGGCGGACCTGAAGCCCGGCGTTGACGGCGGCTCCTCTAGCGCCGAGCTGCCGTTTGCCATGCAGCGGCAGGTGGTGTTCTATCGAACGACGGCCGCTCCCGGATCGATCGTGGTCGATCGGGAAAACCGCTTTCTCTATGTCATCGATTCCAACAACTCCGCGCGCCGCTATGGGATCGGGATTGCGCAGGAATGTCTGAAGGGAGGCAGTCTCTTCCACATCACGAGCAAGCTTGAATGGCCTGATTGGCGGCCTATGGGCACCGACTCTGCCAAGGATCCCGCAACGTTGCTTGCGGCGGCCGGCCGTCCTGGCAGTCCGTTGGGTGCGCGCGCGTTCTTGCTGGACAAGCCTGGGGTGATCATTCACGGAACGAACTCGCCGAAGACCATTGGCCATCTCGTAGCTTCCGGATGCATCCGGCTCGTGAACGATGACGTCGAGGACTTGTATCGGCGCGTTTCGCTGGAATCCAGAGTCATCTTTGTCAGTTAGACGACAAAACCCGTCGGCTAATCGGGGTACGGTCAGGACGGATTCCTTGATCCTTAACCGACGTCGTTTATTCCGCGCGCGAGCCGCCAGCGGCGCGACCGAGGCCGAGAAAGCCGGCGCGGAGCTCGCCGATGTTTCGGGCGGCCTGACCCACACCAACGATAAAACGTCGGTCCGGTACATCCGCCGACGTGCGAAGAAAATTGCCACTGTTGCTAATGCGCGCCTGCAATCGCGCGTCGCTGCCGACGATGGCGGAACAGCGTAAGAACCGCGTGTCAGAATCGCGTCAGAATCGCAGGGGAAAAAGCTAAGGGATTCAAAGGCGTTTTTGGTCGGGGCAGCTGGATTCGAACCAACGACCTGCAGTACCCAAAACTGCCGCGCTACCAGGCTGCGCTATACCCCGGATATCTGGAAAACGACGTCGATACACGCTTAAGGCTGAACCAGCAAGGTACCGCGACGGTTTCAGCGGCTATTAAAGAGCGGGTGCGCCACGCGGTCTCCGGGCTCGATGCCGTATTTTTTCGCGGTGCCGGCGATGACCTCCAGCACCCCCTTCGCCGGCCCCCCTGACGAGATGATCCGGGTGGATTGCGGCTCGGTATTTTCAGCAATTCGCAGGATCCGGCCGTCGGCCCGAATGAAGATCATGTCGAGTGAGATAAATGTGTTTTTCATCCACATCGAGACCTGCTGTTCCGGCGAAAAATCGAACAGCATCCCTCGTCCGTCCGGCAACTCCTTGCGGTACATCAGGCCGGTGGTCTTTTCCTCTTCGGTCGTCGCCATCTCGACCGAAAAAACCTGCACGCCGGATTTGGTGACGATCTCGAGCGGCTGGACGCTCGCCGCACGGGCGCCGAAGCCGGCGAACACGCACAGTGCAATTACGGCCGCGAGAAGTAGCCCCGCATGCAGGCGATTCAGACCGGCACCTCGATAGCAATTCATAGACAACACTCACCCTGGTCAGGAAATGATTTCGTAGAGCATTTTCCGGCAAAGTGAAATCCGGTTTGCGGTAAGAAAATGCTCTCATTCAATAACTTGCGCGTATTCTTTTCAAAAAACCGATGCCTGCTTTCGCGGAATACGGGTTAGCTGATCCTAACTGGATGATCATGGCAAATAGCGGACCGCGGACATGCCCGCTCTGTGCCGGTTTGGGCGACCGGCTAACAATTTCTTGTCCGATGGAACGGAAGGCGCCGCACGATCAGTGCGACGAAAGTCCCGGCGAGCCGGATTCCGGCTGAATTTCGGCAGCCATCATCCCCTTGGAACCCGGCCCAAACCGCACCAATACGTACTGGCCGGGGCGGAGCTCGGTCATCCCGAAGCGGCGCAACGTTTCCATGTGCACGAAAATATCCGGCGTACCCTCCCCGCAGGTCAGGAAGCCGAAGCCACGCAACCGGTTGAACCATTTGACCTGCGCCCGCTCCAGACCGCTGGTCGGCGTGACGTTGACGTGGGTCCGCGGCGGCAGCATCTGGGCCGGATGGATCGCCGTCGATTCGTCCATCGAAAGGATCCGAAACGCCTGATAACCCTTCGCTCGCTGCACGCATTCGCAGACCAGCCGGGCCCCTTCATAGGCCGTCTGATAGCCGTCGCGCCTGAGCACGGTGACGTGGAGAAGCACATCCGGCCAGCCATTATCGGGAACGATAAAGCCGTAGCCCTTCGATGCGTCGAACCATTTGATAACACCGCTGATTTCGACAAGGTTGGCGGCGGTTTCACCGAGGCCCGAAAGCGCATCTATCGCCGGATCGCGCCCGGCACTTCCTGAAAATTCACCAGGCCCAACCCTGTTCGGCGCGGACCCGACCGACGCCGGGCCCGTGAGCTTCTTGGACTCAAATCCGTCCGACCCCATAACCCCGGACCCCACACATATATCTGCGGCCCGTCATCTGACGCGACGGCACCGGAAACACGCGCCCATCCATGGTGATTCATGATGACGCCACGCGAATCTCTCGAATCAAAAGATAACACTCCCGCTTGCGGCGCATAGATAAAAAACAAATCCGCCGGGAACTATGAACAGCCTTGCACATCGGCGAATCAATTGGGCATCAGTTGCCTACGAACGGCCCAAGCGTTTCCCCGATATCGTGCCGGATGACCAGATCGGCGATGTCATCCTGCTCCGTAGGTTCGTTGTTGATAATCACCAATTTGGCGCCGCAGTTCTTGGCCAGCATCGGAAACCCGGCGGCCGGCCAGACCACCAGCGACGACCCGATCGCGATAAACAGGTCGCAATGTTGGGCAAGTTCAGTGGCCCGGCGCATGGCGTCTTCCGGCATCGCCTGCCCGAACGAAATGGTGGCGGTCTTTACCGGCTCGTCGCAGACGGTACAGTCGGGCGCGCCGCCACTTGCATCGAAGCTCTGTTTGACCCAGCCAAGGTCGTAGGATCGCCCGCAGCCGATGCAGCGCGCGTAGGTGGTATTGCCGTGCAATTCCACGACGTGTTCGGGCGCGAATCCCGATATCTGATGCAAATTGTCGATATTCTGGGTGACGATGGCCGGAATTTTGCCGGCCTTGTACAGCGAAGCGAGTGCGCGGTGACCGCGTCCCGGCCGCGCCGCGGCGAACGTCGCCTCCATCGCAAAGCGCCGGCGCCATGCCTCATTCCGGGCAATCGGGCTGGCGACGAACTCGTCGAACGGGATCGGGCGGTTACGCGTCCACAATCCGCCGGGAGAACGAAAATCGGGAATTCCGCATTCGGTCGAAATGCCGGCGCCGGTGAAGGGAACGATGGCGGATGCCTCGGCAATCATGTCCCCGAGTTGTTCCACTCCGCTGCGAAGGTCTGACGCGATCATTTTGCGACATCCGAAAATTTGGTCACGTCGACTATAGCATGGCCAGCCGGAATGCACCTTCGATGCCTCAGGGAAGGTGCGCAAAACCAAACCTGCCGGAGCCGGGTCATATCTTCCACGAACGTAGCGCGCAGCAATCACAATGTTGCAACGCCGTGTCCCAATTCAGGCCCCAATCGCAACCACCCATGCGCCTTGGACAAGAATCAAAAAGGATGGTCATCACCGAACGGCAAGACAGGCTCGCTCAGGCGCGTGAAGAGATCGCAATGCGCGTTGCAAATTTCAAAGTCACCCAGGAAAAATTCCAGCGCGAACGCGAGGAATATTTCGTGGCCACGATGAAAAACGCGCGCCACGGAAACGAGCGCCCGCGGTTCTGGTCCCAGGCGCTTTAGCTTCTCAGCGAAACCGGCCTTTCGCCCGCCGGTTTTTTCGCGACCTAAAGCGAAAAAAGAAAAAGCCCGGAGGCAACGCTCCGGGCTTTTCGATTACCAGTGATTGCGCCAATAGCGGTGCCGATAGTATGGACCGCCGTAATAGGCATACGGCCCGGATCCATAATAGTAGCGAGGGCCGTATCCGTAATAGCCATAGCCCGGCCCATAATACGGTCCGTACGCTGCGGCGGCCCCCGCGGCGATTGCGCCGGCTGCCAGACCGAAGGCCAACCCGGGGCCGAGGCCGCGCGCTTGCGCCGGCGCAGCCACAGTGGTTGCGGCAACCGTGGCTACCGTCGCTAAGATCGCTAATGCTTTTTTCATGCGTCTCCTCCAATGACTACCGGCGAGATAACGCAGACCTTCTTCAACGGTTGCAGGGGAACTTGTTTCAATGATTGCATGGGAACCTGGGTTCCTCGGCTGAAACCGTATGGACTTCCCTCGTCATCTCACCGCAGTTGGACGCGAAACGACCACCTGCCGAACGCCCTGCCCTCGCCCGCGATTTGCTGCTATTGAATGCCCCGAAGCCAGTCGAAACCTCTTCAATATCTCAGGGAGACAAGAAACATGCGTTATCTGCACACCATGCTGCGCGTCCGCAATCTCGATGCCGCGCTGAAATTCTATCAGGACGCCCTGGGATTGAAGGAGGTGAGACGCGTCGACAACGACAAGGCGAAATTCACGCTGGTTTTCCTTTGCGCCGCCGAAGACGAAGGACTGCTCAAACAGTCGAGGGGACGCGGCGCGCCGCTGGTCGAACTCACCTATAATTGGGACGAAGAAAAATACGGTGAGGACCGCTATTTCGGCCACCTCGCCTACGAGGTCGACGACATCTATGCAACCTGCGACCGTCTGATGAAACTCGGGATTACCATCAACCGTCCACCGCGCGACGGTCAGATGGCCTTCGTCCGCTCGCCGGATCTGCATTCGATCGAACTTCTGCAGAAGGGCGATGCGAAGCCGCCGGCGGAGCCGTGGGCCTCGATGCCGAATACCGGACACTGGTGAGAGGTTTTTCTGTTTCGCTTGCCGGAACCTGACGTTCTCTTTCGCGTTCTTGAATCCATGATGCATTCATGGAGGCTATAATGGGACGAGGAATTCTGCTCTGGCTGCTTGGCGTACCTATACCGGTCATTATTCTGTTGTGGTTGTTCTTCGGCCGCTGACCTCTGTCGATCGGCGTATTTCCCAAATCAGGCTCCGCTGATAGCGGGCCTGATTTTTTTGCCGGGCGCTTTTTTGTTGGAATTCCGATATGACGCGAGGGGCGGATTATCGGGAGCGAAACATCGTGTCGAACGGCAGTCAGGGACGGCTCAGAATTTGGGGCCGGGCCAATTCGGTCAACGTGCAGAAAGTGCTGTGGTGCCTGCGCGAACTTGACCTTGTCTACGAGCGCATCGACGCCGGCATGGCCTTCGGCCGCAACCACGAGCCAGACTACCTCGCGATGAATCCCAACGGGCGCGTGCCAACCCTGGTGGACAGCGATTTCGTGCTCTGGGAATCGAATTCGATCATGCGCTACCTCGTGCTGACCTACGCCGAGGGATCTCCGATCTATCCGCAGGCGCCGAAGTTGCGCGCAGGCGTCGACCGGTGGCTGGACTGGACACTTTCGACGCTTCAACCGGTCGATCGTCCCGTGTTTTGGGCGCTGGTGCGAACCCCGGTCGAACAGCGCGACATGAAGGCGATCCAGAAAGATGCCGACGCGGAGGCCGTGCAATGGCGGATCGTCGATGCCCAGTTGGCGACCCGGCGCTTCATCGAGGGCGATGATTTCACCCTTGCCGATATTGCGCTCGGCGCTTACGCGCGGCGCTGGTTCGGGGTCGAAGGCGTCAGCAAACCACATCTGGCGCATCTCGAACGCTGGTTCGGGCAATTCGCCGGCCGAGCCGGATTCAAACAATTCGTCGCGCCGCCGATGTCGTGACGGTTTCCGGCGTCATTTCAAAAAACTCGACCGCTCGAACAGTAAAACACAAACGATCACGACCAGCGTGATGGCCGCCGCCACCAGACGCCGGGTCCGGCTCATGCCGCGGCTCACCCACCAAAGCAACGCGCAACCCATCGCGACGGGAACGATTATATCGAGTTGCAATGGGTAGCCCTCTTGCTGCTACCGGACAAACTTGACGCCGACAGTCCTTCCGCGACGCCACACCACTTCGCAATGTCGCCCCGTACTTGCATCGCGCGCGAAAGCAAGCCGCAATTTCGCAGGCAGCATGTTGGGATCGTCGACCGTGATCTTGGCGCCAGTCTTGGACATATCCTGCACCACGCACTTGCGCGCAGCAAAGCCGCCCTCGAGAGTGATCCATCCGGGTTGGCTTAACGACTTGCGGGCGTCCCGCTTCTTGGTTGCTGCGGCCATTTCATTTACTCCAGTGCGTATTGCGCAAAAGTGGTTACCGGTTTTGCGAACAGAATGCGCTAGTCATGAGGGTGGAGCATTTGGTGCGGCAAGCCGGATCCACCTTGCCGGGAAATGCTCCGCCTACCCCCTACGCCAGGCGACTTTAGAAACCGTTGAGACCTCGCAACAATTATGACCTTTTGCGTGGCCGGGAATGCGTTCCATCGGGCGTAAAATCGGGGTTTCCGGCGGCTTGCCCGGCCGCGCAAACGCCACTATACGTTCGCCCGCCGTCATCGGGATCAAGTCGCCAGGGTCCGGGTTCGGCACGGCGCCATCGCAACCTCAAAGCGTTGATTTGCCGGGTGTATTTGTTTGTGACCATAGCGAAACGGCAATGCCGCGACCGGGTCGGTCGGTGCAAGGCGGACGTTCTCGCTCCCTTCGTCTATCGGTTAGGACGCCACCCTTTCACGGTGGAGAGAGCGGTTCGATTCCGCTAGGGAGCGCCAATGGTTTCAATGGCTTGGCTTCCCGCAAAAACTTAGTGTCCAGTAGGTGTCCAATATACGCGTGTAGACACCCGTAGAGTAGAAGCCGTCGCCTGCAGCGATTTGATGCCGCCATGCCCGCCCTTACCCGCGAGCAAATCAATGAACAACCGGAACGCTGGCAAATTCATTATGCCGGGGTTCGCGTCGGTTTGATGCAGCAGCGATCCAGGGGAGCAACGATACGGCACCGCCAAGACATTCAATGATGCCCGAGCTGCGTTCGAAATTGCGTGGAAGGAATATCTGCCGAACCGCACCGAAACCGACTTCGAGGAATGGCGCGAGGATGCCGCCTATCATGCCGCGAAGTATGCGCGTTGGGACCAGCGCGGTATCAGACCGAATCCTCCAGCTCCGCCATAAATGCGGTACAAGACTTTGCATATCTCGAACAGGCGCGCCGCACTGACGCGGTTGACGCCCCTTTCATATTTCTGAATTGCCACCGTCCCTGAACCCTCGACATGGGCGATGATGATCCTCGGCTTCGCTGGCATCGGCTTCATGGCATATCGCCGGAAGTCCAGGCCAGCAATGATGGCGAGCTGACCTACAGATCATCTGGTTTGAATGGAGAAGCCGCCTTCGGGCGGCTTTTTCTTTGCGAGTTCGCCCTTTTGGTACCAAGTAAAATCCGACCCTATCTGAAACTCCCCGCCTGATCGGCGGTTGTACGATTAGGTTCGTCCACCTGGCTTTTCCGTGACCCGCAGGTGATAGCTTAGGCGCGGCCGGATGACCTGGAAGAGAACTCCGGTCGCGTCTCCTGGAACCTGCCGCCCGCCCGCCTGTTGTAGCAGTGGGTCGCCCCTTCCGGACAGTAGGTCGTCGGCCCGAGGCGAAGGTGCGGTCGGCTTGCTTCTCCTAGGCACGACAGGCTGGCCGCGCTTTCTGTAAAATCACGCGCCCGCTCGCCCGTTCGTCGGCAGGATGAGGCCAATTTGTGAGCCAAAAAAGCTGAGACGAGACGAGGAGAGGTCAGGTAGCGGAAGAGAGGGGAAAGGGAGGAAGTATGGTTACGAAACTAACGGCACTGCTCTGTGTTCTGGCGGTCGGCACCGGACTAAGCGCGGCGAGCGCACAACAGCCACCAACAGAGAATAAGGGGGTGAAGACAGAACCCTATCGGGCTACGCGCTTGGCAAGCAGGGATTGGACGACTTTGCACAGCGTCAGTTTCGCATCCGGCAAATCACTCTTGAACCGGGCGGAGTTGCCGCCTTTCACAGCCACAAAGATCGTCCTGCGCTGACTTACATTATGCAGGGTAGTTTGACAGAACATCGCAAGGGCGGTCCCGACCGAACTTATAAGGCCGGCGAGGTGCTCACCGAAACCACTGATGTTGAACATTGGGCCGAGAACACTACGACGGAGCCGGTAATCGTTATCAGCGCCGACCTTTTCAAGGAGTGAAACGGTTTAAGACGAACAATCCGATTCTCACAGCCGCTGCGGACAAGCGGACATTGAGGGCCAGCATCTCGCCAACGACGGCCCCAGCGGTCGCGCCAGTAACCGGCTGTGGAACAACCGACGCCGGCGTTCGCTTTCCGACACGGGCGAGAGGGCTTTCGTTTCCAAATCGGCGAGAATTTCCTCGTCTGAATATCTGCGAAAGGAAATCAAACATGTCACGTCGAACCATTATTTCGCTCGTTGCATCCGTTATCATGGGGATCGGGTTTGTTGGGACTGTTTCAACTGACGCCTCCGCCTATTATCGAAGAGGTGTTGGCGTCTATCGCGGAGGCGTTTACCGTGGTGGCTATTACCGTGGTGTACGTCCTGGAGTGGCGGTAGGCGTCGGTGCTGCTGCGGTCGGTGCTGCCGCGGTAGGTGCCGCTGCCGCGGGTGCTTATTACGCGCCAGGTTACTATGCGCCACGGCCAGTAGCCTGCGGATACTATCCATACCCTCCGTGCTACTAGAACAGAACTTGGCGCAGAGGTTTCCTGGCATCTGCTTTTATGGCTGATCATCGGAAGTCAAAGCCGTCATTGATGGCCGGTTGATCCACGATCATCAGGGTTGAATTGAGAAGCCGCCTTCGGGCGGCTTTTTCGTTGCCGCGACGCAGGGCAAAGCGACACGATCCCGCCTTGGTAACAGGGGCATCTTGGTTCGGCTCGAAAACGCAAATCATTTGGCGCGCAATAACAAGACTTCATGCTGGTGTTCCCGTAACGAAGGCTCGCTGGGGGAGTTCATGGCCCGGCCGTGAAATCGAACGCCGCCAAGTGAACACTCCACGCTTGGCGGCGTTCGGTCAGAAAGAAATGTTGCTACCGATCAGCGGAAAGCGAACAACCAAGCCAAGAAACGAAGAAAGCCGACAAACCCGCTGCGGCAAGAGCCAGGAAGCGGGCGTGAATTTTGTTGCCTCGGACGTGATGCCAATTCGTGAGAAATCAGGTTGGCGCGTCTTCAAGGTCATAGATTGGTTGACCGGAGTCCAAGACGATTGAAGAAGGGCTAGTATCCCTTTCCATCCACCAAAGCCAAGCCATCGCGACTATACTTGGCGCTGCCGCAACCGCGATTCCCAGTACTATTGCTTGCCACATTGTCATTCACGACTCGCCGAGTTGCCTTTTCTTTTACTTGCGCCCTGAACGGGAATACCTGCAAGCGAAAATATGAACGGAAGCGTTTGTTATGCGCGCTTTTGCGGTGCGGCAACCTTTTTTGGAGATAGTTCTTGACTTCGTCTCGTCCCGGACGGACGAACAATAGCATCACAAAATGACGGGCAGTTCAGTGTCGCATGAGGGCACAGTCATGGGCGCAACAGGAGCAGCTTTTCAACCTGAACTAATCGAACTGATGAAATCCGTTCTGGACGATGCCACGGCGATGCTTCCCGAAGCGAAGCGCACGTCGGCGACTAAAGCTGAAATCGCATCTCACATTCTCGCAAGTGCCGCGAAGGGCGAGCGGAATCCAGAAACGCTTAAAACCTCGGCCCTTTTAGCCATCGTGGAATGCACCCACTACTCTCACGATATCTCGCCGGAACGTCGGGCGGTCTAAGGATTGCCGAGACCACTTGTGACGGTAAACATTTCAGGTGCTGAAAGGAAGTTGACATGTTCGCTTCACACTTAAACAAGCTTCCAACGAAAAATCCCTGCGCTCAGTGCGGAAATCCAATTCCAGCGCCCATCTGGATGGAAACCGATAACAACAACCGGGTTCATTTCGTTTGGCACTGCGTAGCTTGCGATTATCGTTTCCAGAGCATGGCAGTTTACGAACAGGAATTGGAACGGATCGCCGCTTAAGACAAGCATTACTCTGCAGACTCTCCTGTAATGTAACTTTTCGGGTGCTGAATGGGCCTGGCCGCGTCCCGCAACCAGGCCCGGTTCCAGCGGGTTCGTTCCGGCTGGAATGGGAAGCAAACCAGCTAGAACGGTCGCTTTTCTGCCGGGGGACCGGCAGAAGCTCAAACGAGTTCACGACAAGGTTCGAATGCCAACCGGCCTTCCGTTTTCGTCGTTCACTATGATCCGTGGCGCTAGCATCGCAGTCTGAAGATTTTTCAACTGGACCAAAATTGCCTCCTGTTGGTCTGTATCAAAAGCAACGCGGCGCAATTTGTGTTAGGTTAGCTACGCACCGAAGCGGCAAGACTGATCCCCCCAATCAAGAAGAGCCTCTCCGGTTTTCAGGTTTCGACCCAGAGGTCGCCCTATTTGGCGGCCTCTTTCTTTTTGTCCGATAAACGCACCATCTCCTGAACCACGATCATTGGGTTTGAATTGAGAAGCCGCCTTCGGGCGGCTTTTTCGTGCGCGCCCGTTAGTAGGAAACGGGAACTCCGCCTGTGCAATATTGCTCACATCAAGCAGCTTTTATTCGCCCGCTTCTGGCCCCATATCGCCAAGCGTTAATGGCAAACTCAGAAGCGAAAAGGCAGCGCGGAAAACGAGCCCACGTAAGGAGCTAATATGATGAAAGATCAAACTCTTGATACAATGTCCAGCGATGAGCTTTGGATTTTGCACGAAAAAGTTCGACAGATCCTTTCAACTAGAATGAAAGCTGAAAAGCATCAGCTTGAGCGCCGCTTGGCTCTCATCATGGAGCGCAACAAAGGCAATGAAAAGCAGCGCCGACCATACCCAAAGGTATATCCAAAATATCGAAATCCAGAGCGACCCTCCGAAACCTGGTCTGGACGCGGCAGGCAACCGCACTGGGTAATTGCACAGCTAGGAAGCGGAAAGAAGGTCAAGGATTTACTAATCGCCCAGACGCACTAAGCAAAAAAGGTAACCGCATTCGGGCGACTTTACTTTTGCGGCGGAACTCGACGCGGCAAAACGCCTTGGCGAGTTTGGTTCGGGTCCCGGCCCAACACACATCAGGCAGGCTCGCGCTTCATTGCGTCGACCTGTTTCGGTTCGCCGGGGCAACAACGGTTATGGAAACCTCAAACGCAGTTTATGATTTTGAGAAGTCATTGGCGTTCGCTCTTCTGCAATTGCTGGCCTGATTGTCGGCTGCGGTGGCGGCGCGATATGTATGATTATCGGTTGCTGAGTGGGCGACGCGAGCATCTCGCCAGCGTCGCCCGAGTTTGGTTCCGAGAAGGCTGGCTATCGGCGTTTAAATGCGCCGGCCGGGAACGCTTAAGCGTTGAGACGACTCGCGGTGGTCAGGGGACTGCGGTTCAGGTTGGTGCGACCTTGCAGCGGGCTCTGAGCGATCAACCGAATGCCAAGGAGGGAACCATTGGATGGTGATGTCGAACTCCTTAAGCGCATCTACGATCGCTTTAACGCGCGGGATATAGACGGCGTGCTGACCGAGCTCACCGATGATGTCGTCTGGGCCGACGGTATGGATGGTGGCTACGTCCATGGCCGCGAGGCCATACGCGAGTACTGGACGCGCCAGTGGAGCATGGTCAGTCCGCACGTCGAGCCGGTGGGCTTTCATCGAACTGCGGATGGCGCGATCATCGCAGAGGTCCGGCAGTCCGTCCGCGATCTCGAAGGCAAACCGATGCAGGGGCAGACGCACGGGCTTAAAGACAAGACGGTCGGACACGTTTTCCGTCTTCGAGAGGGCAAGGTGGCTCGCTTCGGCATACAGGATGCTGCCTAGGGCCCAGACTTGTTTAGAGCCAGAACGCTATAGCGGTGGCAAGGGCGACACCTTTCTGCAAGGCTTCCGAGCTGGAACACGGAGGCTCCCCAGCGAATTATCGCGGATGGCCCGCGATTGTTGGGTTGAAGTTCTTAGATGCCCCAATTGCCGAAGGATCGGCGTAGCCCGGCTTTCTGCAACAGATAAGTTTTCGTGGGATTTCCAAGTGGATGCTGTTCCAGAAGGCTTTACGGCTATCCCATTTGGTAATAGCAGCTACTTCTTTTGCGATACATGCAACATGCATGTGGAACCCTGACAAAGCAAAAGCCGGGGCGAAGCCCTAGCCATGCACAGCATGGCATCGATAGCTCTGCTTTCGGTCGTCGCAGAAGCCAAGCCCCTCCCTGGCCCTTCCGAAGACTTTGGGGGGCTTTGTTGTGTCTGGGGGGATGGTTTCCGGTAGCTCACCTGTTCGCCGCGTCTACGCCCTTCCCATTGCGTCCCTCTGATATCGCCGCATATTGGCCGCGATGTGGTCATCAAAATCTGCGACCCAGTTAGCTCTGCTTTCTTTCGTCGTGGGGGACATCCGCACTCGCTTAACGCGAAAAAGGAGAATAGCCGATGACTGCCTTCCGTTGGGGAAAGAAGGTTGAATCAACTGCAAAGGATCTCGATGCGGTCTCGGAAGTCGAGGCCGACCGCGACTTCGTGCTCAACGACGTTGCCCACCTACTCCCTCCGCCGCCGAGCATGCGAAGCGACGCCGAGGCGGCGCTTGAGCCGAACACCGAGGCTACCGTCAACAACGTCAGCTCGCTGATCCAGCGCTTCGCCGGGACGTCGCTTACGGAAATCGAGAATTTGATTTCCGAACTCGAGGCTCTGCGCGACCTATTGCACGACGAAGGCCAGCGCGTGCAGCGCGAGATCTCCGGCTATGCCCAACTCAGCCAGGCCGCCATGAAATCCACGAGCATGATCGCCGACACCGTCTCGCAGTGGAAACGCGCCACGGACGACATTCGCAAAATCTGAGCGATCCCGACGAGCAACGCTACGGCACGTCAGCGACGTTCGAGATTACTTGCCGAACCGCACCGAAGCCGATTTCGAGGAATGGCGCGAGGATGCGGCCTGGCACGCTGCTAAATATGCGCGCTGGCGGCGCGGTGGCAAAACGACTCCACCGGCTCCGCGTCACCAATAAAGATTAGTCCATTCACGCAATGTGCGTCAAAGTAGTGCGATGAGATATGCAGAAGAGGGGCGGCGGCTTCGACTATTAAGGCAGACCGAGGGAATTGCGACTGCTAGTGCCTTCGCCGCACATGTTGGATGGCCGCAATCCGGCGTAAGTCAGTTCGAGACCGGGAAACGCCGGGTCACCGTGGACAAAGCCCTGAAGCTACGGGCAATGATACCCGGATTCGATCCGCTTTGGCTTTGGGAGGGTGAAAAGCGCGGACTTTCCGTCGATCTTAGACGCCGAATTGAGGCAGAAGAAGCCAAGGAAAAACCCGCCCAGGACATTGGTCAGGCGTCTCCGCCCTGAATGCGGTACAAAACAGCATGAACGAGATCGGGCGCTGCTGGCGATTGTTGCATATTCTGCTCCTATGGCTCGGTCCCGTGTCCGCCGGTCCAGAGCATTGACCACTCCTGCGCGCCAGGGATGCTCGGGCTTGAGGCGAGCGCCTGAGCCCGCGCCCTTCTAAGTGTCGAGCGCAAGATTTAAGCGTGTCCTGGTCCCGCTCCTTCGATGATCCAATTCCCCTGCCTGTCGCCGCGAGATGGCGGGAGCCCGGCGGAATATGGTCCCTGGCCTCGCCCTCACGCGCGGCTGGCTCTGGAAACACGAGATTCCGGCACCTACGGTTTGGCGGCACGCAACCAAAAGTCACCGGCCAAGAGGTTGAATTCGATGTGACCTTCACTACCCCATTTGATCTTGCGGCTGGTCACTACTTCTTTGTGCCTCAGGTCGAACTTAACAACGGTACTTTCGAATGGTTATCGGCTCCCAGGCCCATTACGTCGGGGACGGGGCCGTTTGTTGGCGATTTACAAGCATGGACCCGCGACGCAATGCTTGATCCAGATTGGCTCCGAATTGGTACCGACATTGTCGGTGGAACAACTCCTCCAACTTTCAACATGGCGTTCTCGATCACAGGGGTTGATGCCGTCCCCGAACCCTCGACATGGGCGATGATGATCCTCGGCTTCGCTGGCATCGGCTTCATGGCCTATCGCCGGAAGTCAAACCCAGCATTGATGGCCGCCTGATCCACGATCATCGGGTTTGAATTGAAGAGCCGCCTTCGGGCGGCTTTTTCTTTGCCGTGACGCAGGGCAAAGCGACACTCGGTCCCGCCTTGGTAACAGGGGCATCTTGGTTCGGCTCGAAAACGCAAATCACTTGGCGCACATAAACAAGACTTCTTGCTGGTGTTCCCGTAACGAAGGCTCGCTGGGGGATTTCATGGCCCGGCCGTGAAATCGAACGCCGCCAAGTGAACACTCCACGCTTGGCGGCGTTCGGTCGTCGATGCCGTTGAAGTTTTGGGGGGAGCCCGGTTCCCAAAATCAAGCCGCTATCTTTAGTCAGGCGCGATTGACTAAACCCGCGCGGAAAGTGGGATGGGTTTTTGGGGGGACGGGGATTATGCGAAAGACTGTTCTTGCTGCGGTAGCACTTTTCATTTTTATGTCCAGCGCTCTTCCGAACGAAGCGGCTGCCAGCAGCGTCGTCTATACCGCGAAATATGAATTTAGTTCGGACCTGGTTTTTCTGGCGCTGTCCCTTTGGACAATACAATCCTCAATGTCAGCGGATCATGCGTGAATATCATCGAGTGCGGCGGTTTTGGCGTGATGCTTCGTGTCAATCGGGTCAGTGGCCCGGCATATGACGGCGGGACCGGGGATGGCTGGGCGATCTTTATATCAACGAGTATTACTGACGAGATCGGGAACCAGTATTCAAATGGAGGAGTCTCTGACAGCAACCTTCCAGGTTCCTGGCACCAAACGGGGGGTGGAATTGGTCATTATCCTACCACGCCGCATGTGCTCGACATATCTAACTCTTACAACGGGTTCGCACTCCCAGGCGTGGCGGTCGTTGATTATTCGATATCCATTTCTCTTCCTGATGGCCTGACTGTAGCTGCCGTCCCCGAACCATCCACATGGGCGATGCCGCTGATCGGGTTCGCGGGCATTGGCATTATGGCGTATCGACGGAAGTCAAAGCCAACATTGATGGCGGCCTGATTCAATTCCGATATTTTGGATACACCTTTGGGGAGGCTCGGCGCGCCCTTTTTCTGAATTTACTGCGCCCATTAAGTTGAGCCAAGCGGCGCTCCAGCCCACGTATTTCCGCGTCCAATTTCATTGAAATGATCGCAAGGAGTTTTTCGCAAAGAATCCAAAGCTCGTCAATTGACACGGACTCGAGGTCGATTCGCTTCATGACGGTCCCCAATCATGATTTGATCCTAACTGCGCCATCATGAGCGGAATAGATTAAGACAAGCGATGGAATACCCTCGGCCCTTAAGGGGTAAGCAGGCTGCTCGTAAGGGGTAATGCTACTGCTTGTATTTTGACCGCATTGCTGCCGCTTGATCCACGATCATCAGGTTTGAATTGAAGAGCCGCCGGGCGGTCTTTTTGTTGTTAAAATTTGGTCGTGTTGCAGTGCAACTATCTCGGAGCTGGAGGCTTAACGTCGGAGGTCGGAGGGTCAGATGTCGATCATGCTCCCGATTGCTGCAGTTGCCGTTACAAGCTTTGCGCTTGGGTTTGCGACACGCGCGCTGATTTCTCTGCGGCGGAGAGAACGTAACTTTGCGCGGCCCTAGTTTGCGCAACGTCTATGTCATCGCAGTAATACTACCGACGCTCGGCTGGCTGTGGATGATCGCTCGGATCGCGATGTATCTGATCTAGTCGGGTCGGAATCGGATTCTTTGGTGAACCTTAGTGCGGGTCTGGATCTGGCGGCGGCCGGACCCACATCAAGCCCATCCTGATTTTGGATAATCTAAGTCGCTAACAGCGATTGGGCTGGCTGCTACCAAGGCGAATCCTACTTAAGCCGCCCGCCGTACATTTGCTGCTGCGGTCCTACCGTCGCGACCGCGACCTATATCAAACGACAGACGATCACCCACGGTCAATTCATCCGGGTCGATACCGGAAGGGCGAATCATCTATTGTTCACGGCATGATGACGCGCGACGCAATCATGGCGCTACTGTTCGGCGCGGCACTAGCATGTGTCGCGCTTTATTTTTTACCGCATATGAGCTGGGTTGAATTTGCCTTGGTCACCTTTTTCGGTGCAGCGGCGGTCTACTCACCGCTGTTGCAGCAGACCGCCGCCAAAAAAATCATCGATCGCGGCGATTGGCCGAACAAATAGCTAGTCGCGAGCATTCGTGGAACGGTCGCTAGAGCTTTGTAGCGTAGTAACGGCCGGCATTGGCAAGCACAGTGCAAATTTGCACCCTGCCGAGCCACTTTACCGCCGATAACACTGCTTCTCGGGGAAATTCGCCCTTTTGGAGCAAGCAATTGGTCGCACATGTGAACACACGAAACTCCCCGCCCGATCAGCCGTTGTCGTCTGGGCCTGGCTTCGAGTGATGCCGGGCCAGTGCCCAGCGCGGTCGGCCCCAAAGACACCTCCTTGTCCTAGGCTGGCCGCGTTCTTCCGGGGAACCTGCCGGTCGCCAGCTTGTTCAATCGGTGGGTCGCCCCGCCTGACATGGCCGGGTCGGCTTAGACGCGGCCGGATGCCCCCAGAAACACTCCGGTCGCGTCTCCTGGAACGACACCCACTGTCCTCCCGACCGTTACCTTCGTCACCATCGCGTCCGACTGAGCAATCGCGACAGCCAGAGCCCCCCGCATAAGCAAAACCTCACAGCGGCCAGTCATAGCTCGCGCTTTGCTTGCGGTCGCAAAACGTTGTGTTGATTTGCGGTGAAGTTCATGTTCTGCCAGGATGGCGCGGGTGGGCCGGTGCCGGTCGCAACGCTCGGGCCTGCTTTAAGGCACGCCGGATGTTCACATCCTCCGAGCTACTATCGAAAGTAATGAGCTTAATACAGTTTGGACATTGCACCTGAAAGTCGTTGCGAATTCTGTGCGCCCGCTCTCTGAACGTCATCGAGCACTTCGAGCACTTTATTCTAACCTTATCGTCGATCATGAACGCATGGCCGGTTGGAGGCCTAGGGAAAACAGGCCGTAGCTGAAATCGGAACCACAAAAGTTCTAAATCCGACATCCATCGAGTAGCTGATTGATGCGCTCACGGAATTGCCGCAGGCGGCAGCGGCGTAAGTGAAAGTGGGTGACACGGCCGGACCGAAATAGCGACTTTGCGTATAGGCGACAGTTGTCGCCGCGTCCGAGCATATCGTGGTTTTGACGGAAGCGCAGCGCGCACCGTCTTCCACAGCAAAGTGAAGGCTACCAACGAGAAGCAGACCAACGCAGAGCACCATCGTGCCGATAAGCAGGGCGATAAACACGGGCGCGATGATTGCAAATTCAACCGCTGTGGTGCCCTGCTCGTCGCAGCGTAAAGACTTCAGAAGATTTCGCACGATCAACCCAATCTCATCAGTGCCGTTCTGTTGATGGGCGTTGCGAAGGCACCAGCAACACTGAGGCCGGAAAATAGCGGAGTATAGGGAAAGGTCGTTTGCACCTGAATATAATCACCAGGCTGCAAGGCCGGCATACCCGCCGCTGCGCAATCGGCAGGCTTTGAGGAGACATCGCTGACGTACTGCAGCGCGTTTGATGAATTGACGCAGTAGTACCCCTCTGAAGGCGAGCCGGATATCAAGGAAACGCGCGTACCAAGCGAAGTGCTCTGCAACGCGTTCTGCATAGCGGTCGTCAGTCCAGGGCAGTTTGTTGTAGCCGGCAGCTGCGACAGGTCGCAGGCCTTCCAAGCCGCTTGTGCTGCAACTTGCGTGGCATTTTCCGCCTGCATCCGCTGGTAAATGTAAATTGAGACGTCCACGACGTTCGCGAGCGCGAGTGATAGAAAAATCGCAAAGAAGCCAAACTCGATGGCGGCCACGCCGCGCTGGTCAGCCCAGAGCGCTTTGGTTTCACCGGCAAACTTGAGCGCAAGTTTCCTCGGTGACGGACGTCTCAATTGGGCTGCTCGAGCGTACTTCATAGGACGAGGGTCGCTCTTCCCGGAATTGTAGTGTTTGGCATCCCTAGTCCGGCCGGAACGCATTCGCCATTCGGCAAGATTTCCCCGGTTCCGTTCACAGTGATGTCCTTAACTACCAAGGCAAAACAGGACTTACCGAAGCCTGCCTTATTGATGATACCGCTCAGGGTAACGCTCGAGTTGGGGAGATAAACCAAGCCGGTGATAGCCCACGCCGGCGTGTTACCGGCCGCCGAAATATCAACGCCATTCGTCAATTTTGGATCTTGATAGATCGCGACACCCGACCACACCCCCGAGGTCGGCGCGGCGATGTCGATAATGCCGCCGCCCGTCGGGGCGTGGGTGTACCCGCCCGAATTACTTCCGGAAAAAATCACGGTAAGTCCGGAGCCCTTGGTGGTCGTGATCGAATAACCATTGGTGTCCAGCTGACCGTTTTCAATGACAACGACCGCGTTCGTGGGAGCATCGATCGTGACGTTCGCGGTCAGTTGGATGTCACCGCAGAGCACCACATTGCCGCCCCACGATTGTAATCCCGACAGTTGGTTACTTTTCGGAAGCGCCGGCCCCTTTTTTCCGGGCTCTTGCGGATAGGAACCGCAGGTATCCGCCGGGATGTTTTTGGCTAAAGCTGCGTAAGTATCAGCGACCGTGGGTACATTGGAATATTGCGTGATACCGCACCCATTGTTCGTATTATGCGCAGCGCCGATAGGAGCACCCAGATTACCACCGTTGCAGGTCGAGCCGGTGTTCGACATGGTGTTGCAATTCATACTTGCTTTCGGCGCGCCGTTTGATCGGATGCCCTGCGGCCCGAGCGCCAACAAACAAAACGACATTGGCGTGTTGGGGTGGCTCGCAACCGCGGCAGAGCTCAATAGCTTTTCAGGACTGCCGTTCACCGTAGTGTCCCCCCTGAAACCCACCACCTGGGACAAATAAAGCGGCACAGAACCTGAAATTGTCACGCTATAACAATTGTTGCCGCCGCCGGGGCACGCTGCGGTATTGGAAGCCACTATGCTGACCGTATTGGTTCCATCGATAAAGCCATACTGCGCCGCCACCGCCTTGGCTTCGACATCGTAGTTGGACCCAGCATTGGTTGCAGCCGCCACCACCGCCGCATCGGCAGCGTTTTGCATAGCGCGGGTCGTCATATACCAATTCGAAACCTCGAAGCCGAGGGCCAAAGTCCCCACCAACGGGATCATCAGAAAGCCCATCATCACACTCACCGCGCCGCGCTTATCCCCGCGAAGGCGACGTAGGTGCTTTACAAGCGCCAAACAGATGACAGAGGCCCTAATTCGGGATCTTTCCATGACTTACCAACCATCGCTCATACCGCCTCAGCACTCGCATTAATCGTTTAAGAATTCCTACTGCCGGTCGCTAAAATCGAGCGCAACACGTTGCATGGGTTGAGTTGGTTATCGCGCAATTGGAAATGAGCTCGAGCTCGGGCCAGTATCTTTAAGCAACGCAAAGCCATCGGTGAACAAGGCATCAGTTAACGCCGGACGCGTGCCCTTTGCCCAAATCGGATCGTAATCCGGAAGAGGCTCTTCTTTTGGTTACCAATATATTTTTGGATAATGCTCGACTTCATCATTTAGGTTTATCCGACGATTAAACTTTTAGCCTATACTACGCGAATGAATGAGCGACGTAAAACTCAACGACATCGCGTATTTAAGGCCGGAACGATTGAGTTCGAAGGTGCTGGGGTCGATTGCACAATTCGCAACCTGTCTCTGACAGGGGCCGGCCTCGAAGTGGCAGACCCTGTCGGCATTCCCCACGAGATCACGCTTAATATCCTAGCCCAGCATTTAAGTCGGCATTGTTACGTTGTCTGGCGGAAAACACGACGCTTGGGCGTCATTTTCGTATGAGCATTCTTGTACTTGTCCTTATACTTGCGGCAGCCGTGCCTCTTTTAGCGGGCATGTTTCTTTTTTACCCAAGGAAAGTGGCAAAGCCCTCGCAAGAACCAACCGGGACTGTCTCCTGCAAAAAGTGCAGCGCGCGGATTGCTGTTTCTAATCCCTCCAAGCTCCAGCATGACTTTAGCGTGAAGTGCATCGCCTGCGAGACCCGTGAATTTTACAAGCTAGTTGAACTTACCTAGTAAAATGCGCTCAGCCGCTGGCTGTCCGTGCGCAGAGCCATATCCGAGAATATCCGCGTAGCTGACCGAGAGAAATCTGGAATGAAGCGGCGCGCCGAAGCCGCCGAAGGACGAGCCGCCTCAGCAATGACGCGATATCATCGCGCTGACGCCGATGCGATCCGCGCTGACACCGCGCGAACTTCAGAGAAGCCCGCTGATGCGCGCGACACATCGCGACCGCGCAAACGCATCAGCGCGCTCAGCAGGCGGCGATTCCTGGAGCGCGGTACGCCCACCAAAGTGTACGAGCTGGGCATGAACGAGCGTACTGTCGTGGTCGAGTTCGAGAACCTCGCCAAAGCGCTCGCCGCCTACGAAAGCCCCGGATACCAGGAAGCGCTGCGCGCGCTCGGCAAGGATGCGGTAGAGCGCGACATGCGGCTCGTGGAAGGCATCGAGTAGGCGGCCGTCGCTCGTGCGAGGCAGGTCAAAGCGACCCAACTATCCGCAGCGGCCATTAGTGAGTTCTAGATTCGTTTTTTTTGGCCTCGGGGTTTTGCCAGGCGCAGAAGAGCCAAAATGCGTCGGCAGCCATTTCTGGGTCACGGAGAGGCAAGTTCTAGCTTTGACCACAACTCCCCTCACCCAAATGATGCGGCTAATAGAGCTGGTGGGACAGGCGCACCAGAAAGCCCAATAATCAGTGGAACAATTCACTGTCCCACCTTGCCCTAAGCTATTGATCCGTATGACGTGGAAAAGTCCGCTAGGGAGCGCCAATGGTTTCAATGGCTTGGCTTCTGACCTAGTCGAAGTGTCTTACATATGTCTAATAAGCAGGGATAGACGCGCGTAGGCATGCGCTGCGCTTGCAAGCCGGTGCGCGGGTTTGATACGACCGTGCCAACTCTCAGCCGCAAGCAAATAAATGAACAACCGGAACGCTGGCACATCCACTATGCCGGTGTTCGCGTCGGCCTAATCCAGCAACGATCCGGCGCGCCGCTAATAAATGGGATGGCATTGCGGATTCTATCCCGGCAGCAATCCCGGCGAGCAACGATACGGCACCGCCGCAACGTTTGATCAAGCCCGAGCTGCGTTCGAGGCGGCATGGCGAGACTATTTACCTAGTCGCACCGAAGCCGACTTCGAGCAATGGCGCCAGGACGCGGCCTATCCTGCCGCCAAGTATTCGGGCTGGGACCGCAAGGGCGAGCGCTGGATTCAGGGAACCGTTTACGACTTCAAGAGTTACAAATTCGTGCCTTCTGCATGAAAGCATACCCCGACGGCCCCAGCTCAGTCCCTGTCTGGCTGGGGCCATTTTTGTCCTCATATCCCGCAATCAAGACGAGGCAGAATGAACGAGGTCAACCAATTGGCCAATGCAGTGTTGGTTTTGGTATTCGCCGCCCTGATGTTGGTGATAGGGCAATTGTATATCCAAAATCGGTCGGAGAAACCCGCGGCCACAGCCGTGCAAACGACGATGGTGCCATAGGATAGGCGACGCTCCGCAAGCTGGCCGTTCCACGACTCAAGATCTTTCGCGCTGACACGCAACCAAAGGTGAAATTGCAAATTGATGTACTGGAGTTGCGAGCTTTCCCAGGAGGTTGACATGAGTACAATGAAAATTGCTGCGGCGCTTTCATTAGTCGGCGCGATGTCCGTAACATCCATTGCGCCAGCAAATTCCGCACCCCTTACCCCTCTTTCAATATCAGCAAAACCTAGCGACCAAACCGAACAAGTGCGCTTTGGCGGATGGCACGGCGGTTGGGGCGGAGGTTGGCATGGTGGCGGCTGGGGAGTGGGTTTAGGCGCATTGGCTGCGGGCGCCTTAATCGGCGGCGCGCTTGCTGCGGCACCGTATTCCGGCGGCCATTATGGCGCCTACCCCTATGCCTATGACTATGGCTACGCATATCCGTCTTACGCGTATTCCGGCTACTATCCCGGATACTCATATTATCGACCCCACAGAGCGTATGCCTATCGACCGTACGGAGCATATGCCGCCTATCGACCCTACGTGCGCCCCTATTACCATCGGCACTTGTACCGCCACTGGTAGCTCAAAATAATAAGCCACCGCGGCCTCAGCCTCCCCCGGCTGGGGCCGTTTTTCGAGGCGTATCCCGCTAACGCTCTGTTCGCATGTATGGGCCGCGGGTGCTAACCAGCTTTAGGTCTGGGTCCGCATACAACTCGGAATGCGGAATCCTATAGACGGAAAGCCGGTCATCGCCCGCTTTTCTCTCTCTATCCGAAATAAAAAGGATCAAGAACGCGAACCCTCCCAGCAAGGCGAGAAAAGCAAAATAAGCCAACTTCATAATTTGCTCCTGCGCGCTGGAAAAAAAGTAATGCACAAAGCGGTCCAGCGTTCCGGGCTGGCGGCGCAGCCATGTTCAGGTTGCTGTGTGTATCAGGTTCCTCTGTGTAAGAGTGAACCGACGGCAAGGACGCCTGCCTATAACGTCTGCACGCGGGGACCGTGCCGAGCCACGGCATCACTGTGGCCCGGTATGTGGGGCTTGTGACAGACATTCCTAAGTACGATTGCTTGACGTTTGATCGCAGGCGTCCCGCGGCTTGGAAGATTGAGGGGAATTGTTTGTTTCTATCGAAGTTGCGTGGGCGACGCTGCGCGCATCTGCCGCAACTCCTCCTCTAGCAGAACGCATTCTACTAGTAGGACGCGCAATGCCAGGCGAATGTCGCCAGTGGTGAAGGCCAAAATCTCATCGATTGCCGCATCAAAAATCTCATCGATTGCCGCATCGCGTTCCATCTCGTCTCCTGTCCCAAGGATAACGGCGAAGGGGGAACCAGCAGTTTCATTATGCATACGTTTATTAGTTCGCGTCCCTAGCTGTGTACCCACCCCCGGTGCGGTTGCTTACCCCATCCAGACCAGTCTCAGAGGGCCGCTCCCGGATTCCGATATTTTGGATGTACGTTCGGATAGGGTCGGCGCGCCTTTTGTTCGCCTTAACCGCACGACTGCGAGGAGAATACATTGGGTTCAAATGTTGGGATACTAACGGCAATTAGGGGGTAATACTGCCGCTCTTAGGGGGCATGCTGCTGATCGTAAGGGTAACGCTACAGCTTGGGTTTTGATCGCATTGATGAATCCATCAATAGCATCGCCCATTGAGGTTTCGGGAACCGATGGCGGTATGCTTCGTAGATCAAACGCTTTGGCGACCTAGGGTGCCGGTTTGGATCGGATCGCGGCCTGACACACGTCAGCGCCGCCCAGTATTCTGATAGTTGAGCGGGGCCCCCGTGCCCGTATCCGTGAAACCGCGTTCCACTGGCGGAACGCCACCAACTGTCAGTCGTTGCCAAGCAACCGCCCCGGTGTAGATAGACCCGCTATCGCCGTGTTCGCGTCAACATTGCAATCTGCGTCCTGTTTCTCACGTTCAGCTTTTTCATGATGTGCTGGAGATGCACTTTTACCGTGTTCTCGCTCATGTTGAGCCTGTAAGCGATTTGCTTGTTGGCGAATCCATGACCGACTGCCTCGAACACCCTCATTTGTTGCTCTGTTAGAATTTTAGCAGTCGCCCGCGGGTCGTGCGAAACGGCACTGGGAAGGAGGTTGCCTACTGCTGCTGCTGGCACGGGCATGCCTCCAGCCTCGACGAGGCGCACCGCCTCGACGGCAAGACTGTAAGGCATACTTGTTGGGATGTAGCACCGCGCGCCGTAGCCGATGACCCGATTGATTTCGTCGGAGCTTGTGGCATCCGAAACAACGATAATGGGGGTGTTAGGAGAACGAGCTTCGACGCGCCTAAATTCGCTCTTTAATATCGGGCTGATTCCAGCCGAGGCGAAATAAATCACAACTGCCGGATTCAGTGTTTTTTCTTCAATGTAGTTGCACCACTCCGCCAAGGTGCCAAATCCAACTATCTCGTGATCGGGGAACGATCTGCCGAAGCAATCATGCAAGCAATTTCGAAGGAATAACCTGTTCTCAATTAAAAGAATGACGGACATAGCTACGTCCTCTACGCTTCCTCTCTGCTTGAAACACCCCCCGCTCGTTTGACGCGCTCACTTATAAAATCCATTTAACACTTCGTCAATAAGAGTAAGACCAGCCATCGAAATTTTTGATCCGCGGAATAAAAAAGACGAAAAATCAAATCTGCCAATTTAAATGACAACATTAAAAGAGCACGGTTGCGGCCTTATTTTTTTTGCCGTTGTTTGGGGGCGTCGGAGTGAGGTCCGGCACCAAATGACAGGACATTGCGAATTACGAGGCTGACTATGCCGATGACGTATTTATTGGGGAGCGTGGTCTTCAAGCGCAGATCTTGGTCACGGCCGTCCCTGAACCCTCAACATGGGCGTGCTGCTTCTCGGCCTCGCGGGCATCGGCTCCATGGCTTAGCGCCGGAAGTCAAAGCCAGCATTGATGGCAACGTGATTTAACGATCATCAGGTTTAAATTGAGAAGCCGCCTTTGGGCGGCTTTTTCGTTTGCTACTGCTCTTCCAATGAGAAAAATAGGAAAAACTCCAGCAACCCGGCAGTGGCAAAAAATTAGCGGCGCGAATTCGATAAGCATCATTAGCTCGGAAGGTGCCTGCTTTCGATTCAGCGTTCCCGCGCAAATTCTCACAAGCCGGAGTACGCAGTAACCCTTCTTGGTTAGGTTAAGGCTGAGATGACGTTGCTGATGCGGGGCGAAATTCTATCATTCTGGCAGTCGTGCGCCGTGGCCAGGCGGGGGGTTAGTCCAGCGGACCAAACCGTACGACTAGGGGTCGCCGCTTCGCGAGGGGCGGCGGCCCCACCTCTTGTTTGTTTTCAAAGAGGTAGAAGAAAATGGAGTTCAAGGAATACTGCCGAGCGTCAGAGTTCTTGAGAAACCGCTTCCGGCTTTTCCTTCATGCGGTGCAATAGGACGTCTTGGCGGCTTTGGGTGCGGTGCAACGCGGAGACGGATTTCTTTGGCAAGGCACTGCGTGCCACAACTTTGCAAGGATGACACCATCGATTTAACATTATCCGCTTCGAAATTTAAAGGGCGAAACCAATGCTTTCTCTTATCTGGGCGGGTTAGTTTCACGAAAAATCAAATCATGATTGGGGACCGTCATGAAGCGAAGTGATTTTGAGTCAATGCCTACCGACGAGCTGTGGATGCTCCATGAAGAAATCACTGCGGAGCTTGCCGTAAAAATCCGCGCCGAGAAGAAAGCGATTGAAAATCGCCTGAGGCTGCTCGTCGCGCACAATGTCAGAAAGTCTGAGCGCCGACCGTACCCTATTGTTCTTCCGAAATTCAGAAATCCGGCCGAGCCGTCGCAAACGTGGGCCGGTCGCGGGAAGCAGCCACGTTGGCTAACTGCGCAGCTTAGGTCGGGGAAGCGGATCGACGATTTCCGGATCAAATCCAGAACAGCATAAGCGTCAGTCAGTGTAGCCTTCGTGCGGTTTCGGCTTTCTGAAGTTGCGCGCGAAGTTGGTGCACCTCTGACAGAAGCTTGGCTAGAGCTTTGACCGTCTTAACTGGGCGCTTTTTCGGATGTCGAAGTTTTGGTCGCCTCCGTTCCATCAATTCGCCCTTCCATCATTCTCCGTAATTGCCCGCTCGCCCGTCACGACGCAAGTGCACCGAGGACACGGACCTCAGAGAATTTATCCTCCACCTGATGCGATTACCTGACGTTCCATATTTGGAACCCAACTATAAATTTTAGAAACCGATGTTCCGTCTGGAATACGCGGAGTATTTCGGGGAGCGCGCAGGGTCCTGGGTTTGGATCAGTGCGCGGCCTGATTGGCCGTCGCTAGCATCCCGCCAACGATGGCCGTCCAGCGGCCGCGCCTTCGCAGTGGGGGATCAAAGCGGGGCGTTCGCTTTCCCGGATCACCCATCCGGAAGCTCAATTCCCGCCCATTTTGCGGGCTTGCCGGTCCATAATCGCCTGCGTCATGCATCAACCTTGACGCCCACTGGCCGGCCTGCGTCATCGGTTGTGATCATCTTCGGCGCCGCCATCACCTTCGCCATTGCGCCGATTGCCGCTGTCATGGCGCTGGTCGCCTCGATCAGCGCGTCGAGCTTGGCTTCCAGCGATGCCGGCAACCCGCCCAAGCGCCGATCCACAAAGGCGCGAACTTCCTCGGCGAAAACCTCAAGGTCACCGAGCAGCGCGGCCGCCTGACGGAAGACTTCAATGAAATGGAAATTCCACCCCCGGGACGGAGGCCACAGCCCGCATCTTGTGGCATGGTCTGATCACGATTCGAAAGAGACCACTCTGGATCGGTCGTGTGATACGCGGAGGCACCAATTGCGCGTCAAAGTCCTCTTCATCGAAGGACCGAACGGTGAGCGGATCGAAAACCCGGAGATTGAGAAGTGGTGCAACGCGCAGGGCCGGGCGGCATGAAGCGATGCAATCCGCTTCAGAGGCGCGCGCGGGCACGCCGGACCAGTTCCGGCGCAGAGTTGTTCGCATGACCCCTAAACCTAGTGACAGACAATCCATTGAGCGGGCCGTCGTCGCGGACTTGTTGCGATCCGAGCCCATCCGCCGTCTGGTCGAACTCGGGCTGAAGGCGAAGCAAATAATCGGTTGGCGACTTGCTGTTCCGTCCGTTGTAGGTGCTGCTGTTTTGGCAGGGTGCTTCACATATTTCGTCGCTCCGCCACTGCCAGTCGAAGCGGATCAGCGATTGCCGCCAGGGGGACAAACACTGGAGGCAGATATGGGTACGCCTGCGAATATTGATCAGCGCCCAAGCACACGAGAGAGAGTAGCTGCCTTCGAGCTAGCCGCTGAGGCGATCCTAAAGCAAGCAACGGCTGATGCCAAAGTTCAAGAGGCGTCCGCCCGTACCGATAAGCCAGCAATCACCAGGCCTATCCCCTTGCCAAAGAGCCGCCCGATCCCGCGCCAGTGACTCAGGGACGTCCGCTGCTGCATCTTGGCCCCCGGGGAGACGCTGTTCGTTCGGATACGAGTCCTACCGAAAGGCATCTATGGCGTGAGCAACTAAAACGCCGATGCTCACAACGATAAGAACACCAACTATGATTGAGAGCATTTGCAGTTTCCGCGCTGTCCTTCAATGAAGAAGCGCGCACTGCACAGTCAAAGTGATTCGTCGCACATCGGAATTTTCGCGCTAAGCTGATGATTTTCGGCAACAGACTGGCGCACCCCGCTGCGCGTCACCGTGATCGGCGGCAAGGCGGGTGGGAATTGGTTGTTCCCTAGGGAACAGCTTGGTTGTCACCTCGGGAACAGCGCGGTCGTCGCTGATCAGTCATTGTCCTGATCACCGATGCAAATAGTGCACCGGAACAGCGTCTCGCGTCGGCTTCGGAGATCGGCGGCGTCAACACGACGGTCGCGCGCGCGGGAGGGTGCCCAGTGACTTCTCCAGAGTCCGGCAAATGGCATTGGCAGGAAACGCAAGCGAGACGAATAAGCTCAGGTTCGTCGCCGCTCTTCTTTTGACAGTGCGGACAGGAAGTCGTCCAACTCGCGCTTCCCCGCAACTTGGGCGGCGGAATCCGACTGAAAACCGTGCGCCATCAGCTTAACGCCTAACGGTTTGCTTCTGCGGCGTATTTCCCAACTCCAGCGATCGGGGTGTTCTCCGCGTTTTGATGTAACTACGTAGTAATCGTTATTGCTCATCACGGCGGCCGCTTTAACAGGGGCAATCCGCGCTGGTCTTGTTTTTTCACGCCAATGATTTTGTTATTTCGCGCCTGCGTCGGCTCTTGCTCACCGCCATTATCCCATCGCAACCGCGTCGCCCTTGGTCCCATGCTTGTGTTGGTCGATCGCGCCCATTGCGGCGGGATCGAATGTGTGTCGAGGCTTTGCTTCGTTGGAAACCATAAGAGACATGAGGAGGACTCCGGTTTTCCGAACAATATTTCTGCAATTTACCGGAAGAATTGCTTGCCGCGCTGCAGGCGCCGCGCAGGCATCGGCGGAAGGCGGCATGGGCACCGCGCCCGACAAGCGTCAAAAGCTACAAGCTCGTTCGATGATCGTGACGCCCGTCAAATAAAGTAAGGCCCCGGATTTCTCCGAGGCCCGACCTTACCGGCGCGCGGGGTACATCCGCCCGCGCCGCCATGAGTTCCTATCTCGTCACGACAACCGCCGCTACCAAACTACTAGTGCAATCCGGCCTTGAACGGATGAACGACCAGTTGTTCCTCGGCGAAAAACTGGAGTGCGCCGTATCCTTCGGTGTCAACGGCGTATCTAAAATTGCCGTCAACTGTTGGAAACACGGCGATGACCGTGCCGACCTCGTGATCGTCGGCTGCCTTATCGACTTGCTCGCCAATTGCAAACTTCGCCATCGAGAACTCCTTCCGGAATCATCGAAAAACAATTATCAGCACCAATTGTTTAACATTTCGTTAATCATAGGGCGCCGTCATCGGTTGGCGCGACAATTGACGATAGCTGCTCGTTGCAGCAGCGCAATGAAGGTCGCTTCTTAACCTAACCGGTCAACGTTACTTCCGAAGATGAAATCGCGTGATCTCGAAGGGCCGCGCGGTCTCTTGTTTGGCTTCCGCCGCGGTTGAAACTTGCATCGTATTTCTGCTTGAATTGTCCCGTGGGTTCGCCCGGGCGCCACCGCGCGGCAAACCAGGGCAACCGAAAACGCTCGCGGCTTGACGTCCAATCAGTGACGCCGGCCCCAGGAGACAGCTGCCCAGATACGCTCGTGCACATAATACCAGGCGATTTTGGTTATCACCTCGAGGGCGGCGATCGAACCTGCGATCGCGACCCTGCCCGTCAGGAACCAACTGATCGCGAATGTGTCGAGCGTTCCCAGAGTCCGCCAACTCAGAGCTTTGAGTACCGACCTTGTGTGCGTCTCTGCTCCGCGGAACAAAACCACCCGGTGCGCCTCCCTACTCGACGATGACGGAGTCTATCGCGCCTTCCGCCATCGGCCCGCCCAACGCATTTCTTGCGCTGGGAATCGCGAATGGACACGGCCCGCGAATACGTGCAATTTGCACGAATAAATTTGGAAAACGCATTGATTTTACTGAATAATTTCGGCTGGCCTCGACGCGCAGCATTTGGTTGACTGGTTTCGTTTGCCAAGGAAGGGATTGAAATGAGACTTTTTGCCGTTCTGCTCGCAATTTGCCGGTCGTGCCAATCCGCGATCGCCCGGACAGGCCGGTCCACCCGTTGCGCCATCGGCAAGCGCGAAGCCATCGTCGCGAGTCGTCTCGGATTCGAAAGCCGATACCGAGAAACATGTGGATTCGATCGGCGCGGAACAGACCCTCGATGAATGCGCGGCTAAAAAATATCAGCCGCGGTCGTTGAGTGCATGATGCGGCGGAGCACAAGTTCGGGCACATCCATCCCCCGCCTCTTGCAGTCATACTCGCGTACGTTTCGGACGCTAGATAACAAAGAAAAACGGCATATTTGCCATCCCGATGAATCTCCTTGAATCCCTTCCGACCGTCATCGGCACCGCAGCGGTGGCGCCCGCGCTGCTGATCTTGTGGCTTGTGATCGCCGCCGGCGAGCGGCCCGGCTCGCCCGCCAGGGTCTGGATCGCGTTTCTCCTCGGCGCCGCCAGCATTTCACTGTTGGGCGCGGCGCGCGCGCCGTTTGCCTCATTACTCGCAACCCCCGAAAACCCGTGGGTTGCCCAGGCATTGCATTCGGTATTTGGGGTCGCGCTGCCGGAAGAAACCGTCAAGATTCTGGTCATCGCAGCCGTTTCATCGCGGCACCGGCGTTTCGCCGATCCGATAGACACCGTGATCTACGGTGCGGCGGTGGGGCTCGGCTTTGCGGCCTACGAGAACCTCGCTTATCTCGTGCAGCATGCCGAGATGTGGCGATCGCTCGCCGCGCTGCGCAGCGTCCTGACCGTACCGTTCCACGGCGCGCTCGGCGTCATCGCCGGCGCCTATCTTGCGATCGCCCGATCCAGCACCGCACTGGGCGCCCACCGGCATCACCGCGACTGGGCGCGCATCTCAAACCGCATTCTGGTCCTGTTTGCGCCGCTGGCGCTGCATGCCGGGTTTGATTTCCCTCTGCTGACGCTGCAGCAAACCCCCGATATCGATCCGTCCACCAGACTACTGCTGGGATCGGCAAGCGTACTGATCGGGTTCAGTTCGATCGCGTTTGCGGTGCGTCTGGTGCGGCGGGTCGGTCGTCATCACGCACCCCGCACCGAAATCGCCCGCGAGCGGTTAAGTCAGTTGCGACGGATGTGGGCACTACTGGTCGTGGGCGGCGGCGCCGGTTTCATCGGCTTGACCTTTGTGCTGACATCGATTCACCACTGGCTGGTGAATCCCGAACGCAACATGGCGCTCGTTCTCGTTCCCATCGGCCTGGTGTCGATCCTGATCGGCGGCGCCCTGCTGGTAGTCACCACGGCGGTCTATATTCTCGGTCGCAATCGGATGCGCACCACGTCACAGGGCTTTTCGTCCGCGCCCGGCGGAAGCTAGGACACACCGCCTCGCTCAAACGCGCCAACGTACAAATTTGACCCTGCGCCGTTGGCGCGCGCTGTATTATGGCGTCATATTAGGACGCATTCAGTGTTGCCCACATCGGGAGATTTTCAATGACCCTTCCCCAGGACATCGCCAGGCTGCAATCCGAAATGAGGGCTGCGGTACACGAGCATTGGAAGGCCTTTTTGATTGAAGGCATCCTGCTCGTAATCCTCGGGCTCGCAGCAATGATCGTGCCACCGCTTGCGAGCCTTGCCATCACCATTTTTCTGGGCTGGATGTTTCTCATCAGCGGCGTCGCCGGGCTGGCGCTGACATTCTGGGCGCGGAAGATGCCGGGCTTCTGGTGGTCGCTGGTTTCAGCGGCGCTGGCGGTTGGCGCCGGAATTATCCTGCTGGCGAAGCCGGTACAGGGAACGCTGACCCTCACCATTGTGGTCGGCGCCTATTTCCTGGCCGAAGGTGTCGCTACGATCATGTATGCGCTGGAGCATCGCCGCGAATTGTCGGAGCGCTGGTCCTGGTTGCTGGTTGCCGGAATCATGGACTTGCTGATCGCGGCAATCATCATCGCGGGCTTGCCGGGTTCGGCGCTCTGGGCCATTGGGCTATTGGTCGGCATCAATCTGCTGTTTGGCGGTGCGTCCCTGATCGGAATGGCGCTCGCCGCGCGCAAGGGCTGATCAGCAGCCGCGGCAAATGCTCTTGATCTTGCGGTCGAGCGCGGCGTCTTCCTTGTTGACCGGATTGTTCGGATTGCCCAAATCTTTTTCCGACGGCACCTGATCGGCGCGCGGTTGCCGGTGGCCAATCGGGGCTTCGCGAATTGGCTGGGACTGAGTTCCAGTGCCCGACGATCCCGAACTGCTGCCTGTCTGCGACATCGCAGCCGGGCCTCCAATCAGGGCCAGCAGCGCCACTGTTGCGATCGACTTTACCGTGAACAACTTTCGCATCTTGCTTCTCCCGTTTCAGAGAAACGCATCTATCGGCCGCGATCGGGAACCTCGATCGTTGCGCAATTGCGGCGCCCCTGGGCGGCGCAGTCCTGAACCTTTCGAATATCGGCCATGGTGCCGAGCAACCATATTCCCGCCACCACCAGCACGACAAAGAAACCAAACATCACCGCGTTTTCCACGTTGCGATTGCCTTGGTCGTCCGGCGGCTCCGGCGCTGCATCTCCTGTCATCTGTCAATCACGACTTCGGAGGGTAGAGATGAACGTCGCCGCAATAGTCGACGATACGATAGCGCGTTTCCGCGCGCCGTTCACGTTCTTGTGGGAAGGAATTTGCGTGCGAGAGGTAGCCCGGGCCGACCGGCGACTTGCCGTGGCCGCCGGGAATATCAAGAACGTAATCCGGCTGGCATAGCCCGGAGACCCGTCCCCGCAGTGCACGCATCAGTTCCTGCCCATGCGCCAGCGTTGTACGCAGATGCGCAGTACCGGGGGCAAGATCGCCGTGATGCAGATAATAGGGTTTGATCCTGCATTCGACGAATGCCCGCATCAGCGCTTCCAGCGAGGCTGCATTGTCATTGACGCCGCGGAGCAGTACCGACTGGCTTACCATCGGGATGCCGGCGTCGATCATATCGGCGCAGGCCGCGCGGGCCTTGTCGGTCAATTCCCTGGCGTGATTGGCGTGCAGTGCAACCCAGGTCGTCGCGCCGCTGACCTTCAGCGCAGCGATCATCGCACTGCTAATGCGCGCGGGATCGGCGACCGGTACACGGGTATGTATGCGAATGATCTTGACGTGATCGATGGCGGCCAGGTCCGCCATGATTTCGGCGAGCCGTCGCGGCGACAGCATCAAGGGATCGCCGCCGGTCAGAATAACCTCCCAAATTTCGTCGTGAGCGCCGATATAGTCCAGGGCCTTCCGGTAAGCCGCTTGCGAGAGCGCCGTCGCCTTGCCCGGTCCGACCATTTCGCGGCGAAAACAAAACCGGCAATACACCGCGCAGACGTGAACCAGCTTGAACAGCACCCGATCGGGGTAACGGTGCACAATGCCGGAAACCGGCGAATGCGCGTGATCGCCAATCGGATCGGGATCCTCGATCGGCTGCGTCACCAATTCCTCGGCGCTTGGAAGGAACTGTCGCGCTATCGGATCGTTGGGATCGTTAGGGTCGATCAGCGCGGCAATGTCCGTCGTGACCGCCATCGCGTAGCGCGCCACCACCTTTTCCAGGTCGGCAAGACCAGCGGCAGGCGCAAGGCCGCGGGAGACCAGTTCAGCGGGCTCACGCAAGGTCGAGGCTGCCTCGAGATTGATCTTGCTCATGCGTCACCTGCCGGCGGTGTCCACACCACCTGATCGATCCGGAGAGCACCGCTGGCCAGCATGACCAGCCGGTCGAAGCCGAGTGCTACTCCGCTTGCTTCCGGCATCGCGTCGACCGCGTCGATAAAATCTTCATCGAGCGGATAGCGCTCACCGTAGCGCCGCTGTTTTTCATCCATGGCTTGCGTAAAGCGAAGGCGTTGTTCCCGCGCGTCGGTCAATTCGCCGAACCCATTGGCGAGCTCGACGCCGCAGGCATAAATCTCGAAGCGTTCGGCGACGCGCGGATCGGATCGTTTAACGCGCGCCAGCGCCGCTTCCGGAACCGGATATTCAAACAGCACCGTCAGACGCCCCTGCCCCAGATTTGGTTCGATGTGCTCGACCATTACCTTGCTGAAAATGTCAGACCAGGTGTCGTCATCTGCGATCCGCACCCGCTGCTTCGCCGCTGCCGCCAGGCCCGCGCGATCGCCTTTGCCGTCCGCAACCGACGCAAGCAGATCGATATCGGCAAAACGCTCGAATGCCGCCGCCACGGTCAACAGCTCCGGCTCGGCAAATGGATCGGCAATCCTGTCGCGAAACGAAAATCGCCCGATGCCGGTTGCCTGTGCGGCATGGGCGATGACAACGATGCAGTCGGCCATGACGGCGTCATAGGTTGCGTCGGCGCGGTACCATTCCAGCATGGTGAATTCGGGCAGATGCAGATCGCCGCGCTCCCGGTCGCGAAACACCCGCGCAAACTCAAAGATCTTCGCTTCGCCGGCGGCCAGCAATTTCTTGCAGGCGAATTCCGGCGACGTCCGCAGAAACCGCGTGGCGCGCTCGCCATCGGCGCCCGTAAGTTCGGTGCGTGGCGCATGCAGGTGGACCTCATTGCCGGGTGACACCTGCAAAATTCCGGTTTCGACCTCGGCGAAACCCTGCTCGTCAAACCAGGCCCTGATGGTCCTGGTAATAGCAATCCGCGCCGCCAAAAAAGGCCTGACATCGGCGCGCCGCGTCGCAGTCCACCAGGGCGAAACCTGATCGTATTCGACCATCAGCGAGCCGCCTCCTGATCCCGTAAAACACTAGCATCGACTGGCAAAATCAGTATGTTGCAGCCCGAAACCGCTTCGCTGGCCTCGGGACGCCCATGTTCTGATCGGTCCCGGGCCAGAATATCAGGAAAAACAGCTTTGAAAGTCATCGCCAGTTCTATTCGCAAGGGCAACGTCATCGAACAAGACGGCAAGCTTTACGTGGTTCTGACCGCCGAGAACATCCATCCCGGCAAGGGAACACCGGTCAGCCAGATCGAAATGCGCCGAATCAGCGACGGGGTAAAGATCTCCGAACGCTACAAGACCACCGACCAGGTGGAGAAGGCGACCATCGAAGATCACAATTTCAACTATCTCTACGAAGACGCCGACGGCTTCCACTTCATGAACACCGACACCTACGATCAGGTGCAGGTGGCGAAGGACGTCGTCGGCACGGCCGCGCCATTTTTGCAGGAAAACATGACCGTCAAGCTTTCGCTTCACGGCGTCATTCCCGTGGCAATTCAAATGCCGCAGCGCGCGACGCTGGAAGTTGTGGAAACCGAACCGGTCACCAAGGGGCAGACCGCTTCGTCTTCCTACAAACCTGCGATTCTCTCAAATGGTGTGCGTACCGCCGTGCCTCCGCATATCGGCACGGGAACGCGAATCGTGGTCATGACCGAGGACGGTTCTTACGTCGAGCGCGCCAAGGATTAGGCACGGGTTGAGCTTTGGCGCCGGGGGGCGACGCATTGGGTACGAGAGCTGTCCGGCTGGTCACGCGTGTGCTGGCATCATTTGCCATGCACATTGCCGGCCCGGCTGTCCTGAGCGCCGACGAATTCAGGACCCCTGCGATCTCGGCTGTGCGCGTTGAATGGCGCACGGCTCTCGATCAACTCCGGTCTGAGATCAACACGCAGCCGGCTGTCGCGTCCGACTTCGCCGCTTCGGGCCACCGTCGGCTACCCGCGTACGATCCGCGTTCGAGGCCGGCACTGGTGCAACTGAACGCCGTGACTTCGCAGATCTTCACGGGTATCGGGCGCAGTCCGGTGCCGGTGCTGCTGCCGTTCGACACCGCGGCGTTTCTCGATGCGCGACTGAACGGCGCCCCGGCCAGCCTCTCGCTGTCGCATTATCAGGCCGACTTCCGTCCGGTCGACCTGTTTGATGCCGGCCCTGCGGGCTACGATGCGATGTTTTCACTCGAGCCCGGCGCCGGCGACGGCATGCCGCAACGAACTTTTGCCAAACCCGTCGAGGTGCAGATCACCGGCTCGATCCTGATCTACGACGTCAACGATCCCCACGGCGGCAAGGGCGAACCGGTCAAGGCGCTGTCAGCGCAATTTCCCGACCTGCGCCGCTTCATCCGGGAAGGCTATGTGCGTTATGCCTTCACGCGCTTCGGCGTTCCCTATGTCGTGTCGATCCAATGTCTGGACAGTACGCCCAGCACGCGGCGGCTGGCCTGCCGCGAGGCGTACCCTATCGCCGAGCGTTTCCTGAAAGCATTGCGCGTCGCCGGCGGCCTGCCCTCGCGGCCCCGAATGGATATTGCGCCTGATATTGCCGGGCGACCGGCCGAGCGGTCGCCTGACTTCACCTATCGCTCGAGCGGCGACATCATCGCCAACAGCGGCTCTCGCAAACAGGGGGGCCACGCCGACTTCACCGCCTATTCACAAATCAGGTTTCCGCTGGAAAAAGCTCCGGCGTTCGCCCACTCGCAATCATTCCGAACTCGCAGATCGAGCGACAGACGTTTCGACGAGTCGATTGGCGGGAGTGGCGGCAACTATCCATGGCAGGACAATTTTTGTGAAGCCCGCAGCTTTGGTGTCGGGCAATGCGCCAGCGGTTTTGGCCATCAGGGTCAGGATATCCGCCCTGGGGCTTGTTCGCCCGGCAACGAAGACGCCGATCGCTGCGATCCGAGGCAGCAAGGGGTGGTGGCTGTCCGCGACGGCGTCGTGATCCGCTCACCGAAGCAGCAGGCGGCGACGCTGCAGATCAACACAGGCAACGAACACATTCGCTTTCGCTACATGCATATGAATCCAGCGCGTATGGACGCCGACGGCGTCCTGAGCGGACGCCGCGTTGACGAGGGTGAAAAGATCGGGGTGGTTTCGAATTATCTGGACCGCCCCAACGGAACCAGCCGCCATTTGCATTTCGATGTGCAGGTGTTCACACGCGACGGCTGGCTCTGGGTCAATCCCTATGTCACGCTGATCTCGGCCTATGAGCACTTGATCCGCGGGCGCGGTCGCGAGATTGGACCGGAATCCGCTTCGGCCGTGGCCCATGCCGTGCCCGAGAATGTCATCCGTTCCAACACCCAGGAAGGCAGCAGCGAGAACTGATCCTCATGTCGCCGCAACATGAACTGCTGCCTGCCGCGCCGTCGGGGTCCAGCGATAGGCAACCCCCGGAGCTTGACGCGCCGCGGCGGGATGCTGCTCGACAAATGCCGGCGTCGCGTCAAAGCTCTGGAGCGGCGGCGGCTGATGGCGGGGTTGAGCGTGAAGGCCCAGTTTACGGTGCGGCGCTGGTTGTCCAAAATTGCCGCAGATCTGCAGCAGGATGCCTGGTTCCAGCGGGGGGTAACGACTTTGCCGCACCCCTCCCCGCGCCGCTAGATTGATCCAATGAAACAGCCTGATTCTCTGAAAACACCGACACGGCGGACACTGCTGCGCTCCGGTCTCGGCGCTGGTGCCCTGCTCGCGCAACCGATCGCGGCGTTTGCTGCGGCGCCGGCCGGCTTCGACCAATGGCGCGACAGCTTTCGCGCACGCGCGCTGGCCAAGGGCATCTCGGACGCGACCTATACCCGCGTGATGGGCCGCATCGAACCGGACATGACCGTGTTCAAGCAGATGCAGAAGCAGCCGGAATTCAACGAGCAGATCTGGCAGTACATCAATCGGCGCGTGTCCGATTGGCGCATCATCGCCGGCAAGGAAGCGCTGCGGAAGAACGAAGCATTGTTTACGCGGATCGAACAGGATTTCGGCGTCGAGCGCGGCACGCTGCTCGCGCTGTGGGGCGTCGAATCCGCTTTCGGCGATCCCCTGGTGCAGCAGAACCATATGCGGCCGGTATTTCCGTCGCTCGCGGCGCTGGCCTGGAACGAACCGCGCCGCCGCGCCTATTGGGAAACCGAACTGATCAATGCTTTGAAGATTGTCGATCGCGGCTGGAGCACGCCGGAGGAAATGCGGGGATCGTGGGCTGGCGCGATGGGACATACCCAGTGGATGCCGGAAGTCTGGCTCAATGTCGGGATGGACTACGACAGGGATGGAAGGGTTTCGCCATTCGGCAAGCCTGACGATGCGCTGGGCTCCAGCGCGCGCTTCCTGGTCAATCGCGGCAAATACCGCCGCGGCGAACATTGGGGCTATGAAGTTCGCGCACCCGGTGGCGCCTCCGGCGGCAGCCGGACTTACGCGGCGTGGACCAGCGCCGGCGTTTCGCGCGCCGACGGCCAGCCGTTCCCGCAACCGAACGCATCCGCGCAGCTTTGGGTGCCGGTGCAGGGCGGTCCGGCATTCCTGCTCGGTCCAAATTTCTACGCGGTACGCAGCTACAATCCCTCGATGAACTACGCGCTGGCGATCTGCCATCTCGGCGACCGCATCTTGGGCGCGCCACCGTTCATTCAGCCGTTCCCCGGCTCCGAACGCGCGCTGACGCTCGCCGAAGTGCAGGAGATGCAGACCCGCCTCACCAAGGCAGGGTTTGACACCGGCGGCACCGACGGCCGCGTCGGCAACGACACCATGAAGGCAATCAGGGATTATCAGGCCAAGATGGGACTGCTGCCGGCGGACGGCTACGGCGGATTAAAGGTGCTGGCGCGGTTGCGGCAGGGCGGATAGAGCGCCGCGCGGGGGGATTGACCTAACGCCGTCATTCCGGCGCACGCTTGCCCGAACCCTGGACCTCGCGCGAATTATTTCGGGATTACCGGTTCGAGCCTCGCCTCGGCATAACGAAACTATCTAATGACGGCCGGCCCTTGATCCGGCACCGCGACGTCGAGCACGCGCAGTTGAACGCGCTCCGTGCCCTGCCAGCGATCAACCGCGAGCGATCCCGCCACATGCAGCGGCTGTCCGCGATGCTGGATAAGCGCATTACCGAGTTTTTGTCCGATTGAACGAAAGGCGATGCCGTTCACGATCGAGCCGTCGCCGGATTTGAAACGCACGCGCAGATGCGCCTGTCCCACTTCATCGGCATAAACCAGTTGATGCGACGGCAGCGCCAGCACCGGCTCGGGATTGCCGCTGCCGAAGGGGCCCGCACGATTGAGCGTTGCGGCCAGTTCCGGCGTCACCGCCCGCGCGCTGACCGCGCCGTCGATGAAAATCTCATGGGCATGGCGCGACTGCGCGACATCGTGCGCGAGCACGCTTTCCATATAGGCGCGGAATTCCGCCAGCCGTTCCTTGCGCAACGTTACGCCCGCGGCCATGGCGTGACCGCCCCCCTTCAGCAATAGACCGTCCGATACGGCCTGGCGCACCGCCTTGCCGAGATCGACGCCGGCGATGGAGCGGCCCGAACCGGTGCCGATGCCGCCCGGCTCCAGCGCCATGGCAAACGCCGGGCGCGAGAATTTCTCCTTCAGGCGCGAGGCGACCAGGCCGACCACGCCGGGATGCCAGCCTTCCGATGCCGTAACGATCACCGCGCCCTTGTCTTCAAGTCCGAGCGAGGCCAGCGCCTCGGCTTCCGCCTGCGCCTCCGCCATCTGCTCGATGACGCGGCGTTCGGTGTTCAGCCGGTCGAGTTCAGCGGCGATCCTGGCTGCTTCGGAGACGTCGCCTTCCAGCAGCAGCCGGACACCGAGATCGGCGCGGCCGATCCGGCCGCCGGCGTTAATGCGCGGCCCGAGCATAAAGCCGAGGTGCCAGGCTTCCGGCGGGCCGTTCAGCCGCGACACGTCCATCAGCGCGGTATGACCGACATGATCGCGGCGCCGCATCGCGATCAGGCCTTTGGCAACGAAAGCCCGGTTGAGTCCGGTCAACGGCGCGACATCGGCGACAGTGCCGAGCGCCACGTGGTGCAGCATGCCCAGCAGATCGGGCTCGGGCATTTCGCCGGTCCAGAATTCCCGATTTCGCAATTCCCTGTTGACCGCAACCAGCGTCACCAGCACGAGACCGACCGCGGCGAGCTGGCCGAGGCCTGATAGGTCGTCGGGCCGGTTCGGATTCACCAATGCCTCCACGACCGGCAATTCATCGCCGCATTGATGATGATCGATAACGACGACCGACATCCCAAGCCGTCGCGCTTCGGCCAGCGGCTCCAGGCTCGTGGTGCCGCAATCTACCGTCACCAGCAGCGTCGCGCCTTTGCCCGCGAGCGAGCGCACCGCCTCGACGTTGGGGCCGTAGCCTTCGAAAATCCGGTCCGGAATATGAATCAGCGGATCGAGCCCGCAATGACGGAGGTGCCAGGTCAGCAGCGCCGCCGAGGTTGCGCCGTCGACATCGTAGTCGCCGAAGATAGCAACTTTTTCGCCGCGAGTTGCCGCGTCCGCGATGCGTTTCGCGGCACTCTCCATCTGCGTCACCGTATACGGATCCGGCATCAATTTGCGGATGGTCGGATCGAGAAAATCGTCAACCGCATTGATCTCGACGTCGCGTCCGGCCAGCACCCGCGCCAGCATCTCCGGCAATTGATAGCGCTGCGCGATCGCAAGCGCGAGCGCCGCACCACGGGCATCGAGCCTGTCGCGCCACAGCTTTCCGGTCGCGGAATGCGACACGCCGAGAAACGCCGGCGGCACTTCAACAGGCAATGCGGATGCGGGAAGTGTCATGATGCATTCGGCAGATAGGCACGAGGCGCGGATTCGCCAGATATCGTGCCTCGGATGCTGCGCAGCGCGCAAGCGGCGCCTTATTCCTTCAACACCCCATCCGGTCGGCGATCCCGCCAAAGTCCTTGGCGATGACATCCCAATCGCCCTTCGCTTCGAAATCGTATTTCTGCAGCGGACCGTATTCGGTCGGGCGCGCGACGAAGGCGGTCTTCAATCCCAATTTCTGCGCGGCCTTCAGGTCGTGATTGTGCGCGGCCACCATCATCACCTGCTCCGGCGCCAGACCGAGCAAGCGCGCGGCGCCAAGGTAGGTTTCGGGGTCGGGCTTGTAGTGTTCGAACAGTTCTGCCGACAGCACCAGATCCCACGGAAGCCCTGCGAATTTCGCCATGTTGGTCAGCAGCGCGACATTGCCGTTCGAGAGCGGACCGATGATGTATCTTGTCTTTAGCCGCGTCAGTCCGGATACGCTGTCCGGCCATGGATTTAGCCGATGCCAGCCCATGGTGAGGTAATTCAGGTCGGCGTCGTTCAATCCTTGAATCGAAAGCTGCGCGACCAGCTTTTCCAGTGACTGCCGATGCAGCTTGTCCAAGATCACGTAGCCGCGCTCCGGATGCTTTCTGACCTCATCCATTGACGCGGAATATACCGCTCGCCAGCCATCGACCAGCGCGGTCCAGTCCGCCTTGATGCCTCGCTTGTCGGCCCATTTGGTGAAATCTGCGATCAGGCTTGAGCGCCAGTCGACCACGGTGCCGAACACATCGAACATCAGCGCCTTCACCCCCGAAATATCAGACATGTCCACTCCCTTGCTTGCCTCGTCATTCCGGGGCGCGCGCAAGCGCGAACCCGGAATCTCGCGCTGATCACCTCGGGATTCCGGCTTCGTTCGCTTCGCTCACGTTCCGGAATGACGAACCATTCTCAAAAAACCTTGCGATACTGCATGAAGCCGGAATTATCCGCGACCTGATCGTAGAGAATGCGCGCCTGCGCATTGGTGGTTTGGGTCAGCCAGTGAACCCGGCTTGCACCGGCCGCCTTCGCCTTCTCATAAACGGCCTCGATCAGCGCCCGTCCGACGCCGAGGCCGCGCGCATCTTCGGTGACAAACAGGTCTTGCAGGTAACAGTAATTTCCCGGGGTCCAGCTCGAGCGGTGAAAAAGATACTGGACGATACCGGTGAGCTTGCCGTCGACGTAAGCGCCCAGCAGGAACATCGGCTCGTCCGGATCGTGAAATCGCTGCCACGCGACATCGCTGGCGCCGGGTGCGAGCGTGGCCTTGTAGAAGGCCAGATAGCCGTTCCATAGCGGCTCCCACGCCGTGCGCTCGTCCTTGCCGACGGGCCGGATGACGATCTTGTCAGCCATGTCGGCGACCTCAATCGAGGTGGAATTTTTCAAGCTGGCGGTGTTCTGCCTTGATGTAACGCACGGTGCCGGTGACCGAACGCATCACCACGGTCTCGGTCTCGATGACATCCTTGCGGAATTTAACCCCGGACAGCAGCGAACCGGTCGTGACCCCGGTTGCGGCGAACAGGCAATCGCCCCGCACCATGTCCTCGATGCCGTAAATCATGCGTGGATCGGTAACACCCATCTTGCGGGCGCGCTCGCGCTTCTCGTCGGTATCGAGGATCAGCCGGCATTGCATCTGGCCGCCAATGCAGCGCAGCGCCGCCGCCGCCAGCACGCCTTCGGGCGCGCCGCCCGTGCCGATATACATATCGACTCCGGTATTGTCGGGGTCTGCGCAATGGATAACCCCGGCCACATCGCCGTCGGTGATCAGGCGTACCGCCGCGCCCGTGCTGCGCACGCCAGTAATGATATCGGAGTGGCGGGGGCGGTCGAGCACCAGGACCGTGATTGCGGAGGGATCGACACCCCTCGCCTTGGCCAGCCGGCGGACGTTGTCGGCGGGCGATGCATCAAGCGCGACCACGCCCTTGGCGTAGCCGGGTCCGACGGCGATCTTCTGCATGTAAACGTCGGGCGCATGCAAGAGCGTGCCGCCATCCGCCATTGCCATGGTTGCGATCGCGCCGGGCATGTTCTTGGCGCACAGGGTGGTGCCTTCCAGCGGATCGACGGCGATATCGACTTGCGGGCCGGCATTCATCCCGACCTTCTCGCCGATATACAGCATCGGCGCTTCATCGCGCTCGCCCTCACCAATCACGACGGTGCCTTCGATCGGCAACTTGTTGAGCTCGCGGCGCATCGCGTCGACCGCGGCCTGGTCGGCCGCCTTCTCGTTGCCGTGGCCGCGCAGCCGCGCCGACGACACCGCCGCGCGCTCCGTCACCCGCACGATCTCGAGCGTGAGAATGCGCTCCAGCAATAGCTGCGGCGGAACGGAAATATGGGTCGACATCGGCGAACTCCTTAGGCTTCACGGCGGGTCTTCCGACCCGCAACCAATCGTTTTCTCGCGTGGTCCGTTCGAACCACGCGCTAGTTTTTTTCGATCCTTATGACCTGCGGCCGACCACGGATCACCTTGTCGCGCTGCACTGCCTGAAGCGCGCGATATACCGCATCCTCGCTGGTTGCATAGGTAATCAGAATAACCGGCACCGGCGAAGCTTTCCTCGCCGCGCCGTTCGCGTCAACGCCATCGGGGTGGCGCTGCACGATCGATTCGATGGAAATCTTCTGCTGTGCTAGCCGGGTAGCGATCGCAGCGGCCGTACCGGCGAGATCGCGCGCCATGAGGCGGATATAGTAGCCGCCTTCGTGGCGCTCCATCGGCGCCTTCTTGATGGTGCGTAACTGCGCCACAGGCCGCCCGAACGGCCTGGCGCGGATGCCGCGGGCGACGTCGGCGATATCGGCGATCACGGCCGATGCCGTCGCCGCTCCGCCTGCCCCAGGGCCGACCAGCGTGATCGGGGGAATGCCCTCGCCATCGATGGTCACCGCATTGGTGACGCCCATCACCTGCGCGATCGAGGACGATTTCGGCACCATGGTCGGATGCACACGTTGTTCGATGCCTTTCGCAGTCCGCACCGCGACCCCGAGCAGTTTGACGCGATAGCCGAGTTGTTCGGCGGCGCGCAGGTCTTCCGGCGCGATCGAAGAAATGCCTTCGACATAAACCGCGCTCTGCGCGACCTTGGTACCGAATGCAAGACTGGCAAGAATGGCGAGTTTCTGCGCGGTATCGTGGCCGTCGACATCGAATGACGGATTGGCCTCGGCATAACCGAGGCGCTGCGCGTCCTTCAGGCATTCGGCGAACGACAACCCTTCCTGCTCCATCCGGGTCAGGATGTAATTGCAGGTGCCGTTAAGAATGCCGTAGACGCGATTGACGTCGGTGCCGGCAAGACCTTCGCGCAGGGTTTTGATCACGGGAATCGCCGCACCTACGGCCGCCTCGAAGTTCAGCGCGCCACCATGCTTCTCGGCTGACTTCGCCAGCCGCAGTCCGTGTTTAGCGATCAGCGCCTTGTTGGCGGTGACTACCGATTTGCCGGATTTCAGCGCCGCCTCGATCGCCGACAGCGCGGGATCGCCGGAGCCGCCCATCAATTCGACAAAGCAATCGATTCCGGGATCGTTGGCCAGGTCAAGCGCATTTTTTGCCCACGCAATGCCGCGCAGATCGAGACCGCGCTTCTTCACCTTCGAACGCGCGGTGACGGCAACGACGCGCACGCCGCGTCCGCTGCGCGCCGACAGAATACGGCCTTGCTGCTCGATGAGGCGGACCACTTCGGCGCCAACAGTGCCGAGCCCCGCAATACCCACTTTCAGGGATGCGACCATGACAAGAAAAACCTGCCGGAGAGACTAAAGCTTGTGACTAGGCATGATCTGATCCGAAAACCGTCTCCATCCCCGGGTCAAGCCCGAGTACATGCTTTTCGGGATCAAGCCTAACGCCGGTTGGCGAGAGGAACCACGTTGTGCAACGTTTCAATGCCGCTTTCAAGGAAGCGCCGCACACCACGCGCGGCCTGGCGGATACGTTGCTCGTTTTCCACCATTGCGATGCGGACATAGCCCTCGCCGTGCTCACCGAAGGCCACTCCGGGGGACACCACGACGCCGGATTTCTCGACCATCAAGGTCGCGAACTGCATGCTGCCGACGCCACGGAAGGCCTCCGGCAGCGGCGCCCATGCAAACATCGACGCCTCAGGCGGCGGAATCTCCCAGCCGGCGCGGCCAAATGACTCCACCAGCGCATCCCGGCGCTTGCGATAGGTGTCGCGCATCTCGCGGATGCAATCTTCCGGACCGTTCAGCGCGGCGGTCGCCGCAACCTGGATCGGCGTGAACGCTCCGTAATCGAGATAGGACTTCACCCGCGCCAGCGCGGCGATAATCCGGTCGTTGCCGACGGCAAACCCCATGCGCCAGCCGGCCATCGAAAACGTCTTCGACATGGAGGTAAATTCGACGGTCACATCGATCGCGCCGGGAACCTGCAATACCGAGGGCGGCGGGTTGTTGTCGTCGAAATAGACTTCCGCGTATGCGAGGTCGGACAGAATGAAAATCTCGTGCTTCTTCGCGAACGCCACCAGATCCTTGTAAAAATCGAGATCAGCGACGAAGGCGGTCGGATTCGAGGGATAACAAACGACGATGGCGAGCGGTTTTGGGATCGAATGGATGATCGCGCGCTCCACCGCCTCGAAGAATTGCGGCGTCGGCTCGGATGGTACCGAGCGAATCACGCCGCCGGCCATGAGAAATCCAAAGGCATGAATCGGGTAGCTTGGATTCGGACACAGCACGACGTCACCGGGGGCCGTGATCGCCTGTGCCACGTTGGCGAAGCCTTCCTTGGAACCTAACGTCGCAACAATCTGGGTCTCCGGATTGAGCTTCACGCCGAAACGCCTTGCGTAATAGGCCGCCTGTGCCTTGCGCAGGCCGGTAATTCCGCGCGATGCGGAATAGCGGTCGGTCCGTGGCTTACCCAGCGTTTCCTTGAGTTTTTCAATAACATGGGGCGGCGTCGGCAGATCCGGATTGCCCATGCCGAGATCGATGATATCGGCTCCGGCATTCCGTGCAGCCGCCTTGGCCCGGTTGACCTGCTCGAACACGTAGGGCGGCAGACGGCGGATGCGGTAAAATTCTTCCATGGGTCCTCGCTCCGACAACCAATAAGAGCAGAATTGTCGACACTCTGCTAACGAAATGGAATTCGGCTTCGTCCAGAAATCGCGCTAAATCAAAGATTTAGAGCGAATTCAGGCGCAAAATCGGTGTCTTCGCCCTGATTTGCGGTTGAATTGGGCTCTTTTACCACGGACGCCCGACTGCGCCAGTGTCCCCGACCCTGCCCGGGCTTTTGATCATTTCGTAGCCGAGCCCTTGGCGGCAGCCGCGGAAGCCTGCCGATCCCGCGCGGCAACCAGTTCAGCCTCTATCTTGGCCCGCTCGGCCGGCGCCATCGCGGCCTCTTCACGATCCGGGGGCAAGTCATGGACTGGAAGATAGGCGCCAGATTCCTTCGGACGCGCGGGCGCGTCGGCGGGCACGCCGACCAACGGCAAATCCGCCATCGATATCGAGCAGCCGCCGAGTGCGAGCGCTGACAACATCAGCACTCCCAGGGCCAACGTTCTCTTTTTTCGATCCACCCGCATCAGTCCGGAAGTTCCCTGTCGCCGGAGTAAGCGCACGACCGCCTGGCGCTTATTTCATCAGCTATTGCTGTAGCACTCAAACTTTTTTTGCCCGGAACGATTAAGACCCGAACGATAAATCGCATCGTTAGGGCTTCAATATGACGGAACCAAGATGCTTTGTCGCAGTGCAACACGTCGGATGCCGAGATAAACCTCGAACCGGCCAACGTCGATCTGCTCGGTGACGAACCTGAAATGAACCTATACTGTCGCGCTATGAGCGATGTTACTCAAACTCAGGCTACGAAAAAATTCGATCCCGAAGCTTTCGCGATGAACCTCGCGCGGGCCATGGAGAGCAGCGGTCAGGCGCTCGCAGCCTATCTGAAACCGCGCGAGAACGGCGAACTCAGGGACAAGCCGCCGAACGAAATTGGCGAAGTGGTCAAGACCTTCAGCGCCGTGGCGGAATATTGGCTGTCGGACAAGGAACGATCTGCAGAACTGCAGATGAAGATGGGCAAGGCCTATCTCGACCTGTGGGGCTCGGCGGTCCGCCGCCTCGCCGGAGAACAGGCGGCGCCGGCGATCGCGCCATCTCCGCGCGACAAGCGATTCAGCGACCCCGAATGGAAATCGAACCAGTTTTTCGATTTCATGGTGCAGCTCTATCTGCTCACAACGCAGTGGGCTCAGGATTTGGTACGCAACGCCGAAGGAATCGACGCGCACACGCGCAAGAAGGCCGAATTCTACGTTCAGCAGATCGCCAACGCGCTTGCGCCGTCGAATTTCGTTCTCACCAATCCGGAAGTATTGCGCGAGACGCTGGCGTCCAGCGGCGACAACCTCGTTCGCGGCATGAAGATGCTGGCGGAAGATATCGAGGCCGGCCAAGGCACCCTGCGCATCCGTCAGTCCGACCCTTCCAACCTCGTCGTCGGCGTCAACATAGCGACGACACCGGGAAAGGTAATCTTCCAGAATGAGCTGATGCAGTTGATCCAGTATCAGCCCGCAACGGAAAACGTGCTGCGGACGCCGCTTCTGATCGTGCCGCCCTGGATCAACAAATTCTACATCCTCGACCTCAAGCCGGAAAAATCCTTCATCAAGTGGTGCGTCGATCAGGGCGTGACGGTATTCGTGATTTCGTGGGTCAACCCGGACAGGACCTTGGGAGCCAAAACCTTCGACGACTACATGAGGGAAGGCCCACTTGCGGCGATGGACGCCATCGAGCGGGCCACCGGTGAGCTGAAAGTCCACACCATGGGCTACTGCGTAGGAGGCACCCTGCTCGCCTCGACGCTAGCGTGGCTTGCGGAAAAGCGGCGCGTGCGCGTGACGTCGGCGACATTTTTGGCGGCGCAGGTCGATTTTACTCATGCCGGCGATCTCCTGGTATTCGTCGACGAAGACCAGATCTCGGCGCTCGAACGCGACATGCAGGCATCGGGCGTGCTCGAAGGCAGCAAGATGGCGATGGCCTTCAACATGTTGCGCTCAAACGATCTGATCTGGTCCTATGTCGTCAGCAATTATCTGAAGGGAAAACCGCCGTCGTCGTTCGACCTGCTGCACTGGAATTCGGATGCGACGCGAATGCCGGCGGCGAATCATTCGTATTACCTGCGCAATTGCTATCTGGAAAACCGGCTCTCCGCCGGCAGCATGGTGCTGGACAATACGCTGCTCGATCTGTCGAAAGTGAGGGTGCCGATCTACAATCTGGCGACGCGCGAGGATCATATCGCCCCGGCGGATTCCGTGCTTTACGGCTCGCAATTTTTCGGCGGCCCGGTGAAATACGTGCTGTCCGGGTCCGGGCATATCGCAGGCGTTGTCAACCCGCCGTCGTCAGGCAAGTACCAGTTCTGGACCAACGACAACATCAGGGACGTTGCCCTCGCGGACTGGCTAAAGGGCGCGCAGGAGCACAAGGGTTCGTGGTGGCCCGACTGGCGCGAATGGTTGGCCGGCATCGACGCCGAGGAAGTGCCCGCGCGCGAGGTCGGCACGGGCGCGTTGCCAGCCATCGAAGACGCACCCGGCAGCTACGTCCGGGTCCGCGCGTAGCGTAACGATCCTGGTTCGAATATAACAGGCTGTCCCGCCGGGACGAGATTCGGAACTTGAACTTAGGGGGAGCCTATGACACGCGAATTGTTCTGGCTGACGCTGACGGTTATTTTGACGGGGCTGCTGTGGGTTCCGTACATACTCAATCGCTGCCAGGTTCGTGGCCTCGGCGGCGCCATGGCGAATCCGTCGCGCAACGACAAGCCGCATGCGGAATGGGCGACCCGCCTGATGTTCGCGCATGACAATGCGGTCGAGAACCTCGTCATCTTCGCGCCGCTGGTACTGATCCTTGCCCAGATCGATTATTCCACGAAGTGGACCGTTTACGCCTGCGCCGTGTATTTCTGGGCACGCGTCGCGCATCTGATCGTCTATACGATGGGCCTGCCGGTGTTCCGCACGCTGGCCTTCACCGTCGGCTTCCTGGCGCAGGCCGTGCTGGCGCTGGCGATTTTCAAAGTGCTTTGACTTGTTTCCAACCTTTCCCCGTTTACGGCGCGAGGTTGGATTGCCTCACGGAAACAGCGCGATCTGCTCCAGCCCCATGGTCTCGGGAAACCCGAGCATCAGGTTCATGTTCTGGATCGCCTGCCCCGCCGAACCTTTCACCAGATTGTCGAGCACCGAAATGACGATGGCGCGGTTCTTGATGCGATCGGCGAAAACGCCGATCTGCACATAGTTCGAGCCGCGCACGTTCTGGGTCTGCGGCAGCACGCCCTTTTTCGCAACATGCACGAACGGCTCGTCGCGGTAGGTCCGCTCCAGCGCGGCCCGCAGGTCGTCGGCGCTCGCGCCGTTGAGCTTGACGTAGGACGTGCAGAGTTCGCCCCGGCTCATCGGAATGAGATGCGGAGTGAAATTGAGCGTCACTTTGCTGCCTGCCGCAACCCCGACCTCCTGCTCGATTTCCGGCGCATGCCGGTGGGTGCCCACCGAATAGGGCGAGAGCCCCTCTCCGGCTTCGCTGAACAGCGTGTTCTGCTTGAGGCCGCGGCCCGCGCCGGTGACGCCTGATTTTGCGTCGATGACGATGTCGTCGACGTCGATCAGCTTCGCCCTCGCAAGCGGGACAAGCGCTAGCAGCGCCGCCGTCGGGTAGCAGCCGGGGCAAGCGACGAGCCGCGCCGCCGTGATTTCCTTACGGTAGAATTCGGTCAGGCCGTAAACGGCTTCACCTTGAAGCTTCGGTGCGCGGTGCTCGTGGCCGTACCATTGCGCATATGTGTTCATGTCGCGGAGCCGGAAATCCGCCGACATGTCGAGGATCCTGATCGCGGGATTGGCGGCCATGACGGCCGAGGTGATTTCCTGCGTCGTGCCGTGCGGCAGCCCGCAGAACACCGCGTCGAGTTTGGTCCAGTCGACCTTCTCCCATTCCACCAGCCGCGGCAGATCCAGCATGAAAAAATGTGGAAATACCTCGTCCATCGCCTTGCCGGCATGGGTATTGGCGGTAAGCGCCGATATCTCGACCTGCGGGTGTCGCGCCAGCAGGCGCACGGCATCGGCGCCGGTGTAACCGGATGCGCCGAGGACGCCGATCTTCTTCTTCGCGCTCATCACATCGTTCCTTCCGGCATCGCGTTGGCATCCAATGGTGTCGTCTGGTCTTCGAACAGTTGCGGCCGCAGGATGCGCATTTCGCGCGCGAGAACCTGTGCCGCGCCCTCCGGCTGCCGCGCCAGCGCCGTCGCAACTGCGAGGTGATCGACGTCGGATTTGTGCTGATTGAGCTTAAAGCTGCCTTCGATCTCGTCGACCGACATCACCAGACCGACAATCGCTTTTTTCAGCGTATCAAGACGTCCGGCCGTCATCTTCGACGTCGTCCACGGCGGTTTCGGCGCGAGCCAGCTTTCAAATCTGCCGCTGAGCGCGTCGAGATGCGGAGCGAGTTCGCTATCCGACAACATCCGGACGGTGCCGGTGAGATGCACCGCCTGATAAAACCAGGTCGGAACCTGATCCGGCGAGGCGTACCAGTCAGCCGAAATGTAGGCGTCCGCTCCGTTCACCGTCATCAGCCAGGACGTCTTGCCGTTCGCAAGCTTCGCCAGCGAATTGTTGCGCGCGACATGAAACATGGCGCGCGGCGTACCGTCATCGGCATAAGCGAGGTAGAACGGCAGCGAGGACGCGATCGGTTTGCTGCCGTCCCACGCACAAACGGTGCCGAATCCGCGCGCTTGCGCAAAGGCAAGGCTCGCAGCGCGATCGGGCTTGAACATCGGAGGCGTATACATTTCAAACTCCTGCTTGACGTAGGAGCCGCCAGATCAGACCGCGCTTTTTGTGAGGGGAAAGCCGCGGATCGGATCCGGCGGCAGAGGCTGATATCTTAAACGCAGACGTCCGCCCGTACCGCAATAATACGGCGGCGGCGGATGATGACAATGGTCGCGGCGTTATTCATGGGCGCGGCTATAAGGCCGCGGCGGGTTTTCGTCAAGCTATACCACCGTCATTCCCGGATGGTCCGAAGGACCAGACCCGGAATCTCGCGCTACCACTTCCGGATTCAGGGTTTGTATCCAAGTCGGATATTGCCGACCCGGACCATCATGGTGCCGAACTCGGGCAGGCCCGAGTTCGGTGCGTGCGCCCGGGATGACGAGTGAGTGTCAGATCGTCGGATTCCACGGCGCCGGAATCACACGGTAGCCACTGCCGTCCTTTTCAACGTTGCCGAGCCCGGGGAAAGGATAGTGGAAGCCCTGCACCTGCAGCTTCTCGGCTGCCACCATGTCGTAGACCCGGCGACGGGTCTTCTCCGCCACATCCGCGTCCTGGTCGAAGAAGGCATGCCAGCCCGGATTGGTTGCGAACGGATTCGGATTGTTCGTCACATCCGATTGGACGAACACCTTGCCCGAACCCGACGACAGCACATAGGAGGTGTGACCGGGAGTATGACCTACGCTTTCGACCGCGAGCAGACCCGGCGCGACCTCCTTGCCCCACTCGTAGGGCGTGACCTGCTTCTTGAGGCCCGCCTCGAAGATATTCCGATTGTTCTTGAACAGGCCCTGCATGCGGCCGGCGGGAGCGCGGCTCATCTCTCCGTCGTCCATCCAGAATTTCCACTCGGTCGCAGGTACCAGCACTTCGGCATTCGGAAACGCCGGCGTGCCGTCGGATGCCAGCAGACCGTTCACATGGTCGCCGTGAAAGTGCGAGATCACTACCATGTCGACCGCCTTTGGATCGAACCCCGCGGCGATCATGTTGGCGACGAACTGACCGGCAGCGCCCTTGCTGTTGACATTGGCCACCGGGCCATTGCCGGTATCGATCACGACGAGTTTGCCACCGGTATTGATCACCAGCGGCGCGAAGTAGATCGTGAAGACATCGCGCGGCAGAAACGCCTTCTCGAGCGCGGCGTTGACCTCCTCCTTCTTCGCATTGGTGATAAAGGAATCCAGCAGAGGGGAAGTATTTTTGCCGTCGGAAACCACCGTCACCTGGATGTCGCCGACCTTGTAGCGATAGTAACTCGGCGCCTGCTTGTCTGCCATCGGCGCGGCTGCCTTTACGGCCGTGGAGGGTACTAGCGGTGCGGCAGCGATTGCTGCGGCTCCGGCGAGTGCGCGACGTCGTGTTAGTTCCATTTCCGATGTCCTCCCCATAAGACGATGACTTGCCTGCGACATTCCCCGCTGGTTGGCCATTATCGCGGCCACCCTCGCCGGCGCTTTTGCCCGGAGCGATAACGAAGGCGTGACAACCTAGGGATGTTGCTTGAGGAGTTAACACCCGCGCCCGCGGCTTATTCCGGGGATGGCGGGTCACCTTTCAAACCGTGCGCCACAGCCATTCGGCGATTTGCGCGATCACGTCGCCGAACAGCAGCAGCGCCGCCGACCAGACCAGCGCAGATACGAAATTCGCGATCTGAAAGCTCCAGTACGGCATCTCGAATATTCCGGCCGCGAGTGGCACCGAGGCCCGCAGCGGTCCGAAAAATCGCCCGATGAAAATGCTGGGTACGCCCCAGCTTTTCACGAAGGCTTCACCGCGCGGCAGGATGTCCGGATAACGTGACAGTGGCCAAATCTGCGCGACGTGTTCCTTGTATTTGAAGCCGAACCAGTAGGAGACCCAATCGCCGAGCGCAGCACCTATCCCGCCGGCAATCCAGACCGGCCAAAAGCTGATGCCGCTGGCGCCGATCAACGCGCCAATCGCCACCAGCGCGCCCCAGGCGGGAATAAGCAGCGAAATAAAGGCAAGCGATTCGCCGAACGCCAGCACCAGCACAATCGGTGCGGCCCAGGCCTGATGGTCGCGCACGAAGTCGGCCACGGCGCGCGCAAGATCTTCCATTCCGAACGCCCTTCCCCGGCCGTCGCTCCGTTTGAGCCTTGAACCTTTCTACCGGTCCGGTAGCTAAGAACAGGTAAGCCAGCCCCTTCCGCAACATCAAGTCACAAAGCCGGGGACGGCGCGTGAGCTTCAGCTCTCCCAACCGGCCTTCGATGCCCAGCGGTTAAACCAAGGAAAGCGTAATGATTGGATCATTGATGATGTGCATGAGCGTTGTAATTCTACTGTTCGGGATGCTGGCCGGCATCGTGATGGGCATCCAGCAAGACTTTTTGCTCGCGCCCGCGCACGCCCATCTCAACCTGATCGGCGGTGTGCTGCTGTTCCTCTTTGGACTTTATTATCGACTGATTCCGGCGGCCGGAAATACCACACTGGCGAGAGTGCAGGGTTGGCTCCACATGATTGGCGCGATCCTGTTTCCAGCCGGCGTTGCTGTCGTGCTCACGAAAGGGACCTCATTTGAAGCCGCGCCGATCGCGGGATCGCTCGTTGTAGTCGCAGCGATGGCGCTCTTCGTGGTCATTGTGTTCCGGTCCTCTCGCGCATGACCCTCTTTCCGCAGCGAGAACCCACGACCAATTCGCCCGGCGTCACTTTTTAAGCCTATCCGTGGCATAGTGAGGGAGAACGATTCGCCGCGCCCAAGTCGCTGCATCAAGCCGCGCGCAACACATGAAAATACATGCCTAAACCACTGAAATCACTTGCTAAATCGAACACATCGAGCGACCTGTTCGGCGCCTCGGAGACGAAGGGCCGAGCGTCGCTCCGGGTCGGTTCGCGCGCTTCAAGCGCCGAGGCTGGCTACACCGCACGGGATATCGAGGTGCTCGAAGGCCTCGAGCCGGTTCGACGCCGGCCCGGCATGTACATCGGGGGCACCGACGAAAAGGCACTGCATCATTTATTCGCGGAGGTCATCGACAACGCGATGGACGAAGCGCTGGCGGGTCATGCCTCCTTCATCGAGGTCGAGCTGAGCGCCGACGGATTCCTGACCGTCACCGACAATGGCCGTGGAATTCCAGTCGACCCGCATCCGAAATTCCCGAAAAAATCCGCGCTCGAAGTCATCATGTGCACGCTGCATTCCGGCGGCAAATTCGACTCCAAGGTTTACGAAACCTCCGGCGGTCTGCACGGTGTCGGCGTGTCGGTGGTGAACGCCCTTTCCGCGCGGCTCGAGGTCGAAGTCGCGCGCAGCCAAAAGCTTTACCGCATGGCGTTCGAGCGCGGCCATCCCAAGGGCAAGCTGGAGGACCTCGGCAAGATCAACAACCGTCGCGGCACAAGGATCCGCTTCAAACCCGACGCCGAGATTTTCGGCGCCAAGGCCACCTTCAAGCCGCAACGCCTGTTCAAGATGGCTCGCTCCAAAGCCTATTTGTTCGGCGGCGTCGAGATTCGCTGGCGCTGCGATCCGGCGCTGCTGAAAGGCGTTGACGATGTGCCCGCCGAGGACAGCTTTCACTTTCCGGGGGGGCTGAAGGATTACCTCAGTGCTGCGATTCATGCCGACACCCTGGTTCATCCCGATATCTTCTCGGGCAAATCCGGACGCGTCGGTGCTCACGGCACCTGCGAGTGGGCGGTGGCGTGGACCGCCGACGCCGACGGCTTTCTGTCCTCCTATTGCAACACTGTGCCGACGCAGGACGGCGGCACCCACGAGTTGGGCATGCGCAGCGCTTTGCTGCGCGGCCTGAAGGATCACGCCGAGCGTGTCGGCCAAGGCAAACGCGCCGCCCATATCGTCTCGGAAGATGTCATGGTGGGCGCCGCCGTGATGCTGTCGGTGTTCGTGCGCGAACCCGAATTCCAGGGCCAGACCAAGGATCGCCTTGCAACCGCCGAAGCCCAACGCATCGTCGAGCAGGCCATCAAGGACCCGTTTGACCACTGGCTCTCCGGCAATCCGGTGCAAGCCAACAAGCTCCTGGAATTCGTGGTCGAGCGCGCCGACGAGCGGCTGCGCCGGCGCCAGGAAAAAGAGATTTCCCGCAAGACCGCCGTGCGCAAGCTGCGCTTGCCCGGCAAGCTCGCCGACTGCACCAACACCGCCGCCGAGGGCTCCGAACTGTTCATCGTCGAGGGTGACTCGGCCGGCGGCAGCGCCAAGCAGGCGCGCGATCGCAAGACTTCAGGCCATTCTTCCCTTGCGCGGGAAAATCCTCAACGTCGCCTCCGCGACCAAGGACAAGCTGACGGCCAACGCGCAGCTCGCCGATCTGATGCAAGCGATCGGCTGCGGCACCGGAGCCCAGTATCGCGAGGAGGATTTGCGCTACGCCCGCATCATCATCATGACCGATGCCGACGTCGATGGCGCGCATATCGCATCCCTGCTGATCACGTTCTTCTATCGGCAGATGCCGCGGCTGATCGATGAAGGCCACCTCTATCTCGCGGTGCCGCCGCTCTACCGCCTCACCCACGGCAGCAAGACAGTCTACGCGCGCGACGACGCCCACAAGGATGCGCTCTTGAAGAGCGAGTTCAATGCCAATGCCAAGGTCGATGTCGGACGCTTCAAGGGGCTGGGCGAAATGATGCCGGCGCAGTTGAAGGAAACCACAATGGACCCGGCCAAGCGCACCATGCTGCGCGTGGTGCTTCTAGCCGACGACCGCGAGGGTACCGCCGATTCCGTCGAGCGCCTCATGGGCGCCAAGGCTGAGGCGCGGTTTGCCTTCATTTCCGACAAGGCGGAGTTCGCCAGCGAAGATTTGCTGGACGTGTAAGCCTGCGGCGACAAAACAATGCTCCCGCTAGGCTTTTCGTCCTGCGCCTTATTTGCAACACCTCCGGGAAATCGATTTGGCCGGCCCTTCGCCGACCGAGAATTTGTACATTATCCTGTAATCTGACCGCTAGATTCCATTTCTGCGCGACGGGCAACATCGAGGGTATTATGCACAAGTCGGTTTTCATTTTGGGCGCTGTTGCGGTCGCGGCGATTGGTAGTGTCGGCGCAGCCACCGCTGCGGATCTTCCGATGAAGGCTCCGTACCTCAAGGCGCCGGTCGCGATGGTTTATGACTGGACCGGGTTTTACATCGGCGTAAACGCCGGTGTCGGCATCGGCCGGGATTATACGCGTCTCGCCATTCCGGCCTTTCCGGGCGGGCCGACGGCCGAGGCCTCCTACCTTTCACCGACGGGTGGCGTAGGTGGCGGCCAAATTGGCTACAATTGGCAAACGGGACCTCTCTTCTTGGGCAGCCCGATGATTTTCGGCGTTGAGGCCGACCTCCAGGGTACGGGCTTGAGCGACCACCGTACCTGCCTGCTCGGGTGTATGCCCGCTCAGAATTCAATGTTCAGTCAAAAGCTCGATTGGTTCGGAACCGTCCGCGGACGCATCGGACTAACGGAAGGTCCGGTTATGACCTACCTCACGGCCGGTTACGCCTACGGCAGCGTCAAGACCACGCTGACGGAAACCATTGGAACGACGGGTGCGTTCTCCTCGAACCAGAACCACGGGGGCTGGACCTGGGGCAGCGGCATCGAAGCGTCGCTCGGCGGCAATTGGAGCGGCAAGATCGAATATCTATGGCTCACGCTCGGAAACAGATTGAACGCCTTTACTCTGAACACGTTCCCGCAAGCCATGAGTACCGACATTCGTGAGCAGATCTTCCGCGTCGGCTTGAACTATCGCATCGGCGGCAACAGCGTCTATGTCCTGCCACCGGCGGCAAATTGGGCCGGCTTCTACCTCGGCGGAAATATCGGCTCCGGGACTGGACGTGATCGCAGCGCGCTTAATGTTGGTGGCGTCGGCGGCACGACCGAACTGTTCAATCTCAGCCCGGACGGAATCAACGGCGGTATTCAGGCTGGCTATAACTGGCAGGCTGCGAACGTGGTATTTGGTCTTGAGGCCGATATTCAGGGTTCGAGCCAGCGCGACAACCGGGCCTGTGTGCAATTCTGCGCGAACCCACCCGTGCCGACATACGCCGCCTATGATGCCACCCTGCCCTGGTTCGGCACCGTGCGTGGTCGTGTCGGCTACTCGGTCGGCAGGACTTTATTCTATGCCACCGGCGGTTACGCGTATAGCAGCGTCAAAACCAAGATCGTCGCTGATACTGGCTTCGGCGCGACTGCGGTATCGCTCTCGCAAACCAAGGGCGGCTGGACCGTCGGCGGAGGCATCGAGACCCCCGTTACCTTCCTGGCTTCCTTGCTGGGCAACAACTGGACCTCGAAGACCGAGTATCTCTATGTCAACCTTGCTTCGTCGGCAAATGCTTTCCCAATTCCTGGCCCCGTGGCCACCATCATCCCGGCGATCTCCTCGACTGGCGTTCAGGAGCACATCTTCCGCACCGGCTTGAACTATCACTTCAACTCCCCGGTGGTCGCGAGTTACTGATCTCGATTGAAGCCCTGACAATTCAAAGCCCCGGCATCGTCCGGGGCTTCTTTGTGGCTCAGTGCTGACAGGAGAATAGCTCCCGAGCGGCTGCCTTGTGTTTCCGGCCACACCGGCGATCTTTCAGAGGCCCATCACAGTATCTCGGTCGCATCCGGCTCGCCGGCGTAGCTGGCTTTGTATTCGTTCGAAAGCTACGGTTGTCCGTCGCAACGGTTACCCGGGGCGCAAGACAAATCGCGACGCGTCCACCGCGGACAGAAAAAGCACGACCGGCAGCCGAGGAAACCCCATGCGCAAATTGCTTCTGATCATTGGTTTTCTGGCGCTCGCCATCGGGCTGCTCTGGATCGGTCAGGGGACCGGTACGATCAACTGGCCGCAATCGAGCTTCATGATCGGACAGATTCAGTGGGCCGGATACGGCGCGGCGCTGGCCGCTCTCGGTCTGATCCTGATCTGGCAGAGCAAGCGCTAATCAGCCCTTAAGGAATCACCCATGAAAAGCGGACTATTCGATCTCAGTGGCAAGGTGGCGATCGTCACCGGCGGCAACGGCGGCATCGGCCTTGGCATGGCGCGCGGCCTTGCAGAAGCCGGCGCAGATATTGCCGTCGTCGGACGCAACGAGGACAAGTCGATCGCAGCCGTCGCCGATCTTCAGACACGCGGCGCCAAGGCAATATCCGTCATCGCCGATGTCACCGACAGGGCCGCCGTCGCCGATATGGTCAAGCGCGTCGGCCGCGAGCTTGGCCGGGTCGACATTCTCGTCAACAACGCCGGCATCAACATCCGCAAGCCGCCGCACACGCTTGACATCGATGAATGGGATCGCGTCATCAAGACCAACCTCACCAGCGCGTTCCTGTGTTCGCAGGCGGTCTACCCGGCCATGAAGGCCGCGGGCGGCGGCAAGATCATCAATATCGGCTCGATGATGTCGATTTTCGGCGCCAGCTTCGCGCCGGCCTATGCTGCAAGCAAGGGCGGCATTGTTCAGTTCACGCGCTCCTGCGCGGTCGCCTGGGCCGCAGATAACATCCAGGCCAACGCGGTGCTGCCGGGCTGGATCGATACCGATCTGACCAGGCGCGCCCGCGAGGAAATCAACGGCCTGCACGACAGGGTTATTGCGCGCACGCCGACCGCGCGATGGGGCAATATCGTCGATTTCGCCGGCATTGCGGTGTTTCTGAGCTCCGCAGCCTCCGACTTCGTCACCGGCACCGCCATCCCCGTCGATGGCGGATTTTCGATCATGGGTTAAAGCCCCTACCGCCGGCGTCGCCCAAAATTCGGAACCGCGATGTGCAAGTGTAAATGCCGACCTTAAAACATTTCAATAAACACTGAAATATAGCTTGACGTCAAACAATTATTTCCATATTTGTTGAAATATGAAAAAGACAGATGTCGTAGCGGCCTTGGCCGCTCTCGCCCAAGATAACCGGCTCGATGTTTTCCGGCTGCTGGTGCAGGCCGGGCCGGAGGGAATGTCAGCCGGTACGGTGTCAACCGCTCTCGACCTCGCGCCAAATACGCTGACCTTCCATTTTGATCGGCTCAGAACGGCGGGGCTTGTCACGGTGCGCCGCGATGGCCGCTCGATGATCTACGCAGCCCAATTCGATACGATGAATTCACTGCTCGGCTTCCTCACTGAGAATTGTTGCGGCGGTGCTCAATGCGCGCCCGCTGTGGAATGCAAGCCCGCGCGGAAGCGCGCCAAAGTGCCAGCCTGAAAGGAAATGACATGAAGCGTCTCCACGTTCACGTCGCCGTCAATGATATCCCGCAATCCATAGGCTTCTATTCGGCGCTGTTCGCGGCCCAGCCTACCGTGGTTAAGCAGGATTACGCCAAGTGGATGCTTGATGATCCTCGCGTGAACTTCGCCATCTCGACCCGAGGGCGCGAACCTGGCCTCGATCACCTCGGCATTCAAGTCGAGGACGCAGGCGAATTGAATGAGGTCTACGCGCGCTTGCGGCAAGCGGGCGGCAACATCATTGAGCAGGGCGAGACCGCATGCTGCTACGCCAGGTCGGAAAAGTCGTGGATCGATGATCCGGCCGGGATCGCTTGGGAGACCTTCCTGACGACAGGCGAAAGCATCACCTATGGCGATGGCACGGGCGAGAACACAGCGCGCGTGGCGCATGAGAAGCAAAGCGCTTGCTGCGTACCGGAGGCGGCGCCCGCCAAGGTCGCCTCGGCCTGCTGCTGAGAGGGGTGAGCCATGGCTGATCTTCCCTACAATGTCCTATTCCTCTGCACCGGGAATTCGGCGCGCTCGATCATAGCGGAGGCAATCTTGAACAAGGTGGGCGCGGGGAAATTCCACGCATACAGCGCCGGAAGCCAGCCGAGAGGCCAAGTCAACCCACATGCGATCCAGCTCTTGCAAAGCCTTGGATATGACACGTCGGGCTATCGCTCGAAGTCATGGGACGAATTTGCCAAGGCAGGCGAGCCGAAATTCGATTTTGTGTTCACTGTCTGCGACAATGCGGCGGCTGAAGCCTGCCCGGTATGGCCGGGCCAGCCAATGACGGCTCATTGGGGCATTCCAGATCCGGCAGAGGCGAAAGGTACGCCCGCCGAGATCGCGCTTGCTTTCAAGGATGCCTATCGGCTGTTGAACCAGCGGATTGGTATATTCACAGCGTTACCGCTGCGCTCGCTCAATCAATTGGTTCTGCAAAACAGACTCCGCGAAATCGGGCGGATGGAAGGGTCAACGGCCAAGGCGACGGAAAAGACCTGATGCCGTCACTTGCGCGGCGCTTGTTTTCAGAGTGGCTTGGCACGGCCTTCTTGCTCGCGGCCGTCGTCGGTTCGGGCATTATGGCTCAGAAGCTCGCGGGCGGGAATGTCGCGCTCGCACTGCTCTGTAACACGATACCGACCGGGGCCATTCTGGCCGTCCTGATCCTGATTTTCGGACCGCTCTCTGGCGCGCATTTCAATCCCGCGGTGAGCCTCGCGTTTGCCCTACGCGGGGAGCTACCCTGGCGGATTGCTGCGACATACATTGGCGCGCAAATTGCCGGCGCTGTTGTTGGCGTGTGGGCAGCGCATCTCATGTTCGAGTTGCCGGTTTGGCAATTCTCGATCACCTCCCGCGCGGGCTCTGGACAATGGCTCGCTGAGGCTGTCGCCACTTTTGGATTGTTGCTTACGATCTTCGGCTGCGCTGCGCGGACGCCCGCCGCCATTCCCTATGCGGTCGGCCTCTACATTACCTCGGCCTATTGGTTCACCGCTTCAACATCATTCGCCAATCCGGCGGTGACGATCGCGCGTTCGCTGTCGGATACCTTCGCAGGGATCGCGCCATCGGGCGTGGCCCCGTTCATTGTGGCGCAACTCGTGGGGATGGCGGCCGCGGTAATTGTGGGCAAATGGCTTTGGTAGCCATCCACAGCGCTAACGTATAACCTTCCGCAGCCGATCAGCCTTGGGTAGTCCCTTTCAGTCGCTGGGAGGCGAGCATGTAACCTCTCGCAAATTTGCCCGGGCAGCACGCCACCCGGGCAAAAGTTGAGGGAAGAGGTGGCTTGTCAGGCCGTGTATTCGATCGACTTAAAACTGAGATGCTTCACGCCTTCCGGGGCGTCGGCAATCTTGCGTATGTTGCCCCAGGTCTGCTTGTAGTTCGGAATGATGAACTCGTTCACGCCTGGTGAAACGACGTTGCCTTGAACGCCGGCGGGATACGCAAATAACATAAAGGTCTGCTTCCGTTTAGCCGTGGACGTAGGATAGACCATTGCTTGCGTTGAGCCGTTGTCGTTGTAAACTTCAACGAGGTCGCCTTGCCTTAGCTTTAAGTCCGCCATGTCGTCGGGATTCATCTGGATGTATGGGTACGGCATATGGTCCATGACGAATTCGTTGTCCTGATCGAGATAAGCATTCTGCCAGATGATGTTGGCGCGGCCATTATTGACAAGGAACGGCCACTTCTTGCGTTCCTCCTCCTTGCCAGGTGCCTGCAGACCGCGCCATTTCGTTTCCTTGAACGTCGCCTTGCCGTCCTTGGAATTGAACTTTCCGTCCGCGAACAAGCGCTTGGTGCCGACGATCTTGCCGTCCGTGAACGCGGTCGCGGGTTCCTGAAAACCATTGGTGCCCATCGCGCGTAGGCGCTCATAGGTAACGAACTCGCCGCCCTTTTCGTGGCCGTGGTAGCCATCCATGAAGGCGTCTTCTTCGGTCTTCCAGTCGAAGCCCTTGAACTTGTCGGCGTATTGTCCTTTGCCCTGTTCACGCAACACACGCTCCATATTGTTGGCGATACGCGCGGCGATTAGGCTGTCGGGCATCGCTTGACCCGGCGGGTCCATATAGCGCTCGGTGAGGCGCATCCGACGCTCACCATTCATTGAGGTGAGGTTGGCTTCGCCCGCGGTGGCCGCAGGCAGCCAGACATGACAGGCCTCGCCGATCTTTGTAGGCACGATATCGACATCGACCGCAAACAGCCCGCCCTTCTTGATCGCGCCGACGATGGCGTTCACCATCGCCGTGCGGTCGCCATAAGGCACCGTCATCATCGCATCCTTCACCAGATCGGTGCGCTTCTTGTAGGCCTGTTTGAATTTGAAGGCGTTGAGTGTGGTCTTGTAGTGATCGCATGCCCAGATATGATGCACCCCGCCTTTGCCCTCGATGAGGAGCTTATCGACGTAAGCAGCCGGACGTCCGACGTGCGCGTCTGACGGGCGCGAATAACCTTCCTGATGGCCGCCCATACGCACACAACCGCCGCCGGGACGCCCAATATTTCCCGTGGCGAGCGCCACGTTCACCAAGGCGCCGTTGGTACGGTAGTTGTCGTTGCCCCAGATCAGGCCCTTCTCATAAGCGAACATCGTGCGTCGCCGCGCGTTGCCTTCCTTAGGCTGGGCAATCCATTCCGCCGATTGGCGGATTTGGTCGGCCGTTAGGCCAGTTATCCGTGCAGCTTCGTCAAGGCTAACGTTATTGGCTGCCCGCGCCTTGTCGAAGTCCTTGGTCGAGGCCTCGATGAAGGTCTTGTCCGTCCAGCCCTTGCTCGCGATGTACGTCAGCCAAGCGTTGAACAGCGCCAAGTCCGAGCCGGAGTTAATGGCGAGATGCATCACGCCATCCTTACCTGCTTCCACCTCGCAAGCGTTCACGGTGACCGTACGGCGCGGATCAACGATGATGATGCGGCCACGCGCGACCGGCTCGGAACCGAACTCAGCCTTTTTCTTATCCATCGAACTGCCGCGCATGTTCGGTACCCAGTGGTTCAGGAAATAGTTGGTTTGGGTCTCGAGTGCGTTGGTGCCGACTGCAACGATGGTGTCCGCAAGCTCTGCATCTTCGTAACAGTTGTTGAGTTCGCCTACACCCATATCGCGCGTCGCGTGAACTTCGGAATTGTAGGCAGGTCGGTTATGGATACGGATGTTTTTGACCTTCATCGCCCCAAAATAGAGCTTCCCGGTACCCCAGGTGTTTTCATAACCGCCGCCTGCGCCGCCATGATCGAAGGCCGAAACAAATAAGCCGTCTTCGCCCATGTCATTGATGACAGCGACAGTCACGCGCGCGACAAGATCGAGCGCATCGTTCCAGCCTGTCGGCTGCATTTGCCCGTAGCGCCACACCATCGGGTCGGTCAGGCGCTGCAACTGCGTGTTGCGCTGCTGCGAATAGCTCATCTCGGCGATGCGAGCGCCGCGCACCGAGCCGAGACCGGAATTCACGACGCAGTCCTTGTCGGGCTTGATGACGATATGCACGTCGTTGCCATTCTGGCGCACAATGTTGTACATCGCGGGTGCGTACCACGCAGCGGTCTCCGCGGGTTGCTGCTTGCTAAGGTCAACGCCGAACTTGTTCTGATCCGGAGCGGTGCCGCCCTGCTTATTAGTCGGCCAAGTGTAGGCCTTATAGCCGCAGCCAACGATGCAGTAATGGCAGGTAACGTTGAATTCCTTTGCATCTCTGGGGATGATCGGAAGACGGTCAATCTGTCGCTTGTAAGCCATGATGCTTTCTCCTCACAACACGTTGGACAGGCGGCCATACAGAAGCTCATCCACGCCTTCGGCATAGATGTCGCCCTTGTCGTCAACGCGCAGCGCGTATTGCGGAAGGTTTTGCGTGGCCTGCCCCCAGATCTGCAGGCCGCCGGACTCACAGTCGAACCGCGAATAGTGCCCCGGGCAATTCAGTGTCTTGTCCGCGCCGTGGTAGTTAAGCGGAAAACCCTTGTGAGGACAGGTGGTCGAAAAGCCGACGATGTCACCATCAGCGCCGACGCCGCCCGGGACACGCTTGCCCAGCTTGAGCAACACTCCGGGCGCGTCTGCGTCCGGATAGACCACCGTAAAAGGTTCGTTCGGTTTGAGATCGGAGGTATTGGCAAGGCGGTTCGACGGATAGTCAACCCGGGCTGCGCCAGTCGCAGCCTTGACTTGAGCCGGCACCATCGTTGCCGCTGCCGCTCCGGCGGCAGCAAGACCCGCACCGCCTAAGAATTTTCGGCGGCCGACATCGACCATTCGATCACAGTGACTCATCGACCATCTCCTGGGGCGCGCCGATACGCCTACCGGCGGGGTTTCCTCTAGGATGGGCCGGTACGCCTACCGGCCGAGCGCCTCTGTTCTTGGATGCCTGCGGTTCGTACTGTCACGGCCCGTGCGGCGACATGTCGAGACGTCTCGACATGTTAAATAATGGAAATGTTTTTGCTTGTCACGCCCTCCTGATCTAAAAGGTCTGAAATTCGATGTGGAACATCAGGAAGGGTGCAATGCGGAAGACAATGCTTGCGGTTGCGAGTCACGCGACTCAGGTCAAAGCGGGCGAAACGTTTTCCGAACCGCAAGCGATCTCGGCGTTAGCCGCGCTCGCACAACCTACGCGCCTCGCTATTTTCAGGCTGCTGGTCAAGCACGAACCGATCGGCGTTACTGCTGGCCAGATAGCCGACACGGTGGGAGCGCCGCACAATACACTCTCGACCCACCTCGCGATTTTAGTCCGTGCCGGATTGCTACGAAGCGCGCGCGAGGGGCGCACCATCATTTACCGTTCCGACGTCGAGGGCATGCGGTCGCTGATTTCATTTCTAATCGATGACTGCTGCAACGGTCATCCCGAGCTTTGCGGCCTGCTGGGCATTGACCCCAACGCAGGATGCGGCTGCGCGCCGCCCATGAAGAAAGCTACGTCCAAAAAGCAATCAGGGCGAGCACGCAAGCTCGTGCATTCCAGCTAACGGGCATCCCGCCACAGTCTTTTTTGTAACGACGGCATTTCGTATGCTGATCCGCGGCGCGCCGAAACTCTGAATATAACTTGGCCACGGCTGTCGGATGTCGGCTATGAGCAGCCTCCGAGGTCCGACAGAACATGCCGCCGCGAATGACAGCATCGATCTGGTCGCCGGTCATGTATGAGCCGAAGCATGCTATCTGCCCCCGCGAGCACGACGCCGCCATGATTGGTCAAGGATAGCGATCGACAGATCGGGCCCGCGATCGTGCCCGGCATCGGCAACGGCGGCGTGTTGGGATGCAGAATTGCTTCGGCGATACCGCCCGCAAGCACTCAAGCACTTGAGTCGTGGTGTGCAACAGCACGACGGCGATACCGTCGCGCCTCGGCGAGCATCGGCGACGAGAGCTGTCCGCGGAAATCGACGGTTGCATCGAGGTCGGCGGCCTTGAGGCCGCTTCGTGCCCCCTAGTTACTTAACGCCGGAAACTCTTGATCTCCGACACACTGCCGTCGCGGTAGGTCAATTCCACCGATACGAACTGCGTCGACGGTGCAAGCTTGAGATAGGGCTGCGAGTCGTGAGGAATGGCGCTGGGGTCCCTGGGATCGCAGGGCGGCATTTTCAGTACCTTGTCCGGCACCGCGGTGTCGATACCGACGCGCACCTCGCGGATCGCGCAGCGATACGACATGAGATGTGAGTAATAGACCAGGAGCCCGTTGAATTCGCGGAATGACAGCCAGCTGGTCGCGGTCATGTCGAGGATTTTTCGCTGATCGCGAATGAGTGCTGCTTCCGGATCGAATTTGATCGGAAACGGCCCCTGCAATTCACCGGAGGTATCGATATAGCGGACCTGAATCGTCGCCGCGGGTGCGTCGGCGGCGAGTTCGATCGACGGATTGGGCATCCGCTTGCGGGTTCTCGAATCGAGTGTGTCGAGAAATCCGGTCTCGCGGAATTCGCCGGCATCGCCCATCCGCCACGAAATCCCCAGCGTCGGATCGGCGATCGAAAACACAACGGTCCAGCCGCCATTATGGCGGGAAAACATCGCAATCGGCGCATTGACGGAATCGTTCGATGGCGCGGTGCGGGGCACCGACACCGGCGGCAATGCCGCGACCTTCTGAGGAGGCTCGGCAGGTTTTGTTGTTTCCTTGCCAGCTTCGGGTTGTCCCTTCGCCGTGCCATTGAGGAACACGTCGTCTACCATCTGATCGAAATAAACCGGAATCTGCTTGTGGCTTACGGTCTCCGCCATCTCGCTGACCAGTCGGCGCGTGTGCTGGGCAACCTGAACGAGGTTCTCACCGGGTTGCAGCAGCTCTTTCGCAAACGTCCGCGTGAAAACCGAATTGGGATTGTCGTCATTGTTCGACAGACGATCGAGTGCGGTTTGCCGGGGGCCCGCTGAAAATACCGAGAACACGCCTTCCGGCAATTGCGTCATCGGCGCAAGACCTCCACCTCCCGCGACGGCACGGGTGCCGCTTCGTTCGAACGGATTGTTGCGGCAGGCATCGAAAACAAGAATCGCGGTGCGCGCCTTCTTGTTCTGCAGGCGCTCGATGATGCGATCCGCCAGGATCGAGGCGTCGCGCACCAGTTCTTCCTGACCCTCGGTCGCGGCGGGCACATCGGTCGGCAGCAGGAAATTCTGGCCGGCAATTTCAAACCCGTGGCCGGCGTAGAAGAAGAAGGCGGTATCGCCAGGTTCGACCGCAGCGTCGAACGCCAGCAGGGTTTGGCTGAAGGCCTGCCGCGTCTGGTTCTCCGCAACCATCACGCTAAAACCGAGCTGCTTGAGCGTATCGCCCATCGTGCGGGCGTCGTTGACCGCCTTCTGCAGCTTGGGCACATTCTTGTAATCGTTGTTGCCGACAACCAGCGCGACGCGCTTCTCGGCGTGCGCTGGCGGCGCAAGCGCCAGGAACAACGCTGCAAGGCCTAGTGCCAGCGCAGCCCTGAACGATAGCCAATCTTTCATCCGGATTCCCCGCATTGCACGACTTTGTATGGCTCGCGCGAACCGCCTTATGCCGTAGTCGGCAGGGCTGTGCTACCGGTTCAATCAAACGCGGCAACCCGGTGGACGTACTTGTGAAAACATCGTGCCGCCCATGCGCCCCACTGCACCCGACGCATGCGAGCGAGCAACGCCGCTTGTGTGGGGTGAGATTTTCGCGTTCACAGCGCTGGATTCCTCGTGCTTCCTCGCAACCTGGGACCTGCATACCTGCAGGGGAATTTAAGGGAATAAGCGATCGGCCCGGCGGTCAATGCAAAAACATTAAGCTTTTTCGGCGCTTCCCGGGCCTGCTCCATTGACTTTGGCCAATTCGCCTCTATGTTCCGCCTCGACGCGGCCCGGTATCGAAACGCGATGCCTTGATTAAGCCGCCTGTCTGCGTATCCGAAAATCCCGTGCAAATTTGCGTGCCGTTCCGGGGTTGAGCGCGACAGTCTTTTCCGGGATTCCAAGCGGCGGTTTCGACCAGAGGCTCAATGTCTTTTTCCCATCTCGGCTTGTCCGACAAGGTGCTCGCCGCCGTCGCGGCCACCGGTTACACCACCCCTACCCCCATTCAGGAACAGGCGATTCCCCATGTTCTGGCCCGCCGAGACGTTCTCGGCATTGCGCAGACCGGCACCGGCAAGACCGCTGCCTTCGTCCTTCCGATGCTCACCATGCTCGAAAAGGGCCGCGCCCGCGCCCGAATGCCCCGCACCCTCATCGTTGAGCCGACGCGCGAACTCGCAGCGCAGGTGAAGGAACAGTTCGATAAATACGGCGCCGGCCAGAAGCTCAACGTCGCGCTGTTGATCGGCGGCGTTTCGTTCGGCGACCAGGACACCAAGCTGACGCGCGGCGTCGATGTGCTGATCGCAACGCCCGGCCGGCTACTTGACCATACCGAACGCGGAGGGCTCTTGCTCACCGGCGTTGAACTGCTGGTCATCGACGAAGCCGACCGTATGCTGGATATGGGTTTCATTCCCGACATCGAGCGCATCTGCAAGATGATTCCGTTTACGAGGCAAACGCTGTTCTTCACCGCGACCATGCCCCCCGAAATCCGCCGCATCACCGAAACCTTCCTGCACAATCCCGAGAAGATTGAGGTTTCCCGACCGGCGACGACAGCGGCAGGCGTAGCCCAGTTTCAGGTCGCGGTTGGCCGCGAGCCGCACGAGAAACGCGATACGCTGCGCCGCCTGCTGCGCGACGCCAAGGACCTCCAGAACGCGATCATCTTCTGCAACCGCAAGCGCGAAGTGGCGCTATTGTATAAATCGCTGCTGAAGCACGGATTCAGCGTAGGCGCCCTGCACGGCGATATGGATCAGTCGGCACGCACCGCGGCGCTCGATCAATTCCGCAAGGGTGAAATTCCGCTGCTGGTCGCCTCCGACGTCGCAGCCCGCGGTCTCGATATTCCCACGACCAGTCACGTGTTCAATTTCGACGTGCCACATCATGCCGACGACTACGTCCACCGCATCGGCCGCACCGGACGCGCGGGGCGCGCAGGTACCGCGATCTCCATTGTCACTCCGCTCGATCAAAAATCCATGGTCGCGATCGAAAAGCTGATCGGACAAACCATTCCCCGCGCCGAAGGTGGCGTCGAGAGCCAGTCAATCGACAGTCAGGTCGCACCGTCCGGTGGCGAAACCGGACAACCGCGTGAGCAGCGCGCGCGCGAAGGTACAAGAGAAGGTTCACGCGGGGGCCGCAAGCCACGGCGTGAACGCGAACCCCGGCGTTCAGGCGGCCGCAATTCCAGCCCACAGCCGCAGGCCCCGGTGGCTGCGTTTACCCAGCCGGTCGCTCCTCCAGCCTCCCGCACGCCTTCGATCGGCCGCGCCGAGGCACCGCAGGCTCCGCGCGATCCGGCCTCGGAATCCGCCGATCATTCGCATCTTCCGGCGTTCCTGTTGCGACCCGTGCGCGCCCGGGTCTGAGCGCCAACAGTTTTCGCAACTGCGAAAACCCCGCAGGCACCATTTACCGGTCGTTCATTGTCCTTCGTTAACTTGGCGGCGATAATTTTAATTATTGCCGCGGGCGGGCAGCGCTGCCTGCTATTGGGGACGTGATCCGTGATCAGGGTGCTCGACGAACACGAACGCACGATGGCTTTCGCGGAAGTGGCGCTCGGCCAGATCAAGTCCCTCCGGCAAGCGGCCATCCCTCGCAATTATGAAATCTGGTACGTCTATGCGACCGGATATAATTCACCGCTTAACAAGATCATCAACGAGACGCTGGCGCGCAACGGCAAGCTGACCGAATCCGATCTCGAACAGATCTACGAAACCTATCTTTCGCAGATCAAGACCACCGAGCGCATCGACAAGGTCGGCGCGCGCGTGATCGGCGAAATCGACGACGTGATGAAGCTGATCAGCGACGCCCTTGGAATGTCGGCCAGCTATGACGCCAGCCTGTCCGGCGCGACCCAGAAGCTCTCGGTCGCCCAGAACCTCGACCAGGTCAAAGGAATTGTCGAAACGCTGGTGAAATCCACCCGCGAGATGCGCGACACCAACAAGGCGCTCGAAAATCGACTGACGCTTTCGAAAGCGCAAATCAGCAATCTCCAGCAGAGCCTCGAGGCTATCAGAGCCGAGACCCTGACCGATCCTCTCACCGGCCTCGGCAACCGCAAATATTTCGACCGCTCGATCGAAACGGCGGTGCAGACTGCGCAGGCGAACGGTCAGCCGCTTTCACTGTTGATGTTCGACATCGACCATTTCAAGTCGTTCAACGATTCCTACGGTCATCTCACCGGCGATCAGGTGCTGCGACTGGTCGGAATGTCGCTGAAGCAGACCATCAAGGGCCAGGACATCACCGCCCGCTATGGCGGCGAGGAATTCGGGGTCGTGCTGCCCAATACCGCGCTCCGACAGGCGCTGACGGTCGCCGATCATATTCGGCGCGCCGTCATGTCGAAGGAATTGAAGAAAAAATCCACCGGCGAAATCCTCGGCCGCGTCACGATATCGGTCGGCGTTTCCATGCTGAAGCCGGGGGACGATACCGACTCGCTGATCGAACGCGCGGATGCCTGCCTCTACGCCGCCAAGCGCAACGGCCGCAACCGCGTCATCTGCGAAGCCGATCCGGAATACGCCGCCGAGACCCAAAGTCAGGTCGCCTGAAGAAGCACCCCTCAGGTGGGAACGCGTGCGTGAATTTCCCGGACGCTAACTCTTCCGTTTCGCGGTCTTCTTCGTAACCGCCTTCTTCTTGCGTAATTTGGGACGCTTGCGCAGGGCCGCGCGCTGCGCCGCCGCCAATGCCGCCCTCGCCCAATCCGTCAGTTCTTCCGGATCGTCATACAGCCGTTCCGGCAGGTGCCAATACGAGCCTACCGTGACGGTCTTGGCCCTGGTCTGATATTGAAAGGGTTTAGATCCTTCGGTCTCGAATTGCGGAATCGTCTGATCGTCGGCGCGCAGGTAAAGACCGCCACGAAGCGCGAGGGCGAAGTTGGTACCATCCGCTGAAATGCCGAAGCCTGAAAACATCCGGCGGATCGTGACCGGTCCGAAATCCGAAAACAAATCGATCAGAAAATCGCGGTCCATTGTGCCGCTCCATAGCGAGTATGGCTCAGCCTATACCGTCGTCATTGCGAGCGAAGCAAGCCCCCAAACCAACCCGAGACTAGATTGCTATGCGCCCGGCGATAATCAGCCATCCACCTTCGCGGCGGTCAGCTGCACCGATTCGCCGCATCCGCAGGCGCCGGTTTGGTTCGGGTTGTTGAAGATGAACTGCGCTGACATCTTGTCGGCCTTGTAGTCCATCTCGGTGCCCAGCAGAAACAGCACGGCCTTGGGATCGACCAGGATTTTCACGCCCCTGTCCTCGACGACCTCGTCGGTCGGCCGGACATCGTGGGCATATTCGACCGTATAGGATTGCCCGGCGCAACCGCCGTTCTTGATCCCGACCCGCAAGCCCACGATTTCGGAATCGGCGCGCTTCGTCAGCTCCGTAATCCGCTGCGCGGCTGCTTCCGTCAGCTTCATCACTTGCGGACGGGGCCGTGGCTTCGGCTTGGATGCCGGTGTTGGTGAGGCGGGTGTCATATCCGTCATGTGGTCAATCCCAGCGGCAAATCAATGCCGGTTATTTCCGGTGAACAAATTAAGTCCCAAACAACTAACAATTCACCACATATTGAGTACGAGGCGCGCCTCGTCAGTCATCCGGTCCGGCGTCCACGCCGGATCCCAGACCAGATTGACATTGACCATGCCGACGCCGGGAACGCTGGCGACCGCGTTCTCCACCATCTGCGGCAATTCTCCGGCCGCCGGACAGTTTGGCGTGGTCAGCGTCATCTCGACGTCCACGGTGCGGTCATCCTTGATGTCGACCTTGTAGATCAGGCCGAGCTCGTAAATGTCCGCCGGAATTTCCGGATCGAACACGGTCTTCAGCGCCGCGACGATTTCGCCGCCGAGCCGCTCGGTCTCCTCCGGCGGCAGCGCCGAATGCGTTTCCATGTTGCTGGTTTTGATTTCGGCAGTGTCGGTCATGAAAACAATTCCCGCGCCTTGATCAGCGCCTGTGCCAGATGGTCGACTTCTTCAAGGGTATTGTACATCCCGAATGAGGCGCGACACGTCGCCGTAACATTGAACCGCTCTAAAAGAGGCATCACGCAGTGGGTGCCGGCGCGTACCGCGATGCCCTGCCGGTCGATCACGGTGGCGACATCGTGCGGATGCGCGCCTTTCATCTCGAACGAGATCACCGGTCCCTTGGCCCGCGCGGTGCCGATCAGGCGCAGCGAATTGATTTCGCGCAACCGCTCCTGGGCATAGGTCAAAAGGTCGTGCTCGTGCGCGGCGATACGTTCCTTGCCGATCGAATTGACGTAATCGATCGCGGCACCAAGCCCCACGGCCTCAACGATCGCCGGCGTCCCCGCCTCGAACTTGTGCGGCGGATCGCCATAGGTGACCCAGTCCTGCGCGACCTCGCGGATCATCTCGCCGCCGCCGTTGTAAGGCCGCATCGCCACCAAATGCTCGTGCTTGGCGTAGAGGACGCCGATGCCGGTCGGACCGTAGAGCTTGTGGCCGGTGAAGACATAGAAATCGCAGTCGATATCCCTGACATCGGCAGCCAAGTGAACCGCGGCCTGGCTGCCGTCGACCAGCACCGGGATGCCACGGGCATGGGCGATCTTCACCACATCCTTGACAGGCACGATGGTGCCGAGCGCATTCGACATGTGTGTGATCGCAACGAGCTTGGTGCGCGCCGTCAGCAGCTTTTCGAATTCGTCGATCAGGAAATTGCCTTCGTCGTCGACCGGCGCCCATTTGATGACGGCGCCATGGCGTTCCCTGAGAAAATGCCAGGGCACGATGTTGGAATGGTGCTCCATGATCGAGAGCACGATCTCGTCGCCGGCCTTGATGTTCGGCTCGCCCCACGACGACGCCACGAGGTTGATCGCCTCGGTAGCGTTGCGGGTGAAGACGATCTCCTCGGTACGCGCCGCATTGATGAATTTCGCAACCTTGGCGCGGCCGCCCTCATAGGCTTCGGTCGCCGCGTTGGCGAGGTAATGCAGCCCGCGATGTACGTTGGCGTATTCTGTTTTGTAGGCTTCCGTCATGCGATCGAGCACCGCATTGGGCTTCTGTGCGGACGCGGCGTTGTCGAGATATACTAGCGGCCTGCCATATACCTTGAGTGAGAGCGCGGGAAAGTCTTCCCGCACCCGGGCCACGTCATATGAACCGTTCATGACTGCCGGATGCATCTTCAACCCCGTGCCTCCAGCCAGCGCTCGGCCGCTGATATCGCGAGTTCACGCAAGGCGTCGTTGGCGATCGATTCGATCGCCTCGCCGACGAATGCCTGGATCAGCAGCGCCTGGGCCTCCTTCTCGGAAAGACCGCGCGCGCGCAGATAGAACAGCAGGCTTTCGTCGAGCGCGCCGGTGGTCGCACCATGGCCGCACGTAACGTCGTCGGCGAAAATTTCCAGTTCAGGCTTGTTGTCGGCCTCCGCCTCATCGGACAGTAGCAGCGCCCGCGTCATCATCTTGGCGTCGGTCTTCTGCGCCTTCGGGCGAACAATGATGCGGCCTTGAAATACCGAATGCCCGCGGTCGTCGACCACCGAGCGGAAGATCTCGCGGCTCGCGCAGTTCGGCACGGCATGGTCAAGGAACAGCGTGGTATCGGCATGCTGGCGGCCATTTAGCAGATTAACGCCATTGGTCTCGACGCGGGAACCCTCGCCGGCAAAGGCAATGACGGCCTGATAGCGGCTGACATTCGATCCGCTGGTCATGCCGAAGGTATTGAAATGAGCATTGGCGCCCAGTGTCACCACGGACGAGGAAATGTTGAAGGCTTCGCGGCCGTCCTCGATCAGACGCACATGGTCAAGGCGCGCGCCGTCGCCGATTGCAACGATCAGCGAGTCATGAACCTGATAGGCGTTTGCGCCGTCCGCTGGAATGTAGCTTTCCACCAGTGTCGCGTGCACCGCCCCGCCAATCCTGAGCATCGAGCGCGTGAACATCGCCGCGGGCGATGCGCCGCCGGCGATATGGACGATATGCAAGGGCTGTGTGAGCACGGCGCCGTCGGCGACCTCGATCACGAGGCCATCCGTCATCATCGCGCTGTTTAGCGCCACCATGGAATCCGAGCTATCGGGCGCGAACAATTGCGCATGGAGCGCGGTATCGCCGGTTTCCAGCACTTCGCGCAGCGTACGGACGCGAAGTCCGCGTTCAAGATTATCGGTCTCGGACAGTTTTGGCGCGAACACCCCGTCCACCAGCACAAGCCTGCGCACGCCCGCGATCGCATGCAGCTTCAATGCGGCGCCGGCGCGCTTCAGCGCCGCCGCATCCGGCTCAGCCGCCGGTGGCAAAATCTCGCGCATCATCATGCGAAGATCGGTGTATTTCCAATCCTCGATCCGTCGATGCGGCAAGCCTGCGCGCTCGTAAGCCTCGAACGCCCGTTGCCTGATATCGGCAACCTTGCCCGTGCCTGGCAGCCGATTGCGCGCGATGGCGAAAGCGTCGCTCAGCGCGCGTCCGGTTTCGTTCTTTGCCACTGCAACATTCATGAATAAAATCCGCTTAAGCGTCAGGCCGCGTCTTCGAACTGCGCATAGCCGGAAGCCTCGAGCTCCAGAGCCAGTTCCTTGTCACCGCTCTTCACGACCCGGCCTTTCGACATCACGTGCACGAAGTCGGGCACGATGTAGTTCAGCAGCCGCTGATAATGCGTGATCACCACCATGGCCCTGTCAGGCGAACGCAACGCGTTGACCCCGTCGGCGGCGACCCGCAGCGCGTCGATGTCGAGACCGGAATCCATCTCGTCGAGGATGCACAGGCTCGGCTCGAACAGCGCCATCTGCAGGATCTCGTTGCGCTTCTTCTCGCCGCCGGAGAACCCTACATTGACGCCGCGGCGGAGCATGTCCTGCGGAATGTTAAGACTGGCCGCGACCGCGCGCACCTTCTTGAGAAAGTCCGGCGTGGAAAATTCGCTCTCGCCGCGCGCCTTGCGCTGGGCGTTCAGCGCCGTGCGCAGGAACGTCATGGTGGCGACACCCGGAATTTCGACCGGATACTGGAAAGCGAGGAAGACGCCTTTCGCGGAACGCTCATCGGGAGCCATTGCGAGCAGGTCTTCGCCGTCGAACAGGATCTCGCCGCCGGTAACTTCGTAGCCCGGCTTGCCCGCGATGACGTGCGACAAGGTGGATTTGCCGGAGCCGTTCGGCCCCATGATGGCGTGGACTTCGCCCTTGTTCACGGTAAGCGACAGCCCGTGGAGAATTTCACGATCCTCGACACTGACCTGCAGATCTTTTACTTCCAGTAGTGGCATAGCTTTCCCTTATCGAATCTTGTCTAGCCGCGCAGCCGGATCGGGCGCTCATACGCGACGATCGTGACGTCCGAACACACGGCTTCCAGATTTGCGACCTCACCAATTCCGGCCGCGTCGAGTTCAGCCGCGGCGATAAAATCGGGGGCGATCATCCAACGCTGCCTTCCAGTGAAATCGAGATCAGCTTTTGCGCCTCGACCGCGAACTCCATCGGCAGTTGCTGCAGCACGTCCTTCACAAAACCGTTGACCACGAGGCCCACAGCTTCTTCCTGCGACAGCCCGCGCTGCACGCAATAGAACAGCACATCTTCGGATATCTTCGACGTGGTCGCCTCGTGCTCGAACAGCGCCGATGAGTTCTTGGCCTCGATATAGGGCACGGTGTGCGCGCCGCATTTGTCGCCGATCAGCAGCGAGTCGCATGCGGTGAAATTGCGCGCTCCGGTCGCCTTGCGGTGGGCGGTGACGAGGCCGCGATAGGTGTTTTGCGAGACGCCGGCGGCGATGCCCTTGGAGATGATCCGGCTGGTGGTGTTCTTGCCAAGATGAAGCATCTTGGTGCCGGAATCGACCTGCTGGTGACCGTTCGAAATCGCGATCGAATAGAACTCGCCACGCGAATTGTCGCCGCGCAGGATGCAGCTCGGATATTTCCAGGTGATGGCGGAACCGGTCTCGACCTGAGTCCAGGAAATCTTCGAATTGTGGCCGCGGCAATCGCCGCGCTTGGTGACGAAATTGTAGATGCCGCCCTTGCCCTCGGAGTTGCCGGGGTACCAGTTCTGCACCGTCGAATACTTGATCTCGGCATCGTCAAGCGTCACCAGTTCCACCACGGCGGCGTGCAACTGATTTTCGTCGCGTTGCGGCGCGGTGCAGCCTTCGAGATAGCTGACGTAAGAGCCCTTGTCGGCGATGATCAGCGTGCGCTCGAACTGGCCGGTGTTGCGTTCGTTGATGCGGAAGTAGGTCGACAGCTCCATCGGGCAGCGCACGCCCGGCGGCACATACACGAACGAGCCATCGGAAAACACAGCCGAGTTCAGCGTCGCAAAGAAATTATCCGAGGTCGGCACCACGGTGCCGAGATATTTCTTCACCAGATCGGGATGTTCGCGAATCGCCTCCGAAATCGGCATGAAAATCACGCCGGCCTGCTTGAGCTCCTTCTGGAAGGTTGTCGCAACCGAAACCGAATCGAACACCGCATCGACCGCGATGCGCCGCTCGCCCTCGGGTCGCACCACGCCTTCAAGCATCTCGACTTCGCGCAAGGGAATGCCGAGCTTCTCGTAGGTCTTCAGGATTTCCGGGTCGACCTCATCGAGCGAGGCCAGTTCCTTCTTCTTGGGGGCCGAGTAGTAATAGAGATCCTGGTAATCGATCTTGGGATAGTGGACGCGCGCCCATTTCGGCTCGGTCATGGTCAGCCAGCGGCGATACGCCTCCAGCCGCCACTCCAGCATCCAGGCTGGTTCATTCTTTTTCGCGGAAATAAAGCGGACGGTATCTTCCGATAACCCCTTAGGGGCCTTGTCGGACTCGATAACGGTCTCAAATCCATATCGATATTGATCGACGTCGATCCGGCGAACCCGATCGACCGTCTCTTGTACGGCAGCCATTCCATCCTCCGCTCGCGGTTTCAAGGACCGCGGTGGATCATTCCAAAGCTTTACGATGTTTCGTCGCGGAAATCACCTGCTTTAGAACCGTTCAAGCAGTGTTTCGTCGCTACCCTTAAGTAAGGTGCGGGAGAGCTTTCGCCAAGCCTCAAGGCAGCGATCAATGTCGGCAGATGACGTGGACCAGCCCAGACTGAGCCGCACCGCTCCCTGCGCGAGTTCCGGCCCAAAACCCATGGCTTCCAGCACATGGGACGGCTGAACCTTCCCGGACGAGCAGGCGGAACCCGAGGATACGGCGATACCTGCGAGGTCGAAGCCAATCACTGCGGTCTCCGCCCTGAGGCCTGGAACCGTGAACAACGTGGTATTGGGCAGGCGCGGCACGTCGTCGGAGAACACGATGACACCGGGGGTCTGCCGCAAACCGCTTTCAAGCCGTTTTCGGAAGCCTTCAAGACGCATAGCGTCTCCCTCCAGATCGCCGATGGCGGCGGCTGCGGCAGCCCCGAAACCCACAATCCCCGAAACGTTCTCGGTCCCCGCCCGGTGTCCAAGTTCCTGGCCGCCGCCGCGCAAGAGCGCTTCAAGCCCAAGCAACCCCTCGGCCAGGATTACCGCACCCACGCCTTTCGGGCCGCCAATCTTGTGTGCCGAAACCGTCACGAGATCAGCATTCAAGCTATTGATATAAAATGGTATTTTTCCAAATGCCTGGACCGCGTCGACGTGCAGCAATCCACCTGCTGAATGGACAACCTCGGCTGCCTCCGCAACCGGTTGCACCGCGCCGGTCTCATTATTGGCGAGCATGACCGACACCAGCGCTGGAGCGCCGGCCTCGAGCGCCGCCCGCAGGCGATCCAAGTCCAGCAGTCCGGAGCGCGTTACGCCGACGGTGCCGATCGCTTCCGCTGGAAAACGGCCCCCCGAGAGAACCGAGGTGTGCTCGATGGCTGAGACCAACAATCTCCGGACTGGAAGCCCGGAAGCCCGTCGAAGCCCTGGCGTCAGCGCCAGGGTGTTGGCCTCGGTTCCACCTGACGCAAAGATGACGCTTCGAGGCGGCGCACCGATAGAGCTGGCTACCCTCAGCCTGGCCTCCTCGACCAGTCTGCGAGCTTGCCGGCCCTCGGCATGGACCGAAGACGGATTGCCACTGAGATCCCAGGCCGCAGTCATGGCCTCCCTGGCTTCTCGGCGAAGCGGAGTGGTCGCATTCCAGTCCAGGTAAACCCGGTCGGGCATGGCGTATGATATTACCTCAAACACGGGGCCGGTGAGCACGGATGGGGCCGGTAGCAGCTTGTCCGCCACGTCCGACGTTATGGCAATTGGCGATCGAGGCGTCTGCCTGCAATTGGATCGCCGACGCGTTGAAGGCGCTTTTCAGAGGCTCAAGAAGCTTGCTTTTTGCCCCTCGCCTCATGCTAGAACGCGGCCTCCAGTTCACCGAGCGCCGTTCGCTTAAGCCAAACGACGCCTGATCCGCCCCTTTATCTCCACGAGGATTCATCTGCCGAAAGCCAGATGAAGCCGGCACAAAGGCGGTTGGTTTTGCCAAGGGATCATCAAGGGATCACCATGCCTGAAGTCATTTTTACCGGCCCCGCTGGCCGCCTCGAAGGCCGTTACCATCCAGCGAAACAGAAGAACGCGCCGATCGCGATGGTGCTGCACCCGCATCCGCAGTTTCACGGCACCATGAATCATCAGATCATCTACCAGTGCTACTACGCGTTCGCGCATCGCGGATTCTCCGTGCTGCGTTTCAATTTCCGTGGTGTCGGCCGCAGCCAGGGATCGTTCGATCACGGCACCGGCGAACTCTCGGATGCCGCATCCGCGCTCGATTGGGCGCAGACCATCAATCCCGAGGCGCGCGCCTGCTGGGTTGCGGGGTTTTCGTTCGGCGCATGGATCGGCATGCAGTTGCTGATGCGCCGGCCTGAGGTTGAAGGCTTCATTTCGATTGCGCCGCCCGCCAATCTCTACGACTTCTCGTTCCTGGCGCCCTGCCCGTCCTCCGGACTGATCGTGCATGGCGAAAAAGATGCCGTGGTGCCGCCCAAGGACGTCAACACGCTGGTTGAGAAGCTCAAGACCCAGAAGGGCATCGTGATCGACCAGCAAATCATCCCGGGCGCGAACCATTTCTTCGACGGCAAGCTGCAGCCCTTGATGGAAACGGTGACGGGTTATCTCGATATGCGGCTCGCCAACGTCCGCTAAACCGCCGGGCCAGGCCGCGATCTCAGGCGGCCGCGCGGGCCTGAAGGCCTGACAACCAGGAATTCCGCCGCTTCAGGAATTCACGAAGCAGCGCCGGGTAATCGGCGCTCACGGCCGAGAGTGCCGATGGACGCGAAGCGAGAGCCTTGCGCCAGCGCGCCAGTTTCGGCTTGCCTGCGAGAATTCCGAAGCTTGCAATTTCGTCGAACACGTCGAAATAGCGAAACACCGGGCCGAACGCGGCATCGACCAGCGAGAAGCTCTCACCGTCGAACCATGGCGAGGCCGCGACGCGCACCTCCAACCACGCAAAACGCCGCTCGAGCTGCAAGATCCTGGTTTTGAATGCTGCTTCGTCCGGCGCGGCGTAGAAGCCTGCGATGTCGTTGAGGACGGCCGATCCAAACTCGATCCACGCGCGATGCTCTGCGCGGGTCAAGGGATCCACCGGATGCAGCGGCTTCGGCTCGGTCTCCTCCAGGTATTCCAAAATAACCGCCGACTCGAAAATCGCCCTGTCGCCGATCTGCAGCACCGGTGTCTTGCCGAGTGGAGAAATCGCAACAAACCAATCCGGCTTGTTGGCGAGATCGATATCGATCCGTTCGAAGGCAACACCCTTCTCGGTCAGCGCGATCACCGCGCGCTGCACATAGGGGCAGAGCTTGTGGCTGATCAGTGTAAGTCGGGCGGCCATATCCAATCTCGCAGCTCCATGCATTTGCATATATCTAGATGCAAACGCATGAACCTGTCAAGGAGGAGGCCGCGTCAACAGCGCTTGATCAGGGGCGGGCAATCACTCCGCCGGTCATCGGGATCGGGACACCCGTCGTTGCAGGATAGCTCAGCGGCAGGCCTTTCAGGCCCCGCGCCGCCAGAAACCCGAAGGCTTGCGCCTCGATGGCATCGGCCGACCAGCCCAGCGCATCGGCGGCCTCGACGGTCGCCGGGGCCAGCCGCTCGCGCAGCAACCGCAACAGGGTGAGATTGCGGGCGCCGCCGCCGGCAACGATCCAGCTGCGCGGCTCCTTCGGCAACAATGGAACGATCCGAGCGATTGCCGCGGCCGTGAATACGGTCAGGGTCGCTGCGCCGTCGGTTGGAGGCATCTCACGCAGTGCCAGCGACGCAAAATGATTGCGGTCAAGCGATTTGGGCGGCGGCAACCGGAAGAACGGATGCTCAAGGGCGCGGGCAACCCAGGCCTCATCGGCGGTGCCTTGGGCCGCCGTGCGGCCTTCACAATCGAACAGCTGACCCATCGTACGGAACATGTAATCGTCAAGCAGCGCGTTGCCGGGCCCGGTATCGCAGGCGATCAGGGTATCGGCGCCATCGATGTAGGTGATGTTGGAGACGCCACCGATATTGACTACGACCATCGGGCCTTCGCGCTCAAGCGATTGGGCGAGCGCGCGGTGATAAACCGGGACAAAGGGCGCGCCCTGCCCGCCGGCAGCGACGTCGGCGGCACGGAAATCGTGCATGACCGGGATATGAATTGCCTTGGCGAGTGCGCCGGCATCGCCGATCTGCACGGTCATTTTTTGCGCAGGCCGGTGCAGCACGGTCTGGCCGTGAAAGCCGACGATATCGACGTCCTCACGGGAGATGCGGTTATGCGCGGTAAAGGTGGCGACAGCCTCGGCATGCGCTAACGTGACAGCGCGCTCGGCTTCGCGAAGGATGCCCGGCCGCGCATCGCGCCGCGGCAGATCGACGGCCTCTGTGAGGGCCTGGCGCAGCAGGCCCCGTTCGTTTTCGGTGTAAGGACGGTAACCCGAGGGTCCAAACGCCTGCACCCGCTTGCCATCAGTTTCGATCAAGGCGACATCGACCCCGTCGAGCGAGGTGCCGCTCATCAGACCGATTGCCGTCAACATCATCGCCCTGGAGCCCTTGTGACGTCCTGCCTTGACGTGCCCTTTGTATCAAACAAGCCCAGATTTGATATCGAATGTGAATTACAAAACCCTGATAAAACACACGTCTTTTTTAATGACCTGGAACTCCCGGCAGCGAGATGACGCGGCCATGGCCGCCCGCTGCCTTGTTGATTTTGCCGCATAACAGGTTGGAATCGGCCCAAAAGAAAACGGCCCCAGCGCGGGGGGCGGACTGAGGCCGTCTAGTCGAGTTACCCATTGTGTGCCGATGGGGGGACCGACACTCCAAAATAATCCGGTGTGGGGGAAGTGGTTCCGGGCTAAATCCCGAGAATCCAAACCGTAACGATGGCCCCGAGCACGGCCAGGCCGGAAATCGTCCAGCCCGTCACATAAGCCGCTTCATCCGTTTCGGGCCTGTCCACCATGGTATCGCGCCAATGAGACATGTTCGCCTCCTGAGCCTGCCTCTTCGTAGATAGGTCGCCCTCGGCGGGGATAGGTTCAAAACACACCACCGCGCGCCCCGGCCGCACCGCAATATAATGAGTTCACCAGCATTCCGGCCGCTGCTTTTGGCCAACCACGCGCCGGTGTGCCGGCGGTTGATGCGTCTGGCCAACGCGGCCCTGATGCCTCCATCGTGTCTAAATAACATAAGCGCGATGGTGGCCCGCGGTTCCGTTGTGGCCGGGGTTTGTTCGGTGCATCGCCTTGGCGGACCCTGTGCCGGCAACTCAGGCGAGGTCCGGCGGGGGAGCCGGCTGCGGAACGCTGGATGCCACCGCCCCTCGCGGTTGATTGTCGAGAGGCGATGACGACCGGTACAGGCGTTCAACAAAATTCCCGCCGGCGATGAACCGGCGGGAATTGTTGCAACCGAACTCGCGGTGTGAGTTACGAAGCCCGCGATTGGAGGACCGTATCGGAGACGGGTTAAAAATTCTTCCTCTAGCTGCAATCCAACGCCGCCGACCGGCCGTCCCGCGTTTCGGCGTAGCAGTTATGATCCCGATCGAGGAGAAGGTTTGGGAAATTGCTGCGTGTCAACGAATGGAAAAACGTGAAGGTACCCTGCTCGCCCGGTGGCGTCGCGGGACTTGGCCGGTCCCATGTCCGGACATGTTATTTCGATGAATATGAGGAATATAGTGGGCCTTGATGGATGCTGGACAATTGGCGCTTAACTTGCCTCAAACAATCACATCTTATAATGCCACAGCGCGTCGGGCAGCGGCAGCCTATTACGTCGGGGTCCCGCAACTCCCAATATCGTAAAATATAGGTTCAGAGTCGCAAACAGATGACTGCTTTTAAATCCGATTTTCTCAATGTGCTGCAGGGCCGCGGTTTTATTCATCAAATTTCGGATCCCGACTCGCTCGATGCGCTTGCGCAGAGGCGCGAGCTCGTCGCCTATATCGGTTTCGACTGCACCGCTCCTTCGCTTCACGTCGGCTCCATGGTGCAGATCATGTGCCTCTACTGGCTGCAGCAGACCGGCAACAAGCCGATCGCGCTGATGGGCGGCGGCACCACCCGCGTCGGCGATCCCTCCGGCAAGGATGAAACACGAAAAATCCTTTCGATCGAGGACATCGAGCGCAACAAGGAAGGGATCAAACAGGTCTTCTCCCGCTTCCTGAGCTTTGGCGAGGGCAAGCACGACGCGGTCATGCCCGACAACGCCGAATGGCTGACCAAGCTCAACTGGATCGAGATGCTGCGCGATATCGGCCGCCACTTCTCGGTCAACCGCATGCTGGCGATGGACTCGGTCAAGCTAAGGCTCGAACGCGACCAGGAGATGAGCTTCATCGAATTCAACTACATGATCCTGCAAGCCTATGATTATGCCGTGCTCAACCAGCGCTACGACTGCCGCCTGCAGATGGGCGGCTCCGACCAATGGGGCAACATCGTCAACGGCATCGACCTTGGCCGCCGGATGGGCACGCCGCAATTACACGCACTGACGACGCCGCTGATCACGACGTCGTCAGGCGAGAAGATGGGCAAGACGGCGAGCGGCGCGGTCTGGTTGAACGCCGACATGAAAAGCCCCTACGAATACTGGCAGTTCTGGCGCAACACCGACGATGCCGACGTGGCGCGTTTCCTGAAGCTGTTCACGACGCTGCCGCTGGATGAGGTCGAGCGGCTGGCGGCCTTGCAGGGAGCCGAAATCAACGAAGCCAAGAAGGCGCTCGCCGACGCTGCGACCGCGCTTCTGCATGGCGCCGATGCAGCCAAAGTTGCCGCGGAAACCGCGCGGCAGACCTTTGAAGAAGGCGCGATTGCCGAAAACCTTCCGACGGTGGAAATCTCCCGTGCCGAACTCGAAGCCGGCATCGGCGTGCTGGCGCTGTTCGTCAAGGCCGGCCTTGTCGCCTCGAACGGCGAGGCGCGCCGTCAGATCAAGGGGGGCGGTCTCCGCGTCAACGACATTGCGGTTTCAGACGAGAAGATGATCGTGAAGCCCGGGGATCTCACGCCCGAAGGCGTGATCAAGCTGTCGCTCGGCAAAAAGCGCCACGTCCTGCTCAAGCCTGCATAGGCGCATTTCGCTTTTGCCCCTTGCTCGCCAGGGCAGAAACGCGCTCCCTGCTGCTGATGGACCAAAATACGCCGCGGAAGGAGACCTTAACGAAGCCGCTGAAGCCGGCGCGCGTGGCGCTCAATGTGCTTGCGCTGTGTTTTGCGCTATCAGTGCTCGGCCGCGGTCTCGGCGAGAGTTTTACGGTTTTCTTAAAACCGATCTCGGAAAATTTCGGCTGGGACCGTGCCCAGGTCGTCTCGGTCTACTCGCTGGCTTCGCTCGCAGGCGGCCTCGCGGCACCGCTGGTAGGCCGCCTGTTCGATCGGTCGGGGCCGCGAACCGTCTATACGCTTGGGCTGGTCCTGCTCGGCGGGGCCTTCCTGATCGCGGCTCATGCGCAACAACTCTGGCAGTTTCAGTTGAGCCTCGGGCTTTGCGTTGGTCTCGGCATTGCATTCATCGGCAACGTTCCGAATTCGATTCTGCTCGGCCGCTGGTTCGGCCCGCGATTGCCGACCGCAATGGCGATCCTTTATTCAGCAACCGGCGCCGGCGTGCTGATCCTGCTGCCGGCGTCGCAAATCCTGATCGACCATATCGGCTGGCGCGAGGCCTACGAGATTTTCGGCGGCGCGGCGCTCTTTCTCCTGTTGCCGCTGCTGCTGCTACCCTGGCGCTTGTTCTCCACCGGTTCGCCGCACCTGGCAAAGAGCGCCGCCGCGGACTTCGCCGATGAAGGCTGGACCTTGCTGCGCGCGATGCGCCATCACGCGTTCTGGGCGTTGTTCTCGACATTCTTCTTCACCGCGGTCGGGATGTATGCGATTGCGCCGCAGATCGTCGCCTATCTGATCGACGCGGGCTTCCCGCCATTGCAGGCAGCGACCGCCTGGGGATTCAGCGGCATCGTGCTGCTGTTTGGCATGCTGGGCGTCAGCTCGCTCGACGGCATCATCGGCCGAAGGCCGTCGGTATTGTTCAGCTACGCGGTTTCGATCGTCGGGATTCTGCTGTTCTGGCTGCTGCAATGGTATCCCAACATCTGGATACTGGCAGGATTTGTCCTGTGTTTTGGCAGCATGATCGGCTCACGCGGCCCGCTGCTCACGGCAACCGCGATGAAGCTATTCCGCGGCGAGCGGGTTGGAACGATCTATGGCGCCATTTCGATCGGCAGCGGGCTAGGATCGGCGTTCGGCTCGTGGAGCGGAGGACTGATCCACGACTGGACCCAGAGTTATAATCCGATGATCGCTTTTTCGCTGGTCAGCGTGCTGTTGGGAATGATTTCGTTTCTGGTCGTGCCTGCGCTGCGGCGCTGACAACGAATGGATTGCCGATCAGTTGTTTGGTGGCGGGTCGAGCAATCTCCTGAGGTTTGCGCTATCTAATCCAAGGGACATGGAGCGCGTACTCATAAATCGAACTTGATCGGCTTGGTCGATGTCAGCTCTGCCCCGATAGCGCCCAAATTCTGCATCGCACCGTAAAGCAAATTTACGGGGGAACTTCATCAGGACTTTGACACGGCTTGAATAATTTCGCATCTTTTCTGTAGAGAGCCAGCAGAATAGGCACGCCGTTGTTATGGGAGTACACGCTATGAGTGGCCGGTTCGCAATCATATGTGCAGTTATAGGGGTGCTTGGGGCTACGGCGGGCGGCTCTGTTTCAAAAGCGGTCGCCTCCGATATCATTGACGAGTGGGCAAACGTGAAGACGCCCGCTGCCCCCGAGATCAAGGCGGTGACCGTTGATCCCAAGACCACGGCGCTAATTATGGGCGACCTGGTGAACCAAAGTTGCGCCAAGCGGCCGCGCTGCGTGGCCGCGCTTCCCGCGATGAAGAATCTCCTTGGCGAAGCGCGTGCGGCGAAGGTCGCGGTCATCTACAGCCTACCACCTGGCACCGCGACCGCGGATATCATCACCGATGTTGCACCGGCCGCCGATGAGCCGTCGGTGCAGTCTGGCGTCGATAAGTTTTTCAAGACCAATCTGGAACAGATCCTAAAGGATAAGGGTATCCAGACTGTCATCGTGGTCGGCACCTCAGCCGAGGGGCTTGTGAATTATACGGGGGGCGGTGCCGCATTGCGCGGACTCAATGTTGTTGTTCCGGTAGACGGAATGGCGTCGGTGGAAGCATTCGCGGAGCAATACGTGGCTTGGCACATGACCCACGCGCCGATCATCTCGCCCAAGGTGACGCTGACGAGGACCGGCATGATAAAGTTCTAATTTAGTCGCCGCTTATGGGGCACGAAGCGGACACAACGATCGAGCCGGTGAATGTCCGTTTGAATTTCCGCCGGCGCCAATCGCCCGCGCCGATGAGGTCGTCAAGGGCCTTTCACTTCCGCCATAGGTCGTCCACGACGCGTCGATTGCCGCGCGCAAGAACCGCGCCTGTGCGGTCTTCGCAAAAAACTGCGGCCCTTTGCAAATCAGTTGTTTGGTGGAAATTCGATCGGATTATTCTGCTTGCCGGTGCCGAATTCAAAGATTTTCCGCAATACCCCGGGCGCCATCGCCGAGATCGGATTGACGCGCAGCACCGGCTGGCCGAGCGTGCCGACGACCTCGTAAGTCACTCCGATCAGCCCCTCATTGCTGCCGCCGCCGAGGAACAGTCCAACAATCGGAATTTGGCCGAACATGTTGTTCAGCCCGTACATCGGAACGAAGGTCCCGCTCATGCGCAACTGGTTACTGGAATCGATGCTGCCTTCGATGGTCCCGCCGATCATCGGGCCTTTCAGGACGCCCTCCCGGATCGCGAGCTGTCCGTTTTGCCGGGTGAACTCCGCGCGCACGCGCGAGAAGGAAACGCCGTTCTGCACGCCGATCTGTCCGTTGGCAGCCAACCGATCGAGCGCAGCCTCCCCTTTGACGGAGAAATCCTTGACGTTGATCAGCCCCTCTTTCGCGCTGGGTTCGACCGTCGGAGGATCCATCGCCAATTGTAGCTGGCCTCCAATCACCTTGGAGTAGGTGTCCGTAAAGCGGAAGAACGCCCCGGCGTCATTGGTCTCGAGATACATCACCTCGCGTCCCTGCGCACGGCCGCGCAGATCCCCGGTCAGGGGAGTATCGCGTCCCAGCTTGCCGCTAAGCGCAAAATTTCTGATTATTCCATTTCGTCGCGATAATTTGCAATCGACGCTGCGCAACGCTTCGCCGTAATAGCCGGCCACTGCGCCGAGCTTGAGGTCCACATCAAAATCGACGTTCCTGGTTTTGCTTTTGGCGTCGGCCTCCTTGCCCGAAATGGCGGACTTGAGAAAGCCACGGCCGTCGAAGACATCGCCGCGCATGGTCACTTTCAGGACGCCATCGGGGCCGCGTTCCGCCTTCAGCGAGGTCTTGTCGCCTTCGGATGGAGAATAGATCGGGAAGTTCGCGTTCATCAGGTCACCGTTTTGATCGACCTCGATGGATCCCTTGATCGACGCACCGCCGCCATCGATGACGATGTCTTCCAGGCGGGTCGATTGCGGCTTCTGCACCACGTTGAACACTGCGTGGCTGGACTTGCCCGGCAATTTGACCCAACCCGGCAGAATATTGTCGAGCTTCAGCGCGGTCAGATCGGCGTCGATGCCGAGGCGGCTGTCGCGATCGGGACCGCCGATCTTGCCGGCCAGCTTGACCGGAATAGCGCCGCTGACCGCCGGGCCGAGATCGAATCCGAGGCGCGCGCGGCTCGCATCGTCGAGCGTCGCCAGCAGTTTGATATCCGCGTCGCCCTCGCTCGGCTTGCGATAATCCAGCGACGCAGCTTGCCCGTTGATCTTGACGTCGCCCTTGACCTGATAGCCCTGATTGTTGGCGACGACTTTCAACGCGTTGGCTTCGAGTTTCTGATTCATCACCAGGCGATCTGCAGCAAACCCGCCGAGATCGGCCGTAATGGCGTAGGTCGTGTCGGCCTTGGTCAGTTCGCGCTTGATCGGCAGGCCGAGGGTGACAACGGCCGAAACCGTTCCCTTGCTGGAATTGGGATCGATCAGGGTGCCGGAGAATTCGCTGAGCCGATCGGAAGCCAGAATTTCCGCCGCCGCCGGCACCGGACCATCGATCCGGAATTTTACCCTTGCCGGGGCGGGCTTGGGCGCCATATCCGGCACCTCGAAAACAAAATCCGAAATGGTGAGTTTGCGGCCCACGGGCGTATCGGCCACCCCCTGCCCAATCGTCACGGTCGCGGTACGGCCGGTAACACGGGCCTTCAAATCGGCATCACGCACCAGCGGCAATTCGTCCACCGGCCGCAATGTCACACCGCTGGCGACGATGTTGACGGCCAGACCGTCATCCGGGATCGGAGGCCCTCGCCGCGAAAGGTTGCGAACCGGCGAGTTGACGCCGACCTCGATTCGCTGAACCGAGCCGCGTTCGACCCGCTCGATGACCCATTCGCGGACCTCCGGAACGATCAGGACCGGCCACATCCTCTTGAGCGCGGACGCCGACATCGGCGTTCCCGCGAAACCAAGCGTCAGACGCGGCTCCGCTGAATAGTCGATATTGCCGGTTCCCGCGATGCCAATTTCACCGTTGCTGATGTCGGCCTGAGTAAACAGCACGCGTCGCTTGTCGGTGTCGAAGCGCAGACCGATGGCAATGCGATTGAAAATCAGCGGCGGCTCGCGGTCGATCCCTGCGAGCACGATGGTGCCGCCACTGAAACCCAGTTGCCAATCGGGAATACTGTCGTTGGGCGGCTCAAGGTGGGCGAGCAACGTGATCCGGTTGGGACCGGAGATAATCTTGAACGGCGCAACCAGCACGCGCCGTCCGGAATCCCATTCCACGGTCATTTCAGCCGAATCGATCGCCATCGGATAGTCAGGCGTATCGCTGTCGATGATGGCTCCCGCGCCCGCGGTGAGTTTGCCGCGGAAATAGGTCGGCAGACCATCGCGCCCAAGTTCGCCCTTCAGTTCGCCGGTCAGCGGCAAATCCGCGCTGTAGGTCAAATCCTTCAACCGCAGCGCCAGCAGGATATTTGCAGTCGGGACCTTGTCGGCGCGAATATCAACCGATCGCACGCCATTCGCGGGAGGTCCGACCGCAACGCGAAGCGACCAGGCATGGCTACCCTCTTCGCCTACGCTCAGCGCCACGCCGCCGCCGCTGGGCCGCCGAAGGCTGAGGGAGATGTTTTCGAAATTCCATTTGTTGCCGCGCTGCTGATCGTCGACAATGAGGTTTCCGTTCTTCAAACCGATTTCATTGAGGTTCTGTCCGTCAAGTCCGGTCAGGCTCAGGCTATCAAGCCAATCGAGGCCGGCTAGCAATCCGCCTGTCGTATCGCGGCTATCTGCGGCCTTGGCCGCCGTACCGGTCTGACCGCCGGATGACGACGGGGGAACCGGGCTGACGGGCGTCGCCGCGGATTGATCCGGGAGGATGCTGCGCCCTGTCTTTTTGAAGCAACGCCGGTGGCGAGCGGTCGCGCATTGTCACCCGTTGAAACCGTGACATAACCATCCGGCGTGATGCGTACCGCGAGTTCGGCATCCACCAGATTGAGGCTTTCGGCTCGAAGGCGGCCCATCAGCAGCGCGGTGCCGGAAAGTTTCACCTCGGCCTTTGGCGCGCTCGCCACGATGGCGTGATCGTGATCCCTGACGATGATATCGCGGATGCGCACGGCGATGCGGATCCTTCCGGCGCGCTCGATTTGCGTGCCGCCCACCTCAACGGTGTTGCCGTGGCCGATATTTTCCTCGATCGCCGCCGCAAGCCACGGCGTGGCCATCTCAAGATTGATCGGACCGGCGCCGAGCCGCCACCACAGCCCACCGAAGCACCCGACGAACATCACGATCAATACCGCGATCACGACGGCGAGGCGCTTTACCCAGCGTTCGCCGGCAACCCATTGACGTAGCGCTCCGAGACGATCGCTGAGTCTGTGCAAACCGGAATCCGACCCGGACAACAGCCGGCGCGCGCGATGGCCCGCCGCCTCATCCTGGTCTTGATCCCAATCGTCTTCATCCCACTGCGAGAGTGGGGCGTCAGCACGCGGATTCGACCCCTGGGGCGACGTATTGTTAGCCATTGCCTCCCGCTGCCGGGCCTGATCGTAGGATTGATGCTCGCAGGACCGTTGCCCGTCGACAGCCAACGAGCGCTCCTGTGCCGGCATCGCTGCCAATCCTCGATTAATACTGTTACTCGTCATCGGGCCCAAGGAGCGCATTCAACGAGCGGATGGGTGGTGCGTCGAATTTCTTGTAACCATACTCCGTAGTCATCAGACTTGCCCAGCAGTCCGCTCGACGACGACTTGCCGGGCAAGGTCAGCAATACCCCATGATTGATCCGCCGAAAGCGACGAAAGGAAGGCGTATGTCCAAGAAAACGCGCAAGAAATCCCCAAAAGCGTCCTCCGGGAAGGCGCCCCACGCCCCATCGGGGAAAACCGCGAAAACGCCGCCTTCGAAAACCCGCCGGGCTGTGGCGAACAAATCAAGCAAGACTGCAACCAGGCAACCCAGGCTCGCCACTTCGAGAGGATCGCACGAGCCCCCATCAAAACAGTTAAGGTCGTCGGGCGCGACCGCCCCGAAGGGTTCGTCTCGATCGATGTTGACCGCCGCAAAGCCCGTGGCTGGAAATCCATCTGCCGGGATAGCGTCGATCGGAAAGACAGGCGCGCCGGCCGCTGGCAAACCTGCTTTGACCGAGGGGGCAAAGGCCCCCGCTTTCCGACTGCCGCGCGATGGCGGCAGCACCGTCTCCCTGTCGGATTTTACGGGGAGAAAACTCGTGCTGTTTTTCTATCCACGCGCGGACACGCCGGGCTGCACCAAGGAGGCGATCGACTTCACGCGATTGGCGAGCGCGTTCGCGGAGAGCAAAACGGCCGTTCTGGGCGTTTCGGCCGACCCTCTGAAGGCGCAGGAAGCCTTTCGAGACAAGCATGAGCTCTCCACTCCTCTCGTTTCCGATGAGCAGCATGAGACGCTGGAGGCTTACGGGGTTTGGGGCGAAAAATCCATGTATGGCAAGACGTTCCAAGGCATCTTTCGCACCACGGTTTTGATCGGCGCGGATGGCCGGATTTTGCGGATATGGCGCAATGTAAAGGTCGATGGCCACGCCGACGAGGTGCTTGCCGCCGTACGGGCCTTGTAACCGAGGGACCTTGTTCGCCAAAAATTAACCATGACAAGGTCAAATCACCTCCGCAAATTTGCCGTACGGAGATCATGTCCGACCGGCGCGGGAGTGCCGATGTCGTATCGTTCCGGTCATTATTCCGAGTACCCTCAACACCACCCGCATAACCATGGAAAGGCATCCGCTCGCCGCCCGGCGACAAGCCATGCCTCTCCTCCCGCATCCCACGGGCAAGAGGGCTATACCCTCGTCCACGCGGGCAAGCAGGTCCGCTTTGGTCCGGTCGTGTTCTGGATCGTGGTAGGCACAGTGACCGTGCTGGGCATGTGGTCGGCCGCGACCGCGACCTATTTCGCGTTCCGAGACGACGTCCTCACCCGCCTGATCGCACGCCAGGCGGAGATGCAATACGCCTACGAAGATCGCATTGCCGAATTGCGCGCCAAGGTCGACCGCACGACCAGCAGACAGTTGCTCGATCAGGAACAGTTCGACCAGAAACTCGACCAGATCATGCGCCGCCAGACCACGCTGGAATCCCGCGCCACCGCCCTCGGCGCCATTCCGGACCAGCAGGTCACCGGATCGATCAGGGCGCCATCGCGAGGAGCCGCTGCAACCGACAGCGCTTCTTCCGGTACCCCGAAACCCTCCCCGATCAGCGATACCGTGATTTTCGTGGCGCCTCCCGATCGCGAAGCGCGTCTGGAATCGCGCGCGCCCATCATCGCCAATGCGCAACCGAATCAGTTCGCGAAAATCCAGGGCGTGGACAGCGTTCTCGTCCGCCTGCAGACATCGCTCGATCAGGTCGAGGGCCGCCAGATGGCGGCGCTTAGTTCGGTCGAAGACCGCATGGAATCGCGTGTGCGCCGAATGCGCGGTGTCTTTACCGATCTCGGTCTCGATATGGCGCAACTGGAAGCGGCGACGCCGCGCGCAGGCGTGGGCGGTCCCTACGTGCCGGTCAAGCTTGCTCCCGACGCCGGCGCGTTCGAACGCCAACTCTACCGGATCAACATTACCCGCGCTCAGGCAGAACGTCTCAACCGGACCCTTGCGCTGGTGCCATATCGCAAGCCGGTGATCGGCGAGGTCGAGTTCACCTCCGGTTTCGGGGTCCGCAGCGATCCGTTCCTCGGCCGCCCGGCCATGCACACCGGTCTCGATTTTCGTGCGGCAACGGGCGATCCGGTCCGCGCGACCGCCAACGGAAAGGTAATTTCATCGGGATGGGCGGGCGGCTACGGCCGCATGGTGGAAATCGACCACGGCAACGGTCTGTCGACCCGCTACGGCCATCTGTCTGAGATCGGCGTCAAGGTTGGCGATCAGATCAAGATCGGACAGGTGATCGGCGCCGTGGGCTCTACAGGCAGGTCAACCGGCCCGCATTTGCACTACGAAACCAGGATCGACGGCGAAGCGGTCGACCCACAGAAATTCCTGCGCGCCGGCGTGCGCTTGAGCGCGGGCTGAAACCAACCGGAAGCAACCTGGGCTGAGACAGTCGGCTAGTGTCCGACCTCGCCGGTGATCACATCGCCGAACAACTGCCAGCTTTCGCCGTCGAATCTTCATGAGCTGCATCTGCTCGATCGGAAAAAAATCGTCGGGCCCCGTGTTGATCCTGATACCAGGCAACAGCACGTCGCTGGTGAAATCCTTCAGGCTCGCGGCCTGCTTCATCACATTCTCGCGTGTGAGGTCGTCGCCGCACTGCTTCAGCACCTGAACCATGGTCTGTGCCGTCGCGTAACCATAGACGTTATTGTTATTGGTCTTGTCGCCGTCCGGGAAATACTTGTCCATGAAGGCCGCCCAGGCCTTGATTCCCGCGTCGTCCTTCCACGTCGGGTCGGTCGGATCCTTCAGATAGGCGGTGGAGATGATGCCCTTGGCGTTGTCGAGGCCGGCCGGCCTGAGAACCGTTGCAACCGAGGTCGATACGTTGCCGAGAAAATACACCGGCTTCCAGCCGAGTTCGCCGACCTTTCGGATCGCCTGCGCCGCGCCCTTTGGCGCCGCCCACGTCACGAAAATGTCGGCGCCCGAATCCTTCAGCGCAACGATCTGCGAGTCGACTGTGGGATCGCTGACCTCGTAGGATTTGTCGGCGATGATCATGCCGGCCTTGTCGCCAAGACCATCGCGCAATCCCTTCATTTGATCCTTGCCGGCGTCGTCATTTTGCCAAAGGGCAGCGATCTTTCCGTTCGGATAATTCTTCAGGATGTATGCGGCGTAGATACGGCCTTCGCTCTGGTAATTGGGCTGCCAGCCCATGGTCCACGGAAAGTTCTTCGGATCGCCCCACTTGGTCGCGCCGGTCGCGACGAAAAGCTGCGGCACTTTCTTGGTGTTCATGTACTTCTGGGTAGCGGAATTGGACTGGGTCCCGAGCGGCTGGAAGACCAGCAGGACTTCATCGCTCTCCACCAGCTTGCGCGCCTGCTCGACGGCTTTCGGGGGACTGAAGGCGTCATCATAGCTGATGAAGTTGATCTTGCGGCCGTTAATGCCGCCTTCGGCGTTGATCTTGTTGAAATAGGCCGCCTCGGCTTTGCCGATCACGCCATAGGCGGATGCCGGGCCGCTATACGGCATGATATTGCCGATCTTGATTTCGGTGTCGCTCGCGCCCGGATCGTATTTCTTTTGCGCATTCGCCGCGGTCGCGGTGATTGCGGCAGCGGTGGCAATTGCCGCCAGCGTAATAAGGCGCCTCTTCTGCATCGTTCCCTCCCCTTGGCACTTCATTTTCTTCAAGTCTCGCAAGTCACGCCCGTCCATGCAAGCATCAGCTTATTCCGTCGCACGAAACAGCATTGTTGGTTCTCGCCAATTATGATTGATGCAGGGCGGCACCTGTCACTTACAAGGCCTGCGGTTTGGAACTGAATAAACGAATTGGCCCGCGACATCCCAGGCTCGGCAGAACCGGATTTAGCGCCGCGCGATGGCTCGCCGCGCGAATAATGAGAGCGGCAGGCTTTTATCAGCTCGGCTCGGACTTTGCCGATGAGCGGATTAGGCTCGTTCGCGACCGACTTGCCCGCGGGGAGACGGTGTATCTCGCAGGAATCGGGCCTCCCGGCACGCATAACTCCGGCGTCGCGCTAATTCAGGTGACGCAGGCCAATGGTCCTGTTCTGATCATCAACAACGAGGAAGAACGCTTTTCCGGCAACAAGCACACGACGGAATATCCGGGACTGTCGATCGACGCGATGGTGGCGACGCTCCGCGGCATGGGACGTGATATCGAAGACATCGCAGCCTGGCTCACGAGCTGGGATTACCCGACGCTCGCGGGGACGATCGCGCGATCTGTGCTGGAGGAAATGCCTCAAAGCCTGAAGCTGCTTCGGACCAAGGAAGCCGCCGGATTTGACGGCCGCCGCCTCGATCAAATGACCCGCACGCCGAAATTCCTCAGACGTCAGCTCGGCCTCGCAGAGCGCGTGCCCCTGATCTGCATGCCCCACCATGACAATCATGCGTGGTTTTCCTTTGCAGCATCCCCGTTCGCCGACGATGGCGAACCTGTCGCCATCGCGGTGCTCGACGGCACCGGGGACAGGGGATCGATCTCGCTATATGTCACCGAGAACGGCGCCATGCGCCGGCTGTACTGCAATGACAGCATGTTCGACTCGCTCGGCGCCTTCTACAGCGTGATTTCATCGACGCAAGGCGGCTGGACCTGGCTATCGAGCGAAGGCCGCTACATGGGCGCGGCCGCATGGGGCGATATGAACCGCGCCAGCAATTCCTACTACGCGCGATTGAAAGCCCTTCTGCATTTCGGCGCAAACGGCGAAGTCCGGCTCAATCGTGCCATGGCCAACTGGTATTGCGACCCCTTCGATCATCCCTACAAGGCTGCCCTGATCGAGATTCTCGGCGAACCCTTGAGGCCGGATCAACTCTGGAATCCCGACGCCGTATTGCGGGTCGAAGACATCCATCATCGGCCCGACACAAAGGACCGCCTCGACAAGGCCGCAGCGACCCAACTGGTGTTCGAGGATGCGATGATCCACGTGATCGATCATCTCCTGCGCACGACCGGCGCGAACCGGCTGGTGCTCACCGGCGGCGTGGCGTTGAACGCCGTCGCCAACATGCGGCTGCTAGAACATTTCGACGAGGCATGGTTTGCGAAGTCCCAACAGCGGAAAGCTCGTTTGCATCTGTGGGTGCCGCCGACGCCTGGCGACCCCGGCGTCACCATCGGCGCGGCCTGGCTGTTTGCACATCTGGCGGGCGCACCGCGCGGTGCGGCGATGACATCAGCGTTTTATTGCGGAACCGCGCCGACGCATGAGGACATCGCGACCGCGCTCGAAGCAACCGACATCGCCTCAAAGCGCGTCGGCGATATCTCGACGCCTGAAGGCCGCGAGGCCATCGCCGATTTGATGGCGTTCATGGTGGCGCAAAACGGCGTGATCGCGCTGTATCAGGGCGCGGCCGAAACCGGCCCCCGCGCGCTCGGCCATCGCTCGATCCTTGCCAACCCCTGCGATCCCCTTGCACGCGAACTTCTCAACGAGCGAGTGAAATACCGCGAAGCGATCCGCCCGCTGGCGCCGATGGCGACGCTGGATGCGGCGAAGGAATATTTCGACCTGCACGAAGGCGCGTCGGATGCCGATTACAACGCCTATAATTACATGGTGCTGACGGCGCATTCGAAACCGCAGGCCCGCGCCAAGATCCCGGCGGTGATTCATGCCGACGGCACCGGACGGATTCAAATCGTGCGGGCGGAAGATGACCCCCTCACCTACGCCTACCTGAAGGCGCTCGGCCGCCGCATCGGCGTCGAGATTTCTGTCAACACCTCATTCAACGTCGCAGGTCCCATCGCGCAGACTCCAAGCCAGGCGATCGATACGCTGCGGCGCTCGAGGGGTCTTGACGCGGTGCTGCTGGTGGCTGACGACGGCGCGGTCTACGCGGCATGGCACGGGGGCGATCGCGACAGCGGCCGGTTTACCGGCTGGTTTTCGGAATGGAAGATCGCGCGAACAGATGGTTGATTAGGTCTTCTTGCCTTTTGCGCGCGACACGATCTCGATCATTTTTCCCTCGTCATCGTCGGGCGCATAGGCCTTGGCCCTCGCATACGCCTGCACGGCGGCGCGTCCGATCAAGGGAGCATCGGAAAGCAGGCTTTCGGCCAGTGCGACGGCGTAAGCCGCATCCTTGTGCCGCAGCGCCGCCGTGAATGTCGCGCCGTCGAAATTTCGCGCAGCCATCCGCTTTGAATGCCGGAGTACCTGCGGACTGGCGGCAACGCCGGTCTCAATCGCCTCCAGCACCAGCTTCATGTCGAGACCGGCCTGCTCGGCAATCGCAAGACCCTCGGCGATACCGGCAATCTGGATCGCCCCCATCAGATTGTTGATCAGTTTGTAAACCGTTCCGGTACCGACCGCGCCGAAATGGCGGATCGTCGTGGAGAGCGGCGCGAGATACGGCCGGGCACGTTCGAGGTCCGCAAGTTCAGCGCCTACGAGCAGAGTCAGTTTTCCGCCGGCGGCGGCGTCGGGAAGGCCCGTGACCGGACTATCGATGTAGATCAGACCTCGTCCGCGCAGCTCGCGCGCAAGATCGAGCGCGTGGCGGTACGACACGGTCGAGCATTCGATCGCAAGCGTGCCGGCTTTGGCGGTCGAAGCCGCGCCATCCTTGCCGAGCCACACCGCGCGCGACGCCTCGTCGTCGGCGACCATCGTCACGATCGCGTCGGCATTGCTGGCCGCGTCCGCGGGGGAAGAGCCCCAGCGCGCGCCGCGCGCGATCAAATCCTCGGCCTTCGCCTTGCTGCGGTTCCAGACCGCGACCGTAAAGCTGGCGTCGAGATAGCGGCCGGCCATGCCGTGACCCATCCGACCGAGGCCGATGAAAGCAACTTTTGTCATGGCTCAGTCCACATCCTCGACCGCTCCCGGCGCGGCGCCGAATGCGCGCTGAGCCAGCGTCGCCGCCATGAATTCGTCGAGATCGCCGTCGAGCACGCCGGAGGTGTCCGAGGTCTGCACGCCCGTGCGAAGGTCCTTCACCATCTGGTAGGGCTGCAGGACATATGAGCGGATCTGATGGCCCCAGCCGATATCGGTCTTGGCGGCCTGGTCGGCGGCGGCCTGCTCCTCGCGCTTCTTCAACTCGATTTCGTAGAGCCGCGCGCGCAACATGTCCCACGCCTGCGCCTTGTTCTTGTGCTGCGAACGCCCGGCCTGGCAGACCACGGCAACGCCGGTCGGAATGTGCGTAAGCCGCACCGCGGATTCGGTCTTGTTGACGTGCTGTCCGCCCGCGCCGCCCGAGCGCATGGTGTCGGTGCGCACATCGGATTCCTTGATGTCGATCTTGATGCTGTCGTCGACGACCGGAAAGACGGCCACGCTGGAGAACGAGGTGTGTCGGCGCGCGTTGGAATCGAACGGCGAAATCCGCACCAGCCGATGCACTCCGCCTTCGGTCTTCAGCCAGCCATAGGCGTTATGACCGCTGATCTGGATGGTGGCCGACTTGATGCCGGCCTCTTCGCCCTGCGTCTCTTCCAGATATTCGATCTTGAAGCCGTGCTTTTCGGCCCAGCGCGTATACATGCGCAGCAGCATGGATGCCCAGTCCTGGCTCTCGGTGCCGCCCGCGCCCGCATGTACCTCGAGATAGGAATCGAAGCGGTCGGCTTCGCCCGACAGCAAGGCTTCAAGTTCGCGCCGGGCGACCTCCTTCTTCAGATTTTTCAGCGCGGTTTCGGCCTCGACGACAACGCCGGAATCGTTCTCGGCTTCGCCGAGTTCGATCATCCCGATATTATCCTCAAGTTCGCGCTCGACCTTGCCAATGCCATTGAGCGCATCCTCCAGCGAGGTTCGCTCCTGCATCAGCTTCTGCGCCTTCTGGGGATCGTTCCAGAGATTGGGGTCTTCTGCGAGCTTGTTCAGCTCGGCAAGACGCGCCGTGGATGCATCGACGTCAAAGATGCCTCCTCAGCAGCCCGACCGACTGCTTGATTTCTTCGACAAGTCGTTCGACTTCGGCGCGCATGGGCTCTCTGATCTGCGGCTTTGCGCCGCCAATGTGATGCTGCGAGGGATGTAGCGGCGGGCGCGGCAAAGCGCAATCGCTTCGCGTCAGTAAAGTCCGCCGGTTCCGGGACGCATGATGTTGCCGGCGTCCGCCGGTGCCATCAACGAGCGGCCATCCGCATCTGCGACCCCAATGACGCTGTAATTATCCGGCGGTGCGGTGCCCGGCTTGAAGGCTTCCAGAATAGTCCTGCCGCCGTCGCCGGGGCCGGCCCGCATGCCGGACTTGGCATCGACGCGGATCAGCTTGATGCCGGCGGGCACCCGAAACGGAATGGCCGGCTTGTCGGCGAGCGCGAGCTTCAGAAAATCCCGGGCAACCGGCGCTGCGAGATGTCCGCCCGTCGCGCCCTTGCCGAGATTGCGCGGCTTGTCGTAGCCCATATAGATCCCGACGACGATGTCCGGCGAGAAGCCGATGAACCAGGCATCCTTTTCATCGTTGGTGGTGCCGGTCTTGCCGGCGATCGGCTTGCCGACTTCCTTCACCACCGTTGCCGTGCCGCCCTGAACCACGCCTTCCATCATCGAGGTGATCTGATAGGCCGTCATCGAATCCAGCACCTGCTCCCTGCGATCGACGAGCTGGGGTTCGGGCTGATTTTTCCAGCCGCCGGGGGCCTCGCAGCCGCGGCATTCCCGCACATCATGCTTGAAGATGGTACGGCCATAACGGTCCTGAATGCGGTCGATCAAGGTGGACTTCACGCGCCGGCCGCCATTGGCGAACATCGAATAGGCCGTCACCATCCGCATTACCGTGGTCTCGCCGGCGCCGAGTGCGTAGGAGAGATAGTTCGGCAACTCGTCATAGACGCCGAAGCGCTTGGCGTATTCGCCGATCAGGGGCATGCCGATGTCCTGCGCCAGTCGCACCGTCACCGTGTTCAGCGATAGTCTCAGGGCATTGCGGAGCGTCTGGGGACCATAATATTTGCCGGTCGAATAGTTTTCCGGACGCCAGACGCCGGCGCCCTGCCCTTGATCGATTTCGATCGGCGCATCGACCACGACCGTCGACGGCGTATAGCCATTGTCGAGTGCGGAAGAGTACACGATGGGCTTGAAGGAGGATCCCGGCTGCCGGTAGGCCTGCGTCGCGCGGTTGAACTGGCTCTGGTCAAAGGAGAATCCACCGACCATCGCAAGCACGCGGCCGGTCCAGGGGTCCATCACGACCATCGCACCGGAAACCTCCGGCAACTGCCGCAGCCGGAACTGGCCTTCGACGAGAGCGCCATCCTTGCCAATCAACGGATCCGCATAGATGACGTCGCCCGGCGACAGTACTTGCGACACCGTCGTCGGCGTCTTGAAGCGCGTCGGCCCCGCCGCAGCCTTGGCCCATTTGACGCCGTCAAGCGTGATGATTCCGGTTTGCCGCTCCTTGCTGACCGCACCGCCCAGTTCGCGGCCGGGCTGGAAACCAATTCGTGCGGACTGCTCGCTCGTCTCCAGCACCACCGCCATTCGCCACGGCGATATATCCGACAGGGATTTGACGTCGGCAAGCTTCACGCCCCAGTCGCCGTTAATATCGAGCTTGCTCGCCGCGCCGCGCCAGCCCTGCGCCTCGTCGAAAGTCACGAGGCCGGCGGTCATTGTCTTGCGCGCCATGACCTGCAGCTTTGGATCGAGTGTGGTCCGTACCGACAGGCCGCCCTCATAGAGCTTCTTTTCACCGTACCGCTCGAATACATCGCGGCGGACTTCCTCCGCAAAATATTCACCCGCGAAAATGTGCGCCGCGTTGGTCCTGCTGGTCACGGTCATCGGATCCTTGCGCGCCTTGTCGGCATCGGCCTGCTTGATCCAGCCATTTTCCAGAAGTCGGTCGACCACATAATTGCGGCGCTCGATCGCCCGGTCGCGATTGCGTACCGGATGCAGCGCCGCCGGCGCTTTCGGCAGTGCGGCCAGGTAGGCCGCTTCCGCGACGGTCAGTTCGTTCACCGATTTGTCGAAATAGACCAGCGACGCCGCGGCGACGCCGTAAGCGCCAAGGCCCAGATAGATTTCATTGAGATAGAGTTCGAGGATCTTGTCCTTTGAGTAGGCGCGCTCGATTCGCATCGCCAGCAAGGCTTCCTTGATCTTGCGCGTGAACGATACTTCGTTGGTCAGAAGAAAGTTCTTCGCGACCTGTTGGGTAATCGTGGACGCACCTTGCGGACGGCGGTTGGAGCCGTAATTTTGCGCGTAGATCACGGCCGCGCGCGCCATGCCGGAAAAATCGATGCCGCCATGCTCGTAGAAGTTCTTGTCCTCGGCCGCCAGAAACGCATTGATGACCAGTTTTGGAACCGCCTGAATCGGCAAATACAGCCGGCGTTCCTTGGAATATTCTCCGAGCAGCGCTCCATCCGATGCATGGACGCGAGTCATCACCGGAGGCTCATAATCCTGAAGCTGGGAATAATCAGGCAGATCCTTGGAAAAATGCCAGATGAGCCCTGCCGTGGCGGCGACGCCCACCAGAAACACGACGGTTCCGGCGGCGAACAAGAAACCCATGAACCGCACCAGCAAGCGCATTATCGAATATCCGTTTCAGCCCTTGCGCCGCAATTACCGGCGCTTTCTCAAAATGTTAACCTGCCGCGGGACGATCTGCCGTTTACGCAGGCGCAAAAGCAAAATAGGTCGGCCGAGAGGGAATTTTGAACGATTCCTTTGATCGATTCCAAACACCTCGCGCCAGTTTTTTATAGGGCCGCCGCTGTGGCCAAACTAGGGCTTTCGCCACGGAATGGCTCGCTTTTCAGTTCGCCGGCCCAGCCGTCGCCAGGCGCTTGGCAAAGAAGGCATCGATTGCCTGCGCCATCGATCCAACGGTGCGGGAACGCCAGTTCTCCGATACCAGATGTTCGAGGTCGCCCTTGTTCGAGACATAGCCGAGTTCGATAAGCACCGACGGTACGTCTGGCGCCTTCAGTACTTTGAAGCCGGCCGATTTAAGGGGATGCTTGTGCATCCGCACGGTGCTTTTCATTTCGCCCATCAGCAGGCGTGCGAACCGGTTTGAGAATGTGCGGGTCTCGCGCTGCGCCAGATCGATCAGAATGTCGGCGACCTCGGTCGGTTCCTCGGTCAGGTTAACCCCGCCAATGGCGTCAGCCTTGTTTTCCGCCTCGGCGAGCCTTTCCGCCTCCGCGTCAGAAGCACGATCGGACAGCGTGTAAATCGTCGCACCCTGGGCATCGCCTTCGTGGCGCGGCAACGCGTCGGCATGGATCGAAACAAACAGCGCCGCCGACTGATTCCGGGCGATCCGAACCCGATCGGCGAGCGGGATGAAGGTATCGTCGGTTCGGGTCAGGACAACACGGTATTTGCCGTTTTTCTCGATCCGGTCGCGCAATGCGAGCGCAAATCCCAGAACCAGGTTTTTTTCGCTTTCGCCGCTCGCCTGCGTGCCATTGTCGATGCCGCCGTGCCCCGGGTCGATCACGACCACCGGGCGTAAATCCGCTGGCGCGGCGGGTTTGGGGACAGCGATCGCCTCCTCCATTGCCGCCTTGGCATCCGTGATCGCCGGCCTCAGTTCGGGGCGGCTTTCGGCGGCCAGCGACTGAACGAAGGTGGTGCGGTCGGCCTCCTCCAACTCGAGCACCAGCCGAGGCGGTTGGCCATTGGCCGCATCGAGAACATAGGAGTTTGCGATCCTGGCCGGGCCGGTCAGATCAAACACGATCCGCGAACCGCCCGGCATAACCAGGCCATAGCGGAACGCCTTGATCAGCCCGCGCGCTGCGGTGCCCGTTCCTGCGGCCAGTTGAAAGCTGACTTGAGGGATATCCACCACCACCCGATAGGGATCGGCAAGCGCAAAGGCGTGAAACTTGATGGTCTTGTCGAGGTCGAGAACGAAGCGGGTTCGCTTGCTGTCGCCGGCCACGCGAGCGTCAGAAGCAATGGGAAAACTCGCGGCAGCGACCGGGGTCGATGGCTGCCCCTCAGCAGCGCCGACAAAGGTCTCGTCGGAACACAGAAATGCTGCAGCGCACACTAATGCGCATCCAAGCAAAACACGATGATTTGCGCGGCTCGCCAACGAATCTATGCCTCCGAGCAGCCCTTTTACCGCAAATAGAAGCACAGGGTTAATCGCAGCTTAATATTACTACGGAGAATAAGGCGGAGTGTTGCCGCGCTGCGACGCTTCCCTTGCACGTAGACCCCAATCCACGTATGTACAAGAAGCTGACGGCTAATACTCCCGGTTGTTTCGCGTTCAGCCTCCCGGTGCAGCGCCGGAACCTTCGAGTGAAGAAGATTCCAGCGTCTTTCCGATCCCTCCGCAGCCAGCGCAGCGCGCGGCTGACAAGGAGCGGCGGTTTCGAGCCCGAGCGGTGTCCGGTCCCAGGTTACCACTTGTTCCAGGGACGGCTTCAGACACGGCATAACCGATTATCCGGGCCGCAAGGCCCGACGATATGCGATGGCCGGCGAGCGCTTTGGCGCCGCGCCGGGCTTTCAGCGACAGACAAGGCGGCGCCTTTTGCCGCCAACGTGTTCAGACGGGCCGACGCTTGATGCGCCAGACTGTGTTGCCGACGATGATCCACGGAAGAATCGCGCCGACGGGGAGCGAAAGCTCCGCGCGGCGTATTGCTCCGCCGGGATCCCGTTCGGCGCGGCGCCGCGGGTTGCGTTTTGGCCTTCCCCTCACCCCCGAATCAGGTGGACCGTCGCGTCACCCGGCGGCGCGATACGCGCTCACGGTCATACGCGCCCGCCGCCGTCAAGAGTTCCAAAATGCCCAACAAAATGTTGATCGATGCCACCCACCCGGAAGAGACCCGGGTCGTTGTGGTCCGCGGCAACCGCGTCGAAGAATTTGACTTCGAGACCGCACAGCGCAAGCAACTGCGCGGCAATATCTACCTCGCCAAGGTTACGCGCGTAGAACCGTCACTGCAGGCTGCCTTCATCGAATATGGCGGCAACCGTCACGGCTTTCTGGCCTTCAGCGAAATTCATCCGGACTATTACCAGATTCCGGTTGCCGATCGCCAGGCACTGATTGAAGCGGACGAACGCGCCCATCGCGAGGCCGAGGAGGAAACCGAGAACCGCTCCAACCGCCGCCGTCCGCGTCACCGCAGCTCGCGCCGCCGCGGCAACGGCGAGCGCATCCAGAGCGAGATCGTCGAAAGCACAAGCCCCGATCCGTCGCAGGCCGATCAACCGTATGAGGGCCAGGAACACCTGGAAGGCTTGCACGCCGAAAACGGTCAAGCCCACCCGCACGACGCCGAGGCTCACCACGCTGATGCGGAGCATCCTGGCGATGCCGGGCATCATGACCATGACGATCAACAGCATGAGCATGAACATGCCCACGAAGAACACCGGCATGATCATGATCATGAGCACGACCACGCCGACGTAAGCGCGACGGTGTCGGCGCAATCCCAGCTCGATATAGCTGATACGGCAGCCGTCGAGGCAACTGACGCCGCTGCGCCCGATGCGGCAACCGGCTTGGGAGCCCGCGAAGAGCATCGTCAGGATGATCCGACCAGCGAGGAATATGCACGCGAAAACGCAGCCCATGCAGATGATGCGCCGCATACCGAACACGCCGTCGCCGAGTCCGCCGTATCAGATCATGCCGAGCGCGCCACCGTGCCGCAGGGCGATGACAACCACGATGATGAAGACGAGGGCGATGACGCCGAGGAAGAAGTTGTCGAATCGGTCGGCGGCGACGACGTCCTGGAAGAGGTGCCGGAGCGCGCCTTCCGTCCGCGCCGTCAGTACAAGATTCAGGAAGTCATCAAGCGCCGCCAGGTGATGCTGGTGCAGGTCGTCAAGGAAGAGCGTGGCAACAAGGGCGCCGCGCTGACGACTTACCTCTCGCTGGCCGGCCGCTACGCGGTACTGATGCCCAACACCGCGCGCGGCGGCGGGATCAGCCGCAAGATCACCTCAGCGCAGGATCGCTCGCGGTTGAAAGAGGTGGTGCAGGATCTCGATGTCCCGGAGGGCATGGGCATCATTCTGCGCACCGCGGGCGCATCGCGCACCAAGCCTGAAATCAAGCGCGACTTCGAATATCTGATCCGCATGTGGGAAACCGTGCGCGACATGACCCTGAAGTCGCAGGCGCCGACCCTCGTCTACGAGGAGGGCTCGCTGATCAAGCGGTCGTTACGTGATCTCTACAACAAGGAAATCGACGAAATCCAGGTCGCCGGCGAAGCCGGCTATCAGGAAGCCCGCGATTTCATGAAGATGCTGATGCCGTCGAATGTGCGCGCGGTCAGGCAATATCGCGATGGCCAGCCTCTGTTCTCGCGGATGGGCGTCGAAAGCCAGCTCGACGCGATGTTCTCGCCGACCGTTCAATTGCGGTCCGGCGGCTACATCGTGATCAATCAGACCGAGGCGCTGGTTTCGATCGACGTCAATTCCGGTCGCTCGACCCGCGAACACCATATCGAGGATACTGCGCTCAAGACCAACCTTGAAGCCGCCGAGGAGGTCGCAAGGCAGCTCCGCTTGCGCGATCTCGCCGGCCTGATCGTCATCGACTTCATCGATATGGACGAGAAGCGCAATAACCGCGCGGTCGAACGCAAGCTCAGCGATTGTCTGAGGCAGGACCGTGCACGAATCCAGGTCGGCCGCATCTCGCATTTCGGCCTGCTCGAAATGTCGCGCCAGCGCATTCGCGCCAGTGTGCTCGAGAGTTCAACCGAGCCCTGCCCGCAATGCGGCGGAAGCGGCCATGTCCGATCGGTATCATCGGTGGCGCTGCAGTTGCTGCGCGGTCTTGAAGAAATACTGATGAAGGGCGCGACACACAATCTCGTGGTGCGTACCCGAACCGATGTTGCGCTCTACGTCCTCAACCACAAGCGTGGCCACCTGCGCGATCTCGAAAACAGCTTCAAGGTGACGCTTGCCGTCATCGCCGACCCGACCGTGAGCGGCCAGCAGTCGTTTGTCATCGATCGCGGCGAACAGGTGCACACGCTGGAGGCCGCCAAGGCGCTGCTGGCGGCGCAGGTTGCGGCTTTCCCGCCGCAGACCGAGGAAGCGTTTGACGAGGACGAACCGTTCGACATCGAAGTCGAATCGGAAGTGGAAACTGACGAGACCGAAGGGCTGACGGACGATCTGCCGGCCGGCGAAGAAAGCAGCAGCCCAGCCGATGCGGATGGCCACAAGCGCAAGCGACGGCGGCGGCGGCGCGGCCGTCCCGGCGAGGCGCGCGAAGGCGGCCCGGCGCGCGACGACAATGACGCCGTGCGCATGGCATCGGCCCCGGTCGCCATACCCGGCGTCATTTCGGATGAGAGCGAATCCGACGAGGACGAAGCTGACGAACAACCCGGAATGGTTCGCGCCGATCAGGCGGCAGGCGGCGAGCGGCGGCCCCGCCGTCGCGGACGTCGTGGCGGACGCCGCCGGCGCGGCGGTCCCGAGGACGGTCTGGCCGGATCCATCGTGGACGAACTCAGGCCGGCTTCAGCTCCGGAAGCAACGAGCGCGGTCGCCGATTTCGACGGATATTCATCCGCGTCATCTCTACCGGTAGTTCAGCCCGAACCAATTGCGCCACCGCCAGAGTTTCAACAGGCGGATCGCGGCCAGCAGGAAACGGCTGCTGCTCCTGTGTCCGCCGAGGTGGAGACCGCCCAGGAGGCCGAAAGAGCCGCGCGGCGGCGTTCGACCGTGCGCGAGAAGGTGAGCTTCCTGGTCGATGCCCAGCCCGATGCGGCCGCCGCACCGGTCCTTCGCAGTCAGCCAGAGCAAGCCGCGGCCCCTGCCCCGGCTCAGCCCGCTTCCGCGCCAACAAACGAGACCCAGCCCCGTCGTGCGGGATGGTGGTCACGGCGTTTCGGCAACGGCGAATAGGAAAACTGGTTTAAAACGAAAAACCGCCCGGCAAAACCGGGCGGTTTTTGCTTCTTCAAAATAGCTAGCCAGTTGTGACAGCCGTCTCCAGGTCCGAGGGATCGATCTCCTGATTGAGTCTGGCGTGCAGCTTGACGTGATCGAGTTCCCCCTCCCACCACGACACGAACACGGTAGCGATGCCGTTGCCGGTAATGTTGGTAAGTGCGCGAACCTCGCTCATGAACTTGTCCACCGAAAACACGATCGCCATGCCCGGAACCAGCGCCGGATTGACGACCGTCAGCGTCGCCGCCAGCGTGATAAAGCCCGCGCCGGTGACCCCGCTGGCCCCCTTCGATGTCAGCATGGCGATGACCAGGATGGTCAACTGCTGGCCAAACGACAGTTCGACGCCGAGCGCCTGGGCAATGAAGAGTGTCGCAAGCGTCATATAGATGTTGGTGCCGTCCAGATTGAACGAGTAGCCGGTGGGCACCACCAGCCCGACCACCGGCTTGGAACATCCCAGCCGCTCGAGTTTCTCCATCAATTGAGGCAACGCGCTTTCCGATGAACTGGTCCCGAGCACGATCAGCAGTTCATCCTTGATATAGGCGATGAACTTGAAAATGCTGAAGCCGATGAAGCGTGAGATCAAACCGAGCACGCCGAACACGAACAGCGCCGCGGTCATGTAGAACACCGCGATCAACCCGACCAGATTGCCGAGCGCGGCGGGCCCGAATTTCCCGATTGTGTAGGCCATGGCGCCAAAAGCGCCGAGCGGGGCCGCCTTCATGACGATCGCGATCACGCCGAACACCGCGTGTGCCGTGTCGTCGATGATTTCGCGCAGCCGGTGGCCCCGTTCGCCGAGCGCCATCAGTGCAAAGCCGAACAGGATGGCGAACAGCAACACCTGCAGGATGTCGCCACGCGCGAGCGCGCCGACCACGCTGTCCGGAATTATGTTGAGGACGAAGTCAACCGACTTTTGCGCTTCCGCCTGCTTGACATAGGTCGCGACCGCCGCCGCGTCCGGCTTCGCGGCCAACCCGTGGCCTACCGGGATCAGGTTACCCACCAACAGGCCCAGGATCAGCGCAAACGACGAGACGACCTCGAAATAGACCAGCGCCTTGACACCGACGCGGCCGACCTTCCTGGCATCCTGAATATGCGAAATGCCCGACACGACGGTGCAGAAGATGATCGGCGCGATCACCATCTTGATCAGCTTGATGAAACCGTCACCAAGCGCCTTGATCCAGTCATTGGTTGCAAGACCAGGCCACAGCCAGCCGACAAGGACACCTAGCAAGATGGCAATCAGCACCTGAAGGTAAAGTACTTTGTACCAGGGTTTTGCTGCGCCAGCCCGAGCTCCGGTTGCGACCGCTACCGCCATGACGTTCACTCCCCCATCAGAGTTTTCGGATCTGTCCGTCGCGCTTGCAACAGACGGCGTCCCGCCCGATACAGCCAAGATCAATTGGCTCGACGGAGTCAATGGCACCACGGCGTTTTTCAGCGATTGAAATCCAGCGTTTACTCGCGGATTCCGGCGGTGTCGCTCTACCCGAGCCACCGCGCAATACGCGTAACGGCTTCGCGCATTTCTTCGGCCGAACGCGCGTAGGAGAAACGGATGAACTGATGGCCATGAACCGGATCGAAGTCGATGCCGGGGGTTGCCGCGACGTGCGCTTGTTCCAGCATTCTCTTGGCAAACTCGAAACTGTCGGAAGTAAATGCCGATACGTCGGCATAGAGGTAAAATGCGCCGTCGGCGGGCAGGAACTTGTCGAGACCGGCCTGCGGCAGACCCGCGATCAAGATGCGGCGGTTCTCCTGGTAGCCGCGCTTCACCTCTTCCATCTCATCCCGGCCGTCGAACGCTGCCTCTGCGGCAATTTGCGACAGCGTGGGCGTGGAGATGGCGAGATTCTGCTGCAACCGCTCGATCGGCCGTACCAGCGGTTCGGGCACCACCATCCAGCCGACCCGCCAGCCGGTCATGCAGAAATATTTAGAGAACGAATTGATGACGAGTGCATGCGGCGACAGTTCCGCCGCGGTCACCGCTGACAACGCATAGTCGAGACCATGATAGATCTCGTCGGAAATGAAACGAATACCCGCACCTTCCGCCGCCGATATCAGGCTGGTGAGCGCCTCCCTCGACATCATGGTGCCTGTGGGATTGGCGGGGCTTCCGACCAGCACGCCCTTCAGCGGCGTTCTGCGATGGGCGGCGAGCAAGGCTTCACCGGTCAACGCATGACGTGTTTCGCTCGATGTCTCGATCAGCACCGGCTCGCAGCCGAGCGCAGCAAGAATGTGGCGATACGGGGGATAACCGGGCACCGTGACCGCAACCCGATCGCCCGGCTCGAACATGGCAAGAAACGCCAGCACAAACGCGCCCGACGAGCCGGTGGTGATCACGATCCGCTCGGCGTCCACGGCACAGCCATAGGCATCGCGGTAGTGCCTGGCGATGCGCTCGCGCAGCGAGGGGATGCCCAGCGCGGAGGTGTAGTCGATCCGCGCGACGTCGAGCGCCGCATGCGCGGCCGATATCGCCGCCTTCGGAGCAGAAGCCGCGGGTTGTCCGACTTCCATGTGAATGACATGGCCGCCGGCCGCTTCAATGCGCGCCGCCGCCGCCATCACGTCCATTACCATGAACGGCGGAACATCGCTTCGGCCCGACGCCGTCAGAAGGCTTTTGACGCGGTCTCTCAGTGTCGCTTCAAGCATCGATATCTGCTATTTGACCTCAGCTGCCGCCGGTTTGGAGTTCCTGTACCGGTTGCCGCGAGTTCGGGCACTGGTGCCCCAGACTAGCCGCATTCCGCAGTTTGTTAGGGCATATAACGTATCCGTCGCGCCGCCAATGATTAAAGATCGCCAATGTTGCTTCGTATGGTTTTACGCAAAAAAATGTCGAAATTGACCGCCGTCGCCGCCGCGATCGCGCTGGCTGTTGCGCCAATGTCTCCCGGGCTTGCGCAGCAGGAAAAGGGGCCGCCGACGATCCGCGACACCGAATCAGAGCAATTGCTGCGCGAATATACACGGCCGATCCTGCGGGTCGCCGGCCTGGAAAAGCAGAACATCCAGGTGGTGATCATCAACGAGAGTGCTTTCAACGCCTTCGTCGCGGATGGCCGACGCATTTTCGTGAACTACGGCGCGATGATGCAGTCCGAGACCCCGAACCAGATCATCGGCGTGCTGGCGCACGAGACCGGCCACTTGGCCGGCGGCCATCTCGCCAAGCTTCGCGAGCAACTGGCGCAGGCGCAGACACAGATGATCATCGCCATGCTGCTCGGCGCCGGCGCATTGGTGGCGGGCGCAAGAAGCGGCAACGGCAACAGCGGCCTGGCCAATGCCGGCGCGGCGGCGGTCGCCGGGCCGCAGGAAATGATCCGCCGCACCCTGCTCTCCTATCAGCGCCAACAGGAAGAAAACGCCGACCGCGCCGGGGTGAAGTTCTTGACTGCCACCAGTCAATCCGCGAGGGGCATGTACGAAACATTCAAGCGGTTTACCAATGACAGCCTGTTCGCCGCGCGCGGCGCGGATCCTTACGTTCAGTCGCATCCGATGCCAGCCGAACGTGTCGCTGCACTCGAGGAAATGGCGCGTTCGAGTCCCTATTGGAACAAGAAAGACGATCCGGCCCTGCAACTGCGCCACGACATGGTGCGGGCCAAGATTTCGGCCTTCATGGAGCGCCAGGACACCGTCTATCGGCGCTATCCGCTGTCGAACGACAGCATGCCCGCGCGCTACGCGCACGCTATCGCGACCTACCTGCATGGCGATTTGCGCTCCGCGCTCGCCCAGATCGACGCGCTGATCCAGATGCAGCCCAACAACCCGTATTTCTATGAATTGCGCGGTCAGGCGCTGCTGGAAGGCGGCAAACCCGTGGAGGCAATCGCTCCCTTGCGGAAGGCCGTGCAGCTCTCGAATAATGCGCCGCTCATCGAGATGTTACTTGGGCAGGCGCTCGTGGCATCTAATAATAAAGCCTATACTGAGGAAGCGATTGCGATTCTGCGAGCGGCGGTGGCGCGCGAGACTGAGGCGCCCGTCGGCTATACCCAGCTCGCAATGGCCTACGGCCGAAAGGGAGATTTCGCGCAGGCAGATCTGGCATCGGCGCAGGCCGCCTTTCTTCGCGGCGACAACAAGACCGCGCGCGAACTCGCGTCTCGCGCAAAAACCCGCTTCGCCATCGGCACGCCCGGATGGGTCAAGGCCGACGACATCGTCGCCGCAAAGCCGCTGCCCAGCCAAAACAGCAACTAGAAACAAGACGCAACCAGAAATAAATTCAGCCAGCGTACGAAGGTTTTCGGAAACCGGCTTTCACAAGAGGATTTGCCAATGCCTTCGTTCCGCTTGCTTGCTCCCGTACTGTTCGCGCTCGCACTCTGCGGCACGCCACCGGCGGCATCGGCACAGAGTTTTTCCGACGGCCAGCGCGGCGATATCGAGACCATCGTCAAGAATTATCTGCTCGCGCACCCCGAGGTGCTGGAAGAGGCCATGGCGGAACTAAGCAAGCGCCAGGCGGCCGCCGAGACCGAGAAACACGAAGCGAGTATCGCCACAAACGCAGAGACGATTTTCAATTCGCCGCGCGGCGTGATGCTCGGCAACAAGGACGGCGATGTCACCTTCGTCGAGTTCTTCGACTACAATTGCGGCTACTGCAAACGCGCGATGGCCGACATGCTCGATCTGATGAAATCCGATCCCAAACTGAAAGTCGTGCTGAAAGAATTTCCGGTGCTGAGCCAGGGTTCTGTCGAGGCCGCACAGGTCGCGGTCGCGGTGCGCATGCAGGATCCCGGCGGCAAGAAATATCTTGATTTTCATCAGAAGCTGCTCGGCGGCCGCGGTCCGGCGGACAAGGCGCGCGCGATGGCGGCGGCCAAGGAGGCCGGCCTCGATACCGGCCGGATCGAGAAGGACCTTGCGAGCCCGGAAGTGCGAGCCACGATCGCGGAAAACTTCAAGCTCGCCGAGGAGATGGGCATGAACGGCACGCCGAGTTACGTGATCGGCAAGCAGGTGGTGATCGGCGCGATCGGTCTTGATGGCCTCAAGGAAAAAATCGGCTTCGCCCGTTGCGGCAAGGCGACGTGTTGAGCGACGCCTTACGTCGAAACGTTCCGGCTTTGGCGCACTGAAGGCCGGCCACGTTGCGGCCGGCCTATTCCTCCGCAACTTCTCGAGGCTTTGCGTTCACCCCGCATTCACAAAACAAAATCGATGGAACCGACTTTATGCGCGGAACATCGACACATCTCCTTTCGTTGTCGGTGTGGGCAATGCAAACACTTGAGGAGATATTCGATGATCTAGTCGTTTTATGATTTCCGTTGCGGCAGCGGCGCTGATCGCCGGAACCGGTATCGCCAGCGCACAGGGACCGGCACGCGAAGCACCGTCGGCGGGCTCGACAGTCCAGCAAGGCACACCGTCGTCCGAACGAGCTGCACCTTCCTCCGCAACTCCGATGAATTGCAATGATGCGTCTGATAGCGGCGCGCCAGCGGCAAAGACCACCCAGTCCGAAGAAAAAATGCAGCCCCAGGGCAGCAAGAACCAGCGCGCTCAGGACGACATGAAGGCGGGCGCGAAGGGCGAAAAGTCAGCCCAGGACAACAGCGTTAAGGGTGAGAAATCGAAGAGCATGAGTTCGGAGACGAATGAAAAGGGCGCAGCCGGCAAGGATATGAAAGCCGAAGGCCGCAATGGCAACATGAACGCTGAATCGAAAGGCGCGGCGGACAGCAAGACCCAGACCACCGGGCAAGCCGGCGCCAGCGCGAAGCTTTCGACCGAGCAGCGCACCAGGATCACGACGGTGATCCGCGACCAGCACGTTCAGCCGACCACGAACGTCAATTTCTCGATCTCGGTCGGCACCCGCGTTCCGCGCACGGTGTCCTTCCATCCGCTGCCGGTGGAAGTCGTGACGGTTTATCCGGAATGGCGCGGATATGAGTTTATCCTCGTCAACAACCAGATCGTGGTGATAAATCCGCGAACGCTCGAGATCGTGGCCGTCCTCGAGGCCTAAATTTCGGGAACGCGACAACGGAGTTCGGGGCGGGCAGAAATGCCCGCCCCTTTTCATGAGAAGCGGTGGCCTTCCAACAGGCGACGGCGATCTTGCAGCCGGCGACCCGGGCTATCCTTCAGGATTGGTTAACGAGTAGTTTCCGTAGGTTCCGCGTACCTTTTTACGAAACGGATGAGGCATTTGACGGGTGTCCGGGACGGCCTAAAGGCTTCCCCTTCGTTCTGTTGTTACCTATAACCCCCGCCACCTACCGTCACATGCCGGGATTTGGATGGCCAAGAGTCTTGCCGAGACGATCTACGTGCTCAACGGCCCGAACCTCAATTTGTTGGGGACCCGCGAGCCCGAGACATACGGCCATCAGACGCTCGCCGACGTCGAAAAACTTTGCGCGAAGAGCGCGGCGCAATTTGGCATGAGGACCGATTGCAGGCAGTCCAACCGCGAAGGCGAACTGATCGATTTCATCCACGAGGCGCGGGCAAAAAAGGCGGCCGGGATTATCATCAATGCCGGCGGTTATTCGCACACCTCGATCGCGCTGCATGACGCATTGATGGCGGTGAAAATTCCCGCCGTCGAAGTCCACATCAGCAATATTCACGCCCGCGAAAATTTCCGTCATCATTCCTTCACCGCCCGCGCCGCTTTCGCAACGCTCAGCGGCTTCGGCATCGACGGTTACAGGCTCGCGATCAATGGCCTTGCCGCCAAGATTGGCGTCAAGGCAAGAGCCTGACCTATCCGCCCGTTATCAAGCAGAAAGTTCCGGATCAAGATCATGGCGCGCCAGCCTGACGACAAAACAGCCGCAAAATTCAAGAGCGACGACAGTGCGCTTATCCGCGAGCTCGCGTTGCTGCTTGACGAGACCAGTCTCACCGAAATCGAGATCGAACGTGCGGGCCTGCGGGTGCGGGTCGCGCGCAATATCAGCATCGCAGCATCGATGCCGTCGAACTTCCAACCCGCTGCTTCCGCGCCTGCGGTCTCCGCGCCGGCCGGTATCGCCGGTGTCGACAACCATCCGGGCCTTGTTCCCTCGCCGATGGTCGGCACTGCATATTGGGCATCCGAGCCCGGCGCCAAACCGTTCATCGAAGTCGGCACCAAGGTATCGGTCGGACAGACGCTGCTGATCATCGAAGCGATGAAGACGATGAACCAGATCCCCTCGCCGCGCGCGGGTACCGTGACGCAGATTCTTGTCGAGGACGGCCAGCCGGTCGAATTCGGCGAGCCGCTGGTGATTATTGAATAAGAGCGCGAATGGCGGGTAGCGAATAGCGAATGGTTTCCTGCTCTTCCTGTTCGCCCTTCGCTTCGCCACTCGCCACTCGCCAATTAGGACAACATGTTCGACAAGATCCTGATAGCCAATCGCGGCGAGATTGCCCTGCGCATATTGCGGGCGTGCAAGGAACTCGGCATCGCCACCGTCGCGGTGCACTCCACCGCCGATGCCGACGCCATGCATGTTCGTCTTGCCGACGAGAGCGTCTGCATCGGCCCGCCGCCGTCAAAGGACAGCTATCTCAACGTGCCCGCGCTGCTTGCGGCGTGCGAAATCACCGGCGCGGACGCGGTGCATCCCGGCTACGGCTTTCTGTCGGAAAACGCCCGCTTTGCCGAAATCCTTGCTGATCACAATTTGCATTTCATCGGGCCAAAGGCCGAACACATCCGCCTGATGGGCGACAAGATCGAGGCCAAGAAGACCGCCAAGAAGCTCGGAATTCCCGTAGTGCCGGGCTCCGAAGGCGGCGTCGGTCCCGACGACGACGCAATGGCGATCGCGCAAGCGATCGGCTTTCCGGTGCTGGTAAAGGCGGCCTCAGGCGGGGGTGGACGCGGCATGAAAGTCGCGCACACCGCCGACGACCTGATGCTGGCGCTCTCCACCGCCGCCAATGAAGCCAAGTCGGCGTTCGGCGATGCCTCGGTCTATCTCGAAAAATACCTGCAGAAGCCGCGCCACATCGAAATCCAAGTGCTCGGCGATGGCCGCGGCGGCGCGATCCATCTCGGCGAGCGCGATTGCTCGCTGCAGCGGCGCCATCAAAAGGTCTGGGAGGAAGGCCCCTCGCCGGTGCTGGATGCCGCCGCGCGCGCAAAGATCGGCGGCACGGTCGCCAAGGCAATGCAGAAGATGAAATATCTCGGCGTCGGCACGGTGGAGTTCCTGTACGAGGAAGGCGAATTCTATTTCATCGAGATGAACACCCGCATCCAGGTAGAACATCCCGTCACCGAGATGATCACCGATATCGACCTCGTGCTCGAGCAGATTCGTATCGCCGCCGGCGGCGATCTGCCGGTGACGCAGGATGAAGTCGTGATCAACGGCCACTCCATTGAATGCCGGGTCAATGCCGAGAACCCCGTCACCTTCCGCCCCTCGCCCGGCAAGATCATGCAATACCACCCGCCGGGTGGCCTTGGCGTGCGGATCGACTCCGCCGTTTACCAGGGCTATGTGATCCCGCCTTATTATGACTCGCTGGTTGGCAAGCTGATCGTCCATGGCAAAACCCGCGGCGAGTGCCTGATGCGGCTGCGCCGCGCGCTGGACGAGATGGTCGTGGAAGGCATCGAGACCACCCTTCCGCTGTTCCGGGCGCTGGTCCGGGAACCGGCGATCATCGATGGCGACTACCATATCCACTGGTTAGAGCAGTACTTGGCCGGCAAGCCGGCCGTTTGAGCCGTTACGCTCCCCGCAAAAACAATTCGGCGACCTGGAACCAATTGCCGGAAGGGGCGTTTTGTCCGGCTGGGAACATTTCCCGTTCGGGGGCTGCTTGAATTCCGTTGGTTCATGACGCGAGACTGTTGTGACGCCTGACGCCGCGCGGCGGCGCGCGATTGGCCAAGTCCTGCTGCTTGCGGCGGGATTTCTGGTGCTGGTGGCGATCAGCGCCATGTCGGTCATCCTCGTCAACCGGGCGCGCCAAGACAACGCCTTGGTGGTGCACACGATCGAAGTCGAGAATCAGATTTCAACCTTACTGCTCCAGATCCGACGCGCCGAAAGCGCAGCGCGCGGTTATCTTATTACCTCCGAGCCGCGCTTCCTTGCTGAGCACGAAGCCGCCACCGCAACCATTCTTACCGACATTGACGAACTCGCGACCCTGGTCGGAGACAATCCGGTTCAACTCGACAACCTCAAACGGCTGCGCCTGCCGGTCGAAGCCCGGCTCAAGGAATTTTCGAGGGCGATCGATTTCGTGAAGCGCAACGACATTGCCGGCGGCATCGCGATGCTGCGCGAAGCCGGCGCCAGTGATTCCGTTCTGCTCATCAATGACATCGCCAACGCGATGCGAGCGGAAGAAGACCGCCTGTTCGCGTCGCGCACTGCGACCGCGGATCGCACGCAATGGCTCGCCTCTCTAGTGACGGTCGCCGGCTCCGGCCTGGTGATCGCGCTGGCCGGTATCTCGATCTTTCTGGTGCGGCGCTCGGCGCGCGCGCGCGACTCCGCCGAGGTACTGTTGCGCGACAATAACCTCAATCTGGAGGCCACGGTCGACGAGCGCACGGCCGACCTTCGCGAGGCCAACAACGAAATTCAACGCTTCGCCTATATCGTCAGCCACGATCTGCGCTCACCGCTCGTAAACATCATGGGTTTCACCAGCGAACTCGAGGAATTGCGCGCGGATATTTTCAAGCGGATCGCGGTACTTGGGCGTGCCGGCGCCGCTTCGCCGGCGCCGGGGGGCGCGGGAGAGATCGAACTGGAGCTCGATGCCGAAGACAAGCAGCTCTCGCAGGATTATTCCGAAGCTTTGGGATTCATCAAATCCTCGATCGCCAAGATGGACCGCCTGATCACCGCGATACTCAACCTCACCCGCGAGGGGCGGCGCGAGTTCGAGCCGGTACGGATCGATACCCGCGATCTGATCGAAGGCATCGTTGCAACCGTCGCGCATCAGGCCGCGGAGGCGGAGGCTCGAATTCATATCGAGCCGTTGCCGAACATCGTCAGCGACCGCCTTGCGCTGGAACAGGTTTTCTCGAACCTGATCGACAACGCGCTCAAATATCTAAAGCCGGGAGTTCCGGGCGCTATCTCTGTCCGGGGCCGGACAAAGCTCGGCTTTGCAATTTTCGAGATTACCGACAACGGACGCGGTATTGATCCCAAGGACCATCAGCGGATTTTTGACCTTTTCCGTCGCGCCGGCACGCAGGACAAGCCGGGACAGGGAATAGGACTTGCCCACGTCCGCGCCCTGGTGCGGCGGCTCGGTGGAACCATGTCGGTATCCTCGGAGCTTCATAGCGGCAGCACATTTACGATAACGCTACCCATAAGCTGGACAGTCAGCAACCGGAACAGAGACACATGAGCAAACCTGTTACAATCATCATGATCGAGGACGACGAGGGGCATGCACGCCTGATCGAACGAAATATCCGTCGCTCCGGTGTCAACAACGAGATCATGCCGTTCACCAACGGTACAGATGCGGTGAGCTATCTGTTCGGCGCCGATGGCAGCGGCCTCGACCACAAGGGCCAGGCGTTGTTGATTTTGCTCGACCTGAATTTGCCCGACATGACCGGCATCGAGATCTTGCGGCGGGTCAAGGAAAACAAATATTTGAAATGCGCGCCGGTGGTGGTGCTCACGACGACCGACGATTCCCACGAAATCAAGCGTTGCTATGAACTAGGCTGCAACGTCTACATCACCAAGCCCGTGAACTACGAAAGCTTCGCCAACGCCATTCGCCAGCTCGGACTGTTCTTCTCTGTCATACAGGTTCCGCAAGCCGCCACATGAACCCTCCGATGCCCACATTGCTTTATATCGACGATGACGCGGCGCTTGCCCGGCTGGTCGACCGCGGCCTGTCGCGGGTCGGCTTCAGGGTCGTTCACGCCGCGAGCGGCGCGCAGGGCCTCGATCTTCTCCAGCAGGGCGGCATCGACGTCATCGCGCTCGATCAATACATGCCCGGACTTGACGGACTCGAAACCCTCGAGCAGATCATGGCGATCCCGAATGCGCCACCGGTCGTATTCGTCACGGCCGCGCAGGATTCAAGCATCGCCGTCACGGCCTTGAAGGCCGGCGCAGCCGACTATCTGGTCAAGGACGTGCAAGGCGATTTCATCCCGCTGCTTCAGGTCGCCGTCGACGGCGCGCTGCGCCAGGCGCGTATTCAAAAAGCCCGGGACGACGCGGAGGCCGAGGTCCATGCCTCGCGCGACCGTTACGCCGCGCTCGCCGCCGAGCGCGAGGTGCTGTTGCGGGAAGTCAATCACCGCGTCGGAAACAGCCTGCAGATCATCGCGTCGTTGCTGCACCTGCAGGCTAATTCGAGCAACCAGGATGACGTCAAGGCTGCCCTGACTAACGCCATGGGACGGGTCGCTGCCGTGGCCCAGGTTCACCGCCGGCTTTACACCTCACATGACCTGAAGAGCGTGCTGCTGAACCAGTATCTCGATGCCTTGCTCGAAGATCTCAGGAGATCCGCCGAAGGCAACAGAATGTCGCGGCTGACGCTGAAGGCCGAGCCGGTCGAGATCGATCCCGACCGCGCGGTTGCGATCGGCATCATCGTCAATGAACTCGTGATGAACGCCGTCAAATACGCCTACCCCGAGGGCGCCGGCCCCATTCATGTCGACCTCGATGCGCAAGGGGACAACCTCGTGTTGTCGATTGCAGACAACGGCGTCGGCCTCAACGTCAAGACCGACCCGCGTTCCACCGGCATGGGGCAGCGGATCGTCACCGCCATGGCCTCCAAGCTCGAAGCAAGCGTCGAGCGCGATCCAACCCATGCCGGCACCCGGATCATGCTGAAGTTTCGCCGCCTGAATGCTCCGGCAACGAAGCCAGCGAACGCGGCTGCGAGCTAGCCGCGGCTCGCGGTCAGCCGATCAGCTTCAGCCACGGCAACACGGTCATGAGAAGGGTGACCCCCCGAAAATCAAGCCGAATTTCCAGAAAGTCGCCCTTGCCGACGTAAATCAGCGTCGGCGTCGGACAAGCACGGCACGGGACCGGCGGTGACAGATGCATTGTTGTTCTACCCCATCGCACGCGTAGCTACTGCCTGCTATCCTGCCCGCATGACGTCACGCGACTCCGCCTCTTTCGAAATCACGCCTGAAGTGCTGCTGCGCGCCTATGCCTGCGGAATTTTCCCGATGGCCGAAAGCGCCGACGATCCCACGCTGTTCTGGGTCGAACCGGAAATGCGCGGGGTGATTCCGCTGGATGGCTTTCGTGTCTCGTCGCGTCTTGCACGCACGGTTCGCAGCGACGGCTTCACCGTCACCGTCAACACCGCTTTCAAGGCGGTGATCGCCGGCTGCGCCGCACCGCAACCCGGCCGCGACGACACCTGGATCAACAAGCGCATTCGCGATCTTTATGTCGGGCTGCACGAACTCGGACATTGCCACAGCGTCGAGGTCTGGGAGCAGGACGACCTTGTCGGCGGGCTTTACGGGGTAAGTCTCGGCCGCGCATTCTTCGGCGAAAGCATGTTTCACCACGCCCGTGACGCCTCGAAGGTGGCGCTGGTACATCTTGTGGCGCGGCTGATCGCGGGTGGCTTCGAGTTGCTCGACACGCAATATGTGACCGCGCACTTGCGCAGCTTTGGCGCGGTCGAAATTTCGCGGCGGCGCTACTGTGCGCTGCTCGACAAGGCGATCGCAGGCGCCGCGGATTTCAAGAAACTGCCGGTCGACCAGCCCATCCGTGGCGCACGAGCGCTGGGAATTATTGCGGGTCGCGGGTAATCGGCCCCTGTTTACTACCTGAAAATCCCGAACAAACCGCCGGGCTGCTGGGGCGGTGGTGGCGGCTGCTGTTGGAATTGCGCCTGAGGCGGCGGCGGACGCTGGGCCTGCTTCGGCGGCGCGCGCTTCTGCACGGGTGGCGGCGGTGGCGGTTTCGGCGGATCGGGCTGCGCGCTGACGATGGTGACATCGGGGACTTTGCAGTCCGTCAGCCAGATGTCGTAGATCGGGTGCTCGACGCCGTGCAGGCCGGGGCTCGCCGCATACATCCAGCCCGAGAAAATCCGCTTCACTTCGCCCTGCAGCGTGATCTCGTCGACCTCAACAAAGGCATCGGTATTGGCGGCTTCGGTTGCCGGGCGCGTGTAGCAGGCGTCGGTCTTTACCCGCAGCGCGCCGAACTGGACGGTCTCGCCGATGTCTTCGTCGAAATTGATGATACGCCCCGTGATCTTGTCGAGGCCTGAAAAGCTCGCCTTCTTGTTGACGATCTTCTGCGCGGGCGGCTCGGAAACCACCTCGTCGCCGGGCTGCAATGTGGCCGGCGATTGCGGCACGCCCTTGGGCTGACGCTGGCCCGGCGCCGATCCCGGCAGCGGAGTGGAGGCCGGCGGCGCCACCGCGACGCCCTGGCCGGGCTGCGGCGGCGCTACTGCGATGCCCGGCTGGGTGTTCTGCGGGATGATCGTGGTGCCGGGCGGCGGCGCCAGAGGTTGAGATTGCACGCTTCCCGGCGCAGGTACGCCCTGGCCCGGCATAGGACGGTTGGGCGTCGGCAGGAGGCGGCCCTGCGGCAGTTCCGGCACTTCCTCGTCGTCATCGGGCTGCTGGTTGCCACGGGGAACGTTTCCGGGCGGACGCGGCGAGGGATCTGAGAATATGTTGCCTATCTGCGCGCGCGCGGGCGGCGCAAGCGAGATCGCTGTGGCGGCCAGCAGAGCCGCAAAACCAGTCAGGGCAATGGTTCGAAACATCTCGCGGCTTTAACAGGCGAATCGGGCTGGCGACATTGTAACAGGGGTCATCCGCCGCTCGCAGGACCACCCGTTAACACGGCGAATACGGCGGGGAAAGGGCGGCGACCCGCCTCCCCCGGGCCACTGGTCAGTTCCCGCCACAAATGAAATAGTCCGTCTGATCAAAGTTCGCGCGACACACGCCGAACCATGAAAATCCGGGACAACCGGACGAGACATGAGGAAACGCCTGGCATGCCCGATCGAATTCGTCTGGACGGCAGGGTCGCCGTCGTTACCGGCGCGGCCGGCGTCATCGGCACCGCCACCATGCGGTTACTTGCCGAACGCGGCTCGCGTATCGTTGCCGTTGACCGCAAGGAGAAAGACCTGAATACCGCCATCAGGGATTTACCGGCCTCGGCACAGGCGTTCGCCGTTACCGCCGACGTCACGGCCGAGGACGATGTCGTCGAGTATGTCCGCGCCGCCGTCGACAAGTTCGGAACCATCGACGTGTTCTACAACAATGCCGGAATCGAGGGCGATATCGCGCCAATAACAAAGTACCCGCTTGAATCGCTTCGCCGCGTTCTCGATGTCAACGTGGTCGGCGTGTTCCTTGGCATGAAGCATGTGTTGCCGGTAATGCTCAAACAGAACCGGGGCAGCATTATCAATACCGCATCCATCGCCGGATTAGTCGGCTCCCCCGACATCGCGGTTTACAGCGCCAGCAAGCACGCGGTGATCGGCCTCACCAAAAGCGCCGCAATGGAATGCTCGGCAACCGGCGTGCGCGTGAATTGCGTCTGTCCCGGGCTGATCGACAGCCGGATGCTGAGCGCGATTATCGAAGGCCGCAATCCCGGAAATGCGCCCGTTCCCAATGACAAGATCGTGGACCGGATTCCGGCGCGCCGGCTCGGACACGCCACAGAGGTCGCCTCCATTGTGGCTTTCCTCGCCTCCGACGAGGCAAGCTATGTCTCGGGCTCCGCCTACACGGTCGACGGCGGGCGGACCGCGAGCTAACCATTCAGTCGCTGAAAACTGCAACCCAACACAATTAGGTCTTCTGAGCATGCCCGTGACCCTCGATCCCGATGCCGCAGCCGTCTTCAAAGCATTTCAGGAGGCCGGCCGCCCGCCTTATGAAACGGTTACGCCGGCCGAGGCGCGCGAGCTTTATTTGAAAGGCCGCGTCGTCACCAATCCCGAACCGCCAGAACTTGAATCGGTCCAGCCGCTGGCGATCCCCTCGCCCGCCGGGCCGATTGCTGCGCGCATCTACACGCCGATGAGGCTCCGGAAAGCCAACGATCTCGCCCCATGTCTTGTGTTTTTCCACGGCGGCGGCTGGGTGATCGGCGATCTCGATTCTCATGACGTAGCGTGCCGGAAATTGGCCGACGAAGGGCAGTTGATCGTGATCTCCGTCGATTACCGGCTCGCGCCGGAGCATAAATTCCCCGCCGCCGTCGATGACGCCATCGCCTCGACCAAGTGGATAGCGGAAAATTCAAGGCGGCTCGGTATCGACGCGTCGCGACTGATGGTCGGCGGCGACAGCGCGGGCGGCAACCTCGCCGCGGTGGTTGCGATATCGGCGCGTGACGGCAACGGCCCCGCGATCGCGGGACAGGTTCTGATCTATCCGGCCATCGACTTCGCGTTGACGCATCCCTCGCATAGCGAGCCCGAGACCAGCATCCTGCTCACCCACTCCGTCATCAGGTGGTTTCGCGATCACTATCTCAATGGCGCAGCCGATGTCCACGACTGGCGCGCATCGCCGGCACGCGCCAAGACGCTCATCGGGTTGCCGCCGGCCTATGTACTGACAGCGGGCGCCGATCCGCTACGCGACGAGGGCGACGAATACGCCAAACGGCTGAAAGAAGCCGGCGTCCCCGTGACATACCGTACCTTTCCGGGCCAGTTCCACGGCTTCTTCACCATGGGCAAGCTGCTGCAGCAGGCCAATGTTGCCGCCGGTGAAATAGGCATCTGGCTTAGGGCGCTGAACTGACGCGCTCATGCTGTCCTCTCTGTCGGATTCGCTGGCGACTTGCCAATTCACGCCTGGTCGGGCAGCGTCGCGCCAGCAAAATTACGATTTGCGAAAGCATGGGCGCTAGCCCTTCTTAAAGAGAAAGCGAATTGGAAACGTCGGCCTCTATTGAGATCGCAAAACAAACGCTGATTTCGTGCGGGCTCATTCTGGCGATCGGTACCGCGGCCGGCCTGCTGGCTCGGAAGATCAGGATTCCCGATGTCGTGTTGTTTCTGCTTGCCGGGATCGTGATCGGCCCGCAAACGCTGGGGCTTTTTCACATCAAAGCGGATTCGGCGCTCAATCAGATCATCCTGCTGTTCGGTGCCAGTTATATCCTGTTCGACGGTGGCGCTTCGCTGCGCCTTGGCGTTTTGAAGCAGGTCTGGATCACCATCGTCGTCATCTCCACCGTCGGTGTCGTTATCACCGCTGTTATCACGGGCCTTGCCGCCCATTATATCCTCGGCGTTCCCCTGATCGTGGCGCTGCTGCTGGGGGCGACGCTGGCCTCGACCGATCCGGCAACGCTGGTCCCGATTTTCCGGCAGATCCAAATTCGCGACCGGGTGGCACAAACCGTGATGAGCGAGTCCGCGTTCAACGACGCCATGGGTGCGATCGTCACCTTCGGTGTGCTGGCGGTGGCGACGGGGACCGGCGAGTTCTCATTGGCGTTGTCTTTGTTCGACCTGCTCAAGCAATTCGTGATCGGCATTGTCGCCGGTATCGCGCTCGGATACCTCGCTGCACTCCTGATCGCCCATGAGAAATGGGCATTCCTCGCGGAATACGCGCCTGTGGTCACGCTGGTCGCCGTCATCGGCGCCTATTTCGCCGCAGACGGCCTGCAGGCCAGCGGCTTCATGGCAGTATTTGTCTTCGGAATTGTACTCGGAAACAAGGAATCGTTTGGCTTCCGGATGGAGGCCGGCGAAGCGCAAAAGCTCGATGAATTCATATTGACCACGGCCTTCATCATGCGCCTGTTCATTTTCATTCTGCTCGGCGCGCAAGTTGATTTCACCCTGATGGGCCAATACTGGCTCGGCGGCGTGGCGGTCGTCACCGTCCTGATGCTGGTTGCGCGGCCGGCGACGGTTTTCCTGTGTGCGCTGCCGGATCGGCGCGCGCGATGGAGCTTCAGCGAGATGCTGTTTATGTGCTGGACGCGCGAGACCGGCGTCATTCCGGCCGCGCTGGCCGGCCTGCTGCTGGGCATCAAGGCGCCCGGCGCCCGTATGATTGCATCCGTCACCTTCGTCGCCATTCTGATGACGATCCTGATCCAGGCGCCGACCACCGAATGGCTCGGCCGCAGGCTCGGGCTTTTGCAAACTCGCAACGACTAAGAAGCCCTCGCCGCGCGCCGCAGCGATTGCGGCGGCTGGCCGAAGGCGCGGATGAAGGCGCGCCGCATTCGCTCCGGATCGCGAAAGCCGGTGGATTGCGCGACGCGTTCGATCGCCTCGCTTGAGGATTGTACGCGTTGCCGCGCCACCTCGATCCGCAAGCGCTCGACCGCCTTTGACGGCGTGGTCCCGGTCTCCGCTATGAACGCCCTCGTGAAATGCCGGGAACTCATGCCGGCTTGCTCGGCCAGATCCTCCACTGTCAGCGACGCATCGAGATGCTCGCGCGCCCAGGTGAGCAGCGCGCCGAAGCGGCCTGCCGGCGCTTTCAATTCCAGCAGCGACGAGAACTGCGACTGGCCGCCGCTGCGGCGGTGATAGAGCACGAGCTCCCGCGCCGTCTTTTGGGCGATCTCGTCTCCGAGATCCTCCGCTGCCATCGCCAGCGCCAGATCGATTCCCGCCGTGATGCCGGCCGAACTCCAGATGTTACCATCGCGGACGAAAATCCGGTCGGGCTCCAGCTTCACCTTGGGATAGGCGCTGAGAAAATGCCGGGTACGCCGCCAGTGCGTGGTGGCGCGGCGGCCATCGAGCACGCCGGCTTCCGCAAGGATGTAGGCGCCGGAGCAGACGCTGGCGACGCGGATGCCGCGTTTCACCATCGACCGCACGAGGGCCAGCGTCTTGTCGCATGTCGCCGCGGCGTTTACGCCCGCGCCCCCGGCCACAATCAAGGTGCTGATCGCGCCGGACGGCCTGAAACTGCGCGCGACCATCTCGACGCCCGACGAGCTGCGGATCGGACCAGGCTTTGCTGCCAGCACCTTGATCGACGGAGGAATGCCTGAGAGGCGGGCCACGATTTCGAACACCGAAATCGGACCGGCGGCGTCCAACAACTGGAAATCAGGGAATATGAGAACGCCGATCATAAGTCAGGCCATGTCCTGAAATGAGGGAAATATGTCATTTCGGACATAAGGCGATCATGTCAGGATACGCAGGTCAAGCAAAACTTCGGAGGTCGTCGTGCCCGAGCCGCTTCAGATTGGTGTTGTCGTGTTTCCAAAGGTGACCCAGCTCGATCTTACCGGGCCGGTGCAGGTGTTTTCAAGCGTACCCGGCGCGAGGGTACATCTGATCTGGAAGCGGATCGAACCGGTGCCGAGCGATTCAGTACTGGTGCTGACGCCCACCATCACTTTTGCGGACTGCCCTCAGCTGGACGTGATCTGCGTCCCCGGCGGCGGCGGCAGCGATGACATGGTGAATGATGAGGAGATGCTGGATTTCCTGCGCAGGCAGGCGGGCGCCGCGAAATACATCACCTCGGTCTGCACGGGATCGCTGGTGCTGGGCGCGGCCGGCTTGCTGCAAGGCTACCGCGCGACGACGCACTGGTCGGCGATGGACCATCTCGCACCGTTTGGAGCGATACCGGCCAAGACGCGCGTCTGCGTCGACCGCAACCGCGTCACCGGCGGTGGAGTAACCGCGGGCATCGATTTTGCGCTGACGCTGGTGTCGTTATTGATCGACCGGCAGACCGCGGAAGCGATTCAGCTCAGGCTCGAATACAACCCGGCGCCGCCGTTCAACGCCGGCTCGCCCGATACCGCGCCACCGGAAATTCTCGCGTTCATGAAAGAGAGGATCGCGCCCTTCCGGCAACGCCGCAGCGAGGCGATCGGCCGTGCCGCAGCGCGGCTCGGTTGACGTGGCGCCAAATCGACGATCGTCATTTCGAGGCGTGAGCGATCCACCAAAGAAAAAGGCCGCCCGGTTTCCCGAACGGCCTTTCCTGTCTTACGGCAGCTCCACATTAACGGGCGATTTTGGAACCTCTGCACCAGGGGCCTATCTCCCGGCCGCGTTCCTTCTCGGTAGCCGCTGCAAATCGGGGCAGTCGCGAACTGTGACCCGAACCGTCGCGATGGTTTCCCACCTCCGTAAGATGGAGCAATTGAGCCGCGAAAGTGCGTGGAGCGCAAGCATGCGGCGACAAATATCCCCGCTGTTCACAGAAGGTCGCGCCGCGGCAGCAATTATTCAGCTTCCGGGCGTCCACGGCTGATAGTCGCCGGTGGCCGCGGGACGGCGACCGCTCGCCAGCGTCGAGCCGGACGGACGGTAGGCCGCCGGTGTCCCCGTCATGTTGGCGATATGGGGCTTTTCCCATTCATGCGGCTTATAGGTTTCTTCGGTCGGCGCGAGATCGACGGTGTGATGCAGCCAGCCATGCCATGACGGCGGTACGCGGGAGGCCTCGGCGAGGCCGTTATAGATCACCCAGCGCCGCTCGAAGCCGAGCGTCGGATCGATCTTGCGGCCGCGGGTGCGGAAATAGCGATTGCCCTGCTCGTCTTCGCCCACCAGCTCGCCGAACCGCCAGGTCCACAATTGCGTGCCAAAGGTCTGGCCGTTCCACCATGTGAATAGCTTGAGAAAAAAGAGTTTCATGGGCGAGGCCGGTTCGAGAAGCACGTGCGGTGATGCCATCCGCAGGCCGAATTGTCCAGTCAAGTCCTCTCGCTCGCTGCCGGAGATACGGCTGCGGAATCGGCACAATCCATTACGAGTACCGATCATCGGGCTTGAATTGTGAAGCCGCCTTTGGGCGAAGGCGCGCTCCGGTGCGCCGTCTTTCGTCGTTCACGAGCGCGTCGCCAGCGCGACGCCCGCCAGCGTGAACAAGAGCGCGGCGATCTGGCCGGTACCGAGCGGCTCGTGCAGCGTGATCGCGGACGCAACCACGCCGATCACCGGCACCGCCATCGTGCCGATCGCCGCGACGGAAGCCGGCAACCGGGCAAGCGCTGCGAACCAGCTCACATAGGCGACGCAGAACTGGATCACGGTCGAATAGACGACAAGCCACCAGCCGAGATTGGATACCGCCGCGATGTCGGTCGTTTCGACGAACAGGCCGACGATGGCCACGGGCAGGCATCCTATCCCGATCTGCCAGGCAGCGGCGGTGAGCGGCGGCAGATGGAGCGGCAGTTTCTTGGCGAGAATCGTGCCGACGGCAAAGCCGACGGCGCCGCCGAGCGCCATGATGATTCCCGGCAGCTTGGACATGCTGGCCGCGAAACCATTGCCGCCCATGATGGCGCTCAGACCCGCGAACGCCATCGCCAGTGAAATGACACGCAGCAGATTCGGCCGCTCGCCGAGAACGGGCCACGCCATCATCGATGCCCATATCGGCATGGTATAGGCGATCAGCGCGGCTTCGCTGGCGGGAAGCCAGAGCAACGCCAATCCCATCAGCACCATCCAGCAGGTGACGTTGAAGAAGGCGGCGATAGCCAGCCGCGGCCACCATTCGCGCGGGACGCGCAGGCTCTGGCCGCTGAGAATCGCGAGCAGCGCCAGCAAGCCGGCGCCGATCACGCCGGTCGTGCCACGCAAGCTGAGCGGCGGCAGCTCGCTCAGGAGATATTTGGTGACGGGCCAATTGAAGCCCCAGCCAACCGAGGTGATGGCGAGGAACATGAGGCCCGCCGGCGTGATCTGAGCACGCGCGCGCGGCTGGTTTGGGACTGCCATGGGGGTAAGCGACCGGGTGGAATCGGTGGCACCTTGCCGGTAATTGGGGGCCCCGGCTATCGGCCGGCGGGCATGCCAGCCCGGACTCCCCGGGAGCTTGCGGGTGAGTCTCTCCAGAGCAACCCCTCGCGGACAATAAATAGTTGCCCTGTGAACAGCGGGACGAAGCTGAAATCCTGAGGCGCGCAACAATTTTTTTCGCTTGGGAATCCCTGAGGACTCACTGATACTTGGCAGTAGAGAGGGCGTGGAGTGACCCCCTGTTTTCCCCCTCTTTCCACCATATTTAGTATTTGATTCAGGAACTCGTACTAGTCCTTGACGGGCGCAATGGAGTTGTCTTAGCTTTGATCCTGTTCGGCGCGAGTGTGTTTGGGTCCCGCCGGTCGCTCCCTGAAGGGTTCCAGATTGAGCACTCCGTCCGCCGGTCGAGGCAACGGGTGACGGGCTTTTTTGCCCTGAATTTGGGGACTTTCGAGGCGCTAAAAACGAGCCGAAATGGCTCAAGTTAAGAGTTGGGGCGTTAAAACGTGGCCTGAAAATCGGAACCTGCGTTCCGTCAGGTCGTGCGGCGGCAAGACCGATGCTCGCATCGATCTTGCGCCGGGAGAAACAGACCGGGACCACCGGCTGAGCTGCGAATGCTTCGGCCCAAAGTCGCAAGACCGCGGCCAAGGGGTTCGCTCAAGGAAAAACACCCGGGCGCTGCGGCGGCGGTCCGGTCACAAGAACGGGGCACGACCATGAGAATCGAACGACGCAACACAACTGAAGGCCAGTCACCCTACGCAGAGATTGATTTCAGATTGACGACGTCTGAGATCCGCAATCCCGACGGCTCGGTGGTGTTTCGCCTCGAAAACGTCGAGGTGCCGGAATTCTGGTCGCAGGTCGCCTCCGACGTGCTCGCGCAAAAGTATTTCCGCAAGGCCGGCGTCGCCGCGCGCCTGAAGAAGGTCGAGGAAGAAACCGTACCGTCCTGGCTGTGGCGCTCGGTGCCGGATATCGAGGCGCTGGCTGACCTGCCGGAGTCCGAGCGCTATGTCAGCGAACTCTCTTCCAAGCAGGTGTTCGACCGCCTTGCGGGCTGCTGGACCTATTGGGGCTGGAAGGGCGGCTATTTCACCTCGGAGCAAGACGCGCGCGCGTTCAATGACGAGCTGCGCTACATGCTGGCCAAGCAGATGGTGGCGCCGAATTCGCCGCAGTGGTTCAACACCGGCCTGCACTGGGCCTACGGCGTCGATGGACCCGGCCAGGGCCACTATTACGTGGACTGGAAGACCGGCAAGCTGACCAAATCGAAATCGGCTTACGAGCATCCGCAGCCGCACGCCTGCTTCATCCAGGGCATCGAGGACGACCTCGTCAACGAGGGCGGCATCATGGACCTGTGGGTGCGTGAAGCCCGCCTGTTCAAATACGGCTCCGGCACCGGTTCGAACTTCTCGCGGCTGCGCGGCGAAGGCGAAAAGCTTTCCGGCGGCGGACGCTCCTCGGGCCTGATGAGTTTCCTCAAGATCGGCGACCGCGCCGCGGGTGCGATCAAGTCCGGCGGCACCACCCGCCGCGCCGCCAAGATGGTGGTGGTCGACGCCGACCACCCTGATATCGAGACCTATATCGACTGGAAGGTGAAGGAGGAGCAGAAGGTCGCAGCGCTCGTGACCGGCTCCAAGCTGAACCAGAAGCACCTCAAGGCGGTGCTGAAAGCCTGCGTCAACTGCGAAGGCTCCGGCGACGACTGCTTCGATCCCGAGAAGAACCCGGCGCTGCGCCGCGAGATCAAGCTTGCGCGCCGCGCGATGGTCGCCGACGGCATGATCAAGCGCGTCATCCAGTTCGCCAGGCAAGGCTACAAGGAGATCGATTTCCCGATCTACGACACCGACTGGGATTCGGAAGCCTATCTCACGGTGTCAGGACAGAACTCCAACAACTCGGTGTCGCTGAAGGACGACTTCCTGCGCGCGGTGGAGACCGACGGCGACTGGAACCTGATCGGCCGCACCAACAAGAAGATCACCAAGACGCTGAAGGCGCGCGAGCTCTGGGAAAAGATCGGTCACGCCGCCTGGGCGTCCGCCGATCCCGGCCTGCACTTCAACACCACCATGAACGACTGGCACACCTGCAAGGCGTCGGGCGACATCCGCGCGTCCAATCCGTGCTCGGAATACATGTTCCTGGACGATACCGCCTGCAATCTGGCCTCCGCCAATCTGATCACGTTCTACAATACCACGACCAAGCTTTTCGACGTCGATGCCTACGAGCATCTGTGCCGGCTCTGGACCGTCGTGCTCGAAATCTCCGTGATGATGGCGCAGTTCCCCTCCAAGGCGATCGCGGAACTGTCTTTCGAATTCCGCACGCTGGGCCTCGGCTTCGCCAATATCGGCGGCCTGTTGATGACCATGGGCCTGTCCTACGACAGCAAGGAAGGCCGCGCGCTATGCGGCGCGCTGACCGCCATCATGACCGGCATCGGCTACGCCACCTCGGCCGAGATGGCGCGGGAGCTGGGCCCCTTCCCCGGCTACAAGAAGAACTCGGCGCATATGCTGCGGGTGATCCGCAACCATCGCCGCGCCGCGCACGGCGAAAGCAGGGGCTACGAGGCGCTGGCCGTCAATCCGGTGCCGCTCGATCATGCCTCCTGCAGGCAGCAGGATATCGTCCAGCACGCCAAGGCCGCGTGGGACAAGGCGCTCGAACTCGGCGAACTCCACGGCTACCGCAACGCGCAGACCACCGTGGTGGCGCCGACCGGCACCATTGGCCTCGTGATGGATTGCGACACCACCGGAATCGAGCCTGATTTCGCGCTGGTGAAATTCAAGAAGCTCGCCGGCGGCGGCTACTGGAAGATCATCAACCGCGCCGTGCCCGAGGCGTTGCGCGCGCTCGGATATCGCGAAAGCGATATCGCGGAGATCGAGGCCTATGCCGTCGGCCACGGCTCGCTTTCGAATGCTCCGGCGATCAACGTTTCCACCCTGAAAACCAGGGGCTTCACCGACGAGGCTCTCGCAAAGGTGGAAGCGGCGCTCCCGACCGCCTTCGACATCAAATTCGCCTTCAATAAATGGACCTTCGGCGAAGACTTCCTGCGCGACACCTTGAACCTCGCGCCGGAAGCGATCGCCGCGCCGAATTTCGACCTGCTCGCCGCGGTCGGATTCTCCAGGCGCGAGATCGAGGCCGCCAACGTGCACATCTGCGGCGCGATGACGGTGGAAGGCGCGCCGCATTTGAAGGCCGAGCATTACAGCGTGTTCGATTGCGCCAACCCCTGCGGCAAGATCGGCAAGCGTTATCTGTCGGTGGAAAGCCACATCCGGATGATGGCGGCGTCGCAGCCGTTCATCTCCGGCGCGATCTCCAAGACCATCAACATGCCGAACGACTCCACGGTGGAGGATTGCAAGTCCGCATATCTTCTCTCCTGGAAGCTCGCCTTGAAGGCCAACGCGCTCTACCGCGACGGCTCGAAACTGTCGCAGCCGCTCAACTCGCAACTGATCAGCGACGACGACGAGGAAGACGACGCGATCGAAAGCTTCATGGAAAAGCCGATGGCCGCGCGCACGGCGGCACTTTCCGAGAAGGTGGTGGAGCGGCTGGTCGAGCGCATCGTTGTGATGCGCGAGCGCGAGCGGATGCCGGATCGCCGCAAGGGCTACACCCAGAAGGCCGTGGTCGGCGGGCACAAGGTGTATCTGCGAACCGGCGAATATGACGACGGCCGGATCGGCGAGATCTTCATCGACATGCACAAGGAAGGTGCCGCGCTTCGCTCCTTCATCAACAACTTCGCCATCGCCGTCTCGCTCGGTCTGCAATACGGCGTGCCGCTGGAGGAATATGTCGACGCCTTCACCTTCACCCGCTTCGAACCCGCGGGTCCCGTGCAGGGCAACGACTCCATCAAGTACGCGACCTCGATCCTCGACTATGTGTTCCGCGAACTCGCGGTCAGCTACATGGGCCGCTTCGACCTCGCCCATGTCGACCCCTCCGAATCCAACTTCGACGCCATCGGCAAGGGCGTCGAGGAAGGCCGCGCGCCGGAGCAGCCCAGCAACAAGTATCTGTCGAAGGGCCTGACCCGTTCGCGCACCGACAATCTCGTGGTCATGCGCGGCGTCAGCGAGCCGCAGACCGACGCGCGCAACTCGGGCAACGTCACCTCGATGGCCTCGCACGGCGCCACCGCGCGCGCCGCCGACGCCATCGAAGGCGCGGTCGCCCTGAAGCAGGAAGCCCAGCACGACCTGTCGCCGACGGAGAAGCTGGAAGCCCTGCAATGGAGCAAGGCGGGCGCCGCGCGCGAGCAGGCCGCACCGTCCAAAGCCGATCGCCGCGCCGAGGCCAGGGCCAAGGGCTACGAAGGCGAAATGTGCGGCGAATGCGGCAACTTCACGCTGGTGCGGAACGGCACCTGCATGAAGTGCGATACGTGTGGATCAACTACGGGTTGCAGTTAGCCAAATAATCCGTAGGTTGTGGGCGGCGCAGGTTCGCGCCGCCCTACCACAGTCAGAACAAATCGAGTACGACGTCAATCTGATCTTCTAGTATAGTTGGGGTGTTGCGTTGATCGTTCTTAAAAAAGTTGAATTAAGCCATTTCAAGAACATTTTGGATTCCGGGCCGGTTGCAATTGAGCCTGATGTCACCTGCCTCGTCGGTAAAAACGAGTCCGGCAAGACGGCATTTCTGCAAGCCCTACATCGCCTAAATCCAGCTCAACAGAACCTCACCTTCAATGCTCAGCGCCAATATCCGGCTTGGCTAGAGAAACAGCATCGACGGCAAAAAAATCTCAACCATGTTACGCCTGTCAAGGCGGAGTTCGAACTCGATGACAAAACGTGGTCTGAGTTAAAGCAGCAATTTGGGAGGACAACGCTAGCTAGTCGAAATATTTCGATTTCGAGGCAGTACGACAACAAGCTTATTTTTGATTTTGATTTGAACGAAGCTTCCGCCGTCGCACATATGGCACGGGATATAGATTTTTCGGGCTCCGGCGCGGTGCCAACAACGCTTGCCGACTATGAAAGGCTAATCGAAACGCTTGGCAAATCCACTCATTCCGACGAAGGGGCAACCAAAGCGGACCGAGCGAATGCTGAGAAACTCACAGACGTGAAAGGCACCTTTCTAGGGAAAGCTAGTGACGTTAAGGGCGCGATTGTCAGCTTCTTAGAGACGCGCATTCCCCTCTTTTTCTACTTCGATGAATACAGTCAGCTACCCGGGTCCGTGAAAATTCGTCAGATTCTTGAAACTGATAAGAATAAGCTGTCGCCGGCGGAGCTGACAGCCCGGTCCCTCCTCGATCTCGCAGGGGCCGAGAGCGAATATCTCTTGAACCCGGATTACGAGACCCGAAAACGGGAATTAGAAAATATTGCGAATGCAATTACCCACGACGTTCTGACTTTTTGGAGTACCAATCCAGAACTCCGAACGGAAATTGACATCACGCTAAAGACCGAGAATGTCGCCAACGGCCAACAAAAAGTCTTAGACGAACTTAAGATACGTCTTTACGACAATCGACACCTGCTTTCGCTTCCATTCGAAGAGCGGTCGACTGGCTTCAGATGGTTTTTTTCGTTTCTTGCAGCGTTCTCAGCCTATGAGCATAGCGAACGTCCGATCGTTATATTGCTTGACGAGCCTGGCACGGGCCTTCACGCGAGGGCGCAGGCTGATTTCCTCGGCTTTATTGATGAGCGACTGAGCAGAAAATGCCAAGTCGTTTACACCACTCATTCGCCATTTATGGTTCAGCCAAAAAAGCTGCTGCGCGTGAGGCTGGTCCAAGATGATGGACGCGACATCGGTTCACGCGTAACCGATGATGTGTTGTCTATCGACAGCGACACCCTCTTTCCACTGCAAGGTGCGCTGGGATATGACATGGTGCAGCATTTATTTATTGCTCCCCATAACCTTGTTGTGGAGGGAACTTCGGATTTTACCTACCTCAGCCTGATTTCCGATTACCTGCGCGAAAAAAACAGAATCTCGCTAGACCCCAAATGGTCAATCGTTCCCGTTGGCGGAGCGGACCTTGTGCCAACTTTTGTTGCTCTTCTAGGAAAGCACCTAGCCGTTACAGCCCTGGTCGACTCTCGCAAAGAAGGGCATCAACGCCTACAACAACTTAAGCAACATGGAATACTCAAGGATACTTCACTGGTAACAATTGGCAGCGTCCTCAATAGTAAATTAGCCGACATCGAAGATCTCTTTTCTGAACAAGAATATCTCTTGCTGGTCAATGAGGCATTCGGCACAACTTTTGTTCCCACCCAACTTCTAGGCTCCGACCCTATCGTAAAGCGATGTGCCCGCGCCTTAGGCGTGGCTCGATTTGATCACGGCAAACCTGCAACAGTATTGTTGCGCAAGTACACACAAATTCTTCCAATAATTTCAGAGGACACACTAAGGCGTTTCGAAGCGCTTTTTAAGAAGGTTAACGATACCCTCGCATAAACGAGCAAGTTACAGAGTTATCCATGCCGATCGGCGCAATACGCTTCGCTATTGCGCCCTACGGTTCTTAATAAAAAGGCTGCCTATGAAGCTCTTTGTAAGTTGGTCGCAAGACATAAGCCGCCAAATAGCGCAAGATTTCCGAGAGTGGCTACCGCTGGTGAATCAAACCATAGAGCCCTTCATGTCGGAAGAGGACACGGACAAGGGCGCTCATTGGTCTTCCACTATACGTCGCGAATTGGAGCAAAGTGCCTTCGGAATTGTTATTTTGACCGCTGAGAACATCGATTCCACATGGCTGCACTTCGAAGCCGGCGCTATCGCCAAGTCTGTCGAAGAAGGCCGAGTGGTGCCCATCCTGTTCGGGCTTAAACACTCCGATGTGCAGCAACCCCTTTCGATGTTTCAATCTGCTCTGTTCGAAAAGGAGGACATCTTTCGAGTTGTAAAATCGATCAACGGTGCCGCCGGCCCCGACGCTAGGGAGGAACGACAATTAAAGACGGTTTTCGACTCTTTCTGGCCAAAACTGGACGAGGCAATCAAACCGAAATTGGTAAAGCTGCGCAGCACTCTACCAAGACACCAACAAAAAAAGCTGGAGCATGATCGGATTCTTGAAGAGCTGCTTTTATTGGGGCGGCAACAAAGTCGTATTCTATCAAATCCCGCTGGGCTCGTTGGTGACGAGATCTTGGCGCTCTTGCTTCGTCTGACGCATGAGCCTGACGGAGCAGCGATACGCCTCGTGCATAAGGAAAAGGACCTCGCCTTGGCTTTGTGCGGACGCTGGGGGAAGCTCGAGCATGAGCTGAATGGTTGTCTCAATCTGCTCGATGCAATTGAAAGACGACATGCGCGCGAACTGATCGAGCGCTTTTCCTCATATATGAAAGAGTTGCAGGCTGTTCTTACTGGAACGGCGACGACACAATCTATGGTTCAAGCCTTCGGTTCTGGGCTCCTAGCCCGCTGGGCGGAAACGTAGCGTAATCCGCCATTCATGTGCACCGTTCGGCGCAATACACTGCGCTATTGCGCCCTACGGGCGGCGTTTCGCGTCGCTTCAAGTCCGAACCAGTTCGCCCGCCTACTCCGCCTTCACCCACCGCGCCGCCGCATCGGCCGTGTCTTCCGGTCGCGTATTGAACGCGATGGACGCGCCCGGCGCTGCCCGGTGCACGGCATTGATCAGCCGCTCGAACAGCAGCAGGCTTTTCGGAGGCAGGCGAACCCCGCCGCCGATCACGACGCAATCGTAGGGCTTGCCTGCAAGCTGGCTCTCAAGCCTGGGGGCAGCGGTATCGTCGGGCCGGACCAGGCAGAGATCGGCGTGCCAGCCGCGTTCGGTCATTTGCCGCATGGCAAACGCGATGCCGGCATGAATTTTTTCCGCGCTAAAGCCGGGCGGCAGCGCCGGATCGGAGAAATCGACCGTTTCCGGTTCCTGGCCCACGAACAATATCCGCGTCATTTCATGCTCTCCATTCGTTTGACACCGCCGAACCCGCGATCATTTTCAGCCTCTCACAGAGCGTAAGGCGCACAGCGTCATCCGCCATTAAGGTGCACCGTCCGGCGCAATACGCCGCGCTATTGCGCCCTGCGTCCCCTTGCCTTTCAGAGATCATCAAGAACAGGCGGATCGAACCAGTTCGTCAGCGACAGGCCGCCGTCGACCACAAATGCCGCGCCGGTGACGTAGGCCGACACCCGGTTCGACAGCACCGCCAGCGCCATCGGCGCGAGGTCCTCGCCGCGGCCGAGGCGGCCGAGCGGGATGTGCCGCGCCAGCGCGGGATCGGCGACGAAGCCGCCCGCGGCGATGGCGCCGGGCACCAGCGCGTTGACCCGGATTCCATGGCGGCCGAGGGTCCTGGCCAATTCCTTCACCAGCATGGCGAGAGCCGCTTTCGATGACGAGTAGTGCGGCAGGTTGCGCGGCGTGCCGGCGTGCAGCGACGTCAGGAACAGGAACGAGCCGGGCTCTTTGGCTGCGATGAGTTGTCGCGCGAGTTCGCGCGCGAGGTGAAAGCCGGCGTCGACGTTGACCGCGCGCATCTGCTCCCAGGTCTCTCCGCTGACGGCGAAAGCGTGATCGGCCTCGCGCCGCGCGGGCGATGCGCTGTGAACGAAGTGCGTCACCTGCCCGACCGCGGACCGTGCATCGGCCAGCAGCGCATCGCGCGCGGCGGGCTTGGCGAGATCGCCGACCCAGGGCACCGCCAGTTCCGGCCGCGGCGAGGCTTTGACCGCCGCTGTCACCGTATCCCGGTTCACGTCGGCGAACACCGTTCGCACGCCCTCGCCCACCAGGGCTTGCGCGATGGCGCGGCCGATGCCGTTTCCCGCACCGGTGACGAGCGCCGCCTCGCGCGCGGGGTCGAATGGCGTGTTCAGCAGGCTCATGTTGTCGGGCGCTCCCTCGGTGAAAATCCGCATCAGTTGTGTCACAGCCTAACGTCCGCGAAAGACCGGCTTTCTGCGCTCGTTGAACGCCAGCACCCCTTCCCGGCGGTCGTCGGTGGAGACCAGCCGATTGTAAGCCTCGATCTCGAAGGCGAGGCCGTCCCACAATGACATCTGCATGCCGCGATGAATGGCTTGCTTGGCCTGACGTACCGCGATCGGCCCGTTGGCGGCAATGCGCCGGGCCATTCCAATCGTGGTCTCCAGCAGGTCCGCCGGTTCAACGACCCGGTTGACAAGCCCCCAGGCTTCCGCCTCCGCGGCGGTGAAGGTAGCGCCCGAAAGGATAAGCTCCTTCGCCCTGCGCTCGCCGACGGCGCGGGCCAGATTCTGGGTGCCGCCCGCTCCCGGCATGATTCCAAGCGTGACCTCGGTCAGCGCAAAGCGCGCATGGGTGGCGGCATAGACGAAATCCGAAGCCGCGGCGATCTCGCAGCCGCCGCCATAGGCCGCGCCGTTGACCGCAGCCATTAGCGGGATCGGGCACCCCAACATCGCCCGCACCATTCGTTCGAAGATCAGGTGCTGCGACCGCCAGCTTTCGTCGGTCATGCCGTTGCGTTCCTTGAGGTCGCCACCGGCGCAAAACGCCTTGCCGCCGCTGCCGGTGATGATCACGGCGCGCAGGTCTTCCAGATCGGTCGAGAGCGCCTCGAACAGTTCCACGAGATCGAGCCCCATGCGCGTGTTCAACGCGTTCGACACCTCGGGCCGATTGAGCGTGACGACAAGGATGTGATCGTCGTTCGGGGAAACCAAGATTGTCTCAAAATCGGCTCGCATCCCATTCTCCCCTCTCGGCCAGCCCTCACCTTCAGCTCGCAGGGCGGAATAGCGAAGCGTATTCCGCCATTCAAGCAGCGTTCGGCGCAATACGTCGCGCTGTTGCGCCGGACAGGGCTTGGCCGGGATGACGTACAGCATGTGGGGCGGATTAGCGAAGCGTAATCCCCCAACTTCTTCCTTGCATCGGCGGGTTACGCCAGCCGCTAACCCGGTCTACGACCTCACCGGGCTCCTTTGATTCCACCTGTCCAGTCCCGTTTCAAAAAACATTTCCGTTCCGGCCCGACCCAAATCACCACTATATCCGCCGCCGTCCCGCCTCACATGAGGGGCGTTTCGCGATCGTCACGGACGTTGGGTGCGGGATGCGGTGGACGCGGCAGCGTCGGGCGCGCTTTGTGATGGCAGGGCGGGTTTCCCGTGAGCGATCGCCGGGCGGGCGGACGACAGATGCCTGTCGCGGACGGCGAAGTCGTGTGGTCCTGACGCCTCGACGCCGGCGTCAAGTCAGCGGAGGCGTGTCGGCCCGACCGGGCTTTAGACAGGCCATATCCGCTGATGACGGTGACAATAAAGCCCGATCACCGGGGAGAGCACGAAGGAAGCCGTTAAAACCATTCGCGTGCGGGAATGCCGGGTGAATCCGGCTGTAACCGTGGTGACCATGCTCGTGTGCTTTGTTTTATTTCGCACGCGAGGCTGCGGGTGCGGCGGGCACCCGGCATTCCCCACGCCCTCTGTTTTGTGGCGAAGGATGCAGGCATGACCCGGGCGCATTCGCGTCGCGGGGATGCGGAGTTGTGTTTTAAGCTGTTTGAAAATTGAATCGTGGGAATTCATCGTGCACGAACACTCCACACTCCCAGCCGTCGTCCCTGCGCCGCGTGCGCAATTGCGCACCAGGCAGGGACGACGTACAGCCAACGCGCACCGATAGAATAAATGTCGGAACTGGGCGCGTTGAAACGTCTTCAGGTTAACCGCCAATCAGCACAAAGAGGCAATCCATGCTCTACGCCATTCTGGCCTATCACGTGGAGGAAGACGTCACATCCTTGACGCCGGACGAGGATGCGGCGCTGATGATCGATTTGAACAGGATTCACGACCGCCTTCTGCAGGAGGGGCGCATGGGGCCGGCGGCGCGGCTTGGGGCGACCAAGGGCGCCTGCGTATTACGCGGCCGGGGCAACGGCGTTGTCGTCGACGGACCGTTTACCGAGACCAAGGAACAGCTCCTCGGCTTTTACGTCATCGATTGCGCCGACCGCGAAGCCGCGATCGCTGCCGCGCGCGACCTGCGCCGGGTCAATCCCGGCGCCATGTATGAAATCCGCCCGGTTTGGCTCTATCGCCCCGGCGTGCCCTTCCCGCTCACCGAGCAGGCCCAGGCCGGATGAAGCGCGGCGCAATCCATGTCGATCCCATCAACATTTTCGGCAATGCCGCCGCTAATGCCGCTTGAAATACTGCACGGCGCGTTCGTGCTTTTCCGCGGCCACCCGCGACTTGAAGGTGCCGAGGTTGCGGCGCTTGCCGGTTTTGGGATTCACCTTGCGCGAATAAAGCCGATATTCGCCCGAGCCTAGTTTGCGGATCATGGACAGGCACCTCCTCAGCGTACTTCTCTCACTAATCGCGTATCCTCTTGCAGGTTCCCGTCTATTGCTTGCCCTGCGGCGGAAACAACTGATTGCTGAAGGGCTGTTCGGTCGGAACCCGCATGACGATATAGCCGCGCCCCATCGATTGATGGCAGGCGTTGCATCCCTCGGTCAATTCGCCGACCGCCTTGGCAAACCGCTTGGCATCCCTGGCCTCGATGGTATCGGCAATGGCCTGAACGGGCCTTGTCATCGTCGTGACATTGGTCACGGGAATGCCGGGATACAGCACCGCGGCCTCCAGCAGACCGCCCTTGAGCTGGCGAAGTTCGTAATCGGCGAGTTCCCAATTCAGGGACTTGCCGGCGAACCACAGCTTCACGTGCCGCGACTGGATCGCATTCATGATATCTCCCAGCCGCGGAACGTACTGCTCGTTGGTCGCGGCATCGAGATTGGACTGGGCAATTGCCAGCGGCGTCAGCGAGCAAACCATCAACAGGGCGATGAACCATCCGCGCAGTTTCATTCGAGGCTCCGTGTGCCGTTTGATGCCGAACGTGTAGTGCTTCGCGGCCCTGCCCTTTTGATATCCATCAAGGTCCGCGCCCGGCCCTGTTGCCGAGGTTGCCAGCGAGTCCGGGCCTGGACGCTAGAAGCAAAGGGTGGTGAAGAGATTTCCGCGCTTGTCCTTGATCGCGTAGGGACATTCCAGACGCTTGAGCGCCTGCCTGGCGTCTTCGTCGCCGAGCGCCGCCGCCCTTTCGTAATAGGCTTTCGCAGCACTCGAATCCTTCGGCCCGCCGCGTCCCTCCTGGGCGAACGCGCCCATCCGCTCCAGCGCGCCGGCGTGGTTTTGCGCCGCCGCTTTTTCGAACAGGTTCCGCGCGCCGGCATCGTCCTTGGGCCCGCCGGTACCGTTCGCCATCATCAACCCGAGCTGATACTGCGCTTCCGCATTGGTCTCCGCGGCTTTCGCCAGCAGCTCTCTCGCTCTCGCAGGGTCCGACGGCGTGCCGGCGCCACCGGACAGCGCGGCAAGATTGGCGACGCCGCGCGGATTGCCGGCCTCGCCCGCGCGCTCGAACAGCTTGCGCGCCTGAGCCTCGTCTTTTGTCACGCCGGAGCCGGTGCCGTAGAGTACGCCGAGTTCGACCATCGCCGACGTCGAGCCCTTGTCGGCCGCCTTGCGCCAGGCGGCGGCGGCTTCCGGCAATTGTCGGTTGGCGGCGTAAGCGCGCCCGAGCTGGTAAAGCGCGCGGCGCGACGAGCGCGCCGCAATGGCGCAATATTTGATCGCGGTCGCGATATCGGGCTGCGCGATGTCGGGCGCGCCCTTGACGTCGGCGGGCTTGTCCGGATCGGAGGGATCGGCGGCGAGCCTGTCGCACAGCACGAGATCGGCCGATTGCGCCTTGACAGGAGATGGACAGGCCAAGGCGGTAGCCGCCGCGACGACAATCGCCGGGACGGCGACGCGAAACGCGACATTGGACCAACCCGCGTCGGACAATTTCATCAGGGCGCACATATCCAGCGAAGCACGTTAGCTTCGAATTGCCGTGATATTCAAGGCTCCAGCCGGACCCGGCGCAGCGCGGGAACCGCCCGCGCCGGGAACAGCACGAAAGGCAAAGCTTGCGCTTGCGCTTTTGCTTACGCTGCCCGCCCGAACAACGCGCGTGAGGCGATCAGCGCTGTCGTAAATGCGCCGGATTTCGGCAGCTTGCGCAACGCCGCATCAAACCGCGCCGCCGTCTTCGCAGCGCCAGCCGCAGTCGGATGCAGTTCGTCGTGCCACTGGGTTTTACCAATCGCACCGCGCAGGTCGACGTAACGATAGTTGGAATAGGTCGTGGCGAAAGCCGCCAACGCATTGTTAAAGGCATCGATCATGATCCGTATAATCGCCTGGCAAAGTGCAGGCCGAAAAGTGGGATCGAGTCCAACGTACATCATGCCGTTTCCGATCCATGGCCCGTCGACGCGGGGGATTACGTAATCGTAGCCATGACCGAGCATAATTACATTCGGAGCCCGCAGGTGCACGCGCTGGACCAACGACTCATAGCTCTGCACGATCAGCCTCAGATTTTGGTAGAATTCCGGCTTGATGTAGTACGCGGCATCGGACGGCTTCGTATGGCCCACATCGAAGAGGTTCAGAAATCGCGCGATCCCGCCGTCACCGCCAAGCACGTCGTTGCCGCCGGCCGAGAACAGGAACGTGTCGGCCTGCCCCGAGGTGAGCGGAGGCCAGAACTGACCCACCTGGATCATGTCGGCAAGCGTGTCGCCCCAATGCGCCATGTTGTCGATCGCATAGCCGTAGGTTTCCTGCAGCACATCGATCAGCGTCGGCGGCATGATCACCTGCGGCAGCCGAAACCAGGAATCGCCCTCCGCAACAATCGGCGACTTGCGCTGGAATCCCTTGGGTGGCGCCGCCCGACGAATTTGCCGGTCGCGGCCAATGGATGCATCGTGCACCAGCGCATCGGCAAACTTGCCGGATTTTTCGACGCCCTGAAGTTCGACGGCCGCTCGATTGATCCCGATCGTGAAATCAAACGGCTGCCGCGGATTGGGCTGCGCAACAAAGTAATTGGAAAATTCCTTGTCGCTAATGGTGCCGCGCTGAACCTTTTCGACAACGGCATGGAATGGAGTTTTTCCGGCAGCGGATTTCGATTTCCTGGCCATATCGTCCTCCCTCTCGAAAATTGTCGCTCCATAATTACACAACCATGCGTTTTAGATCAATCGAGCGTTCCGCGCAGGCTTCGATGCCAAGGTTCTGAGGCGAGATACTTCAGCAGTCACGCGGGGAAACATTCAGACGGACGCCCGAACGCAATGATCCGCCAAGGCGTTGACGCCTTGGCGGATCATGGTGGCGGCCCGGACGCCCCCGAGGTCGAGGCCGTGTGCGCAGCTTCAGGCCGCGGCCGCCTTGGCGGCGGTCGGCACCGAAGCGATCGTCTTCAGGATCTGGGACGCGATCTGGTAGGGGTCGCCCTGCGAGTTCGGGCGGCGATCTTCCAGATAGCCCTTGTAGCCGTTGTTGGCGAAGCTGTGCGGTACGCGGATCGAGGCGCCGCGATCGGCGATGCCGTAGCTGAACTCGTGGATCGCAGCGGTTTCGTGCTTGCCGGTGAGCCGCAGATGGTTATCCGGGCCGTAAACCGCGATGTGATCTTGGCGGTTCGCTTCGAACGCCTTCATCAGCTTCTCGAAATATTCCCTGCCGCCGACTTCGCGCATATATTTGGTGGAGAAGTTGGCGTGCATGCCGGAGCCGTTCCAGTCGGTATCGCCGAGCGGCTTGCAGTGATACTCGATGTCGATGCCGTACTTCTCGGTCAGGCGCTGCATCAGGTAGCGGGCCATCCACATTTCGTCGGCGGCCTTCTTGGAGCCTTTGCCGAAAATCTGGAATTCCCACTGGCCCTTCGCGACTTCGGCGTTGATGCCTTCGTGGTTGATGCCGGCGGCGAGGCAGAGATCGAGATGCTTCTCGACGATCTCGCGAGCGACCGCACCGACGTTCGAGTAGCCGACGCCGGTGTAATACGGTCCCTGCGGCGCAGGATAGCCGCTCGAGGGAAAGCCGAGCGGACGGCCGTCCTTGTAGAAGAAGTATTCCTGCTCAAAGCCGAACCATGCGCCTTCGTCATCGAGAATGGTCGCGCGCTTGTTGGTGGCGTGCGGGGTTTTGCCATCGGGCATCATGACTTCGCACATCACCAGCGCGCCGTTGGTGCGCGCGCCGTCCGGGTAAATCGCGACAGGCTTCAATACGCAATCGGAACTATGGCCCTCGGCCTGCATGGTCGAGCTTCCATCGAAGCCCCACAGCGGGAGTTGCTCCAGGGTCGGAAACGAATCGAATTCCTTGATCTGTGTCTTGCCGCGCAAATTCGGCGTCGGGGTGTATCCGTCGAGCCAGATATACTCGAGCTTATACTTGGTCATTGAGCCTCTCATAAGTTGATGATGCGAAAGGTGGAAAACCGAAGCCTAGTGGTCACCACAAGCGTACCCGGCCACCATCGGCCAATCCTTACCAAGCAATTAAAGTGCCAATCGCTGCACTGCGGAACGCCCGCCGTAAGAGGGAAATCCCGCTGGGCCTCCCCGCTTCGATCGGCATTTGAGGTGCGGCAAAGGCGCGCGGCTGGGGGTGCCGGCGAGCACGGCGAGGGCCCGGTCGGAGCCCAAACCGCGCCTGATTACGCAGCAGGCGGTCCGCCCGTCGATTGTCGCGATTAAAGCCGCGCCATTCGCCGGCAACAATCCTCAAGAAAGCGAGACGCCCCCGCAACCCCGGCGATGGCTCGCGCGTTAGCCGGCCTGCAGCTGCTTCTCACGGAGCAAACGCAAAAATGCCTACAAAATATACACTATATGATTTTGTTTTGATCAGGTTGCGCCGGCGGAGTGCAGGGACGATATCGGTTTCAGTAACCAGTCGAGAACGAGTCGGGCGCAGCATGGCTCAATGCGCCGCGACGCAAGGAGAGACGATAATGAATTCGAGTTTGAATCAGGGGACCGCGAAGATCTACCAATTCCCTGCCGGGGGCCGCTCGGCTTTCGGCGGACGTCGCCATGACGAGACTAAACCCGCCACCGTCGAGCCCGGCTCGTCGCGTGTGAGCGAAGCTGCGTGCGGTAGCGGCTGGTATCACGAGGCGGCCATCCAGGAATCCAAGCCTGCGTGGGAACGTTGATGCCGATGCGAAGCCGGACTTTGGTGCGATTATCAAATGCGTAAAGGAGGGTCGAAACGAAAACCGTTTCGGCCCTTTTTTCATGTCAGCTCGCACGCCGTCACCGGCCGCTTGGCGTGCTTGACCGTGGTGCCTGCTTTCGTGACTTTCAGCGTGACGCCGCCGCCCGAATAGCGCGAGCCCGACAGCGCAAAGCGCTTGCCGAGCGTCACCGCCCTGCCGTCTATCTGCAAATGCGCGCGCTTGTCGTATTCGAAAAATCCGACGATGAACTGCGAGCCGTCGGCGCAGCGATAGGTCTGGAAGGTGGTCTGCGTCAGCGCAGGCGATGGAGGGGTTGCAACACCCGCAATAATCAGTGCCGCGCCAAGAATAATATTGGTGTTGTGCCGATTCATGTTTGTTTACTCCCGCAAGAGGCGAGTATAGACGGGACCAAGCCAAGCGATATGCCCTGTCAGTCATTTCTCCGCCGCAGAGGACGCCTTAAGCTGACCCCATGTCAGAATCTCCTGCCCGTCACTTCAATCTCGCCGGCGCCAGCAATTTCCGCGACCTTGGGGGCTACCCTGCCAAGGATGGCCGCACCGTCCGCTGGCGGCAGATCTTCCGCTCCAACCATCTTGGCCATGTCACCGAAGCCGATATTGAGGTACTCCGCGGCCTGGGTCTGAAGAGCGCGTTCGATTTTCGCGGCGCGGAAGAGCGCATTGCGGCGATGTGCGGTCTTGCGGAAATCGCGGTCCATTCGCTGCCGATCGAGCCGACCGTCGTTGCTGCGCTGCGTGCGCGCCTCGCCGCCGGCGCGACGCTGTCGTCGGCCGATGCCCTCGAAGTCATGCAGGATTCCTACCGCAATTATGTGCGTTACAATACGCAAAACTTCCGCGCGCTGTTCGCTCACCTGCTTGAGGACCGCGCACCGCTGGTCATTCATTGCACCGCCGGCAAGGATCGCACCGGTTTCGCCTGCGCGCTGATCCTGCATACGCTCGGCGTACCGGACGATCTGATTGCTGAAGATTACCTGCTCACCAACCGCTTCTACCGGCGCGACCCCGCCGCCAGCAACGATCTTCCCGAGGATGTCAAGCAGGTGCTTGCGTCGGTGGAGGCTTCTTTCCTCGCCGCCGCGTTCGACGCCATCAGCGCCGATTATGGCGATCTCGAAAGCTATCTCAGAGACGGATTGGGCATCAGGGCAGGCGAACGCGCAGAACTCAAGACGCGTTATCTGGAATCCTGAGGTTCCCCGCCACCCGCGGCGAGGGATAGAACTTGCTTTACGCCGCGGCTTCCATTTCGGCATCGAGGTCGGCGATGACATCCTCGAATGCCGAGATTGCCTGCTGAACAGCCGCGATCTGGATCAACTCCCAGCCGCTCACCGGACCGTTGCGATTTTGCAGTGCGACGATCAAATCCCGCCGCTGTTCCTTGAGCTGTACAAGCGGCAATCCGTGATCGGGTAGATGTCCCATGATGTTCCCAGCCGTTGGGTTGAACGACCCCGACGTATAGCGGGCTGATTCTGCAATCCGCTTACAAAACTCGGACAAATTTTAGTTAATAGCGCCAGGCAGCGGACCTCGGCGATCCCAAGAGTGCTTTCGTGAAGTGCCGCAATGGATCTTTGAAATTGACTATCGCGGGAGGGATATCGCCGTCGGGAGGGGTGTCGGCATTTGAACCATCCGTTCGCGAGAACAATCTGACGCTTGAGCACCTGTTTGGGCGCACAATTTCCCGACATTGCAATTGAATTTCGCCTGGCGGTAGTGTGGGCTTGCTCAGCCCCCTGGCCGGAGACCAATCATGGATGGAAAAGTCGTTGTCGTGACGGGCGCCTCGGGTGCGCTCGGCAAGGTGGTCGCGGAAACCGCGCAGGCGCGGGGTGCTCGCGTGGCGGGCGTGGATTACGCGACCGTGCAGAATCCGGCGACGGGGAACCGGATCGAACTTGGCGGCGTCGATCTTTCAGATGCAGCGCAGGCCAAAAAGGCCGTCGACGCCGTCGCTGCGCATTTCGGCAGGATCGATGCGCTGATCAATATCGCCGGCGGCTTTGCGTTCGAGACGGTCGCTGAGGGCGATGCAAAAACCTGGCAGCGCATGTATGCACTCAACGTGCTCACAGCGCTCAATGCATCGCGATCGACAATTCCGCATCTCGCAGCTTCCGGCGCCGGGCGGATCGTCAACGTCGGCGCTATGGGAGCGCTGCAGGCGGGCTCAGGCATGGGCGCCTACGCGGCCTCCAAAGCGGGCGTGCATCGCCTTACCGAGGCGCTTGCCGCCGAATGGAAGGGCAAGATCACCGTCAACGCCGTGTTGCCCTCGACCATTGACACTCCGGCCAATCGCGCCAGCATGCCGAAAGCGGATTTCGGAAAATGGGTGACGCCGAAGGAATTGGCCGATGTGATCCTGTTTCTCGCAAGCGATGCCGCCAGCGCCGTCACCGGTGCGCTGATCCCGGTGAGCGGGCGGGTGTAGGCATGATCCCCTAGAGAGACACGCAAAGAGCCGGATTCAACGAAGCTGGATTGGACTTATGCTTCCGCCAGTTTCTTCAGTACTGCGCTGAATCGAATGCTGCGTTTACCGGCGAGCGCGGTCGCTTCCGCGGCCGCTCCCTCGTCCGTATAGGTGCCGGAAAAGCCGATGCCGACCTCGTAGCCCCCGAACACCGGCCGTTCACCATGGCTTGGTGTGTGTTCGTGGTTGACGAGTTCGCCCTTCCATCTGCCGTTCGCGCTGGTGTAGGAGCCGATGTAATCGAAGAAGGCATCGCCTCCGCGGATCCGGCCATCGTGCAGCACCATGACGCCGGTGTTGCCGCCGTCGATGCCGTCGAGCATCCGGATGTGAATGGAATAAAGGCCGTTCCCGATTCCGCCTTTTCCGGCCGGAACTACAGGGGGCGCCGCCTCATCGCTTATAGGGGTCATCACCGAGTTGAAGGCAACGCCAGGCAATTGCGTCGTGCCGCCTTGAAAAAAATATTGATCGCCCTGCTGCCTGCCTCTGAGCGTCAGGGTGATCCTGTCGGTATTGAACAGGGGTTGGAACTTCGGATCGTCGTTGTGGCGCATCGTCGATATGTCGACTAATACCTCGCCACTATCGGAATCCCGGTAGGTGCCGATGAACGCGAAAGCCGAATTGCCGCCCATCATCTTGCCGTCAAAAACATAGAGGACGCCGCGGCGCGATCCGTGCACCGTATGCATCTCGACCTTATAAAGTCCCTTCTGCATTGGAACTCCGGCACACCGTCCGCGTTGCGTCCGCCCTGTCCCGGAGGCACGATAGCCGTTCCGGTGTCGTTTGATCAAATCCCGCTGCAGGCACCAACGGCGATCCAAGCTAAACTCAGGCACTGAGTCGCAGGCCTGATCTTGGAGCCCCCTTGGAAACCGCGCTTTATTTGCCCGTCAAACGCTTCCTCGAAAACCTCGGCTTTACGGTCAAGGGCGAAGTCGGCGGCTGCGACCTGGTGGCGCTTAGCGGCGACGATCCCCCCATCGTGGTGATCGGCGAATTGAAGCTTTCCTTCAATCTTGAGCTAGTTCTACAGGCGGTCGATCGCGCCGCCGCCTGCGACGAAGTCTGGCTTGCCGCCAAAATGTCCGCGCGCGGCAAGGGACGCGAGAGCGACGCACGTTATCGCAATCTCTGCCGGCGGCTCGGCTTTGGCATGCTCGCCGTCACCACGTCAGGCGATGTCGAGGTGATCGTCAAGCCACCTGCAACGAGCCCGCGCCGCAATCCGAAGAAGCGCTCGCGGCTGGTCGCGGAGCATCGGCGGCGCAAAGGCGATCCGGCTCTGGGTGGAAGCACGCGCTCGCCGATCATGACAGCGTATCGCCAGCAGGCGCTGGCCTGCGCGTCAGCCTTGTCGCGAGGACCGCGGCGCGTGAAGGATCTGCGGCCGGAGATTCCCGATGCCCCGAAAATCCTGCTGCGCAATGTCTATGGCTGGTTCGATCGCGCCGAGCGCGGCATTTATGTCCTGACCGATGCCGGACACGCCGCGCTGAAACGCTGGCCGCAGCAGACGTTGCACTTTGCAGGCGCCGGTGATTCAAATTCAAAAGGAATAACGGGAAACCAAAACGGCGGGGGAACACGATGATCGTAGTGACCGGCAGCGTGACGGCCAGGAAAGATTCAATCGACGCGGCCCGCGAACTAAGTCTCGAACATGTACATCGCTCGCGCAAGGAACCGGGATGCATCTCTCACGCCGTGCATGTCGATTGCGAGAATCCGCTGCGGCTGGTGTTCATCGAGCAATGGGCCGATCGCGCCGCTTTGCTGGCTCATTTCGCGGTGCCGGCTTCGCGCGATTTCGTCCGTTCGCTGCAGCCACTCGCCGCCGCGGCAACGACAATCGAGATTTACGACGCCGCAAGGGTGGAAAGCCTTTGAAGCTGACAACGCATGGCTGGATTGACACACTAATTTCATATTGCAATGCAACATAAGGGGCCCTAGGTATTTCAGATCAGACATGAGGCCCCGATGAGCGAAGACTGGAATACCAAGTATGGACGGCGACGCGTGCGGCGCGATCCGCCGACGCTGGATGAAGCCATCTTCGCTGCGATCGGCATCACCGACGATCAGAATGAGCAGGCGGAGATCGCCGCTTCGCTGATGGGGCTGCCAATCGAATCCGTAACCGCCGAAGTGAAGAAGGCCGGGCGCGCTTCTGCGCGTTCTTCGACGCGGGTGATCGCGGGCGAACAGGGCGCGCAGCGCTCGGTCGTGGTCGAACGACGGGTCACCCGGAAATTCGGCAACGACAAGCGCACCGGGACCTGACGTCTTCGACTTCCCGCGGAGCAGCGCGCTTGATCAGGGATTCTCTGATCCCTGATCAAGCTACGTTGGTCAGGCCGTCCGACCCCAGCCGTACATGCGCAGAAGCAGCTTCCAGTACATCCGGTTGAAGTTCATCATCGCGCGTGCCGCATCGATCGCGGTTGCGAAAGCCAGCCTTGCAAGTTCGGGCTGCCGTTGCTGCTTTAGATCGATGCTTCCGGTGGATTCGCCGTGGCTGAACGCAAGATGGGCGCCGAACTTGTTGGCGAGCGCCCGCATCGCGTGGTTCTGCGCGCCGGTCGTGATCCGCAGGCTGTGGTAGCCTTTCGCTCGCGCTTCCACGATCAGCTTTTTGAACAGGATGCTGCCGACGCCCTGCCGTCGCACGGACGCCTCCACGCTGAAAGCTATTTCCGGCAATGCGTCAGGAGATTGATCCGGCGGATGGAGCTCCGCCGCGCCGCGTACCACGCCGCCTTCGAAATAAGCGATGATGACGGTGCCATCGTCGGCGCATTTCGCGGCGTAATGTTCGATGAAGCTGTCATCCAAAAAGCCGTTGAAGCGGTCATGACGGCTTCCCGGATCGAGCCGCAAAAGATGATCGCGCAGAAGCGGCAATTCTTCCTGCTGACGCAACGTCCGAACGTAGCCCCTGGCAAGCGGCGAATGGGTCGTGTTTTGGTGCTGCACTTCATATCTCCTCTTGGATAGCCCTCGAGGAGGCGTCGAATCCCTAGATCACAAATATTGTGCATCGCAGCATGAAATTCAAGGCCGGTTCCCGCCTCAAAAAACGGCAGAATCCCGGAACCGAATGGTTAACAAATCGAATACTCGTATTCATACGAGCACCATCTGCGTCTGGGTCACTATCGCGACAAGCTTGCCCTCCCCCGTCTCCAACCGCGTCTGCCAAACCTGGGTGCGCCGGCCACGATGCACCGGTGTCGCGGTAGCGATGATAGTCATTCCCTCCCTGGCGCCGCCGACAAAGTTGGTCTTGCTTTCGATGGTGGTGGTTCCCTTCGCGTCGTCAGGCAAATTAATCACGGTCGCCGCGGCGCCAACCGAATCGGCAAGCGCCATGATCGCGCCGCCGTGAAGCGTATGGCCCAGGGTGCAGAGATCCGGCCGAACCAGCATCTGCGCCACCACCCGATCCCTTTCGGCCTCGGTGAACGTCACGCCTTTCAACTCTGCAAATGGCATTTTCATCGAATTGACTTTTTCAAGCGGCGTCATGATCGATAATCCCTCCCGTTTCCCTTCAAGGCGTCATACGCGGGCTTGACCCGCGTATCCATCAATCTTCGTCAAGGATGTTCTTGAAACGATTACTTGATAGGTCAAGCCCCGCAACCACACCGATACCGCCGTGACAACGAGCCCGTAATTCTGCATATCGTCCGCCATGCAGCAATTCCCTCCCCGCCGGATCGTGTGCCTCACCGAAGAAACGGTCGAGACGCTGTATCTACTTGGCGAGCAGGATCGCATTGTCGGAGTTTCCGGCTATGCGGTGCGGCCACCGCAGGTCAGGCGCGAGAAGCCCCGGGTATCGGCCTTTATTTCCGCCGACATTCCGAAAATCCTGGCGCTCGAACCGGACCTCGTTCTCGCTTTCTCGGATTTGCAGGCTGACATCGTTTCCGACCTGATCCGAGCCGGCGTCGCCGTCCATGTGTTCAACCAGCGCGACGTCGCAGGCATCCTGGCGATGATCCGCACCCTGGGCGCGTTGGTCGATGCCACCGGCCGCGCCGATCAACTTGCAACCGCCTATGAAGAGCGTCTTGCGAGCATAGCGTCCGCTCCCCGGCTCTCTCCCAAACCAAAAGTCTATTTTGAGGAATGGGACGATCCCCTGATCAGCGGCATCGGCTGGGTCTCCGAATTGATCGAGATCGCCGGCGGCGAAGACATCCTGCCGAAACTGCGGTTTCAACAGGCCGCGAAGGACCGGATCATTACACCTGACGCCGTTCGCGCGGCGGCGCCAGATGTGATCCTGGCATCGTGGTGCGGCAAGAAAGTCGTACCGGACAAGATCAGAAGCCGACCGGGCTGGAGCGAGATTCCGGCTGTCCGCAACAATCGCATTGTCGAGATCAAGTCACCGTTGATCCTGCAACCCGGCCCCGCCGCCCTGACCGACGGCTTGGATGCGATTGTCGCAGCGCTGTGGCCGCCAGACTCCTCATCTTGAGAAGCGGTATCTTCGCTACGTCTCGAAGCACGAGAGGTTGCGCCGACTCGTGATTTAAGTCGCGCGCAAAGCGCGATCCACCATGAGGGTGCTAGACCGCCTGCACGCCACACCACTCCGCGATGAACAACGCAGTCGCCTTGGTCGATTTCCGCAAGGAATCGAGATCGACATACTCGTTGAAGCCGTGCATTGCAGCACCGCTGGCGCCGAAGCACAGGCTCGGAATGTTGTAGTTCAGCCCATAGAACCGCGTATCGGTGAGCGCGGTGAACACGAGGTCCTCGACGGCACCGCCATAGACCGCGTTGAAGGCCTTGCCAAACGCGGTTTCCGCTTCAGCGGAATCCTTCAATTCATAGCCTTCCGACAGAAACCCGGACCATTCCACGTCGGGCGGATTGTTGGAAAGGAAGCGATGATCGCGGGCTGCGGCCGAGACGCAGGCGAGGATCTCGGCCTGGCAGTCGGCAACCGACCAGCCCGGCAATATAGCGATTCTGCAATCGACATCGCACCATGCCGGCACGCTGGAGGCCCAGTCGCCTCCCTTGATGATGCCGGGATTAAAGTTGATCGGATGCGTCACCGTCATGAAATGGCGATCGCGTTTCGCGCGCTCGTTCCATTCGGCCTCGAGGTTTTCCAGCGACTGAATCAGATGATAGGCCGCCGTGATCGCATTCGAGCCGGAGCCGGCCTCGAACACATGCACGGGATGGCCGCGCACCTTGAGACGAAACCAGATTACACCGACCTGCGAGCGCACCATCTTGCCGGATGTCGGCTCCGGAATGAAACAGCAGTCGGCGCGATAGCCGCGCTGCAGGGTCGAAAGCGCACCGACGCCGGTACTCTCCTCCTCGATCACGGATTGAAAGTGAATTCGCGCGGTCGGCTTGAAGCCCGCAGCCCTGATCGCATCGAGTGCATAGAGTGCGCCGATGGTGCCGGACTTCATGTCGCAGGCGCCGCGCCCGTACATCTTGCCGTCCCTTACAACGGGCGAAAACGGCGGCGTCTCCCACATCTCGAGCGGTCCGGTCGGCACCACGTCGCAATGACCCTGCAGGATCAGCGATTTCCCCGCGCTGCTTGCGGGCCGGTATGTGCCGACCACCGTGCGCGCTTTCGAAAAATCATGTTCGATCGGGCCGAACCCGCGCAGATCCTTGAGATCGTTGACGTCGATATGCCAGTCGTCGACCTCGTAGCCGCGCTGCCGCAAAAGATCACCGATCATGTCCTGACATGGCCCCTCCGCGCCGCGGGTAGAAGGAATCGCGACAAAATCCCTTGTGGTAGCAAGCTGGGCGTCGAAATTGACGTCGACTGCGTCAACGATCTTTCGCCTGGTGTCACTGACATTCATCTGCGTCATTCATTTGCGTCATTGTTCCTGTTGTCCAGGCCGCCGCAATCAAATCATACTTTGCCTGACTTTGCAGGACCGCGATCTGAAAAAGTGGGAACCGGTTTCGGGTCCGATTGCGCTCCAACTATCAAGGAACGCATGATCTTTTCGCCAAACCGCACACACTTTGACGGATCATGCGCTTAGATCGCTTTCAGAATTGCGGCCGCGCCAATACACTCCCAGGTGAAATTTTGCGATCCACGGAGATACCGGATGCCCGGCAACCGCAACATTTTGTTCCCCATTATCGGCGCGCTGGTCGTCGCGGTGGGCGTGCTCGGCTACAATCTTTACCAGACCAAGAAGCAACCGGAAGGGCTGCAGATCAATGTCGGTCCGGACGGGCTGAAGATACAAAGTAAGTGAGGAAGATCGCTCTGCTGATCATGTCGAGGCCACACTACAGGCGTTTTTCGCTTCTGCTACTCTGCGGTTTTGCGCTGGTCGCATTCGCAACATCAGCGACGGCGGAGCAGGTGTCACGCGAGCAGGACATCGTCGATTTGCGGTTGGGTCAGCGCATTCAAGTCGATGACGGATCGTGCCCCGCCGGTCAAATCAAGGAAATCTCTGGCGCGCGATTGACCGAAAACGGAATTCTCCGCACACAAAAATGCATTCCGCGCCTGGGACCCAAGAGAAAATAGTGAATTTCAAGGAGTGAGCCTAGTTCAGCGGCTCGAACATGCATTGCAGCGTCGGCTTTGCGATCTTGGTAAAAGTTGCGCCGATCTCGGATTGTTTCGATGGCGGCACCCAATCGGTCTCGATGGTCGGCACACCGGTCTCACTGATGCCGCGCAGAAGCGCTTCGCGGAGGTCGTTGTCTTCAACGGCGGCGGCCGCATGATCGTGCAGGCAGCCGCATACGGATTCGGGATGCGCCCAACGTCCCAACATATGCGGTGCGCACAGACGCACGAATTCTCCGCGCGGGTCTGGCAACTTGATCGGCGACCGCAATTGCACTTGCGCTTGCGCAGCACTACCCAGAATCAAGCACGCCGCGATTGCCACGACACAGAAACGAAAAAACATGATGGCCTTACCGGCAACTTGGTTCATCTCGACTGCGACCTAACGAACTGCAACGCGGATCGTCCGGGGAGTTGAAGGGGCGATCGGTGAAGGGTTATAGGCGAAGGTGCCGACGCCCGGTAGACTGCCATCGAACGAACCAGCCATCGAGGGACCAAGCATCACAAAAGCAAAGGCAACGATGAAGCTGGTGGTTCGCATCTGACTATCTCCGGGCTGGCTGCCGTTTTTGTTGCTTCATAACCCTCGGCCGTTTCCGGAGTTCTGCTCAAGACGCGAAAACGGTTTCGTCGCGCCCGAGAATTGTTTCGTCGTCGCGGCCCCGACGAAACAATCCGGGAAAAAGTTCAATAATTTCAATCAAACGCGTTATTCAAAAAACGTCTGGAACCGAGGCGACCACGTCAAAACCCGTGGTTCACTGGCCCATTCAAAGTCGTTCAATGGCTTACCGCGGCCCATCGGTTCGGGTTTCCCCGGCGCGAGAGTTCCCGCAACGCGCGTTTTTCCGGTGGAAAAGCCCTTCGTGAGTTCGGCTGCGGTGAACCGAAACACTGGTGCGATCGACTTAATCGAGCGGCATGCAACTTTTCTGGGCAGTTTGCGTTGTGATGTAGCATCAACAAAGGATAACAGTCGTGGGCAATGGCAACATCGATGTTGGCAATAAAACCCCGACCCGCAAATCCGGCCAACCGACTATTGAGGGCTTGGCAGGGATTGACGGCTCTTCCGGACCGGGGATCGAGAAACAGAGTTCGCTGAAAGCAGATCGGGAAAAGATTTGTGGGGCGATGTCGCAACAGCGCGGCGACAGCGGCAACGAATCGGCACTGCAAAAATTTGTGCAACTGGTGGGGTGCCGCGACCCCAATGCCCGTTCCGAATCTCGGGTCCGCTCGCGCACCGTACCGGTGAAGCGGTAAATCACACACCGTTCACTGAATGAATTCGCCACATTTTTGAACCGCGGTATCGCCGGCTCCCCAGGGCATGATCGGTACCGAGGAAGTCGAATTCTTGGGCGATCCTTCGATCAGTTTGTCCGAATACACCATGTAGACCAAGACGTTCCGCTTGGCATCGCAGCCGCGAACGATCTGCATCTTCTTGAAGAACAATGAGCGCCGCTGCCGGAACATATCGTCGCCCTGCTCCATCTTGCCCTTGAAATGGATCGGGCCGATCTGGCGGCATGCAAGCGAAATATCCGAGACTTCCTCGGCCAGTCCAAGCCAGCCCTTGAACCCACCCCTTTCGGGAACCGTGAAATGACAAGCCACCCCCTCGACCTCGGGGTCGTCGACGCCATAGGTCGCAAGCTTGTCGTTTGGACTGACCCACTTGAACACGGTCGATCGGCGAAAGATCAGGTCCGGCTCGTCGGCGGCCAATGCAGGCGCATTGGCCCACAGCACAAATGCGAGTACCGGCAAAGCCCAGCGTCTCCACGTTCGTTGATATGGGCCAAGGGTTTTGCGTGCCATGGATATCTCCGTCACCGAGCTTACTTGCATTTAGGTGCGGAGGAGCCCCGCAGGAAGGTTACCGGTAACGGGTGCCGCTTTTCCTTTAACCTTATGTGAGGCTTTTTTGCTACGCTTGAGGCGAATACCGCGCGAATTTGGAAGGTCTTACGCGCGTATCGGCTCTGCAACACTAAATATCGATAGCTGGGATTCGAGGATGATACGCGTGCGCGTGCTTAGGGCTCTTGTTGCCGGAAAGCTCTGGCGAATTGCGGTTTTGACGGCAGCCGCCGCGATCGGCACCGTCTCCCAGGCCGAAGCGGCGCTTTATTACTGGTTCGATTCCGATCCCGGTTATTGGCGGCCAGGACCGACGTTTCCGCAGCGGCGGCAAAAGGCGCGCCATCACCAGGCAAAAAAGACCGAGGCGTCCGCGAAGGAATTGACCAAACCGCAGGGACCGCTGATCATCGCGATCTCGATCGAAAAACAAAGCCTGAAGATTTACGACGCCAACGGATTTTTCGCGGAAACCCCGATTTCCACGGGCATGCGCGGCCATCCGACGCCAATGGGCGTTTTCAGCGTGATTCAAAAACACAGGTTCCACCATTCCAACATCTATAGCGGCGCGCCGATGCCCTTCATGCAACGGATCACATGGTCGGGCGTCGCGATGCATGCCGGAGTACTCCCCGGCTATCCGGCGTCGCATGGCTGCATCCGCATGCCGACGACCTTTGCCATAAAGATGTGGAACTGGACCAAGATGGGCGCGCGGGTCCTCGTCACCCCCGGCGAGATCACTCCTGCCAGCTTTTCGCATCCGCTCCTCGCGACAGTGAAAGTCGTGCCGCAGCCGGCTGCAGCGAAGGCACCACAGACCGATGCGCCACCTGCCGCGAAAACCGACAAGGCGGCAGATGCTGTTACGAGAACCAGGACCGCTAGTTCGGAGGCGAGCGTTGAACTGAGATCGACCGTCGGCCACGAAGGCAGCGCGCCGCCGGCCATTGAGGACGTTTCCATCAAGGCCGCCGGCGACGCATCGAAGGCTGATGCCAAGTCGGAAACCGCAAAATCGGAGGCTGAACCGACCACCGCGAAGCCCGGCGAAACAGCATCGTCCGAAGCCGTGACTGAAGAAATCAAGCCCGGCGCGACCGACGGAAAGACACCGCATGAGGCCAAAGTCGTGGCGCAACCAAGCGGTGATGCCGCAGGGATGGAGTTGTCGGCAACTGTAGGCATGACGGCCAGAGAGGCCGGCGAGACAGAGATTGAAGCGAAGGCAGGCAGCGACAAAACAGAGGCGCTGAAAACGGACGCGAAACAGCATCTGGCCCGTTCGCCCGACATCGAAAAAACGACCGCCTGGAAACCCGATCCGGCGGCAGTTGCGCCGCCAAAGCGCAGCGGTCAGATCGCGGTGTTTATCAGCCGCAAGGATTCAAGGCTCTACGCGCGGCAGAATCTCGCTCCGCTGTTCGACGTGCCCGTGACCATCGCTCCGAGCGACCGGCCACTGGGAACGCACGTGTTTACGGCGCAGATCGACAAGGTTGACACCAATATAGTGCGCTGGTCGGTGGTATCGCTCCCCGTGCCGGCGAAATACGCCCAGCGGCGTGATGAAGACGAGCGCACGTCGCGCAGAAGAAAGTTCGCGGGCGCTATCGAGGTGAAGGCTTTGCCGGCGCCGGACAGCCCCGCTGAAGCACTCGATCGCCTCACCATTCCCGCAGATGCGATGGCGCGAATTGGCGAAGCGCTTTCGACCGGCGGTTCGATCATCGTTTCCGATCAAGGCATCACAGCCGGCGAAACCGGCGAAGGCACTGATTTCATCGTTTCACTGCGCTAGACGGTTCTGCAGATTCCTCGGGATCGGCCGGTCGCTTTGCACCGGATGCTGAGCTAAAAGACCGCCGGCATGAACCAGTTTCCCGCTCCGGCCTCAACGACCGAACCTCCGATTACCGCGGCGAAAGATGCCTTCGACCGGCTGACACCATTTGGCTGGCGGTGGGGATTGACGGCGATCGTCGCCGGCCTCGCGGCATCGTTTCTTCTGTTCGGCTATGCGCTGATTTACTGGCGCAATGCCGACATGGATTTCATGGTGATCTACAATGCCCTTGTGCTCAACGATGGCAAACCGCAACTGTTCTTCGATCACACCGCGTATATAACAATCCTGTCGGTGAAATTCTGGTTCCGGCTGCTGCACGGTCTCGGCCTGCTCGACGCCTATTCGCTATCAGCCATTCCATCCGCATCCGACACCGCCGCCTTTGATGCCGCCATGACCGGCGCCGTTCGTGCCGGGCGTCTTCTGGCCTGGCTGATCGCGACAGGTTGCGTGCTGGTTTTCGCAAGCCTCGTTCGTCTCATGGTGCGCGACTGGCGCGTTGCGTTGCTCGCAACTATTGCATTCGCTTTTTCCGGCGGCATCGCCGTGCACTCGCGCATATTGCGCAGTGAGCTCGTCGCCGCGTGTCCGGTGATCTTTGCGCTAATGATCCTGATTGTAGTCGGACGCCGCGCCAGCATCGCGCGTCCGCTCGGGATGGCGGCCGCCGCGGGATTGTGCGTGCTCGGCCTTGAGAACAAGGTGCAGGCAATCTTGCTGATCGCTGCGCTACCGCTGCTGATGCTCCCTTTTGGAACCGCAAAAAGTGCAAGCGTTGCGTTCTGGAGACATACACGATCCGGTTGGCTGGCCGCCGGCGTTGCGGCCATGGTGGCGATCGGAGCGGCATGGGCGGCGTGGCCGCTGATCGCGACAGGTTTTGACCGTACTCTGCTCGAAGCCGCGCACTTCCATCCGTTGTTCTTCGGCCGCTTCGGCATTTATCAAGTGGCGCTGCTGGTCCTGATCGGCGGGTGCATGATCGCCTACGCCGCGATCTGGCGCATCAGCGCGACGGAAACACTGGCGTCGATGTTTGCGATCGCCGCGGGCGCATCGATTGCGATGCTCGTGCTTGATCTCGAATACAACACCGGCAACGTGATAGCCGTGGTCAATCCGCTGGAAAAAATGCTGACCTTTGCCGACGCGAATACGACCGATGTCGCAAACGGGTCGGACATCCGGGGAATTCTGTTGCTTCTGCTCGAAGGAGTCGCATCGGTTCTTGCGCGCTACACCTTCGTGCTGCACTCTTCTCCGCGTCCGACTGTGTTTCTTACCTGGCTGATCGTCCCGGGTATCGTGTATGCGTGGCGGCGTGGCGAAGTGCAGGCTGCGATCCAGGCTTTGATGCTTCTGCTCGCAGCGACGGGAATCGACGCGCTGGGCGTGAGGCGCGGATTGAAATCCGAATATTTCATATTCACGGACCCGCTGATTATTCTTGCGGGAGCGATCCTGCTCGATCGCATGAGCGATCTGCGCTTTCGCAGATGGACCTACTCCATCGCCGCCGTCCTGCTCGGACTGCATATCGCTGTCGGTCAGGCCGAGCCGATAAAATACGCCTTCATGCGCAGGGGTCCGGAGCCGATATGTGAATGGAACCGGTATTTTCTTCCGCTGCTGCCGCTACCATGGTGCAAAATTCCGCCGGTCCGGCCGTAACGGCATGTTGAGGAGCGATCGTCCGCCCATTGGGCTATGATCGCTGGGTCGCATCTGACTGAGGGTGGCTATGATCAACCGCAGGGCAATCGTCACGGCGGGGCTGGCAGCGATCGCGGGCGCGGTCTTGACCCGGACGGTCCTGGCACAGTCGGCAATGAGCCGAATCACCGCTTATGTTTTTTCATTTCCTGCGCTGGCCGGTGACGACATACGGCTCGCCGAGTATACCGGCCGTCCGATGCTGGTCGTCAACACGGCGTCATTATGCGGCTTCACGCCGCAATATGTCGGATTGCAGGAACTGTGGACCCAGTTTCGCGAACGTGGCCTGGTGATTATCGGCATTCCCTCGAACGATTTCGGCGGGCAGGAGCCGGGTGGCGCCACCGAGATCGCGGAGACCGCGAATCATCAATATGGGGCCACCTTTCCAATGGCGGCAAAAGCCGTGGTGAAGGGCCCGAATGCCCATCCGTTCTACAAATGGGCCGCCGAAGCCCGCCCGAAGGATGTTCCGCGCTGGAACTTTCACAAGTATCTGATCGGCCGCGACGGCTATATCGCCGATGTATTCCCTGAGACCGTCGAACCGTCAGACACGCGAATCAAAACCGCCATCGCAAGGGCGCTCGCGGACTCCTGACGCCCCGATGCTGCGGAAATTAACCTATTGGGCCACGAATCAGCCACCGGGGATAAAAGCCGTTGCCGTGGCGGCACAGGCCCAACTAGGCTATTATGACGAGGGGCAGGAAAACGTTCAGCCGATCGCAAAAAACCAGGGCCGGGCGCTGGATCAGCTTAAGGGGAACAAGATGCGGATTGCGGCAGGATTAATCTTTGCAAGCGCGGTTTCACTGTGTGCGTCAGGCGAAGCCTGGTCGCAGGCTGCGGCCACCAAGGGCGCGGCAGTTCCACAGATGGCTCCTGCATCTGCGCCGGCTCCTGCGCCTGCGAAAGCCGCTTGCGCAAATCAGAACGCGCTCGGGATCGCCCGGGTCGTTGAAATCGACACCACGGGCGGACCGGGATTTGGCTTCGAACACTTCAAACAACTCGACTTCCTGCGTGACAAGGAAGTGGTGCTAACCTTCGACGACGGCCCGTGGCCGCTCAATACACCCTCGGTGCTGAAGACCCTGGCAGAAGAATGCACGACCGGTGTTTTCTTTCCGATCGGCAAGCATTCAACCTACTATCCGGAAATCCTGAAGCAGGTTGCGGCGGCCGGCCACACCGTCGGATCGCACACCTGGTCGCACGCTACTCTCACCAACAAGAAGCTGACCGAACAGCAGCGCAAAGACGAGATCGAAAAAGGCTTCAGTGCTGTGAAATGGGCCTTGGGTGCTTCGCCCTCGCCGTTCTTCCGCTTCCCGGCGCTGCAGCATCCGCCGGAAATGGTGACCTATCTCGGCACAAGGAACATCGCAATGTTTTCCTGCGACCTCGACTCCTTTGATTTCAAGGCGCGCAACGCCCAGCAGGTGATCGACGTCACGATGAAGAAGCTCGACAAGCTCGGCAAGGGCATCATCCTGATGCATGATTTCCACAAGCACACCGCCGAAGCCCTGCCCGAGCTGCTGCACCGGCTGAAAGCCGGCGGCTACAAGGTGGTCAAGATGATCGCCAAGGCCCCAGTGCAGACTATCGCGCAGTATGACGAGGAAGTTCTCAAGGACGCCAAATTGCCGACCGTGAGTTCGCGGCCCGTCTCCAGCGTGGTGCAGACGATCTCGGAATAGAATTCGCGACGCGGAGATGCCGGGTCTGCGCATTGACGGTTATGTCATCGTGTCGGCCGACGGCATGCTGGCTGACGCTGATCGCATTATGCCGGACGAATTGAAGTTCGAGGGCGACAAGCAATTCTTCACCGCTGCCCTTGATCGCGCCGACCTGATCGTGCATGGCCGACACTCCTATGAGGACCAGCCGAACTCGCCGCTGCGAAAGCGAATCATCCTGACGCGGAGGGTTGGCGCGATCGCACCCGATCCTTCCAATCCCAAAGCCGTGCTGTGGAACCCTGCTGGAGCTTCGTTCGAGTCCGCCTGTGATTTCGCCGGCGTGCGTTCCGGCACTGCCGCGATAATTGGCGGACCGGACGTGTTCGGAATGTTTATGGACCGCTACGGCACGTTCTGGCTCTCGCAGGCCCCGCAGGTGCGATTGCCGGGTGGTGAGCCATGTTTCCCCGGCGTACCCCAACTTTCACCGCAGGGGATTCTGGCCGCGCACGGCCTTAGAGCCGGCGAAGCGCAAATCCTCGATATTGCCGATGGTGTCAGCGTCACGCCGTGGCGGAGGGTTGCCTAGACATCCCGGTAGATGGGTTCCGATGTTGACGTCGGCCGGCCATATCCCGCGATCATGAACAGCGCACCGATGATCGACAGACTTTTCAGAGCGTCCATAAGAGTCTTGGCATTATCCGGCGGCGACTGATTCCAGAAATCGTTGAAATAGAAAATCGTCGCAGACACAAACAAAATCAAAAGAATTGCAAAGAAGCGCGCACCGAAGTTGAGCGCAATCATCAACCCACTGATGACCTCGAAGGCTCCGATGGCAATCGCGAGCAATTGCGGGGTGGACAATCCCGTCATCGTTTCCAGCTGCGACGCATAGGGAGTAAGCAGGGCGGGAATAGCAACCTTGGCTGCAATAAAATCCGATGTGGCTTGAATGCCGAAAAGCTTGGTTGCGCCGGAATAGATAAACAACACTGCGAACAATACTCGCCCGAAAGTAATAAACGCTGGCATGGTGGGCCTCACTGTATGCTGCAACGGACTCGCTGGCGGCGCAGCGATTATGGGCGTTCCGCTTCAGGTTTTCAAACGGTCAAATTGACTCCGAGCGTCGCCGGGCGCAGCCGGAAATCCGATCGATTTTCCGGCCTAGCCAAACAGGCTCGGTTGCTGGCGGCCGGCTCGCTCCTGCGCTTCAACAGCGGCAACGGCGGTCATATTGAGAACGCCGCGCGCCGTCACCGACGGGGTCAGAATATGCGCCGGGCGCGAGGGACCAATCAGGATAGGCCCAACCGGAAGGGCATCGGCCAGCGCCTTGATCATCTGATAGGCGACGTTGGCCGTATCGAGATTCGGCATGATCAGGATGTTCGCCTCGCCTTCCAGCTTTGAATGCGGCAGAACAAGCTTCCGCTCCGCTTCCGAGAGCGCAGTATCGCCCTGCATTTCGCCGTCCGCCTCCAGTTCCGGATGGTTTTGCTTCAGAAGTACGGTAGCTCTGCGCATCTTGCGCGAAGAGTTGAGTGTCGTAGCTGCCAAAATCGGAATGCGAAATGAACGCGATCTTGGGCTTGAGATTGAATCGCTGGACATGGAGCGCCGCCAGCGCTCCCATTTCCGCAAGCTCCTCAGCGCTCGGGTTCGGCCGTACTTGTGTATCCGCGATGAAATAAGCGCCCTTGCTCGTGATCATCAGTGCAAGGGCAGCGAAATCGCTCACCCCCGGGAGAAAGCCGATAATCTCGCGTACATGACGCAGATGGCTCATGTAGCGGCCTTCGACGCCGCAGATCATGGCGTCGGCCTCGCCGCGCATCACCGCGAGCGCCGCGATCACCGTCGCGTTGGTTCGTACCATCGTGCGTGCGGCATCGGGAGTGACGCCGTGCCGGCCGGCGACGTCGATATAGGACTGGACATAGGATCGATAGCGCGGATCGTCCTCGGGATTGACGAGATCGAAATCCTGGCCGGCCTTGATGGCCAGACCGAACCTCTTGATCCGCGCTTCGACAACCGATGGACGTCCGACCAGTATGGGCCGCGCCAGCTTCTCCTCGAGGACAACCTGCGTCGCGTGCAGGACGCGCTCGTCCTCGCCTTCCGCGTAAATCACGCGGACGGGCTGGGTCTTCGCCTTGGCAAACATCGGCTTCATGACAAGACCGGAGCGGAACGCGAAGCGCTCAAGCTGAGCCGCATAATCCTCGAAGTTTGCGATCGGACGGGAGGCGACGCCCGACGCCATGGCGGCCTTCGCAACCGCGGGCGCTATGCGCAGGATCAGCCGCGGATCGAACGGGCTCGGGATCAGCGAGCCCGGGCCAAATCCTTGCACTTCCCCGCTATCGAAGCCCTGGGCGGTGCCGTCAACCGGCGGATCGCGGGCGAGCTGCGCGATCGCATCGACCGCGGCCTTCTTCATTTCCTCGTTGATCGCGGTGGCGCCGACGTCGAGCGCGCCGCGAAAGATGAACGGAAAACACAGGACGTTGTTGACCTGATTCGGAAAGTCGGAGCGCCCGGTGCAGATCATCGCATCGGGGCGAGCTTTTCGCGCTTCATCCGGCATTATTTCGGGGTCCGGATTGGCCAGCGCCATCACCAATGGCTTGTCCGCCATCGCCTTGACCATGCCGGGCGTCAACACATTGGGCGCGGACAGGCCGAGAAAAATATCGGCGCCGCCGATTACGTCCGCCAGCACACGCTTGTCAGTTTTCTGCGCGTAGACCGACTTCCAGCGGTCCATCAGCGTTTTGCGGCCTTCGTGCACCACGCCGTCGATGTCACAGACCCAGATGTTGTTGCGCTGCGCGCCCATCGAGACCAGCAGATTGAGGCAGGCTATCGCCGCGGCGCCGGCGCCGGAGGCGACGATTTTAACGTCGCTGAGCTTCTTGCCGTTCAGCAGCAGCGCATTGGTGATCGCGGCGCCGACGATAATGGCGGTGCCATGCTGATCGTCGTGAAATACCGGGATCTTCATACGCGCCTTGAGCTGCGCCTCGATCTCAAAACATTCCGGCCCCTTGATATCCTCAAGATTGATGCCACCGAATGTCGGCTCCAGCGCGGCAACGGTCTCGACCACGCGCTCGATGGTGTCAGCCGCGATTTCAATGTCGAACACGTCGATGCCGGCGAACTTCTTGAACAGAACCGCCTTGCCCTCCATGACCGGCTTCGATGCCAGCGGGCCTATATTGCCAAGGCCGAGCACTGCGGTGCCGTTGGAGACCACGGCAACAAGATTGGCGCGGACCGTCAGCGATGCGGCCTCGGCGGGATCGGCGGCAATCGCCATGCAGGCCGCAGCCACACCCGGCGAATAGGCGAGCGCGAGATCACGCTGGTTGGCAAGCGGTTTGATCGCTTGAATCTCAAGCTTACCGGGCCGCGGCTGCCGGTGATAAGCCAGCGCGGCGGATTGGAGATCTTCTGAATGGGACGCCATGCAATTCCCCCGCGGCTTCCTCGACCCCGAATTCAGACTTCGGCGGCTGGTCTTTAGTTTTGCGGCAGATTGAGCCGGATGTGAAGCTCGCGCAACTGCTTCGGGGTCACGTCCGAAGGCGCCCCCATCAACAGGTCTTCGGCCCGCTGGTTCATCGGAAACAGCGAGATTTCCCGTAAGTTTGTCGTTCCGCAGAGAAGCATGACAATGCGATCGACCCCGGCAGCCATGCCGCCATGCGGCGGGGCGCCGTACTGAAACGCTCGGTACATGCCGCCGAAGCGCTCGACGACGTCCTTCTCGCCATAGCCGGCGATCTCGAACGCCTTCACCATCGCCTCGGGCCGGTGATTGCGGATACCGCCTGAAGCGATCTCATAGCCGTTGCAAGTGATGTCGTATTGAAACGCCTTGATCGTCAGCGGGTCCTGCCCAAGAAGCGCATCGAGACCGCCCTGCGGCATCGAAAACGGATTGTGCGAGAAGTCGATCTTCTTGTCGTCCTCGTTGTATTCGTACATCGGAAAGTCGACGATCCAGGCGAGTTCGAACCGTTCCCTGTCGATGAGGCTTAACTCTTCGCCGAGCTTCGTTCGCGCCAACCCGGCAAATTTCCAGAACTTGTCGGGGTCGCCTGCCACGAAGAACGCGGCATCACCCTCCTTTAGTCCCAACGCTGTTCGGATCGCTGCCGTCCGCTCCGGGCCGATGTTGTTCGCGAGAGGACCAGCACCCTCGCCGCCCTCGCGCCACATGATGTAGCCGAGGCCGGGCTGGCCCTCACCTTGCGCCCAGGAATTCATCCGATCGCAGAACGCGCGTGAACCGCCGCCGGGTCCGGGAATGGCCCATACTTCGTTCTTTGAGTCTTCGAGCATTCGCGCGAACACCTTGAAGCCGGAGCCGCGGAAATGCTCGGAGACATCCTGCATGACAACGGGATTGCGCAAATCGGGCTTGTCGCTGCCGTATTTGCGCAAAGCTTCCGCGAACGGAATCCGCGGCCAGGATTTGGTGACGGGCTTGTCCTTGGCGAAATCCTCGAACACGCCCGTGATAACCGGCTCCATCGCGGCGAAGACGTCGTCCTGGGTCACAAAACTCATCTCGACATCGAGCTGGTAGAATTCGCCGGGCAACCGGTCGGCGCGCGGATCCTCATCGCGGAAACAAGGCGCGATCTGGAAGTAACGGTCGAAGCCCGACATCATCAGGAGCTGCTTGTATTGCTGCGGCGCCTGCGGCAGCGCGTAGAATTTGCCCGGATGGATCCTTGACGGCACCAGGAAATCCCGTGCGCCTTCGGGCGACGAAGCCGTCAGGATCGGGGTCTGGAACTCGAAGAAGCCCTGGTCCTTCATGCGTTTGCGCATGGAATCGACGATCGCGCCCCGGGTCATGATGTTCTGGTGGAGCTTGTCGCGACGAAGGTCGAGGAACCGGTACTTAAGCCTTATATCCTCAGGATATTCCTGTTCGCCGAACACCGGCAGCGGCAACTCGCCTGCCGGCCCCAGCACCTCGATTTCGCTAATGTAGAGCTCGACCGCGCCGGTCGGCAATTCCGGATTTTCGGTACCGGCAGGACGGCGGCGCACCTTACCGTCGATCCGTACCACCCATTCCGAGCGCAGTTTTTCGGCATCGCTGAAAGCCGGCGAATCCGGATCGGCAACGCATTGCGTCAGGCCGTAATGGTCGCGCAGATCGATGAACAGCACGCCGCCATGGTCGCGAATGCGATGGCACCAACCCGACAACCGAACCGTCTGGTCGATATGGCCTTCGCGGAGCGCGCCGCAGGTGTGGGACCGGTAACGATGCATGGATATCCTGAAACAGATGTCGGAGGGTCGAATCGAGGGCCAAAGGCTGCCCGGGCAAAAGAGCGTCAGGGTTTACCCGAGGCCGTCAGGCGCGGCAACCGAATGCGCCCCTGATCCGAGCTCCCGGAAAATGGCGGCAAGGGCGGGAAAATGACGGAAAAACAATGGAGCCGTTAGGCCGGCGCATCGCAGGCCGATTGTCTAATTCCCGTACATGCCTATCTTGACGGCCATGACGGTGCATTTTCCCTTCGAAAATACCTATGCGGCCCTGCCGGCGAGCTTTTTCGCGCGGGTCGCCCCGACACCCGTGGTTTCGCCGAGGCTGATCAAGCTGAACCGGCCGCTGGCGATCCAACTGGGCCTCGATCCGGATCGGCTCAGCAGCCCCGAGGGAGCCGAGATCCTCGCGGGCAAGCGGATTCCCGACGGCGCCGATCCAATTGCGATGGCCTATGCCGGCCACCAGTTTGGTCATTTCGTTCCGCAGCTCGGCGACGGCCGCGCCATCCTGCTCGGAGAGGTGATCGATGCGGATGGAAGCCGCCGTGACATTCAACTTAAAGGTTCCGGGCCAACACCTTTTTCGCGCCGCGGCGATGGCCGCGCGGCGCTAGGTCCGGTGCTGCGCGAATACATCGTCAGCGAGGCGATGGCGGCACTCGGAATTCCAACCACGCGATCGCTCGCCGCCGTCATGACCGGCGAGAGCGTATTGCGCGAGGCGCCATTGCCGGGCGCCGTCCTCACCCGCATCGCCTCAAGCCACATTCGCGTCGGAACGTTCCAGTATTTTGCGGCGCGCGGCGATACCGAGGGTGTGCGGCGATTGGCAGATCACGTCATCGGCCGGCATTATCCACAAGCCGCGAATGCCGACCGCCCCTATCATGCGCTTCTGGAAGGCGTGATCGCGCGGCAGGCCGACCTGGTCGCACGCTGGCTGCTGGTGGGTTTCATCCACGGCGTCATGAACACCGACAACACCTCGATATCGGGCGAGACTATCGACTACGGTCCGTGTGCTTTCATGGATCAATACGACCCGGCGAAGGTGTTCAGCTCGATCGACGAACAAGGGCGCTACGCCTACGCCAATCAGCCGCGGATCGCACTCTGGAACCTGACACGACTTGCGGAGTGCCTGTTGCCGCTGTTCTGCGACGAGCAGGACAAGGCCATCGAAGAGGCGCAGTCGTTGCTCGGCAACTTCGCTGAGAGTTTCAACGCAAGCTATCAGGCTGGGCTGCGAACAAAGCTCGGTCTGTTCACGACGCGCGACGGCGATGTGGCGCTTGCGCAAGACCTGCTGGAGGCGATGGCCAAAAGCCGGGCCGATTTCACCCTGACGTTCCGGCGGTTGAGCGACGCCGCGCTTGATCAGGCTCGCGATCGAAGTGTCCGGCAATTATTCGCCGATCCCGCCGTTTATGACGAATGGTCGGTACGCTGGCGGCAACGGATCGGCGAAGAGCCGCAAGGTCCCGTCGTACGGCAGACTGCAATGAAGTCTGTCAATCCGGCCTTCATTCCGAGGAACCACAGGGTGGAAGCGGTCATCGAAGCCGCCGTGAACCGGGACGACTTCGCTCCATTTGAAGAACTCCTGACCGTCCTCTCACGTCCCTACGAGGACCAGCCGGCTTACGCCGGCTATGCCGACCCGCCCGAGCCGCACCAGCGCGTGCTTCAGACGTTTTGCGGGACGTGAATCGTTAACCTTCCGTTCAACATTCAATGCTGCGGTTCGCGCCCGCCAGTGGGATTTAAGAAACGGTCAATTCCTTCCTTACAACTCTATCGGTTTGTCAGGGGGGATTGCCGTGGACGCGTTCGTATTTGAGTTCATGGGATTGGCGATGATCGCGCTTTGCGTCATCGTGGTTGCCGTTCCGTCGCAGCGACCGCCTGCCCGGCGCATCAGCGACTAATGACTTATTCCGTTTTTGCTACTGCATTGGCCGGATCCGGGCCGCCGTCAGGGCGAACTCCCGCTGCTCGGTCTCGGTGAAAAGGCGCTATCTCGCGAAAATGCAAGGCCCGAATTCACCCCAAGACCCTTGACATACCAGCGCTTTCGGCAGATCGCCCTTTCAGAAGCGTTATGGACTGTTCATGGATCTGATTACCACCACTTCGGAACTCGCCGCGGTTTGCGCCCGCCTCGCCAGGCACCCGGTCATTACCGTCGATACGGAATTCCTGCGCGAGACGACTTATTATCCCCTGCTCTGCGTCGTGCAGATGGCGAGCGCCGAGGAAGCGGTCGTGATCGATACGCTGGCCGAGGGGATCGACCTCAAGCCGTTCTTCGCACTGATGGCCGACGAGAAAGTGCTGAAGGTTTTCCACGCCGCGCGTCAGGATATCGAAATTGTCTGGCATCAGGCAGGCATTGTTCCGCACCCGATCTTCGACACCCAGGTCGCAGCCATGGTACTGGGCTACGGCAATTCCATTGCCTACGACCAGCTGGTGGAGCGCATCACCGGCCATCGACCGGACAAGACTCATCGTTTCACCGACTGGGCGCGCCGGCCATTGACCGAGGAGCAGATGCATTACGCGGTCTCCGACGTCACCCATTTGCGCGATGTGTTCACAGCGCTCGACGCCGATCTCAAAAAACGCGCGCGCAGCGACTGGGTAAGCGAGGAAATGGAAGTACTGACTTCGCCAAAGACCTACGACTTCCATCCCGAACGTGCATGGGAACGGCTGAAGACGCGAGTACGCAAGCCGAAGGAGCTTGCGGTGCTGATGGAAGTCGCAGCGTGGCGCGAACAGGAGGCGCAAAGCCGCGACGTTCCGCGCAGCCGCGTTCTGAAGGACGATACGGTCGGCGACATCGCGACCCATGCACCGACCAGCCTCGAGCGGCTGGCAAATTTGCGCTCGCTGCCAAAGGGTTTTGACCGTTCGAAATGGGGCGCCGATATCGTGGCCGCGGTGCAGCGCGGCATTGCGCGCGATCCGGCGACGCTGCCGAAAATCGAAAAACCCCGCAGCAATTCGAACAGCGCGGCGATCGTCGAGCTTTTGAAAGTCCTGTTGCGGATGACGTCGGAGCGTCACGCCGTCGCCAGCAAGGTGATCGCGACGGTCGATGATCTGGAACAGATTGCGGCCGACGATAACGCCGACGTAGCCGCGCTGCATGGTTGGCGCCGCGAGCTGTTCGGCGAAGCAGCCCTGTCCCTGAAGCAGGGCCGGCTGGCGCTCGCAATCGAAAAGGGCCGGGTTGTCAGGGTCGATCGAAACTGACGCTCGATCGCGCCAATGTACGCTTCAAAACTCTGGCTAGCTCAAATTCACCACGAAAAAACCACCTCTTGGAGCAACTCGTACAAGCGCTAACGCGTCGAGTCGTTCTTCCTATCGCCCGCAGCAGCTTTCATTGCTTGCGATACTTCCTCCAGGACCATTGATAGAATATAAGCGCTTGTAGGCAAGTTTAGCTGCCGAGCTTTTGCGATTGCCGATGTGACGTTGATCGCCAGCTCGTTGAGATCGTCCTCGCGGTTCACCATCTGTTACTCTCTTCTGGAGCTTTTACCGTGAGCACGGACGATTCCGATCAGAACGGCGATAAACTATTGCGGTTGCTTGAGGACAATCAGATCGACTTGACCGTCGCTGAGGGTTTGCGGCTTGTAATTGCATTGCGAAAAATCAAGGATCCGTCGGATCGGCGCGTACTCATCGAGCTGGCCGAGCGACTTGCAAGATGACTGTTTGCTCAGGGTGATAGAGTCAATTTTTCAGTCATACCGCGATTTTGCCGCTTGCTCTGAAAAGGTCGGAGCTTTCCTGAATCCCGGCGTAGTTGCCGATCACTTTGACGACTGCCAGTTTGTATGAAGCAGCATCGACAACGCCAGGGTGGCGGCAGGCGACTGCGTCGCTGACGACCTGATAACGATGGCTTCGGTGAAACCCTTCGACCACCGTGGACAGAATGGTCTCATCTAGGGAAAAACCCAACAGAACGCAGCGAATATTTTTCATGTTCGACATGTATTCGGCGAACCGCGTCGAACTGTAAGCCGAGGGCAGCGGATGCTCGAAGGCGAGCTCCCCCGGCCTCGGTTTCAACTCCGCGATCCAGTTCGTCAGGTTCGACGCCGGATTGAACCAGGCAGCCTGCGCGATCCGTTTCAGATGCATGATCGGCCAGAGATTGTTGCGCCAAAGCGTCATCAATTCGAGACAGCGCAACGTAATCGCCTCAGCGTCGGTTATGACGTGGCTGCGGCCTTCGGTGAGATACTCGGTCTGAAGATCGGCGCAGACCAGGATCGGAGGGTCGTCATGGATGGAAGCCATCATTCCTCGAACTCGAATCAGGTTTCTGCCAAAGCCGCACTGCGAAGCGGGGAGGACACAGCGCGGCCAGATGAGATGTCAAGAACGCCAGGCCTGTCCCAATCGCCCTCCGGTCGAATGATCACGTAAGGATCGCTATCGAGCGTGATGGCATCGTCCCCCGGCTCTATGTCGAGGACCATTTCGGTGTAGGAGAAATCGGAAAAAGTGATTTTGCGGTTATGGCCGAGAGGCTTGGCGCCGAAATGCGCCCAGAAAGCCACCAGCCGGTCTTGCGCCTGACCGTAGATTTTCCGGAATCCCTTGCGCTTGACGTATTCGACGCTTGCCTGCACCAGCTTGAACGAAATCCGCGAGCGCCGGTACTGATGACGGACCGCGAGACGTTCGACCTTGGCGAACTCTCCAAAAAATCGTACCCGAAGGCAGCCCGCAGGCTCTGTCCCGACAAATCCGATGAAATGCGCTGCGACCAGATCGTTTCCATCAAATTCTTCTTCAATCGGACAGTCCTGCTCGGCCAGATAGACGGCGGCGCGAATGGCGGTGACCAGCATGAGATCGTTGGGATCGCGCGCGATGCGGATCGAAATCGCGCGAGAGTCCGGGTTGGTCGACGGTGGAAGTTTAATGCCATGCATCTGCAAAACTCCTTGCTGAGACAATTGATGCCGGCATTCTCGATGGAACGCGATTCCAGGGCCGCTCGTAGCGCCAGAGTTCCTGTTGATAGCTGGGGATCGGTTCGAAGCCGAGCGCAATCATCAAATTTCGTCCGTCGGCGCTCGAGGGTTGTGCATAGAGATCGGCGGACGCAAGCCGCGGTTCGGAAAGATGCTTCGATACATTGCCGAGTCCCGCCATCGCCCTACCCTGACCAGCAATGGCCCAAACGTAAATAGCGGATACCTCATCCGATCGGCCGGCGAGAAATCTGAAATCGGGATGAGTCAAATTCATCTCATCAAGAATGAGGGCATCATGACCTTGGCTGTTGAGATAGAGAAACGCCACTGCCCCGAGGAGTTTTTGCCTCCGGCTGAACGTCAGAATGCTCTCCGGATCGAGTGTGAAATATCTCTCAAGGTCCGGTTCCGTAATTCGCACTCCGGGCACCAACCGGTTGGCCATATCAGCGAGCACTGAAAGCTCGGAAATTTGCGCGGATTGCACGTCGATTTCCGTGCTTCGGGGCAGTAGGTCAAAATCGTGTCTCGCGGCCAAAGTGGCCCTTTCCATATTCTGATCGTGCATCTATCGTCGCTCCTGCCTATGGGCTAGCACCATACCGGGTGGGGACTTAGGGTATGCAGCAACTATTGCACAGGGGTGCTGCGGTGACGCAGCGCCGAACTGACGAAGTTCTGGATGCGTCTTGGGACGATTTAAAATCGTTTCTCGTTTGTGCGCGATACAAAAGTTTCCGAAACGCTGCAGAAGCCCTTGGCCTTACCAGCACGACCCTTATGCGCAGGATCGACCGGCTCGAAGAGTGCATCGGCTGCAAGTTATTTTTGCGCGATCAGAGCGGATTGACGCTGAGCGATGAAGGCGCAGCGATGATCGGCGACGTGATCGAAATGGAACGTCACGCTTTCAACATATTTCGTCGTGCTGCCCGATCATCAAGCGATACCGCAGGCACCGTGCGCGTCGCCGTGACCGAGGGGCCCGGTAATTTCTGGATTCTTCCGAGGCTCATCGATTTCCAGAAAACCTACCGGAAAATCACGGTCGATCTTCGCTGCGCGATGGAGCAAGCCGACGTCGCACGGCTGGAAGCCGACATTGCCATTCAGCTTGAACGCCCGACGAACCCGGATCTCATTGTCGTAAAGCTCGGCAGGCTTCACATCTATGCGTTCGTTTCAGAAGGCTATCGCAAGCTCTATGGCGTTCCGTCGCTTCCGGAAATCAGGAATCACAGGCTTATTATGCAACATGCGCCGCAGGTCGACGATTCCGCCTATGCCAGGGTTCTGGGATTGAAGTCGCTGGAAGGCATCGTCGGAATAAAGACGAACTCCAGCATAGGTGTTTTATACGCCGTCGAACGTGGAGCAGGAATGGGCTTCCTGCCGACATCGTCGGTGGCGTTGGGCGCGGCCCTGGTTGCCGTCGACCTGGGCGTCCACCACCACGCCGATCTTTGGCTCACCTACCACAAAGAATTCCGAAACTCCGATCGGCACAAGATCGTCGTCGATTGGCTTAAAAAGATATTCGATCCCAAAACCTACCCTTGCTTCAGAGACGAGTTTATTCACCCCAACGCGCTTGTGCCTATGATGGCGCCAGCAAGAGAGAATTTCGGACTGCAGGGATACGCGGCTGCCGGACCGGTTGACGGCCAAACCTAATTCAACCAGAGCTGAAGCATGGCGCCCTGTTACCACTTCAGTTCGACGCCGAGAGTTCCTTGGTGCGACTGGGCCGCGGCGCGAAACTTGCCGTCATAGTTGACATAGAGGCGGGCCTTGTTGCTCAGGTTGAGCGACGCCGACGCGCCGGCGTCCGCGCCATATCTGCTTTCGCCGATGCCCTGCACGGTGATGCTTTCGGCGCCGAGGCTGACGGTGATCGAACTGAAATTCTGCGAGACGTTGTCGACAAACTTGCCGTAGGCGGACAGATCGAAAACCTTTCGATCGAAAATCCAGTAATGGCCGATCTCCGCGCCTATCAGGATTCGCCAGCGCTCCACCGTCGCATCGGTTGCCGTTACCGGATCGAGGCCGCCAAACTCCTGGAACGATCCGGTCGTTGCACGCACATATTCCAGGGCGGCCTTCGGCACGATGCGACTCTGGTTCATGTTCCAGTAGTAGCTGAGCTCGGTCAGCGCGCCGTCGATTTGGGCATTGTAGCCGGCGCTTGCGATGCCGAACCCGGTGTCCCTATTCGAATTGATTTTCCCGAAACCATGGACCAGCGCGATGGCCCAGGTCCACGGCCCCCTGTCGACCGAGGCGTTGACGCCGAATCTGGGTGAGATCGAGCGTTGCCGACTGCAGCGCTAACGGGACATCGATCGCGGTATGGCTTTGGTCAACTGAAACGTCGAGATTGACGCCCGGCGCGACGGTTGCCCCGAGCCCCGCGACGCCGCCCACGGTCTGACGTTGATCGCCGACGAAAAGGCCGAGCGGGCCCGTCGTGGCAGAAATTCCGTAGGCCTCGCCCCAGGCCCGGAAACGCGGTGCGTCCGTTGCCTCGGAGGCACCGCCGCCGGACGGGTTGCTCCGCAAGGCCTTGTTGAAACTGTAAGTAGCCCGGTCTCCAAGACGCTCCAAGAAGTTGCGGTGTTGTTGTTCCGCCGCCACAGGTTCTGATCGGCGATCTCATTGCAGGCTGGATTTCCTGAGCCCTGCCAAAAGCTTGCTAACGCGCAGATTTCGTGTTGCAATATCAGGTACAATCGGATCTAGGCCGTTCGACTGTGCGTTTCGCGACTAAGAAATTGAGCAGACATCCGGAAGCCCGCTTGTGGCGTGGCACGCGAAAAGCGTGGCCGCGTCTTTTTTACGTCTAGACCAGGAGACAGGCGATGCAAAAAGGCACCGTCAAGTGGTTCAACCCGACAAAGGGTTATGGGTTCATCAAGCCGATGGCCGGCGATAAGGACGTGTTCGTCCATATCTCGGCGGTCGAGCGCGCCGGGCTCAGCACCCTCAACGAAAATCAGGTTGTTGAATATGACCTTGTGGAAAATCGCGGCAAAAGCTCCGCGGAAAACCTGAAGGTCTCTTAAACTTCGCCACGATCCGCGAAAGCGATCAATGCACCCCCGGCGTTCGGCCGGGGGATTCTATTTTCCAACTGTTCATTCCGTGACCGGTTAGGCGAGCATCCGTCGCTCGCGTGCCCTGATGATGCCAACGACCGTCTCGTTGACAGGCGTTGGCACCCCCAGCGATTTGCCAAGACGAGGAATGGCGCCATCAATGGCATCCACCTCGCAGCGTCGGCCGGCATTGTAATCCAGCAGCATCGCGGGACGCGCATCGGGAATCTTGCCGCCCGGTTTGCGGATGTGCTCGATCGGATCGCCGACATTCAATCTGACGTTCGCGGCCTTGGCCACCGCGATCGACCGCCTAACCTGCCGCGGGCGAGATCAGGATAGCGTCGGAATCGGCGCCACCTGCCGTTTTGCAGATATCGCCCTCCAGCCGGATTTGACCGCTGGCGACCAATCGCAGCGCATCGGGGTAGAGGCGATGCTCGACCTCGAGGATCCGCTCCGCCAGCGTAGCCGGCGTATCGTTATCGCGAACCGCCACCGCACCCTGCATCAAAATCGGACCGGCGTCGGTTTCCGGAATGACAAAATGGACGGTGGCGCCGGAAATCTTCACGCCGGCGCGCAGCGCCTGACCCTGCGGATCGAGGCCTGGAAACGACGGCAGCAAGGAGGGGTGAATGTTGAGCATGCGGCCGTACCAGCGCTGCACGAATTCGGCGGTGAACAAGCGCATGAAGCCGCCGAGACAGATCAGGTCGATCCTGTGCTCGTTCAGGGCCGACTGCAGGACTGCCTCGAACGCCGCACGATCCTTGCCGAAGGGCTGGCTTTCGATGGCAACAGCCGGGACACCGCAAGCCCGGGCTTTTTGGAGGCCACCGGCATCGGACCGGTTGGAAATCACGACCACAATCTCGGCCGGAAAATCCTCCGCTGCAGCAGCCTGGATCAATGCGGCCATGTTCGATCCACGTCCGGAAATCAGGATTGCGACACGGCGTTTCATGGCCTCACCATGCCAGATCGAGGTGACCGTTATAAACCACGCGGCGTTCGCCCTTGGCGTGAATCACCTCGCCCAAAAGCGTGACGCTCTCGCCGCCCTGCGTGAGAATGCCGGTGACCTGGTCAATCGCCCCTGCCTCCACGATGGCGATCATGCCGATGCCGCAGTTGAAGGTACGCAGCAGTTCGAGTTCGGCGATCCCCCCTGCTCCGCCAGCCATTTGAACACCGGCAGCACGGGAAGGCGCGCAAGGTCGATCCCGACGCCGAGATGCCTCGGCAGCACGCGCGGAATATTATCGGTGAAACCGCCGCCGGTGATGTGAGCAAGACCCTTGACCGCGCCGGTCTCGTGGATCGCGCGCAAGCACGATCTTACATAGAGTCGCGTCGGCGTAAGCAACGCGCCGCCCAGCGTCATGACCGGCGAAAACGGCGCCTGCGCTTCAAAACCCAGACCTGAGGTTTCGACGATTTTGCGGACCAGTGAAAATCCGTTGGAGTGGACGCCCGACGAGGCGAGACCGATCACCGCATCGCCTGCCGCAATATCCCGTCGCGGCAATAGCGAGCCGCGTTCGGCAGCACCTACCGCGAAGCCTGCGAGGTCATAGTCGCCGTCCTTGTAAAGACCGGGCATTTCGGCGGTCTCCCCGCCGATCAGCGCGCAACCCGATTCGCGACAGCCCTCCGCTATGCCGGCGACGATGGCGGCGGCGGCCTCCGGATCGAGCTTGCCGCACGCGAAATAATCCAGAAAGAACAGCGGCTCCGCGCCCTGTACGACGAGGTCGTTGACCGACATCGCCACCAGGTCGATTCCGATGCCGCCATGCAGGCCGGTCTCGATCGCGATCTTGACCTTGGTGCCGACGCCGTCGGTGGCTGCGACCAGAACCGGATCCTTGAAGCCCGCGGCCTTGAGATCGAACAATCCGCCGAACCCGCCGATTTCGGCGTCCGCGCCGGCGCGCGCAGTGGCGCGAACCATCGGCTTGATCAGATCGACCAGACGATTGCCCGCATCGATATCGACGCCCGAATCCGCGTAAGTGAGCCCGTTTTTACGGTCGATCATGCCCGATTCCAGATGATGGCGGCTGGTTACGTCGGATTCCGCCAGCGTGCAATGGCTCGCAAGCGGTGCGCGCATATACTATGTAGACGGGAACCGGTTCGGGCTGCAAAGGGCCGGATCACGCGAAATCAGGCCGCTAGCCGGGAAGCGCCGTGTGAGCATTCCAAACATCATTACGCTGGGCCGCATCTTGCTGGTGCCGTTCATCGTTTGGGCGATTGCGTCCAGCCAGATGGAAATCGCATTTGCGATCTTCATCGTTGCCGGCGTCAGCGATGCGGTGGATGGCTTTCTCGCCAAGCGCTTCAACATGGCGAGCGAACTGGGCGCGCTGCTCGATCCATTGGCCGACAAGGCGCTGCTGGTTTCGATCTACGTTGCGCTCGGAATCTGGGGCGCAGTACCGCGCTGGATTGTCATCCTGGTGGTCTCGCGCGACATCATGATCGTAACCGCCGTGATTGTGTCATGGTTGTTCGGCAAGCCGATCCCGATGAAACCGTTGATGGTATCGAAGCTCAATACGGTGGCGCAGGTGGCATTTGCGGCGCTGGTGCTCGCAGCACTCGGCTTCGGTTTCAAATCATCGCCGTATGATCTGATCCTGATGGGTTTTGTAACGGTCTTTACTTTGGTTTCGGTATCCCTCTATCTCGTGGAGTGGGTGCGGCACATGAGCACGATCGAAGCAAAATAGCCGTTCGATCCCGGCATGGAGTGACTGCGTGGCAGTTCGCGTTCAACCTCGTCAGCTTGCATTTGTGCTGCCGCACGCCGAGAGCCTTACCCGCGACAATTTTCTCGAAGGACCGGCCAATGCCGCGGGGCTGGCGCTGATCGACAGCTGGCCCGAATGGCCAAACCGGATCATGCTGCTGGTCGGACCGGAGGGTTCCGGCAAGAGCCATCTCGCTGCAATCTGGGCCGAGCAAGCAGGCGCACGCTCGACATCGGCGCATGCACTGACCGCGGCGGCAGTCCCGGGCGCGTTGGCGACGGGAGCGCTGGTTGTCGAAGATTTGAAATCGCTGGACTTCGATGAACGGGCGCTGTTCCACCTGATGAATCTGGCGCGAGAGGACGATGTGTCGGTTCTGATCACCGCGCGCCTGCCACCCACAACGTTTCAGATTGAGCTGCGCGATCTGCGGTCGCGTTTGCGCGCGGTGCCGACGGTGTCGCTGTTGCCGCCTGACGATCGGCTGCTTCGCGCGCTGATCGTCAAATTTTGCGCAGACCGTCAACTGGCCGTCGATGAAACCGTGGTGAGCTATCTCGCGACCAGGATAGAGAGGTCTTATGCGGCCGTTCGGCAAGCTGTCGAACGCCTGGACGCCGAAGCGTTGCGGCTGGGCCGGCCGGTTACCCGGGCGCTGGCGGTGGAATTGCTGCGCCAAGCCTGATCCCGCCCCGCCGCGCATCTTGACGGCGCAGGCAGTAGGAACATCAATGTCATTTAAACGTCATCGCGATAACACATGCTTTGCGCTGGCTTTATCGGCGATCGCGCCGCCATCTAATTTGGGATGAACTAAACCTTGATGGAAACCGCACAAGTCATTGTAATTAAAGAAAAAGAAGTGCATTCCGAGGGTGGGCCAACAATCGCCGCCAGCCCCGAACGCTTCATCAATCGCGAGCTTTCCTGGCTGCATTTCAATCGCCGGGTGCTGGAGGAGTCGGTCAATCCCGGCCATCCCGCGCTTGAACGGGTGCGATTTCTGTCGATTTCCGCCAATAACCTTGATGAGTTCTTCATGGTCCGGGTCGCCGGCATCAAGGCCCAGGTTCGAGAGGGCATTGCCGAGCGCAGCCCCGATGGCCTGACCCCCGCCGAGCAGCTTGTCCTCATCAACGATACGGTATCAAAGCTCGCCAACGACCAGCAGGCCATATGGCGCGATCTGCGCGGCATGCTGGCCGATGTGGGCATCGTTCTCGTCGACGGTCGCGATGTCGCCAAGCCCGAGCGAGCATGGATCGAGGATCATTTCCTCCATAATATTTTCCCCCTGCTGACGCCGCTCGCGATCGATCCGGCACATCCCTTCCCGTTCATCCCGAGCCTCGGATTTACTGTCGCGCTGCATCTGGCACGGGTCTCCGACGGCAAGCCGATGAACGCGCTCATTCGCATGCCCGGCAAGATCGATCGCTTCATCCGCCTGCCCGCGGGCAAGGATAGCGCGGTGCGATTGATAACTCTGGAACAGGCCACCGGCTTGTTCATCGGCCGGCTGTTCCCTGGCTATACCGTCAAAGGTCAGGGTGCATTCCGCATTATCAGGGATTCCGAACTCGAAATCGAGGAAGAGGCGGAAGATCTGGTCCGCCTGTTCGAGACCGCGCTGAAGCGGCGGCGTCGGGGATCGGTGATCCGGCTCGAGATCGAAGCCAAGATGCCGGAAGAACTGCGCGCTTTCGTGCAGCGCGCGCTTTCCACCGCCGACGACGAGGTTCTCCTGGTCGATGGCGTGCTGGCGATGAACGAGCTGTCGCAACTGACCCGGCTCGATCGGCCCGACCTCGAATTCGTACCCTATGTCCCGCGTCATCCCGAACGCGTTCGCGACCACGGCGGCGATATCTTCGCCGCGATCCGGCAGAAGGATCTGATCGTTCATCATCCGTATGAATCGTTCGACGTCGTCGTGCAGTTCCTGCAACAGGCCGCCCGCGACCCCGACGTCGTCGCGATCAAGCAGACGCTTTATCGCACCTCGAACAACTCGCCGATCGTGCGGGCGCTCGCGGAAGCCGCCGAGGCCGGAAAGTCAGTGACCGCGCTGATCGAACTCAAGGCGCGGTTCGATGAGGAAGCCAACATCCGCTGGGCGCGCGATCTCGAACGCGCCGGCGTCCAGGTCGTGTACGGATTTATCGAACTGAAAACCCACGCCAAGCTGTCGCTGATCGTGCGTCGTGAGGGCGGCAGCCTCACGACCTATGTCCACACCGGCACCGGAAATTATCATCCGGTCACCGCGCGCATCTACACCGATCTGTCCTACTTCACGTCCGATCCGATCATCGGGCGCGACGCCGCGCGGGTATTCAACTACATCACCGGCTATGCGGAGCCGAGCGATATCGAAAAAATGGCGGTATCGCCGCTCACCTTGCGCAAGCGCATGCTCGAACACATTCGCGGCGAGACCGGCCATGCTCGCCACGGCAGGCCGGCCGCGATCTGGTTAAAGATGAATTCGCTGGTCGATCCCGATATCATCGACGCACTGTATGAGGCGTCACAGGCCGGCGTGTCGATCGAGCTGGTGGTGCGCGGAATTTGCTGCCTGCGGCCCGGCATACCAGGCCTTTCAGAAAACATCCGCGTCAAATCGATCATTGGCCGTTTCCTGGAACACGGCCGAATCTACTGCTTCGGGATGGGACAAGGCCTGCCCAGCGCAAAAGCTGCTGTGTATATCTCCTCCGCCGACATGATGCCGCGCAACCTCGACCGGCGTGTCGAAATCCTTTGTCCGCTGCAAAATCCTACGGTGCATCAGCAGGTTCTCGAACAGATCATGGTCGCGAATCTCAAGGATACCGAACAAAGCTGGCAGTTGTTGCCGGATGGGTCGTCAACGCGTATGAAGGCCGCGAAGGGCGAGGAGCCCTTCAATCTGCATAATTATTTCATGACGAATCCGAGTTTGTCAGGCCGTGGAAAGTCGCTTAAGGAATCTTCGCCGCGCCGCCTCACGCGCCGTACCGAGCGTCATCAGTCGCCATAAGGGGTCTAAACGGTGAAGCGGCCGCGCAATCGCGCATCCAGCGTCGCGGTCATCGACATCGGATCGAATTCGGTGCGTCTCGTCGTCTATGAATCGATGACGCGAAGTCTGGTGCCTCTCTTCAACGAGAAAACCCTCTGCGGGCTCGGCCGAGAGGTTCAGACCACAGGTCTGTTGGCGCCAGACGCGGTCGCCAAGGCTTTGACGTCACTTCGGCGTTTTCGCGCGCTGTGCCGGGTGATGAAGGTCGGCCGCGTCTACGCGATCGCCACCGCCGCCTGCCGCGATGCCACCAACGGCCCCGACTTCATCGCCAAGGCGGAACGCATTTGCGGCGTTCCCATCGAAATCCTGTCAGGCCCGCGTGAAGCGAAATTATCCGCGCTCGGCGTCGTATCAGGCATTCACAAGCCGGACGGTATCGTGGGCGACCTCGGCGGTGGTTCGCTGGAACTGATCGACGTGCGCGGCAACCGCGTTCGCCGGGGCGTGACGCTTCCGCTTGGAAGTCTGGCTTTGCAGGATGCATCGCATAATTCGCTGAAGCGCGCCGAGCGTATCGTCAAAACGGATCTTTCCGGCGTTGCCCAGCTCAAGGCCGGCCGCGGCCGCGCCTTTTATGCTGTAGGAGGAACATGGCGAGCGTTGGCGCGCATCCATATCATCCAGAGTGGTTATCCGTTGCGGGTGATGCATGACTATTCGATACCGGCGCCGGACGCGCTGGATTTCGCACGGCGGCTGCGCCGGCTCGCATCGGCAAATGTACTGGCAAATATTGAGGTCGTCGCCGATGCACGACGGCCGTTGCTGGCCTATGCAGCCCTCGTTCTCGAATACGTCATCCGCGTCGCGAAGCCGAAGACCATTGTGTTTTCGACCTTCGGAGTGCGCGAAGGCCTGTTTTACGAGATGCTGCCGCAGGCCGAGCGTTCCAGGGATGGCTTGATCTGTGCCGCGCAGGCGCTAAACGAGCTACTCTCGCGATCCGCGCGCCATGCTGAAGAATTGATCGGATGGACCGATCGTTTGGCGCGGGTGATAAGGCTGCGGGAAACCGACGAGGATCGCCGCCTGCGTCATGCCGCTTGCCTGATGTCGGACATCGGATGGCGGGTGCACCCCGACTACCGCGGCGAACAGACGCTCAATCTCATCACCAATGGAAATTTCGGATCAATCAGTCATCAAGGCAGGGCTTTTGTCGCGTTGTCGGTCTTCTACCGCTATGCCGGCCTCAGCGAGCAAAATGAACCGCCAGCGATTATTCGGGGACTTGTGCCGCCGTCCATGGACGAGCGTGCGCGCCTGCTCGGCGCGGCATTTCGCGTCGCCCATCTGATTTCGGCGGCGCGACCGGGCGTATTGCCGGCAACCCACTTTCGAAGCCGCGGACGCAAACTGATGCTGGTGTTCGAGCACAAGCTGGTCGATCTGGTCGCGGACCGCGTCGGCAGTCGCTTCAAGCAACTGGCGCGGCTGGTCGGCCGTTCCGGGTCGATCGTCAGGCGCTAGGCCGGTTCGACCGCGAACGCTCTGCCAAGTGATTACGATTGGTCGATCGGCTGAACCGCCTCGACAGCAGCTGGCAGCGCGAGATCTTCAAGCTGCCGCAGCCTGCGCCTCCGCCAGATCGATCCCACGACCAAGACGGCGATCGCGCCCAGCACCGAGGAGACGTATTCGACCAGATCTCCGTCCAGACTGAAGTGCGGCGACACGCCGAAAACCGCCGAGGTCGCGTCGAGATTGAGTGCAATCTGGCCATCGAGCAGCCGCTGCATGAAGGGATGAACTGCCGGATCGGTTGCGATCACGTCGCCCGCGATCCACCCGAGCAGCGTTGCGCCCAACCAAACCAGAATTGGAAACCGGTCAAGCACCATCATGATGAGCGCTGCGCCTGCGATTATCATCGGAATGCTCACTGCGAGGCCGAGGATCAACAGTGAGAGCTGTCCGTTCGCGGCGGCTGCGACCGCGATCACATTGTCCAGACTCATCACGATGTCGGCGATCACGACGATCCGAATCGCATGCCAAAGACTGGTACCCGCAGTGACGTCGTCGCCTTCATCTTCCGGCACCAGCAGTTTGGCTGCGATCACGAGGAGCGCAATTCCGCCGACCAGCTTCAGATAGGGCAGCACCATCAGCTTTGCGACGATGCCGGTAAATGCGATAAGCAGCACCACCGCGATGCCGGCGCCGATCACCATGCCCCACAGGCGCTGCCGCGGCGCAAGACCGCGGCAGGCCATCGCGATCACCAGCGCATTGTCGCCGGACAACAGTACGTTGATCCAGATGATCTTGCCGACCGCCAGCCAGAATGCCGGCATTTGCATGTCGGTTTGAACTTGCGCAAAAAACGCGCCGATATTTGCGGGATCAACGACCTGCAGCAGCCAATTCACAGCCTACCCCCTTGGCGCAAGCAACCGCCCGCCCCCCGCGGCTATTGTCGACTAGATTGCGGGCCCGCGTCAGTGTCAATCAGCCGACGATTTCGTTGCCGGAGAAAAACTGGGCGATCTCGATTGCAGCCGTCTCGGGAGCATCGGAACCGTGCACCGAGTTTTCACCGATCGACTTCGCATGCAGCTTGCGGATCGTGCCATCGGCGGCCTTGGAAGGATCGGTCGCGCCCATGACGTCGCGGTGCTTGAGCACGGCGTTCTCGCCCTCGAGAACCTGAACGACGACTGGACCTGAAATCATGAAATCCACCAACTCGCCAAAAAACGGACGCGCCTTGTGGACGGCGTAGAATGTTTCGGCCTGTTCACGGGTCATGCGAATGCGCTTCTGGCCGACGATACGAAGTCCGGCCTTTTCGATCAGCGCATTGATCGCGCCCGTCAGATTTCGCGCGGTCGCGTCGGGTTTGATAATCGAAAAGGTGCGTTCAATCGCCATGATTTTTTCCTTGAAAAGCGCTGACGGGAGTTGCGGCGCTTATATCGGCGCCACATGCGAACAGCAAGCGACCAGGCGAAATGCTCCGGAACGCCCGAGCCTGCAATGATGCCCGAAATTACAACAATTTCACAAACATGAACCGCGTCTGAAACGAACGTCCCGGTTTCGTTCACCTTCTCAGGCGTAAGCTTCAATCGACCGAACGCCTCGCGGGTGAAGGGCGTAACCGGTGCAGCAATTTCACCGATGGCGCTCGCAGCGCCAAACCTGAGGAGACGACCATGTTTCGCAAACTCTCGCTTGTTGCAGTTGCCGCAGCTTCGCTTGCAGTGGCAGCGCTGGCGCCGACCTCCGCCTCTGCCTGGGGCGGTCACGGTTGGCACGGTGGCTGGCACGGCTGGGGCTGGGGTGGTCCACGCTTCTTCGTTGGTGGCCCCGCCTATGGTTACGGCGGCTGTTTTGTCCGGCAATTGGTCCCGACGCCGTGGGGACCCCGCTGGCGCCTGGTAAATCGCTGCTATTGAGCGCAATCGTCCAATCCTGGACGTCAAAAGCCCCGGCCCAGTCGCGCCGGGGCTTTTGTCCGAGTTCGGTCAGGTGGAACCGCCAGCTGCATTCATGCAATTTTACTGGAAATTCACTCATTTTGTCGCAGACCGGAAACAATTTCGATCCCAATGACTTGGTGCAGCATCACGTTTGCAATGGACACAAAGCGGTACTCACCATGAATAGCCGAATCACCGACAACGGCGAACAGATCGATCGCAAGACGACCCGATCGATCTGCGACGCCGTTGGGGAACGGCTGCAGCAAAGCCTGCGTCCCGAACCTTCGCGCCTTTCGTCCCACCTCCAGCATCTGATGGATGAATTGCGCAAGCGAGACAGCGAGAACCGGCGGAGGCCGCCGAACTAACCGCCGTATTTCAGGCATATGCAGGCACAAACGGCTGCAGGGACGAAATTTCGCTCACAAACGGGTTGCGTTTGGCGGCGGCTCCGGTGACAACCCCGCATGCTTTCAATCACCGACATTTCGGTCCGGATTGCCGGACGGCTTCTGATCGATCATGGCTCCGCGCAGATCGTGCCCGGAGCGCGCGTGGGTCTGATCGGCCGCAACGGTGCCGGCAAATCGACGCTGTTCCAGGCTATTCGCGGCGAGCTGCCGACAGAGACCGGCTCCATTACCATCCCTCAGCGCTGGCGCGTGGGCAGCCTTGCACAGGAGGCGCCTAACGGGCCTGAAAGCCTGATCGACGTCGTGCTCAAGGCAGACCTTGAGCGCGATGCCCTGTTGCGGGAAGCCGACACCGCCCACGATCCCCACCGGATCGCGGAAATCCAGACCAGGCTCGTGGACATCGACGCCCATTCCGCGCCCGCTCGCGCCGCTGCGATCCTCAACGGCCTCGGATTTTCGACCGCTGAACAGGCGCGGCCATGTTCGGAATTTTCCGGCGGCTGGCGGATGCGCGTCGCGCTCGCCGCGACGTTGTTCGCCGCTCCCGATCTTCTGCTGCTGGATGAGCCGACAAACTATCTCGATCTCGAAGGCACGCTGTGGCTTGAGGACCATCTCGCCAACTACCCGCGCACTGTAATCGTCATCAGCCATGACCGCGATCTGCTCGATACGTCGGTGGATCAGATCCTCCATCTGGACCGCGGCAAACTAACGCTCTACCGCGGCACCTATTCCTCCTACGAGGAGCAACGCGCCACGCGCGAGATGCTCGACGCCAAGCACGCCAAGCGCCAGGACGCGGAACGCAAGCGCCTGCAAGCCTTCGTAGATCGATTCAAGGCCAAGGCTTCAAAAGCGCGCCAGGCCCAGTCGCGCGTGAAAATGCTGGAAAGGATGAAGCCAATCGCGGCGCTGGTGACGCAGGACGTGCGGGAAATCACCTTCCCCGCGCCGGAAAAGATGCTTTCGCCACCGATTATCGCGGTGGACGATGTTTCGGTCGGCTATGATCCGAAAAAGCCGGTGCTGAATCGCGTCACTTTGCGGATCGATACCGATGACCGCATCGCGTTGCTCGGTTCCAACGGCAATGGCAAATCGACGTTGGTCAAACTTCTCGCCAACCGGCTCGCGCCATTTTCGGGTACGATCACGCGCGCCGAGAAGATTTCCATCGCCTATTTTGCACAACACCAGCTCGACGAATTAAGCGAGGACGGTTCGCCCTACGATCACGTCCGCAAGCTGATGCCGGACGCTCCCGAAACCAAAGTGCGTGGGCGCACCGGGGCGATCGGCTTTTCGGGCAAGGCCGGCGACACCCTCGTCAAGAGCCTGTCGGGCGGCGAAAAAGCGCGCCTGCTGCTTGGCCTTGCGACCTTCTTCGGTCCCAACATGATCATTCTCGACGAACCGACCAACCATCTGGATATCGATAGCCGCGCCGCGCTTGCCGAGGCGATCAATGAATTTCCCGGCGCGGTCATCATGGTCTCGCATGATCGTTATCTGATCGAAGCCTGTGCCGACCAATTATGGGTCGTAGCCGATCACACCGTCACGAACTACGACGGCGACCTCGATGATTACAGGCGCATGGTGCTGTCGGCGCGCGGCTTGCGCACCAATTCGCGCGACCGCGGCGGCGGTGAGCGCAGCAACGGCCGCGATAAGCCTCAGCGCAACAAAAGCGAAAAACGCGTACCATTGAAACAGAAGATTTCAGACGCCGAGGCCGAGATCGCACGGATCAACGACATTATCTCGAAGATCGATACTGCGCTGGCGATGCCCGATATATTCAAGCGCGACCCGAAGCAGGCCGCCCAGCTTGGCAAGGCCCGGGCCGGTGCGGAGAGCGCATTGCAGCGTGCCGAGGAAGAATGGCTGGCGGCAAGTTCGCAATATGACGAAGCCGCCGGTTGAGCGAATTCGGACGAAAACGCACCGGGGGTGATCAGGTCGCCGCCGGCTTCTTCTTCGGCTTTGCAGTCTTCGGCTGCGCCACCGGCTCAGGTCCGCGCTCGATCGAGGTCAAGCGTCCCGATGTGAAGGTATAGATTCCGGCGCGCTGCCCCCGCGAATAGGTGACGACCGCCACTCGATCGCCGCGCGCATTGTTGGAGAGATTGACGCTGTCAGGTGCGCCAATGCCGCGAACAACATCGCATTCTGTATGACCGAGCGCCACCGTTCCCGTAGTCGAGGGGGCTGGCGCGGCTGCGGGGCCGGTGGTCAAGGCGTTGGCGTCGGTGGAGCCGCCGGGAGGCACCATCCCCGGACAGAGCCCGTCGCCGCTGACCAAATCATCAGCCGCGACCGGCTTGTTGGGCGTGAGAGGCGGCGCATCGATCGAAACGTTTCTGATGAACAACCTGCCGGAGCGCGAAAACCAATCCGCATCTTTCGACAACAGGTCGGACGAAAACATATCGGAGGTGCCTGAGCAGCCTGCAATAACAGGGGCCAGCAGAAGCAACGCCAGCAGTCGTTTTCGATGAGGGTTTCTGTCTCGCACGATGAATTAAATTCCCACCCCGCCCTAAGCGCTTGTCCCAACATCACTTTGCGGCACGACCGTGGCTATGTGCAAGCGCGCGGGTCGATACTTCAGCTTATCATCAATTGCCGCATATCGCTATTCCCGCCGCTGCCACCGGCCCCGCTCGTCGGCCTGCCAATATGTCACCTCGAACCCGCGTGTCTTGCAAACCGTCCAGGCGCTTCGCGCCGACGCGAGCGCATCACCGTCATCTCCATTAAAAACCAGAACCATCCGATCATAGGTGTCTGAGTCGGCAGGCAATGCAGCATTGTCGATCAGAAACCTGACATTGGCCCTGTTCGGGTTACCCTCTTCTACCGCCAGCACGATCGGCTGGTCCTGCACATCGCCGGCGCGCCAGGTGGCGTGCGGCAGAAACGAATCATCGCGATACGTCCACAAATGAGCATCGAGCGCGTCCGCGCGCTCCTGCGATGTCGACTGCACCACAACCCGCCAGCCACGCTCCAGCGATTTTTCGAGCAAGGGCGGCAAAACGTTTTCGAGCGACATGTTTTGCAGATGGTAAAACAGAACTTCCGTCATCGCTTTGCCTCGTAATACTCCGCGACCAGGCGTTCCAGCAGGCGAACCCCATAGCCCGAACCCCAGCTGTGATTGATTTCGGAGTTCGGCGCGCCCATCGCCGTTCCTGCTATGTCGAGGTGCGCCCACGGCGTGTCATCGACGAAACGCTGCAGGAACTGCGCAGCCGTGATCGAACCGCCGTTGCGGGCACCTGTGTTCTTCATATCCGCAAAACGCGAGTCGATCTGCTTGTCATATTCCGGACCGAGCGGCATCCGCCAGACCCGTTCCCCCGTCGCAAGCCCAACCTTTGTCAATCGTTCGGCCAATTCGTCGTTGTTGGAGAACAACCCGGCGTATTCGGTGCCGAGAGCCACCAGGATCGCGCCGGTGAGCGTCGCGAGATCGACCATGAATTTCGGCTTGAACTTCTTCGCCACATACCAGAGCACGTCCGCCAGCACCAGGCGGCCCTCGGCATCGGTGTTGATGATCTCGATGGTCTGGCCCGACATCGACGTCACGATATCGCCGGGGCGCTGCGCGTTGCCATCGGGCATGTTCTCGACAAGACCGATGGCGCCGACCACATTGACCTTTGCCTTCCGCGCGGCGAGTGCATGCATCAATCCAACCACGCAGGCCGCACCGCCCATATCACCCTTCATGTCCTCCATGCTTCCTGCCGGCTTGATCGAGATGCCGCCGGTATCGAAACAAACGCCCTTGCCGATAAAGCCGACCGGCTGATCTCCGCGCTTGCCGCCGTTCCAGCGCATGATCACGGCGCGGCCGGGCTGCGTCGATCCCTGGGCGACGCCGAGCAGCGCCCCCATCCCCAGTTTCCTCATGGCCTTGACGTCGAGAATCTGAACATCGACGCCGAGCTTGCGAAGCTGGCCGGCGCGGCGTGCAAATTCAACGGGGTAGAGCACGTTCGGAGGCTCGTTCACCAGTTCGCGCGCCATGATGACGCCATCGACGATGTGAGCGTTCGGAGCAAAGGCCGTTCGCGCGGCGGCCACATCACCGACGGCAAGCGAAACGTCGGCGCGCAATGGAGCGTCCTCGCCGTCCTTCTTTTTGGTCTTGTAGCGATCGAATTTATAGGCGCGCAGCCGCACGCCTGAAGCGACAGCAGCTGCCTGATCGGGCTTCATCGGCCCCGTCGGCAAATCCGCAATGATGGTCAGAGAATCGTTGCCGGCGCGTAGTTTACCGGCCGCCGCGCCGCCAAGCTTGAAGAAATCGTTTTCCTTGATCGCCGAGAGCTTGCCGGCGCCGACCACGATCAGCCGTGAAGATTTAAGGCCCTCCGGTGCCAGAATATCGAGGGTGGAACCGCTCTTGCCCTTGAACTGGTTTGTCGCCGCGGCGCGCCTGACCAAACCGGCCGCCGCGCCCAGCGCATTGCGGGTGGCCGCGCCGAACTTCAACTTATCGTCGCAGAAAACTACCAGAATACCGCGCGGGGCAGCGGAAAACGGAGCAAATCCGACCTTGACGACGTCGGGCATAGGCAAATCCTCCAAAAATCGGGGCTGTCGCTGGTCGGGAACCCGCCGGGCGGTGCCTGGAATGTTCTCTTCGGCTGCGATTCGCGTTCGTCAAGAACATGGGTTCGGCACTATGACCTGTCAGCGGCAACGCTGCCAAGCGTCGCCGTGGCCGGGTGGCCACTATCACGAATTATTAAACATATCTCCAGGGTGCCATGGCACAGCCATTTTGTTGACGGATCAAAGGGATGGTAGTGAGAGGGTGAGCCGGCTGGACGAATGGCGGCGCGACCAGAGGGGATCCTGATTTCGGGATTGGTCGTTCGCTGCAGGTCCAGTGCGCCGGGGGGGATCGTGCGGTAACGATGGGGTCGATCGACAAGTATATCTTTCGCACGACGCTCGCGTCGTTTGCGCTGGTTCTGGTCAGCCTGACGGGGGTGATCTGGATTACGCAGGCATTGCGCGGCATCGATCTGATGACCAGCCAGGGCCAGACGATCATCACCTTTCTCGGCGTCACCAGTCTTGTCATTCCGGCGCTGGTGCTGATCATTTCGCCGATCGCCCTGATGATCGCGATCTCGCATACCCTCAACAAGCTCGCAACCGATTCAGAGATCATCGTCATGAATGCGGCCGGCCTCTCGCCGATCCGGCTGTTCCGTCCGTTCATCTTTGCCACCATCGTGGTGGCGGTCATGGTTGCTTTTATCGCCTCCTATCTCGCCCCCGAGGGCATGCGCCGCCTGAAGCAATGGGATGCCGAAATCACAGCGGATGTACTGGCCAACATCCTGCAGCCCGGCCGCTTCGCCCAACTCGACCAGAACCTGACCATCCGTATTCGAGAGCGGCAACCGGGTGGCCTGCTGGTCGGCATCTTTGTCGATGATCGCCGCGACCCAAAAGAACGCGTCAGCATCGTTGCCGACCATGGGACGGTCCTGAAAAACGACAGCGGATCGTTCCTCATCCTCGAGGATGGAAATCTCCAGCGCTTCGAAATCGGCAAGCGAGATCCAGCGCTGGTGGCGTTCGGTCGCTATGCCTTCGACATGTCGAAATTCTCGAATCAAGGCCGCGACGTCACGTTGGGCATTCGCGAACGCTACCTCTGGGAATTGCTCTCGCCGTCCGCCGCCGATCCGGTTTACACGCAGTTGCCCGGACAGTTTCGTGCCGAGTTGCATGACCGTTTCATGGCGCCGATCTATCCGTTTGCTTTTGCAGCGCTCACGTTTGCCTTTCTCGGCGCGCCGCGCACGACCCGTCAGAGCCGCAACTTTTCGATCGGCAGTTCCATCCTCGCTGTGTTTGGGCTGCGCATGGCAGGATTCGCCTGCTCCGTCATGGCGGTAAAATCGCCGCTCGCTCCGATCGTTCAATACCTGATGCTGGCGATAGCGATCGGCGGAAGTCTTTGGATCATCGTCGACGGCATCGTGGTGGAACCGCCGGCTACGCTGATGGAAGCGATCAACAAATCGAACGCGCGATTTTTGCGGCTCTTTCGCCGACCGGTCACAGCATGAGCATGATGACCAACACCCTTGGGCGATATTTTGCCGGCCGCTTCGTGGTCTCGGCGCTTGGCGTGTTCGCCAGCATATTCGTCCTGCTGGTGCTGGTGGATTACATCGAAATGGTCAGGAAGACGTCGGGGCTGGTTTCGGCATCCGCCGTCACAGTCGCGGAAACCTCGCTGTTCCGAGTGCCGCAATTGCTCGAAAAGATGATGCCCTTCTGCATTCTGATCGGGGCGATGACCTGCTACCTGGCGCTTTCGCGGCGACTGGAACTCGTGGTGGCGCGGGCCGCGGGCGTTTCTGCATGGCAGTTTATCGCACCGGCGCTTGCAAGCGCGGTCGCGCTCGGAGTTTTGGCAACGACCGCCTACAATCCGATGTCCGCTAATTTGCGTGAACTCTCCAAGCGGATGGAGGCGGAGTTGTTCGGCTCCGCTCCCGGCGGTGGCATTCAGGACGCAACCGGCTTCTGGATCAATCAGGTGAACAACGATGGCCAGGTCATCATCAACGCGGCCCGCAGCGAGCAGCAGGGCGTGCGGTTGACCGGGCTGACATTGTTCAGATTCGATACCGACTATCAGTTCAAGGAACGCATCGAAGCGCGCGAGGCAACGCTTGAGGAGGGACGCTGGTTGTTCAAATCCGTCCGCCGCTACTCGCTCGACGGACCGCCGGTTGACCAGGACACCTTCTTCCTCGCGACCAGCCTGACGCCGGCCCAGGTACGCAACAGCTTCTCCACGCCCGAGACTGTGTCTTTTTGGCAACTACCGAGCTACATCCGGTCCTCGGAAAGCTCGGGATTTGCGACCGCCGGGTACCGGCTGCAGTACCACAAGCTTCTCGCACAGCCATTTTTGCTTGCCGCAATGGTCATGCTGGCAGCCGCCGTCAGCTTGCGGTTCTTCCGCTTCGGCGGCGTGCAAAAGATGGTTTTGAGTGGCGTGGGCGCGGGGTTTCTGCTCTACATTTTGTCGAAAGTAACTGAGGATTTGAGCAAGGCTGAGTTGATGCATCCGATCGCTTCGGCGTGGCTGCCTGTGTTCGTAGGCGGTCTCACCGGCTTTTTGGCCTTGCTGTACCAGGAGGACGGGTAGTGGCTGTAGTCGCCGCCCGCCAGAGAAGGTCGCCTGCGTTCAGGCGGCGCACCCCCGTGCGCCGCCATCGTCCTCGTTTGACCATCATCAGCCGATCCGTTCTGGCTCTGGTTTTCGGGTTCATTTTCGCCGGCGCGCTCTGGATTGCCCCGACATCCCCAGCCTTTGCGCAGGGCTTTACCTACAATCCCCTCCCTCCCCGGCCAAAACCGCCGCGCGTCGCCAATGACGGACAGATGCTCGTCCAGGCGGTCGAGGTGGACTACGACTACAACAATTCGCGGGTGTCGGCGGTCGGCAACGTGCAGATGTTTTACAACGGAACAAGCGTCGAGGCCGACAAGGTCATCTACGATCAGAAGACCAAGCGGCTTCATGCCGAAGGCAACATCCGCATGACGGATGCGGACGGCAAGATTACCTACGCGAATATCATGGATTTGAGCGACGACTACCGCGACGGTTTCGTCGATTCGTTGCGCGTCGACACCGCCGACCAGACGCGAATGGCTGCAACTCGCGCGGACCGCACCAGCGGCAACTACACCGTCTTCGAAAACGGAGTCTATACCGCCTGCGCGCCCTGTAAGGACGATCCGAAGAAGCCGCCACTGTGGCAGGTCAAGGGCGCGCGAATCATTCACGACCAGACCGAAAAGATGCTGTACTTCGAGAACGCGCAGCTGGAGTTCTTCGGCGTTCCGATGGCGTACCTGCCGTACTTCTCAGCGCCCGATCCGACCGTGAAGCGAAAGACAGGATTCTTGATGCCGGGCTTCTCCTCGGCTTCGGGCTATGGGTATGGCGTTGAAACCCCGTTCTACTGGGCAATCGCTCCGGACTACGACGCGACCTTCAACCCACGCTTTACAACCAAGCAGGGCGTGCTGTTTCAAGGCGAGTTCCGTCAGCGCCTGATGAACGGATCGTATCAGATCCGCGCCTATGGCATCGATCAGCTGGATCCCGGCGCCTTTGCAGGACAACCGGGCGATCGCCAATTCCGCGGAGGCATCGACACCAAGGGCCAATTCGCGCTGAACGACAAATGGGTGTGGGGCTGGGACGGCGTTCTGCTCACGGACTACAACTTTTTCTCCGACTACAGGCTCGCTCAATACAGGGATCCGCTGGGCTCGTTCCTCAGCCTGCCGACGGAAGCCATTTCCCAGCTTTACCTGACCGGAGTCGGCAATCGCAGCTTCTTCGACGTCCGCACGATTTATTATCTGAGCTATTCGGGCAACCAGGCCCAGGTGCCTGTGATACATCCGGTCCTTGATTATTCGAACGTCATCAACCGGAACATCCTGGGCGGCGAGTTCAGTTACAAAACGAACTTCACCAGCCTGTCCCGCGAAACCGGCGTCTTCGACCCGATCACGACATTGGCAAACACGGCAAGCCTGTGCACGACGGCGTCCGCCGATCCGCTGGCGCGGCTGCCGTCGCAATGCCTGCTGCGCGGCATGCCAGGCACCTACACCCGGGTGACGGGTGAGGCGCAGTGGCGGAGATCGTTCACCGATTCCGCGGGAGAAATCTGGACGCCGTTTGCGAGCATCCGCGCGGATGCGATCGCTGCCTCTATCTCGAACCAGCCGGGCGTTTCGAATTTCCTTCCGGTCGGCGACACGCAAGAGCTGCGGGTGATGCCCACGGTCGGCCTCGAATATCGCTATCCCTTCATCAACGTTCAGCCCTGGGGCACCACGACGGTCGAGCCGATCGCACAGATCATCGTTCGCCCCAATGAACCCTATGCCGGCCAGATTCCCAACGAAGACGCGCAAAGCCTGGTGTTCGACGCCAGCAACCTGTTCAGCGTCGACAAATTCTCCGGCTACGATCGCGTCGAAGGCGGCGGCCGCGCCAATGTCGGCGTCCAGGCGACGACGCAATTCGATCGCGGCGGCGCCGTCAATGTGCTGTTCGGACAGTCCTATCAACTGTTCGGCCTGAATTCATTCGCGGTCGCGGACATGACCAACACAGGCCTGAATTCCGGCCTCGAAACCACGCGCTCCGATTATGTTGCCCGCGTCAACTATTCACCCAACAGAACCTATACCTTCAGCATGCGCACGCGCCTTGATGAAGCGACGCTCAACGTCAATCGTTTCGAGGCGGAAGGCCGCGCGAACTTCGACCGCTGGTCGATCAACATGATGTACGGCAATTATGCCCAGCAGCCGGAAATAGGATACCTGACCCGTCGCGAAGGATTGCTGGGCGGCGGATCGGTCAAGTTGGCCGCGAACTGGGTGGTGTCGGGATCCGCCCGATGGGACCTCGAAGCGAACAAGATCAATCAGTACATCGTGGGCGCCGGGTATGTGGACGACTGCTTCGTGCTGGCGGCCAACTACGTCACGTCCTACAGCTACTCCGTCGGCACCACGCCACCCGTGCTCAGTCACGCTTTCATGCTGCAGATCGGCCTTCGGACCCTCGCCAACACGGCCACATCAGCCAGCCCAACCGCGGGTATGCAATAGAACCGGCGCCGGCACTTTACCGGAGGACGACTTCCCGGCGCGTCGCAGCTCCAATTCGAACCGGTTGATATAGCGAATATGATCATGACGACCACACTCTCTCATCGCCTCTCATCTATTGCCCTGGGGTGTGCCGCGGCGCTGATCTTGTTGGGCTGCGGTTCGCCGCTGCACGCGCAAACCGTCGCCGTCATGGTCAACGGCGAACCTATCACCAACTACGATATCGAACAGCGCAGCAAGCTGACCTTCCTGACGACTCACAAGCCGGCCGACCGACAGCAGGTGATCAACGAATTGATCGACGAAAAAGTGAAGGTCAAGGAAGGCAAGAAATTTGGCGTCGACCCTTCCGCGTCGGATGTCGATCAGTCATACGCAGCGATGAGCTCGCGGATGCGGATCACACCGGATCAGCTGACAAAATCCCTGGAAAGTCAGGGCATTCGACCCGACACTCTGAAGGCCCGCATGAAGGCCGAGATGGTTTGGACCAGCCTGGTGCGGGGACGATACAAGGAGAGCCTTCAGGTCGGAGAGAAGGACGTCGCCGCCGCCGTCCAGGTGAACGGCGAAGAGAAGCAGCAGACCGAAAGCTTCGAATACAAGATGCAGCCGATCGTCTTGATCGTCCCGCGAGGTTCTGCAACCGCGGCCGTCGAGGCAAGGCGCAAAGAGGCCGAAGCCCTTCGCAGCAGGGTGCAGACCTGCGAAGAGGCAAACGCTTACTTCAAGACCATGCAAAATGCGGCGATACGCGAGGCCGTGGTCAAGACCTCGGCCGACATCCCGGCCGTTCTTCGTGAAGTGCTGGACAATACCCCGATCGGCCATTTGACGCCGCCGGAATTGACGAAACAGGGCGTGGAGATGGTTGCGCTGTGCGCAAGGAAGCCGACCACGGTCGATACGCCGAAGAAGAGAGAAGTCCGGGATAAAATGTTTGCCGAGAAATACGAAGCGAAATCGAAATCATACCTGCAGGAAGTCCGCAAAGCCGCGATGATCGAATATCGTTGACGCATGGCAAAGCCTCTCGCGCTGACATCCGGAGAACCCGCGGGTATCGGGCCTGACATCACCATCGAAGCGTGGCTGCGCCGGAACGAACTGAAGCTCCCGGCATTCTACCTGCTCGGCGATCGCGATTTCCTAAATCACCGTGCGAAGGCTCTCGGACATAAGGTCAAGCTCGCCGAGGTACGCGCCGAAGATGCAGTCGCCACGTTTGCGGAGGCATTGCCGATCGTGGCCACCGGCCACGCTTCGACCGCGCGGCCCGGTCAGCCGGACAATACCAGTGCGGACGCCGCCCTGGCCTCCATTCGTCAGGCGGTCGGCGATGTCGTCGCGGGACGGGCCAGCGCAGTCGTTACCAATCCCATCGCCAAGAGCGTTCTTTACCGCGCCGGATTCCGGCATCCCGGTCATACCGAGTTTCTCGCCGAACTCGCGGCGACCGCGGGCCATACGCCCCAACCTGTCATGATGCTGTGGTCCCCTGCCCTCATCGTCGTGCCCGTGACCATCCATCTTTCACTGCGCGAGGCGATCTCGCGGCTGTCGAGCGACCTGATCGTCACGACTGCCCGCATCGTGGTCGCGGATTTGAAGACCCGTTTCGGCCTCGCCAATCCGCGCCTCGTGGTCTCCGGTCTCAATCCCCACGCCGGCGAAGATGGCTCGCTCGGTACTGAGGACCAGACAATCGTTGGTCCAGCCATTCGAAATCCTGCGCGGCGACGGCATCGACGTCAGGGGACCGCTGCCGGCGGATACCACTGTTCCACGATGCCGCACGCAAAACCTATGACTGCGCGATCTGCATGTATCACGATCAGGCGCTGATCCCGGTCAAGACGCTGGCATTCGATGATGCCGTCAACGTCACGCTGGGATTGCCGTTCATTCGCACATCACCGGATCATGGCACGGCCTTTGATATCGCCGGCACCGGCCGGGCCAATCCGTCCAGCCTGATCGCGGCATTGCGACTGGCCGCCCGCATGGCGGCGACGCCGCCGGCATGAGCGCGATCGACGACCTTCCGCCGCTTCGCGAGGTCATTCGCCAGCATTCCTTGTCGGCTCGCAAATCGCTGGGCCAGAATTTTTTGCTGGACCTCAACCTCACCGCGCGGATCGCGCGGGCCGCGGGCCCGCTGGAAGATGCTGTTGTGATCGAGATCGGCCCCGGTCCCGGCGGGCTGACGCGCGCGTTGCTGGCGTTGGGCGCGCGGCGCGTCATCGCCGTGGAGCGCGACCAGCGCGCGCTGCCGGCCCTGGAAGAGATTTCAAAGCGCTATCCGGGTCGGCTGGAAATAATCTGCGCCGACGCGCAGCATTTCGATCCACGGCCGCTGCTCGGGGGCGCCAGCGCGAAAATCGTCGCCAACCTGCCCTACAACATTGCGACCGCGCTTCTGATCGACTGGCTGTCGATCGAGCCGTGGCCGCCCTGGTATGACATGATGGTGCTGATGTTTCAGCGCGAAGTGGCCGAGCGCATAGTCGCGCGCGAGAATGACGAAGCCTATGGGCGGCTTGGCGTGCTCGCTAATTGGCGGGCCGAAACAAAAATCCTGTTCGACATTTCCGCCGCGGCATTCGTGCCGCAGCCCAAAGTGACCTCGTCCGTGGTGCGATTGGTGCCCCGCAGCACCCCGGAAGCGTGCGACCGCCGGGCGCTGGAGCAGGTTGCGGCGGCGGCGTTCGGCCAGCGACGGAAAATGCTGCGGCAAAGCCTCAAATCACTGGCGGTGGATCCGGCCCGGCTGGCAACGGCAGGCCATGTCGATTTGACGCGGCGCGCCGAAACCGTACCGGTCAGCAGCTTTGTTGCCATGGCTCGAGAATTGATAAATATACGCACGTCAAGAACGTCTTGAGGGAGAGAAACGCCATGGCGCAAATGCGACGCCAGTCATTGGTCAAATTCGATGCGCCGCTTTGCGAAACCATCGTTGAAACTCCGAAACCGCAAGGCAAGGAAGTTCTTGTCCGTATCGAGCGCTGCGGGTTGTGCCATTCCGATCTGCATATCCAGGACGGCTATGCCGACCTCGGCGGCGGCAAGAGGCTCGATACTACCCGTGGCATGACCCTGCCGTTCACGCTGGGCCACGAGATCGCGGGGATCGTCGAGGAAGCCGGTCCGGATGTTTCGAAAGGTCTGATCGGCACAAGGAAGGCGGTATTCCCCTGGATCGGCTGCGGCCAATGCCGCGACTGTGCCAATGGCGACGAGAATCTCTGCGTCAAGCAGCGTTTTCTCGGCGTGGCAATCGACGGCGGTTTCGCCACCCATGTGCTGGTACCCGACGCAAAATACCTGCTCGATTACGATCCGCTCCCGGTCAATCAGGCGGCAACCTTGATGTGCTCCGGCGTAACCGCGTACGGCGCGCTGAAACGACTGGTCGACCGGCCGCGGCAGCGCAATCTACTGCTGATCGGCCTCGGCGGCGTCGGCATGATGGGACTGGCTTTCGCGCAAGCCATGTTCAAGCAAAAAATCTCCGTCGCGGATTTGAGCCCCGCCGCGCGCGAGGCAGCGCTGACGAACGGCGCGGCGGTCGCCTATGATCCGTCAGAAGCAGACGTGGTCAAACGCATCATCAGGGAAACCGAGGGCGGCTTCGACGAGATCGTCGATTTTGCCGGCAATGAGAAATCGATGGCCTTTGCGGTCTCCGCAGTCGCCCGAGGCGGCAAGATCGTCGTCTCCGGATTGATGGGCGGCAATTTCAGCCTGCCGATGGTGCAATGGATCTACAAGCGCATGACGATCGAGGGCTTCATGGTCGGCACGCTGGCCGAGGGACATGAGCTGATGGCGCTCGCGCGCTCAGGCAAGATCAAGCCGACGCCCATGAAAGAAGAGCCGATGGGCGACGTCCAGAAATGGATCGACGAATTGCGGGCCGGAAAAGTAGTTGGACGCATCGTGTTGAGAAACTGATGGCATTTAGCCGCCTCGCCAGTTGAAACAGGAGAACGCTATGGGCTCCAAACATCCTTCGACCCTCGCCGGCTTGGCGGCGCTTGCGGCCATCCTGGCCGCGACACCGGCCCCGGCGCAGAAGCAGTACAGTCCCGGCGCCACCGATACTGAAATCAAGATCGGGACTACCACGCCCTATAGCGGTCCGGCATCGGCCTATTCGGCGGGCGCGGTCTCCGCCACGGCCTATTTCACGATGATCAACGAACGGGGCGGTGTGAACGGCCGCAAGATCAATTTCATCAGCCTTGACGACGCTTACAGCCCGCCCAAGACGGTGGAACAGATCAGGCGACTGATCGAAAGCGACGAGGTGTTGTTTCTCGTAAATCCGGTGGGCACGGCGACCAATATGGCCGTGGTCAAATACATCAATCAACAAAAGGTGCCGCATCTTTTCGTCGGCAGCGGCGCGACGGTCTTCAATGACCCCGAGCATTATCCGTGGACGATGAGCTGGACGCCGCACTATGCGTCGGAAGGCGAGATCTACGCCAGGTACATTCTATCGACAAAACCTGACGCGAAGATCGGGATCCTGTCGCAGAATGACGACCTTGGCCGCGACTATCTCCTGGGTTTCAAGCGCGGGCTCGGTGACAAGGCGTCTGCGATGATCGTTTCATCGCAGACCTATAACACCAGCGATCCAACCGTCGATTCTCAGGTGGTTTCCCTGAAGGCTTCGGGCGCCAACGTATTTTTCATCGTAACGGTCCCCAAATTCTCCGCGCAAGCAATTCGCAAAGCCTATGACATCGACTGGCACCCGCAGGAATTCGTAGTCAGCGTCGGTTCGTCGATCGCGGGCGCAATCAGGCCGGCCGGTTTTGATGCTGCAAAGGGTATCATCTCCGCGGCCTATCAAAAGGATCCGGCCGACCCGCAATGGAAGGACGACCCCGCGATGAAGACCTGGAACGTGTGGATGGACAAGTATAACCCGCGTATCGACAAGAGCGACTATTACGCGCCTTACGGCTATAATATCGGCACCGCGGTGGTCCAGCTCCTCAAGCAGTGCGGCGATAATCTTACGCGCGAGAATATCATGAAGCAGGCTTCCCATCTGGACATGGAGCTGCCGTTGCTGCTGCCGGGGATCCGCCTGAAGACCAGCCCTACGGACCTGCGCCCGATCAAGCAGATGCGGCTGGTGCGTTTCGATGGAACGCGCTACGTGCTGTTCAGCGACGTGCTCGCGAGCGACTAAAGTCGCTCCGGAGCGGCGCGGCGCTGCTTTTCGCAGCGCCGGGCGGATGATAGTCTGCCGCCATCATCTTTGCGGGATGCATTGGCGATGCAACGGCCGTTCTTGAACTGGGCAGGAAGTCGCCGCACGCTGCCGGCGTTGATTGCTTTGCTGTCGCTGGTCTTCACCGGTCCCGCCGTTGCGGAGAAGCGCATTGCGCTCGTGGTCGGCAATTCCGCCTATCAAAACGTCACCCGGCTCGACAATCCCCGCAACGATGCCGTGCTGATGGCCGATACGCTCGGAAGCCTTGGCTTCACTCTGATCGGTGGACGCGCCCAACTCGATCTCGACAAATCCGCGCTCGACGCCGCGATTCAAAACTTTGGACGGCAAGTCCAGGGCGCCGACGTCGCGCTGTTCTACTATGCCGGCCATGGCGTTCAGGTAAACGGTTCGAACTATCTCGTACCCGTTAGCGCCAATCCGACACGCGAGGCCGACGTCGATTTCCAGATGGTGGACATCAATCTCGTGCTGCGCCAGATGCAGGGATCGGGCACGCGCCTTAACATTGTGATCCTCGACGCCTGCCGTAACAATCCATTCGGCGCTCGCGGATTGCGTTCGTCGGATGGCGGCCTCGCCCAGATGCGGGCGCCGGAAGGCACGCTGATCTCCTACGCGACGCAGCCCGGCAGCGTCGCCCAGGATGGCAGCGACGGCCACAGCCCTTATACCAAGGCGCTGGCAGCCACCATTCGACAGTCGGGACTCGACATCTTCCAAACCTTCAACCACGTAGGCCTCGCCGTGAAGCGAGAGACTGGCGGATCGCAGCAACCATGGGTGTCGTCTTCGCCGATCGACGGCGCCTTTTATTTTGTTGCGCCTCCAGCACCGTCATCGCAGGTTGCTATTGCACCGTCGCAGGAAGCGCGACTGGCCGATACGCTGCGGCCGGATCCCGACCGGGTGCCGATCAAGGACTCGACGCTGCTACGGGAATTAGGCGATCGGCTTTACGAACACAACTTCGATCCGGAGTCACCGGACGGTAAGAACGCCCTGAAGCTCGCCATCAGCAAGTTTCAGGAAAAAAGCAGCATGACGCCAACCGGCGAAGCAACTGAAGGCGTGCTGAGCCGATTGCGAAAAATGGACGATCTGAAACCGTGGGGTTCGATCGTGTACGGTCCCGAGAGCGATAAGTGGGGGATTTCCTGGAATCACGCGTCACGCAAAGCGGCCGTCGCCGACGCGCGCTCCAATTGCGGAGCAAGCAAATGCCAGTTTGAACTCAGCTTCTACGGAACCAGATGCGGCGCATTCGCGATTTCAGGAAAATCGTGGTCGTTGTCACAGGGCGAAACCATCCAGAGGGCCAAGGACGCCGCGCTTGAAGAGTGCGGCGGGACCGGCAAATCTTGCCGCATTATCGGCGCCGTCTGTGCCGACGGGTCCGGCCGCTAGGATTGCTGCAACCTAATTGGAACCAGGTGTTTATGCAAAACGTCATTCGAACCCGGACGAAAATTGCCCTCCTCTTCATCTCGCTCGCCGTCTCGATCGATCCGAGCACGGCGCTGGCGCAATCCGGCAGCGCCGGCGGCAGTATCGGCAATGATGAAAAATCCCTGTCCGGCTCACGGCCGGCGCCACAACCGGCCGAGCCTGAACGGTCCGGGAAGCGAAGCAACCCCGAAGTGGAGCAGACGCGCCGGTCTGCTTCCCGAGGCGGTGGCGGAGGCGGCAATTTCGATGGTGCCTGGGTCGTCGTTGGGATAGGCACCCCCTGCTCCGGCAGCAGCGACGGCGGTGGTTGTAAACAGCGGCAGAATTTCGGCGAAGGCGTCAGCGGACAGGTCAGCGCAAACGGCTCCGCAAGCGCCGTCGGCAACTCCAACGGCATCACCGTCAAGAGCGTCGGCCGGCTCTCCGGTCGCGGCGGCTCCGGAACGTTCCGGCAATCCGACGGATGCGCCGGGCGCTGGACCGCGTCGAAACAGTAGCGCCAACTTTTGTTTTTCGGGTTGATGCCGCCCTCGCCGACGCGAAGGCGAGCCCGAATTAAGCCTCATGCTGTCCGAAATTGCGGCTCATTGAGACCCAAGTCTTAGCGGAGATTTGGCGTGCGGAGTGTCCCGTATCATCATCGGAGTTGCACATGGCAAACCGAACCGCGAAATTTGTGTCAGCAATCTTCGCCGGCTTTCTCGCGGGCGCCCCTCTCACAACAATATCGCAAGGCACGGCGCGCGAGGCTGACGATTGCCTTTCCGAACCGAAGGACCAGACACCTCAGGGCAGCCATTGGTACTACCGCCTCGAACATGGCACCAAACGCCAATGCTGGTATCTCCGCGAGGAGCGCGACAGGCTTTCGCAGACCGCCAAGCCGCATTCCCCGCCATCTGCGAAGTCGATCGCGCCGAAAGCTGAAGCCTCAACGCAAGGCTCTATCGCGGACGCTCATGCCGAACTATGGCCGCAGACGCGCATCGAACAGCCGAACCGCAGCGTTGCGCCGATTCCAGCGGTGCCGGCGGACGCGGCGGTCGGGGAAAATGGCGGCGGCTTGGGGACACCGGGTACACCGACGCAACGATCGACTATCGCTTCGCGCTGGCCCGATGCGTCGGAGACAACCCCTTCGATCAATCCAACGCCAAATAACGACAATCCCATCACCAGCGAGAACTCGACCTCGCGGACGCAGCCGACGTCCCCTCTCGTCGCCGGCCCGCTCGCAGCCGCTGACGTGCCATCGCAAGCTCCGACCTATTCCGCGAAATTGCAGTTGGTCGCGCTTATAACAGCGCTGGCGTTCGCGGGAATCCTGGGAAGCCTCATTTTCAAATTCGGCAGCGCACGACACTCCCGGCGGGGCAACGTCCGCGTTCGCCGAAGCACGATCAGGGAATTGACGGACGACGACAGCATTCTGCTATCGTCTCCCCACGAAGCGGATGCTCTGCCGCGCCGGACCGGCTTCGCGCGCGACCTTGACCGAGCAGGTGACCGAAACGACAGGATTGCGGAATTTTTCTCGCAACTGTCAAAACGCGCTCCTGGTTGACGTCGGCCTATTTTTCCAACTGCCGCTGCAACTCACGCACGAACGTCGTCAAGCCTGTACGGCGTTCGCGCCTCAGCCGCTCGGCCTTCAGGATCGACTCGACCTCGGCAAACGCTTGATCGATATCGTGATTGATCACGATATAATCGTATTCCGCCCAATGGCTCATTTCATGGCTGGCGCGGTTCATCCGCCCCCGGATCACGTCATCGGAATCCTGTGCGCGCGAGTGCAGGCGCTTTTCCAGGTCGGCGGCGGACGGCGGCAGGATGAACACGCTGACGACATCGGCCCGCGCCTTTTCCCGCAATTGCTGCGTGCCCTGCCAGTCAATATCGAACAGCACGTCATGTCCAGCAGACAACGCCGTTTCGACCGGCGCACGTGGCGTGCCGTAGCGGTTGTCGAACACGGTGGCCCATTCCAGCAATTCGTTCCGCTTTGCCATCAACTCGAATTTGGACTTGTCGACAAACAAATAGTCGCGGCCCTCGACTTCGCCCGGCCGCATCGGCCGCGTAGTCGCCGAAACCGACATCCTCAGTCCGGGTATCCGTTCGATCAGAAGGCGGGACAATGTGGTCTTTCCCGCGCCCGACGGCGACGACAGCACGAACATCAGCCCGCGCCGCTCAACTCCGTCGAAGCCGTGACCGCCAGCCGTCATGATCACTCCAGATTTTGAACCTGCTCGCGAAACTGCTCGACGACGTTTTTCATTTCGAGGCCGGTATTGGTCAATTCAAGATCGTTGGATTTGGAGCAGCAAGTATTGACCTCGCGGTTAAATTCCTGCGCCAGGAAATCCAACCGCCGCCCGATCGGGCCGCCCTTGCCGATCATCTCGCGGGCCTGCGAGATGTGGGAGGCAATGCGATCGAGTTCTTCGCGAATGTCGGCCTTTGCCGCGATCATGATCGCTTCCTGATTCAGTCGATCGGGATCAAAGCGATCGGACGACTCGAGCAACGCAGCGATCTGCTCGGCAAGACGCGCCCTGATCGCCTCAGGCTTGCGGCCGGGGGCGGCTTCGGCCCGCGTCGCCAAACGCTCGATCTCATCCATTCGCTGCGAGAGTATTTGCCCGAGCGTCACGCCTTCGCGTCGACGCATCTCAACAAGGTTGGCCAGCGCCTGCTCGAACGCCGTCGCCGCAGCGGCCTTCGCAGCCTTGTCCTCCGCCTCATTACTTTCCGGCTCGACAACCTCGATGACGCCCTTGATCGACAGGAGCCCATCGATGCTGGGCGCCACCGCATCGATCTTCCCGGCAAGTACACCGGCAACCCTGACGATCGACGCCAGCACCTCTTCATTGATGCGGATCGTCGAGACCGCGCTGGAGCGCTTGACGTTCAAATTGGCGTACACGGTGCCGCGCGACAGAACCTCGCCGGCGCGTTTCTTGGCGAAAGCTTCGAGGTCGTCCCATCCGGGCGGCAGCCGCATCCGCAGGTCAAAGCCTTTGGCATTGACCGACTTCAATTCCCATTCGAACGCGTATGGTCCGCTGGCGCCGTTGCTTCGGGCAAAGCCGGTCATGCTCGACAACGCCATCGCGTGAATTTCTCCGAAGTTACGGGTGTTAGATTCGCGGGTACCGTGCGACCTTAAAGCGTTTTCCGGCAAAGTGGAATTCGCTTCCGGCCCGCTGCCGGCGCAGCCTGCACTATTCCTGAACCGGCGACGTCGATTGCACCGCGCCTTGCCGGGCCGGAGGGGTAACCCGCGCAGGCTTTTTCGCCGGACCCGGCTTTGCCGTCGCGGCTGCAGAGCTTGCGTCGGCCGGCGAGCTCCCGGCGACCGGCGGCGCATCGTCGCCCGGTTCGACCGTATCGTTCTGAATCTGCTTCTCCGTCGCGCGCAGCCTGGCGACGTTCTTCTGATGCTGGTCGTAAGTCTCGGTAAAGGCGTGACCGCCGGTGCCGTCGGCAACGAAGTACAGATCGCGGGTGCGCGCCGGATTGGCAGCGGCTTCCAGCGAGGCGCGCCCTGGATTGGCGATCGGCCCTGGCGGAAGGCCGTCGACCACATAGGTATTGTAGGGCGACGGCTGCTGGATTTCGCTGCGCCTGATCGGCCGCCCCAACGTTCCCTTGCCGCCCACCAGCCCATAGATGATCGTCGGATCCGACTGCAGCTTTATTTTTTGCCGCAACCGATTGACAAACACCGCGGCGACACGGCTACGCTCGTCCGCCTTGCCGGTTTCCTTCTCGACAATCGAGGCCAGCGTAACCAGCTGCTCCGGCGTCTTGATCGGAATATCCGGACTGCGGCGCTCCCAGATTTCGGCAAGCACGCGCTTTTGGGTCTGCTGCATGCGCTGAATCACCTGGTCGCGCGTGGTGCCGCGCGGAAATTTGTAGGTCTCCGGCAGCAGCGTGCCCTCGCGCGGCATTTCGCGGACGGCGCCCGCAAAAATCTCGTTCTCGGAAAGCCGGGCCACGATCTGCTCGGAGGTCAAACCTTCGGGAATCGTGACCGCGTGCTGGACCACCTTGCCTTCGACCATCGTGGCGATGACGTCGCGCAAGCTGGCGCTCTTCTGAAATGAATATTCGCCGGGCTTCAGCTCCGAGCGCGCCTTTAGCGCAAATACGCTGCCGATGAACGCCCAACGATTGTTGTCGATCACACCTTCGCGCTGCAGAATATCGGCAATGTCGGTCATCCCCGCGCGCGCCGGAATGTTGACGATCTTATCCTCCCGCAGCGGTCCCGGAGCCTCGATCTTCTGCCTGCCGTAGACGTACGCGCCGCCCGCTCCAATCATCAAGATCAGCACGATGGTGATAACGGCATTGCCGACCACGACAAAGGGATTGCGGGCCCGCTCGGACCGCTTGGGCGGCGGCGGGACCTGCTCGGGCTCCAGCGCGGCGCGCGGACTCCGTGGCGAAATGGGCGGCCTCTCACTCATCGATGCAACCTAAATCCTGTCGGTTTAATCGTGGCCCCGCGAAATTCCCGCAGCGGCCTGTATTCGCGCCCAATCTAGGATTCATCACCGAATGCGGCGAAACGGTGGACTCTTCCCTGGACGCGTCAGTTGGCCACGCGCTGCAGTATCACCGACGCATTAGTGCCCCCGAAACCGAACGAATTCGATAACGCGACATTGATCTCGCGTTTGCGTGGCGCTTGCGGCACGAGATCGATAGCCGTTTCCACCGATGGGTTCTCAAGATTGATCGTTGGCGGGGCGACGCTATCGCGAATCGCCAGAATGCTGAAGATCGTCTCCACGGCTCCCGCGGCGCCCAGCAGATGGCCCGTTGACGATTTGGTTGACGACATCGACACTCTGGACGCGGCATTACCGAGCAGCCGCTCCACCGCACCGAGCTCGATTTCGTCGCCGACCTGCGTCGAAGTTCCGTGCGCGTTGATGTAATCGATATCGGAAGCCGTGATCCCCGCGCGCTTGAGGGCGGCGCTCATGCTGCGGAATGCGCCATCGCCATCCGGCGACGGAGAGGTGATGTGATAGGCGTCGCCGGATAGCCCGTAGCCGATCACCTCCGCATAAATTCTCGCGCCGCGGCTTTTGGCGTGTTCATACTCTTCAAGTACCACGACGCCGGCGCCTTCCCCCATCACGAAACCGTCGCGGTCCTTGTCGTAGGGACGGGAGGCTCTTTCCGGAGTATCGTTGAAGCCGGTCGATAGCGCGCGCGACGCGCAAAACCCCGCCATCGATAGCCGGCAAATCGGGGATTCTGTTCCGCCGGCCACCATCACATCCGCATCGCCAAGCGCGATCAGCCGGCCTGCATCCCCGATGGCGTGCGCGCCCGTCGAACATGCGGTCACCACGGCGTGGTTGGGGCCCTTGAGGCCGTGCTCGATCGACACATAACCCGAAGCGAGATTGATCAGACGCCCGGGAATGAAGAATGGCGATACCTTGCGCGGTCCGCGTTCCTTTAGGAGCAGTGCCGTATCGGCGATGCCGGACAACCCGCCGATCCCGGAGCCGATCATCGTGCCCGTAGCACAACGGTCCTCTTCGGTGGAAGGATGCCAATTGGCATCGTCGAGCGCCTGTCGCGCCGCACACATTGCGAAGATGATGAAATCGTCGACCTTGCGCTGATCCTTCGGCTCCATCCACTGGTCGGGATTGAAGGTGCCGCCGGTACCGTCACCCCGCGGAATCACGCAGGCGATCCGGCTGGTCAGATCGGAGACGTCAAATGTGTCGATCCTTTTGGCGCCGCTCTCGCTGTTGAGAATGCGTTTCCAGGTCGGATCGACGCCACAGCCGAGTGGCGACACCATGCCGAGGCCCGTGACGACAACCCGCCTCATATGCACTACTCCAGCCCACGATTCGCGGCCCACAACAAGAAACCGGTGGACCGCTCGACCACGGCCCGTCCGGCTTCGTCAGCACCGCGCGGGGGTGTCAGCTCTTCGCGTTCTTTTCGAGAAACTTCGTGGCGTCGCCGACGGTCAAAATCGTCTCCGCGGCATCATCGGGAATTTCGCAACCGAATTCTTCTTCAAAAGCCATCACGAGCTCGACGGTATCGAGGCTGTCGGCGCCGAGGTCGTCAATGAAGCTCGCGTTGTCGACCACTTTTTCGGGTTCAACACCAAGGTGTTCGACCACGATCTTCTTAACTCGCTCGCCAATCTCACTCATCGTTCAACCTCGTGCTTGTTCCCATTTTACCCAACCCCAAGACGATACGAGCCGCCCTGGTCGTTAAAGTTTCCTTCGCAATCGCGCATAGTCTTGATTTGGCCCTGTCATAGCTGACAAAGGCCCGGCGAACGACGGCAGGCTCCGCACCGCCAATATACGGGGTTTCAAAATCCTGCAATGGCGTTCTTTGCCCATCCCGTTGCTGGTTCGGTTATCATACTTCCCAAGCCTTGACTATAAGCCTCAATCGGCCTTCGGAAACGGCCTTTCGTCCGGTTTAAGGGGACTTGTAACCGGCTCAAATCATGGCCATTCCACCATTGACGTGAATCGTCTGCCCGGTGACATACGCCGCTTCATTCGAGCTGAGATAAACCGCCGCTGCAGCGATTTCTTCGGGCGTTCCTAGCCGTGCTGCAGGAACCTTCGCAAGGATGGATTCGCGTTGTTTATCATTCAGCGCGTCGGTCATCGGCGTTGCAATAAATCCCGGGGCGATGCAGTTGGCGGTAACGTTGCGTTTGGCGTATTCCGCACCCAGCGTCTTGATCATGCCGATCAGTCCGGCCTTTGCGGCAGTGTAATTGCCCTGGCCCGGATTGCCGGTGACGCCAACCACCGACGTGATCGCGATAATGCGGCCGAACCGCTTGCGCATCATCAGCTTGGTCGCCGCCCGGGCCAGACGAAAGGTCGCCGTCAAATTGATCTTGATGACCTCGTCCCAATCCTCGTCGCGCAATTGCACGAACAGATTGTCCCGGGTAATGCCGGCGTTGGCGACGAGAATGTCGACCTGGCCCATGGCTTGTTCTGCCGACGGCACCAGCGCCTCGACCTCGGCGGCGTCGGAGAGATTGCAAGGCAGGACATGAACCCGGTCGCCCAACTTGCCCGCGAGCGTGTCCAACACCTCGCGCCGCGTGCCGGAAATCGCCACCTTGGCACCTTGCGCGTGCAAGGCTTGCGCGATCGCGCCACCGATGCCGCCGGTCGCGCCGGTGACAAGCGCCGTCCTGCCAGACAGATCGAACATCGATATCTCCTCTCGGTCGCCTAGGCCGAATGCGCAGCCGCCATTGCATCCCTTGCAGTAGCAATATCGCCGGGGCCACCGACCGATATCCCGACCGCGCCGTCGGCGATTCGCTTGACCAGCCCGCTTAGCACCTTGCCGGCGCCGATTTCGAAAAACCGTGTGACGCCGTGGCTCGCCATGTAAGCCACTGATTCGCGCCAGCGCACGGTTCCCGTGACCTGTTCGATCAGTCGGCGGCGGATCTCGTCTGGATCGCTGATTGGCGCGGCCAGTACGTTCGATACCAAAGGCGAAGCCGGTCGGTTGATGGTGACATCGGCAAGCGATTTCGCCATCACGTCGGCGGCGGGCTGCATCAACCTGCAATGAAACGGCGCCGACACGGGCAGCAGCATGGCGCGTTTGGCGCCCCTGGTTTTGGCGATGTCGAGTGCACGTTCGACGGCGGCCTTGTCACCGGACACCACGACCTGCCCGCCGCCATTATCATTGGCGGCCTGGCAGACCTGACCCTGCGCGGCCTCGTTCGCGACCGCGACCGCGGCCTCGAAATCGAGGCCGAGCAAGGCGGCCATTGCGCCGACGCCCACCGGCACCGCCTTCTGCATGGCAAGGCCGCGGGTGCGCAACAGACGCGCGGTGTCACCTATGCTGAGGCCGCCGGCGGCGGCGAGCGCGGAATATTCGCCAAGCGAATGTCCTGCGACGAACGCGGCGTCTCGCCCCACCGAGAAGCCGGCCTCAGTCTCCAATACACGCAGGGTAGCGAGCGAGACCGCCATCAATGCCGGCTGGGCATTTTCGGTGAGCTGCAGGGTCTCAGCCGGACCATCCCAGATAATGGTTGTCAGCTTCTCGCCGAGCGCCGCATCGACCTCGTCGAAAACCGCGCGGGCGGCCGGAAAAGCCTCCGCCAGGGCCTTGCCCATGCCGACCGCCTGGGAGCCCTGCCCTGGAAAAGTGAATGCTGCCGTCATCGATACCTCTAATACCCTGGAGCCGCCGGAAATACCTCAAATTCGGGCCGAAAGACACCGCAGGAGACGGTTGTGTCAAGCCACCGGCGGTCCCCGCGCGCCGGGCACCGGCGCGCCAATTGTGTCGCTTTCCCTTGCCATCGCGCCCAAAATCCTTATAAACCGCGCCATCCGTGGATCCCGGCCGGGAGCTGAACGGACGGTCTCAGCAATTTCACCTTTCAGGCGATGTTGATGTGGCAGGGCTAGTCGGTCCGTCGTCCCGTGCTTCCGCCTTCTGAGCATATCGAGTCCTTTCCGAAGGGTTCGAAGGGCTTGCCGCCGGGAACCGCGCCAACATTGGAAAGGACACCCATGCCTCTTTATGAGCATGTTTTTCTCGCGCGTCAGGATGCGAGCACCCAGCAGGTCGAAGAGCTGACCACCCAGATGACCGGTATCGTCGAGCAACTCGGCGGCAAGGTCGTGAAGATGGAAAATTGGGGCATACGTTCCCTCACCTATCGGATGAACAAAAACCGGAAGGCGCATTTCGTGCTTCTGAATGTCGACTGCCCTCCGGCTGCGGTCTCCGAGATCGAGCGGCAGGAGCGGATCAGCGAAGACGTAATTCGCTATCTTACCGTTCGCGTCGATGAGCACGAAGAAGGCCCCTCGGCGATGATGCGCAAGGCCGATCGCGACCGCGACCGAGACGATCGTGGCGGCGGTTTCCGTGGCGACCGCGATGGCGGATTCCGCGGCGATCGCGATGGAGGCGGCTACCGCGGCGACCGTGGTCCGCGCCGCTCACGCGACGACATCGACGCAGCGATTGAGGAGTAAGAATCATGGCTGAAGCTGGTGCACGCCGTCCGTTCTTCCGCCGCCGCAAGACCTGCCCGTTCACGGGTCCGAATGCGCCGAAGATCGATTACAAGGATTCCAAGCTGCTGATGCGTTACGTCTCCGAGCGAGGCAAGATCGTGCCAAGCCGCATCACCGCCGTCTCCGCCAAAAAGCAGCGTGAACTCGCGCGCGCCATCAAGCGCTCGCGTTTCCTCGGTCTGTTGCCTTACGTCATTCGGTAAGAAGCATGATTCGGAAAACCGGCTACCGGTTTTCCGAAAAAGATCACGTTTAAGTAAAAGCCCGATCCGCGGCGTTCGCGCCGCGAGTTGAAAGTCCTCATAAGGCTTCCGGGTCGTCCGGTTGCCGATGGTTGGGGTCCACAAAGACCTCTAACCGCTCGAAAGGAGCGGGACAGCTGATGATCGCGATCGTTCTCATTGCAGTGGCGGCCGGCTGCGCGTCGGCTCTTATGTTTGCATCGATCGTATCGGGCGCGCTGATCTCGTTGCTGCTGTTTTATCTGGCGCCGCTGCCACTGATGGTGGCGGCGCTAGGGTGGGGACCGCTCAGCGCCACCATCGGCGGCATCGCCGCGGCCACCGGTCTCGGCGCGATCTTCGGCCTTCCCTATTGCATCGCCTTTGTCATCACAGTCGCGATGCCGGCCTGGTGGCTGGGTCATCTGGCCTTGCTCGGGCGGCCGATGACCAAGGGCGTCTCGCCGGGCAATGGCGCCTCGCCGGTTGCACCGACGCTGGAGTGGTATCCGGTCGGCCGCATCCTGCTTTGGATCACCGGCTTTGCCGCAGTGACAACGATGGCGGCGCTGCTCACGCTCGGTACCGACGCCGCCACGATCACCACCGCGCTGCGGCGGGGCTTGCTGCGGATCATCGGCCCGCGCGACGCGGCCTCCACCGGCGAAACCGAACAATGGATCCATGCTCTCGTGACGGTCGCGCCAGCCGCGGCCACAATTGTCGCCATGATGACGCTGACGCTCAACATCTGGCTCGCCGCAAGAATCACGGCGACGTCGGGAAGATTGCACCGCCCCTGGCCCGATCTGAAAAGCGCGGCGCTGCCGCCGATGACGCTCGTCCTGTTATGCGTCGCAATTGCGTTTTGTTTTGCAGGCGGACTGCTGGCGATCCTGGCGCAAATCGTCACCGCAGCCCTGATGATGGCCTACGCACTCACCGGCTTCGGGGTGCTGCATACGTTGACGCTGGCGATGAAAAGCCGCGCGCTCTGGCTCGGCTGCACCTACGCCATCGTGGTGGTGTTCGGCTGGCCTGTTTTGGCGATGGTGGTTCTCGGGCTTGCCGATGCCGTTTTCGGATTTCGCCAGCGCTATTTGCAAGGGAGGCCGCCCCCCATCCCCGCTTCCTGAACCCCACCCTTCAATTCAACCTCACAATCCTCATCACCTCAAAGGAGAACGAATATGGAAGTCATTTTACTGGAGCGCGTCGCCAAGCTTGGCCAGATGGGTGAAGTCGTCCGCGTCAAGGACGGATTTGCCCGCAATTTTCTTTTGAAGCGCGGCAAGGCGCTGCGCGCCACCGCCGACAATCGCGCGAAGTTCGACGGCATGAAGGCCGAGCTCGAAGCCCGCAACCTGCAGGCCAGGAGCGAGGCAACGAAGGTTGCGGAGAAAATCGACGGCCGCAACGTCGTCGTGCTGCGTCAAGCCTCTGAAACCGGTCAATTGTTCGGATCGGTAACCGTTCGCGACATCATCGCGTCGTTTGAGAGCGACGGCGTCAGCATTAGCCGAAGCCAGGTCATGCTGGACGCACCGATCAAGACCATCGGCAGGCACAAGATCGCCGTCGCCGTGCATCCGGAAGTCGAGGTCGGCGTGACCGTGACCGTCGCGCGAAGCGCCGACGAGGCGGAACGCATCAATCGCGGCGAGGACATCAGCACCCGTCAGGAAGATCAGGACGCGGCCGCCGAAGCAATTGCCGCCGCCGGCGAATTCTTCGACCCGGAAGCCCGCCGCGACGACGTCGAACCGCAACCAGAACCGGCCTCCGACAAGTAACACGTTGCTTGCGTCGAATCGAAACCGCCCACGCCCGGCCCTACCAGGCCGGGCGTAGATTTCGTTCTTACAAAAACCTATTGGGAGATCGGCGGTGCGGGGGGTCCCGCAGGGGCGATCGGCGGAGGTGGCGGCACTGAGGCGGCAACCGCCGGGGGGACTGGTTGCGCCTCGGGTGCAGCAAGCGCGACGGCGGGAGCAGGCGGCTCCGCGGCCGGCTCCGGCGATTCGCTGGAGGCTGCAGCGGACACCGCTGGGGCAGCGGGCGGCGCAGGGGTGACGGGGGGAACCGGATCGGCCCGAAGCGTGGGAGGTTCGCCGCTACCCGTATCCTTCGGGGTCTCCACTCCCGCGGCTTCAGACTTGCCCTCGCCGGACGGCTTGGCGCTGCCGTCAGGTTGGCTGCCCTCCTCTTTGGCGGTTTCGCTGCTGGGCTTGTCGTCCTTCACCGCCTCGCTCTTCGCAGGCTCTTCCTTTGCTGCGTCGGTCTTGGGCGGCTCTTCGGAGCCCGGCTTGCCCCTCTTGCTCAGCTTTTGCTTGGTTGCCGATTTGCGGCCATCGCCGCCGCCGCGCTCATCCGTACCGGGCTTTGCACCATCGGCCGCCTCCCCCGGCTGCGCCAGCCGCTTGGCATTGCGGCCCTCGGCATCCGGCTTTGCGGCCTGCTGGGGCTCGGCGTCGGGCCTGGAAGCCTCCTGCGGGGGCGCGGGGCGCAGCCTGCGACCAAAGCGGTCAAGCTGCTCCGGCGGGCTGGAGGGCTTACCTTCGGATTTTGCGTCCCTGCCCGGCTTGGGCTGGGTTCCGACGTAGCGGGTATCGGTCGCCCCGTTGGAGATCAGGAAGGCGCTGAGCAGCGAGGCCATCTCGCCGCTGGTGGTGTAATGCTGCCGCAGGAAGCTCGGGAGCGAACCGGCCGGCACGGTCTTCAACAGACCCCGAGGGCTCTTGTGGCAGGCGTTACAAGTGCCTGCGAAAATCTGGGAAGGGCTCTTGCCGGCCTCGAGATTTTGCGCCTGCGCCGGCATCGCCGAGAAACAGCCGATCAGAAGCGTCACCGTCGCTAAACTGAGCGCTCGGCTCATTCTCAACTCTCCAGATGCGGAAATCGCTTCCAGCGTCCTGAATCCGGCACTGGCGGCGGTCACCTTTTAGCCGATTATCCCGCGAATGGAAGCGCACACATGCAACTCAACGGCGTGAACACCATATTCCGGAATATCCGCTGCGTGTACAATGCACTAGCGTACACGTGCGATCATCCCTATGATCAACCCGAGGTACGTGGGAATCCTTTTGTCCCGTGTGCGTCGAGTGTGACGACCGGTGGTTAATCCCTGCGGGATCGCTCAATTTGGTGGTTTCGATGGACCGTTTGTTACGTTATTTCCTGAAGCAGTTCATTCGCCGCGGCACGATGACGTTTACGACCGCGAGCGGGGCAAAATTTACCTGCGGCGATGGAACCGGCGAGCCGGTCGCTGCGCGATTCCTGACCGCTGAAGCCGAACGTCGCGTTCTTCTCAACCCGGAACTTGCGCTCGGCGAAGTCTACATGGAAGGCACTTTCGTCGTCGAGAACGGCTCGATCGCGGATGCGCTGGCGATCTTGATGGATCAGCCGGAAATATTGCCGCGCTGGGCCAAGCTGCAATATTGGCTACGCTACCTGATCAGGCATGCCAAGCAGTTCAATCTGCGCAGTCGTTCGAAAAACAATGTCGCGCGCCACTACGATCTCGACGGACGGCTGTATTCCCTTTTCCTCGATGCGGACAAGCAGTACAGCTGCGCTTATTACGAAACGTCGGACCCGACGCTCGACAATTCCCAGTTCGCAACGCTTGATGACGCCCAACTCGCCAAGAAGCGCCATCTCGCCGCGAAACTGTTGATCCGGCGTGGCGATCATCGCGTGCTCGACATCGGCTCCGGCTGGGGAGGCCTCAGCCTTTATCTGGCCGAAATGGCCGGCGCCCGCGTCACGGGCATCACACTCTCGACCGAACAACTGCAAGTGTCGAACGCGCGCGCGGCCGAGAAAAATCTGGCGCGGTCGGCGAAGTTTTTCCTCGAAGATTATCGAGACGTTAGCGGACCGTTCGACCGCATCGTGTCAGTGGGCATGTTCGAACATGTCGGCGTCGACTTCTACGAGACCTATTTCAAGCGGTGCGCCGAACTCCTCACCGACGACGGCGTCATGGTGTTGCATTCGATCGGCCGTTCGGAAGGGCCCGACGTCACCAATCCCTGGATTACGAAATACATATTCCCCGGCGGCTATATCCCCGCGCTTTCAGAAGTGATCCCAGCGATCGAACGCGCCGGGCTTCTGGTGTGCGACATCGAAATCCTGCGGCTGCATTATGCGGAAACCCTGAAGGCGTGGCGGGAGCGTTTCATGGCGCGGCGGGAGGAAGCGGTGCAGCTCTATGACGAGTGCTTTGCGCGGATGTGGGAGTTTTACCTGGCGTGCTCGGAAATGTCGTTCCGCAAGCAGAACATGATGAATTTCCAGGTCCAGCTCGCCAAACGCCAGGGCGTGGTGCCGATGACACGCGACTACATCGCCCACGAAGAAGCGAAGCTGCGCGGGGTCGAGCGGGGCAAACGGCCGCGGCTGCAAGTAGCAGGCGAATAGTTGCGGCTAACCGGAACCCGTCTGCCAGAATGCGCTTGCGGCAGCCCGGCTAGTTTTGCAGGCTGAAATGAGAGGCGCAATGCAGGTATGGAGATGCCGGGCGTGCAAGCTGTACGCTCACGGCAGCCAGCACCGATTGATCGCAATACGCGGCGCGCAATTGCGGTTGAGACGCTTTTTCCATGGCGTCGACCAGCATCGACAGCCACAGTTTTTCGCCTTCTCCGGATCGCCAGGGCAGAAGTCGCTGGCCCATCGCCTGTCCTCGTCTAAAGGCGCACGGAATCGCTCGCCGCCCAGTAGATGGGTAGCCTGACGCGGCAAAAGGTTCATTCTGCGCCCCAATTTTCAACGTTTTGAGCGCGGGCCGGATGACGCCTGCCCGAGGTCTCCTCCCAAAACCCGTCAAGCGGAATGCGCCCGCGTCAGGTTTCATCCACCGAAAAATATTAGAATTGTGCATAATGGATGATGCAGCTTCCACTGTGAGCACGAGTGGCGCTTTATTCGCGCCCCGCATCCGCCGAAATCCAAGAACACTCGATCACCATGGCCACACTTGATTCGAACGTTCTCAAGCTCGCTCCCGATGCGGGGGCCCCGGCCTATCGAAGCGCACCGCACAATATCGAGGCGGAACAGGCCCTGCTCGGCGCCATTCTTGTCAACAACGACGCATTCTACCGGGTGTCGGATTTTCTGGAGCCGAAACACTACTTCGAGCCGATCCATCAGACCATCTACGAGACCGCCGGCAGCCTCATCCGGATGGGCAAGATCGCGACCCCGGTCACGCTGAAGACGTTCGTCCCCGCCGATACCGACATCGGCGGCATGACGGTCGGCCAATACCTCGCGCGCCTCGCTGCCGAAGCGACCACCATCATCAACGCCCAGGATTACGGACGCACGATCTACGAGTTGGCGCTGCGCCGCGACCTGATCCGGATCGGCGAGGACATGGTCAATGTCGCGTTCGATGCGCCCGTGGATTTTGCCCCGCGGGCGCAGATCGAGGACGCCGAGCGCCGATTGTACGAACTTGCCGAGTCCGGGCGCTATGACGGCGGATTCCAGCGTTTCGCGCAGGCCCTCACCGTTGCCGTCGACATGGCGGCAAAGGCATTTCAGCGCGACGGCAAGTTGTCGGGCATTGCAACGGGCCTGCGCGATCTCGACATCAAGATGGGCGGCTTGCAACCCTCCGATCTGATCATCGTCGCCGGGCGTCCCGGCATGGGCAAGACCGCGCTCGCCACCAACATCGCCTATAACGTGGCAAAGGCGCACCGCGCTGAAGTTCAGGCTGACGGCACGATGAAATCCGTCAACGGCGGCATCGTCGGGTTTTTCTCCTGCGAAATGTCCGCCGAACAGCTCGCCACGCGTATCATCGCCGAGCGGACCGGGATTCCGTCGAGTACCATCCGCCGTGGCGGCATCACCGAGGGTGATTTCGAAAAGATCCGCGATTATTCGATCGAGCTGCAATCGCTGCCGTTCTTTGTCGACGAAACTGGCGGGCTTTCGATTTCACAGCTCACCGCGCGCGCGCGCCGCTTGAAGCGGCAGAAAGGGCTCGACCTTCTGGTGGTCGACTACATTCAGCTTCTTCAAGGTTCCGGCAAACGTTCGGATAATCGCGTGCAGGAAGTCACCGAGATCACCACCAGCCTGAAGGCGCTCGCCAAGGAGCTCAACGTCCCCATTATCGCGCTGTCGCAGTTGTCGCGTCAGGTGGAGAGCCGCGACGACAAACGTCCCCAGTTGTCAGACCTGCGCGAATCCGGCTCCATCGAACAGGACGCCGACGTGGTGATGTTTGTATTCCGCGAAGAATACTACCTGGCCAACAAGGAGCCTCGGGCCGGCACTCCGGAATACGAAAAATGGCAACTGGACATGTCGCTGGTGCACGGCAAGGCCGAAGTCATCATCGGCAAGCAGCGGCATGGCCCCACTGGCACGGTCGAACTGCAATTCGAAGCCAGCCTGACGCGGTTTGGCGATCTGACGCATGACAGCCACTTGCCCGAGCGAACGTATTGACGGGTCTGGAAGGTTGAACCTCCACGGCGCTGCGCCTAACATGTGGCATGAACATCATTTCCGACCCCAAATCGATTCCGAGCGGCAGCGTGCTCTCGCCTGAAACAAACCCGGCGGCCGCGCCCGCGGCCGCCATCGGCGTGCTTACTGTCGATCTCGACGCCATCGTCGCAAATTGGCGCAAGCTTGAGAAAACCGCGGTACCCGCCGAGTGTGCCGGCGTGATCAAGGCGGACGCCTATGGCTGTGGCGTCGCACCGGTCGCACGCGCGCTAGCTGGCGCCGGCTGCAAGACGCTTTTCGTCGCCACCCCGGATGAGGCGCGTTCCGCCCGCGCCGCTGTGCCTTCAGCGGCAATCTATGTGCTCAACGGCTTCTTCCAGAATTGCGGTGACGCCTACGCAAAGAGCGACGCCAAGCCGGTGATCGGCGATCTCAATGAGCTCGCCGAATGGGATGTATTTTGCCGGCGCTCGGGTTGGACGGGCGGCGCGGCAATTCAAATCGACACCGGCATGAACCGCCTGGGCCTTACTGTTGCGGAGGCGCAGGGCATCATCCCCAGGGTCAACGCCGGGGATCACGGCATCACGCTGGTCATGAGCCATCTTGCCTGCGCCGAGTCTCTGAATCATCCGCTCAATTCCAAACAGCTCGCAACCTTCCGCGAGATCGCCAGTCTTTTTTCTGGCGTGCCGGCATCGCTGTCGAATTCCTCCGGCGTTTTCTTGGGCTCGCAATTCCAGTTCGAGCTGGTGCGTCCGGGCGCTGCCCTCTACGGCATCAATCCGACGCCGGAAGCCGACAATCCGATGCAGCCTGTCGTCGAACTGAAGGCCCGCATCGTGCAGATCCGCAATGTCGAGCGCGGCGAAAGCGTCGGTTACGGCGGAACGTGGACCGCACGGCGGCCGACAAAGCTTGCGGTCGTTTCGGCCGGCTATGCCGACGGATATTTCCGTACCGCCGGCGGCAGCGACGGCACCCGCAGCGCCGAGGTGATAGTGGCGGGCAAGCGCTGCCCGATTGCGGGCCGCATTTCGATGGACCTGATGGTGATCGACGTCACGGACCTGCCGAACAACGCCGCACGGCGAGGCCATATGGTGACGCTGATCGGCGAGGGCATCACGGTTGACGAACTCGCCCACCATTTCGGCACTATCGGCTACGAAGTGCTCACCAGCCTCGGCCCGCGCTATGCCCGGGTCTATAAAGGCGGCGCGGCCGAGAGCGGTACCGATCAAGTCGCCGCGGCTGCTGGCAGCTAGCCGGCGGCACCGTAAGCATCTACTGTTTCTTCTGGGCGTCGACGACTTTCTTGCAGGCGTCGGCAAGCTGATCACGCTGCTTGTTCAGACAGACGATGATGCGGCCGCCGCCGGGCATGGTGCCCTTGCAGTACTTGTCATAGTCTGCCCTGCACGCGTCGCGCTGCTCGGCGGTCAACTCTTGCGCCAAGGCGGCGGTGGAAATTCCAAACACGACTGCGAGAACAGCAAAGCGTAGTATGGGCATGGGACCTCCAGTGTCTTTCGATCGGCGTTCGCCAGTCTGCCCATGAAAATAGCGACGTTCAATATCAACAATATCAATCGGCGACTGCCGAACCTGCTTCGATGGCTGCACGCGGCGAAACCGGACGTCGTCTGCCTGCAGGAGCTGAAATCGACCGACGATGATTTTCCGATTGGCGCGATCGGCAAGGCCGGTTACGGCGCGGTCTGGCGCGGACAAAAAACCTGGAATGGCGTCGCCATTCTGGCGCGGAAAGCCGAACCGGTGCTGATCAGGACGGAGCTACCCGGCGACCGCGACGACAGGGAGGCGCGCTATATCGAAGCCGCCGTCAACGGCATCATCGTCACGAGCATCTATCTGCCGAACGGAAATCCGCAGCCCGGTCCGAAATTCGACTACAAACTCGAATGGTTCAAGCGGCTGCGGTTGCATGCTGCGAAATTCCTGAAACAGGACATTCCCGTCGTGCTGGCCGGCGACTACAACGTCGCACCGGCCGAGCTTGATATCTATCCGACAAGATCATGGGACAAGGATGCGTTGATCCAGCCGAAGAGTCGCGCAGCATTCAGATCGCTCATGGCGCAAGGCTGGCTTGATGCGATCCGCAGCGTCCATCCGTCAAAGCCGATGTTCACATTCTGGGACTACAAGCGCAACCGTTGGCCGCGCGACGCAGGATTGAGGCTCGATCATCTTCTTCTGAGCCCGGCGCTTGCGCCGCGCCTGATCAAGGCAGGCGTCGATCGCAATGTACGATCCGAGGAAGGCGCCAGCGATCATGCGCCGGCGTGGATCGTGCTGCGTTAGAGGATTGAAAGGCGCTTCGCGTTCGCCGCGACATGTTCGCGGTAGCGGCCGATCACCATTGCGGCAGTCGCACCCGCCATCAGGTTCGCGCCAGCTTCAAACATCGCATCGATCTTCTCGTTTACCATCAAACGGGCTTCGCACTCCGCGTCGTCGTCAGCGGTGGCGAATTTCGCAAGGCGAAGTTGGATGACTTCACAGGCTTCGAACGCCAGCATGGCGCCGGCGAGCCACGGGAAGTTATCGACCGATCCGGCAAGGACTTCTTTCATCGCGATACCCAGAGCACCTTCGAATTCAAGATGACTTGAATACGCTTCAAATTTTAAGGACTCGGCCGCGGGACCGCTGACGTTTCCGGTTCAATAGTGACTGCCGGTTAACCAACAGGCCGTTGCTGGTCCGGGGATCGGCAAATGAGGCAGCGCTAACGACCCTCCTGCGCGTCTCCTCGCTTGCTGCCATTGCGAGGAACAGAGCGGCGAAGCAATCCAGCCCCTTTACTTGGTCGCTGTCTGGATTGCTTCGCCTCGCTCGCAGTGACGAACTAACATCGCGCCGATTTGCGGAGAATCGGCTTTGAATTTCCTCTTCGTCCTCATGGTCGGGCTCGTTGCCGGAACCATCAGCGGCATCGTGGGCACCGGCTCGTCGATCATGCTGATGCCGGTACTGGTCTATCAATACGGGCCAAAGCAGGCCGTGCCGATCATGGCGGTCGCCTCCGTGTTGGCCAACCTGTCCCGCATCCTCGCCTGGTGGCGCGAGGTCGACTGGCGCGCCTGCGTTGCCTATTCCATCACGGGTATTCCGGCCGCGGCGCTCGGCGCGCGCACGCTGCTGGCGCTACCGTCACGCGCAGTCGACGTTTCGATCGGCCTCTTTCTGATCGCGATGGTGCCGGTGCGACACTGGCTCGCCCGGCACAACCTCAAATTCTCGCTTTTGCACCTGGCGATCGGCGGCGCCGTGATCGGATATCTCACGGGTATCGTGGTTTCGACCGGACCATTGAGCGTGCCGCTGTTTCTGTTCTATGGCCTCACCAGGGGCGGGTTTCTAGCCACTGAGGCTGCGGGCTCGCTCGGCCTCTGCTTGAGCAAATCGGTGACCTTCGAGCGGTTCGGCGCGCTGACGCCAGAGATCGCGCTGCAGGGCCTGATTGCCGGGTCGTCGCTGATGTTTGGCGCCTTCATCGCCAAGCGTTTCGTGCTGCGGCTCGATGCCAACCTGTTTCGGCTTGTGATGGACGGTATCATGCTCGCGGCGGGCCTTTCCATGCTATGGAACGCGGCGCAATCACTGTAAACAGCGACTCGATGGCCAAGAACGCGCTTTCCTTTGTCTGCCAGAACTGCGGTGCAGCGCATAACCGCTGGCAGGGCAAGTGCGAATCCTGCGGAGAATGGAACACACTGGTCGAGGAAGACGTGACGGGCGCGACCACGATGCCGGTCTCGATCCGCTCCAGGCGCAAGGGCCGGCTGTTTGCGCTGGAAACATTGACCGGCAAGAGCCACGAGGCTCCTCGCCTCGCCTCCGGGATGGCCGAGCTCGATCGCGTCACTGGCGGCGGCTTTGTCAGAGGCTCGGTGCTCCTGGTCGGCGGCGATCCCGGCATCGGCAAATCGACGCTGCTGACGCAGGCCACCAGCCTGATGGCGCGGGCCGGGCATCGCGCGGTCTACATTTCCGGCGAAGAGGCGGTGGCGCAGGTGCGGCTGCGCGCGGAACGTCTGGGCCTCGCGGACGCGCCGGTGCAACTCGCCGCGGAGACTTCCGTCGAAGACATCGTCTCCACGCTGTCGGAGGGAACAGTGCCGCGCCTGATCGTGATCGATTCGATCCAGACCATGTGGACCGACACGGTCGAATCCGCGCCCGGCACGGTCACGCAGGTGCGCGCATCCGCGCAGGCGCTGATCAGGTTCGCAAAAAAATCAGGCGCAGCGATCATTCTGGTCGGCCATGTCACCAAGGACGGCCAGATCGCTGGACCCCGCGTCGTCGAACACATGGTCGATGCGGTGCTGTCGTTCGAAGGCGAAGGCTCGCAGCAATTCCGGATTTTGCGCGCGGTGAAGAACCGCTTCGGACCTACCGATGAGATCGGCGTATTCGAGATGACCGGGCTTGGTTTGCGCGAAGTTTCAAATCCGTCCGAGTTGTTCCTGTCCGAACGCGATCTGGGCAGCCCGGGCACGGCCGTATTCGCGGGGATTGAGGGTACCCGCCCGGTGCTGGTGGAATTGCAGGCGCTGGTGGCGCCGACCTCGCTCGGCACGCCGCGGCGCGCAGTGGTCGGCTGGGACCCGAGCCGGCTTTCCATGGTGCTGGCAGTGCTGGAGGCCCATTGCGGCGTGAAGCTATCCGGCCATGACGTCTATTTGAACGTAGCGGGAGGCCTGCGGATCCAGGAGCCCGCCGCCGACCTCGCCGCAGCCGCAGCCCTGGTCTCGTCGCTGGTCAACGCGCCGTTGCCGACGGATGCGGTATATTTTGGAGAGATTTCATTATCCGGCGCGATCCGACCGGTAGCTCAGACATCCGCCCGTCTGAAGGAAGCGGCAAAACTCGGTTTTCTTCGCGCCGTCCTGCCCGAATCGGCCCGTGGCGAGGTCGGCGGCGATGGGGGTCTAGTCCTCAATACCGTGGGCGGATTGACCAGCCTGGTCGCGGATATCGCTGCGCGCGGCGCGCCCAAAGGAAATCGGGAGGGCGCAGCGGTGGAGAAAAATGCCACACCTGCGAGATTCCGGCGTCAGGAGGGCTAGCCGGGCGTGACCTTGTCCGCCCTCGCCGCTATACAACCCGCGCGCGGCTTGAAGTGGCGCCATTTCCGGCCTTGCGGGATGTGCCATATGACCCTCACTTAAGGCTGCACCGACACGCCGATTCGCGGTTTTGAACTTACGAGCGGACCTGACTAGCCGATGCCGATAACGATACTCGATCTCGTCCTGCTCGCCGTGATGTTGATTTCCGGCCTGCTCGCGATGGTACGCGGGTTCATGCGCGAGATACTGTCGATCGCGGCGTGGGGCGCGGCAGCCCTGGTCACGCTCTACGCGTTCTCGAAGCTACTGCCGACCGCTAAAACTTATTTCAACAATGACACTGTCGCGAGTGCGGTCGTAGTCGCCGGTGTGTTCGTCGCTACCCTGATCGTGGTCTCCATCGTCACGGTGCGGATCTCAGACATGATCCTTGATTCCCGGATCGGTGCGCTCGATCGCACCCTCGGGTTTCTGTTCGGACTGGCGCGAGGTCTCCTGATCGTTGTGGTGGCGTACTTGTTCTTCAGCTGGCTGGTTCCGGACAAGCAGCGGCCGGATTGGGTGACCGGAGCGAAGTCCCGGGTAGTTCTGCAGGGGACCGGCGATTGGCTGATGTCGCTCTTGCCGGACGACCCCGAGAACACCATCTTGAAGAGATTCAAGAAGAATAAACCAGATGACGAACAAACTGACACCGAGTCGGGGGCGCCGGCCGCCGCTGATGGCTATAGCAAGCCCGCCCGCGATAGCCTGAAAAAGCTGATCGAGAAACCCGCGGCACGTTGATATCAGGCCAAAAGAGAGGCGCGATGGACGAGATACAGAGCCCTTCCGATGACGCCGCACAATACGATCTAAACCTCGGCCCGATCGATCTGGATCTTCGGGATTGCGACCTGGAAGCGGACACGCTTCGCGAGGAATGCGGGGTGTTCGGCATCTTCGGTCATCCCGATGCCGCAGCCGTCACGGCGCTCGGATTGCACGCCCTCCAGCATCGCGGCCAGGAGGCCGCGGGCATCGTTTCCTTCGACGGGACCCGTTTTCATTCCGAGCGGCGGCTCGGCCTCGTCGGCGACACCTTCTCCCGCCGCGAAGTGATCGAACGGCTGCCCGGTACTTCGGCGGTCGGCCATGTCCGCTATTCCACGACCGGCGAGACGATCCTGCGCAACGTGCAGCCGCTGTTCGCGGAACTCAATGCCGGCGGTTTCGCGGTCGGCCACAACGGCAATCTCACCAACGGGCTGACCTTGCGCCGCGAACTGGTGCGCAACGGCGCCATGATGCAATCGACCACCGACACCGAAGTCATCCTGCATCTAGTCGCCCAGTCGAAGCGCAATCGCTTCATCGACCGCTTCATCGAGGCGTTGCGCGCGATCGAAGGCGCCTACTCGCTGGTGTCGCTCACCAACAAGAAACTGATAGGGGCGCGTGATCCGCTCGGCATTCGCCCCCTGGTGCTTGGCGAACTCGATGGCTGTCCGATCCTGGCGTCGGAGACCTGCGCGCTCGACATCATCGGCGCGAAATATGTCCGCGACGTCAATCCGGGCGAAGTCATCGTTTTTGACGAGCACGGCACGCAAAGTCACAGGCCGCATCCACCGATGCCGCCGCGGCCCTGCATCTTCGAATACATCTACTTCTCGCGGCCGGATTCTATCGTCGGCGGACGTTCGGTGTATGACGTGCGCAAGGCGATGGGCGCCGAACTCGCCCGCGAGAGCCATGTCGAAGCCGATGTGGTGGTACCGGTGCCGGATTCCGGCGTACCGGCGGCAATCGGCTACTCCAGGGAATCCGGCGTGCCGTTCGAACTCGGCATCATCAGAAATCACTATGTCGGCCGCACCTTCATTCAGCCGACGCAAAGCGTGCGCGAACTCGGGGTGCGGATGAAGCATTCGGCCAATCGCGCGGCAGTCGAGGGCAAGCGGATCGTACTGATCGACAATTCGCTGGTGCGTGGCACGACCTCGAAAAAGATCGTGAAGATGATGCGCGATGCCGGCGCGCGCGAAGTGCATTTTCGGATAGCCTCGCCCCCGATTACGCATCCGGATTATTACGGCATCGATACGCCCGATCGCGCCGGCCTTTTGGCTGCGACGCATAACCTCGAAGAGATGCGCCAGTTGATCGGCGCAGACACTCTGGCTTTCCTGTCGGTCGACGGGATCTATCGCGCCATGGGTGAGCCCGGCCGCGATCCCGCGCATCCGAAATTCACCGATCATTGTTTTACCGGCGAATATCCCACCCCGCTCACCGACATGACGCAGGCCGAACCCCAGCCGCGGCAACTGTCGCTGCTGGCGGAAGCGAGCTGAAACGCCCGATGTGTCGTCCGCTCGAACGCGGGGACCGCGCGCGGATAGAGCCAACTCAATGAACCTTCCCCTCGCCTCTCGTATAGCGCTCGTCACCGGCGCTTCGCGCGGCATCGGCTACGCCACCGCGCGTGCATTGGCCAGAGCCGGCGCGCACGTGATTGCGGTAGCGCGAACGCAAGGCGGCCTCGAAGAACTTGACGACGAGATCCGTAAAGAGGGCGGCAGCGCGACATTGGTGCCTCTCAATCTCACCGACTTCGACGGCATCGCCCGACTTGGCGCCGCGCTGCATGAACGCCACGGCAAGCTCGACATTCTCGTCGGCAATGCAGGCGTCGCAGGCCCCTCCTCGCCGCTCGGGCATATCGAGTTGAAACCTTGGAACGACGTGATGACCATCAACGTCACGGCGAACTTCCAGTTAATCCGTTGCATGGAGCCACTCTTGAAGAAATCCGACGCCGGCCGCGCGGTCTTCGTCACTTCAGGTGCGGCGAACCAAGCCAGCGCCTATCTCGGTCCCTACGCAGCATCGAAAGCCGCGCTTGAGACGCTGGTGCGGGTCTGGGCCCGGGAAACCGCCGCCACACCCATCCGCGTCAACCTGTTCAATCCCGGCCCGATCCGGACACGCATGCGCGCCACCGTCTTTCCCGGTGAAGATCCGTCGACGCTCGACACGCCGAATCAGGCAGCGGAACTCATCGTGCCGATGTGCGCGCCTGATTGGACCGAAACCGGCAAGTTCTATGATTACAAAAGCCGCACTCTTCTGAGTTTTCGAGGCCCGGTCTCCTCCTGACGAGGTGCGGACCTCCTGCGGTGAACGGCGATGGATGACAGCGAAGTCGCAAGTGGCCATCGTTCGAGACGCGGGTTTGGGCCGGAAGCAGACTGCCTTTTGGGAACGCCGATAGAGAAAACAGCCAAATACGGGTACCGAAGCGCCAGGACGGTACCGTAATCGGCAGCTTCGGAAGAAACGGCCGAATGCGGGCCAATTTCGCGGGATTCGCGGGTCGAGGCCAACGGTAACGTCAATACCACCGAGGTCGATGCCGAATACGGCCGCTCTTCATGCCGGCCAGCGTACGCGTCGCAATCGCCAGCGCCAGAACCAACAGCACGGAAGCCAGCAGGAACGGCGCGCCCGGCAATTTCAGCGGTGCCTGCGCGCCGATGAAATAGGCGAATGTAAGCGTAAACAGAAACGGCCCCACGAGCTGGGACACGCTTTGCACGCTGGTGGTCGCACCCTGCAGCTGGCCCTGCTGGTCTGGCGCGACCAGCTGTGTCATCAGCGCCTGCGTCGCGGCGCCCGCGACGCCCCACAATGCCATCACGGGAATGCCGAGCCAGAACAGCGGGCCGGTCGGCGCGCCTCCGAAAATCAGAAAGCCGATCGCACCGCAGCCAAGCCCCAGCAGCAACGCCCGCCGCTCGCCGAAACGCCCGACGATCGGGCCGATCGCCGCGCCTTGCACGGCCATCGAGCAGACGCCGACCATCGCCAGCGTCAGGCCGACGGTTGTTGCATCCCAGCCATATCGATAGGTCGCATAGAGCACAAATGTGCTGGGCAGAACAACATGCGCCAGTTGGGCGATGAAATTCACCACCGACAATCCCGCGAGAACCCCGTTTGAGCGCAACAAATGCAGCGCGCCGAGCGGATTTGCGTTTTTCCATCGGAATGGAGTGCGGCGATCTCGCGGCAGAGACTCCGGGAGGATCAGCAAGCCATAAAGCGTGTTGGTAAAGCTCAAGCCCGCCGCGGCCCAGAACGGCAGCCGGGGATCGATGCCGCCGAGCAGACCGCCGACCGCCGGTCCGAGAATGAATCCAGCCCCGAATGCCACGCCGACTTTGCCGAACACCGCCGCACGCTTCTCCGGAGGTGTCATATCCGCGATATACGCAAATGCCGTCGAGACGCTTGCCGAGGTAATTCCCGAAATCACCCTGCCAACGAAGAGCCAGGTCAACGACGGCGCCAGCGCCATCAGGACATAGTCCAGTCCAAGCCCGAAATTGGATAGCAGCACCACCGGGCGGCGGCCGAACCGATCCGACAGGCCACCGAGTATCGGGGAAAAGAGAAACTGCATCGCAGCCCAGGCGGTGCCGAACAGGCCGAAGATTCGCGCTGCGCTGGCGGTGTCGTTATCGACAAAGCTCTCCACAAGCTTGGGCAGGATCGGCGCAATCAAGCCGAGCGCGAACATGTCCAAGAGGATCGTAACGAAGATAAAAGATACCGCCCCGAGGCGACGCGCGCCCGCCAATGGCGCCCCGATCATACCTGCAGGTTCGTCGATCATTTTTGCGCTTGCACATACGGGTGGATGGACAGGCTACGGGGGACGCTGACTAACGCACGCACCAGCGCCGATGGCAATCGACGCAGCCGGGCTCGAAATTTGGGAGATCAGGCATCCGCCCAAACGCGCTTAAAGGCGCCAGTTACGGCGGCTTTTCTTGTTTGCACCATTTTCGCAACACTCCTCAAGTTTTGCTTCAACATCCTTCGTTCGATGGACGAGTTACCTGAGTCTTTCGGGGTACGACTTTGCCGAGATTTCCATTTCCCGGCAAAACCGATCGAGGACTTTATGGGATGTTCGAGGCTCATCGCTTCCGTGGCTATCAGCGTTATCATCAGCGCGAGCGCAGCGTCGGCCGCAGACTTACCCGTGCCTGTGCCGGTGTATACAAAAGCTCCGGTCATGGTGACCCCCACTTTTGATTGGTCGGGGTTCTATCTTGGCGGTCACGCCGGACGTATTTGGGGCAAATCGCGAGTATTCGAAAATGGCGTGTTGACGGAGTTGGGTGCGCCAACCGATGGCAGCGTGGGCGGTTTCCTCGCAGGATACAACTGGCGGGCGGGACCGCTCGTCCTGGGAATCGAAGGAGATTTCGGCTGGAGCGATGCGCAGGGGCACGGAACGGGGGGTAACGATGGGAGTGGCGGCGGAGATAATGGCGGCGGAAATAGCGGCGGCGGAAATAACAGCGGCGGCAATAGCGGCGGCGGAAATAGCGGCGGCGGAAATAGCGGCGGCGGAGGTAGCGGCGCGCCGTCTCCGCCGTCCTCCCCACGCGAACCCAACACCTATAACTTGAGATGGGACAGCCACTTCGTCGGCAGGGCCGGCTTTGCATCGGATCGATGGTTGATTTTCGCCACCGGCGGGCTTGCGATTGCCGGCTTTGACTTTCAAGAAGGCGTTGCACCACCAGCTTCACCCCCAAACAGTATCAGTGCAAGATATGTGGGCTTTTCGGTTGGAGCCGGCGTTGAGTACGCATTCACCCAAAATCTGCTGGGTCGCCTGCAATATATATACGACGACTTTGGCAGCAAAAACTACGCGGCCGTCGATGGCGGTACGTACCGCGTGAGACTGACCGGACAAACGCTGAGGGGCGCTCTCTCCTGGAAGTTCTAGATATGGAGCAGGAGTTCACCTCGCCCTCGGCATTGTCCCGGGCGTAACCTGCTGATGTGGAATCATCGGGGATTCCGATCTCGCGAGCGTTTGCGTTGGGCGCTCAAGATGGCCGCTTGCGCTTGTGTGCGAAAGGGTTGGCCTTTTCACGCAGCGCGATCCGCACCGGTGTGCCCGGAAGCTCGAAAAATTCACGCAAGGAATTGACGAGATAGCGGAGGTAGGACTGCGGCACGGCGTCCGCGCGCGAGCAGAACAACACGAAACTCGGCGGCCGCGCCTTGGCTTGCGTAATGTAGTTCAGTTTCAGCCGCCGGCCCGACACCGCAGGCGGCGGGTTGGCGTCCACGGCCTGCTCGAACCAGCGATTGAGCGATGCGGTCGGCACCCGCCTGTTCCATACCGCATAGGCCTCTTCGATCGCGCTCATCAGCCGGTCGATGCCCTCGCCCATCAGGCCGGATACGGCGACGATCGGCATGCCCTTGACCTGCGGAAGCAGATGATCGGCGTCAGCGCGCAACGCCGAAATCAGGCTGGATTGCCGCCCCATCAAATCCCATTTGTTGACCGCGATCACGAGCGCCCTGCCTTCGCGCTCGATCAGGTCGGCGATCCGCAGGTCCTGTTCCTCGAACTTGTTCTGCGCGTCCATCACCAGCACGACGACTTCGGCGAATCGCACGGCGCGCAGCGCGTCCGCCACCGATAGTTTTTCCAGCTTTTCCTCGATCCGCGAGCGTCGCCGCAACCCTGCGGTGTCGAACACGCGAAAATCCCGGCCCTGCCAGTTGATCTCGACGGAGATGGAATCGCGGGTGGTGCCGGCCTCGGCACTGGTCAATAACCGCTCCTCGCCGAGCAGATGATTGATCAACGTGGACTTGCCGGCATTCGGGCGGCCAACGATGGCCACGCGAATGGGCCGCTTCGACAGGTCCTCGTCCGGTTCGATGACATCGTCATCGTCGAATTCTTCCCGCTCCTCGACGGGCCCGGGCATCAGTCCCCGCAGTGCATCATAGAGATCGCTCAACCCCTCGCCGTGCTCGGCTGAAATCTGGATCGGTTCACCGAGTTCCCAGCGCGTAAGCTTCCATCGCGCCGGCATCGCCCTGCTTGCCCTCGCTCTTGTTGGCGACCAGCACCACCGGTTTGTTGGCGCGGCGTGCGAAGTCGGCGAAGGCGCGATCGTTTGGCGTCAGGCCGGCGCGTGCGTCGATCACGAACATCAAGGCATCGGCGAGACCGATCGCGGTTTCCGTCTGCTCCTGCATCCGCGCGGTAAGCGAGCCCTTGGCGCCCTCGTCGAGGCCCGCGGTGTCAATCACTGTAAATTCGAGATCGCCGAGACGCCCTTCGCCTTCGCGCCGGTCGCGCGTGACGCCGGGCTCGTCGTCGACAAGAGCAAGTTTCTGCCCGACCAGCCGATTGAACAGCGTCGATTTTCCGACATTGGGCCGGCCGATAATGGCGATCGTGAAGGACATTGGCGATCCGTGCGGGCGCGTATTTCCGCAAAAGTGAGTAGCGGCTTTGCGATGAAAATACGCGCAGATTATTAGATTAGAGCATTATCTCGCGACAAATCTGAATCGAAATCAGCGCGTGACGGCATTGCCCGGCAGCGGCGCCGGGAATGGCGAAGCAGATTGCGTCGAAGGCGCCGATTGAGTTGATGGCGCCGATTGCGCGGCCGGCTCATCGGGCGGCGGCGCGGTGGTCCGCCGGCGGGCAACTTTCTTGGGCTTGGGAGCCGGTGGCGCCGCCGCGGTGCTGCCTTCTTCCTCAGATGCAGCGTCGGGAGCTGACGCCGCCGCAGGTTCCTGCGCAGGCGCCGTACTTGCCGTGGCCGGCTGCTTGGTCGTCTTGGGTTTCGCTGCGCGTTTCGGTTTTGACTCCTCGGCAGGCGCGGCCGCGGCGGCCGCCGCGGCCTGGGCGTTCTGCTGATCCAGCCGCTCCTGCGCCGAGCCCTTGTACAACTCCTTCGGCACGCCCTGCTCAAGGCCCGGCACGCCTTCGGGGAAAACCGGCTTGCGTTCGCCCGGCAGTTTTTTCTTGGTGTCGAGGAAGTCGAGCAAATCGGTGGGATCGAAGCTGCTCAAGCCGCTGGAGCAACCAGCCAGCGCGCCTGACAACGCGATAGCGACAGCAGCGGCGATTAAACGTTGCGAGCGGCGCATGGTCGATTTCTCACTCAACTGCTTTATTCCGCCGTCAGCTTTTCGCGACCGGCGGAAGCAATCCCTGCAGGGCTTCGGCACGCGAGCGCATACTAGCCGGTGTCTCGCCATCGTTGGCAATCAGATCCAGCCACTTCCGCGCGGCCGCGGTATCGTTGGCGCGCCAGGCCGACAATGCGAGCAATTCGCGCGCGGTATGGCGAAAGGTCGCCCCCGGCGCGGTTGCAGCTTCCAGGCGTTGAAGCATGCTGGGATAGCCGGCCGTTTCCAGCAGCAATCGGGCGGCGCGGACCCTGGCAAGATCCTGCTCCGGCGCGCCAACGCTGCGGTCCGCCGATATGTCGTCGTACAATTTTGCCGCCGCCTGTGGATCGCGGCTTGCTACTTCGGCTGCGGCACGCAACCGCGCCAGCATGCGATATCCCGATGGCGCCTTCGCAGCCAGAGCGGTAAATGCCGCTTCCGCCTCGGCGTGCTTGTTCTGCTCGGAGAGTTCGACGGCCTTGTCGAAGGCAGCACCGGCCTCGGCCGCCTTCTGCGCCTCCAGGTACTGGTAACCGCGCCAGCCACCCACCGCGGCGATGATCAGCAGCGCACCGGCGACAATATAAATCGAGTACTGGTCCCACAGCTTTTTAAGCTGCTCGCGCCGTACCTCTTCGTCAACTTCGTCAAATAATTCAGACACTTAAAGGTATCCCATCCCCGATTACCGGACCAAAATTCCGGCTGCGCTTAGGCCCGATCCCGGCGTGGCGGCGGCGTTACCCTAGCCATATGGCGGCGGCAAGGCAAAACAAGCCGGATCAAAGTGTTAACACGTCGGGCCACGACCGAACTCTCTCAAGTGGAGCATCCTCCCTGCCAGGCAAGCTAGACGACGCCCTGTTGTGTCGCCGCCCACGCCTCGCGTAGCAGCTTCTTCATCACCTTGCCGTTGGCGTTGCGCGGCAGCGGCTCGGCGGTAAGCGCAATCGTCTCCGGCACTTTGTAATCCGAGAGGCGCTCGGCGCACCACGCGCGCAGGGCCTCGCCGCTGACGCCGCTGTCCCGGGTCACGATCACAGCATGCACGCGCTCGCCCAGCACCGGGCACGGCTTTGCGATGATGGCGCTCTCGACGACGTCGGGATGGCCAGCAAGTACGGATTCGACCTCCGCGGAATAAATCTTGAGGCCGCCCCGGTTGATCATGTCCTTCTGGCGGTCGAACACGCGCACAAAATTCTGTTCGTCAATCGATCCGAGATCGCCCGAATGCCAAAAGCCGGCTGTGAAGCCTTCGGCCGTCGCCCCTGGATTGTTCCAGTAGCCCTTGATGACCGAACCACTGTGAATCCAGATCTCGCCGATCTCGCCGCGCGGAAGCTCATGGCCGCCGGCATCCATCACGACCACGTGGGCGCCCGGGCACGGCAGGCCGACGCTGTCGATATGATCCGCGATCAGTTCCGGTGGCATGATGGTTGAAGGCGACGTCGTCTCGGTCGAACCGTAGGCGTTGATCAGCTTCAAGCCGGGAACCTTGACCGCCAGCTTTTCGATCGTCGCGATCGGCATCGGCGCGCCGCCGAACCCTCCGATTCGCCAGGCCGAGAGATCGTAGGCGTCGAAGTCCGCCTGTAGCAGGCAAAGATTGTACATCGCCGGCACCATCACGGTCTGTGTGGCGCGTTCGCGCGCGGCGATTTTCAGATAATCCGCAGCCTTGAATTCGGCGACGATGATCAACGTTCCCGCGCAACGGGCCATGCTCATGATATTGGCGACAACGCCCGTCACATGCGCCAGCGGCACTGCGGCGATCGAACGATCCGCCGGTGTCAGCTCCATGCAGGCCTCGTAGACCATCGCCGAATGAATGACGTTGCAATGGGCGAGCATCGCGCCTTTGGGCCGCCCGGTGGTGCCGGACGTGTAGAGAATCATGGCGGTATCTTCTTCGCCGACATACGCAGGCTCATGCAAAGGCCGGTTCCTGACCAAATCGGAAAATTGCGACACGCTCTCGTCGTCATCGACGGGGGTTCGATGCCGCAGATCTGGAACGTCACGCGCCTCGGGCAAGCGATCGGCCAGCGCGGCCTCATAGATCAGGAGACTGGCGCCACAGTCGGTCAGGACATAGGCAATTTCCTGCTTTTGCTGCCGGGTGCTGAGCAGAACCGTCACCAGGCCAAGATGCGCGGCAGCCGATATCGCCAGCACGAGCTCGATACGGTTGCCGAGCAGCAGTGCGATGCGGTCTCCGCTTTGCAGGCCCATTTTGCGCAATCCCGCCGCGATTTGCGCGGATTGTTGCACGACTTCGCGCCATGTCATCCGCCGGCTGCCGCAGACCAAGGCCTCGCCGTCCGGATTTCTTGAAGCCGCCGCCGCTATCATCGCCCAGATGCTTTTAGGCCGCTCGCAAAACGCCGGCACGACGCGATCGCCGAAGCGTGCCTCAAGCTGCATCGCCGGAATGGAATACTGCGACCAGGTCATTGGCGCGCCTTGGCTTAGCTCTTCGCGAAACGGCCGCGGATATCCGGCACGGTCTTGCGCTTGAGGGCCGATTGGATGCGCATTCTAAACTCCGACAACGGGAACGCCGATTACGACAGGGTGAAACGCGAAAGCGAGCGCCAGATAGGCAACGAACCCGACCGCCACCGCGATCAGATCGTTGCCGGGCCCGCCGACCGGGATCGGCGGCGCGCCTGGGTCGGCGCGGCGTTTCAACGAGATCCGGTCGAACACCGCCCATCCCAGGAAAGAGCCGAACAGGATGATCGAGCCGAGATCGCCGTTGGCGAGCAGATGCGCCGCCGCCCACAGCTTGACGCCGGACAGCATCGGATGCTTCAGCGTGGTGTAGATGCGGCCGCGGACGTAGGCCGCCACCACCAGAATCACCGCTGGCAGCATCAAGGCCACGGCGACGTGCTTCAGCGCCGTCGGCGGATGCCAGACGTCGATCCACCCTGCGGCGCGATAATGAGCAAAGCCCCAGACGATCAGAGCGAGGCCGGCGACAGACGCCAGCGCGTAAGCGATCTTGTAGCCCGCCTCGCCCGATGACGCGATCAGCCGCGAGCGCAACTCGCGCTGTGTGGTCAGGGTATGGACGCCCAGGAATAGAGCGAGGCCCAGGATCATCACCAGCAATCCCATGATGGTCTCCTCTGCAGGCGGCTTCCGTGCATCGCGTATCACTTTAAGGGCTCAGACCGCAATGCGGGAAATGCGCGAGCAGTGATTCCGGAGATGGTCCGAAGGACCAGACCCGGAATTTCGTCATTCCGTGTTCGCGCTGCGCGCGCCCCGGAATGACGAACGCGCTGTTGAAGGGAGGGACGATCCGGTCACTCTCACGGCCTTCCCGACGGCTTGTCGAGCTCGCGGTTGTCGACATAGCGGATGGCGATTGGGCGTCCGGCAAGCGCGCCGCCAAGTCCGCCGGTGAATTTCAGCGGCACGCAGGCGTCAAGCGACGCATTGATCGCCTTGATATAGGCGGCGCGGGTGTCCGCTGAAGCGTCTGCGGTGGCGTAGGTCATACGCGGGGTTGAAATGATCTCGCCCGACCGTTTGAAACTGAAGCGCACCGACATCTGCATGCCCTCGCGCGCAGACTCGGCCGGCGGCGGCGACCAGCAGGACCGCAATGCCGCAAACAGATCGCCGATGGTGTCGAGATCATGGTCGGGCCTGACGTATTTTGCAGCGTCGTCGCGCGAAGGCGCGCTTTCGATCGTCAGCTGCAGATTTTGGCCGATGGGATAATCGATTTCGGGAATGCACGGCCCGTGATTGAACACGCTGCAGAAATACGGCGTGCATGGCCGTCGATCCAGTACGCTGCAGGGCGCATGCGAAAACGGCGTGGCATCGATCGCGTGCCGGCGGCGGGCGTCAGCCGTTCCGGCGACAGCCATTCCCACGATGGCAACCATGAGACGACTACCGATGCGCCGGAGCATGAAACGAGCCCTCGAAATGCAGCACAACCAAAATGATGCGCGCACCAGCCGGTATCAAGTCCCGGACGCAGTCGCCTCACGCCTTCTTCTTCACATCCTTGATAGTGGAAAACGTGATGCCCTCGGCGCGCTCCTGGGTATAGCCGAGATAGAATTCATTCTTGGCGAGAAACACCGGATCGCCGTCGACGTCGTCGGCGACGCCGGAACCGTTGGCGGCGATGAACGCGTCGAGTTTCTTGCGATCATCGGACGAAATCCACCGGGCCAGTTGAAACTCAGAGACCTCGAATTCCACGGGCAGCGCGTATTCGGCATCGAGCCGGGCTTTCAGCACATCGAGCTGCAGCGGGCCGACCACGCCGACCAACGCAGGCGCACCGTCGCGCGGGCGAAACACCTGCACCACGCCCTCCTCCGACATCTGCTGCAAGGCTTCCTTGAGCTTTTTGGCTTTCATCGCATCGGTCAGCCGCACCCTGCGAACGATTTCAGGCGCAAAACTCGGCACGCCGACGAAAGTGAGTTCCTCCCCTTCGGTCAGCGTATCGCCGATCCGCAGTGTGCCGTGATTGGGAATGCCGACGACGTCGCCGGCAAACGCCTCATCCGCCAGCGCGCGATCCTGCGCGAAGAAAAACTGCGGACTGGAGAGCGACATGTTCTTGCCGGTGCGCACCAGCTTCGCCTTCATGCCCCGGGTAAGCTTGCCGGAGCAAAGGCGCGCAAAGGCAATGCGATCGCGATGGTTGGGATCCATATTGGCCTGGATCTTGAACACGAAGGCGCTCATGCGCGGCTCGGCCGCCTCGACCTTGCGCAGATTGCTGTCCTGCGCGCGCGGCGGCGGCGCGAAGCGGCCGAGACCTTCCAGCAGATCGCCGACGCCGAAATTGCGCAGCGCGCTGCCGAAATACACCGGCGTCAGATGGCCTTCCCGAAAGGCATCGAGTTCAAACGGTTTGCAGGCTTCCGACACCAAAGCGAGTTCGTCCTTGATCGCGCCGACGTTGAGATTGGGATTACGGCCGGCGAGATCGGCGATGTCGATCTGTTGCGCCGCGCCGGTCTTGGCGCCGCCACCCTCGAGCAAGCGCACGCCGCCGGAGGCGACGTCATAGGTGCCGAGGAAGTCGCGCCCGCGACCGACCGGCCAGGTCATCGGCGTCGTGTCGAGCGCCAGCGTTTTTTCAATTTCGTCGAGCAGGTCGAAAGTATCGCGGCTCTCACGGTCCATTTTGTTGATGAAGGTGATGATGGGAATATCCCGGAGACGACAAACCTCGAACAGTTTCCGCGTTCGTGCCTCGATGCCCTTGGCGGCGTCGATCACCATGACGGCGGAGTCGACCGCAGTGAGCGTGCGGTAAGTGTCCTCGGAGAAGTCCTCATGGCCCGGCGTGTCCAGCAGGTTGAACACAAGGCCTTCGAATTCGAAGGTCATCACCGAGGTGACGACGGAGATGCCGCGCTCACGTTCGATCTTCATCCAGTCGGAACGGGTGTTGCGCCGTTCGCCCTTGGCCTTGACCTGGCCGGCGAGGTTGATCGCGCCGCCGAACAGCAGCAACTTCTCGGTCAGCGTCGTCTTGCCGGCGTCTGGATGCGAAATGATCGCAAAGGTTCGCCGGCGCGCGACCTCAACAGCGAGCGGCGAGCGGGACGACGATTCGGTGGCAATTGCGAGGTCGGACATGACGCGAGCGTTTGGCAGGGAAACCGGGCCGGATCAAGGAGGATTTGGCACGAGAGATATAGGGATTTTCCGCCTAAACTCCAATCAATGGATACGCAGCAACAACACCGACCAGTACGCCAGAGCCGCGATAATCGCCGAGGCGGGGATGGTGATCACCCAGGCGTAGACAATCGAACTCGCTACGTTCCAACGCACCGCCGAGACCCGCCGCGCCGCGCCGACACCTACGATGGCCCCGGTGATGGTGTGTGTCGTCGAAACGGGAACACCGAGCCAGGTCGCCATGAACAAAGTCGCGGCCCCGCCGGTCTCGGCGCAAAATCCCTGCATCGGGGTCAGCCGCGTGATCCGCAGCCCCATTGTGCGGACGATCCGCCAGCCACCCATCAAGGTGCCCATTGCCATCGCTGCCTGACACGCCAGCACCACCCAGAAGGGGACCGAAAATTCTGCGCCAAGATGCCCCTCCGAATAGAGCAGCACCGCAATAATGCCCATGGTCTTTTGCGCGTCGTTGCCGCCGTGTCCGAGCGAATACAACGATGCCGACACGAACTGCAGGATGCGAAAGGCGCGATCGACCGCGAACGGTGTCGAGCGTACCGACGCCCACGACACAATCGCGACCAGCACCAGCGCCAGCAGGAAACCGACCAGTGGTGACAGTACGATAGCAAGCAATGTTTTTGAAAGACCACTCCACACCGCTGCCGAAATTCCGGCCTTGGCCATTCCACCCCCGACCAATCCTCCGATCAACGCGTGTGAACTGCTGGACGGTATTCCCAGCCCCCAGGTGATCAGGTTCCAGACGATAGCGCCCGTCAACGCGGCGAATATGACTTGCGCATCGACCACGCTGGGATCGACGATTCCGGTTCCGATGGTGCGCGCGACGCTAAGACCGAACACCACGAAGGCAACGAAATTAAAAAATGCGGCCCACAGCACGGCGTATTGCGGGCGCAGCACGCGGGTCGACACGATGGTCGCAATCGAGTTGGCGGCGTCGTGCAATCCGTTGAGAAAATCGAACAGCAGCGCGACTGCGATTAATCCGACCAGAATCGGAAGACCAAGCGTGGCATCCACTGCGCGGCCCTGCCCTATACCTGTTCAATCACGATGCTGTTGATCTCATTGGCAACGTCGTCAAAGCGATCGGCGACTTTCTCGAGATGGTCGTAGATCTCCGCACCAACGATGAAATCCATCGCGCTGGCATTGCGGTGCTTGAGGAAAAGCTCCTTGAGGCCGATATCGTGGAGATCGTCGACCCGGCCTTCCAGCTTGGTTAGTTCCTCGGTGATCGCGGTCAGCATCGCGACATTGTTGCCGATCGACTTCAAAAGCGGCAGCGCACGACCGACGAGATTTGCGCACTCGACCAGCAGCGTTCCCATTTCACGCATCGGCGGTTCGAATGTGCGCACCTCGAACAGAATGACGGCTTTGGCGGTCTGCTGCATCTGGTCGATGGCGTCGTCCATCGCGGTGATCAGGTTCTTGATGTCGCCACGATCAAACGGCGTGATAAACGTCCTGCGCACCGCGGTAAGCACCTCGCGGGTGATATTGTCGGCGTCATTTTCGAACTGGTTGACCCGCTGACAGAATACCGGGGTCTCCTCGCCGCCCCGCAGCATGCCCTGCAGTGCCAGCGCGCCCTGCACGATCGTCTGGGAATGCCGGGCGAACAGGTCGAAAAACCGCTCCTCCTTCGGAAGGAAAGCGCGAAACCAACGCAGCATCCGTTATGTCCATTATTGCGGAAAGGGCTGGCCAGGGCGGCCTGTCATGCCCCTGTCATAAACCATTTTCCCGGGAAAGCGCGTAGCCGGCTGCCGATGGAACCGGGTCATCCACCGCTTTGTAAAGCCGATTATTGGAATATTCCCAACGTTTAGAGGGACCGCCGGAAATAATGCGCGATCTCGCCGATCACGCCGCGGCGGAACGTCAGCACGCAAACGACAAAGATCACGCCCTGGATCACCGTCACCCATTGCCCGAACCCGGCCAGGTATTGCTGCATGGCAATGATGACGAAGGCACCGACGACCGGGCCAAACACGGTACCGAGACCACCAACCAGCGTCATCAGCACGATTTCGCCCGACATGCTCCAGTGCACGTCGGTAAGCGAGGCGTTTTGCGCAACAAACACCTTCAGCGAGCCGGCAAATCCCGCCAGCGTTCCAGACAGAATATAGGCGAGCAGTTTGTACTGATCGGTCTTGTAACCGAGCGAGATCGCGCGCGGCTCATTCTCGCGGATCGCTTTCAGCACCTCGCCGAATGGCGAGTTGATGGTGCGAAAAATCACCAGAAAACCGAACAGAAACCCGGCCAGGATGACGTAATAAAGTATTGTCGGCTTCGCGAGGTTGAAAATCCCGAACAGATATCCCTGCGGAATCCCCTGGATGCCGTCTTCGCCGTGGGTAAATGGCGTCTGCAGATAGATGAAATACAATAGTTGCGATAGCGCGAGCGTAATCATCGCGAAATAGATGCCTTGGCGGCGAATGGCAACGACCCCGGTGATCACGCCAAGCCCGGCGGCGCCGGCGGTACCGGCCAGAATTCCAAGCTCGGGCGTAAAGCCCCAGACTTTCAGCGCATGCGCGGTGATGTAGCCCGCCGTGCCCAAGAACATCGCGTGGCCGAACGACAACAGGCCGCCATAGCCTATCAGCAGGTTGAACGCACAGGCCAGCAGCGCAAAGCACAGCGCCTGCATCACGAAGAACGGGTAGACTCCGGTCAACGGCACGATCAGCAACAACGCCGTCATGATGCCGAACGCGATCATCTCATCGCGGATCGTGCGCGGGGTCACGGGCAACGTATCGTCGGTCATGGCCGTCATATCAGCTCGCCCGTCCCGTCAGTCCCGAAGGCTTTACAAGCAACACCAGCACCATGAGGACAAATACCACGGTGTTGGAGGCTTCGGGATAAAAGTATTTCGTCAATCCCTCGATCACGCCAAGCGCAAAGCCGGTGATGATCGAACCCAAGATGGAGCCCATGCCGCCAATCACCACCACGGCGAACACGACGATGATCAGATCGGCGCCCATCAGCGGCCGCACCTGGTTGATGGGCGCCGACAGCACTCCGGCCAGCGCGGCAAGCCCGACGCCAAGACCGTATGTCAGCGTGATCATCCGCGGCACGTTGATGCCGAATGCGCGCACCAGCGTCGGATTTTCAGTGGCGGCGCGCAAGTTGGAGCCGAGCCGCGTCCGCTCGATCAGGTACCAGGTGAGCAGGCACACCACGAGCGAAAAGACGACCACCCAGCCGCGATAGATCGGCAGGAACATGAAGCCCAGATTCATGCCGCCCTTCAGTTCATCGGGGATCGAATAAGGCAGACCGGATGAACCGAAATAATTCTGAAAAACGCCCTGAATGATCAGCGCCAACCCGAATGTCAGCAGCAGCCCGTAGAGATGGTCGAGGCCGGCGAGCCATTGGAGCATCGTCCGTTCCAGGATCATTCCGAAAATGCCGACCGCAATGGGAGCGAGGATCAGCGCGGGCCAGTATCCGATGCCTGCCACATTCAGCAGAAAATAGGCACAGAACGCGCCCATCATGTAGAGCGCGCCGTGGGCGAAATTGATGATGTTGAGCATGCCGAAGATCACGGCCAGCCCAAGACTCAGCAGCGCGTAGAACGAGCCGTTGATCAATCCCACCAGAAGCTGTGCGTAGAGAGCTTGCATCGGTCGATCTTTCGCAATCAATCCCGTTGTAACGCCGAATTGAGCCCGCCGGCGCAGGGCCGGCGGGCAATCGCCGCTACTTCTTTACCAACGGACAGGCACTTTCAGACAGTGGCCTAAAGGCCTGATCGCCCGGAGTGGTGCCGACGAGCTTGTAATAGTCCCATGGCCCCTTGGATTCCTCCGGCTTCTTGACCTCGAACAGATAGGCCGGATGAATCTTGCGACCGTCCACGCGGATCGAGCCCTTGCCGAACAGTGCATCGTCTGTCGGCAGTTCCTTCATTTTCGCCACTACCTTGGCACCGTCATGCGGATTTCCGCCCATCGCCTCAAGCGCCTTGAAATAGTGCAGCAGTCCCGAATAGACACCGGCCTGGACCATGGACGGCTGCGCCTTGTTCTTCATGCGCTCGGAAAAGCGCTTGGAAAAGGCACGCGTTCCGTCGTTCAAGTCCCAGTAGAAGGTTTCGGTGAAGTTCAGCCCCTGAGCCACTTTCAGACCGAGCGAGTGTACGTCGGTAATGAACAGGAGAAGGCCGGCGAGTTTCTGGCCGCCCGCTACGATACCGAATTCGGACGCCTGTTTGATCGTGTTCGTGGTGTCGCCACCGGCATTGGCCATTCCGATGATCTTGGCCTTCGAGGCCTGCGCCTGCAGCAGGAACGAGGAGAAATCCGCCGTGTTCAGCGGGTGCTTGACGCCTCCGATAACCTTGCCGCCTGACTTCAGCACGACCGCAGTGGTGTCGCGCTCCAGCGCCGCGCCGAACGCGTAGTCGGCAGTCAGAAAGAACCAGGTGTCGCCGCCGGCCTTCACCAGCGCCTGACCGGTGCTGTTGGCGAGCATGAAGGTATCGTAAACCCAGTGAATCGTATTCGGCGAACACTGGGCGTTGGTAAGATCCGACGTCGCTGCGCCGGTATTGATCATGATGGAGTTTTTCTCCTTCACGAGGTTGTTGACCGCGAGGGCAACGCCGGAGTTCAAAACGTCCATGAAGATGTCGACCTTCTCCACGTCGATCCATTGCCGCGCAATGTTGGTGGCGATGTCAGGCTTGTTCTGGTGGTCGGCGGAAATGACGTCCACCTTCCAGCCCTTGGCCGCAAGCCCGGAATCCTCGACCGCCATCTGGGCCGCCAGAGTGGATCCCGCGCCGCCAAGGTCGGAGTAAAGACCGGAATTATCGGTGAGTACGCCGATCTTGATTGTCTTGTCCTGCGCAAACGCGGCGCCGCTTGCGGCAAACGCCAGTGCGGTGCCAAGCAAAAGAGCCGAGATTTTATTTTTCATATTCTCTCCATGGATCGTGCTTGAAGACGGGTTCAGACGCCGAGATAGGTGTGAAGCTTGCTCATGTTGGCTTGCAGGTCCGCGTTTGCGAAACCGTCGATGACCTTGCCGTGTTCGACGATGTAGTAGCGGTCCGCGACCGTTGCTGCGAACCGGAAATTCTGTTCGACCAGAAGAATGGTGAAGCCTTCGTTCTTGAGGCGCGCGATGGTGTGGCCGATCTGCTGGATGATAACCGGGGCCAGGCCCTCGGTCGGCTCGTCCAACATCAGGAACCGCGCTCCGGTACGCAGGATTCTTGCGATCGCCAGCATCTGCTGCTCGCCGCCCGACAATTTCGTGCCTTGGCTGTTGAGCCGCTCCTTGAGATTGGGAAACAGCTCGAAGATTTGGTCCAGCGACAGGCCGCCGCTGCGCACGATTGGCGGCAACAGCAGATTTTCCCGGACATCGAGGCTGGCGAAAATCCCGCGCTCCTCCGGACAAAAGGCAACGCCCATGCGCGCAATCCTGTCCGAGGACGACCGGATGATGTCCTGATCACCGAATCGGATCGAGCCAGTCCGCTTGCCGATAATCCCCATCACCGATTTCAGCGTGGTCGTCTTACCGGCGCCGTTGCGGCCGAGCAGCGTGACGACCTCGCCGGCCTTCACATTGAAATCGATGCCGTGAAGGATGTGGGACTCGCCATACCAGGCTTCGAGATTCTGAACCGACAATACCGGCTTGCCAGCGCCGGCTGTCGATGTGGGCTTGGTTGCGGCGGCATCGGCCATTTTCAAATCAGGCATGACCTGCCCCCAGATAGGCTTCCTTGACGCGCACATCCTTGGAAAGGTCGGCATAATTGCCTTCCGCAAGCACGTGACCGCGCGTCAGCACGGTGATGATGTCGGATAAATTCGCCACGACGTTCAGATTATGTTCGACCATCAGGATCGTGTATTTCGCGGAGATGCGCTTGATCAGCGCTGCGATCTTGTCGATGTCTTCGTGCCCCATGCCGGCCATCGGCTCGTCGAGCAGCATCATTTCCGGATCGAGCGCCAATGTCGTCGCGATTTCGAGCGCGCGTTTACGGCCGTAGGGCATCTCGACCGCCGGTGTCGTTGCAAACTCGCTCAGGCCGACATCGTCCAGCAATTCATGGGCGCGGCGGTTGAAGCGGTCGAGCACCGATTTGGAACGCCAAAAATCGAAGGAATGGCCGTGCTGGCGCTGCAGCGCGACCCTCACATTTTCCAGCGCGGTCAGATGCGGGAACACCGCCGAAATCTGGAACGAGCGCACCAGACCGAGGCGCGCCACGTCGGCTGGCGCCATCGCAGTAATATCCTGCCCCTTGTAAAGAATTTGACCGGCTGAAGGCTTCAGGAATTTGGTCAAGAGATTGAAGCACGTCGTTTTGCCGGCCCCGTTTGGACCGATTAGCGCGTGGATGCTGCCACGGCGGACCCGGAGATCTACATCGCGAACGGCGAAGAACCCCGCAAATTCCTTGGTCAATCCATGGGTTTCAAGAATGAACTCATCGGCCAATCACATTTCCCCCGTCACCATCACAGCGAAAGTCGCGCGTGGCTAATTCATGCTAACCGGCAGGTTCTCTTGAGACCCTTGGAAATCCCGTCCCGAACCGGCCGCCTCCGGCCGGAATATGCCGTCAACGGCCCGGGTTACGCAAGGTGGAAAGCTGGACATGCGCGAGAGGCGGCCAGGGGCTCGTTCGCCATTAGTCGAATTCGCAGGGAAACGATTGAACGATTTGCCCGGATCTTTCCGGCGGTCAATTCAGGCGGCCGGAAAGCCCCCATTAACGGTGTTTTGATGCAATCTTGGGCTTTCATAGAAAATTTGGGGCCGGGACCGATGGTTTAGTGTTTGCCTTGAGATCGGATCGCAACCTTGGATTTCGAGAGCGCCAACCCGTCGGTCGTCAAATCGATCAAGCAGCGTGATCTGCTGAACACGTGGCTGCGGCTTTATGTCCGAGAGCAGCGGATGCCGGGCGTCGAGGAATACCAGCCCGAACGGCTCGCCGATGAACTTCCGGACCTCGTGTACTATACCGTGGACACGACACGGCTGCCGCCGCTCCTGACGATCCAAAGCGACGGCACGCGTATGTCGAGCGCCTACGGCCACACCGGCAAGGGACGGTATCTCGACGAATATCTCGGGCCCAGACTGATACCCATTGTGATGCCCGTCTACTATGAGTGCATACAACGCGGCCTACCCGTCTACACCATCTCCGACATCGATGACATCTATGGGCGAATCGTCGCATATGAGCGGCTGCTAATGCCGTTTTCCGGCGGTCGCAACGTTACTCATGTAATCGGTTCGCTGAAGACCATCAGCGAAGACGGTGGTTTTGAAATCAGGAATCTGATGCGGGGAAATGACGCCTTGCCGACCGCGAAGCTTCGTGCGGTTATCGATCGCGATCTCTGCCACCGCTCGCCCGGTCGTATTGCGGCCGGCGACGCAATCGAATTCAGCTAGTACTCGAATGGAATTCGAGCGCGCCAATCCTTCTGTGGTCAGATCCGTGAAGCAGCGCGTGCTGCTCAACGCGTGGCTGCGGGCGCTCGTCAAACCACGAACGCTGCCCGCCCTCCGGGATTTCCAGCCCGACCGCATTGCAGAAGAATTGGCGGACATGATGGGATTTGACGTCGCCGGCGAAGGCGACACCGCGCGCTTTCTGATCACGCAGGAAGGCTCGAGACTGACCGCGACCTACGGCAACGAGCACATTGATCCCGACAAGAGGACGAACCGCTATCTCGACGACGCGATCGGGCCCGCGCGATATGCGCGCGTGGTTCCCTCCTACCGCGCTTGCCTGGCGCGAAGGCGGCCCACTTATTCGATTTCGATGGTGCAGGATCCTGACGGCAAGGACGTTTCCTATGAGCGATTGCTGCTGCCTTTTGGCAGCGCCGATACCGTCGAGCAGATCGTCGGCTCCTACAAGGCCATCAGCATCGAGGGCGGGTTCAAGATCAACAACCTGATGGGTATCAGGTCCAGAGCGACGCCGGTGAGCGTCATCAACGCCGTGATCGACCTCGATCTGGTCCGTGGCCCGGCGGGCCACCGTCCATCGGACGATATTATCGAGCTGAGCTAGACTTGCCGCGCCGGGACCCGCTGGAAGGCGCGGCTTCCTTGGCATAAATTTCCGGTTTGAAGCCGACCAGCAATTTGCCGCCGAGATCGAGCACGGGACGCTTGATCATCGAGGGCTGCGCCAGCATCAAGGCAAGCGCCTTACGCTCATTCAGGCCTTCCTTGTCGCCGTCGGGCAATTTGCGAAACGTCGTGCCCGCCCGGTTGAGCAGGGCTTCCCAGCCGAGTTCGTCGCTCCATTGCTTGAGCTTGTCCTTGGCAATGCCTTCAGTCTTGTAATCATGGAAGCTGTAAGCCACGCCGTGGCCGTCGAGCCAGGCGCGGGCCTTCTTCATGGTGTCGCAGTTCTTGATGCCGTAGATGGTGACAGCCATTTTTTCCAATGCCCAGGTCGCCTCATTCC
>CAVSZM010000009.1:0-600321 GCA_963732455.1 uncultured Alphaproteobacteria bacterium | reverse complement strand
CGGCGGCGCTACTATTCGTCCCGTCTCGCGGGCGAGATGCCGGCTGTCAATCGAACCCGCCAAGAAATGAGAGATTGGCAAGCTTCTTGCGAAGGGCTCTCAGGGGCACCGTAGGCTGTGCATCTTGTGCCAAAACAGATCGCCTGGAGTATTGAAATGAAGCAGCGTGTTCATCGTGGAAGCGAAACACAGAGCGCCCAAGAGGCTGCGCTAATCACGACAATGATCAGCGACCTCGATCGGATCGTCCAACTTCTGGACTGCGACATCGCCTTCGAAGAGGAGAGATCTCGGGTGTCGGACCGCTGCGATCCTGCCTATCCCATTCTGGCGCGAACGCTGTCCGTCCGGCGCGACAATCTGAAAATTACGATCGGCACCCTTAAAAAGCGCCTCGCCTCGGCTGGAGAGACTTCGCTTCCTGCAATCGCAACGGCGGCCTGACCGAGAGTGATTGGCTCGGGCCACTCCTTCAAGTCGCGCGGCATCAACGGCGGCAATATTAACTATATCAATCGGTGACAGCGCAGCAGAACTAGACTAGGCCAAAAAGATCCCGTGGCGGCAAGCTTGCCGACGCATGTGATTATTTAGGTTTGTTCGTGAGACGACCGCCTCGGCGGCTTCCGTCACGCGCACCGGGCTAATTTGAAACTTGCGTTTTTGTCCGCGCCTCTTGGAGACCGTCGCCCTGATCGTTCTTCGATCATTCCTCGACGTCCTGAGCATACTCAACGAACTTCTTATAAATCCAGCGGCGGCCCTCGTGACGCCTCCAGACTTTTCCGAAGACAAGCCGGCCAGTGATCGATCGCCGCGGGATAATTACGGTCCATAGATGCCACGCCTCAGCCCATGCGGGCGGTGGATTTAAGTCCATTACATTATGATGACTATCGCTACCAGAAATCATCTCCGGCCCCCTCCAGTACAGAACCAATATGCGCACACCGGCATCTTCGTCGTCCTGAACTTCTTATCGGACCATCAGGCTAGCGCTTTGCGGCAGACTCGCAACGAAACTCGTTTATTAAGATTGATAGCGGCGGCGGGGTTAAATCTGGAACTCATCGAGCGCAATGCGCGACGGCGAGGCATTGAAGCCATTGCTGGACTGGCGTCGGTTGCTCGCAAAAGCAATGCTTGGTGCGACACGCTAATTTTGAAACCAGCGGCTGGCCTTTTCAAAATAGAGGATCACTCGACCTGCCACGATGCCTATGACACCGCCCCCCATCTTCTCGACCGCGTCCTGAATTCGACCATGGCGATCGGGTGTCAGCAGCTGCATGAGTTCTAGCAGCGCCGCACTACCAAGAACGACCACGCATACAAGCAGGATGTGTCGAGGGTAAGCTAAGCAAAACAGCACGCCGAGGCACGCAAATGCGACGAGATGTTCAAGACTGGACGATGCGGTCAAGCTCGGCCTGTCCTGGATCGGCGAGATCGTCGCATAAGCGATGAAGGCGAGCAGCGTCCACGCAGATCCAGTCATCAGTTTCTGAAACATCCTAGCGTTATACCCTGCTCGATCGCGTTACATCGAACCGTCGCCATCACGGCGCGCGGGCCCCGGGAGGGAGGCTGTATTTGCCCAAATTCTGAGCATATGGACAACCAGTCTTCTTGCATGCGGATACCGGCCATTGCGCTACAAAATATCTTTTGCTTGGCAATTGGCGAATTTCGCGCAACCTTTCCTGGCAACTGTCATGACCCGGGGGCCGCGCGGGTGACCACTTTAGAGACGGTGATCTTTTGGCTGGTGCTGATTTGGACGCCGGGTCTCGGCCTGATGGCCTATTTGCTGCTGCGGCGGTCACCTGAGACTGATTAGACCAGCCGCATCGCGATCCATGCGATGAACCATAGCCAGCCGATCGTCCCAATGACGATCGCTGCAAGATAGATCGCATGCATCAGCCCATACTTCCGCGCCGGAATCGCGTCAGCGCCTGCAACATCTGATGATCGCAAATCGAAAAGTCGATCTGACACCCGCATGATCCCAAAATGATTGTCGTCTAACTATTGTCGCGCCGAACCGTTCCATGGTTCGATAATCGCTTTTGGAGACTGCGGGAGAACTGTTCCACTTCGTCGCGGAGGCGCAGTAACTCCGCATATCGCAATTCAAGCGAGTCAGTCTGCTCTCGGCGAGAGCTTTTGGTATTTGCTTCGTTGTAAACGGGAGATCGGTGCGGTCGGTTGTTCATTCGATATCAATACCGCATCTATCAGATGCGGCAATGAAACCTGCAAGTTAACCTGAATGTCGGCGGGACAGGTTAATTCTGGAACCCGAAAAATCGGATCTCTCGGGTTCTCTCAACCAGCCGTCGCGCCACCAATCGTCAAGGCAAACCGGCGCCGCCGCCCTTGTGACCGATCCACACGCCTCCGCGTCAATCCTCGGTTACTACTCCTCATTTTATTGACCCTGGCACAATGATTTGCCGATTTTTTTACGCCTTGTATCCCTCCTCTCGGTCCGGCTCTACCGCCAGTCAACGACAACCGGACCGCCGCGTTCGCCTGAAAGGCATAGTGTACGATTCCCTTACATCATGGTCCGTATTTCGACGATCACACTAAGTCATACTTCATTCTTCAGCGTCAGCATTGGAGAATTGTAGAACCAACATAGGCGTCACCCCCATGCGTAACGTCTTTCGTCAAATCAAGCGATTTAGGAATAGCAAGACCGGCAACATTGCGGTGATTTTCGCGATCGCGCTTGTTCCGGTTTTATCGTTCCTGGGATCGGCGATCGATTACTCGCGCGCGACTAAAGTGCGCTCCAAGCTTCAGTCCGCGATCGACGCGGCAAGCGTCGGGTCCGTTTCAAAAACCTCGCCGGCGTTCATCGCCGCAGGATCGATGACGGTCGATGGACCAATCCCGGCTGGCGCCACTGATGCCGTCGCAATCTTTAATGGCAATATGTCCGGGGTAAGCGGCTTCACGCTCAACAGCGTGTCCGCCGTCGTGACAAAGAGCGCGGGAACGGTCACCTCAACCCTTCAGTTTTCGGCGAATGTACAGACGGAGTTTCTGGGTGTGATGGGCGTGAGCACCATGACCGTCACGGGCACCTCGACTTCGGTATCGACGATGCCGCTTTACATCGACTTCTACCTGCTTTTGGACAACTCGCCGTCAATGGGTGTCGGCGCAACGCCGGCCGATGTCGCGACCATGGTCAGCCATACCCCGGACCAGTGTGCGTTTGCCTGCCACGATGTGGGCAATTCGAACAATTACTACAATCTCGCAAAATCCCTGGGCGTGACGACACGAATCGACGTGCTGCGCACCGCAACCCAGCAGCTGATGGACACGGCGGCCGCGACGGCAACCTATTCAAACCAGTTCAGGATGGCGATCTACGACTTCGGCATCTCGGCTGCGACGGCCGGCCTCACGACCATTTCTCCGTTGACATCGAGCCTGACGAGCGCAAAGACGGCCGCTGGCGCGATCGATCTGATGACCGTCAATGGCCAGGGTCAGTTGAACGATCAGGATACCGGATACACCGCTATTTTTCCCGCGATCAACAGTGTGATCACGGCTCCCGGTTCGGGTATCTCTTCCGCTCCGATGAAGTACCTGTTCTTTGTCTCCGATGGCGTCGCCGATGAATACAATACCAGCTGCCTCAAACCGACCACCAGTGGACGCTGCCAGTCACCCATCAACCCGGCTTTGTGCACCACGCTGAAGAACCGTGGCATCAAGATCGCGGTGCTTTACACCACCTATCTCGCGCTACCGACCAACGCCTGGTACAATACCTGGATTGCGCCGTTCAATCTTGGGCCCTACGGGCCCTCCCCGAACAGCGAAATCGCACAAAAAATGTCGAGCTGTGCATCACCTGGCCTATACTTCGAGGTCAGCCCGACCCAGGGCATTTCCCAGGCCATGAACGCATTGTTCCAGAAGGCGATCGCCGACGCGCGGATCAGCAGCTAACAGAGCCAAGCGAGCTCCTCCGCGTCGGGGGAGCTCTTTGGCTTGGTTCCGCTTGCCAAGGCCTGCTTGGCCGGAACCGGTCGTGCCGGTTTCGGATTCGGCCTGATCGCCCATTCGGCTTAACAACCAAGTGTCGTTGACGCGATTGGCGGATCAGCTGTTCCGCTTCAAACCGATCGTGCGCTTGTGCCGATCATGCAGATCGTAGCGGGGGACGACGTGGTTAAAGCCGTTGGGGAGCGAGGCGCCGCAACTCAGACGGCCGAGTTTACCCGGCGCTTGTCCAAAGACGACAAAGCATTTAGCAGAACGGACCGTATCCTTTCAGTATCTGCGGACTTCACGATCGCCGGATCGAGGTAGAAGTCCAGGCCGGGCATGCGCTCGATGACAACGCTGCTTTGGTCAGTCGACGTATCGATCATACTGTCCACTGAGTACGGAATTACCTCGCGGCTAATCCCTTTCATGGTGATCGGCGGTAACGGGTGTGAAGTGATCACATCGCTTACCAGCGCAAACGTCTCGTAACTGATGACGATGCCTCCGGGCTCGGCGATAGACTGCAGACGCGCAGCGAGGTTGGCTTCGGCCCCAATGATGGTGTAGTCCATGCGGTCGGCGCTGCCGAAATTGCCGACATTGCAATATCCGGAATTGATTCCAATTCTTGCCCTGAACGGCTGCTCGATTCCGGCCGCACGCCATTTTGCGTTGAGCTCGACAAGCCGGCGTTGCATGCGCCACGCCATGCGCAAGCAGGCCTGGGCATCGGCCCGGTCTCCCTTGGTTTCCGGATCCCCGAAGAAGATCAACATGGCATCGCCGATGAATTTGTCGATCGTGCCGCCGTACTCCTGGGCGATCGCGGACATTTCCGTGAAATACTCGTTTAGCAATTGGGTGGTCAGCTCTGGCTGCAACCGTTCTGTCGTCGCGGTAAAGTTCTGAATGTCGGAAAAGAAGATCGTGAGCTTTTTTCGCTCGGTATGGATCGTGACATCTTTCTGGCCGCTGAAAATGCTTTTATAGACTTGTGGTGAAATGTAGCGCGAGATCTTCATGGACAGTGTCGCCAGGAAGTCGTTGGCGGATTCAAGCTCCCGGTTCATCCCCTTGATGCGTAACGCCTGGCGCCGCTGCATCCCCAAAAACGATATGCCGCTAATCGCTGCCAGCACAAAATAGGCAAACAGATACTTGAACGAAAACAGGTTCGCCGCAATCGGCTGCGCAATAACGACCTCCTGGATGCCGCGAACATCGCCAACCTTCCAATCTGTTTTCGGGCTTTCCGGATGAGTATTGTGACAGCTAACACAGGCTGGGCCCATCACAACCGGTGCAATAATGCGGACGCTGTCGCTGAGTATTGAGGTGGTGGTTTCGACAATTTTTTGATCTGGATTCTTGCGCAGACTTTCGAGCGAACTCTTCTCGAATTCATCGAGCTGGTGCGCCGTGCGGTTCTTGAACGGAAAGTCAGAAACGAAGCGGTAGCTGATATTTTGCTGCTGTGCACCAATCACCTTGCCCAGCTCGAGCGACAACGTTGCCGGAATTGGAATAGCCCCCGGAACCGTCTCATAATTGTGGACGACCTGGGTAGAACCGGGATTGGCCAGAACGCGTCCGACGACGTTGGTGGCGTAGTATCCTCGAACGCTGGTGATCACCGAATTCAGGTCAGAGGCCTGGCGGCGCAGCGCTGCCTCCGCAAGATTTGTCAGATCGAGCCACACCGCCAGCGGCAACGCTAACAATAGAACCGCGATGAGTAGGCCGGTTATCAAACCGCGGGACCTGAGATCCTCGGCATGTTGCTTTTCCATGGCGCCGCCCAAGAGCTTGAATGATGCGGAAGGATGCATCGCTTGCGATGCCGAATCCTAGTGCCGCAGCAGGTCGAATGAAAGAGCGCAAAGTAACTGGGAAGCTTGTTTAATTGGCGCTTTTTCGTTCAGCCCGCGGCTGGCGGGCACATTAGAGCGTGCGTCCTGGTGCAGCGTTGGGTCGCGCGGACCGGATAGATAGCCCCTGCAAGGCAGCTCAGATAGCGGCTCTGAATTAAGTCCTATTCAGGTTTGGCGATCGCCTTCGGCACTCCCGGTGCTGGTCGGCCACTAAAAATCAGCCCCGTCGGGCGTTTTCGATATTGCCCGCGACGGCGCGTTGCGGTTGGATGTGCCGGGTATTGCGACTCAAATCTCATCAACTCCACCTTGCCGTCCCAGGTGTGGATTGCGATGGCGCTACTGGCTCTACCGGTCATCGCTTACGTCACGATGCCGCCCAGGTGATCAACGTGGCGTCGTCGCACGAAGCAAAGGATGCAGGATGACAACCGAGGAAAAGGCGGACTGGAGCTTGATTGATTTTGCTGAACAGCTCGCTGGAATTCACCAGACCACGCTGGTAGATTTTGATCCCACCGATCCGGCACCGGACAGCGGAGCGTCAGCCTCGGCGCAAGAAACCACGAATGAAGCCGGCACCGACTCCGATAATTCTCGCCCGATCACCCTGGAGCAGGACACTCTGCCCGCCGATTTACAAAACGCTCACACAAGTCAGGTCATTGTACCGGCAACTTTCGCAAGGAAGCAGATCAAAACGCCCGACGAAATTGCAACGATAATCATGGCTGCACTTCGGTCGATCGATGGCTGCCCGGACCGCGGGTTTATCGTCACGGTTTATGGATCGAATCCATGGAATGCCATGTTGACGATCCGGCCCGAAGCCGGACGGTCAATTGACCGCGGCCTGTGGCTCTCACGCGTTCAAGAAATCGGAGTGCGGCTCCGGGAGAACTTCGACATCATTCAAGAATCCACCGGAGTAGCGAGCGGTATTGGGCCTGAGTTTACTGATCTGGACGGCAGGGGCCGGCCATCGCATGAAGCGGAGAGCGCCTGATGTACTTCGTTGCCGTCATTTTGGTTATCTTGTCGGGACTGTTTTATGCTGCCGGCCATCATGAGATCGGCACTCTCGGCGTTCAGATGTGCCGCTATGGCAGTACATTTTGCGACAATCCATTTTATGTTTTGGTCGGCGCAGCTCTTGCGGCGGTGTGGGGTGCATTCGTCAGCATCCGATGACCGCGTAGCCCTTCGCCGAAGGAATCTTCCGTCGGTTCGCTCGACCCAACGCGTTCAAGTTCAATCAGCGAGTCGGCGGTCTGAGTAAGGTTGACGGGTTAGGTTAAGTTACGATCCGAGTTGCGTATTCCGGCATTCCTCTCCAAGAATTCGTTGTGACTTTCTTTGAGTGGTCAACGCCCGACGGCACCTTGAAGATTACTTTGATTTCGCTTGCGGTGACTCACATATGCGTCTCACTGACCGGCCCGGCTTTTTTCGATCTGGCTTTGGTAGGCTTCTGAACCACGCTTGATATTCAAACAAGATTACAGGGCACATCTATTCGTTATGAAAATGCTGGGGCGGCCATGCCCGCAGGGAACTATTCTGTCCTTCTAGAGCAGGAATTGACGGGCCTAAACAACAACGCATAGCTATTCCAGAAAGCCGATTTCCATGACTCAAAAGCGAAAGCCTTCCCGCTGGTCCTTCAAGGACGACCGCCAGTTGATCGAGCTTGCCGCAGCTTCAAAGTCGATGAATGTAATCGTAAAACGACTTGGACGGCCGCCGAAAAGCATCCTCAAGAAGGCGTCCCAGCTGGGCGTTCGGCTTGGCTCCTCTGCCGCGCCGAAGAAATAGATCTCCGCAGGATGATGCTCGCGAGCAATAGTCGAGCCACGGCAGCCGCGAACACGGCTTATCGACATGCGTGACAGTCTTGGTCATCGAAGTTGTTTGGCCGACTGACCTCAACTGATTTCACCCTCTACGTTTCAAGACCGTGCTTTCGCGTTTCCGGATTTAACCTTCTTCGCGGACATCAAGCTTAATGAGCAAGTCTCGTTGTGACTTGGCATAAAATGACTACGGTACCTTCAGGAATGAGCAAGAGAACGGTTCACTGACTTAAAACTCGATCTGAACGTCGCGTGGAGCAAAGCGTGAAGCACCAAAAAATGACAAAAGCCAAAATTTCCGTCGAACAGCCAACAAGAAAGCCGCTCAGCGTTCTCTATGCTGAAGTGCTGAGATTGCGCAAGCTTGTCCAACAGACCGAAGCGGAACAAAAGCGGCCTCAGGCCGATCGGCGCGCGTCACGGTAAAGCCCGCGCGACTCGCCTATCTCAGTCGCGACGAACGAAACATCCACATCAAGAAATCTATGAGCGGCGCGGCAGGTTGCCACCCCCGGTGGAAGCGCGGGCTTTCGCTAAAACCGACTTGAAGTACTCTTCGCGTTCCCGGTGAAATCGATGCTGGTGCGCGCGGAAGGTCTCAATCCGGCTTTGGATTTCTTCGCGAACGCTAGGCAAAGCTGTCGAAACCGGCCGGTTCGAAAGCGGAACCTCAACCCGGACGGGACGTTCGACCCGTTCGATGGCGCCGATCGGAACCATTTCGACCCGGGCCCTGGTTTCCGGCATCTTGCCGGCAACTTGCTCCACGAATGCCATGGTCTGCGCGATCAACGCATCTCGTTCGTTCATCCAGCTCATAGTGCACCTCAACTCGACATTATTTCAGCAAAGCCACAGATGCGGGTCAAGGCAATTGGGTGTGCCTTGATGCCAAGAAAGTACGATTTACCGGGATAACTTTTTGAGTCGGCGGCGCGGGACCAACGTGAGGAGCGTCTTCGATCGCATCCACCCCCAACAACACCCTCCGCCATCAACGCTGAGCTGCTCCGCGCCAAGCCCCATCAAGAGTGCGCCAACCGGCCCCAAACCAGCCTCCGCCGCCCGCGAAGCTTCCACCGCGGATGGGCTCGTCGGTGCGCTCTTTGGCTTCGCCTATCCCCGGCGCCCCATCCTGGCGTGCTGCATCGTTTTCGGCGGTGCGGCGCTTCTTGAGACCCTGCAGACGCTGACACCGGATCGTCACGGCACATTGGCGGATGCAGTGGAGAAAATGGCCGGCGGCGCATCCGGGATATATCTTGCAAGGCGCATCCAACATTTCTGGATAGACAAAGGCTGGACCACGTTGAACCGGCACGAAGTTCGAAAGTGACGTTCGAATGCAGAGCCAGTACAGGGACGGTCGAAACCCTCGAATACGAACCGGCTGTTAGAGTATTCGGCCGGCTCGAATCTAAAACGTTCGCTGAAACCTGATTTTGGAATCGCCTTATCAACGGGTTGAGGATCGACCGACGTCAGGCATCGCCTGGAGCCTTCGATGATGGAACAATGATCACGTCGTCCGGAGGACCGGTAACCTGTTTCTTTTTATACATACGCTTGTATTCTTTCAGATGAACCAGTTGAGTAAGGCCTTTTTCAATCTGTCGATCAATTAGCGCCCCAATTCTAACTTCGCGTTCAACGAGGTCCGGGCGAAAGATACGATCGGCAGCCGTCTGCACGAAATCTTGACTGTCGAACATTGTTCGCATTGGAGTGAGAAGCTTAGCGTCAGTTTCCTTGAGCTCCTTTATCACCTCCCTTAATGCATCGAGTTGTTCAGTCTGTCGCCCAAGTAGCGATTCCTTCATCGACATAGCATAACTATCGAGTTTCTCGTCTGCTGGAGGCGCGGGCGTGTCCAGTTTTGCCACTTTCGATTTCACTACTGCAAACACATACTGTAAAGTGTCGGCGTAGGCCACTGCTGCGTTCCGAATTAGCTCCCTCACGATCTCCATTCCGTCTGATGTAGTTTGAAGATATTCCCCGACGCCGCGCCAACCGCTTTCGCCTGCCTTGGATACATCGGGAAGAGCTTGGTAGGCGAGCTGCGAACCAATCGTAAGCCGCCGCTTCTTCCAGTACAGTCCCGCGATTCCGAGCACCGCCTCTTCTTCGGCCTGCCCATCAGGTTCGAACTCGTTGCGCAAACCCTCATAAAGGTCAACGAAATCCTGCTCGATTTCCCATGGGAGTACGATATCTTGAGCGTAGATGCCGTGAGTGAGTGCGTTTTTGTGAACGCCGGCAGATTTGGTTTTCTTCACCATAGATTTTTCCTATCAAGACTTATTAGCAACTACGCGTGACGTACGACGCCATCCACGCACACATCGGGTTACAACAGAAGTATGGGCCCGGCCGCGATTACCGGTCCGGGCCCCGCTGATTCAGAGGATAGGCATTCCTGCCGCCGATCCGGCAACAGGGCCGATATTAATCCATGTGATCGAGGACGGACATGAGACCGAGGCGACCCAAGAGGTGAGTTGTCTCGATAGGCCCGTGGCACTCGGTTACGCGGATCAAACAATGTCTTGGTTTCGCACTAAGTGTGATCTCCCTGAAGCGATCGAACGGAATCGCCACACCTTTTGAAAAGTCAAGGATGAATCGTGAAAAACCGTCCGCGGTTAGGCGACCCCTCTAGCGCGGCCACCATACGGTAAAGCCTCCCCGTGCACGGCTCTTCAAGTCGGACGGCAAGGCTATTTGAAAAACGCTCGAGCCAGGCAAGACAATCGCCAAGGGTGAGTGCTTCAACCCGGGGTGGCCCCACAAACGTCGGCGGGATTACCAGGACGAGACGAAACGCGGGGCCCCACGACGTGCGGTCACCGAAGTTTGTTCCAACGACAGTGACAACGGCGTCCCCGTGTGCAGATATTGGGTCGGGAAGTCGTTCTACTGTTCGGGGTTTGTTGGTGCGGTTCGTTTCTAAAACGCGCCCCTCAGACGGGTAGCGTCGAATTGGATCTTTTGGTGGTTTTGTCATAAGCACTCCTTTGTTGACCGGCGATTTGATGTCGGTGAAAACGACCAGTGCGTTTTCTGGTCATCGGCCGAAAAGGCCGAAAGGAACGCTTCGCTTTAACTTACAGCGCCAGTGCTGGTCAACAATTAGAGTATACAGTGCGAAAACCCTTTATTTTAGGGCACAACTTTCATTTTCGTCATTATGAAGAAATTTGCGATATTTTGACAAGAATCAAAGATAACGCACAGGCGACCTCCCCAAAGGCTGCAGGGGGCCGTTCAAAACGATTGAGCAGAAGGCAGAAAAGTGCACGCTTTAGGGACCTGGCACGAATTCGTGCCGACTGCGTTGACAATTTAGCCGTTCTTGCTCGCCAACAAACCGCCGCGGAGACAACACGCAGCGCGACAAACGCTTCCAGAGTTCTCGAGTATGGTTACAGAGCTGTCCTGAAGGATCCATTGCCGACCCGCCCCTCGACGCCAAAGGGCGGTTTCGTATCGCCCGAGTCGATCGAGCCCCCGTTGTCAAGATTAATGAGCCGTTGAAAGGAATACGTTAGATCGCGGGGCGGACCGAGTGAGTTGTCTGCTGGACGAACTCAAGAACAGGCTAAGTGAATATGTGCGCCTTGCCGCCGGTGGTGAGACGGTTCTTGTCACTGATCAAGACCGAGTAGTTGCAGAAATTGGCCCACCCAGTCCCACGCGAACCCCTGTGTTGTCGGACGCCCTATGGTTGGACGCCTGTCGGCAAGGCTGGATTACGCCACCGATTTTGATCGGGCGCGAGCCACCAGCACGTAAGCCGGTGATGACAATCGACGAACTGCTGAACAATCTGCAACGCGATAGAGCGGATCGGTGATCTACCTCGATAGCACGATAGCTCTCGCTCACCTTTTGGCGGAAGATCGATTTCCGTCACAAGCGCTTTGGGATCAGCCACTAGTGTCCAGCCGGCTTCTTGAATGCGAAGTTTGGAATCGGATCAACGCGCACCAATTGCAGAATACGCATGGCGATGCGGTTCGTAATTTGATCGGGCGAGTGGCGATGATTGAAATGGTTGGGCCAGTGTTGACGCGCGCGCTGCAGCCCTTTCCGGTTCCGGTGCGGACATTGGATGCCATTCATGTTGCAACAGTTGAGTTTGTGCGCGGGCAAAAGCAGAGCCCAGCTGGCAAGTTACGACGAGCGGTGCTCGCCGCTGCGCGCCTTCTGGGAATTGCAGCGTGGAACGGGGCTGGCCCGACTTAGGTATTGATATCTTGATCGGCTCTTGGAAGCCGACGCGGGCCTGGATACCGCGACGCCAAGGCCAATCTCGCGTTTGCTATCCAAGATGGATATCTAGTCTAGTTTGGGAGCCTCGAGTTCGTCGACGAGAGTGGCGGCCTGGCGTTCGTCCGCGAATGGCCGCGAAAGAAGGCCCGAAGATGGTTGACCATAAATGCAAGACCAATCTGAGTCAGCGCAACGCTCGCCTTGAGCTGTCTCGCAGTTCGACAAGCCGCTTGCTGGACGTACGACATTATCGCGCGGGGGCTTTCGCCGGGAAGGCTTCCCACTGGCCCCGCATAGTAGCCATCCTCGCAACGAATTGATTTTGCGAACGAAATTTGGGTTCGCTCCGTAAATTTTAGGGCCAACTGACAAACATATGATTTGACATATGCCATGGCATATGTCACCTAACACCAATGGTCGAACGGTATGTCAAGCTCTTCAAGAACGGACGGAATCAAGCCGTGCGAATTCCGCGCGAGTTTGAGCTGCCTGGAGAGGATGCCATTATTCGGAAGGAAGGAAAGCGACTCATTATTGAAGCAGCGCCACCCCGATCGCTCTTAGCCATTCTCGCAAAGCTTCCGACGCTCAGTGACGATTTTCCACCGATCGAAGATCTTCCGGCAGAGCCGATCGATCTCTGACGATGGGATTTCTGCTCGACACCAATATCGTATCGGACCTCGTACGAAACCCGCACGGAAGGATTTTCGCTCGCATTGCGGGGGTCGGGGAAGAAAATGTTTGTACGAGCATTATCGTAGCGGCCGAATTGCGCTTCGGGGCCACCAAGAAAAAATCTTCGCAGCTAACTGCGCAGCTCGAAATCGTGTTGGGTGCCCTTGATGTGCTATCGCTCGAACCGCCCGTCGATGCGGCTTATGGCGTGATAAGAGCAAGTCTGGAGCGAACAGGCCAGCTAATCGGTGCAAATGATTTGCTGATCGCCGCTCACGCATTGGTGTTGGGCCACACGGTGGTGACCGATAACACGCGCGAATTCTCGCGGATCGATAAACTTCAGGTCGAAAATTGGCTAAGATGAGGTTGATCGCGTGGCGATTTCCAGTCGGTCAATGAGATCGCGCGTGATGCGTCTCGCGGCATCCCTAGTTGCTTCCAATTCGCCACTTCCCTTTTCGCGTCAGCATGAGCGCGCGTTTAGTCGCGGTTCCTTCACGTTCTTACGTCGAAGGACGAGACACGTGGAACGAAGCGTTGTTTGGATTGTTATCAGCCTTGCTGTTTCCCTCAGGTGTCATTAAAATCGTGCTACCAAATTACTACAATTTAAAGTTGCCTGTCCGATGGGAACGTTTCGCACACAGCTTTTGAGGGTATCTGCACAAATACAACTTTTTAGTGTATTTTGATGAAATGGAACCGGTTTAGAAGGCAGCGTCTTCCAGCAAATCCCGCTCGCGAACGCGCTTTCTTGTGAAATTACAAAACGAACCCAATAGGCGAGCGGGGAGGCCGCGCAAATCTCAGAGGCAAATCTCAGAGTCGGCCCAGGGCTTAGCTTAGTGAGCTCAACCCCTAAGTTGATGATTTTTTGTGGCCAGCTTTATGGGGGCACCGAATACCCGTGCGGCTTGTGCCCAAAATCAATCTCCCTGAAATGAAGCAGCGTCTTCATCGTCGAAGCGAAACACGGGGCGCGCCCTTCAATTTGAACCGCGGACATCGCACCTCTTCTGTAGCGAGAAGGCTATCAGTCCGACGAGACAATCGAAAAGTTACGATTAGTAAGCTTGAAAAGCGCCTTGCGGTTGGGGAAGCATTAGTTCGCGCGGTCACACCGGCGGCATGACTGGAAGCGAATGTCTCAGCCCAACGCCACAGCAGCGACGGCGAGTTTGACGACACTAGTGAGTGACTAGCCTTGGTAACCAACCGACCTAACATCTGCCGCCTGGCTTTGAGGTCCGCATGGTTAGATGCAACCGATCAGGCAGCCTTTTCAGATTGAAGCTGATTGACGATCATCAGTTCCAGCGCCTTGATCGACTGAAAATTCTCCGGCGTTATCTCGGATTGTGGAATCGTCAAATCAAATTCGGCTTCTACAGCGAGCATAAGATTGACCATATCCATCGACGTCAGCCCGACATCCACAAGCCGAGATGCCGAATCGATCTCGGCGGCAATTGAGTTCTGTTCGAGGATTGCCTTGACGAGGCCAAGGATCCGGTTCTGAACGTTGGCGTTAAAGGCTTGCATCTTCAACTTTCCACCTGCCGTCCTGCGATCAGACGTTTGCCGAACTGATGCGTATGTATAGTTCCGGTCCTTTTTGAAAAACAATGGCTCACATTTGACGCAAGTCTTCATTTTGCTCTTAACGCTAACGGGGAAACAGTAATTACGGGGCTTTCGAAATGCCGCGGTTAACCGTTCGTATTGAAATGAAAGCTGTTTACCCTGAAATCCGTCGACGCATTTGAATTAAATCCATAGCGTCGAAGATCGATCGGAAACTGTTATGCGATCGCTGTGGCATTGCGCGATGCCAGCGCAGGTGCTCAGCACCGACAAAACCCTCGAGGCATATCGGCCATGAACGTGCATAAGACGAGCGAGCAATTCGTTCTCGATCAGAGCCCCTTCTTCCAACGGACGGCGACGGTCGCAGCCGCAGCGGCGGCGGAGGCCGAGGGGGTCGATCGCGACGCGCGCTTCCCAAAGGCGGCAATCGATGCGGCACGTCGGCAAAGGCTCCTGGGAGCGCAGATTCCGCCGGAGTTCGGCGGAGGCGGCGCGTCAATCCTTGACATTACCGATATGTGCTACGCGCTCGGTCGCGCCTGTGCTTCCACCGCAATGATCTTTGCGATGCATCAAACCAAGGTTGCTTGCCTGATCCGGCATGGGACCGGAAGCGCCTGGCACGAAATGCTGATGCGGCGAGTGGCATCCGAGCAATTGCTCCTCGCTTCATCGACAACGGAAGGGCAGAACGGGGGAAACGTGCGTTCTAGCGCGGCCGCTATAGAGCGCACCCGGACCGGCATATCGCTGGTGCGCACCGCGACGGTGATCTCCTATGGCGCAGAGGCCGACGGCGTCGTCACCATTGCCCGTCGTGCAAACGATGCCGTCTCGTCCGACCAGGTGCTGGTGGCCTTTATCAGGGATGACTACACGCTCGAACGCAGTCTCGAATGGGAGACGCTCGGCATGCGCGGAACCTGCAGCGCGGGTTTCGAACTGAAGGCGACCGGTTCAGCCGAACAGGTTTTTCCAGAGTCGTATGATAAAATTCATGCACAAACGATGACGCCCGTCGCGCATCTTTGCTGGGCCTCGGCCTGGGCCGGAATTGCCGCGGCGGCAGTCGAACGCGCCCAGCTTTTCGTCCGCAAGGCGGCTCGCGGGGCCGGTGGTCAGATGCCGCCCGGTGCCGCGCACTTTACCGCGGCCAAGATGACGCTGACGAAGCTGCGCGCCATTATCACCTCAAATCTCGATACGTATGCAGCGCATGAGCATGACGAGCGCACGCTCGGTTCGCTCGACTTCCAGTCGTCGATCAACCTGCTCAAGGTGGAAGCCTCAGAACTTGCGGTAGCAACCGTCATGAGTGCGATGCGGGCGTGCGGCCTGTCCGGATATCGCAACGACGGCGACTTCAGCGTTGGCCGGCACCTGCGCGACGTCCTTTCAGCGCCCCTCATGATCAACAATGACCGGATCCTCGCCAACATCGCAACCGCAAGCCTGATGAGCGGCATACCCGCCAGTCTGCGCGATTGAGCCGAGCCGGCGATTTAGTGGAAGCACTTTCATGAATGTAGCGGTACGAACGACCCCATCCGAGATTGCGCCGGAGCCGGCCGATGCGCTGGATCACCTCGCCGATGCGCTGTTTCACAAAATGGGCACCGATGGCGTCTACGCCAGAACCGCGCTCTACGAGGATATGGTGGAGCGGCTCGCCGCATTGATCACGCGACATCGCGAGCCCGGCACCGAGGTGATGCGCTTTCCGCCGGTGATGAACCGGGGTCAGCTTGAAAAATCCGGCTATCTGAAGAGCTTCCCCAACCTGCTGGGTTGTGTCTGCGGTCTGCATGGAACCGAACGCGAAATCCACTCGGCTGTCGGCCGCTTCGATGCCGGTGGCGACTGGACCTCGTCGCTCTCGCCGGCCGATCTCGTTCTCTCCCCGGCAGCCTGTTATCCGGTCTATCCGATCGCTGCGGCTCGCGGCCCGCTGCCGCCAGGCGGCTTGCGCTTCGACGTCGCTGCCGACTGCTTCCGCCGCGAACCATCCCGCCACCTGGACCGGTTGCAATCATTCCGGATGCGCGAATATGTCTGCATCGGCAGTCCCGACGATGTGTCCGGCTTCCGCGAGCGCTGGATGGTGCGCGCTCAGACTATCGCGCGCGACCTCGGCCTGACCTTCAGGGTCGATTATGCGAGCGATCCGTTCTTCGGCCGCGTTGGTCAAATGAAGGCGGTCAGCCAGGTGCAGCAATCGCTGAAATCCGAGCTTTTGGTTCCGCTACGCTCCGAAGAGCAGCCGACGGCCTGCATGAGTTTCAACTATCACCGCGATCATTTCGGCACGACCTGGAACATCGTCGATGCGTCGGGCCAACTCGCTCATACCGGCTGCGTGGCGTTCGGCATGGATCGCCTTGCCGTGGCCATGTTCCATACCCACGGCACGGACATCGCCCGGTGGCCGGGCGGAGTTCGGGAGATGCTGGGCGTTCGATAACAAGCAACATCAGATGAACCCGCAAAGCTCGCTTGAACGAGCTTCAGGAGACAGACCGGTAACGGCGGTGCTCACACAGACAATCAGATGCCGTGAAATTTCCGAGACCGACATCGACGCGGTCGCGGATCTTCTCGCGCGCGGTTTCACGGGCCGATCGCGCCAATACTGGATGCAGGGACTACGCCGTCAGGCCGCGCGCGAGGTTCCGGCCGGCTATCCCCGTTTCGGATATCAGCTCGACAGCGACGGCGAAACGGTTGGCGTTCTGCTGCTCATCTACTCGTCCAGGGTCAACGGCCGCGGCGAGACGACGATCCATTGCAATCTGTCGAGCTGGTACGTCGATCCGGCGTTTCGAAATTACGCTCCGCTGCTGACCAAAATCGCCCAGAAAAATAGCGAAGTGACCTATCTCAATATCAGTCCAGCAAAATGGACCTGGCCCGTCATCGAAACGCTGGGGTTCATTTCCTACTGCAGCGGATTGTTCTTCTCGATACCGGCGTCGTCACGCGTCAGGTCGGGCATGACGGTCGAGACCATCTCGGCCGGTACCCGAGCCATCGAAGGCCTTTCCGATACCGAGGTCGAGCTTCTGAACCGGCACGCGCGATATGGGTGCCTCAGTCTGGTATGCCGCACGACCGCCGGCGGTCCTTTTCCGTTCATCCTGATCCCGCTGCGCGTTCGGCGCGGATGGATTGCGCCGCCGGCGATGCAGCTGATCTATTGCCGCGACGTCGCGGAGTTTGTCCACTGCGCCGGGGCCATCGGCCGGGCTCTCATTCGCCGCGGCAAAATTTCAGTCATTCTCGATGCCAATGGACCGGTTCCAGGTCTCACCGGCGTCTATTCGAGCGCGCGCGGCCGCAAGTATTTCAAAGGCCCTCATCCACCTCGTCTCGCCGACCTGACAGACACGGAACTGGTGCTTTACGGTCCTTAAACTCGGCAGCGCGCGTACAGGAAGCATGACCCCTTTGGAATTGCCATTCAGGCGTGGGCGAAGTCCCAGTACAGTTTTCGCGCCCGGGTGTAGAATGGGCCCGGCTGCAGCGGCCGATCGTCGATCCGGACGATCGGAGCGACCTTGGCGAAATTGCCGCTTGAGAAGATTTCGTCGGCTCCCTGGAAATCCGCATAGTTTAGCGTCGTCTCGACGACGATGACGCCATCGGCGCGCAGGAGATCGATCACCCGCTGCCGCGTGATGCCGTTGAGAAACGTCCCGTTCGCTGCCGGCGTATAGACGACGCCGTCCTTTGCCATGAACACGTTCGAGTTGCCAAATTCCGCGACATTGCCGAGCATGTCGAGCAGCAGGCAATTATTGAAGCCCCGTGCCTGCGCTTCGATCAGCGCACGCGAATTGTTGGGGTAGAGGCACGCCGCCTTGGCATCGACAGGCGCGCACTCCATGGTTGGCCGGCGGAAAGGCGACAGCGTGATTGCGCTGCCCGTCGGCGCCGGCATCGGCGCCACGTATATGCACAGGCACCAGTTCGTTGTTTCGGCATCGAACAACACACCTCCGCCGCTGCCGTTTTGCGCCCAATACATTGGCCGGATATAAAGCTCCGCGTTCGCTTCGAAACGGGCAATTCCCTCACGCGCCAACCCCAGCCAGGTTTCGCTATCGACGACGGGCTTTAGCTTGAAATTGATCGCGGACTGATTGACCCGGGCGCAGTGCCGGTCGAGATCGGGCGCCACTCCCTCGAACGCGCGCGCGCCGTCGAACACGGTCGAGCCGAGCCACGCCGCATGCGTCCTGGGACCCATGATCGGCACATTGCCTTCGTGCCAGTCGCCCTCAAAAAAAGTCCAGGTCTGGGAAAAGCTGACTGGTTTGATCGTCTCGGCCATTACTACCATCCACGCTGCGGCCTGGCGGGGCCGCGCACAATGACGCTACTATTGTCCGAATTCCCTAAGGATTTCCTCGCCGAATTTGACCCGATGCGCGACGAAGGCAATGCCTATGCAAGAAAACTCGTGGCGGCGGGCGCGGCGGTCGAACACATCTGTCACGACGGCATGATCCATAACTTCCACACCATGGGCGCCATTCTTCCGCAGGGCCGGCTGGTGCTCAACCAGATCGGCGAACAAGTCAGCCTCGCCGTCGAAAATTGATTCAAATTTTAATCAATTCACGCCGGTACATTAGGGTTATTTCATCAATCTTTCCGCGAATTATTGCTGACCTGCCTGCTCCCCTCTAACAAGGATACGGCGGATAAAACGCATGGTGAAATGCGGCCCGCGCGACGTAAAAGGTGAAAATGCGCAACGAGACCATTGCAATTCACGCCGGCTACGAACCCGATCCGACAACCAAGTCCGTTGCGGTTCCGATCTACCAGACGGTCGCCTACGCTTTCGACAGCGCCGATCACGGCGCGGCCTTGTTCAACCTCGAAACGGAAGGCTATCGCTATAGCCGGATCGCGAACCCGACCACAGCCGTTCTTGAAAAGCGCGTTACCGAACTCGAAGGCGGCGTCGGCGCGCTCGCGGTCAGCACCGGACAGGCAGCGCTGCATTTTGCCCTTGTCAACCTTGCCGACACCGGCGGAAACATCGTCTCCGTCCCCCAGCTATACGGCACAACGCACACCCTGCTCGCTCATGTCCTGCCGCGTCAGGGCATTACGACCCGCTTTGCCGAAAGCGACAAGGCCGATGCCATCGAGAAACTTGTCGACGACGATACCAAAGCCATTTTTTCCGAAACGATAGGCAATCCGGCCGGCAACGTTTGCGACATCGAAGCACTGGCGAAGGTCGCTCATCGTCATGGCGTGCCGCTCGTCGTCGACAATACGGTCGCGACGCCGATCCTGCTGAAGCCCTTTGATTACGGCGCCGATATCGCCGTTCATTCGCTGACGAAATTTCTCGGCGGTCACGGCACCACCCTCGGCGGCGCCATCGTGGACAGCGGACGCTTTCCATGGGCGGAGCACGCTCGCCGCTTTCCTGCCTTCAACGAACCCGATGAATCGTATCACGGCCTGGTTTACACCAGGCAATTCGGCACCAGCGCGTACATTCAGCGCGCGCGCAGCGTCTATCAGCGCACCATGGGATCGGTTCTTTCGCCGTTCAATGCCTTCCTTCTGTTGCAGGGAATCGAAACGGTGGCGCTGCGCATCGAAAGGCATGTCGAGAACGCCCGCAAGGTCGCCGACTTCCTGCGCGACGACCCGCGCGTCGCCTGGGTCAATTATGCCGGCTTCCCCGACAGCCCCTATTATGAACTTGTGCAGAAATACCTGCGCGGCCACGCTTCATCGCTGTTCACCTTCGGCATCAAGGGCGGCCTCGAAGCCGGCAAAATCTTCTACGACTCGGTGAAGTTGATCACGCGGCTGGTCAATATCGGCGATGCGAAGTCCCTCGCCTGCCATCCTGCATCGACCACGCACCGCCAGATGTCTCCCGAACAGCAGCGTATGGCCGGCGTCCTGCCGGAAACCATCCGGCTTTCGATCGGTATCGAACACAGCTCCGACATTATCGAGGATATCGATCAGGCTCTCGCGCAGGCATGCCCGCGGCATCGGCGGCTTGAGGCCGCGGAATAACCGGCCGAGCCTGGCATGACCCTCCTGTTCGACAAACATCAGCTCATTGTCAGTCCCGGCCCGGCGCCCACGCAACTGGGCGCGGCCGAGAAAATCGGCAGACGGCAAGATGCGCAGGCGGCGCTCACGATCGGGCTCATCAACAACATGCCGGACTCCGCGCTGCAGGCGACCGAGCGCCAATTCATGCGGCTTCTGAAGGCTGCCGGGGGCAACAGGCGCATCCTCCTGCACTGTTTCTCGCTGCCATCCGTTGCTCGATCGCAGCCGGCGAGGTCGCGCATCGACGGGCAATACACCGATATCGCCGATCTCGGCCGCCTGCGGATCGACGGGCTGATCGTCACAGGCGCCGAGCCCAACGCGGCCACTCTCCCCGAGGAGCCGTTCTGGCAAGACCTGATCGACGTCGTCGACTGGGCGAAAGCGAACACGCGTTCGACGATCTGGTCTTGCCTTGCCGCCCATGCCGCGGTCCTGCATCTCGATGGAATCGAGCGGCGGCGGCTCGATGCAAAATGTTCGGGGGTCTACGACTGCATCAAAGTAGCAGGCCATTGGCTAACGCAGGATGTCCCCTCGCCGCTCAAGGTCTCGCACTCGCGCTTCAACACGCTGCGGGAAGACGATCTGGCTGCGAGGGGTTACGAGCTGCTGACCGCCTCACCGGAAGCCGGCGTCGACATCTTCGCCAGACAGTTTCGCAGCCAGTTCATCTTCTTTCAGGGCCATCCGGAATACGACGCCCTGTCGTTGCAGGGGGAATACCAGCGCGACATTTCGCGGTTTCTCGCGGGCGAACGGAACACCTATCCGGCCGTCCCTGCCGGCTATTTCGACACCGAAACCGAGAACAGGCTTTCGGTCTTTCAGCAGCGCGCGAGCGTGAAACGCAGACCCGCGCTGAGCACTGAGCTTCCCGCCATGACCGTCCGCGCAGATACCGCCACCGAAGCCGCCGCGACCGTGATCTTCAGAAACTGGCTCGGATACCTTTCCGGTAGCGCAAGAGCGGCGTTGCCGCGTGCCGGCCGCGGAGCGCAGCGGTAACGCGCCGGGCTGGCCCGCACTAAAGGCGCAAATCAGAGGCAGCCTCATGCGGGCGCCGCCGCCATCAGCTTGGCCACGCGCTCGGCGACCTCGGGCGCGCGCAGCGCGCCTTGCGGCTTGAGCAAATGATTGACCTCGTACATCAGTTTATGAATAGAGGGATCCTGCGCGCCCAAACGAACCAGCCCGATGTTAAAATGAAGTCTCCGTTCAAAATCCTGGGGGCGCTGTCCACGTGTCTGGGGGTATATGAAGTCACTCATCGCGATCCCCCACGGCGTTTCGAGCACGGCCTGAATTTCGGCGAAAAAAGCGGACGCCAGCCCGTCGAGCGGATCGACCTGCCCGGCTCCTGCGATGAGGAGGCGATTGAGAATGACAGCCTCCTGCGCAGCCACGCTCATGCCTTGCCCAAACACGGGGTTGAAACGACAGATCGCGTCGCCGACCGGGAGCAGGCCGCGCGGAAAGCGTTGCATTTTCTCGAAGTGCCGGCGCGAACTGCAAGGCAGCATGTAACGAATAATCGGCCCGGTGGGCTTTGCATCCTTGATGGCGTCATAAATCGTGGACGTACGCAATGTTTTGACGAAGGCCAGAAATCCTTCCATATCGCCGGGAGGCGCATCGCCGTGATTACCGCCGACGCTGACAATCCATCGGTTGTTCTCTATCGGAGAAAGCAACCCCCCGCGGCTATCGCCCGGGGCCGAAGGCAGCACCATCACAACTTTCCAATTCGAGGGCGCGTCGTCGGGCCGTTCGAACACGGCTGTGGAATAGGCTATGTCGATGCCGATTTCGGTCTCCTCAGGCTTGGGAAGACCCATGCTTTCGAAAGCGGAAAATGCCAACCTGCCGCGCCCGGATGCGTCCACAACAAGGTCGGCCGCGAGGGTCTCGACCCGGCCATCGGCGGTTTCGTAGCGGACGCCTGTCACTGCCGAGCCGTCGGGCAAGCCGAGGATTTCTCTTACGCGGCAATCTCCGCGAAATTCAATATTCTTTTGCCGTTTGGCAATTTGTCGCGACACGAATTCAAGCAGCGGACGCGACACAGACAACCAGCTCAAACCGAGATCGCGTTGCGGATATGGATCGAAGCCCGGTCGCTCCATGCGGACGTCGCCGGTCGCTATTCTGACCGCGCCCGCCTGCTCGAGTTCTGTCTCGATGCCTGGAATGAGTTCGTTGAGTGCGATCAGCCCGCCCGCGAGGAGCGCATGAAGGTGCCGGGCCTGCGGAGTACCCGGGCGCGGCGCAGCGTCTGACGACAGAGTGTCGCGCTCAAGGACGGTAACACGGTCAAAATGACCGGAGAGCGCCTTGGCTGCCGCCAGGCCGCCCATGCCGGCTCCGATGACGACGGCTTTCTTTCCCGACAAAGACGACATTGGCTGCTCCCACAATGTTAATCCAAATTCGAATCCTTCAAAAAAGCTGTCGGCGCCGGGCTACCGCATGGCCCGCGAGACCTTTGTATGTTGTCCGGTGATCAGGCTTGTCTGGCGCGCGCGAAACGATCCCGGTATCGCCGCGCCTCGTTGACGAATATCTGAGAATGGAGGAAAGCAACAACGGCGTCTGCATCACCAGGCCGTGCATCATAAATCCTTCACCTGAAAATTAAGTTGCTACAGACGGTTGGCGTGTGAGCAGGAAGCGAGACCAAGATGAAATAAAGTCGGAAACGCGGAAATACCGTCTATGCCGATCGAAATCATTGTCGTTTTATTCGGCTTGCTAGAAATATCATAATCGAGGAACGGTGCAAGGCAGAAAGTTCGAGGCGGGGATGCCGGGTGGACGAGAGGACATCATGCCGCAGCGCTTCTCTGGAATCATTCAGGGTCCAATCAAATGAGTCAGGTTCAGGGTAAAGTCGCGCTGGTAACGGGCGCGGCGTCGGGGATCGGTGCTGCATGCGCGGAAGTGCTGGCCCGCGAGGGCGCCAGGGTCGTCGCAACCGACATTGATGATGCGCGGGGCGCCGGGCTGATTGCGAAAATCAAGCAAGCCGGCGGCGAGGCAAAGTATTTTCATCACGACGTGACCAGTGAAGCCGCGTGGGCGGAAGTCGTCGCCGCAACGGAGAAGCTGCATGGGCGGTTGGACATTCTGGTGTCCAATGCCGGCATCGCCCTGTCAGCTCCATCCATCGTTGACGTGTCGTTGTCCGACTGGAGACGGCAGACAGCGATCAATCTGGACGGCGTATTCCTGTCGGTGAAGTACGGCATCCCGGCCATGCGCCGCTGCGGCGGGGGCTCGATCATCATGATGTCCTCGGTCGCGGGACTGCGCGGCACGCCGAGCCTTGCGGGCTATTGCGCTACCAAGGGCGGGGTGCGGCTCTTCGCCAAGGCTGTCGCTATGGAGTGCGCGCAAGCCAATGACGGCATCCGCGTGAATTCCGTCCATCCCGGCATTATCGACACACCGATCTGGAATAAAATCACCGGCACCGCGACTCCGCCGGAACACAACTCAATGACCATTGCGGAGGGATTTGCCCAGTTGAGCGTGCCGCTCGGCTTTGCCGGTCAGGCCGAAGACATTGCCAACGGCGTTTTGTATCTGGCGTCCGATGCGGCCCGTTATCTCACCGGAACCGAACTAATCATCGACGGCGGCATGACTGGAGGCAGCTTCCGTCGCGCGCCACCCGATGGCAATCAATAGCCCATAGGGAATAGCGTCGGTGCACGAAGAAGCCGCCCTAACGGAGCACGGTCCCGCCTCGAGCTAGGGGGGCTAGATTTAGGCAGGACCGTGCCGAGTCGCGGAGCAGCGCTGCTGACGCGACCCGATGGGGTAATCGGGTCGTGCGAAGTCATTCCTGATCATCCGCACGTCGCGATAGCCGCCGGCGCAAAGACTCTGAAGATTACCCATTAGCGCAAATCCTGACGATACTGAATCTACCAAAAAGAATGGCACCCCACCTTGTCCCGGAGGCAGCACCCGGGCAACCCCGCTTCACCGATGGCAGGAATATCGGGGTCAGGACGCAGATGTTGAATCTCTGGCAGGCCCTGTTCAGGTTCCGATGCGAAGAGGTGCGCGCAGCTTGCGAAGATAGGCAATGACGGAGAGCGCGGTGATCAGACCCGTCTTTGGGTTTTCAGACGGAATATTTTCGATCGACATGGAAAAGCGGGCAGAATTGGATTCCACTTCGATACGATGAGTGTTGCGCGTCAATGTTGGATCCGCCCAAATTTCAAGTTTGGTTCGGTCAGGACCTATCCCGGCAAGCGACAGCGCGACGGCAACGTTCAGATTTGCCGGGAATCCCTTCGCCGCCTCGCGCGCCGTGCCATCAAATATCTTGAGCGGTTCGGCAATTTGCTCGATGTCTATGTTGTTTTCGACGATATAGGGAGCGCCTGCGAGTCCCTGGATAGGCTTCCGAGTTACCATACGGACCGAATGGATCTTCCCGACCGCCGCAGCGGTCACGGCGTCGAGACCGAGCAGCGCGCCCGTGGGCACCACAATTTGCCCGCCATTTTGCTTCGCAAGCTCAATAAGGTCTTCGTTGTCGAGAAGTGCACCCGCGCTAAGAACGACCGCGGTCTTTCCGCCTCCTACAAACGGCGCAACGATTGATCGCAGGAGCCTGCTCGGAGCGCATTCGATTACGATGTCGGCGGTGTCGGCGAGCGCCTCAATTGGCAGCACGGCTGGCGGTCTCTTTAAATTGGCCAGGCGGATTCGGTGCTTTTCCGGATTCTGCGCTGACACAGCGGCGAGCACCAAACCATCTATTCCCAGGTCCAGTGCCTCTACTACCCCTGTTCCAATTGGTCCTAGCCCGACAACGGCAATCCGCAAGTCAGTTCGTGAACCTTGCTTCGACATCTACCCTGCCTTGGTAAAGAGATAAGGCTGCGAACCTGCCCTATCGGTTAGACCGCGTCTTTTGCTGTAGCCCACGCACGCGATGCCGAACGTTCTTCGCAGACGCAACCGCGCTCGTGAAGAACAGTCATCGCGCTCGCCCCCCATATTAGCACCTCTCGTCATTCCTCCTCTAGAATCTCCTCCACCTCCATCGCTGTTTACTCGCTCGAGGGGTCCGGCTCCGCCATATCGAACGGATAGGCCGTGCCGGGCAAAATCTGGCCGGCGCCCCACGGTGCAGATAGTTTGTTGGCGGCGGCCAGACATTGAGTTGGAAATCGGTCCGTACGTCAGGCATGATCCGGCCACGAGCATCCATGCCGCGAGGGAGTTTATGCATGTCGGCAGAGAGCCTGAACGTACGGCAGGTGCGGGGGTACTGCGGCCTTTGCATCGCCCGCTGCGGAACCGTCGCGACAGTGACGGATGGCAGATTTACAAGTCTGGACCCCGATCCGGCCCACCCTACCGGTGCAGCAATTTGCGCCAAGGGCCGAGCGGCTCCCGAACTGGTCTATCACAAGGATAGATTGAAGCGGCCGCTGCGTCGCACACGGCCGAAGGGCGACGCGGATCCGGGATGGGAAGAAATTTCATGGGACGCGGCGCTTGAGCAGATCGCTGCCGCTATGCACCGCATCGCGGAGCAGCATGGACCTGAAGCGGTCGCCTTCAGCCAATCGTCTCCGTCGACAACGGCTATCGCGGATTCCGCGGTCTTCGTTCGTAGACTGATGAATGCTTTCGGCACGCCCAACCAGGTATCGCACCTCGACCTGTGCGGCTGGGGACGCGGTTTTGCGACGCGCTACGTCTTCGGCGTTGGCAGCGTTGCCACCGGAAGCGCTGGCGGCGCGATGGCCGACATTGCCGAGTCCGGCTGTCTCATCCTGTGGGGCTATAATCCTTCGTTTTCGCGCATCACCCACGCAACGGCGACGGTCGCTGGCCTGAAACGCGGAATGAAGCTGATCGTAATTGATCCGCGCAATGTCGGGCTGGCCAACAAGGCCGATGTCTGGCTGCGCGTGCGTCCTGGAACAGACGGCGCGCTCGCACTGGGTCTGGCGAACATCATGATCGAGCGAGAGTGGTTCGATCAGGATTTCGTCCGCGCGTGGAGCAATGGACCTCTCTTGGTGCGATCGGATACCGACAGGTTGCTGAAAGCAGAAGACCTGGTTTCCTCCACCGGCTCAGGACAATTTGTTGCTTGGGATTCACTGTCCAACTGCATCGTTAGGTATGATCCGGTGGCTGGCCACTATGATGCACCAGGCGAGCATCTTGCCCTGCGAGGCGAATACATCGTCGCAACTGTCGACGGTACAATCCGCTGCCGGCCTGTTTTCGAGCGCTATGCGGCGCTATGCAAAAGATATTCGCCGGATGTGATTGAAGCGACATGCTGGATTCCGCCCGGCCAATTGGAGGAGGCTGCAGACACGATTTGGCACTCCCGACCGGTTTCTTACTACGCATACAGCGGTCACGAGCATCACGCCAACGCCACGGAAACCGCGCGGGCGATGGCGATGCTCTATGCGCTGACGGGCAGCTTTGATGCGGCCGGTGGAAATGTGTTGTTCCCTGCTGTACCGGCCGGTTCAATCACCGGAGAAGACTTGCCTGCGGCAAAGCGGCTTGCTCGCGCGATCGGGTTTGCCGAACGTCCGCTTGGACCTGCGCGCTGGAACCACGTCTCCCCTCAGGACTTCTACCGCGCTGTTCTGGAAGGTATCCCCTATCCGGTTCGCGGGCTGATCGGGTTCGGCACCAATCTGCTGCTCGCTCGGGGCGATCCTGTTCGCGGACGTGCCGCGCTCACCGCGCTCGACTTTTACGCCCACGCCGATCTGTTCATGACACCCACGGCCGCGCTTGCGGATATCGTGCTGCCTGTGGCGTCCTGCTTCGAATGCGAAGCTCTCAGGGTCGGATTTGAGATCAACGAGGAAGCACAATCGCACGTTCAGCTTCGGCAGGCGATCGTTGCCCCGCCGGACCAGGCACGGTCGGACACCGATTTCATTTTCGAACTCGCTGTGCGTCTCGGCCTCGGCGAGCATTTCTGGAACGGTGATGTCGAAGCGGCTTATCGCGAGCAACTCAGCCCGAGTGGTATCGCCCTGGAGCAGCTTCGAGCGGAGCCTGCCGGACTAAGGAAACCGCTGACCACCCGTCACGCCAAGCACGCGGCGAGAGACGACAAGGGAAACCCGCGCGGCTTCCCGACCCCGTCGCGGAAAATCGAATTCTGGTCCGAGACCTTCCTCGATCACGGTTATCCGGCCCTGCCGGACTTCGTCGAACCGCCAATCGGCCCGGTTTCGCGCCCTGACCTGGCCGCTTCCTTCCCCTTGATCTTGACCTGCGCCAAGCCCAGTCTCTTTTGTCAGAGCCAGCACCGTGCACTGCCGAGTCTGCGCAAGCGCGCACTGCATCCGGAGATCGAACTGAATCCCACGACTGCCGCAGCACGCGGAATCAAGAACGGCGACTGGGTTGACGTGCGCACCCCGGCCGGCGGAATGCGAGCCCGGGCGCGGTTCAGCGAAAAGCTCGATCCACGCGTTGTCGTCGGCGAGCACGGCTGGTGGCAACGCTGCGATGAATTGGGAGTTGGCGATTCCGATCCGTTCAATCCGAACGGCACGAACTTCAACCTGACGGTCGACGCCGCCGTTCGCGATCCCGTCAGCGGCACTCCATCCCATCGATCCAATCTTTGTGACGTTCAACCGTTGCGCGATGTGGCTACTTGATCACCTCGTCGGTATTGGTGACTGCCAAGTGGCCACCGGCAAAGTCGTCGTATGTTCCAATTCGGTTGTCATTGTATCGCAACAGACCTAGCTTGAGACCGTAATTGCGATCAAAGCCATGGGTGAAGGCATGTCCCAGTTCGACTCAATTGCTTCTCCGACGGTACGCACGGCTGACAATCTAGAACCGTCATTCGTGCATGGAGATCAGATCGGTGTTGCAAAACAAAAGCTCGCCGACCATCTGGCTCGTCGCAAGAAGCGTCCCAATGTCCTTATTTATATGATGGACGACGTGGGTTGGGGTGACTTCGGCTGCTACGGCGGAGGCGTCGCCGTCGGTGCACCGACACCGAATTTCGACAAACTGGCGCGCGGTGGTCTCCAGCTAACCTCCTGCTATTCCGAACCGAGTTGCTCACCGTCGCGCGCGACGCTGATGACCGGGCGTGTTCCTCACCGCCACGGCCTGCACAGGCCGCCGATGTACGGTGAGCCAGGCGGGTTGAAGGGAGAACTGACTATCGCCCAGCTCTTGTCCGACGCCGGATATGTGACACAGGCGGTCGGAAAATGGCATCTCGGCGAGAATGTCGAGTCCCAAGCCCAGAACGTGGGTTTCGACGACTTCTACGGGTTCCTGTCGGTGTCCGATATGTACACCGAATGGCGCGACGCAAATTTCTTCCCCGAGATCGTCTACTCGGATGCGCGCACCGAATGGATCAAGAATATGCCGTTCAACAAGTGCTTCGTGCACGCCACAAAGGGCGGCACGAGCCAGAACGTCGAGGAAGTGACGATTCCGGTTTTGTCGGAGCTGGACGAGAAATGGTGCCAATACTCGACCGGCTTCATCGAACGCATGGCCAAGGACGATCGCCCTTGGTTCCTCTACCACTGCACGCGCGGGGCTCATTTCGACAACTACCCGAATGAGCGTTTCTTCGGCAAGTCACCCGCGCGTCATCCTTACAAGGATACACTGTTGGAGTTGGACGAGATTATGGGCCGCCTGGTCGAAACTCTTCGTAACACCGGCCAGCTTGAGGATACTCTGATTTTCATCACGTCCGACAACGGTCCGCACATGGAGACGTGGCCCGATTCGGCGTTCACACCATTCCGATGCGCGAAGGGCTCGACCTGGGAGGGTGGAGTGCGTGTCCCGGGGCTGCTGTACTGGCCGGGCATGATTGACGCGGGCCGACAAAGCGACGGTCTTTTCGACCTGAATGACGTTCTGCCGACCATGCTGGCGCTCGCCGGTGAGACGGGCCGCCTGCCTCACGACCGCTACATCGATGGCATCGACCAGAGTTCTTTCATACTGGCTCCGGACGGACTCTCGAATCGCAAATATCACTACTACTGGCTGACCACCAACTTCTCCGCCTTGCGCTGCGGTGAGTATAAGATGGTGCTGACGGCGACGAGCGATGACGACTCCGGATCGGCCGGTCCTGGCGGATTTACCGGCGTGCTGCAGCGTTACGCTTACGCGCGCCTATACAATCTCTATCTCGATCCAAAGGAGACGCACAATTACATGACGCGCAAGCTCGCCTACGTTGAGGCGTTTCAACTTGGCATCCGCTCTCACTTGGCTACCTTTAGGCGCTATCCACCGAAAAACGTCATGGGATTGAATGCACCCGACAAGCGCCAATCCTGAATGTGCGAAGCGGACTCGCGAAAGCAGCCCTTGACGATCGCCGCCGCCTCTGTTTCTCGACGTCAAGCAGCTCAACGCGAAGCAACCGCCAGGCGATTCCGGGGAGAGTCAGAGAGGTCGCCGGAGCGGCCGAGCGAGAGGCTTCTCTCCGGCAAATGAGCTGACGCGAACGTCATCCTTGACCGAAGACGGCGTTGCGACCGGCCAGTTGATGGCCGCCGCCGGCCGGGAGAAGCTGATGCGTCCTCGCTTCATGGCCAGCAGCGGCTGCGCCAGTTCCGACACAGCCGATATCGGGTCCACGCAATCCAGCACGACGATATCCGCCGGGTTGCCCACCGCAATGCCGTAATCCCCGAGGTTCATCAGCTTGGCCGGCAGGAACGTGACCATGTCCATGCATGCCTGCAGTTCGTCAGGCCGTCCGAGCTGAGCGATATTGGCGTAAAGATTTGCCATCCGCAGCAGCGAGCAATCGCCAAGCGGCGTAAAGGGATTGAGCACATTGTTGGTTGCGAGCGAACAGGTGACGCCCTGACGGAGTAGACGGTGAACCGGCGTCACCCCGCGCGGCACGGAATGCTCGGCGCCGCGCCCCATCAGAAACAGATCCGTCGCCGGCAACACGGTCACTGCGACGCCGGCGTTTGCCAGTTTGATACCGATCAACTCCAGCGCGGCATGATCAAGCGCGGACAGCTTGGTGACGTGGCCGATGGCGACACGCCCACCCTTCCCGAACTTCGCGGTTTGTCGGCAAACCTCGTCGAGATGCATCCAGGACGGATCAAGATCAAAATCGAGATGAAAGTCGATGTCGATGTCATAACGCTTGCCGAGGTCGAATATGCGCGCGATTTGGCCGCACGGATCGCTGTCCGTATAAGGGCAACCGCCGATCAGATCGGCGCCACCATCGCAAGCTTCAACCAGCAATTCGTCGCAGCCGGGATCGTTGAGCAATCCCTCCTGCGGGAACACGCAAACCTGAATATCTACCGCCCAGGCATAATCCCGCTTCAGCCTGCTGAGGGCGCGGAAGCCCTTCAATCCGATCCGCGGATCGACTTCGACATGGGCGCGCATCCGCGTGGTGCCCTGAACAATGGCTTTCTCCAGCGTGCGTCGGCCCCGTGCGTAGATATCTTCCTCGGTGAAAGTCAGCTTTGCGGCGGCGACGGTCTCGATCGCTTCCTGCAAGGTGCCGGTGTGGCAGGTGCAGCGATCCAAGATACATGACTTGTCGAGATGAATATGGGTCTCGACGAAACCGGGAATCACGAGCCTGCCGTCGAGCGTAATATCGCGGGCGGCATCTTGCGTGGCCTGGTCCGACGGAGGGCTGACGACGGCGATCCTGCCATCGCGAACGCCTATGTCGACCAGTTCGTGCTCCCTGCCGGCGATTCGTGCATTGCGCAAGATAGTGTCGAATAACATGCGAACGGCCTATTGCGCTGCTTCGGCGTGCCCGAGATAGGCCGCTTCGACTTCCGGATCGCTTGCGAGATTGGCAGCGCTGTCTTCGCGCACGAACCTGCCCGAGTTCGATCACGTAACCGCGGTCGGCCACGGCCAGCGCCAGCACCGCCATCTGGTCCACCAGTAAAATCGTGGCGCCTTCGTCACGTAGATCGGCAAGCACATCGAACAGCTCGTTGACCATCGCCGGCGCAAGGCCCAATGACGGCTCGTCGAGCAGTAGAATTCGCGGCTTCGCCATCAGGCCGCGCGCAATCGCCAGCATTTGCTGTTCGCCGCCGGACAGCAAGCCGGCGCGGCTCTTCAGCCGATCGCGGAGCCGCGGAAAGCGCTTCAGCAGCGCTGCAATCTCGGCGGCATAGTCCACCGTTTCCCGTGTGTTGGCGCCGAGTTCGAGATTGTCATAGACGGTCAGCTCCGGAAACACCTGTCGTCCTTCCGGCACCAACGTCAGACCGCGCGCCGCGATGCGGTGCGCATCCATGTGCTCGATCCGCTGGTTGTCAAGGACCACGTCGCCCTCGACGGGACGCAGCAATCCAGCGATGGCGCGCATTATCGTGGATTTGCCGGCGCCGTTGGCACCGATCAGCGCGACCATTTCGCCCGGCCGAACCTGGAAGGTCAGCTTCTGCAGTACCGGCAACGCACCATAGCCTGCGGTGAGATCGATCGCCGTCAGCACCGCATCTTGCGGACCGCTCCACGGCATCGGGCGTGGACGCGCTCGCACCTCCGTGCCGCCGAGATAGGCCGCCAGGACCTCCGGATTGCGCCTGATTTCGTTGGGCGATCCCGCGGCGATCGGCTTTCCGGCATCGAGCACCACCACGTGATCGGAAATTCCCATCACCAGACGCATATCGTGCTCGACCAGAATTACCGCAATGCCGATATCGGCGATCCGGCGCAACAGCCTGCTCAAAGCGTCTTTGTCGGCGGACATCAGCCCGGCCGCGGGCTCGTCCAGCAACAACACGCGCGGTCGCATTGCCAGAGCCCGCGCGATCTCCACCAGCCGACGAGCCACGTGCGGCAAGTCACCAGCCGGACGCGCCAGCGCTTCGTGGTAGCCGACAAACGCAAGCAGTGCCTCCGCCGCGGTAATGTTGTTTTCACTCGCAGCCTTCGACACCATGGAGCCCAGTCGTCCTCGCCGCGCTGCGATGAGGATGTTGTCGAGCACATCCATCGTTTCGAACAGCTTGGTGGTCTGATAGGTCCGCGAGATTCCGGCGCGTGCGACTTTCCACGCTGGCGCACCGGCAAGGTCTGCATCGCCAAGACAGACGCTGCCGGCATCGGGGCGATAGAACCCGCCGATCATGTTGAGCACGGTGGTTTTGCCAGCGCCGTTGGGCCCTATCACGCTCGTGATCTTCCCGGCCTCGGCACTGAAGCTGACATTGGAAGCCGCCTTGATGCCGCCGAAGGTGATTCCGATGTCGCGAATGACCAACGGAGCGCGAGGACCATCCGGCGCCAGGAAGGCCGCGAGATCGAAGCCCTCCGCATCCGCAGTGCGCGGGTCCACGCGACGAAACAGCCGCGCGACGGTGCCGAGAACGCCTTCTGGCGCGAGCCAGAGCACGACCAGCAGCAGCAGGCCGAAAAACAGCAGGCGGTATTCCGCGAGACTCGACAACAGCTCGGGCAGTACCACGGTGATCGCTGCACCCATCGCCGGGCCGAGCACCCAACCGGCGCCGCCGACCATGCAAGCGAACAGAAACAGGATTGATTGCGAGAACGGAAACGAATCGGGTGCGACGAATGCCAGCAGCGAGGCAAAGATCCCTCCCGCTATTCCAGCAAGCACTGCGGACAGCATGAATGCCGTTGCCTTGACGCTGACCGGATTAAGCCCGATCGATCGCGCGGCGACATCGGCATCGCGAACCGCTACCATCGCCTTGCCCCACGCGGATTCGGACAAACGATGAAAGAGGTACGTCGCTGCGCCGGCAATCCCGATCGCGAGTATCGCCATTTCGCGTTCGGTAAACGCAACGCCGCCGATCGATGGCGGCGCCACACCCATAAGGCCGTTCGAGCCGCCGGTAAGGCCGCGCCATTCGATGCACAGATGCTGCACGATGAAGGCGAACGCGATCGTCACCATCGCCAGATAGGGGCCGCTGACGCGCAACGCCGGCAACGACAGCAACAGGCCAATGGCGCCCGATATCAGCCCGGCGACCGGCAACGCAATCCAGAAACTAACGCCCTTGAGCGACAGGATCGCCACCACATAAGCGCCGATCGCATAGAAGCCGACATGGCCGAGCGAAATTTGTCCGGTGAGTCCGACCAATATGTTCAGGCCGATTCCGACGATGGCGGTCAGCGCTACCATCGCAAGCACGAATGGCGTGTAACCTTCCGCCTTTGCTGCGTAAAGCGCGGCGGCGGCGGTCAAGGCGAGCACCGTCACCGGCATCCCACAGGCATGCAAATAGGAGCGCGGGCGCATCATCAGACCTTTTTGATCGCTGCGTGGCCAAACAGCCCGTTCGGCATCAGCGCCAGCGCAAGGATCACGACCGAGAATACGACGATCTGGGTATAGACCGAACCAAGGAAGGATGTGACCAGCGCCTCGATCAGTCCGTAGATGAGGCCGGCGATGATGACGCCCCAGGCCGAGCCCATACCGCCCAGTATGGCGACGGCGAAGGCCTTGATGCCAAATAGCGTTCCCATCTCGGAGCTGACGCTCAACAGCGGGGCAATCAATATTCCCGCAAGTCCCGCGAGCGCCGTCGAGAGCATGAAGGACACCGCGACGGTGCGGTGCGCGTTGATGCCCATCAGCCGTGCCGCATCGGGGTTTTGAACCACCGCCAGCAGCGTCTTCCCGCTGCGCGTATTGTGCAATACCAGATTCAACACGAACGCGATGCCGAGGCTAACCAGCGGAATGACCAGTTGCAGCGGATAGACGCCAGTGCCGAAAATCTTCATCGGTTGGCTGGCGAGCGCGGATGGAAATCCTCGCGGCTCCTTGCCGAAGGTAAACAGCACGGCATTATCGAGCACGATGCCAGCGGCGACCGTCGCCATCAGCCAGGCATTGGAGCCTCGCGCCACGAAGGGGCGTATCAGAACACGCTCCAACACAAGACCAAACAGCGCGCAAGCCGAAAGGGCCGCGATCACGGCAAGCGGCATCGGCCAGCCGAGCTTTATACCGAACGTGTAGCCGAGCACGGCGCCGAGCATCATCGCCGAGCCTTGCGCGAAATTGACGGTATTGGACACTACGTAGGTGATGTGAAAGCCGAGCGCGATCAGGCCATACATGCTGCCAAGGCCGATGCCCGAGATGATGGCGGAAGCGAGCATGACGACCCCGAATGGCAGCGGGCAAAGGGCTCGGAACGGTTCCGCGCCCTTTGCGGTGGCGATCAGTTGGTCAGCGGCAGGATTTCATCACCCTTGAAATAGGTGAAGATGTAATCGGACGGCGACAACGCGTCCTGGTTCTCCTTTGAGAAGGGCGTGCTGTAGGCCTTGATCAAGCCGTCATACTTGTCGATTGCATAGAATGCCTCGCGAATGGCCGGACCATCCGTCGATCCCGCCTTGGCGATCGCCAAGGCCGTCAAGTGCATGGCGTCGTAAGCATTTGCTATTCCGACCGCCGGTGTTACGTCGGCGGCCGACTTGATCTCGGGGTACTTCTTCTTCAATGCATCAAGCACCTGAGCGGCCTTCGGGCCGGTGTTGCCGGAAAAACTGAAGGTCTGGATGAAATGCACCTTCTCCGCGCTGGGACCAGCGAGCTCGGTGAAACGTCCGCCGGACGGACCCCAATGTGAAATGATCGGTACGTTCCAGCCCATACGATCGAGCGACTTTACGACCTGTGCAGACGGCGCGACGTTGGCGACCATAAACAGCGCATCGGCGCCCGCGTCCTTCAGCCGCGTCAGTTGCGGCACCACATCGACATCGCCCGTTTCGAATTTCTCGACGCCCGCGAACGGCATCTTCTTGGCGTCGAGCGCTTCCTTCAGACCCTTTTCGTTCGATTCACCCCAGGGATTGTTGATCAGGATCATGCCGGGCTTTTTGGCGCCATATTTTTTTGCGGCGTAATCTACCAGCGCGACATCGACCAGCGCATCGACTGCCGACACGCGGAACACGTAATTTTCCGGAGCACCGTTGCGCGTAATCGCGGTGCCCGCCGCCCAAACGCCGATGAAAGGCACCTTCGCCTGATTGGCAAACGGAACGATCGCTACCGAGACCGGCGTATCCAGGCCGCCGAAGAACGCGGCGACCTTTTCGCGCTGCACCAATTCGCGCGCCGCGATCACGCCCTTGGCAGGATTGCTCTCGTCGTCGCGTACCAAAAGTTCGACCTTCTTGCCGAGCAATCCACCTTTGGCGTTGATCTCATCGATCGCCAGCGAGAGCCCGCGCACAATGGCTTCGCCAGACTTCGCCGATTGCCCGGACATCGCGGCAACTAGACCGAGCTTGAGCGTGTCTTCGGCTCTTGCCGGAACGACGGCCAGCGAAAGCGACACGGCGCCGATGGCCAGCAGGAATTTTCGGGACAATTTTTGCAACGCGAATGCCATGACGAACTCCCTCCGATTTGATTGAATTCCCCAAATCCAAGCAAACGTTGTGCCAGATCGTATGCATTGGAGACGCTCGAAAATCCGCAGATAAGTCGGCTTCATCGCGTGTTTCGCATGAACTGCCGCCTAATTTCCATGCATGCATAGCATAAATCGTATACAATGTTAGAGGGAAACGGATACACTATTTGGCATCAGGTTTGCTTGGATTTATCCAGTCCAGACCTAGTCTCCGGGAGAACACGTCATGCCGTTTGTCCAAGCCGCTTTCGCGCAGCCCAGCGATGAAACCGCCGAAGCCGCAGACATTGTTGAACGATTCCTCGAGGCATCGATGGTCCCCGATCCGGAAACGGCTGCAAAGTACATGGCGGCCGATGTCGCGATTACGTTCACGGGTGGCCGCAAATTCGCGCATCCACGCGAAACCACCGGATTCAACGCCAGACGCTACAAGTGGGTGAAGAAAAAGATGGAACGAACCGACGTATCCGCGGGAACCGGTGAGACCATCGTCTACAATACGGGCACTCTGTACGGGGAATGGCCCGACGGCACACCATTCGAAGGTAACCGTTACGTCGATCGCTTCGTGGTGCGTGGCGGCAAGATTGTGCAGATGGATGTCTGGAACGATAGCGCAGAGCGGCTGCTCACCCGCAATCATATTGAGGCTTGAAGTCAGCGGCAGCGGCTTTTTCCGCTGCGACGATCAGCGTCGACGCGGCTTCGCGGCCTTCTCCGCCACTGCGGCCTCGAACACATAGGGCGACAGGATATCCTTGATGTCGCGCTCCTTCTGCGGAAGCGGAACGATCAGCGCCCGATCCGCGACCGCATTGAGGTGCTGATCCATCAAGACCGTCGCACGCGCGGAATTGCCGGATGCCAGCACCTCGATAATTGCGCGATGCTCGCTGACCGCGCATTCCGAGGAATGCGGCCGGCTGTAGCGAGCCAGGATAAGTCCGCAACGCGACGCCACCTCGCTGACGTAGCGTGCGAGCACCGGGTTTCCCGTCATCTCCGCAAGCTTGATGTGGAAGGCGGTCGCAAGCCGGATCGACAGCGGCGCGTTGCTGCCATGCGCCTCCTCTTCCGCATCGACATGCATTTTCAAAACTTTGATCTGCTCACGACTGAGCCTGCCGGCGAGTCGCGCTACAACCAGCCGCTCCAGGCCCAAGCGAACGTCGAAGATGTCTCGCGCTTCATTCCAACTCGGCGTCGCCACGGCCGCACCTCGATTGCGGCGCAGTTCGACAAGCCCCTCCGCCGCGAGCCTCGTCAATGCCGAGCGTACGATGGTCCGGCTGGCGCCGAATTTTTCGCCGATCGCATCCTCGGGGAGTTTGGCGCCCGGCTGAAGCGCCTGTTCGATAATGGCGTGCCAGAGCGCCTTGTAGATCGCCGCGCCGCGGTCGACCGGTTGCGCACGGTTATTGGTTGACGTCTTCATCGGGAGTTCGCGGTCGGACTACGCCCTGTATTTGCCATGTCCTCCAGGTAAATACCACTCTGATGAATGATCATTCTTCTCTCACCCCCATTCGTATCAGTCGCAACTGGATCCAGAAAGGCCGGACGAGCAGTCTTCTGCCCGAATTGGAAGCTGCAGACTGACCAGCTTTTCCGGTCATTGCCGATCGGTTAGCGAACTGACTGCCGACGTAGCGTTCACGCCAAATTTTATCACTGCGATCGCGGTTACGTTTCTTGCTGGACGACGAGATAAAGGGTTAACGTGGGGTGACCCACCTGTTGTCTATATGCGGACCGATGATCGACAGATTGACCCCGAGAATACTGGCGCTGGTCGGTTGTCTCGCCGCCCTTGTGCCGGCTTTCGCACAGAACGATCTCAGGACGGCGCAGGCCCGGCTTACCCTGCAGTTTTTAACCGATCCGGCCGGGGAACAATGCCGCCGTATCGAAACGTCGGATCCCGCATCCTTGATACCGGTGGCCTTACACCGGACCTTCCACGATGATTTCGACGAGCATCCATTGTTGAACGGAAAGTGGGTGCCTCACTACGCCGGCGGCGCTGCCTGGCCGCAAGCGCGCTACTGGGGAGGAGACGGCTCCGACTTCAAACGGAAAACCACGTACAACGGCGAACAGCAGATATATGTCGATCCCCGTTATGGCGGACGAACAACAACTCCGCTTGGACTCGACCCGTTCAAAGTTCGAGATGGGATCCTCTCGATCGTTGCCACCCGCACACCTCCTGCACTGAAGTCGGTGCTCTTCAACAATGAATACGTATCGGGCATCCTGACTACACAAAGTTGGTTCTCGCAAAAGTATGGATATTTCGAGATCCGTTCGAAGATACCGGTTGGGACCGGTGTATGGCCGGCCTTCTGGATGCTGGCAGATGACGGCGGCTGGCCTCCCGAAATCGACGTGATGGAAGGACGCGGGCAACGGCCCGGTGACCTGGTGATGACGACACATTGGCGGATTCCGGCTACCGGTCGCGTGGGATCCTGCGGGTTTGACTTCTCCTTGCCGGGCGCAGTGACCGATTTCCACGACTATGGCGTGCTATGGATGCGGGATCGCCTTGTCTATTTCATCGACCGCAAGCCCGTGTCGGATATCAAGGTCCCGATCGGCTTCGACGATCCGATGTACATGATCGTGAATCTCGCGATGGGTTCGAAGTACTTCGAGGGCGTAGGATTCGTCGACGCCGAATCTCCTGTAACGGTCGAATTCGAGATCGACAGGATTTCCGCTTATCAGTTCGATTCCTACTAGAGCGTTTCAGGCGAAGGAGACCGGTTCGCGTCAAGAAAAAGCGTCAAATCAAGACTTTAGGGCCCCGCTTCGATTCGATCGAAACGGAAAAGGGTCTGGTCGCTGCGTTCTCCCGGTCTGCCCGTGTACGCTAACCTGACAGGAGAGGTTGATGTTCGGTAAGTTCTCGCGTCGGCATTTTGCCAAGCTTGCGGGTTTTTCCGCGCTCGGAATGGCGGCGACGCCCGCGAAGTCGGAAGACGTCGAAGCGAAACAAGCACCCGACCGGCACGTCCCTGCCAGTTTCCCGAGCGGCTTCATATGGGGCACCGCCACTTCCGCGTTTCAGATCGAAGGCGCCGTCAGTGAAGACGGCCGGGGTCGTTCGATCTGGGATACCTTTGCTCATACACCTGGCAAGATCGGCGATCATAGCAATGCTGACCGTGCCAACGACCACTATCATCGGTACAAAGAAGACGTTCGGTTGATCAAGGAACTGGGGGTAAGGGCCTATCGATTTTCGATCGCGTGGCCGCGGGTATTTCCTGATGGAACGAATGCGCCGAATCCCAAGGGCCTCGATTTCTATAACCGGCTGCTGGATGAACTGCTGGCGAACGGCATCGAGCCGTTCGTCACCCTGTATCATTGGGACTTGCCGCAGTCGCTCCAGGACCGTTTTGGCGGCTGGCAATCCAGCGACACCTCCGGGGCGTTCGCCAACTACGCGGGTTACGTGGCTGAGCGTTTGAGCGATCGCGTCAAGTCCTTCTTCACGGTCAACGAGGTCGGAAGATTCGTGAACTTCGGTTACGGCGCCGGCATCGATGCGCCAGGCCTCACACTTTCGCAGGCAAAGCTCAACCAGGTACGTCATAACGTCGCGTTGGCCCACGGTCTCGCCGTGCAGGCAATCCGAGCTCGGGCGCGCGCGGGTACCAAGGTCGGCCCTGCTGAGAACATCGCGGCCTGCTTGCCGGCGATCGAGACGCCCGCGAACATTCGCGCGGCGGAGATCGCGACGCGCGAGCTGAACGCGGGCTTTCTGAATGTGATCCTCGAGGGCAAATACACCGACGCGTTTCTCGAATATGCCGGCAACGACGCCCCCAAATATACCGCCGCCGAGTTGAAGATCATCTCATCCCCGATCGATTTCGTCGGCTTGAATATCTACGCGCCCCAATTTTACGTGGTCGCGACCGATCGTGCGCCGGGTTTCGACGTCCTGCCTTTTCCCGCCTCGTTTCCGCATATGAATTCCGAGTGGCTCAGGATCGGCCCGGAGACGGCCTACTGGGTACCGCGACTTGCGGCGAAGGTCTGGAACATTGATACGATCTACATCAGCGAGAACGGCACGTCTGGAGCCGATAAGCCCGCCGCCGATGGCAAAGTATACGATCTCGACCGCATCATGTACCTGCGCAACTACCTGACGCAGCTGCAGCGGGCGACTTCCGAGGGCGTGCCGGTCCGCGGATATTTCCTGTGGAGTCTGATGGATAATTTCGAATGGATATACGGATTCGAACAACGCTTCGGGCTGTACCGGGTGGATTTCGACACGCAACTCCGGACTCCGAAACTGAGCGTCTCATTCTATCGCGATGTCGTGGCGCGGAATGCGATCGGCGCTTAAACGAGACGGACCCTTGGCATGATTGTTGATCGCTATCTGGTGGCCGAAATTTGTCAGGTTTCATCCCTCGGCATGGTTCATTACGCACGGCGCATCATCTCGCGCGACCTCTCTTCATGCGGCGTAATCGAGCCGGCAGCCGCAAGAAGAAGCCGACGGCGTAACGCCCGCCGGCTTTTTTCTCTGTTCTGCCGCACAGCCAGTTGCGCTGGCCCTGATCGGCCGGCGCGTGGCAACAAACGAACCCACTGACGGCACGCGGGAGTTGATGCTCCGGCGCCACTGACAGTGGTTTGACAGCGGCGGGCCACCCGCAAATATCGCGTTGGTCGCCGCGTCAGGCCACCGGGCGGATGTTCTGGTTCACCCGGAACAGGTTGCCCGGGTCGTATTTCTTCTTCAGCTTGCCGAGGCGTTCGTAATTGTCGCCGTAGGTCGCCTTGATGCGCACCTCGCCTTCGTCGTCCATCATGAAGTTCGGGTAGGCGCCCCCGAGGTCAAACGGATGAATCGCCTCCCAATAGTTCTTTGCCCATTTCTTCAAGGCCGGCGCCTGGTCCGGATCGGAGCCAATTCCGGCGATCACCATCGACCAGGTCGCATCGCGGCAGTTCCATGCCGTTTCGTCTTCCGCCTTGCGATGGACCGCGCCATCGATCGGATAGAGATGCATGCAGGAGACATCGCTAGGTATCTTCGCGGCATGCTCGATATGGATGTCGATCGCGGCGTCGGGCAGCGTCTTTACGAAGTCGCCCTTCCAGTACCACTGCAAGCCTTTGGGAAGGAGCCCGTCGAACATGCCTTGCAGCGCCGGGTAAGGGATCGGGCCCGCAAAATCGATGATCGGCTTGGGAAGTGCAGCGCGGACGGCGTTGACGGCCTTCTCGGCGTCTGCCGCCTGCCCATTGTGCGAAATAAGGAGCACGCAGATCTTTTTGCCCCAATGGTCCTTGGGGAAGGGATCGCCGGACGGAACCGTCTGCAACCCGAGGAAGACAAAAAACTCGACCGGCGCACTTGCCTGAAAGTCCCGGTACCATCGCATGATCCTGGCAGCGTCCTTCAACTCCCAGAAAATCGGACCGCCGTAGACCGTGCTCGCCGGATGCGCTTCGAAAAGGAAACTGGTGACGATACCAAAATTTCCACCGCCGCCGCGCAGTCCCCAGAGGAGATCCGGGTTGTCCGTCTTGTTCGCGATAACAAATGTGCCGTCTGCCAGAACCACATCGGCCTCCACCAGATTGTCGATGGCGAGCCCGTATTGGCGGCTAAGATAACCATGGCCGCCGCTGAGAGTCAGGCCGGCAACGCCTGTCGTAGAGACGACGCCAAAAGGGATCGCGAGACCGAAGGCATGGGTAGCGTGGTCCACATCGCCGGTCGTGCAACCGGCTCCCACCCGTACGGTCCGGTTCGCCGGATTGACGCGCACGCCCCTTATCATTGACAGATCAATGACGAGTCCATCGTCAACGCTGCCGAATCCGGGTCCGTTATGACCACCGCCGCGGATGGCGATGGCAAGCTTGTTGTCACGTCCAAAGTTCACTGCGGCAATCACGTCCGCCACATCTGCACAGCGTGCGATTAACAGCGGCCGCTTGTCGATCATGGCGTTGTAGAGCTTGCGGACTTCATCGTAGTCGGCATGATCGCGGCCGATTAAGGTGCCGCGGAGATTCTGCGCGAATTTCCCGATTTCCTCGCTATTCATTACACCCTCCCGGAGGTCAGCTTAAGAATTCCGAGTTTCGGATCGAAGGCTAATTAGGTCCGTCCGGCGCGCGCCGCTTTCGTCTCCCCGATCCGCCGATCGGCCAAAATTCTGACCGCGGCTGTCGATTTTCCTGAATTCCTATTAGTTTGCCCGAAAATTGCGTGTAGTCCAAGGGCAATATGATACTTTGACGCGAACGGTCCCAGGCTATTGACCTTGAGACGCTCGATGCAGACGATTGAGGATTGGCTGGGCCAGCTTGGCCTTGGCAAATACATTGAGGCGTTCGTTCAGAACGACGTCGACCTTCGAGCGCTTCCGCATATCACAGAAGCCGACCTCCAGGCGCTCGGTGTCTCGCTTGGGCACCGGAAAATCATTTTGGCCGCGATCAATGGATTTGCGCAACCTAATCTCGATAGGTTTCCTCTTGCTTCACTTTCCGTCGAGGAGTCGGAACATCAGATCACCGAGGTCTCTCAGGAACCGACTGCCGACCGAAGGCTTCTTAGTGTGCTCTTCTGTGACCTGGTCGGCTCGACCGCGCTATCGGCGCAACTTGACCCGGAAGACATGCACGATCTGACCCGCCGCTATCAGGATAGCGTCGCCGGCGCGATCACGCGCTTTGGCGGCTACGTCGCCAAATATCTGGGAGACGGCGTGCTTGCGTATTTCGGTTGGCCGATGGCTTACGAGGACCACGCCGAGCGTTCCATTCGGGCAGGCCTCCAGGCGCTCGCTGCAGTCGAAGCCTTTCAGTCGCCGGACGGCCAGCAATTGAAGGCGCGTATCGGCATCGCTTCGGGGCACGTGGTCGTCGGCGACATTGCCGGTAGCAGCGCGAACGAACGCGCTTCGATCGCAGGCGACACCCCCAATCTTGCAGCTCGCTTGCAAGGCGCCGCCGCACCTGGCCAGATCGTGGTGGCCGACAGCACGCGCCGGCTCGCCGGCCAGTCCTTCGAAATCGAGAGCCTCGGTTCGCAGGAGTTGAAAGGCTTCAAGTCACGTATTGCCCTCTTCGCGGTCCGCGGCGAACGAGAGGTGGAGAGCCGCTTCGATGCCGCGCACTCAAGCGTGCTGTCGAAATTTGTCGGCCGAACCAGCGAAATCGGCATGCTGCTGGAGCGCTGGGAACTGGTAAAGGGCGGCCAGGGCCAGGCGGTGTTCGTGTCGGGAGAGGCGGGGATTGGAAAATCGCGCCTCGTCGATGCGCTCGAAGAACGATTGCATGAGGACCAGCATGAGCTGATCCGATTGCAGTGTTCGCCCTACCACGCCACATCGGCCTTCTATCCCATCATCCAACGCCTAAGCCGGTTTGCAGGCTTTTCAGCCGCCGACGATCAAACCATTCGCGCTGAGAAATTCAGCTCGATTCTTGAGCGCTACGGGGAAAATCCCTCGGATGTCGGATCAATATATGCCGAACTCCTCTCGCTCGACGTCGGCGACGAGTACAAACCGCTCGACCTCTCCGCCCAGCAGCGCAAGGAACTCATCGTCCGGACATTGGCGAACCGATTGCTGCTCGCGGCGAAGGTCGCGCCGGTGCTCTTTGTCGTCGAGGATGCGCACTGGATCGATCCGTCAACCAGTGAAGTGCTGAAAGAGGTTGTGAGCCGCATGCATGGTGCGGCGGTACTTGTCGTTGTTACGCACCGGCCGGAATGGACCGCGGACTGGGCAATCGGACTGGCGCAAGTGACCACGCTTGCCATTGGGCGCCTTACAAGGCAGCAGATACGCGAACTGATTGAATTGATGGTCGACAATGTTCCGGTTCAGCTTGCCGACAGGATTGCGGAGCGAACGGACGGCGTGCCGCTGTTCGTAGAAGAGCTGACTCGTTCAATCCTGGAGAGCGGAAAGGCGGCGTCGTTAAACGTCGAGATCCCGGATAGTCTGCAGGGCTCTCTGATGGCCCGGCTCGATCGTTTGACAGCGGCAGCCAAGGAGGTCGCTCAAGTTGCCTCTGTGATAGGCCGGGAATTCGATCGTGGCCTTCTTTCGAAGGTTGCCGGTCTCGACGACCGGGCGCTCGACGGAGCGCTGCATCAGCTCATGTCCACCCAGCTCGTCGTCGTCGGTGGTGTGGTGCGTGACGCGCTCATTTTTCGTCATGCTCTCATCCAGGATACGGCGTACCAATCGCTCCTCAGCCGGCGGCGGCGGCATTATCATGAAGCCATAGCTAGGGTTCTCATCGACGCATATCCCGATCTTGTTGCCACACAGCCCGAGCTTATCGCCCAGCACTACGTCAAGGCGCAGAAAATCGAGCTTGCGTTCCCATACTGGATGAAAGCTGGCGAACGCGCGCTGGGACGATCAGCCAACTACGAAGCGGTCGATCATTTTCAGAACGCCCTAGCCATCGTGGAACACCTGCCTGAAGGAGCGGCCCGGCAAAAAGAAGTGCTCGAGGTGACCCTAAAGCTCGGCGAGGCGTTGAGCGCCGCAGGCCGTGTATCGGACTCTGCGGCAAAATATAAGCTGACCGCGCAATTGGCTCGCGAAGCCGGCGACACGAAGGCCTTCATCCGCTCCGCGCTCGGTTTTGATGTCGCCCAGTTCCTTTCCGCGAAGTCGCTCGCCGAATCGCTGCAGCTTCTCAACGAAGCGATGGGCAAAATCGAGCCCAATGACCACGGGTTGCGCTGTCAGCTTCTTCGCCGCCTTGCGCTCGCATATTCGTTCCTCGGTGACAGCAAGAAAAGTGCGAAATGCCACAAGGAGGGTATCAGTCTGGCTCGGAAGCTCGGTGACAAAACATCGCTTTTCGAACTATCTGCTCTTTCTTTCCTGACGCCGACGACAGTCAAGTCCGCCGCGGAAGCAAATGATCGGATTGCCGAATTGGATGAACTAAAGCGCCTCTCAGCTGACATCAATGACGATGCCGCGCGGGGCCGAGCCCTTTCACTCGACGTCTACGTCTCCACCGAACTTGGCAATCGCGCGCGCGCCGATCGAGCGGTTGACGGGTTGGAAGAACTTGGAACGCTGCGTCAGCATCTCAGCCTCCTATGGGTCGCTCGGAATGCGCGGACCATGATGGCCATCCTCGATGGAAAATTCACAACCGCGGAGACACTAGCTGGAGAAGCGCTGAGCCTAGGCAGAGAGACACATGGCACGGACGTCGATGGCGTCTATGGCATGCAGATGTTCGCGATTCGACGCGAACAGAGCCGCCTCTCGGAGGTCGCACCGGTTATGAAGCATTTTATTGAAGAGCGTCCGGACGAAACCACCTGGTTGCCAGGTTTTGCGCTAATCGCGGCTGATTTGGGTTACCGCGACGCTGCACAGCGCAGGTTGAGCGAGTTGGCGCGCTCGGGTTTCGCAATGCCGCTTGATGCAAAGCGAAGCGCGTCTCTCTCGTTCGTAGCGGAAGTCGCCGTCAGCCTTGGCGACACAGAAGCGGCACAAACTATCTACGATTTTATGCTCGAATATAAGGACATGACTATCACGGCAGGTGTCGCGACTGTCTGCTTTGGAGCGGCTAGTCGATATCTGGGAATGTTATCGGCCGCGCTGGGCGACTTTGAGGATGCTGCCGCGCACTTTGAGAATGCACTTGAGATGAACGCAGCGAGCGGCTCGCGACCATGGCTCGCGCATGCACAAGCTGAGTATGCAAATCTGCTCCACAAAGTCGGTAGCAAGAAAGCTCTCCAGAGAGCATCTTCGCTATCGGCGCAGGCCTGGGCAACTGCGGCCGAACTGGATATGGTCCGCTTGAAGAAGAGGTTGCAGCCGACCCTGCATTAGGCATGGCTCGTACTTCGCGGCATTAACACGGTGAGAAGGAGGCTCTGCATGCCACGGTATATTATAGAAAGACAATTTGCGGAACAGCTCATTCCCACAAAGGAGGGGGTTGAAAGCGTCAATTTGATCAATGATCAGGAAGGTGTGCAGTGGATCTTCTCTTTCCTTAGCGCCGACAAGAAAAAGACCTATTGCCTCTACGATGCGCCTAATCCTGAAGCTATTCGGGCCGCGGCACGAAGAAACAACATCCCCGCCGATGTGATCATTGAAATCAGCGGGGAGATCGGGCCGAACATGTTCGCGTAGCCATTTGTTCCCCGCAGCCACAAGCAGTGGTCTGAAATTTCCACGCCGCTACCGTCTTCACATCGATAGCCAAGTTAGCGAAGTCGGCGGAAGAATTGCTGAATTTCGTTGGCAAGCGCCGCGGGCTGCTCCATGGCCGCGAAATGTCCGCCCTTTTTCATCTCGGTCCAGCGCTGAATGTTTGTGTAGGTCTTTTCTGCGATTGAGCGCGGGGGCACAATTATTTCCTTTGGGAAAGCTGCGTAACCTGTTGGAACGGTGATCGGATGATCTGGTGAGATCGGCCAACCGGAGTGCAGCCGCCCATAGTATGGCCAGAACGACGAACCGATCGCGGAGGTGAACCAGTAGAAGGCGATATTCGCCAGCATACGATCACGGCTTATGGCGCTTTCCGGCACACCGTCGTTATCGGACCAGGAGCGGAATTTTTCTGTGATCCATGCGGCGAGACCCGCGGGAGAATCTGTGAGGCCGAAAGCTAGTGTCTGCGGTTTAGTTCCCTGAATTTGTTGGTACCCGGTTTCTTCCTTGAGCCAGTGCGCAAGTTGTTCACCGTATCGCGTCTCGCTCTCCGAACTCCCACTGATCTTGTCGCGTGGCGCGAACAGTAAATTAAGGTGGATGCCGCAAACAGACGATGGATATTTTTGTCCGATGAGCGAGGCGACGCCGGCGCCCCAGTCGCCACCTTGCGCGGCGAACTTCTCGAAGCCGAGCGTCTTTGTCATCAGATCGTGCAAGCAATCCGCAATGTCCTGCAGAACGAACCGTTTCTGTCCCGGTCGGAAGGAAAGCCCATATCCCGGCAGCGACGGTGCAATGACGGTGAAAGCATCCCTTGGATCACCCCCGAACCGGGCGGGATCCGTCAGGCGCGGAATAATATCGAGGAATTCGAAAACTGAGCCCGGCCAACCGTGCAGTAGAAGCAGCGGGTACGGGTTGGGTCCGACGCCGGGAACGTGGAGGTAATGCAGGTCGATGTCGTGCAATGGCACCTTGAACTGCGGGAATTCATTCAACGCCGCTTCTTGAGCGCGCCAATCGAAAATGTCCTTCCAGTAGGACAGCTAGGTCGCGAATATAATCGACGCTGCTGCCGTAGGCCCATGGCTCCCCAGGGGCGGCATCAGGAAACCGGGTTAGGCTAAGACGGTTCTTCAGATCGGCGATAGCCGCGTCGGGAATTTTGAGCACAAACGGGAAGGGCATGACCAATGATCCTTGCATCGCGACAAAAGGCGCCGCGGCCAAATGCTATCAGAGGACGCCTACCGTCGCGATGCGCCTTCCCGACGCCGCTCTCGCTATTACCCATGATTACGCCGAAGCGGCGCGCCTTGACGGCCTGCAAACGTCGTGAGCGGCCGCGTCGTTGCCACGCTGCCGGCCGACCTAATCAAATCGCGTCGCCGCATCTTGTCCCTCTATACCAATGCAACGGCGCCCTTTATTGAGCGAGTGCCAATATTCCACCTGCAAATGAATGCCAGAACGTCGTGGCGCTGACAGGCAATGCCCGTAGCTTGGCTGCAACGAGCGCTCCGCCGATTGCGTAAACGCGGTGCGGTGGCGCCGGGGACCGATATTTTCCATTGAAAACAGGTGGTAGCGGGAGAGGGACTCGAACCCCCGACCCCAGGATTATGATTCCCGTGCTCTAACCAGCTGAGCTACCCCGCCACTGCGTCCGTCCTCACGACTATAACCGCAGTCGCGAACGCGCGGCATATAAGAAGCCGATCAAGGGCATGTCAAGCAACCCCACCTCAGCCGCCAAGTGCCTGCAAACCGGGCTTATTTCGGCCGGACGTTGGGATCGCCGCCGGGGCTGCCGGGAGGAGGTATCACCGGCGTGTTGCCGGTATCGGGTGTCGGCGCGCGCATTTCCGGGTCTACACCAGCAGGCGGACATAAAACGCCGTCGGACCTCGCCAGTTTCTCGCCGAGCGGTTCGGCCCGCTGTCCGGTGGTAGCACCTTCCGGCGCAATGGTGCCCCGTGGCGGCACCGGTTGCATGGGTTCGCAGTCATTCGCGCGCGCGGGCGGCGCCGTCTGAGCCGGTGGCGTCGCGGGCGCAGGCGGGGCTTGTGCGTTCGCCACCCCCGATACCGCCACCAACAAGCCAGAAAGAATGAGTGAGTGTTTCATTTGCATGGAGGGAAAACGGCCGGCACGCGCGGAGGTTCCGCACTGAATCAGGGGACCTCAGGATTTACGGTAGCGGATCAGCGAGAAATGCCCCATCGGCGGCATCGGGCGGCGTTCGGCGAGGCTGACGCCGCCATGCCTTGCGGCCCAATCGACCAGACGCGCCCATGGAAACTCCGGCCGCCAGCCGAGCTGCCGCGCCAGCGGCGCGAACGCCAGTTCGAAGACACGGCGCGGGCCGCTCTCGGCGCCGATGTGATTGACCAAAATCAGTTCGCCACCGGATTTCAGCACGCGGATGAAATCATCGAGCGTAGCTTCGGGATCGGGTACCGCGGTGATGACATATTGCGCGACAACCGCGTCGAAGGAGGAATCCGCGAATGCCAAACTCTTGGCATCCATGACCGCGAGCGTCTCGACATTGTGAAGGTCCAGCGCCCGCACGCGTTGCTGCGCCTTGCGCAGCATCGGTTCGGAGATATCGACGCCGCACAATTTCGTGGTGGGCGAATAGTCCGACAGCGACAATCCGGTGCCGACACCGACATCGAGAATCCGTCCGCCGATTTTGTCGGCCTCGGCGATGGTCGATTGGCGGCCGTGATCGAAGACCTTGCCGAATACGAGATCGTAGACCGGAGCCCAGCGCCCATAAGCCCTTGCGACCCCCGCGCGGTCGATATCTGAAGCCATTCCCCTGCGCCCCGAAAATTTTATCCGCGCATTGCCTCGACGAGCGGCAGTGCCTTGACGGCTGCCCTGGCCGTTGCGCTCTTGGCGGTCGCGCTTTGAATAAATCCGCCGCCGAGCACCCGCGCCTGCCCCGAGGGCGCATCGTAAAACACGCAGGCCTGGCCGGGAGATACGCCCTCCTCGCCCGCGACGAGTTCGACTTCATAGCCGCCATCAGCCGCGCGCAGCCACGCCGGCTGCGGCGCGCGGGTCGATCGCACGCGAACGAAAATCTCCAGCCCGTCGCCGACCGCGCGGTCGACCGCGCCGTCGCCAATCCAGTTGACATCGCGCAACATGATGCGATCCATCCGCAATGCCTCGCGTGGTCCGACCACGACGCGGCGGCTGGCGGCATCCAACCGCACCACATACAGCGGCGCGCTGGAGGCGATGCCTAATCCCCGCCGCTGGCCGACGGTGAAATGAACGATACCCTGATGCCTGCCGATGGCGCGGCCGTCGAGGTCGACGATATCTCCGGGTTCGATCGCATTCGGCCTCAACCGCCCGATGATGTCGGTATAGCGTCCGGTCGGGACGAAACAGATGTCCTGGCTGTCCTGCTTGTCGGCGACAGTGAGACCAAAGCGTCGCGCCAGATCGCGCGCTTGCTGTTTGGTCATGTCACCCAATGGAAAGCGCAGATAGTCGAGTTGCTCGCGCGTGGTTGCAAACAGGAAATAGCTCTGGTCGCGATCGGCGTCGGCGGCGCATATCAGCGCGCGCGACCCATCGCTCATGCGGCGCGACGCGACGTAATGTCCGGTGGCGAGCGCGGACGCACCGAGCTCGCGCGCGGTTGCCAGCAGGTCGCGAAACTTGACCGAGCGGTTGCACTCGATGCAAGGCACCGGGGTCTCCCCCGAGGCGTAGCTATCGGCGAAATTGTCGATCACCGATTCACGAAAGCGGCTCTCGTAGTCCAGAACGTAGTGCGGAATGCCGATGCGCTCGGCGACATTTCGTGCGTCATGGATGTCCTGCCCGGCGCAACAGGCGCCCTTGCGATGGGTAGCCGCACCGTGATCGTAAAGTTGCAACGTGATGCCGACGACGTCGTAACCCTCGGATTTCAACAGCGCGGCCGTCGCCGAGGAATCGACACCACCGGACATGGCGACGACGACCCTTGTGTCCTGTGGACGGCCTTCAAGATCCAGACTGTTGAGCATGGTTCCGTCATTGCTGCGATCGCGGCGGCATCAAACGCTTCGTGATGCCGGTCTGCGATTAAAAAGCCCAATTGCGACAAGAATGCCACTCTGAGCTCAGAGTGCCTTGAAGCGGTTCCGGCAAAGCGGTTCGCTCTGTCGGAAACGGGTGAAAAACCTCCTCTTTAATATAGGCCGTATTCCCGCGAAGCAATCACGCTCACCTCTTTTGCGCGCCGCAAACGGCAAATCTTGCCGCCGGGCAGAAAAGGGAGCGCCGCGGCAGCTCCGCAGTTTACCCATTTCGACTATAAGCTATTGAAATATATTGATATTTTTTGTGGTCTGGGGTGGCCCGGTCCTTGCTGATCGAAGGTCCAGTTTCATTGCGAGGGGCGGCCTGTGTACAGCGTCACGTCAGAAGCGCCAGCAAGCGTGTCATTTCCGACCGCCCCGCCGAAGGCTGCCCGATCCGACCCATCACCGGGAACCGACAGTTTCGGCGCGCTTGTCGACAGCAGCGCGCGCTCCGACACCGGCAACGATCGCACGGCGTCTGCAGCACAGCAGCAGTATGCGCCGCAACGCCGCGCCGGCGATGCGGCGGCATCAAACGATAACACGCAATCGCGCGACGCCGCGCCTGTGGACCAATTCACGAGAAACAATTCCGACGATCGCGACGCTGCCGCCAGGCAGGTTTCGGATCGCAATGCCGACGCCAACAGGGATGCCGTTCAGCGATCCCAGGCGAAGTCAAGGGCCTTGAAAGCCGGCATCGCGAAATCGGCCGAAAAGCCAGCTTCCGACAAAACTTCAGATTCTTCTGAGGTTCCTGCCGCCACAACGCCGCAGGGCGACCCTCCCGCGACGACGTCGAACGCGGTCGCCGTTGCGATCCCCGTCACCATCGCGTCCGCCGATGTTCCCGCTGCGACGTCCGCATCCGGCGATGCCGCGGCGCCGCTTGCGATTGCGGCTGCGGCAATGACGGCCGGCTCGCCGGTCGCCGCTGCACCCGCCGTATCAATAGCGCAGATCAAGATTGATTCCGACGTCGCCGCGACAGCGGATACCGCATCGGAAGCAGCTATCGCAGACACCGCAGCGGCGGCCGCGACGGCAAAGTTCGCCGTTGGAGCTGCGGCAAGCGAAGCGGTCACTACGCCCGTCAAGCCACAGGCCATTCAGACCGATGCAACGGCGGCAACCGATGCAGCCTTGACTGCGGCTGTCGCTCAGACGTCACCCGTTACATCGAAAACCGCACTTCCAAAGTTTCCAGTCGCGTCACAAGCGAAAGCCGCTTCATCGGGGTCCTCGGATTCGGCCACATCGGAGCCACCCGCAACCGCCACACCGATCGAGGCGGCGCAGAGCAACCTCGCGCAACAACCGGCCGCCGCGGCCAAGCAGGAGGCCGGCAACAATATTGTCGACATGGCGAAAACAGACGCTTCCGCAAATTCCTCATCAGCAACAACTGCGACTGTTGCGGCTCATGATCATTCGACGGTCACCGGGACGGGACACGCGCCCACCGAATCGTCGGACGCCGGATTTCAGGCGACAGGCATGTTCCAGGCGCAGCTTCCCTCTACGACGGCCACGGTTGCGGCCACGGGACCTTTGAGCGTCACGGCAGCAACGAATGCTCCGGTGCCATTGAGCGGGCTCGCGCTCGAGATCGCCGTCTCCGCACGAAGCGGCAAGAGCCGTTTCGAAATCCGGCTCGATCCGGCCGATCTTGGCCGCATCGATGTTCGCGTCGATGTCGATCGCAATGGCCAAGTGACTTCGCATTTGACCGTCGAAAAGCCGGAGACGCTGTCCATGCTGCGCCAGGACGCACCCCAGTTGCAGCGCGCGCTGGATGACGCCGAACTCAAGACCGGCACCGGCGGCCTGCAATTCAGCCTGCGCGACCAGTCCTCTTCCAGCCAGAACGGCGGCAACGAAGCCGGTCGCGACGCGCAGCGGCTGGTCATCAACGACGAAGAGATCTCCGCGGCGGTAGCGGGGCGAACATATGGCCGCATGCTCGGATCGGGCAGCGGCGTGGACATCAGGGTCTGAGGAGACGGACATGACAACTGCAGCGGGCATGGCAGGCCAGGTCGTTTCGGGGACGACGCCCCTGCCGACCTCATCTTCATCCGGTCCCTCGGGCTCTTCTCTGAGTTCGACCAGCGACACCACGCTCGCCGGGAACTTTCAAACGTTTCTGACGCTGCTGACAACGCAATTGCAGAACCAGAATCCGCTCGATCCGCTGGACACCAACCAGTTCACCCAGCAGCTCGTGCAGTTCGCATCGGTTGAGCAACAACTCAAGACCAACGATCAGCTGACCGCGCTGGTCTCGCTGCAGCAGACCGCCCAATCGACGCAGGCGCTGACTTTCGTCGGCAAGACCGCGGTGGTCGACGGCAGCACCGCGGCCTTGACCAACGCTTCGGCCACCTGGAATTTGGGTGTTCCGACAAATTCCAACGTGACTATCTCCATCGCCAACAGCACCGGACAAACCGTTTTCACCGGCAGCTACGCCGTCAACGCCGGCGACAATCAGCCCTTCACCTGGGATGGCAAAGGCAACGACGGCACTCAGTGGCCGGATGGCAAGTACAAACTGACCGCTACCGCTGCCGATAGCGTGGGCAATTCCGTGGCGGTCACCACCCAGATACAGGGCGTGGTCAATTCGGTGGATCTCACCCAGTCGCCACCCTTGCTATCGATCAACGGCCAAAACTACACCGTCAACCAGATCAAGAGCATCGCCAACTAGTCCGGCAGGTCCCTCAGGCCAGCCCCGAATAGATTATCAATTCGTTTACAATCTGCTTGGATCTGCCTACTTCAGGCGCCGGGCCGAAGTTTCTTGTGGCATTTTCAAGGAGATTCTTATTGGAGCCTTGGGCTTAGGCAAATTTTAAGTCACCGGGCGTACGTTGTCAGCGTGAGTTCAGTGGTTGAGAGTTTGTGAGTACGCCATGACAGAACCCCATCGCCCGAGGGTAAAATACGTCATCGGGCCTGACGGAAGTCCGTTAACAATTGCGGATTTGCCAGCACCCGGGACCAAACGGTGGGTTATCCGCCGCAAGGCCGAAGTAGTGGCCGCGGTCCGCGGCGGCCTGCTCTCCCTTGAGGAGGCCTGCAGCCGTTACACGCTGACTGTCGACGAATTCCTTTCCTGGCAATTTTCAATCGATCAGCATGGCCTGGCGGGACTGCGCACCACCCGCATCCAGCAGTATCGCCAATAGGCGCTCGCAATAACCGACGGCATTTAAAGAAACCCGGCTTCGTTTTGCGAAGCCGATCTTTTTCATACCGAACTTTCGCCCCAGCCCTTAAACTACGTTAACCATATCGAAACCATAGCGTAGGCAATAATTGCCCAGTCGGTTCTTCGAGCCGAATCTCAGGGGCGGTTGGTTTGCAGGGTTTTGTAGGCTTCCTAAAAAGTCTGGGTGCTTCGCGGTTGATGGCGATGGTCGCGGTTACAGCGGCGCTGATCGGTTTCTTCGCATTCGTCATCATGCGCGTCACCACACCGCAGATGACCACCCTCTTTACCGACCTCAGCGCCGAGGATTCCTCAGGCATCATCAAAGACCTGGAACGCCAGGGCATTCCCTTCGAGTTGCGTAACGATGGCGCCGTGATCATGGCGCCGAAAGACAAGATCACGCGTCTGCGCATGAAGCTCGCCGAAGGCGGCTTGCCCAAGGGCGGCGGCGTTGGTTACGAGATTTTCGACAAATCCGACGCGCTCGGCACCACGAGCTTCGTCCAGAACATCAATCATTTGCGCGCGCTTGAGGGTGAACTTGCGCGCACCATCCGCGCCATCGACCGCGTGCAGGCGGCCAGGGTCCATCTGGTACTGCCCGAGCGGCCACTCTTTTCGCGCGAAGCGCCTGAGCCATCGGCCTCGATCGTCGTGCGCGTACGCGGTGCGCTCGAGCCGCAGCAGATCCGCGCAATCCGCCACCTTGTCGCTTCGGCCGTCAACGGATTGAAGCCGCAGCGGGTGTCGATCGTTGATGAAGCCGGTCAATTGCTCGCCGACGGCGCAACCGGCGATACCGATAACGCCATCGGGGACGAGCGCCGCGCCGGATACGAGAAGCGGATGCGCAATCAGGTGGAGGCGATCGTGTCGTCCGTGGTCGGCGCCGGCCGCGCCCGCGTCCAGCTCTCGGCCGATTTCGACTACAACAAGATTACTCAAACTTCCGACCGCTTCGATCCCGAGGGCCGGGTGCTGCGCTCGAGCCAGACCCGCGAAGAATCCAGCACGACCGCCGAAAATAACGGTCAGGTGACCGTCAACAACGAATTGCCGGGCAATCAGCGCCAGGACAATGCGACGCCCGCGCGCGACCAGAGCAAGAAAACCGAAGAGACCAGCAACTACGAGATTTCCCGCACCACCAAGACCGAGGTGACCGAAGCCGGACGGGTCAACCGCATCTCGGTCGCCGTGCTGGTCGATGGAAGCTACTCCAAGAACGACAAAGGTGAGATGGTCTATCAGGAGCGCGGCAAGGAACAGTTGGACCGCATCGCGGCACTTGTGCGCTCGGCGATCGGCTTCGATCAAAAGCGCGGCGATCAAGTTGAAGTCGTGAACCTCAGATTTGCCGAAGCGCCGGCAGTCGTTCCGCTCGCCGAGCCGACCGGACTGTTCGGCATGCTGCAGTTTACCAAGGACGACGTGATGTACGTCATCGAACTCGGCGTCATGATGTTGCTCGGAATCGTGGTGTTGTTCTTGGTGATCCGGCCGCTCGTCAAACGCATTCTCGCCTCTGAAGAGATCGCTTCACTCGCCGGCGGCGGTTCGATGCCGGCGCTGGTTGACGGTAGCGCACAACCCGCGAGCCCCACCGGCCAGAATCTCATTCCCGGCGCCAACGCCACCGCGCAGATGATCGACGTCGCCCAGGTTCAGGGCCAGGTCCATGCGCAGTCCGTGCATCGCGTCGGTGAACTGGCCGAACGAAACCCCAACGAGACCGCTTCCATTGTTCGTCAATGGCTGAGCGAACCCGCGTGACCTGACATGGCCGTACCGCAAACCACAAACAACAACGATATCACCAGCGTCATATCTTCGCTGGCGGCGCGGCAGGGCAATCGTCCGAAAGGTCCGCCGCTGAGCGGCCCGAAACGCGCCGCGATCCTGATGCTGGCGCTGGGAGAACAATACGGCGGCAAGGTCTGGTCGCTGCTTGACGATGACGAAGTACGCGAACTGTCGATGGTGATGTCCACGCTCGGCACCGTCGAGGCCGACGTAGTAGAAGACCTGCTGCTCGAATTCGTATCGCGGATGTCGGCATCCGGCGCGCTGATGGGGACTTTCGACGGCACCGAACGGCTGCTGCAGCTTTATCTGCCCCCCGAGCGCGTCACCGGCATCATGGACGAAATTCGCGGGCCCGCGGGCCGTAACATGTGGGAAAAACTCTCCAACGTCCAGGAGGAAGTGCTCGCCAACTACCTCAAGAATGAGTATCCGCAAACCATCGCCGTCGTGCTGTCGAAACTGAGGCCGGAGCACGCCGCACGGGTGCTCGCGATCCTGCCTGAGGACATGGCGCTCGACGTGGTCGGCCGGATGCTGAAAATGGAGGCGGTGCAGAAAGAAGTGATCGAGCGCGTCGAACAGACGCTTCGCACCGAATTCATGTCGAACCTGTCGCAGACCCGGCGTCGTGACGCCCACGAGGTGATGGCCGAGATTTTCAACAATTTCGACCGCCAGACCGAGACCCGGTTCATTACCTCGCTGGAAGAAGAAAATCGCGAATCCGCGGAACGCATCAAGGCGCTGATGTTCACCTTCGACGACCTCGTCAAGCTCGACTCCGCTTCGGCGCAGACGCTGATGCGTCACGTCGACAAGGACAAGCTCGGCATCGCGCTAAAAAGCGCCAATGAGGAAGTCCGCGGCTTCTTCCTCGGCAATATGTCGTCGCGCGCCGGCAAGATGCTGCTCGACGACATGGCCGCGCTGGGACCGGTGCGATTGCGCGACGTCGACGAGGCGCAGGCGCTGCTCGTCAATCTCGCCAAGGATCTCGCGGCCAAGGGCGAAATCATGCTGACCAAGAACCGCGCCGACGACGAACTGGTGTACTGATGGCCGCCCCCGCAAAATTCCTGTTCGACATGGACTTCTCCGCGCCGGACAAGACGCGCGAGCGGGCCGCCACTCCGTCGGAAATCGCACAGAAGATCGCCTCGGCCGAGGCCCGCGCCTATCGCGACGGGTACGAGGCCGCGCAGCGCGAAGCGAAGGCGGAAAGCGACCGCCGTACCGCGCTGGCGCTTGAGGAGATCGGTGTAGCCATCCAGGGAATCGCGGCGCGCTTTTCCGCCGTTGAAGTCCGGATGGAAACCGAAGCCGTGGATGTCGCGGTCGCGGTGGCACGCAAGCTGTGCAGCGAGTTGATTGCCGGCGAGCCGCTTGGCGAGATCGCCGGCCTGGTCGGCGATTGTTTCTCTCACCTGGTATCGACGCCGCATCTCGTGGTCCGGATCAACGATTCCCTCTACGAGTCCGCGCGCGAGCGGATCGAGCGGCTTGCAAAGCAAAGCGGCTTCGAAGGCCGCCTTGTGATTCTGGCAGAGCCGGAAATCGAGACCGGCGACTGCAGGATCGAGTGGGCCGATGGCGGCGTCGTGCTGGAGCGCGCGGCGATCGAAACCAAGATCAACGAACTTGTTGGGCGCTACATCGCGTCCCGCAATGAAGCCGGAGCTCCGGCCGCGAGGATAGAATCATGAGTGACACCGACGCACAGGTTCCACTTCCCGATCTCAACGCCGCCGACACGCCATCCATCGATGACGTGGCATATAACGAAGACGAACAGGCCTCGCGCGTTGCGGCCGACCTGGAAGCGGTGTTCGACGTGCCCGTGCAAGTCTCAGCCGTGCTCGGCCGCTCGAAGATGGATGTCGGAGAATTGTTGAAACTCGGGCCCGGCACCGTGCTCGAACTCGATCGCCGCGTCGGCGAGGCCATCGACATCTACGTCAACAATCGTCTGGTGGCGCGCGGCGAGGTTGTTCTGGTGGAAGACAAGCTTGGCGTGACCATGACGGAAATCATCAAGGCGGAACGCACCTGAGGCCATTTTAACGATACGTGCGCGACGGGCGCGAACAGACGAACAGGAGATTACCATGCGGCTTCTCATCGTTGGCACACTGAAGGGCCAGCTTACAACCGCGACCAAGATCGCCATGGACAATGGCGCATCCGTTACGCACGCGGAGGACCACGAACAGGCGATGCGCGTATTGCGCGGCGGCAAGGGCGCCGACCTGTTGCTGGTCGATGTCGCGCTCGATATCCGCGACCTCGTCATGCAACTCGAGGCCGAGCATATCCACGTGCCGATCGTCGCCTGCGGCATCTCCAATGACGCCCGCGCCGCGGTTGCCGCGATCCACGCCGGCGCCAAGGAATACATCCCGCTGCCGCCGGACCCAGAATTGATCGCCGCGGTGCTCGCCGCTGTCGCCAATGATTCTCGCGATCTCGTTTACCGCGACGAAGCGATGGCCAAGGTGATCAAGCTGGCGCAGCAGATCGCGGGCTCGGACGCTTCAGTCATGATCACCGGCGAATCCGGCACCGGCAAGGAAGTGCTGGCGCGTTATGTCCATACCCGCTCCAACCGCGCCAAGAAGCCCTTCATCAGCATCAATTGCGCGGCGATCCCCGAGCACCTGCTTGAATCCGAACTGTTCGGCCACGAGAAGGGCGCTTTCACCGGCGCCGTTGCGCGACGCATCGGCAAATTCGAGGAAGCCACCGGCGGAACGCTGCTGCTGGACGAAATCTCCGAAATGGATGTGCGGCTGCAGTCGAAACTTTTGCGCGCAATCCAGGAGCGGGTGATCGATCGGGTCGGAGGGACGCGGCCGGTGCCGGTCGACATCCGCATCATCGCCACCTCTAACCGCAACCTGGCCGACGCCGTGCGCGAAGGCACCTTCCGTGAGGACCTGTTGTTCCGGCTCAACGTCGTGAACCTGAAAATCCCGCCGCTGCGCGAACGCCCGGCGGACATTCTCGAACTCGCGCAGCACTTCGCCAGAAAATATGCCGATGCCAACGGCGTGCCGTTGCGGCCGATTTCCGCTGATGCCCGGCGGGTGCTGACGTCCAACCGCTGGCAGGGCAACGTCCGCGAGCTGGAAAACACCATGCATCGTTCGGTGCTGATGGCGCAGGGCGACGAGATCGGTGCTGACGCCATCCTGACACCGGACGGCGACCGTCTCGATATCGCCAGGACCGTGCCGGCGGTGGCGCACGCCACCTTCGCCGCCGAACAGGTCACCCGCGCGCTGGTCGGCCGCACGGTCGCGGATGTCGAGCGCGATCTCATTCTGGAGACGCTCAAGCATTGCCTCGGGAACCGCACCCACGCAGCCAATATCCTCGGCATCTCGATCCGCACGCTGCGCAACAAGCTGAACGAATATGCCGACGGCGGGTTGCCGATTACACCCGCGGGCGCGGGAGAATATCACCGCCTCTCAGCAACGGCGTAATCTCGGGGACCGCGCTTTTGTCTCGCGTCATCAGGCGAAATCGCCATCCATCGCGGCCGAGTAATCGGGAGCGTCGGGCTTGCGGAAGATATGGATCGGATCGCCCGGCTGCAGCGCGCGTCCGGTGAATGCTGCGTAGGCGTAGAGCGCGAGGTAACCGATCGCGAGCGCGCCGATCCCGTAAAATGCCCAGACCGCGATACGTTTCATCAGGTCAGGGCGCTGCGTTGAGCCACGCCAGAGACGTGGCGCTGCCATAACCACAACAGCGGCGCAAAGATCAACTCCCCCACCAAGCTGATCACGATGCCGTTGGTTGGAACGCCGTGGCCGATCACCGCCATCAGGCGCGGAACGGCGCCGAGCACCAGAATGAACGTCACCAGCGTTATCCGCTCGCCGTGCCGCTCAATATCCGGAATCGACGACCAGTAAACCAGGCCGATCGCAAGCAGCATCCCCTTGAGAAAGCGGATGTAGCTGTCCATCACCACATTGCCGGAGAGATCCATGAAGTTCGCGCCGAAGAATACACCGGCGAGGCCGAACCCGACCAACACCAGGCCGGCAATCGCGAAGGCGATTTGAAGAAGTTTGCGCTCCATCGCGTGACCTCCTCTCCGGTCGCTGCATCGCGGACACCGGTGAGCTTTCTAATCCGTGAACCCGCAGAATGCCACTCCCACGAGCGACATCCCGCGCACCGGCGGTTACGGCTTCCGTTTGGTACTACCGCTTGCGGGCCGGGTCTCAAGGCCGAAAGGCCGAAAACGTCGCGAACCCCTGGGGCTAACAATCGCAATGCTTTTATGGCACACCTTGCTGTAGTCCGTGATACGAAAACCAGCATCGTTTCGAGTTCAACATGCCCTCACCCAAGCCACCCGCTTTCGAAACCCTGAGTCTCCATGCCGGCCAGCATCCGGATCCCGTCACCGGCGCGCGTGCGGTTCCGATCTATCAAACGACATCCTATGTTTTTCAGGACTCCGAGCACGCAGCGGCGCTGTTCAATCTCGAACGCGCAGGGCACATCTATACCCGGATTTCGAACCCGACCACGGCGGTGCTTGAAGAACGACTTGCGGCGCTGGAGGGTGGCGTCGGCGCGATCTGCACCGCTAGCGGCATGGCCGCGTTACATCTTGCGATTGCGACCCTGCTTGACGGCGGCGATCACATTGTCGCTTCTTCCTCGCTCTATGGCGGCACCATCAATCTGCTCACGCATACGCTACCCCGTTTCGGCATTACGACCACTTTCGTCAGGCCGCGCGTACTGGACGAGTTCCGTTCGGCGATCCGACCCAATACCCGCCTGATCATCGGCGAAACCATCGGCAATCCCGGCCTCGAAGTGCTGGATATTCCGAACGTTGCACAAATCGCGCATGACGCGAAAATTCCGCTGCTGATCGACAACACCTTCGCAACACCCTTTCTCAGCCGTCCAATCGAGCTTGGCGCCGACATCGTCATGAATTCGGCCACCAAATGGATCGGCGGTCATGGGATCGCCATCGGCGGCGTGATTGTCGACGGCGGCCGGTTCGATTGGCGCGCTTCCGGCAAGTTTCCGGTTCTAACCGAGCCCTATGCAGGATATCACGGCATCGTCTTCGACGAGCAATTCGGCCCGGCGGCGTTCATCATGCGGGCTCGCACCGAAGGCCTGCGCGACTTCGGCGCATGCATGTCGCCGATGAATGCGTTTCAGTTGCTGCAGGGCGTCGAGACGCTGGGCGTTCGCATGGAGCGCCATATCGCGAATACCCATGCGGCGCTCGAATTCCTGACCGCGAACAAGGCGGTGGATTGGGTTCTGCATCCCTCGCTGGAGAGTCACCAGGACCATCAACTGGCCAAGCGATTGCTGCCGCGCGGCGCGGGATCCATCGTCAGCTTTGGGATCAAGGGCGGCCGGCCTGCCGGCAAGAAATTCATCGAATCCTTGCGGATGATCAGCCATCTGGCCAATGTCGGTGATGCCAAGACACTGGTCATTCATCCCGCCAGCACAACGCACCAGCAGATGGACGCCGCCCAGCTCAACGCGGCGGGCATTGGCGAGGAGCTGGTGCGGTTGTCGATTGGCATTGAATCCGCCTCGGACATCATCGATGACCTTGCCCAGGCGCTCCGTGTTTCGCAGAAGGCTTGAGCCATGCAGTTGTCCGTGAACGGAATAGACACCTTCGTCGCTACCGGCGGCCGGAAATTCGATTTGTCCCAACCGACCATCGTGCTTCTGCACGGCGCCGGCTTCGATCACACGACCTGGGCTTTGCATAGCCGGTGGTTTGCGAACCATGGCTATGGCGTGCTCGCTCCGGATTTGCCCGGCCACGGCCGATCCTCCGGCGCGCCCCTGCCTGCAATCGCCGACATGGCCGATTGGACCGCGGCGTTGCTCGACGCGGCCGGAGCCGCAAAGGCGCGGCTAGTCGGTCATTCCATGGGATCGTTGATCGCGCTGGAGACCGCTGTCAGACACCCGGCAAAAGTTTCGGGACTGAGCCTCATTGGAACGGCCGCAACCATGACGGTCGGAGCCGATCTGCTCAAAGCCGCGGAGGCCAACGATCATTCGGCTGTCGATATGGTCTCGATCTGGGGTCTTGGTTTTCAGGCGGAACTCGGCGGCAGTCTCGCGCCCGGCTTGTGGATGCACAGCGGCGCCCAGCGCGTACTCGAACAGTGCCGGCCCGGCGTGCTGTTCAACGACCTGTCCGCCTGCAACGCCTATCAAAACGCGCTAGCCGCGGCCGCGCAGATAAAGGTCCCGACCACCTTGATTCTTGGCGAGCGCGACATGATGACGCCTGCGAGAGCTGGCAGCGCGCTCGCGGCCGCGCTGCCCAATTCGCGAACGGTGGTTCTGCGCGGCGCCGGCCATATGATGATGGTCGAACGGCCCGACGAGCTGCTTGCAGCGCTGCAAAACTGACCGGGCCCGTTAGCCCGCCGCAGCTACCGCCGGCTTTGCGGGTGCGACGTTCACGGCCAGCTTGCCGTAGCGGTCCTTGAACGCTTCGGTGTCGATCTCCTCGAGCTGGATCGCGCCGCTCATCACGCCGGCCTTCCATGCGTCGTGCTCGGGATCGACGCGGAATTCCGGCATTACTTCCTTGGCGAACAATTCGAGCGACTCGCAGATGTGCTCGTGGCTGTTCTTGCCGGCCTGATTGAGTAGGATCACCTGGTCGATGTGCGAGCTCCGGAACCGCCGCAATTTCCTGGCGATGGTTTCGGGCGATCCAATCAGGCCGCCGCGCAGCGCCGCTTCCTGCGCCTCCGGGTTCTCGCGCTTCCACTTGTTGTATTCGTCCCACATGTTGACGGTGCCCGGCGCCGGACGTTGCCTGTTCTGCGACGCGCCGTAAAAGCGCAGGGCGAACTGGAAGAATGTCGCGCCGTCGGCGCGCGCCCTCGCCTCCTCGTCGGTTCTGGCGCACATGAAAAACGACACCAGCGCCATGTTCGGATTGATCTCGTAATCCGCGAGTTTCTTCAGCCGCTTGGTAATGGCGTTGTAATAGGCGTGCACCCAGGCATGCGCGGCATCGGCGCTGACGAACTGGAAGCCGAGCGCGCCGAAGCCGTTCTGGCCCGCGCGCTCGATGGTCGGAAGCTGCGAGCACGCCATCCACAATGGCGGATGCGGCTTCTGCACCGGTTTCGGCACCACATTGCGCAAGGGAATGTCGAAATACTTGCCGTGATGCTCGCTGCCACCTTCCCTGAACATCGGAAAGATAGCGCGGACGGCTTCCTCGAACACTTCCTTCTTGGTTTCCATGTCGCGGCCGAACGGCGTCAGTTCGGTGATCGAGGCACTCTCGCCCATCCCGAATTCGCAGCGGCCGTTGCTCAGGAGATCGAGCACCGCTACCCGTTCGGCGACGCGCGCGGGATGATTGGTGGTGAGCTGGAAAATTCCATGGCCGAGACGGATGTTTTTGGTGCGCTGGCTGGCGGCGGCGAGAAACGATTCCGGCGATGGCGAATGCGAATATTCCTCCAGAAAGTGATGCTCCACCACCCAGGCATGGTCGTAGCCAAGCCGATCGGCGGTTTCCAGTTGCGCCAGCGCGTTCTGGTAAAGCTTGAGTTCGTCACCGGCTTCCCACGGGCGCGGCAATTGCAGCTCATAGAAAATGCCGAATTTCATGACGTCTCTCCCGCGATCAGCTTGTTGTCTGAGGACGCAGTGTATTCGCGGGCAAGGCCGAGTCCAGCCTCGGGCAATTCCGTCTGACGGCAGAAACCCGATGCGGACGCCAGGTTCCGATCGTCAAAGCAGCGGCACGTCACGGCGGGACGGCTCCAAACCGGGAGCTTCGACACACCATCCGAAGGAAAACGATTTCGGATCGCCCGCTTTTCACCCTTGATCCAGATCAAAGCAGCTGCCGATTCGTCGTTTACTGTACGAGAAGGCAACGGCCCTGATGCCGTCCAATTCCAAAATCGAGAGAATTACACAGCATGTCCGCCGCTGGCGACGACACGTATGGACGGCCGCGCCGCAAGCGCATGGAAATCTTTGCGTTTCTGTTTCTGACCGCGGTGCTGATGCCCGCCTTGGCGTTTGCGGCGGTCGGTAGTTATGGGCTGGCCGTATGGGTCTATCAGATGGCGGCGGGTCCTCCCGGCCCTCCTGCGCGATGACACGATCTTTCAAGGAAGTCATGATGGCCAAACCTCACACCGCAATCGATCGCCGGGCCCTCATAACGGGTCGTCTTCCCAGCGCGGGCCGGGTGCTCGCGCCGCCCGGCGGAGAAATCGCAAGCATTCTCGTGCAATTACGGCCCGAGCGTCTCGCGGGGGTCGAAACCGCAATCGCTGCATTGGCCGGATGCGAAATTTACGGCCGCGATCCCAAGGGCAAACTCGTCGTCGTCGTCGATGCGCCGGACGCGGGGACGCTGGGAACGACGCTCAACACCATCGCACTGCTCCCCGACGTCTACTCCGCCTCTCTCGTCTTTCACGCCATCGACGCCGGCTAGAGATCTTCAGAAAAGTAATCGGATAAGACCGCGCTCAAAACAAAAGCTGACGTTGGGAGAATTGCCATGACCGCAGCCAGGCTCGATCGCCGCCAGGTTCTGAAGCTGGAGGCCGCCGCAATGGCGGCACTGGCGGGAGGCATGCCGGTGACGGCAGTCGCCGCCAACCTCGTCACCGAACGCGACTTGAGCGAGTTGAAGTGGGACAAGGCCGCTTGCCGGTTCTGCGGCACCGGCTGCAGCGTGATGGTGGCGACCAAGGAAAACCGTGTGGTAGCGACCCACGGCGACATCAAGTCCGAGGTCAATCGCGGCCTCAATTGCGTGAAGGGCTATTTCCTCTCCAAGATCATGTACGGCCATGACCGGCTCACCCAGCCGATGCTGCGCAAGACCGGCGGCAAATACGACAAGAACGGCGAGTTCACGCCGGTGTCATGGGACGAAGCTTTCGACGTCATGGCGGAGAAATTCAAGGCGGCCTTGCAAAAGCGCGGGCCCAGCGGCGTCGGCATGTTCGGATCCGGTCAATGGACGATCTGGGAAGGCTACGCCGCGCTCAAGCTGATGAAGGCGGGCTTCCGCTCCAACAATCTCGATCCGAATGCCCGCCACTGCATGGCGTCCGCCGCCGTGGGCTTCATGCGCACTTTCGGCATCGACGAACCGATGGGCTGCTACGACGACATCGAAGCGGCGGATGCGTTCGTTTTGTGGGGATCCAACATGGCGGAGATGCACCCGATCCTGTGGACGCGGGTTGCCGACCGCCGCCTCAGCGCACCGCATGTGCGGGTCGCGGTGCTCTCGACCTTCGAGCATCGCTCGTTCGACCTTGCCGACATCGGCATGGTGTTCAAGCCGCAGACCGACCTCTACATCCTCAACGCCATCGCCAATCACATCGTCAAGACCGGACGCGTCAACAAGGATTTCGTCGACAGGCACACGCTGTTCAAGCGCGGGCAGACCGACATCGGCTACGGCCTTCGCCCCGAACATCCGTTGCAGACGAAGGCGACCGGCGCCGCCAAGGCAGGCGATTCCACCGATATGACGTTCGAGGAATACACGAAGTTCGTCTCGGACTACACGCTCGAAAAGGCAGCCGAGATGTCGGGCGTGCCGGTCAACCGGATCGAGGCGATTGCGGAATTGTACGCCAACCCCAAAACCAAGGTCACCAGCTTCTGGACCATGGGTTTCAATCAACATACCCGCGGTGTCTGGTGTAACAATCTCATCTACAATATTCACCTCCTGACTGGAAAAATCTCCGAGCCGGGCAACAGTCCGTTCTCGCTCACCGGCCAGCCTTCCGCCTGCGGCACCGCCCGCGAGGTCGGCACGTTTTCGCATCGGCTTCCGGCCGACATGGTGGTGACCAACAAGACGCATCGCGACAAGGCGGAACAGATCTGGAAGCTTCCCGAGGGCACGATCCCCGACAAGCCCGGCTATCACGCGGTGCTGCAGAACCGGATGCTGAAGGACGGCCTGCTCAACGCCTACTGGGTTCAGGTCAATAACAATCTGCAGGCCGGCGCCAATTCCGCCGAAGAGACCTATCTCGGTTATCGCAATCCTGAGAACTTCATCGTCGTCTCCGATGCCTATCCGTCAGTGACCGCACTTGCGGCCGATCTCATCCTTCCGACAGCGATGTGGGTCGAAAAGGAAGGCGCCTACGGCAACGCAGAGCGACGCACCCAGTTCTGGCATCAGATGGTCACCGCGCCCGGCGAGTCGCGATCGGACCTCTGGCAGTTGATGGAGTTTTCCAAACGTTTCAGGATCGAGGAAGTCTGGCCGGAGGACCTGGTGGCCAAAAAGCCCGAATACCGCGGCAAGACGCTGTTCGACGTGCTCTACAAGAACGGGCAGGTCGACAGGTTTCCGGTGACCGATATCGAAGCCGGCTATGCGAACGATGAGTCCAAAGCCTTCGGCTTCTACGTGCACAAGGGCCTGTTCGAAGAATACGCGTCATTTGGGCGCGGGCATGGGCACGATCTCGCGCCGTTCGATGCCTATCACCAGGTGCGCGGAATGCGCTGGCCTGTCGTCAACGGACAGGAAACCAAATGGCGCTTCCGCGAGGGCACGGACCCCTATGTGAAGAGCGGCAAGGAGGTGGAGTTTTACGGCTTCCCTGACGGCAAGGCGCGCATCTTCGCCTTGCCCTACGAACCGCCGGCGGAATCTCCGGACAGTGAATATCCGTTCTGGCTCTCGACCGGGCGCGTGCTGGAGCACTGGCATTCCGGCACCATGACGCGCCGCGTTCCCGAACTCTACAAGGCCTTCCCCGAGGCGGTGTGCTTCATGCACCCCGACGACGCTGCCGAGCTCAAGCTGCGACGCGGTGACGAAGTCAAGGTGCAGTCCCGACGCGGCTATATTCGCACGCGAGTCGAAACCCGCGGCCGCAACAAGACGCCACGCGGACTTGTGTTCGTGCCTTGGTTCGACGAGGCGCAGCTCATCAACAAGGTGACGCTGGATGCGACCGACCCGATTTCGTTGCAGACAGACTACAAAAAATGCGCCGTGCGCATTGAGCGAGTGTGAATGCCATGATCGGAAAACCCGGAATTTTCTTGGCTGTCATCGCTCTCGCGACCTTGTCGAGTTCGCTGCAGGCGCAAACGCTGAATTCCGCTTTGCGCGGCGCAACCCCGCTAAATGAAGAGGGGCCCGCGGCACCGATGACGCCGATGCGCAATACTGCGGAAAGGGAAACGCGCAACTACCCCGAACAACCGCCGGTGATTCCGCATAGCATCGATGGCTATCAGATCGACATCAACGGCAACAAATGCCTGTCATGCCACGCCCGCGCGCGCACCGCGGAGTCGCAGGCGCCGATGGTCAGTATTACCCACTTCATGGACCGCGACGGCCAATTCCTCGCCTCGGTGTCGCCGCGCCGTTTCTTCTGCACCGAATGCCACGTTCCACAGAACGTGGTGACTCCTCCCGTGACGAATGATTTCGTCGATATCGACACCATGCTCAGCCGCGCTGTTCCGGGTGGACGCCGATGAGCACGGTCCAACCGGTTGCGCCGCACCGGTCGTGGCTGACACGGACATGGATGTTCGTCGTTGAATTGTGGGGTGTGTTGCGCCGGCCGAGTTCGGTATTCGGGCTTGGCATGCTGGTGCTCGCGGGATTCGTTGCGGGCGTGGTGTTCTGGGGCGCGTTCAATACCGCGCTGGAATTGACCAACACCGAGAAGTTCTGCACCGGCTGCCACGAGATGCGCGACAACGTGTTCGCGGAACTGAAGTCGACCATCCATTTCTCCAACCGCTCCGGCGTGCGCGCGAGTTGCCCGGATTGTCACGTTCCGCACAACTGGACCGACAAGATCGCCCGCAAGATGCAGGCCTCCAAGGAGGTCTGGGGACATCTGTTCGGCAGCATCGACAGCCGCGAGAAATTCGTCGATCACCGCCTCGACCTGGCGCTGCACGAATGGGCAAGGTTCAAGGCCAACGACTCACTGGAATGCCGCAATTGTCACAGCACCGAGTCGATGGACATCACGAAACAATCGCCGCGCGCATCGGTGGCGCATCAGCGCTTCCTGTTCACCGGCGAGAAGACCTGCATCGACTGCCACAAGGGCATCGCCCACCATCTGCCGGACATGCGTGGCGTCCCGGGCTGGCAATAGCCGTCCTGGAGTTCGGCGGCTTGCACTGGGCGCGCGAATGGTTAGTTTTGCGGGCTGTGAGTCGTTGCCGGGTGCGCGACCTTCCCGCCGAGACCCCATGCCCACCTTTACGCCGCATCAGGATTCCGCGCTGAAGGCCGTTGCCGACTGGCTAAAGGCAAAGCCCGGCAAGAACGGCACGCCGCCGATATTCCGGCTGTTCGGCTATGCCGGCACCGGCAAGACCACGCTGGCGCGGCACGTCGCCGACGGCGTCGATGGCGAGGTGAAGTTCGCGGCCTTCACCGGCAAGGCTGCCCTGGTGATGCGCAACAAGGGTTGCGACAACGCCTCGACGATTCACTCGTTGATCTACCGCGCGCGTAAATCCGGCGTGGAGCAGCCGAGCTTCGAATTATGGGACGACGCGCCCGCCTCCAAGGCCAAGCTAATCGTCATCGACGAATGCTCGATGGTGGACGCCGAACTCGGCCGCGACCTGATGTCGTTCGAATGCCCCCTGCTGGTGCTCGGCGACCCCGCGCAGCTGCCGCCGATCCAGGGCGGCGGCTACTTCACCGATTGCGAGCCCGACGCGATGCTGACCGAGGTGCATCGCCAGGCCCAGAACGATCCGATCGTGCGGATGTCGATGGACGTGCGCGAGGGCCGTGAGCTCGACATCGGCCGCTACGGCGAAAGCGAAGTCGTATCCCGCGCCGACCTCGATCCGGACCGGGTGATGCGCGCCGATCAGGTTCTGGTCGGACGCAACAACACGCGACGCTCCTACAATATGCGGGTGCGGCAAAGGCAGCACATCGAGGATCCCCTCCCGGTGGCCGGAGACAAGCTGGTCTGCCTGCGCAACAACCGCAAGAAGGGCCTGTTCAACGGCGGGCTGTGGCGGGTGAAGTCGCGCGCGCAGTCAAAATCGAAAATCATCACCATGCGGCTGTCGCCCGACGAGGATTTCGGCTCCAGGGTGACAAAGGTCTCGGTCCGCGGCGACTGCTTCGGCGGCTCGATCGAGACCATTCCGTGGGAACAGCGTAAACCCTATGACGAGTTCGACTACGGCTACGTGCTCACGGTGCACAAATCGCAGGGCTCGCAATGGGACGACGTGGTGCTGTTCGACGAGAGCTTCGCGTTCCAGGACAGCCGTTCCAGGTGGCTCTACACCGGCATTACCCGCGCGGCGAAACGGCTGAGCGTGGTGGTGTAGCTAAGCCGTTGCCCGCCGTCGTCACCGCGGGTCGGGATTGCCCGATTCCTCGTCTGGATTCTCGTGACACCACGGTTTTCATCGTGGCGCGGCGAGTTTCCGCTCCTGTAACGTCCTGTAATTGTGCCGATTTTGTTCACGAACTCGTGTCCGTATGATGGTAACAATACCCGCCCTGGCGCGTATCTTGGGACGTCTGGCAGGCCGGTGCCGATTGCGAACGGCGACCGCCGCTCTAAACTGAGATCAAATCCGACGAGCCCCCAAAAGGAAACTCCATGTCCCGTAGCCAATTCAGCCGCCTTTCGCTCTGCGCTGCCGCTATCGGCGCGCTCGCGATTACCGCATTTGTCGTGTCGCCTTCGCTCGCCGCGGAAGACGCCGTGATCATCCCGGCTCCTGCCGTGGACGCCCAGGCCTCCGACGGTACCCAGACCGCCGTCATCGCGGGCGGCTGCTTCTGGGGCGTGCAGGGTGTGTTTCAGCATACCGCGGGCGTGGTGAACGCGGTGTCCGGTTATGCCGGCGGGAGCAAGAGTACTGCCGACTATAACATCGTCAGCACCGGCACGACGGGACATGCCGAGTCCGTTCAGATCAAGTACGACCCCAAGAAGATCAGCTACGGCAAGATCCTGCAGATCTTCTTCTCGGTCGCGCACGATCCGACGCAGCTCAATCGTCAGGGCCCGGACAGCGGCACGCAATATCGCTCGGCGATCTTCACCACCAGCGACGAGCAGAAGAAAGTCGCGGACGCCTATATCGCCCAGCTCAACGCCGCAAAGGTCTACAAGAGGCCGATCGTAACCAAGGTCAGCCCGCTGGAAGGGTTTTATCCGGCGGAGGCCTATCATCAGGACTACCTGACGCTGCATCCGAACCAGCCCTACATTGCCTTCAACGATATTCCGAAGGTCGAGAACCTGAAGAAGATTTTCGCGGACAATTACATCGAGAAGCCGACGCTGGTGAGCAGCGCAAAAGTTACCAACTGACGGCTGTTCTGTTAGTTGATGGTGATTTCAAAAACACTCAATTCTTGCAAGGAGCCTCCATGTCCGACAGCAAGACGATGACCGGCAAGATCGCGAAAAGCGAAGCGGAGTGGCGCAAGGAACTGACGCCGATGCAGTATGCGGTGCTGCGCGAGAAGGCGACAGAGCGGCCGTTCTCCGGCGAATACGAACACGAGAAGACGCCGGGCACATATATCTGCGCCGGCTGCGGGCAGACGTTGTTCGAATCCGATGCCAAGTTCAATTCCGGCTGCGGATGGCCGAGCTTTACCGCTCCGGCGGCGGAAAACCATGTCGACGAAGAGCGCGACGCCAGCCATGGCATGATCAGGACCGAGGTCTTGTGCTCGAAGTGCAACGGCCATCTCGGGCACGTCTTCGAGGATGGGCCCGGCCCAACCGGGCTGCGCTACTGCATCAATTCGGCAGCGCTGAAATTGCAGCCAAAATAATCGATCCGGGTTCCTTCGCTGGAACCAACGGACGGGGTATGCTTTCTCTTACGGCGGAGCGGCGGATTTCCATTCACCGCCAGCGCGTTGGGGAGAGTGCCATGTCGCTTGGAATGATACTCGTCATTATCTTGATCATTTTCCTGCTCGGCGGCTTCAGCGGCCGTTTTGGCGGCTACGGCTATGGTATGGGTCACTCCGGGATGGGCCTTGGCGGCGTCATTCTGATCGTGCTGATCATCCTGTTACTGCTTGGCAAGCTTTGATCTATCAAGCCATTGAAATATAAGCGATTATTCTGGATTTGCCCTGATAGCGCCCTGATTCATCATCAAACTCGGCAGGAGTCGCATTTCTGTCAAACGAGCTTATATTAAGCACTGTCCTGAAATGACGTGTGCCGGTACCGCCTCGTGTGGAGCCCGTACGATCCGTTCGCGATTTCGAATCGCGTTCTCACTAAAAAGATAAAGGTCACTGACCATGGCTTCCTTCAGCTACAACACTGCCGCCGAACTATTCCCCGCCGCCATCCGCAAGAAAAAGCGGGCGGGTTTTGCGTATCGCCGTTTCGACACTGCGGCCGCCGCGGTGCGGTTTGCGATCGAAGAATTGCCGGCGGATTCGCTGAATGGGGCCTACCTGCAGGTCGATGAGGCCCGCTTCGATCAAAGCGGCATCCGCACGCTGTATGAGAGCCAGGATTTTCCGCTGCCGCGACGCCCCCGTGCGCCCGAGCCTGCGCCTGCCGGCAACGACGCCGACGCCGACGCCGCTTAACTGAACCAAGATAATCGCGCGCTCGACTGTGAGCGCATAACCTCCGGACAAACGAGTTCGTTTGTCCGGAAAATCGTTATCCCTTTCCCGGACTACGTCGCGGCTGCTTGTCCATCCAGCGCCGCAGCAGGCGCACGTTTCGCATGTTCGCGCGGAACATCACGTCGAATGCGTCACCCGCCAGCGGCACCATCCCAACCACGCCATCGAGCGCGACGTTACCGAGCATCCGCGCCGTGAGGTGCCACGGCGCGCCGAGCGCGCGCGCCTCGCGCACCAGCCACAGCGAGATCGCGGTCGTGATGAGGTCGCCGATCACCGGGATCAACCCGATAATGCCGTCGATGCCGTAGCGGATTTTGGTGCCGGGCATGATGAAGGCGACGTCCAGCAGCTTCGCAAGCGCTTCAAGCCGGGCCAGCCGCTGCTCGCGGCTGAGATTGCCGAACGGATTGGCGCTGGAATTGCCGAAATCGAACCGGAAGCCCTGAAACCGCGTCCCCAACGATTCCGCCGGGATTTCGCGCCCCTCCTGATCGATAATCGGGCCGCGCGCCTCCGCGCCGTGAAACGTTGCCCGGGAGGTTCGCCGGGAACGCGCCGCGCTGTGAGCATAAACTATTTCATCGTTTGACATTGCCATCACATGGGTAATGCGCGGGGCGGCCGCAAGTTGCGTCATGCGGTCGCGGTCCGGCCTCAAGCCGTCGCGGGTTTATCGATCGCCTCATGCGCCAGCCAGGAGGAGAGCGCCGCGGGGACAAAGCCGACGAGGCCGTAGAGAATGAACTGGATTGCGCCGCTGTCCGGTCCGCGGGAGCCGTAAAGAAATTCCGCGGCGATGAACGCAATCGCGCCGACGATCAGCATTCGGACGACTGGAGCAACTCTTTTGACGTGGGAGAGAATATCATCCACCGCACCCATCATCAGCGCAGGCAGGATGCCGAACAGATAGCTGTACTGGAGCGTCTTGGCGAAGACCACGAAGAGCTTCGCTACTTCCGACAAGTCGGTGTGGGTCCAGTATCCAGACATATAAGTGGTCGCGAACAGCAACAGGAACCCGCCAAGCAGCGGCACAAGAGCTGCAAAAATCAGGTACCGCTTCATTCCAACCTCGCGCCTCTTGCCGGGCGATGACTGACGCAGACTGCCCTTACTCGCCCCACGCCGCAAAGGCCTCGTTGAAGGCGCGCTCACCCGGTGCGCCCTTTTCGATGGCGATGATGGCGCGGCGCTGGTTGACGTAGACCAGCGGGACGTCGAACCACGAGCGCTCCTTCAGAAGCTGCAGGTTGCGCGTGCGGTCGGCCTCGACATTCGACAGCCCGACCAGGAAGAAGCCGTCGGTGACCTTGACGGCGAGCCCCGCCAGCGGCGTGCCGCGCGCCTGCTCGTTGGATTTCATCAGAATGCCCGGCACATTGCTGACGCCGCCGCCGGCGAAATCCGGAGGCAGGATAAACGTCAACTCCGCGGTATGACTGGCCGGCAGCGAGGTGTCGGTGTTGCGGCGGAACGACATCGTCATCTTGAACTTGCGATCGGGTATGTCGATGTCGGCGCGGACGGCGATATCGGGCTTCTGTCCGGGTGCCCCCTTGATCTGTTCGGTGCGCCAGATCACCGAGCCGACATATTGCTTGCCTTTTGGATCGGAGGGATCCTCATCATACAGCACAACGCGCTGCGCCACCGGCGCGACCTGTTCCGTCGACGAGGGCTGGCCGACCCGATCGGGAATCTTCGGTTTCGACAGCGGTGTCGAAGCATCCTTCGGCGCTTCCACCACGGTAGACGACGGCTTCAGCAAGCCGCTGACGGTTGTCACGAGCGACTTACCCCACAGGATCGCAGCGCCGACCAGTATCAGGACGACACCGATCGCAATCGCGCTCTTGAACGGAAAGACCATGCCGGCGCGGGCGCGCTTCGTCGGCTCGCGGTCCTCCGCCTGGCGCGAGCGCGGCGCGGATTGTTGCGGCGCGTGTCGTTCCGCCTCTTCGATGGATTCGTCATCCGAATAGGGCACGTCGGGATCGGCGCCGCGATCTTCCATGCTCGGCTCGAGCCGATCAAACTCCGGCGAGGGCGAGGGCACGTTGGCGTAGGTCTTTCGTGCGGCGCGGTTGGCCTGAGCCGCGGCGCGGCCGAGATCGTCGGCATCGGCAGCGATGTCTCGGAAGCCGCGCATGCCCGGCGCCGATGGGGCTTGCTGCGGGCTGTTCTCTTGGCCGCGGCGCGGCGCGCCTGACCGTTCGCGGGTCGGCGGCAGCTGCGGGTCCTGCATCGGGACTTGGGGCTGGGACGACGGCGGTTGCGGCCGTGACGATGGCGGCTGTGCATCGGCGCGAAGGTTGCGCTGCGGACGGTCTTCCTGTCCGAGCGGCGGACGCTCGTTGCGAGATGGCGACGGTGAAGGCGGACGCGGACGCGGGGGCGGCGGCGAGGCCGTCGGTGTCGGTGGTTGCGATGAGGGCGGCGGCGGCGCGACTTCGCCGGGCCGCGGATTGGGGCGGGTAGTGGCGCGGAACGCATCGCCGGCGCGGGCTCGATCTCCGCCGGAGCGGGTGGCCTCCCGGGCGCGCTGAGCGGCTTCGGATTCGACCTTGCGTACGGCCTCTTCCAGCGACAGCCGTTCGCGGGTGATTTCGGATTCGCTTAAGGGCGGCTGCACACTGCGCAGCTGCGCGATCAGCGCGGCGCGCGCCCGCTCGTAAAGCGCGCGGCGGCTCTCGCCGGGGGCACTGGGGTCCAGTCCGGCAATAGCGCGGGCAATCAGCGGGTAGTAGTCAGCCATTTCGACTCAGTATTGTTGGCTAGCGGGTAACATCTCATTAAGCCTCAAACGGGTTCTGAACCAGAATAGTATCCTCGCGTTCCGGGCTCGTGGAAAGCAAGGCTATTGGACAACCCACCAGTTCCTCGACCCGGCGGACATATTTAATGGCCTGAGCCGGCAAATCCGCCCAGGAGCGGGCATTGGCGGTCGGCTGCTTCCAGCCCTCGATGGTCTCGTAAACCGGCTTGATCCGGGCCTGCGCACCCTCGCCGGCCGGCAGATGGTCGATATCCTTGCCGTCCAGGGTATAGCCGGTGCAAACCTCGATCGAATCGAATCCATCGAGAATGTCGAGCTTGGTCAGCGCCAGGCCGTTGATACCGCTGGTCCGCACGGTCTGGCGAACCAGCACCGCATCGAACCAGCCGCAGCGCCGCGGACGGCCAGTATTGGTGCCGAACTCGCGGCCGCGCTCACCTATCCTGCGGCCGATTTCATTATCTTGCTCGGTCGGGAACGGTCCCAGCCCGACCCGGGTCGTATAGGCCTTGCAGATGCCCAGGACATAGCCCACCGCGCTCGGCCCCATGCCGGTGCCGGTCGCCGCCTGCGCCGCCACGGTGTTCGATGAGGTGACGTACGGGTACGTGCCGTGATCCACATCCAGCAGCGCGCCTTGCGCGCCCTCAAACAGAATGCGCTTGCCCTCGCGGCGCTTTTGGTCGAGCAGCCGCCACACCGTTTCGGCATAAGGCAGAAGTTTTGGCGCCAGCGCGGTGAGTTCCTTCAAAATTCCCCCACCGTCGACTTCTTCGAGGTTTAGACCGCGGCGCAGCGCATTGTGATGCGACAGCAGACGATCGATCTTGTGCCGCAGCGTGCCGAGATCGGCGAGATCCATCAGCCTGATCGCGCGACGGCCGACCTTGTCCTCGTAGGCAGGTCCGATGCCACGCCGCGTGGTACCGATCGCGATCGCGTTGGAGGATTCGCGGATAGCATCGAGATCGCGATGCAAGGGGAGGATCAGCGTGACGTTTTCGGCAACCCGCAGATTTTCCGGGCTGATCGCGACCCCCTGCGCTTTCAATCTTGCTATTTCATCGAGGAACGCTTGGGGATCGAACACCACACCGTTGCCGATCACCGCGAGCTTCGAGGGCCGCAATACCCCCGAAGGCAGCAGCGCCAGCTTGTAGGTTTCGCCGTTGATGACGAGAGTGTGGCCGGCATTGTGGCCGCCCTGGAAGCGCACGACGATGTCGGCCTGCTCCGACAACCAGTCGACGATCTTGCCCTTCCCTTCGTCGCCCCACTGGGCGCCGACGACGACGACATTAGCCATTCGCAGGTATTCCCCTCTGCAACTATCTCAGTACGAGCATGATTGTTCGGAAAAAACGGTACCCACTTTTCCGGATCATGCGCCCAGCCTAAATCACGGCCGGGGCCGCTCGCATGCGAGGCATCCCACCGGATAAAGGAAGCGGGCTATCGACGCAAGCAAGAACGGCCCTTGGACCGGTGCCAAAGTGGGGTTCAAGCCCTTGATATCCCCGGAAAATTCATGTCGGCCGCATGGCGGCGGCTGCGCCTAAGGTCGAATGCGGCGACCGCGAGGGCGAGCCAAAAACGGCGCGGGCTGCCCCCGCCCCGCCAGCGGTCGCACCGGCCAAAATCGGCCGCCGCCCGTAATTCGAATCGAGCCCGGCGTGCGAGGCTTTCACAAATCTACCTCACTAAATTCTCGGTGCGGTTTTCGGACGGAAAACGACTTGGAAAAAACGGAAGCCGACGTCAAGAGCGTACGGAAAAAGTTTTTGACATTCGATAATTGCCCGCCCCGGGGGGCGCAGGCCGCGCGGCATTGGGTAAACTTCAAGGCCTCCGCGGCGCACGCTCGCCGGGAGGTTCCTTGCGTCCTGTTCCGGCGTCACCCGCAAAACCGATTCACCCCGCGCATGGTCGCGATGCATCCGCGCCATTGATGCCCGGTGAAAATCCGTGTCTGTGAGCAGGCCGGGCGAAGACTTCCGGCCCGGTGCCTGGCGCCGGGCGGGGCCGCGGCGTTATTGAACCCGGGCCGAGAACGACTGTCTTATGTCTGCTTCCGACCAAACCTCGAGCGCCGCCTCCCCCGGCGGCTGGCTCGCCAACCAGCCCTATCTGCTGCTCTGCATCACCGCGCTGTGCTGGGCCGGCAACGCCATCGTCGGCCGCCTCGCCGCCGGGCATATTCCGCCGGTGACGCTGTCGTTCCTGCGCTGGTCGTTCGCGTTTCTCATTATTCTCCCCTTCGCCTGGAAACATCTGATGCGCGACTGGGACGCGATCCGCGCCCGGCTCGGCACGATGATCGTTCTCTCCGTCACCGGCATCGGCGCCTTCAATACGCTGCAATACTGGGCGCTGGAACATACCCAGGCTCTTAATACGCTTTTGCTGCAGTCGGCCGGACCGCTATTCGTTGCGGTCTGGTCGCTGATCCTGCTCGGCGTCCGGTTGACACTCGCGCAGGCCGGCGGGATCGCGCTGTCGCTGACGGGCGTGCTGGTAATCCTGCTGCACGGCGACTTGACGGCGCTTGCGGACATCGAGTTCAACAAGGGCGACATCATCTTCACGGTGGCGCTCGCGATCTTTGGACTCTATTCGGTGCTGTCGCTGAAGCGTCCGGACATTAACGGCCTGTCGTTTGTCGGTTTCACCTTCGGCTGCGGCGCGGCGTGCCTGATTCCGCTGTTGATCTGGGAATTGTTCTCGCGCCCGGTGATGCAACTGGATACGAAGAACCTGCTGACGCTGTTTTACGTCGCGGTGTTTCCCTCGACGCTGGCGTATCTGTGCTTCAATCGCGGCGTGCAGTTGATCGGCGCAAACCGCGCCGCGCCGTTCTTTCATGTGGTTCCGGTGTTCGGGTCCGCCATGGCAATGGTCTTTCTCGGCGAACGCCCGCAGCTATTCCACATCATCGGCTTCGCTCTGGTGCTGACAGGCGTTTTCGTTGCGTCGCGGAAACCGCGAATGCAGGCTGGCTCGCGTGCGGCGCGATAGCTTGTGAGGTTGAGCTACAAGAGAGATGGTTGCTGATCGGTCACAAGGTTGGTTGCGGGAATTGAGACGCTCCACTTCAGCCCCTCAACCGCGAATTCCATGGTGACCCTGCCATTGAGGGAACGTTCAACCATTTCGCCGATGACGACGTGACCGAAGCCCTTGCGGGAGGGCGGCAAGACCGGCGGCCCGCCCCGCTCGGTCCAGGTCAACAATAACTGTGGCGACGCGCCGGCATTCTCTCCAAGCGCCCAGGAAATACTCACACCGCCGGACGGCTCCGACAGCGCTCCGTATTTGATTGCGTTGGTTGCCAGTTCGTGAATTGCAAGGCCGATCGTCTGCGCGGCTTCCGCGGTAACGATAGTATCGGGCCCTGCAAGCTCAAAGCGTGAGCTTTGCACCTCAACAAAGGGAACGAGTTGTTGGCGCACGAGTTCCGCGAGCGGGGCCCCTTGCCAATTCTTGCTGACCAGCACGTCATGCGACGCAGCCAGGCCCTGCAGGCGCCGCTCGAAACGGCTTTCAAAATCTTCCATCGTGCCGGCTGAGCGAGCTGTTCGGCGAGCGATCGACTGGATCACCATTAGCAGGTTCTTCGAACGGTGCGATATCTCGTGCATCAGAAACTGGATATGGTCCTCGGCCGCCTTGCGTTCGGTAACATCGGTAACAATGCTCACAAGGCGTTGAGCCTTGCCATCACGCGCGCGAGCAACAACCTGACCGCGCCCCCGCAGCCAGAGCGTTGTGCCGTCCGGCCATACCACCCGATATTCCGATGTAAATGAATCCTGCTTGTCCGCCAGCTCGTGGAACCTTTGCACCAAATGCCGGTCGTCGAGGTGTAACGCCGATCTGTACTCGTCGTCATCACCACCCACATGTCCGCGGCCATCCGCAAGGGTGAGTCCAAATAGTGCCATTCCCTCCTTGGTCCAGATTCAAGTCCTGGCGACCAGGTCGGTTTCCCAACTGCCCATTCGGCCGGCCGCGAGGGCGGTGCTGTATCGCGCTTCGCTTTCGCGCAGTCGCCTATTTGATTCAGTCAATTCTTCGGTTTTTCGCTCCAGCGCCTCCTTCGAACTCGATAAGTTCGCGCTCTGCGCGTTGCCGGGCGAGCAGAATGCTTTTGGCGTTCTGCAAGGCCACGGAGCGCAACAGCTCTTCTTCATCTTCTTGGGTTGGCATTAGCGGCCCGCGATTATCTTTGACGCCAGCGCTGTCCCGAGCACGCGGGCCCGGATTTTCGCAAAAGCGGTGTCCCGGCTTGTCGAGGTATCATCGCTGAAAGGGGAAAATCCGCAATCATCGGTGGTGCCGAGTTGCTCAATGGGAATGTACTCCGCTGCCTGCAAAATGCGGTCGCAGACCTCTTGCGCAGATTCGATCCGTCCATCGATCGGAGAGATAACTCCAACGAATATCCGTTGATCCGGTTTCATATGCTTCCGGATGATTTTCAGAACGTGCGGACGGTCCGGCTCGCCCGCCAAGGCAACATAGAAATTTCCCGCCCGCAATTCGAACAGGCTCGGCAGCAACTCGGCGTAGTCGACTTCCGCGCTATGGGTAGAGTCGCGATCTCCGCCGGGGCAGGTATGAACGCCGATGCGTTTGCGCTCCTCGGTCGAAAATCGCGCCAACGCCAAATTGTTCAGATCAATGAAGCTGTTGAGCAGATGACCGGACGGATCGAGCTTGATCGCCAGGCGTCCTTCGGTGAAATCGATCTGAACCTTGTGCGCGCCCTTCTGCAGACATGAGCGAACTTCGGTCTCGTGTTCTCGCAGCAGGTCGTCGATGAACTGCTCGCGCGAATAACCTGGGAGCCCATCCGCCGGGTACATCAGGCTCAAGGCCGAAGGTGAAATGACGGCCTGCTTCAACGGGACATGCGCGTAACGCATCGCGGCTTCAAGAAAGCGATCGGCAGACACCTTGTATTGAAACGGCCCGGACGTCAGTCGCGGCATGTGGCGGATGTGGCCGGCGGCGAAGGGAATCCTGAAACCATCAGGCGAGGTGTTGGCAAGCCCCTCCACGCAGTAGGTCCAGAAATTGTGATACTTTCTCTGCTCACCATCGGTGATCACAGGCGACCCTGTCGCCTCGAAGCGCTCAATGGTGTCTCGAATAGCTTCTTCATAAAGCGGATCCAGCTTCGGATCTGCGTAATCTCCCGACGCCGCAATGGCCTGAATCAAACGCGGTGGCCTTGGAATACTGCCAATCGGCTCGGTGGGAATGGTCATAAACACCTTATCGGTTGTTACCGCGATACTGACTGTGGCCCGATCCATCGCAGATTATACATATCCATACGGATATCAGGCCGAAATTCCTCAGCTAGCGCGTCGCAGGGGCAAAGGCCGCTGGAACGCTGCAACAGAGGTTGACCGCCATACTTCCTTGTCCGACCATCGCAGCCTAAGCCTTAGAGACGGATCGCTCGCCGACATGCATGATAGAACCGCAAGTACCAGCCCCCCACCATCAACGGTTGAACGCTCCGCGAGCGCAGTTCCGCGCGCCATGCGACGCTACCTCTCGCTGGACGATTTTGAAGCGACGGCCCGGCGCCGCCTGCCCAAGATGCTCTATGGCTACATCTCCGGAGCCGCCGAAACCGACGCCGCGCTCGCGGACAATCGCCGGGCATTTCAGGAATACGGCTTTGTCCCGCGCGTGCTGAAGGACGTTTCAAACCGCGAGCAGACGACCACGCTGTTCGGCAAGACTTACGCGGGGCCGTTCGGCATTCCACCGATGGGCTCGGCTGCGCTCTGCGCCTATCGCGGGGATATAGTGTTGACGCGCGCGGCCGCGGCGATGAACGTGCCGATGATTCTCAGCGCGTCCTCCCTGATCACGCTGGAGGATGTCAGGCGCGAAAACCCGGCAGCCTGGTATCAGGCCTATCTGGCGGGCGAGTCTTCGCGCATCGAGCCTCTGGTCGACCGGGTCGCCCGCGCTGGCTACGATACCTTCGTCGTGACCGCGGACGTACCGGTTCCACCCAACCGCGAGAACAACATCCGCAACGGATTCCAGGTCCCGCTTGCCATCACCCCGCGTGTCGCCTGGGATACCCTGACCCATCCGCACTGGCTGTTCGGCACCTGGACGCGCACCCTGATGAACCACGGCATGCCGCATTTCGAGAACATGGACGCCATGCGCGGACCGCCGGTGCTTTCGAAAAACCTGATGCGCAACATCGGCAAGCGCGACCAGCTCGCCTGGAAGCACGTCGAGCTGATCCGCCGCCGCTGGAAGGGCAAGCTTGTGGTGAAGGGCTTGATCGCGCCGGCGGATGCACGCATCGCACGCGAGTGCGGCGTCGATGGCGTGATTGTCTCCAATCATGGCGGCCGCCAGCTCGACGGTACGGTATCATCCCTGCGCACCCTGCCCGAGATCGCCGCCGAGGCCAACGGCATGACCGTGATGCTGGACGGAGGCATCAGACGCGGAACCGACGTGCTCAAGACCTTGGCGCTGGGCGCCCAATTTGTCTTCGTCGGCCGGCCGTTTCTGTTCGCGGCCGTAGCCGGCGGCGAAGCCGGCGTGCGGCGTGCCCTCACGCTGCTCAGAGACGAGCTGGATCGCGATATGGCCCTCATGGGCATCAGAAGCATCGATGAGATTTCGCCCGACCTGGTCCGCCGGCTTTAGCCAATCGCTTCGCGCGCCTAGCCGGCCTTGAATTTGCTGTAGGCCTCATTGCTGCAGATAATCACGTGTTCGGCGCATCCGTTATGGCGATGCGGGTCGCAGAGATTTTCGTAATCCGCCGAAGTCATCATGTCGACGAACGCCGCGATCGACGGATAATAGACCAGCGCCAGATAGTCCCATTTATTGTCGTCCGGCGGCCCGAGCGCGACGGCTTTGGCCTCGCCGGTCCATAGCAGCGTTCCGCCGCGCGTCTTGATCATCGGCACGGTCAAGGCGCTGTAGCGAAGATAGGCGTCCCAACCGCTGCCGTCGCCATCGAGCGATCGCTCACGAAATCGCATCAAGTTGACCATCACGACAGGCCCCTGATGATCGAGCCGCTTCAGACCTTCGATATTCAGCAAGTCCACTCCCATGACGTTCTCCGGGATCGCTTTCGATAAGGGATGGGCATTGTAGCATTGCGGATGCGGGACTTGTCGCGCGGCGTGAATCCGGCACAACTCCATTGTGAAGCAAATGACGATTCCCGCGCCGCCGTCTGCCCCCGATCCGGTCAGATGGCTCAACAATCAGCCTTACCTGCTGCTAAGCCTGACCTCGCTGTTCTGGGCCGGCAATATCGTGCTCGCACGCTATGTCGCCGGCCATGTGCCGCCGATGACGCTATCCTGCGTCAGGTGGATCGGTGCGTTTCTGATGCTGCTGCCGTTCGCCCGGCCGCATCTGCGGCGCGACTGGCCGGCATTGCGCACGCGGATTCCACTGATGGTGCTGTTGTCGGCGACCGGATTTGCCATCAACAACACGCTATCCTACTGGGCGCTGCAATTCACCCAGGCGCTGAACGCACTCTTGATCCAGTCCTCGGGACCGCTGTTCGTGGCGTTGTGGTCGCTGCTGCTGTTCGGCGTGCGCCTGACATGGGCCCAGCTCGCCGGCATCGCCATTTCGCTCGCGGGCGTACTCACCATCATCCTGCGCGGAGATCTCGCAGCGCTGGCCAGCATTCAGTTCAACAAGGGCGACGTGATGTTCGCCGGCGCGCTGCTGTCGTTCGGACTGTATTCGGCGCTGATGCCGCGCCGGCCGAAAACGCATCAGCTGTCGCTGATTTCCTTCACCACGGGCTGCGGAGCGCTGCTGCTGTTGCCGTTTTCTATCTGGGAATTCTCGACCGGCTTTACGCTGAAGCCCGATGTCCTGACGGTCGCCACGCTGGTCTACGTCGTGATCTTTCCGTCCACGCTGGCCTACCTGTTTTTCAACCGCGGCATCGCACTGATCGGGCCGAACCGTGCCGCGCCGTTCTTTCACCTGGTGCCGGTGTTCGGGTCGGCAATGGCGATCCTGCTGCTCGGCGAGCAGCCGCGGCTGTTTCATCTGGTCGGCTACGTGCTGGTGCTGGCCGGCGTGGTGATCGCATCGCGGCAGGCCTCGGCCGCAGTGTAAATCCCGCGGATACGCATGCCGGGCGCTGCACCGCGTCCGGAACATATCGCCGCGGCGCCATACCGGCTTCCGCTTTGCCTTCCAGCAGGCTAGCCTGTCCGGCAAAGAAAACCGCCCAGCTACGCCGGAATCGGGAAGCAGTGACAACATCGCGTCTATAACAAGACCGAAAATCAATCGGGAGAAGGAAATGCCGAAATTCAGAATTGTAACGCCGAAGGGCGCGAGTTTCACGGTCGCCGGCGGGGGTTACGCGTTTGAAAAGGAAGCGCTCGATCCGATCGACGCCGAAATCGTCGAGGCGCCGGCCAATGAGGCGGAATTCATCGCCGCTGCCCGGACCGCGGATGCCATCTACGCCAAGGGCATTCCGATCTCCAAGAAAATCATCGATGCCCTTGAAAATTGCAAGGTCATTACGCTCGGCAGCGTCGGCGTCGACAGTGTTGACGTCAAGGCCGCGACCGCGCGCGGCATTCCCGTCACCAACATTCCCGACACCTTTATCGAGGAAGTGGCCGATCACGCCATGATGCTGCTATTGGCGGGTTTTCGCCGGCTGGTCGTGCAGGACAGGATGGTTCGCGAAGGTCGCTGGCCGGAAGGCCGTCCGGCGCTGCTGAAAATCCCCCGCCTGATGGGGCAGACGCTCGGCTTCATCTCGTTCGGGCGGGTGGCGCGCGCGGTCGCCAAACGCGCGGCTCCCTTCGGACTTCGGATGATGGCTTACGATCCGTTCATCCAGGAGACGCTGATTTCCGATCACGGCGTGCTTCCGGCGACGCTGTCCGAAGTGCTCTCGCAGTCCGATTTCATATCGATGCATGCGCCGGCCCGACCCGAGGTGCATCACATGCTGGGCGAAAAGCATTTCAGGCAAATGAAGCCTAGCGCGCTTTTCATCAACACGGGACGTGGTCCGACCGTAGACGAGGAAGCGCTGATCAAGGCCTTGCAGGAAGGTTGGATCGCGCATGCCGCGCTCGACGTACTGGAGAAAGAGCCGCCATCGCACAACAATCCGATGCTTGGCATGGAGAATGTCACGCTTACAGCTCACGTCGCCTCGGCCTCGGCGCGCTTCGACGAGGCGCGCAAACGTCGCGTCGGCTATGAATTGTCACTGGTTCTGTCCGGCATGTGGCCGGTGAGCTGCGTCAATCCGTCCGTCCTGCAAAATACCTCGCTTCGCCGCTGGCAACCTGTCAGCATGGACCGCGGTCCGAACAGCTAGGCAACTGGCCCCGCTCGCTTCTCCCTGATCGCCGCAAACATCTGGCGGGCTATTCCTTCCGTCGCGATCTCGCTGCTGGCCGGCCCCGCAGACCATATCGCCGTCGCTACACGAAGCGGCGATGCCGGACGGTGCAACAAGCCGCCTTCACGGCTTGCGTGTACGATAATCGCCGAACGTCGTATCGCGCTGGTCGAGCTGCTGCTTGACGCTTGCGCCGTCGCGCCGGAACGTCGACATGTAGGCGCGGCTGGCTTCGGTCGTGAACGCCAGCGCCTGGATCTCCGTGCCGGCGCGCATTGCCGCGCGAGCGCCCATGATCTCCATCGCGCGGTGGACCGAACGCTTGTTCAGCTGCTGCAATTCGACCGGAACCTTGGCGGCGCGTTCCGCGAAATCGAGCGTACGTTGCTCAAGCTCGTCGAGCGGAAACGAACGCGTCGCGAAACCCCATTCGGCAGCTTCGCGGCCGGACATGGCGTCGCCGGTCAGCATCAGCTCCATGGCGCGACGCATGCCGACAAGCCAGGGGTGATACTGCATGTCCGGCGGGCTCATCAGCCGCACCGGCGGATATCCGATCTGCGCGTCGTCGGCGACGTAGACAACATCGCAGGCGGTCGCAAGTTCGGTTCCGCCGGCAAGGCAATAGCCGTGCACCTGCGCGATCACCGGCTTGGCAAGGTCCCAAATCGAGAACCAGCCTTCGACGACGTGGCGCGACCATTGGCCCGGGCCTGCCGCCGAGTGATAGGGCTGATCGACCGAATTGTTCGACGACAGATCGTAGCCTGCTGAAAAGCACGGACCGGCGCCGCGCAGGATCGAGATCGATATTTCCGGATCGCGATCCGCTGCCTCCAGCACATCGAACACTTCGGCGCGTAACCGGTTGTTCAGCGCATTGCGCTTCTCCGGCCGGTTCAGGGTAATGCGCCGGACCCGCGGCCTCGGGTCGTCGACGAGAATATGTTGATACGGCATTGCCGGCTCCTCCCGATCCACGGACCTGTCAAGCGGCCCTCGGCACTTTCATGCCCGAGATTGGAGACGGAGTCATCGGCCGCGGAGACGCCAATGCCTGCTCGTTCGGCAGCGAATATGCATCGGGTGACGTGCCCATATGAGCTCATGTATTTGCCGGGCAACCCCATGTTTTTCGTCAAAAAAGCCGCTAGTATCGCTTTAGGTCGTAGCAGGACGGGGGGTTTTCAATTGCTGGCAAGGTCTCGCGCCCTCAGCAGCATCAATTCCGCAAAGCGGACGACGATTAGACTTGGCCTCGCTGGATGCGTTGTTTGGGCGCTTTTGTCGGCGCTGTCCGGGACAGCGGCACTTGCCCTGACCAAAGAGGCCGCGATACAGAATTGCAGGGCACGCGTAGGCAAGCCCATCGTCATGAGCTGCATGCGAGGCGGCGAGGGCAATCTCGGGGCATGCCGGGCGAAGGCCAAACCAAGCGTCAAAGCATGTGTCGTGTCGGCCTTGACCGCCGCCAATGGCCGAGCCAACGTTGCTGTCGAGATTCCGGAGGAGCCTTCTCCCCCCAATGCTTCAACGACCGACGCGCTGCCTGCAGGATTCGTTGCCCCTCCTCGCACGATTACCGATATCGCTGCCGTCCTCGACAATGAAAAACCAGATGCCACCGTGCTCGAAAAGCGAGGTTCGGCTGCCAATGCCGAGCCGCCTGGTGGCGCTTCGCGTGCTGTGCTCGCGCAATTTTACTACGACCGCGGCGTCGCACGGGCCCAGTTGGGCAGGCTCCCTGACGCCATAGCGGATGCCGATAAGGCGGTCGAATTGGGCAGCGGCGCCGTCGATCCTCATGCGATGGGGCTATTCCAGCAGTTCGCCGGCCTTCAGTATTCGGCCGCAGGCAATCCCAAACGCGCCTTGGCCATTTTCATGCACCTGGTGCAGGACCCTAATACGGGACAGGGTTTTCGTTTTGCCGGGTATCGCCAGATTTCAGGGTTTCTGATCCAAATGGGAGACATCGCTCAGGCCGATGCGTATCTGCGTCGCAGCTTGGCCCTGTTGGAAACCGCCAGGACCAGTGGAAACCCCAAATGGCGCGCCTCCTATGGCAAGCTCGGTCAAGGGTGGGAGGCAGAGGTTGAAACCAACCGGGCGATAATTCTTGAAGCGCGCGGGCAATTCAGCGAAGCCGAGGCGTCATACCGGCTGGCCGAGCAGCGCAAGAGGGCTGCCGCCAAGGCAATTTCAGAGACAAACCCTTCCGCGGTAAGTCTCACTCTGCAGACAGCCGATATGCTGCTGCTCAGCCAGACGCGAATGAAAGCAAAGCAAGGCCGATTGGTCGAAGCCGAAGCGGATGCGCGCCGGGCCCTTCTCGCCCGCCTGCAAGACAGGGGCAAGTACGGCCCGGCCACACCCAAGTTTACAATGGGATTGGCGAATATTCTCGTCGAGGAAGGTCGCTACGGCGACGCCGAAAAGCTCATGCAAGCTTCACTGGAAATTTCCCGCGACATTGGCGTCGCCGACGACGCAAGAACCACTGTTCGTATGTTGTTACAGCTCGGGGGAGTATTAAATCTGCAGAGAAAATCCGGTGAGGCGGCCAAGGTCTTTGCGCAGATCGATCAACTGGTGGCGAAATGGGACCCGCAAGAGCGGGCAGCCTTCGAAATCAACGGTTCGCGGATCATGTCGCTTTACGCGTCCGGCCAGCTCGATGCCGGAATTGCGGCGGCCGAACTGCTTGTGAAACAGCAAGCGGCCCGCGTCGGCGACAAGCATTTTGACACCGCATCCGCGCGCGGCGTTCTGGCGGTCGGTCTGATGCGCGCCGGACGAAATGCCGATGCCGTCCGTGAATTCAAGGCGGCGATCCCGGTTTTGCTGGATGCGTCGCGCGAGAATGCCGATGACGACGACACCACCGTGGTTGCGGCGCGCAGTCAGCGCCTGCAGGCCACTGTCGAGAGTTATATGACCGTGCTGGCGCGAGGAACCGAAGCGAGCGCCGATGTGGGTGTCGAGACATTTGCCCTGGCGGATGCGATCCGAGGCCATTCCGTGCAGCAGGCGTTGGCCGCCTCCAGTGCCCGTGCCGCAGCCAATGATGCCGCGCTCGCCGAACTCGTACGCAAGGAACAGGACCTCTCCAAACAGGTCAGCGCCCAGCTGGGCACGCTCAATAATGTATTGGCGTTACCGCCGTCCGAGCGCGACGAAAAGGGTGTTCAATCGATCAACGCCTCGATCAGTGCCCTGCGTGCCGAGCGCAACAAGGCGCGGATCGAAATCGGCCAGCGCTTCCCCGCCTACGCCGATCTGGTATCGCCCAAGTCACCTTCGGTCGCCGACATCAAGGCGACATTGGCCGAGGGCGAAGCAATGCTCTCATTTTATTTCGGCCAAAACGGCAGTTTTGTCTGGGCCGTCCCCAGGGATGGCGCGGTCGCGTTTGCTAGGATTAATGCAACCGCCGGGGAGATTGAGAGCAGCGTCCGCAAACTGCGCGAAGCACTCGAGCCGCAGGCGGCGATGATCTCGGATATTCCGGCATTCAATCTCAAATTGGCATACGAGCTGTATGCGTTGTTGCTGAAGCCGGTTGAGGGCGGCTGGAAACAGGCGAAAAATCTAATTGTCGTCACCAATGGCGCTCTCGGTCTGCTGCCGCTGTCGCTGCTGCCGACTGCGCCAGCCGCGGTGCAGTCGGATGACGAGCCATTGTTCTCGAGCTACAAAAGCGTGCCGTGGCTGGCGCGCAGCCACGCGGTGACGACGGTACCATCGGCGGCGGCATTACGCACGTTGCGACAACTGCCGCCGGCCAAGCCGGGCCGCGGCGATCTGGTCGCCTTTGGCGATCCATACTTCAGCAAGGAGCAGGAGGCTGAAGCAGAAAAGGGCAATGGCGTCACCCAGGTGGCAGACGCCGGCAACGTGACACGCGGCGTGCCGTTGAAACGGCGCAGCAGCCCGAAACTGGACGGCGTGGACAATGCAGAAATAGGCATGCTGCCTCGCCTTCCGGATACCGCGGATGAGCTCAAGTCGATAGCGTTAGCTTTGCAGTCCGATCCGTCCAAAGTCCTGAACCTCGGGAAGGATGCCAACGAAAAGGCCGTCAAAACCATGAATCTGTCGGGCTTCAAGATTTTGGCATTTGCCACCCACGGGCTGGTTCCAGGCGAGCTTGACGGCCTGACGCAGCCTGCGCTGGCATTGTCGTCGCCGGCCGTCACCGGCGACGAGGGGGACGGCCTGCTCACGATGGAAGAAATCCTGGGACTGAAGCTCGATGCCGATTGGGTCTTGCTGTCCGCCTGCAACACCGGTGCTGGAGCGGGAGCCGGTGCCGAAGCTGCCTCCGGTCTTGGACGCGCCTTTTTTTACGCCGGGACGCGCGCACTGCTGGTAACAAACTGGTCGGTGCACTCTCAATCGGCGCGGGAACTGATGACCGATCTGTTTAAACGACAAGCCGATGACCCAGAACTGACCAGGGGGGAAGCGTTAAGGGCGGCCATGATGGCCCTGGCGGACGGCCCGGGCTTCGTCGGCGCGGACGGCAAGACCGAGTTCTCTTACGCACATCCCTTGTTCTGGGCGCCTTATTCCATCATCGGTGACGGAGGGCGCCGTTGAATTTGGTTGTCCGGGAGATTTCGACGATCGGAGGTTCCGGATATTGGCCGGGCCTTGTACTGGCCTGTTTGGCGATCGCAGTTTCAGCGCCGCCGAAGCTGTACGCATCGCATGTTCTCATTACCGACGAAGAAGCCAGCCGGCCGCCACAGAAGGGCGCGACCGCCATGGACAGGCGGGGAATCACCCGCGGACCGCGCATCGAGCTTGTCCCGGAGGGCGATCCGGTGCGATCGCCAATGCACCTCCACCTGAAATTCGAAGCGTTCGGCGGTTCGAAGATAGATACCGATTCGGTCAAGGTCACCTACATCAAAAATCCGATTGTTGATCTGACGCCGCGTCTAAAGGAATTCGTGCAGCCCACGGGTATCGATATGCCGGACGTGCAATTGCCAGCCGGCGATCATCTGATCCGGGTCGACGTCAAGGATTCTGACGGTCGTCCCGGAATCACGAGTTTCATCTTGAAAGTCGAACCATAAAGCGGAGACCACGTTGTCGAATTGCCCATTTTGCGCGCAGGAGAATGCTTCGCAGGCGACGGTCTGCTGTTCCTGCGCGCGCGATATGGTCGTGCCGTCGTCGCTGCTCGCGGAACGCGACGACCTCATTCACAAGCGGGACAAGGCGCTGGGGGAACTGATGAAGGCAAAGCTTGAGCTAGAGGCTGCAAGGCGCGCCAAAAAGCTCCGATACGTCTGATGGAGTGTCCATTCTGCGCAGAAACGGTCAGGGACGAAGCTGTCGTCTGCAAGCATTGCTCCCGCGATCTTCGCCTGGTGCGACCCGTCGTCCTCGAAGTGCAGGAAATCGTCGCAGAACTGGACAGGGTGCGGCACGAACTTGATCAGATCAATGCGAAGCTTGACCGGATAAATCATCCTGTCCGCACCTTCGTCACTTACGCGATCATCTACGTCCTGGTGCCGTGTATCGCGCTCGTTGCCGCGCACATCATCGTCACCATCGTGCTCAATGTGACGCCGGTTTATCTGCGCGTCGCATCCGTCATCATACCACTCCCCTTTGGTCTGGCGCTGTACGCGCTTCATAAGGTTGATTTTCGCGGAACCATTGCCGTGGGATTTCTGACGGCGTCGCTCAGCATCCTGTGCATGCTCACCGTGACCGGATTTAACGATCGCGTTCCGATACTTCCTGCGTCGTGGGTCGAATGGCGCGAGGTAATCGAATATACGTTGAGCATTGTACTTGCGTTCGGCACCGGAAATATTCTGGGGGTCCTGATCTTCCAGATATTTCCGGGCATCATGGCGCACGGTGGAAGGCCCAATCCTGCCGCCTATCGAATGGCACGAATGCTCGGTCCGCATGTCGGCGACGAGCAGCTCCGTCGCCGGGCGCGCGTTATTCAGGACCTGATGCGAACGGCAGGGCCGCTGGCAGGCATTGTCGTGACGGCATCAGGCTCGCTGTATGCCGGCCTCAAAGGGATCTTTGGCTCGTGAGCAGCGGCGCGCGCTTGCCTCTCGAAAATGATTTAGCGCGTCGTCCTCTTCCCAACTTCGTCCGCCGATGTCAGTCAACAAACCGTCAAGCAGACTTGATTATCAAGTACGCTTCTTGCTGGCGAAGAAGTCACTCAGATCTTTTACGCAGGAGCCACAGATGAATGCTTTGGCGCCGGCGGCCAGTTGCACTTCCGGTTTGCTGCGGCCACAATACGAACAAGAAGTTCTTTCGTCTTCATCTTCATCCATGTGCAAGGCGGCTTGAATTGCGACGCGCACCAGCCCAAGGGCTCCTTCCGCCAGCCGCTCATCGTCTTTTTCCCGCAGAATTAGATAAGCGGAGAATCCGCAGGCAATCGCCGAATGAAATTGATCTGAGTCCATGAATTCCTGCCAAGTGTTGGAGGCAATTCGAAAGAACTCGGACGATCGCTCACTTTCCATAAATCCTCTCGTTATTCTGGGGATGACCCATTTGGTCTAACCGGGAATTGCTGCGATTCCGGGGTCAGAGATCATCGGGAAGCCCCGCGACACAACCTGAAATAGCTCGCACACATCGAGCGTTAGGCCCAGGCTCAAGAGATATGAATGATAAGCGTCTGGACAGGCCTGCGGGCCATAACGAGGCTGTTGCGATCCGGGTGGCGGAATTATTCTCGCATGACGGATGCGCACAATCAGCACTTTGTTTTTCTTCTATACGTGTATTTTTTACACGTAACAACATAGGATTGTGTCAATTTGATTGTGCGAATGGTTGTGTTTGTGAAAATCTGTCGATAATTTTCCGATCAGCTTGCGGACGCGGCCAAAAAGCGTCTGCAAGCAAGTTGTGAACAGGCACGTCGGCCGTTCGAAGCCGGGTACCGTGCGGCATTGCCGGTCGCTCGACGCCGTTGAACCACCCTCTCTCACCGGGAGAGAGCGCGGGATTTCAAAAAGCCAGCGCCTTGGCCTGCTTCACCTGCGGCAGCGCCTGCACCTTGGCGAGCACTTCCGCGGGCACCGCGCCGTCGATCTCAACCAGCGCGATGGCGTCGCCGCCCTGCCTGTTGCGGCCGAGATGGAAGGTCGCAATGTTGATTTTCGCATCGCCGAGCAGGCCGGCGAAGCTGCCGATGAATCCCGGCTTGTCCGCATTGGTGACATAGATCATCGACTTGCCGAATTCGGCGTCGACGCGGATGCCCTTGATATCGACCAGCCGCGGCTTGCCGTCGGCGTAGACCGTGCCCGATACCGAGCGCTCCTGCCGCTCGGTGGTGACGGTGACCGTGATCAGGCTTTCGTAATCGCTCTGCGCCGCGCGCACGATCTCGTCGACCACCATGCCGCGCTCCTTGGCGACAACCGGCGCCGAGACGACATTGACATCGCCGAGCATCGGCCGCAGCAGGCCCGACAGTACCGCCGAGGTCAGCGCCTTGATTTTCATTTCGGCGACGTGACCCTCATAGGTGATCTGTACCTTCAGAATGCCGCTCTCGGTGAGCTGGCCAGCGAACGAGCCGAGTTTTTCCGCAAGCTCGATGAACGGCCTCAGCTTGGGCGCCTCTTCCGCCGTGATCGAGGGGAAGTTGACCGCGTTGGAGATCGCGCCGCTCAGAAGGTAGTCCGACATCTGCTCGGCGACCTGCAACGCGACATTCTCCTGCGCCTCGGTAGTGGCTGCGCCGAGATGCGGCGTGCAGATCACGTTCGGATGACCGAACAGCACGTTGGTTGTGGCCGGCTCCTCGACGAACACGTCGAAGGCAGCGCCCGCGATATGCTTGGAATTAAGGGCGTGGACCAGCGCCTGCTCGTCAACCAGACCGCCGCGCGCGCAATTGATGATGCGAACGCCTTTTTTCATCTTTGCCAGCGCGGCCGCGTCGATGAGGTTCCTGGTCTTATCGGTCAAGGGCGTATGCAGCGTGATAAAATCCGCGCGCTTGAACAGATCGTCCAGTTCGACCTTTTCGACGCCGATGTCCTTGGCCCGCTCCGGCGACAGGAACGGATCGAACGCGATCACTTTCATGCGCAAACCAAGCGCGCGGTCGGCGACGATCGAACCGATGTTGCCGCATCCGATTACGCCCAGCGTCTTCGCGGTGATCTCGACCCCCATGAAGCGGTTCTTCTCCCACTTCCCGGCCTGGGTGGAGGCATCGGCCTGCGGAATTTCGCGCGCCAGCGCCAGCATCAGCGTGATGGCGTGTTCGGCCGTCGTGATCGAATTGCCGAACGGCGTGTTCATGACGATGATACCCTTCGCCGTGGCGGCGGGTATCTCCACATTGTCGACGCCGATCCCGGCCCGGCCAATCACCTTTAGCCGCGTCGCCTTCTCCAGGATCTTCGCGGTGGCTTTGGTCGCGGAGCGTATTGCGAGCCCGTCGTAATTGCCGATGATCTCGGCGAGCTTGTCCTTGTCCTTGCCGAGATTGGGCTGGAAATCGACGTCGATGCCTCGATCCTTGAAGATCTGCACGGCGGCGGGAGACAAAGCGTCGGAAATGAGAACTTTGGGTTTGGGCATGAGGTTGATCCGTTGATGGACGATGCTTTTGATGTCGTCACCGGCGGGCCAGGCGCGAAACGCGTCTTCGCACTGGAGGCCAGCCGCTCCATCTTATTCGATGGATGGCCGGGTCAAGCCCGGCCATGACAATGATGGAGTGAACCTACGCTGCCTTCAGCAGCGAAGCCTTGGTCTCTGCAAACGCCCAGTCGATCCACCGTGTAAGCAACGCGACGTCCGTTGCTTCCACCGTGGCGCCGCACCAGATGCGCAAACCCGCCGGCGCGTCGCGGTAGTGTGCAAAATCGTAACCCGCGCCCTCTTTCTCCACCAGGGCAACCAGTTTCTTGGCGAAGTCAGCCTGCGCGTCCGCGGTGAGCGCCGTGATCGCGGGATCGACCACCTTCATGCACACCGATGTATTGGAACGAATAGCCGGATCCTTCGCCAGGAAATCGATCCACGGCGTTTTAGCCTTCCAGTCGGCGAGCACCTTGGTATTGGCGTCGGCGCGCGCCATCAGGCCCTTGAGGCCACCGACCGACTTCCCCCAATTCAGCGCGTCGAGATAATCCTCGACGCACAGCATGGACGGCGTGTTGATGGTTTCGCCCTCGAAGATGCCTTCGTTGAGCTTGCCGCCCTTGGTCATGCGGAAAATTTTCGGCAGCGGCCATGCCGGCGTGTAGCTCTCAAGCCGCGTCACTGCACGTTGACTGAGCACAAGCATGCCGTGACCGGCCTCGCCGCCGAGCGCCTTTTGCCAGGAGAACGTCACCACATCGAGCTTGGCCCAGTCGAGTTTCTGTGCGAACGCCGCCGAGGTCGCATCGCAAATGGTGAGGCCTTCGCGGTCGGCCTTGATCCAGTCGGCATTGGGGACGCGCACGCCCGAAGTGGTGCCGTTCCAGGTGAATACGATATCGGAGGCGGGATCGACCTTGCTCAAATCGGGGATTTCGCCATAGCCGGCATGCAGCTTGGTTACGTCCTTAAGCTTTAATTCCTTGACGATATCGCTGACCCAGCCTTCGCCGAAGGATTCCCAGGCGATGGTGGTCACAGGCCGCGCACCAAGCAGAGACCACAGCGCCATTTCGACCGCGCCGGTATCGGACGCCGGCACGATGCCGATCCTGTAACCAGAGGGTATTTCAAGCACTTCGCGCGTCAACTCGATCGCGAGCTTGAGCTTGGCCTTGCCAATTTTCGCGCGGTGCGAACGGCCGAGAGCGGCGTCTTTGAGGTTTTGAGGGGTCCAGCCGGGGCGCTTGGCACAGGGACCGGACGAAAAATGCGGCACATTTGGCCGCGAAGCGGGCTTCGCTGCAATCATGATCTATCCTTCCAGATAGCTGCCTCTCGGTGGGGAGAGGTTTCCCGCCGCGGTGCATAAGGGAATAACCTGGAATCGTCAAGGAACTTCGAGGGGATCACGGGCGATTGATGGCCCTGCGAGTACGCCTCTCCAATCATGGGGCCGGTTGCAAGTAGCAAACATCAACCGCGCCGGATCAAAATCGTAACGTCATCCCGACGTGGCTCGGCTGAAATCCGAGTCGCGCGTAGAACCGCTGGGCGTCGAGGCGGGTGTGATGCGTCAACAACTCGACCAGCTTGCAGTCCCTCGCGCGCGCTTGCGCGACGGCCCATTGCACCATCTGCTCTCCGATGCCGCGGCTGCGGCAATGCGTGGCGACGCGAACGTCCTCGATCAGGGCGCGCGCGGCGCCCTGCGAACTTAGTCCCGGCAGGATGCAAAGTTGCAGGCAGCCGACGACCGCGCCGTCACCATGCTCCGCGACTACAAGCTGGATATTCCGATCGTGTTCAAGCGCCTCGAATGCACGGAAGTAGGACTGCGGCAGCGGGTCTTCGAACCGTTCGCGCGCACTGCCGAGCGGATCGTCCGCCAGCATTCCCACGATGACGCCGACGTCGTCGCGACGGGCGCGACGGATGATGATCGAGGAAATCGCAGCCATGATGGTTTCCAGCAGATCTCAGCGCGCCGGCGGCAGGCCAAGCGACCGCTCGGTCTCGCCGATCCAGCGTCGCACGGCGCCATAGCCGCCGAGGTGGAAGCCGCCCTCATGCGCCAGCCTTGTGTAGGCCAGCAGCGAGATATCGGCGAGCGAGATGGTATCGCCGACCAGAAATCGGGTTGCGGCAAGCTGGTGCTCCATCCGGGCCAGCGCGGCGTAACCACGCTTGATTTTGTCGGGGTCGAGATCGGATGCGGCTTTTCCGAGATAAACCATCTGAAAGCGGCACACCGCGACATAGGGCTCGTGACTATACTGCTCCCAGAACAACCACTCATCCATTTTCGCGGATGCAAATGCGTCGGCGGGAATAAGATCGCTGCCGCAGGCAAGGTATCGAATGATGGCGTTGGATTCCGCGAGCGTCCGGCCGTCGTCGAATTCAACCGCCGGCACCTGGCCGGCGCCGTTGAGTTTGAGAAATTGCGTGGTGCGGGTTTCGCGCTTGAGCGTATCGACGCCGATCCAGGTATAGGGCAGCGCGAGCCTGTCGCAGACCCATTTCACTTTAAGGCAGTTGCCCGAATTGGTATCGCCGTAGATTTTCATCAATTGCGCGGGCTCCCAACAGAAGCGGCATCGGACCAGCCGCATCTTTTCCTGTCAAGCGGCCCGCGCGCGGCGAGGGTCAGAACTTATAGCCGATCCCAAGCCGGGCGCTGTTCATCGCGATCGGCGTATTCATGACCTGAACGAACTTGATGTATTCCCATTCGCCGCGCAGGAACAGACAGTTCCACACCATATATTCCATACCGAGACCTAAGGTCCAACCGACCACGAAATTATTGGTTCTTTCCTGGGTTAGACTTTGCGATACCGACGGAACTGGAAGCGTAGGTCCGATGGTCGTGCTGGTAACGCCAAAGATGTCAGTTGAGGTAACATCGTCCCGCCTCGTCACGGCGCTCGTCACGTTGCGATAGACATCCATGCGCCCAACCGCAAGACCGCCGAACATATAGGGCAGGAAGTTCTCGTATGCCCATCCCGCGCGACCCCTGAAGGTGATCACGTCCTTGATCTGCGCTGTTGCCGTCCCAGTGAGCGTTACCGCATAAGTGGTGGTGACGCCTGGAGGCGAAACCTGACCGGTCGGATTGGTAATTTGAAGCGGGCCAATTGAGGCAGACGCCTTGCCTACGAGGTTATTGATGTAATTGTAATTAGCCTCAAGGCTGAATACGAGATCGTCATATTGGTAATTGCGACCGACGAATGCGCCGAACCCGGTGCTTTGTACGCTTGCCTTATTCAATAGCGACAATTGCGACGTAGGTTGCTGAAGTACGCTGTTACGAAAAATGGTATTGGTCAGGCCGACGACGCTTTGAGCGAAATCCATGTTCGCCGATGAGTAGCCAACCTGACCACCGGCGTACCAGCCATCCCAGTTTCTGGTAGCGGTGCTCAGCCCTGCCGGGAAACTGCCGCGCAAAACCGGAAGATCGGGCATGTCGGCCGCTTGCGCGCCGGACGCCGCCCCGAACATCATCGCCGCCAGCAAATATCTACGCATCTCGACGCTCCATCGACCTATCCTGACCTGCGCTGATCATCGCTCGTTAACCTTAACCAATCGTTGTCGACGGGACGGGAGCGCAAAACAAAACGGCGCGGGAAGATCCCGCGCCGTTAAGAAAGGTTAAGAAACGGAAGGCTCGATCAGCCCTTTCGCACCAAGGGCGGGGCGTAAACCGGCGGACTGCCGAGGTCCCAGCGCATGCCGATCGTCAGGTCCTGCGACGTGATGTCCTTGAACTGGATGGTCCGGCCGCGCGTGAAACCTGTGAAATCGGTGAGCGCACCGGTTACACCGTCTCCGAGATTGACGTAACGGTATGCAAGCTCAAATGTAAGGCCGGGGCTGACCTGATATGCGACACCCGCATGCAACGCCCAGGCGAAATCCCAGTTCGAGGCGTTGGGCGTAAAGGCTACGCTCAGGTTAGGCGTGTTGATATCGACGAAATTCGAAATGGTGTTGCGCGACATACCGATGCCGGCGCCGATAAACGGCGTCATGCACCACCAGGTGCCAAGATCGGCATAGGCGTTCGCCAGTACCAGCCATTCGGACTTGCTGCCGCGATACTCGTCGGTGCCGATGATACCGCCGTTGAAGCTGACGATGTCGAGTCCATGCAGGTTCGAATTGCCGCGATACTCGCCGGTTATGTCGGTACGGAACCAGTTGTTGAACCGATAACCAACGCCTAGACCGAAGATTCCGGCGGTATCAAAGCCAAGGCCAATGGTCGGTGGAACGGTGATCCCTGGATCGTGATAGCCCGGCGTATCCAGATGGTTCACGCGCTGATTGCTGAATCCGATGTCGCCGCGCAGATACCATCCGCCGAATTCCTCGACCAGCGGCGGTGCGTACATCGGCGGCGGCGCGATAGCCATATCGGCGCCAAACGCCACCGACGACAACAGAGATGCCGCTCCGGCGGCGACGAGAAACTTAACGCTGCGCATTGGCTTCGTCCTTTTGTCCGGTGAGGCAGACAACGGAGGCCTCACACCTAAAAACTCACCGCCGGACGATGGCACCAAATTCTTAAGCGCCGATTAACCCTAATTATTAGGGTTGATAATCTCTGAGGATTTATGCATCGGTGAAAACGACAGCGCAAACAATCGCGCAATCATCACAATGGCTAACAATGTATTTAAAAACCTTCGGAGAATCCTGTGCCGCCGGTCAGGGTCAGCGGATGGTTCTCGGCATCTTGGGCAGGAACACGGCGAGCAGCCCGATCGCCGGCAGGAACGCGCAGACCTGATATACGAACGCCATACCGGTATGGTCGGCGACCTTGCCGAGAACCGCGGCGCCGAGACCGCCGATGCCGAACGCAAATCCGAAGAACACCCCGGAGATCATTCCGAAGCGGTGCGGCATCAATTCCTGGGCAAACACGATGATCGACGAAGTCGCCGACGAAATAATGAAGCCAATGAATACCGTCAGTACCGCACTGGCGAACAAGCCGGCATAGGGCAACGCCAGCGTGAACGGCAGCGCACCGAGAATCGAAAACCAGATCACATATTTGCGGCCGAAGCGGTCGCCCAGTGGTCCCCCGAAGAAGGCCCCCGCCGCGTTCGAGGCGAGGAAGACAAAGAGATAGAACTGCGCAGCCTGAGTCGAGACCCCGAACTTGTCGATCAGGTAAAATATGTAATAGCTTGAGAGGCTCGACACATAGAGCTGCTTCGAGAACAACAGTGCTACCAGCACCACAAGCGCGATCCGGACGTGACGCGAACTCGGCGCGTCCGGATGCGCATGGATCGGCGCGACTTTTTTGGTCGTGATTTGCGGCTTGTACCAACGCCCGATCCGCCAAAGGATGACGATCGCCAGAAAGGCGATCGAGGAAAACCACGCGATGCTCGGCTGACCGAACGGTACCACGATCAACGCCGCGAGCAGCGGACCCATCGACGTTCCAAAACTGCCGCCGACCTGAAATACCGATTGCGCGAAGCCGTAGCGTCCGCCCGACGCAAGCCGCGCGATGCGGGCCGACTCCGGATGGAATACCGCCGAGCCAAGCCCGACCAATGCGGCGGCGACCAGGATTATGGCGTATTGCCGTGCGGCGCTGAGCAGCAGCAGGCCGAAGAACGTGAATCCCATGCCGATGGCGAGCGAAAACGGTTGCGCCTTGCGATCCGTGAAATGCCCGATCACCGGCTGCAGCAGCGACGCGGTGAACTGGAACGCCAGCGTGATCAATCCGATCTGCGCAAAGTCGAGCGCGTAACTCGCCTTGAGGATCGGATAGACCGACGGAATCAGCGACTGCATCGTGTCGTTGAGAAAATGCGAGACACTGATGCCGCCCAGCACGATATAGGCCGGCCCTGTCGCCGCAGCCGTCTTGGCTGTGGAGCCGGACGTCAGTTCCGGCACGATCACCGGCGCGATCAGTGCTTCTTCGGAGACGACGACGGGCTTGTTCAAGGTCCAATTCCCAAGAGATTCGCGGCGCGACACGAGTTTCCTACGATGGCCGCCCTGCTCCGACCAGCACCACTAGATAATGGCTGCGATGCGATTAGGCTGCCGACGCCTGGCCAAGCGCGGTGACGATATGGTCGACCACTTCCTCGACCAGGCTGCGGTCGTCGCCCTCGCCCATCACACGGATCACAGGCTCGGTGCCGGACGACCGGACCAGCAACCGGCCGTGGCCGTTGAGCCGTTTTTCGCCGGCATCGATCGCCGATTTGACCTCGGCGTCGTCGAGCGGCTTGCCGCTGCGATACCGCACGTTCTTCAGTATCTGCGGCAGCGGATCGAAGCGGTGACAGACTTCCGACACCGGTCGGCGAAGTTTTTGCACCACCGCGAGCACCTGCAGTGCGGCGACAAAACCGTCGCCGGTTGTGGTGTAGTCCGACAAAATGATGTGACCGGAGGGCTCGCCGCCAAGATTGTAGCCGCGGCTCAGCATCTGTTCGAGCACGTAGCGATCGCCGACGGGCGTGCGCACGAGCTCAATGCCCTGGCCTTCGAGAAAACGCTCAAGCCCGAGATTCGACATCACGGTCGCAACGATGCCGGGCTTGGCGAGGCGGCCGTCTTCCTTCCAGCTTTGCGCGATCACCGCGAGTAGCTGGTCGCCATCGACCAGGTGGCCGCGCTCATCGACAAGGATAACCCGATCGGCGTCGCCATCGAGCGCAATGCCAATATCGGCGCGCATTTCGCGCACTTTGCGGCTCAGCGCTTCCGGCGAGGTAGATCCGCATTCCTTGTTGATGTTGAATCCATCCGGGTCGACGCCGATGGAAATAACATCGGCGCCCAGTTCCCAAAGCGCTTCCGGCACCACCTTGTAGGCCGCGCCGTTGGCGCAATCGACCACGACGCGCAAACCATCGAGGCTGAGATCGCGCGGCAGCGTGCGCTTGGCGAATTCGATGTAGCGGTCATGAACGCCGTCGATCCGGCGGGCACGCCCGAGACTGGCGCTTTGCGCCAGTCTTTTGTCGAGCGATTCATCCAGCAATTGCTCAATCTGCCGCTCGACATCGTCGGACAATTTGAAGCCCTGCGGGCCGAACAGCTTGATGCCGTTGTCTTCGAACAGGTTATGCGAAGCGGAAATCATTACGCCCAGATCGGCGCGCATCGACTTGGTCAGCATCGCCACCGCCGGCGTCGGCATCGGACCGAGCAGCAGCACATCCATGCCGACCGAGGTAAAACCGGCCACCATGGCGTATTCGATCATATAGCCGGAAAGTCGCGTATCCTTGCCGATCACCACGCGATGGCGATGGTCGCCGCGCTGAAACACCAGTCCGGCCGCCTGTCCGACCTTGAGTGCCAGCTCCGGTGTGATCAGACCGTTGGCACGGCCCCGAATCCCGTCCGTACCGAAATATTTGCGGCTCATGTATCCCCCAGCGTCGCCCGGGTTTCTCGAACCACCCCGGCAAGAAGCCTCCAACGCCCGCCATGCTGGCGTGTAGCGGGTTATAATGCCTTTGGCGCTAAAATGGCTTCAAAAAATATGATGAATCATTACCAGCGGCCAATCCACATCTTAGCACTTAAGATATTGTCAGCACAGGTATAATTTCGACGGCTAGGCGTAAAGGACCGCACCGCTAGTCCTTGCGCTTGACGTGATGATCGCCTTTCGAGGGTGGTGGCTGGGTGATGTTCACCGGGTCCGAACCCGGAAAGGTCTCCTCCAGCCCCTCCTCCAAGGCCTGATCCAGCTGGCGCTTCTCGGTGTCTTTAGCGTTCTTGGGGCCCGAGCGTTGTCCGATCATGGATGCCCTCCTGGTTGGCGGCCCCATTTCCGTGAAGCGATTTTGCAAGGGGCCCAAGCGTGCTAGATGAACAGTCAAAGCCAAAAATACAAGAAGGGCCGGGACCGTCCATGAAACACATCACCTGCATCGAGGATCTGCGCGAGGTCCATATGCGAAAGGTGCCCAAGGCATTTTTCGACTATGCCGATCGCGGTTCCTATGCTGAGGAAACGCTGCGCGCCAACCGCGAGGATCTGCGGCACATCAAGTTTCGCCAGCGGATACTGGTCGATGTCTCCAAGCGCGATCTCTCCACCACGATTCTCGGCGAGCCCGCCGCGTTGCCGTTGATCCTGGCACCGGTTGGGCTATCCGGCATGCAATATGGCGACGGCGAAATTCACGCCTGCCGCGCCGCGCAGGCAGCGGGGATTCCCTACACGTTGAGCACGATGTCGATCTGCTCGATCGAGGACGTCGCTGAAAACGTCGACAAGCCGTTCTGGTTTCAGCTCTACGTCATGAAGGACCGCGGTTTTATCAAGGAGCTGATCGAGCGCGCCATCGCGGCCAAGTGCAGCGCGCTGGTCTTGACGGTCGATCTGCAGGTAATCGGGCAGCGCCATCAGGACATCAAGAACGGCATGACGGTGCCGCCCGAATGGACGCTGTCGAAATTCATCGATTTCGCCACCAAGCCCGCATGGGTCGCCGGCGTGCTTCGCGGCAAGCGCCGCACCTTCGGCAATCTCGTCGGCCATCTCAAGGGCACCGACGATATCACCGCGCTATCGGCATGGACCGCTACACAGTTCGATACCTCGCTGAACTGGAAGGACATCGCGTGGATTCGGAGCCTCTGGCCCGGTAAGCTGGTCCTCAAGGGAATTCTCGACGCTGAGGATGCCGAGGAAGCGGCAAAGACCGGCGCGCAGGCGCTCGTGGTCTCCAACCACGGCGGCCGGCAGCTCGATGGCGCGCCGTCATCGATCGAGGTTTTACCCGAGGTCGTCGACGCCGTCGGCTCGCGCATGGAAATCATGTTCGACGGCGGCATACGCTCCGGTCAGGACGTAATGCGCGCGCTCGCGCTCGGTGCCAAATCCTGCATGATCGGCCGCGCCTATGTTCACGGCCTCGGCGCATTCGGCGGCCCCGGCGTCGCCAAGGCGATCGACATTATCCGCAACGAACTCAGCGTCACCATGGGCCTGTGCGGTGTCAATACGATCGCCGAGATCGACGACCACGTGCTGGCGATCTGATTCTGTCGTCGTGAAACCTAAGCCGGGCCTTGCGTCACATCGGCGGTGTGATTCCGTCGCGGCCGACATTGACGCGCGCGGCTTCCAGCGTCCCGTCTTCTTTCCTGGTGGCGCTGAAGATAATGATCTTGACGCCTGGCTTTAGTTCGGACTTGTCGCCCGCAACAAATGTGACAATCGGCGTATCCGGCGGCACCACGACTTTCTTTTCGCCGTCCTTGTACTTGACCACGATGATCTGACCGTCGGTTCCTGTGACCGTTTCAGCGACGGTAGCGTTGGTCATGGTGCTGTTGGGGCGGAGATCCCAGGGCCGAAAACCTTCCGCTGCGCCGCGCTGGCTCTCGGGAAAAATATGAACGGCGAGCGCCCTTTGGGTACCATCAGGCTCCGGCATCGCGGAGACGCCGATGTAAGAACCCTGCTTGATTTCCGACATCGCGGTCTTGGCGACGCCGAACACCGCTACATTTTCGGTGACGCGAACCTTCATGTCGGTGCCCTCGCGCGATTTCACCGAAAGCAAGGAACCATCGACGTCTTCGATGGTGCCGCGAATACGGACCGTCGGAGGCTGCTGGGCCCAAGCCACCGATCCCAGCACGCTTATGAACACCAACGACGTCACAAGCACGCGCGGCATCAACGAAGAAACTTTCGGCATCGACTTCTCCTCCAAGGCTCTTTTCTGTCACAAGGCTCTTTTCTGTCAAAGGAGAGAACACCGCAACCCTGGGGCTATTCCGTGCCCCCGGCGCTACTCACATCGGCGGGGTCAGCCCGTCGCGGCCGACGCTGACGCGGTTGGTTTCGAACGAACCGTCCGGCAGCATTTTCATTGCAGCGATCACCTTGGCGCCAGCCTTCAGTTCGGACTTGTCGGCGGGGACATAGGTCACGACAGGCGTATCGGGCGAAACCACCACTTTCTTCTCGCCCTCCTTATATTTGATATTGAGGATGTGTCCCTCATTGCCCACGACGGTCTCGGCCACGGTCGCGTTGGTCATGGTACTGTTGGGGCGCAGATCGAAAGGCCGCGATCCTTCTCCGGTGCCACGCATCTCCTCCGGAAACACGTGCACCTCGATCGCGTTATTGCCGCCGTCGGGTCCAGGCACCGTGGTGGTGCCGATGAAGGAACCGACCTTGATATCCGCCAGCGAAATCTTGATAATCCCAACCACCCGCATGTCGCCGGTCATGCGCAGCTTGACGTCCTCGCCGCTGCGCGACTTGACGTAGAGCACATCGCCGTCAACGCCCTCGACAGTGCCGCGAACCCGCGACGGCGAACTCTGTTGGGCGATCGCGCATAGGGAGGACGCGACGACCATGGCAACGGCTAAGATCGGACGAGTGAGTGTTGAACGGTGGACGGGCATGAACTGGTCTCCAGCTGATATCACCTAGCATGGACACCGCTACTTCCGCGATATTCCCGTCTAAAACTTTGTGAGATCGGCCTCAACCAGAGCGCGAAGCTCGGGAGTGATCTCGGGACGCTGACCGAACCAGAGTTCGAACCCTCGCACCGCCTGATGCAGCAACATGCCGAGCCCATCGGCGGTCCTCAGGCCGCGCGCCCGCGCCGCAGCGAGCAACGGCGTCTGCAGCGGTACATACACCAGATCGGCGACAACGGCGTGCGACGGGAGCCGGCCGATGTCGACCTCAAGCGCGGGCTGGCCGTGCATGCCAAGCGACGTCGCGTTCACCAGCAAGCCTGCGCGCGGCACCAGATCGCCGATGCCGTCCCATGAAACGGGATGAATGTTGGCGCCGAATTGATCCGCGAGCGCGCGCGCTCGTTCGACAGTCCGGTTTGCCAGATGCACGCGCTTGATGCCGCGTTCGATCAATCCGAATACCACCGCGCGCGATGACCCGCCGGCGCCGAGCACCAGCGCATCCTCGGTCGCGTCCCACCCCTGAGCGCAGCTATCCAGATTGCTGATGAAACCTTCGATGTCGGTGTTGGTCGAACGCAGTTCGCCGCCCACGTACCACAGCGTATTGGCCGCGCCGACCGCGCGGGCGCGGGCGTCCGGCACCGAGAGCGCCAAAGCTCGCTCCTTGTGCGGAATGGTGACGTTAGCGCCGACAAAGCCGTGCCTCGACAAGTGCAGGACGAATTCGGCAAACCCTTCGGGCGGCACTGCCTCGATATTATAGCCGCCCGTGATTCCCAGCGTCCGTAACCAGTAATGATGGATCAGCGGCGAGCGCGAATGCGCCGCCGGCCATCCGATCAGGCAGGCGGCGCGGGCTTTGATCTCGGCTGTCATCCGCCAATCCTGTTGCAGCGCACCGAACCCGGGCGCCGTAGCTGCTCAAATCGGGCAAGCCGTGGTCGCTGTCAATGCTGTCGGGTGCCGGCAAGGCAACGATCTCGTCGCAAAACAGCAGGGTTCACGAAGTTCCCGCTTCGGGCCCTGCCATGGATACGCTCGCGATCGATTGACGGCGCAACCAAATGCCACGCAAATTCTTGCGCAACCGCGCACTTGCCTGATCCGCTATCGCCAACGATCATGACCTTCGACCTCAAGGCCATGATCGCAGCAATTGCTACGCCGCGACGCGATGCGCGGCGATGATTTGATCGGCGGCGCGGCCGGTGACCTCGGCCATGCGGTCGAACTGCCGTGTGAAACTGCCGGCGCCTGCCGTCGCCGACCTCAACTCCACGATCAATTCGCCGATCTCGGCTTCGGGCATCATGGCGCGGACGCGATCCCATCCCGACCAGCCCTCGCGGGTGTCAAAACCGAGAATCTGGCCGCGCCTTCCCGACAGGATAGCGTTGATCTTCGCCGTCGCGTCGGTGGGACAGACGATCTCCACCACATGAATCGGCTCCAGCAGCACCGGCTGGCACTGCGGCAGCGCTTCGCTGACGCCGATCCGCGCCGCGGTGCGGAAGGCGAGATCCGAAGAATCCACGCTGTGATACGAACCATCGGTCAGCGTCACCTGCACATCGATGACGGGGAAGCCGAGCGGCCCGCGCAGCAAGCCATCGACCACACCCTCTTCCACCGCGCCTATATAGTTTCGTGGAACCGCGCCGCCGACGACCTTTTCGTGAAACTCGAAGCCGCCGCCGCGCGGCATCGGCTTGATCTCCAGCACCACGTCGCCGAATTGGCCATGGCCGCCGGATTGCTTTTTGTGCCGGCCGCGCTGGGTAATCGATTTCCGGATGGTCTCCTGATATCCGATTGCCGGCGGTTGCGATTTTACGTTGACGCCGAAGCGGTCGCGCAGGCGTTCCAGTGCGACCCGCAAATGCATCTCGCCCTGCCCCCACAGCACGATATCGTGGGTCCGGGGATTGTGGATCATCGTCAGCGAAGGATCTTCCTCGTTCAGCCGCAACAATGCCTGGCCGAGTTTGACGTCGTCCTTGCGGTCGGTTGCCGAAAGCGCCATCGCCAGCACCGGCGGCGACGCCTCAACGCTCACCAGCGCTTTTGGCGCGGTCTTGCCGCTCGACAGCGTGTCGCCGGTCTTGATGGTGTCGAGCTTGCCGAGTGCAACGATGTCTCCGGCATCGGCGGAAGCGCGCTTGGTATCGTGGGCGCCGCTCACCGAAAGAATCCCGGACACCCGGCCGGACTCGCCCGATGACGACAGCAGCGTCGCGCCGTCATCGAGATGCCCCGTGAGCAGGCGCGTCAGCGACAGCTTGCCGCCGTGCTGCAGATGCATGGTTTTGAACACATAGGCCAGCGCATCCTTGGTCGAAACCGCGCCGAGCCGCTTTGCGGTCTCGGCCACGCCGGGCGATTCATGCCGCAGCGCCTTCATCAAGCGCAGCACGCCGTTCTCGCGTAACGCGGAGCCGAGCAGCACCGGACAGATCAGTCCCTCACGCAATTCGCGGGCGAGATCGTCGAACACCGCGTCGCGCGGCGGCGGAATATCTTCCAGCAATTGCTCCATCAACGCGTCGTCGTGATCGGCCAGTTTTTCCAGCATCGAGAAGCGGGCTTCCTTCTCGCGGTCGAGATCGCCGCCTTCCAGCGCGACAACCTCGGAGGCCTTGTGTTCGCGATAGATGAAGGCGCGTTCCAGCGCCAGGTCGACGAAACCCGCGATCAGATCGCCGTTCCAGATCGGTATCTGCCGCAGCACCAGCGGAATCCGCGACGCCGGCTGCAATGTCGCGAGTGTCTCGCGGATGCGTTTGTTGGCCCTGTCGATCTTGTTGAGAAACAGAAAGCGCGGAATGCCCAGATCTTCGAGTTCGCGCAGGATAATCTGAAGCTGTGGCAGTTTGCGTTCGTCGGCCTCGCATACCACGACAGCAGCATCGACCGCCGGGATCGCGGCGCGCATATCGTGCGCGAATTCCACCGATCCGGGGCAATCGATAAAAGTGTAACTATCGCCCATGAAACTTGTTGTGGCGGCGCTGAGGCCGACACCCATTTTGTGATGGCGGGCCTCGGGGCTGGAATCACCCACGGAGGTGCCGGCGTCGACGCTGCCGACGCGTGGAATTGTGCCCGTACGCGCCATTATCGCTTCAAGAAGTGTGGTTTTACCGCTTTGGAAAGGGCCCACCAGTGCGATGCACCGTGGACCGCGGGGACTTCTGACGTCTTGTCCCATCGCCGCCTCCTCATCTGGAGCTCGGCCCTTGATTGGGTCGGCAGCCGGATGCTCCCCCGACCGTCACGTTTTGGCAAGCCAGAAAAACGTCGCGGCGATTTATTGTTCCGGGCATACCGAGGCAAGCCACCGGCGCTGAGTGAGCCACGGCGTTTTCGCGTTTGAGCCGAACAATCCAGAATTAGCGGCGCGTAGACGGGAATGACTCGTCGCTTTGGCGCCTCGCCATAACCATAACAGAGGAAAGCGACTTGGTTACCGCCCTGGCCGAAGTTCCAGGCCTTCCAGCCCGGCCGCGACGTTAAGGCCGACCTGGCCTTGAACGCTGAGCGGCTGCAACGCGATCGAATTCGCCAAACCGCCAACCAGAACGTTGCCGCCGGCCCCGACCCCGACCGAGGCGCTGCCCTGCGCGCCGACGTAATTGTTGACTATCTCAAATTGCCACAAAATCGTTGAATGCGTTTGCAGGCTTCCTCGAGATCGGAGTTCTTGGCCGCATAGGAAATGCGGAATGCCGGGCCAAGCCCGAACGCCGAACCCTGCACCACCGCGACACCCTCGTTCTCGAGGAGCTCGGTGACGAAGTCCTCGTCATTGGCGAGCACCTTGCCCGACGGCGAAGCCTTTCCGATAGCACCGGCGCAGGACGGGTAGACGTAGAACGCGCCCTGGGGCCGCGGACAATCGATCCCCTTGGCCTGGTTGAGCATCGCCACAACGAGATCGCGGCGCTCCTTGAACGCCTTGTTGTTCACGGGGATGAAATCCTGCGGGCCATTGAGGGCTTCGACCGAAGCCCATTGCGAGATCGAACACGGGTTCGAGGTCGACTGCGACTGGATCGTCGCCATCGCCTTGATCAACTCAGCAGGGCCGCCCGCATAACCGATGCGCCAGCCGGTCATGCAATAGGCTTTCGACACGCCGTTCACCGTCAGCGTGCGGCCGTAGAGTTTCGGCTCGACCTGCGCCGGCGTCGTGAACGCGAAGTCGTCATAGACCAGATGCTCGTACATATCGTCGGTCATGACCCAGACATTGGGATGCTTGACCAGTACATCGGTGATCGCCTTCAACTCGGCACGCGTATAGGCCGCGCCGGTCGGGTTCGAGGGCGAGCAGAGAATGATCCACTTGGTCTTCGGCGTGATCGCCTTCTCCAGCGCGTCGGGCTGCAGCTTGAACCCCTGCTCCGCCGTGCACACCACCGGCACCGGTTCGCCGCCGGCAAGCGCCACCATTTCCGGATAGCTCACCCAATAGGGCGCGGGAATGATGACCTCGTCGCCGGGATTGATGGTGGCCATCAGCGCGTTGTAGAGCACCTGCTTGCCGCCGGTGCCGACGATGACCTGGCCCGATTTGTAGGTGAGGCCGTTCTCGCGCTGAAACTTGGCGATAATCGCCTCCTTCAACTCGGGAATGCCTCCGACATCGGTATATTTGGTCTTGCCGGCCTCGATAGCGTGGATCGCCGCCAGCTTGATGTTGGCGGGCGTGTCGAAATCGGGCTCGCCGGCGCCAAGGCCGATGACGTTGCGGCCGGCCGCTTTCAGCGCGCGTGCTTTATCCGTTACCGCGATGGTCGCGGACGGCTTCACACGATCAAGCGCAGCGGACAGAAACGGCATCATCATCTCCTTGCAGACATCGCGAACACACCAAGTGTCGCCACACCGATCCACGACTCTTTTTGTTGGGATCGCGGCACCCTAAAACGGGTCACGCTGCACTGCAAGAAGCTTGGCCCGATGCGCCCAAACTTTAGGGAACGTTAAAGCGCGCTCGCTAGGTTGGCGCAACATTCATAAAATTCCGCGGCGAAATGACTCATTTCTGGCAAGGGCTGCGATCCGGCCAATGGCTGACCGCCCCGCGTGCACGCGGCTACAGCCTGATCCTGCTCGGCATTTGCATCATCTCGGTGGCCGGCTGGGTCGCGGTGTCGAACGGCCTGATCGACCGCAACGGCAAGCCTGTCGGCACCGACTTTTCCAACGTCTATGCCGCTGGCACGCTGACCTGGCAGGGCCGGCCTGCGGAGGCCTACGTGCCGGCGCTCCAGCATGCTGCGGAGACGGCCGTATTCGGCGGCCGCGAGGTGCCGTTCTACGGCTGGCATTATCCGCCATTCTTCTTTGCGGTCGCGGTCCTGGTGGCGGCCGTTCCCTACGGCTGGGGTCTCTCGATCTGGCTCGCGGCCAGTCTCGCGGCCTATCTGGCCGCGATGCGCGCGATTCTGCCCCGTCCGGAGACGCTGCTGATCGCAGCCGCGTTCCCCGCCGTGTTCGTCAACATCGGCCACGGCCAGAATGGATTTCTTACCGCGGCACTACTCGGCGGCTCGTTGCATCTGCTCGAACGCCGGCCCTGGCTCGCGGGGGTGCTGATCGGCTGCCTAGCGTACAAACCGCAATTCGGCGTTTTGATTCCCTTTGCAATGCTGGCGGGCGGACGATGGAGCACTATCGGCGCGGCCATCGCCACCGTTGCGGCGCTTATCGCTCTCAGCTTCGTGATGCTGGGCGGCAGCGTCTGGCACGCCTTCGCGGACTCGATGAATTTCACGCAGACCGTGGTGCTCGAGCAGGGCGGCACCGGCTGGGAGAAAATCCAGTCGGTTTTTTCGGCGGTGCGGATGTGGGGCGCGGGCGTTCAAACTGCCTATGCCGTACAGTTCGCGCTGGCGCTGATGCTGGCCGCTAGTCTTGCATGGCTGTGGCACGGCGATGCCGCCTTCGAACTCAAGGCCTCGGCGCTTGCGACCGCAAGCTTGCTCGCGACGCCCTACGTACTTGACTACGATCTCGTCGTACTCGCGGTCGCGATCGTATTTTTCGTCCGCCATGGGCTGAGCCGCGGATTCCGCGACTACGAGATCAGTCTGCTGGCCGCAGCGTGGATCGTGCCGCTACTGTCGCGCGAAGTCGCCGGTGTCAGCGGCATACCGTTGGGCCTGCTGGTTATGCTCGTATTACACGTCTTCACGTTGCGGCGGGCGGTTTTGGATCGCGCAGGCCTCACGTCCGGCGCCCACAGAATTGCGCAAGTGATTTGATTTGATTTGTACCCGAGTGCTGGCAAAGCTTTTTGCGCGGTTGCAGTGCAGTAGAGGTTTTCGCCTTTTTCATATTCCGGGTCTTGCGACATATCGGCATCGGCATCATTGTTTAGCCGCGTTGCTGGGCGACAAGACGATCTCCCCGCCACGCACGGTACGACCCACCGATCGAACGAATCCGAATGTACAAACTCTATTCGATGCAGCGCTCCGGCAACAGCTACAAGGTTCGCCTTGCGCTCGCCTTGCTCAACGCACCCTATCGCGCGATCGAGATCGACATTCTGCGCGGCGAGAGCCGCACCCCGGATTTTCTCGCGAAGAACCCCAGCGGACAAGTGCCCCTGCTGGAAGTCGCGGAAGGACGCTACCTCGCCGAATCCAACGCCATCCTCTGGTATGTCGCCGGCGGCACCCCGCTTGCGCCGGAATCGCGGATCGAGCGCGCTGAAGCGCTGCAATGGATGTTCTTCGAACAGCACGCGCTGGAGCCGAATATCGGCGCGGCCTATTTCTGGCTGGCGCTGGTCAAGGGAGGCCGCGATCTGCAGACCCATGCGCTGGAAGATTGGATGGAGCGCGGCTATGCGGCGTTACAGGTGATGGAAAATCACCTCAAAACCCGTGATTATTTCGCGACCGGCCAGTTCACGGTCGCCGACATCGCGCTCTACGGCTACACCCATGTCGCCGACCGCTGCGATTACGACCTCGCGACATTCCCCGCAATCCGCGCATGGTTGCGGCGGGTCGAGCAGACCCCCGGTTTTGTCGCGATGGATTGGCGCCCCGACGTCCAAGTCGACGATTCGGCCGGTATCGCTGCCGAGGTTTAGACGGCGAATTAGCGGCGTAATGGCCCGATTTGCCGCCATTTCGCCATTTTCAGGGCAGTCCCGCCCCAATATCGCCAGCGATTCCTGCGAGATTCTATTACCACGGGTGATTCGCCCCGCGCACAACAAGGATCACTTACCATGATACGGTCGCCCGGCGCAGCGGGCTTTAACAGCCGATGCGCGCCTGTAGCCTCGTCCCGACTAACCGACGCCGTCGCGGCTTCGCTCGCGATCGGCGCGTTGTCGCTGTGCCTGATCGTTAGTCTCACAGTTCTTTCGATCAAGGTCTCGATGGCAATGCCGATTCCGGCATAATCAATTTGTTTTCCAGGCAAATCGCAATTTGCGCGACAACGCGCGGTGGGTCAGCACCGCGATCGGGCAACTATGAAGACACCTGTCGTACTCGTTACCGCGGCGCTGACAGTAGCGATCCTGCTGGCGGCATCCCACCTGATCGCCACGGGAACGCGTGGCGAAACCGCACTCCGGCCGCTCACCGCCGATCCGGCAGGCTGGATCCTGCCGATGTCGCCGACTGCAAGGTAATGGCGCAGATCGCCCGCCACGCGCAGTAGCCTCGTCACCCTGAAGGCGGGCAACCCATCCTGGCACTTTTGACGAGTCGCGAAACCACAGCGTACCGGATATCCGGTTTCACAGGCATGACGGTCGATTGCGTCGCGTGATTACCAGCCTTACGACCATTTGTGAAAAATAAGAAACGCGCCGGCGGCGATCAACGCAAAACCCAATCCGTGATTCCACCCAAGCGGCTCCTTGAGATACAAAACCGAGAATCCGGCGAACACGATCAGCGTGATCACCTCCTGCATGGTCTTGAGCTGCGCCGCCGTATACAACGCGCTGCCCCAGCGATTGGCGGGTACGGCCAGGCAGTATTCGAAAAACGCAATACCCCAGCTCACCACAATCGCGAGCGGGAGCCAGCTCTCCTTGAACTTGAGATGGCCATACCACGCGAATGTCATGAAGACGTTAGAGGCAAACAGCATCAAGACCGGCAAGACCGACGGCGAAATAGTTGGCATGGATATCCTCTCGAAATCTCGGCGCTAACACCTGAGCGGGGAACCGGGTTCCTCCGCGATCAATATCATTTGATCCAAGAAATCTGAAAGCCGCGCCGTTCTGTTCAATCGGTTTTTAAGGATGGAGCAAGAAAGCCCACCGCTGTCGCAACTATCCGTCACATGCTTCACCTACTCTCGTGGGAAACGAGATGTAAGCGGATCGCCAGACTGATTTTGCTTCACTTTTGTCGCGTCTTGTCGCGTTCTGTTCCGGGTCATTTCGTCTGTTGCTGTTGCGTAGCTGTTGCGCGGCCCAGCCGGTTCGATGACGCCAGCAGGTTGTCGAAGCCGCCCGGAACGTGGTGCTTGTAGACCCTCTTGATGATCTGCTCGCTCACACCGCAACGACACCTGATGCGGCGGCACGCCGGATCGCAGATACCATGAGATCGCAGTATGCCGCAGGGTGTGCGGGATCACCTTGTCCTGCGGGATGTCGGTCGCTAGTCCGGCCTTCTCGACTACGGCGTCCCATCCATCAGTGACGCGACCAACCGCTGCGCCGTGATACTCGACAACGGCCTTGGTCGAGATGCCGAGCCGGTGCCAGCGTCGGATGTGGGCGAGCAGTCGCGGCGGGAGGTCGATGGTTGGCTGACGCTTGTTGCTTTCGCGCTTGCCGTAGGCCAGACGCCGAAACTGTCCGGTTTCAATGCGGCGCTCCAAACGGCAACTGATTTGCCGCATTATAGCGCCGTTTCACGAAAAAAGGTCCAAACCGTTTTAGGTTGCCGTTTATGACAGGAACGCTAAGGCCGCGCTCGGAGAAGGCCCCACACCCTAAATTCCGCGACTAGCCCCCCTCAAACCGGTAGCAAGCCCCTCGACGAATGAATGGACAACATCCGTCGAGGGCTCAAGAGATCGTTCACGGCGCACGATCTCTGAACCCAGCAACGAGATCAGGCGGTCAGGATAAGCGGCTATAGATTGCGCTAGTCAGATTGGCGAACGACAGCCCAGAGCAGACGTTGGATGTTTAGCCGCATCTTCGGTCTGGAGGGCGAGGGCTGGAGCCGTTATGATGCCCTCACCGTCGAAGCCAGGTGGCTCCACATGACCGGGAGTATTCATCGAGGGACCGCTTCTGAGCCGCAGGATCGCAGCTCGAGCGTGGCACATTCGATCGAAGTGCCCCCTGAAATCGTCCGAAAATGGCAAGAGTTTGTGAATCTCCTTGCCGAGATCATGCACGTGCCCTCTGCCTCCATAATGCGGGTCGATCCTCCCCACATCAAAGTCTTCGTCTCCAGCACGTCCAAAGGAAATCCTTGCGAGCCGGGCGCTGTCGATACGGGACCTTATTGCGAGACCGTCATGAAGACCGGTCAGCCGCTGCTCGTCCCTGACGCTCGTGAGAACGAAGCATGGAAAGCGAACCCGCATGTCAGGCTGGGGATGATCTCTTACCTGGGCTTCCCGATCGGTTGGCCCGATGGCCGCTTATTCGGGACGATTTGCGTTCGCGACAATAAAAGGAACGAATATAGCGAGGCTTATCTCAAGCTACTGCTGCACTTCCGCGACATGTTGCAGGCTGACTTGAAGTCATTCGCAACATTGCACACCCAGCTCGAACAGCACGAAGCAAAGATCCGGCGCCTGGTCGACGCCAACATCATCGGGATCATCATCTGGGATCTCGAAGGTCGCATTCTTGAGGCAAATGACGCGTTTCTCCGCATGGGGGGATACGATCGAGAGGATCTTATCTCGGGCCGCCTGAACCGAACGGACCTGACGCCGCCGGAATGGCGCGAGCGCGACGCGCAGACTGATGCAGAGCTGAAGATGATCGGGGCAGTCCAACCATTCGAGAAGGAGTACTTTCGGAAGGATGGGGGCCGCGTGCCCGTGTTGATCGGTTTGGCTGCGTTCGGCGAAGAACGAGACCAGGGTGTCGCTTTCGTGCTCGATCTGACGGAGCGCAAATGCGCCGAGGTAGCTCTGATGCGAAGTGAGGCTTATTTGGCGGAAGCGCAGAAGCTGACGCATACGGGCAGTTGGGCTTGGGATCCCCGCACTGAAAAGGTGCTGTACTGCTCCGAGGAAATGTTCCGAATCTTCGGATTGGATCCCCGGGAGAGCTTACCTTCTCGAGACAATTTTCGGCAGCAAATCCACCCCGAGGATCGGGATTGGGTAAAGAAGAGATTCGAGGAGTCGCTTCGCGAAAGAGTTGATACCTTCGCCGAGTACAGGGTTCTTCTGCCAGACGGAACAGTTAGGTACATCAATGCCTCGGGTCATCCGGTTCTCAATGAAGACGGCGAGCTCGTCGAGTTTGTTGGTACTGCTGTAGATGTGACAGAACGCAAACGCGCCGAGGAATCATTGCGGGAAAGCGAAGCGAAATTCCGCGACTACGCGGAAAGCGCCTCCGATTGGTACTGGGAAACCGATCCTGATCACAAATTCACACGCGTCACGGATTACGAACGGCTTCTCGCTCGCGGCTTCGCGCCTGTGAGCCGGATTGGGTTGCCCCGATGGGATTTCGCGACGGACGTCGAATCGGAGCCGGAAAAGTGGAAGCTTCATCGGTCTATGCTCGAGGCGCGTCAGCCGTTCCGCGATTTCGTCTACCGGGCCGCACGAAGCGACGGATCTCTGGTTTATTATAAAATCGGCGGCAAGCCAGTGTTTGACGCCAACGGAGAATTCCGCGGTTATCGCGGCACCGGCACCGATGTTACGGCATTGCGGACGGCAGAAGCAGATGCTCGCGAAAACGAGCAGCGATACCGCAAGGCGGAACTCGAGCTCGCGCACGCCAACCGCGTCGCGGCGATGGGCCAGTTGACGGCTTCGATCACCCATGAAGTGAACCAGCCGATCACCGCGGCAGTCACATACGCGTTGGCCGCTCGGCGTTTCCTAAGCGCTGAGCCACCGAATTTTCGCGAGGTGGATAACGCGCTCTCTCTGGTTGTCAAGGAGGGGAATCGCGCAGGCGAGGTCGTCGATCGAATCCGCGCACTCATTAAGAAGGCGCCCGCACGAAAAGACGCCGTAGCGATCAACGATGCCATCCTCGAGGTTATTGCTCTTACCCGTACCGAGGCCGCAAACAATTGCGTCTCGGTGCGGACGCAATTTGCGGAGAGCATGCCGCGTGCCCAGGGCGATCGGGTCCAGCTGCAACAAGTGATGTTGAACTTGATCGTCAATGCCATCCAGTCGATGAGTGGCGTTGAGGACGGCAACCGTGAATTACACATCAGCACTGAGAGTATTGAGCCGGAGGGCGTGTGCGTCGCGGTGCGGGATACCGGCCATGGGCTGCGCCCGGAAAGTCTGCCGCGTCTCTTTGAACCCTTCTACACGACGAAGCCCGACGGCATGGGCATGGGCCTCTCAATCTGCCGCTCGATTATCGAAGCCCATGGTGGGCGGCTGTGGGCGACCAGGTGCGAGCCGCGGGGTGCTCTCTTTCAGTTTACGGTCCCCGCTGACTGAGCCGCTATCCGTGATCGACGCTTATTGGCGCCACAAGCGGTCATTCCATAACCGCTGAAACCGGAATCGCGCATCCCTGAGTCAAATGCGCCGCAAAATCGCCGCCTGCCCCGTCGAGCGAACGAACAGCCTTCAGCGCGTCCTTGCCCTTCTTGCGCGATCGGTCTTCGGCTCCTGTCCGAAGACCGTCTCGTCAACCAGGCGCCAATACGCTTCGACAACCTTCGTGTCTTCGGACGACAGTCCGCTCGTAACTTGCATTTCAGGGCCGAACTCCGAAAGCGTGGCGGTAAGGCTGACCATCATATAGTGGAAAAGAATAGGATCGACTGCGGGAAGGAGACCTCGTTTCTGAGCCTCAATGATCTGAGGTAGCAATCGCGCGAGAAGCGGAGCCAGCACCGTTTCCGCCCGGCGTGGCGAGGTAGCCCTGTCCGTCATCCAAAGGTTGTGTGCCTTCGGTGACGATCAGGCCGACGCTGGCGCGTTGGGCATAATATTCGGCGGCGAGTTCTCCCGGCGTGCCGTCGAACTTCGCGCGGCTACGGGTCATCGGGGCCATGACCAGACGGTTTTTCGGAGTGTAGCGTCCGACACGGATGGGCGTGAATGATTGCTTCATAGTTTTCCTCGACAGGGCTTGGATGGCGCATGAGGGGGAAACTAAGGATTGCAGGTTAGTCGGATAAGCCAGCTTATTCAGATAGTATCCATCGGCACATCGGATACGATGTCGGCGGATTCACCCTGCCGTTCCGAGGAAATGGCGCACCTTTCGGACCTGCCAATTCTTCCGATCAACGTTGCACCGATGCCGCTGCGATCACAGCTACCCACCGGCCTTATTCAACGAATTCTTCGAGGTATCCACTATCGGACCTTCGCGCGAACGTCGAATGTGCGCGCTCCGAGCTCCGGCGGCATCGGCTCCAGCCACGGTGCAGCCATTATCGTTCCCTGCGCATCGGAGAGGCCCTGCGCCCATCGCGTTTCCATCGTCGGGCGGTCGAATTCGTAGTCCTTTGATTGTCCCAGCGCGTGCTCCGGACGGTAAATCACTTGAACGATGTCCATGGTAGTCACGCAACGAAATTCGTCGAGCAAGGCGGCTTCCGGGCCGGTCCTCAGATCGTCGGGAAGTCTCTCCCAAAGCATGTTGATGCTATGGCGCAGATCGTGCAGCTGCCGCAATGTGTCCGTAGCCGCCCGCGTTCGGCTGGAATAGCGGATGTCCTTGTCCCGCTCGGTAACCTCGTTCAAATTCCCGGGCAGGGCGCCGCGGGCCGGGAAAAGGTCCACTTGGAAGACGAGATGGCTACGGCGCGGGTAATACTCGATCACGTACTGCAGCGGCGTATTGGATACCAGGCCGCCGTCCCAATAGTGCTCTCCGTCGATTTCCACGGACGGAAAGCCCGGCGGCAGAGCGCCGCTCGCGAGGACGTGCTCCGGCCTTATCTCGGTCTCCGCATTATCGAAGTACGCGAAATTGCCTGTCCGGACGTTTACGGCTCCGACGCTGAAGCGAATTTCTCTGGAATTGATGCGGTCGAAATCGACAAGCCGCTCCAATGTGGATTTCAGCGAGCTCGTGTCGTAGTAGCTGGTCGGCGTGTGGCCGAACCACCAGTCGGTAGGCTTTCGCGGTGCAAAGAAGTTAGACTGGCCGAAGATCAGCGCATACATTGCGCTGATCTGCTTTCCCACGTCGAAAGGCAAACCCGCGCCGTTCACGAGATCAGAAGTCCGTGCGGGCCATATCGCGGACGTTGTGATCGTACGCCAGAATTCACGCAGTTTTTCAACCCGCATTTCCGGCGAATTGCCGGCGATCAGGGCGGCGTTGATCGCGCCGATCGAGATGCCGGCCACCCAGTCAGGTTTGTAGTCCGAAGAGGCGAGCGCCTCGTAAACGCCGGCTTGATAGCTTCCGAGGGCGCCCCCGCCTTGCAGGACGAGTGCAACCTTCTTCGTGTATGATTCTGGCCGCAGGTTCATTGTCCATCCTCTGTTTTTGATCGACAGAATTCTCCAGGGGGCGCGCCCAAGCGAACTCCCGGTCGAGACCTATTCGAGCTAATCATCAATCCCAAAGCCGCCAAGGCACTCGGCCTCACGATACCGAACTCAGGCAGCAGTAGTCGGGTGGAGCAAGTCTTCCAGGCCGATGTTGCGATACATCTCGCGCCGCATGCGATCGCCGAACGCGTTGACGATCTCCGCGTCGTCCTGCGACGGAACGACGTGGACGCGCTCGCCGAACGGAAGATCGACAACGCGAACGATCTGGCGTGCGACGTCCGAGGGATCGGCGTCGGCGGGCTCGAGGCCGGCGAGACCCTTCAGCGCTTTTTCCGCTATTCCGGCATATTTGTATTCGGCTATTCGCGCGCGCTGACGAAGTGATCGAATGAGGCGGCGCGAATTCATCACGCTTGCCGGCGGTGCGGCGTGGCCGCTTGCGGCGCTAGCGCAGCAGCCGGCGATGCCGGTGATTGGGCTTCTCACAGCAGCCTTGCAGCGAGCGACGCGGACGCGTGTCATGACCCATTTCGTCAAGGCCTAAACAGTGCCGGCTATGTCGAGGGCAGTAACGTGACAATCGAGTATCGCTAGGCCACGGGCTGCGACGACGAGGGACGATGTTCTCGCCGCGCGTCGCGTGTCCGTCGTGAAGGCGCTCGGACGTCCGGCAAGCGAGGTGGAGATTGCGGAATATCTCGATCCGTAGACCGACCCCGGGGTCACTCGATCCTGGCTGGGGCTCGCGGGCGCTGCGGAAAACCGCTAAACTCACGAGATGCTGCCGGGCCCTGCTCCAATCCAGGACGCGGAAGCTCGCGAGGATGACGCATTTCAGACGGTCGACTACGCCGAACGCTACGCGCGGAGATCCCGGTATCAGTGCTGGTTCGGATCAAGTCGGCCGGCCACATTCCGATGGAAAATGACCCGAAGGCGGCGGCTGGAGCTCAGGCCGAGTTCTTTGTCGCCGAACGCCAACGGAGGGTACGATGAACGTTGCAATCCTCGACGACTACCAGAACGTCGCGCTGCGGCTCGCCGACTGGTCGGGCGTCCGGCGCCACGCCGAGATCACCGTGTTCAACGACCACGTTTCCGACCCCTCGGCAGTGGTCGAGCGCTTGCGGCCGTTCGACGCGGTATGCGTCATGCGCGAACGCACGCCGCTCACTAGGGAGATCCTGCAGCAGCTACCGAACCTCAAGCTGATAGCTTCGACGGGACCCCGAAACGCATCTATCGAGACCCAGACCGCGGCCGATCTCGGCATCGCGGTCACCGCGACGGGCTACGATTCCACTCCGACCATCGAGTTCACCTGGTCGCTGATCCTAGCGAGCATGCGGGGCATCGACCGGGAAGCCGCTTCGCTGAAGGCGGGTGGGTGGCAGACCGGCCTCGGCTCAAACTTGCGAGGCAAAGGTCTCGCGATCGTCGGGTTGGGCAACATCGGAAGAGAGGTCGCGCGCATCGGTGTCGCCTTCGGGATGAAGGTGATCGCCTGGAGCCAGAACCTAACCGAGGCGAAGGCCAGCGCTGCCGGCGCCACTCTCGTAGACAAGCAGACACTGTTCCGCGAGGCGGATGTCGTCACGGTCCATCTCGTCCTGAGCGGCCGCACCAGAGGCCTGATCGGGGCGCCCGAGTTCGCCCTGATGAAGCCGAACGCCAGGTTCGTGAATACATCACGGGGTCCGATCGTCGACGAGGCGGCCCTGATCGAGGCGCTGCAGGCGCGCAGGATCGCCGGCGCAGCGGTCGATGTATTCGACGTGGAGCCGTTGCCTCCCGATCACCCCTTCCGGAAACTGGACAACGTCCTCGCGACACCTCACATCGGCTACGTCACCGAGGACCTCTATCGCACGTTCTATGCAGATGCTGCGGTCAATATTGCCACTTGGCTCGAAGCCAACTCGGCGGTCTCCTAGCAGGCCGCTGCACCGGCTCGGCAAAGGCAGTTCGGAATTGACCATCTCCAACGCGAGCGCAAATCTGCATACGCCTCGCCATCAGGGTTGGTCAGCGAATGTCCGCTGTGCCCCAGAGACAGCCAAAGAGCGGACTTGCTGTGATATCCTAGTTGGGTCAAAAGTCGAATTGACGAGCAATCCTGAGAGCTCCGTGCCGTCATTTTCAGTTAAGAATCGTAGAGCGTTAGTTGATCACGGCGAATGCCGCTTTGCGGCCCCACAACCGGATGTTTCCTTACCGTTTCGGAAATCGCGGTGAATATGCCGTTTCGGATTTATTGGCTTTTCTGGGAAGCCCTTAGTAGTTCCTCATAGAGGGCTGCTGATTGTTGCGGCGCGCCTCCCCGATGACGCGTTCCATTTCGACAACGCAGTTCTCAGGATTGATGACGGCATGACAGCACGCGGCGTCGGCGGACAGGTCGACGAAATTGCCGAAGACGCCGTCGCCGAGGGTGTGATGAGCAATCTTGTGTAAGCGCTGATGCTGATAGGAGGGCATTCCCACGATGTGAAAGACCAGTGATCGTTCGGCCTTGGCGCCCATCACGCCGTTCAAGGCCGATAGCTCGCCGACGCCATAGGTCGTCACCAACATCGCCGCACCCCGGACACGCGCATAGCCGTCCGCCGCGTAAGATGCATTCAACTCATTGGCACAGCCGATCCACTTCACCTTCGCGCTGCTATCGACCGCATCGCAGATCGGAAACACATAATCGCCGGCAACACCAAAGCAGTGGTTGATTCCCTCTGCCGCAAGGCGCTCCACGATATAATCGGCGACGCTGACCGCCTTCACCATTCCCGACGTTTCGGCCCGTCGAACTTGGTTAGTCATGGCATTCTCCTTTTCGCCATTTGTGCACCACAGCGTGAGATTCGATCCTTATATCCCTTCGTTTAGTGAGCCACGCGCGTCGATGGAGACGAGCTAATCCGGAAAAGGTGTCGTTCCACCGCGAAAACTCCGACTAGCAGGTTTGGGCCCACGAGCGAGGCACCTGGTGGGTGCTCAGACGAACGCGCTCAACCCGGTGATGGCCTTGCCGACGATCATTGTGTTCATCTCGCGTGTGCCCTCATAAGAGTAGATCGCTTCCGCATCAGCCACGAACCGACCGATGTGATTCTCGAGCAGGATGCCGTTACCGCCCAACAATTCGCGGGCGTAGCCGACGGTCTCGCGGCACTTGACCGTGCAGAACGCCTTTGCGAGCGAGGCGTGCTCGTCCTTCATCGACCCCTCGTCCTGCAACTGCGACAGGCGCAGCAGCATCGCTTGCGTGGCTGTGACATTGCCGAGCATCCGTACCAACAGGTCTTGAACGAGCTGAAATCCTCCGATCGGCTTGCCGAACTGGAGTCGCTCGGTCGCGTAGCGCAGCGCGTGCTCGTAGGCTCCCATTTGACAGCCAACGGCAAACCACGCGACCCCGGTGCGGGTCATCCTGAGGACCTTCGCGGTGTCCTTGAACGTATTGGCGTTTTGCAACCGATCGGTCTCGGGCACGCGGCAGTCCTTGAGCGTGATCAGCCCGTTTTGCACCACTCGCAATGCCATCTTGGTTCTGATCTTTTCGACCGAAAAGCCGGGTTTGTCCTTGCCGACCACAAATCCCTTCACCTGGTTGGCGCCCTCCTCCCGCGCCCAGATCACGTTGATCTCGGCAAAGGTAGCGTTACCAATCCATTTCTTCTGGCCGTTGAGGACCCAATTGTCGCCCTCGCGCCGGCAGGTCGTCATCATCCCACCTGATGTCGCCGAGCCTACCAGAGGTTCGGTCAAACCGAACGAGCCGATCTTCTCGAAGCGCATCATGGCGGGCAGCCAACGCTGTTTCTGCTCCTCGTCTCCGCACAGGTAGATCGACCCTGCCGAAAGCCCTGTATGCACACCCCAGAACGTCGCGACCGACGAATCGACGCGTGCCAGTTCCATCGCAACAAAACCGTTCAGCAACCAACTCCCCCCGGCCGCGCCGTATCCTTCGTAGCCTACTCCGCCAATGCCGACCTCGGCCATTTTCGGAATGATTTCGAAGGGAAATTCATCGCGCGCCCAATATTCCTCTATCACCGGAGCCACCACACCTTCCGCGAATGCGCGCACACGTTTGACCAGCGCCCGCTCCCCCTCATTGAGAATATTGCCGATCCTGTAGAAATCACCATCGACAGGTGGCGGCGAGTAAACCGGCTTTTCGGTTAGTGTCATTCGCGGGCTTGCCATCTGCTCCTCCCTTTTTTACGGACGCCTTGCTTCGTCTCTTTTTCGGCTCGGGTGTCGCATTACCGGCCCCGGCTCATGGACGTGGGCCGCCTGACGCCGAAAGAAAACGACTGCGCCCGCCGACCGCCCGCGAAAGCAGACTGGATCTCTGCGCAGGTTCGTTTTTCCCCTCCGCCAGAAACTCTTCAATGAAGCGTGCGGTTTCCGCCGGCCGCGTCACCATGAAGAGGTGTCCGTCATCAATCATCCGAAGCTGCGCGTTCGGAATGAGACGCGCGAGAATACGGCCGTTGATCGGGGGGACCAGCGGGTCATCGCTGCCCATCAGGATGAGCGTCGGTTGCGTCAGCGACCAAAGCCACGGCAGGCTCGACCATCCGGTCATGGCGAGAAGTTGATAAAGATACCCGCGATTGCGAGCCCCCCGCATCGCGCTCGTGTGCGCGCCGATCAATGAGGGATTTTTGCGAAAATCGCCGCCGTAGATTTCCGGAGCAACTTTGCTCATGTAGTCCTTGTCGGTGTAGCGCCGCGGGGTCGCCATTTTCCACAGCACCGAAGGACCGGCGGGCACCATGATCGCGCCTGGCGAGGTCGCTGCCAGAACCAGCCGCCGGCACAATTTCGGATATTGATGCGCAAATTGCTGCGCGACGCCGCCGCCCCAGGAGACACCAGCCACATCGATCTCGCTGTATCCGAGCTCGGCAACCAGACCGGCGGCAAGCCGCGCCAGCGTCGATGGCCGGTATGGAAGCGACGGCACGGGAGAGCCACCGACCCCGGGCACGTCGAAGATGATCGCCGTCGTATGTGTAAGCGCTTCGAGGAAAGGTTTTGCCAGCTCCCAATTGGCACCAATTCCGTTGAACAAGAGCAGTGGGGGCTGATCACCAGAACCATGCCTGATCGCGACCCGAAGCGATTGCCCGCCAATCGAGATTTGCCGTACCTCGATGTCGCCTGGCTTCACGGCAGCCGCAACCGGTCCTTCCGGACCGGTCGATCCTCCATTCGCGCGATCTCCACTGGCGGCGCTTTCAGTCAAAGACGTAAGTCCCCGGGGCGTTCGCAAGGACGGGATGGCGTTCGCTGCCCAGCGACGCCGGTGCGGTGACCTCTTCACCGGAGCGCGCATGCAGCCAATCGCGCCAATCGAGCCACCAGCTTCCCTTCCGTTTCTCGGCGGCGGCGAGGAACGCATCGGGCCCCGCCGGATTGACCGGTCCGATCACAAAGGACGCTTTCGGGTTGGTCGGCGGGTTGATGAGGCTCTGAAGGTGGCCGCTGTTCGACAGCACGAAGGTGGTGCCTTCGCCCAGGATCTGAGCCGTCTTGTGAACGCCCTTCCACGGCGTGATGTGATCAGTCACGCCGGCGACGACGTAGGCGTCCGCGGCGACCTTGCTCATGTCGACGGGCTTTTCATTCAGCGTGAGCTTGCTGGAATTGACGAATGGATTGGTGAAATAGAGATCGAGGTAGTCGCGGTGCAGGCGAGCCGGAAGCCGCGTCGTATCGGCGTTCCAGTAGAGGATGTCGAATGCCGGCGGCTGGTTGCCGAGCAGATAGTTATTCACCCAGTAATTCCAGATCAGGTCGTTGGGCCGCATCCAGGCGAACATCCGTGCCAGATCGTGACCGTCGACAATCCCGCGCAGACGGGATGCTTCCTTGGCCACGCGCATCGTCTCAGGTGTGACCAGGCAGCCGAAGGCACTCTCGTCAGCCGTGTTGGGATCGAGCAGGCATACCGCCAGCACCATGTTCTTGATCTTTTCCGCCGCGCCGCCAAGCGTGGCAAAATAGGCCGTCGACGTGATGCCGCCGGAACAGGAGCCCATCATGGAGATATCGTCGCTGCCGGTGATTTCGCGCGCGGCGTCGACGGCCTGGTCAAGCGCAGCCACGTAGGTGTCGAGGCCCCAATCGCGATGGGCCGCGGTCGGATTGCGCCAGCTGACGCAGAAGACCTGAATTCCGCTCTCGAGCAGAAAGCGGACCATGCTTTTGTCGGGGGAGAGGTCGAGAGCATAATATTTGTTGATCTGAGGCGGCGTGACAACCAATGGCCGCTTCCAGACCTTGGCCGTGGTTGGCGCATATTGGATCAGCTCAAGCAGTTCGTTGCGGAACACGACCGCACCCGGTGTGGTCGCGAGGTTCTCTCCGACCTTGAAGGCGCTGGTGTCGACCATCGATGGCATGCCGCGATTCTTGGTGAGATCATCGAAATAGTTTTGCAGCCCCTGCCACAGGCTCCGACCGCCGGTATCAACAAATTTACGCACCGCCGCCGGATTGGTGAGCATCGCATTGGTCGGCGCCACCGCGTCGACCAGGATTTCCGTGACCAGGTGCGCGCGAGCCTTGTCGACGTCGCTGAGGCTCGTCTTGTCAACGAGGCCGCTGACCGCCTCGCCCCAGGCAAGGTAGGCTTTGAGCAATCCGCTGTGCAGCCCGCTCTCCTTCCATGCCGGATCGGCAAACCGCTTGTCGCCGGCCTTCGGCGCACGCTCGGACTTGCCGCCTACGATGGCTCCTAGTTCGCCCAGCAATGACAGCCACTGCTCGGCCGCGACCTTCGGCTCGTTGATCATCGCCTTGAAAAGGACGCCTGCGCTGTCGGCCAGATCCTGGCCCGTGATGCCGACAAGCGGATTGAGCGCCAGCGTATTCCTGGAGGCTTGCTCCGATATGCCATCCGATGACGGCAACTCAGTACGATTTTCTGTGACGGTCATGTTTTTTCTCCCTTCGCGGGAATCAGAAGCGCAAGCGTTTCGGCAATCAAGGCAGGTTTTTCCGATCCCTCGACTTCCAGCGTGTTCTGCGTCTTCATGATCACCTGTCCGCCGTCCCTGGGCTCGACGCCAGCAAGAACGACGCGCAGCCGAACACGGGCGCCCGCAGGTACCGGCGCCAGAAAGCGGACCTTGTCGATCCCGTAATTCAGGCCGGCTGCTGCATCCTTGGGAATGACACCGATCTGCATGGCAAGAGGAGCGACCATGGCGAGCGTCAGGTAACCATGCGCGATCGGACCGCGAAAAGGACTCTCTCGTTTCGCCCTTTCGACGTCGACATGGATCCATTGATGATCGCCGGTGCAGGACGCAAAGGTGTCGATGCGTGGCTGGTCTATCGTAACCCAATCGGAAAGGCCGAGCTCATGCCCAACTCTTTCGCCCAAACCGGCAAGGGTGAGGTTACCCATGTCTTCCTCTCTGATCTTTCGCGGGTGCATCGAACGGCTACATGTCACTGTACCGTTCGCGCAGTTCCTTCTTGTTGATCTTGCCGACACTCGTCTTCGGAATACTGTCGATGAAGATGATCTTCTCCGGAATGCCGTATTTCGAGATGATGCCCTTGTCGGCGAACACTTTGAGATGGTCCTTGATGGCGTTGTCGCTGACGCCATTCGCATCGGACGCCCGCTTGACCACGAGTGCCAGCGGTCGCTCACCCCATTTATCGTCCTTGACGCCGATGACGGCGGCCTCCGCAACGCCGGCGCATTGCGAGATCAGGTCCTCGATCTGCAGCGACGAGACCCACTCGCCGCCGGTCTTGATCACGTCCTTGATGCGGTCGGTGATGTGAACGTAGCCGTCCGGACTGACCACCGCAATGTCGCTGGTGTGCAGATAGCCTCCGGCCCAGAGCTGCTCCGAGCCTTCGGGATTGTTGAAGTAACCCTGGGTGAGCCAAGGCGCCCGCAGCACGATCTCGCCGGCGGACTTGCCGTCATGAGGCAGTTTCTTCATGTCGGAGTCCACGATAAGTAGATCCACCAGCGGCGCGGCGATACCGGCTCTGGCGCGGAACTCGACCTCCCCGTCCGGATCGCCGGTGAGGTCCTTCGATCGGACATGGGACACAGCGGCAAGCGGGCCGGTTTCCGACATCCCATAGCCTGCGAAGATGTCGATGCCCGCAGCAAGCGCCCGCTTGGCCAGTGCCTTCGGCAAGGCCGAGCCGCCAATCACCATCTTGAGGCCCTTCAGATCGACATTTTCCGCAGCCGCCGCGTTGAGCAGCATCTGCAGGATGGTCGGCACGCCGTGGGTAAAGGTGACGCCTTCACTCTTAATCAGCTTGACCAGCATCGCCGGCTCGTAGCGTCCGGGATAGACCTGCTTGACGCCGGCGAGCGTCGCCGACCAGGGGAAGCCCCAGGCATGGACGTGGAACATCGGCGTGATCGGCATGTAGACGTCGTCGCGCGAAAAACGGCCCTGCACGCCCGCCATGCCGAAGAGCGCCAGCCCGGAGAGCGAGTGCAGCACGAGTTGGCGGTGGCTGTAATAGACCCCCTTGGGCAATCCGGTCGTGCCGGTCGTGTAGAAGGTGGTCGCCTGGGTGTTCTCGTCGAAATCAGGGAAGTCGTAGTCCGGCGAAGCCGCCGCAAGCAGGCTGTCATATTCACCGACGAAGGACAGGCTGCCGGTCTGCGGCACCGGCCGATCCGATATCATGATCAGCCGTTTGACCTTCGGCAATTGCGCCTTCAATCCCTCCAGCAATCCGACGAATTCGTCGTTGACGAGAAGCGTCGATGCGCCGGCGTGATCGATGGTGTAGGCGATCTGTTCGGGTGACAAACGGACATTCACGGTCTGCAGCACTGCGCCCATCATCGGGATCGCGAAGAACGCCTCGAGAAACCGGTGACTATCCCAATCAAGGACGCCGACGGTATCGCCGGGCAAAACGCCCGCCTTGCTCAGGGCCGAGGCAAGACGGCCGATCCGCTCTCTGATCTGACGATAGGTGAAACGCTTCAGATCGCGGTAAACGACCTCCTGATCCGGCGCCTGCACACGCGGCGTGTGCCACAATTGCTTGATGATCAGCGGATATTGATAAGCTGATTTGGTGGTCTGAATCAGCCTTCCCACCATGGCGGCCTCCCTCGACTTGTCTCTCCTCCGGCTGTTTCGGCGTCCGCAATTCTGGCCGAGCGGATCGCTTGGTCTGCCGTTCTGCCTCCCGACGGTCGCACCGCACGGTACCAGCCCGAGTCTCCCGCGCAGCCCGGTGCTTGTGAAGGTCCGAAACGGACGACGAGCGGGTCCGAGCCGGACAAGTTGCCCGCCATCAGGAGCGAGGTCTTGAATAAAACCGCTGCATTTTACGACCCAAGGGGAGCCGGTGGCTCAGCCGGCTAAGCCTATGGGCGATCGGAAAAACTGCTATTCTGTCCCGACGACAAGTGACGCAAGCTTCGAACCATATGGGTGTCCAAAGGCAAATTCAATTGAGCGAACTCCAAGCAGCCCGGCAGGTCTTCCGCTTTGCGCTCCATTTCGAACAACGCAAAGGAGAGCCCGATCGTTGGATTAAGCGAGCGTGTTTACGAATCGACCAAACTTGCCGCGATATTCGACATACTCGTCGAGCAGGGTTACCCAGCCGGCGAAATACTGAGAAACGTCAACCTGACCGTAGAGGAGGTGCATTCTCCGAAGTCAAGGATTTCGCTCGCGGAATTGATGGCGGCCTGCAAGAACGCAATTCGGCTCTCAAGCGACCCGCACCTGCCATATCGCATCGGTGCATCGATCCACATCTCCGCTTACGGCATGTACGGGTTCGCCATTCTTTGCTGCCCCGACTTTCGCAAGGCGATGGCTTTTGCAGAGTTGTATCACGCGCTCGCGGCGCCGCTGGCAACAATCGAATTCAATGAGGAGGAGGGGTTCGCGAGCTGGATCATTGAGCCCAATGCGCGCGCCGCAACCGATCCGCAAGTTTACCGCTTCATCGCCGAGATGCAGATCGGCATTCATATATCGCTGATGCGGGATATCATGGGCCCTTCGTTCACTCCGGATCAGATCAGCTTGGCCTATCCAGAATCCTATGACTTTGACCTGCCAGCGGGCCAGATCGGATGTCGCCCAAGCTCAGCAAGTAGGACCAACCAGATCATTTTTCGGTCGGCATGGCTGGACCAGGCTGCAAATCTCGGCAACAAGACGACGTACCCAGCGGTCGTGGCCCTCTGCGATGACCTGCTCAACGATTTGAAATCGCGAATTGGAGTAGCCGGAGAACTTCGCGCACTTCTGCTTCGGAATATCACCAACCCTCCGACCCTCGCCGCCATAGCGAAGCTCCTTGAAGTGAGCGATCGCTCGCTGCGGCGTCAGCTACGGGAGCAAGGCATTTCTTTCCGTGGCTTGCTGGATGAGCTTCGAATGCAAATCGCGCTGAAATACCTGCGCACGACAAGGCTCGCAAATGAGGATATTGCGCTGGCGCTCGGATTCAGCGATGCCGCAAATTTCCGCCGCGCATTTCGCCGCTGGACGAACAAGTCACCTAGTGAGATCAGAACGAAATAGCCCGCTGAATCTACACGGCACACTTCTTCCGCCGGAGCTGAAATGATCTCGCAAACGACCTTCGCGTTTGGAACCCCTTTGTCGAAACGCTTGAGCGGGCTGACATATATGTCCAGTCGCGGATCATGATGAGCGTTTCCGCAAGAACGATACGAGGTTTGTCCAAGAGACGAGTGCCTTCTTGTCCTAGTTTGGCCATTCGTCAGAACGGAAGGGGTAGTTCATGAAACCCGCACGAGTAGTAGCGAAGGCAAGGAAACCGGCGCCGACGAAGAACACGGTGACGAACATCGCCAGTCCCAGGCCACGCACCGAATCCGGCAGCGCGACCCGCAGCGCGCTACGCAGCCTTTTGGACCCGAGAGGTCTGCAATCGCTGCGCCTAAAGCGCGTAACCGCATTCATGCATGGTGCCGTGCACGATAATGAAGCCGCCTTTCTCCACCGATACGCGAAGGCTTTCGTTCGCTACCGCTTTCTGGGCATCGCACGCACTGTCGGGAGCGAAGATGGCATCGATCGGATTGGCCGCGAACTCCAGGAAAGCTGATTTCCACCCTAAGCTCCCCTGCCATCCTGTTTGCCAATCACGCAGCGCCACGCCGCCAGGCGCTCGGTGGGATACTGCTTCATCCACTCGGCGAGCTGCGGCACGCCCATCAGGCAGGACTGCATCGAGACATCAGCGAAGTCCGAGGTGGTGACGGTCTGCTCGTGGCAATTTGCCGGAGAGGAGAGACTGCAGAGCACGGCGATGATCTTGATCACGACAGGAGAACCCCGTCGCAGCGATAGGCATTGGCGCCGCTGACCGAATGACTTACCGGTGCCTTGTCCTGCGGCTCGCTGACCGGATCAGCCGGCGGGAAGATGCTGTCATATATCGCACGGGCCACTCGAATTAGGTGGGCTCGCTCGCGCTCAGACTTTGGAACAAATCGAATAACTTCACCCATATTCGCTCCAGACATTAATTAGAGACAGAATCCGCTGTTTGAGAACGGGTTCACTTTGAGATGACGCATATCATTCCATTCTATGTGGGATATCAGCGCCAACTTTGAAGCTCTGCAGGCGGTAACGAATGAATAAAAAGTTCGTGACTGGACCGCGCGTCGGGCATCCCAACATTACCAGGCATTTCTTCCACAGGGTGGGCTGTGAAGCTGCTCATGAGGTCATGTACGCGGCTCGCCATCAGCGTTAGTAGCCGATCGAGCGAATGCTTTGGCCGCATCAACATGCGAAGCTTTCTCAGCTCGCCGCTGGTAGTCGTCGGCGAGTGCTTTAAGCTGACCCGCAATCGCTCGGTCGGTCATGGTTTGGGCAGCGCGGAGCAAAGTCTGTGCTGTTTTTAAGTATTGCTTGCCTCGTTGTGAAATCTGAAACGTCATAGAGCCCTCGCGCGGTTCTCGGGCGCCGGGTTTAAGGTGATTTGGAGCCAGGGCAGCCAATTGCGGTCACTTTCCTTGCGAGCTCTGAAGCGATCGACGCACTTCTTGGAACAAAGCGAGGTTCGCCACGAGTAGTGCCGGACGAGACCAAACTTGCCATCACAAACTGCGCATCGCGCGGCTCTGCCAGATCTAAGACTTTCGGAACAGTTCGGCATTGTAGTCTCCTTTTGGTATTATCGTCGTTATTCGTCGATATCCTTTTTTCAGCGTCGCACTTCATCAACCTGAGCGCCTTTCCGACGCATGCAGTCTAAGACGATCACGATCAGCGGCTCAATTGAACGTAGGTAATCGTCCAGCATCTAAAGGTGTCACGGAAACGATACGAAGGTTTTATGGTGCTCGCCCTCAAAGCCGACCACTTCCGCAATAGGTCAGACTCGGCTGTGCCCGATCGGGCGAACATAATCCGCCTTTGCATCAGCAGCCGACGCAAGAACAGAGCTCGCAGGAGGTCCGGAAAGGTCACAGATCCGGAAGTAACTGCAGGAGCAGCGTTCGTTCTCTCAGCCCTCGGGCAGGCCCGCCAGCCGCAGGTCTTTCTCCTGTTTATCGTTGACCGATTGGTCTCGTGCGGCTCTGCCTGCGCGACAGGGTTCTGCTTCCCCAACGATGGTGGCATGATGCGCCTTTGTCGCGCGTGGCATGCAACAGAAGGTGGCCCTCGGCGTCCCGCCCATTGAGGTTTCACACGACCAATGCAAGAGGTCGCACGCTGCAACACGATTGAGGTCGGCGAGCCGGTGCTCCGCGCTGGCTCGAAAATTGAGGCCTGCGACCAAGTCGAGCAGACGTTGAAATGCGCGATCCGCGACCGCGACAGGCAAAGGTTCCTCGTCAAAAGCTTCGACATAGCTGCCGACGAGGTAAGTCAGCAACCGGCACAAGGCCCGTTGCTCGGGCTCCTCCCCGCTCAAAGTTACGAGTTTTGCTGGAAGATCCGGAAGGTGCGCAAGCCGTCGTGCTGCTGCGAAAGCCACGCATGCTAGTCGTTCATGTCAGCCTCTTCGAATCATAGAAAGAAGCTACGGACTTATACAGTCGGCCAAGGCTTCGCTCCATGGTAAATTCTGCATTTTCGCTCTCAACCTTTTAAGAGAGGCAAATCGGACCTACCTAACCAGCCCCCAGATCCTCAGTTCTGGACGCCTGCAACCGCAGAGGGCGGCGCATCTTCCTCCGCTTCAACCGAAAAACATGAGTCGTGCCGGCGGCGCGTTGCTCGACCTCGGTCAATGAGAAGGTGAAAAGGAAGAAAGATCCTTCCGCAGTGCAAGAGGTATAAACGCGACCGCCCATACTGCTGGCCAGCTCGCCGATGATTGCTAGTCCTCGACCGCGCCGGATCGGTTCAGGTGTCGAGCCATTGTCAGAGACCCTGCACTTTACGACGTTGCCTGCAAGCTTCAGCTCCACTCGCAATTCTGGATGTCTAGAGCCGAATTGAGCATGTCGTGCCACATTGGTCAGAAACTCGGATACAATCAGCCCTAGCTTCCAGCAGCGTTCTCCTTCAAGCCGCAGTTCATCCGCTGAAAACAAGACACGTATCGCCAGGCGGTCCAGTTGGTATTTCGTGATGGAGAAGCAAAGCTGCTGGAGGTACCTTGCGGCATCGGTGAGGCGCCCCTGATCCGGCATGTGCTGCGCCCGATGAACATCGGCGCATTGATGCAGGAGGTCTACGACGTCGAGCAGCGCGGCCTTGACTACCATGCTATCCGACTGCACCGCTTTGGCTGAAACCCTGTATATGACGGAAGTGAGTTCGTTTTTTATTCTGTGGTTCAACTCACGAAGAAGCAATGATTCATCGGGATTCGGTAACTGTACAATGTGTTTTGTCATTTCGCGCTCCACGTTCTCTCTGGCCAACAATGAAGCTAAGCGTCCGCCTCGACGCCGCGGCGCTCCAATTCGGTGTCAATCGCGTCGAAGAGGATCTCGGCTGGCATCACTGCAAGATTGGTCCAGAGGATGATCGCAGCGCGCGCGGCGACTAGGTATTCGGTCATCGTTGCTCCTTTTGATGCTGCATGGAGTAGCGGACCTGCCTCGGACGATCTTGTTCATTCCTGATCCTTTTAGACGGTTACTGCGCAGTTCCTTGCGCAACGACAGCAGCTGTTATCTTTCAATTCCTCCGGTGAGCGCCGGCCAATCCATAGGCCATGACGACGCGATGTGCCTGCGCGACATGGCAGTCGATCTTGTTTGACCATTGTCGATCCACCTAAACTGACAACAGCCCCCGCCCCCTTCCGCTCTTGCCAGCCGACGCGTAACGGAACCTCTGGCCGCAGGCTTTGATCGAGCGGTCTTTGCCAAACTGCGCTTGATGCGCAAGGTTGGATGATCGACAGCCGCCAACGGTGTATCTGGCTTCAATTGGGCCAAAGCCCCAAGATACGATTGATCTTGCGCTTCGTCAGGCAGTAGCCAAACCGACTGCGCCGCCGGAGGCTCCTCGACGGCGGGAGGTGTTATGGTCGGCTGGCTGGTGTCCAGGACGATCTTTTGCGGCCATTTGTGCGCAGACTTGATCCGGATGATCGATCTATCGATGACTAGCTGCTTGGCGAACATCGCTGGGGGTGTTGGCAGACACCAGTCGGAGATCAGCAGCAAAGCCGCAAGCGTGGCTCCGACGAACATAAAGTAGCGGGCTATGGGCACTGCCTATCGCTCCTGCAAATTGAGCAGTGTTGGCTCGTCCACGATCGCGATATCCGCCACGAACTAGCCCATTGCATTCAAACCCTGCTGTGACCATTCCTGCCACAGCATGCACCCAACCGCAGACGTGGGGCTTGCATCGGGATGCGAGGACTTGAACCCGACTGCGCGGACAGTGCGCAGTGGTCGAAGGTGCCCGCTTTAGCCGACGGCCTTGATGCCGGAATGCATCCGGTTGACGATTTGCAGGGCGCGCTTTTGATCGGGAGATACTATTCCAGCTGGAATTCGATCAAGAACCGCGCTGAGATATTTGTAGGCCTCTGGGACGCGCCGCTGTTTCAGCAATAGCTCGGCAAGGTCCATCGCAGCCTTCAATTCAAACAGGCCGGCGGACTGGCGTTTCGCACAGCCGATCGCCGACAGAAAGCTTGTTTCTGCTTCGGGATAGTCCTCGTGCGATCTGGATGCCAGGATGAGGCCTTTCACCCTCATCAAGGCGGGCGCGAACAGAAATTTTCCCCCACGGTTTTGGACGTCAAGGGCATCCGCCACCAGCGTCAATGCCTCCTCGTGAAGGCCACAAGCCGCAAGACCCGCGCCGAGATCGCTGACAAAATCCATATTGAGCATTTCATGACGTTGGGCCTCAAGCTCCTCCGACGCCCTCTTCAGCAACGGAACGCCGTCGCGAACGTTGTTTTGAAGGAAAAGCCACCGGCCTCGCATCCCGATTGCGATTGCATGGAGCGGCTTCAGGGCGTGAGCTGCGGAGAGGTCGCTCAATTGCGTGACGTACTGGTCTGACCTCTGCCAATCCTCCAGCGCCAAATAGACAGGGAGAATCAGAATCAGGGATCGGCACAATGTCGTTGGACTGCCGGATTTTTTTCCCTCCTCTATTGCGAGCCTTGCGTAGTCCAGTGATTGGTCGAGCAGCCCCCTGTACAACAGAGAGCGCGCCATGCCGGCAAGCGAGAGGGTGGGGTGATGAAACAAATAGTGTCCAGCGCGCAAGCGTGAGCCCGATGCCGAGTGGCGCAGGCTGGCTTCGAAATGCCTCTGTGCAACAAGATGGTTTCCCGCCAAATGATTGGCGGCGCCCAACATCGTTTCAGCGAGCGCCATATCGTCGGGATCTTGGATTTTCAAAGCCACCTTTTGGCTTCGCCCGGCAATATCGAGAGCGCGGTAAATGTCGGTGGTCCAGCTCGAATACAGGAACAGTCCGCTCAGGAGCCTGAGCTCGCGGGCAAGGTCCTGGCGGGAGTTCATATGCTGATCTGCCAGCCGGGCTATCGCCTGCTCTGCCCAGGCCTGCCATTCGGTCAATAGCGCCAGTTCAATAAAAAGCTGCGTTGAAGCGGCCGCAAGCCTTGTCGCGACCTCGTCGTTGCCGTGCGATCCAAAGCTCCATTCCAGCGCCGAGCGAACATTGCTGAGCTGCGAGGAATAGGCCGCAACTCTTTCAGCCCTTGGCTGAGCCGATAGCATCTCTTTCTTTGATTCGAGCTGTTGGATGACGTATTCCGCATGCCGCAGAGAAATTGGGTCGAACTCACCATGCTCCTCCAGTTTTTCAAGCGCATATGCCCGCGTCGTGTCCAGCAGCCGATACTGTGCCTGCGTTTCGTCGATCCGAGTCGTTATCAATGACTTCTCGACCAGACCGGCGATCGCGTCAAAAATCTCCCCGGTGTCTTTCCCGAATTCGCCTGCGACATACCGCGCGCTCTCCAGGGTGAAATGGCCGGCGAAAGGAGCAATGCGTCGAAAAACAATCCTCTCCGCGTCGGACAGCAGATCGTAGCTCCAATCCAGTGTCGCCTTGAGGGTCCGATGCCTGGGAACCGCGGTCCGATGGCTTAGTCTCAGCAATTCCGGCCGAGACATCAGGCGGGCAACCGTATTCTTGATGCCGAGCGCGGCCACCTGACCCGCCGCCAACTCGATTGCCAACGGTATGCCATCCAGCTTTCGGCAGATTTCCGCGACGAACGGCGCCTCCTCGTCGGTGAGGACGATGCTTCCCGCCCTCGCCGCCACGCGCCGTACAAACAACTGCACCGACGGATATCGAAGCACAGCATTTGCCGTCTGCTCTGAGCCGTCTGGTGGACAATCAAGAGGGGGAACCCGATAACAATGCTCACCCTCTACGTTCAGCGATTCTCGACTCGTGGTCAGAACATGAATCTCTTCCGCTTGCCGGTAGAGTTGCTCGGCAAGCGAGGCGACCGCCTCGATCACATGCTCACAGCTATCGAGAATGATCAGAAGCTTCCGCGAACGAACGAGGTTGACCAGCTCCAGGCAGGGATCTTTCGATTTGAGTGCAACTCCCAGCGATGTCGCGACAGTCCCCGCGACATGACGCGGATCGGTGAGACATTCCAGGTCAACAAAATGGACTTCCCCGCCAAACTTTTCGGCGACGGCCCGGCCAACAGCCAATGCAATGGTCGTCTTGCCAATGCCGCCCGGGCCGAGCAGGGTTACGAACCGCTCATTTCGAAGCTTGTCGCTAACGTCGCTGACGACCGTTTCGCGCCCAATCATCATAAGCAGTCGCGCCGGGAGCCTGTCACGCTGTCGGGACCTGTCGTTCCTGCTCTCCGTATTGCCTGTGAGAGGGACCACGGTACCGACGAACGAGTAACCCCGCCCCTTGATGTTTGCGATGTATCGGTTGCCAAATTGGCCGTCGCCAAGCGCCTTGCGGATCGCGGCGACGTGGACTCGGAGGCTCCCCTCCTCGACGGTGACGTCGGACCAGACATGATCCATCAACTCCTGCTTTGCGATCACCACACCCGGACGCTCGACAAGGTAGAGCAGGATGTCGAGCGCCCTGCCGCCAAGGGGCAGTACCACACCATCGCGCCGAAGTATTCTCTCGCCAACCGAAAGTTCGAAAGGACCGAATCTCAGCTTCCTGTGAACCGCGGCGCCATGCATGTGTCACCCAAACGACGGTTTCCGCGCGTCCTGTATGCCGCCAGTCGGCAAACGCCACAATTGTACGAGCGTAAAGCTGGCCGCAACGAAGCTCGTAACGAACTTAAACCATGGTATAGCGCAATCACCTCAACGCGCCGAAGATTGGGCCGAACGCGATCCAGAGCGGTCTGAACGCAATCCAGGAGGTCGCTCTCATCGAACGGCTTGGGCAGATAGCAGATGACCCCAGCTTGAAGTGCGCGGGCGCGAATATCATCGCTTGGATAGGCAGTTATCATCACGGTGGGAATCTCTTTGCCCAATCGAGACAGATTGTTGTGCAGATCAAGGCCACTCATCCTGGGCATGTCGAAGTCGACAACCAGGCAGCCGGCGCGACTTAATTCGGGTGAGCGCAAAAACTCCTCCCCCGACGAAAATGCGTGGGCGACCAACCCGATCGAACGCATCAAAACCTTGATTGCGTTTCCAACCCCTTCGTCGTCGTCGACTATGGCAACTATTGGTCCGCTATTTGGCACTTGGCAAGACCGGTAACCGCGAGACATCTTTTACGGAACAACGGATGTCGTCCGCGAGATTCTTTCCTCATCTAACCTAGGCGCAACCGCTACGTGCTTCGATTATACGATTGTATAGGAACTCAACGATTGACTTCGTAGCGTCGGAAATTTCGTGGCCCATGCAGCAAGCTGCGTCACAGGCATAGACCTTCATTTCACCCTCGACCCTGTTAGCTCAAAAAAGCCCCTCCAGCTTCGCGCTGGAGGGGCAAGGGGAGGCCGCAGGGAGTGATCGGCCTCGAGGGAGGAGACCTTCACCATAACGGCACGCATTGGCTCTTACTATTGATCTCGCGGAAAGATCGAGTACCAAATAGCAATATGCGCACTATACGAAGGTTGTGCGCTGCCAGCCTGGTCGGTTCGACTTTGGCGAGCAGCTGGCGCCTAACGCGGAACCTCGCCGACTTCACCGGCCAGTTCGCCGATGGTCTCGATCCGTCGGAGCCGAATTGGGCTGGTCGACCCCTCTAGCGACCACGCGACAATCTGCTATGCTCCATGGCGGACTGGCAAAGCTAATGCGCATGTCAACGAGGAACATGTGGTGGAGCGACGGGCCGAAGATCAACCGCCAACCGTCGTCGTCATTGACGATGATCCGGGGGTGCGGGACTCACTAGGCAAGCTGCTTGGAGCGGTGGGCTTTCGGGTCAGCCTACTCGGTTCGGTGAGCGAATTTCTCGCGGCGGACCGGCCAGAAGGACCCGCTTGCCTGGTGCTTGACGTGCGGCTTCCCGGCCAGAGCGGACTCGAGCTGCAGCGCGAACTCGCAGGTGCCGAAAGACAGCTGCCAATCATCTTCATCACCGGACATGGTGATATTCCAATGTCGGTGCAGGCGATGAAGGGTGGCGCAATCGAATTCCTGACAAAGCCGTTCCGAGAACAGGATCTGCTTGAAGCGATTCAGCTCGGTCATGCCCGTGATCGAGCACGGCTTGAGCAGGAACGAGCAATGGCAGATCTGAAAGTTCGTTTCGAAACGTTGTCGCCGCGGGAACGCGAGGTCATGGCGTTCGTGGCGACCGGGCGGCTAAACAAACAGATCGCAGCCGACCTCGGCGTAACCGAAATCACGGTAAAAGTTCATCGTGGCCAGGTAATGCGTAAGATGCGGGCATCGTCCTTACCTGACTTGGCGCGCATGGCCGACCAATTGCAACTGACGCCGACAAAGCCGCGTAGCCCAGGTCGCGTTGCTTAGCGCAGAAGCCTGAATCTCCCGTAATGGTCCCGTTGCATCTCACCACGGAGGATCAGTGTGCCGGGTGCGGAGTTTACGATGCGTTACGTCATGCTGATCCACCACGACGAAGTCGCGCTCGCTGAGGCGTCGCCATCGCTCCGGGGTGACTACCCGGCGGGCAAGGTGAACTGAAATATCGTGCCGCGAGGTTCATTCGCCTCTGCCCACAGCCGGCCCCCATGGGCGTCGATGATAGACCGGCAAATCGACAGCCCCATCCCTGTTCCGCTGGGCTTTGTGGTGTAGAAGGAATTGAAAACGCGCTCGAGATGTTCCGGATGAATGCCCGGCCCGGAATCGTGCACTGCCACAAGGACTCCTGTGTGGTCCTGCCTGGTGCTGATCAATAGCTCTCGCGGCGCTGCCTCAACCGAGCCCATTGCTTCGATCGCGTTCAGGAGCAGGTTCAGGACCACCTGCTGCAATTGAACGCGATCGCCGTGAACCGGAAATAATCCCTCACAAAGCCGGGTCTGGACCCAGACCCGATTTTTGATGATCGCGCTTCGCCCCAACCCAATCACCTCATCGATTGCCGCATTGAGATCAAATCGCTCTTTTCGCGGAGGCGCATGCCTGATCTGATCACGGATGCGGTCGATGATGTCTCCGGCTCGACCGACATTGCCAACAATACCGGCGAGCGCTTCCCTGACTTCGCCCAGGTCCGGCGGCTGCATGTTCAGAAAATTCTGGGCAGCGCGGGCGTAGATGCGCGCGCTGGCAATCGGTTGCGTGATTTCGTGAGACAGCGAAGCAACCAATTCTCCCATCACGCTCACGCGGTTCATGTGGACGAAATCCGATTGCATCTGGTCGAATCGCGCCAGCGCTCGTGTGCGATCCTCAATGTCCGTCAGGAGAAGGTACCAGCGGGCGATGCGCCCGGAGTCATCGAGAATTGGGACGTGGCGGTTTTCAAACCACCGATATTCGCCGTCGAAACGCCGCACGCGTAGCTCGAAGTTGAAGGGAATCTCCGAGGCTATCCCTCTCTTAACAAGTTCAAGAATACGGGAAAGGTCTTCGGGATGCACCGTATCGTTTGTTCCCCAGTTCTTTAGCTCTTCCAGCGATCGGCCAAAATATTCGAAAAGTTGGCGGTTGGCGGCTTCGAGTTCACCATTCGGCATCAAGACCGCAACCAGGCCGGCTATCCCATCAATTGCTAAACGTAAACTTCGTTCGCTTTCACGCAGCACTCCCTGCGCGCGCGTGAGCTCGTCAATATCCAGAGTCGCTCCGATCCGCAGCAGCAGGGTTCCATCGCTTGCCCGGAGCGGTTCGAAGCGAGTAAGGAACCAGCGGTAGTCTCCTTGAGCGCCACGAACTCGGTAACTATGCTCACCGGCGTCGCCCGTGCGCAGACGGCTTGACCAGTATTGGCGTGCTTCTTCCTGGTCGTCGGGATGCAACAACGCGACCCAGTCATCCCACTGGGCGCCAATGTCGATGCCGAAACGCAGGGGATGATCTTCTGGAAGACCAAGGTAATCCGCAGTTCGTCTATTCACGAAGATGAGGGCGCCGGACGGAGCCGCGTACCAGGTATAGGCCGGAAGCACATTTAGAATGGCTTGCAACTGCGCCAGGAACCCAGGCTGTTTTTCGGCCTTGTTACCTTCATCACCGTCGACAGCCATCTTCCGCCTCCACTCACGATGCGGCGGCCGGATGAGCCGGCGCGATGAAGCCAAAGATAGCGCCACGTGGCGCGTTAGGGCTCGCCCACAATCGTCCGTTATGCGCTTCGATGATCGACCGGCAGATCGACAACCCAAGCCCCAGACCGCTCGATTTCGTGGTGTAGAAAGCCTCGAATACGCGCTCAAGAGCCGCCGGTGCGAAGCCTGGACCTGAATCTCGCACCTCGACCAACACGCCATCCGGTTCGTGGCGCGTGCTGATGAGCAATTCCCGCTCCTCTTCGCCGACGTCGCGCATCGCTTCGATGGCATTGATGATCAGGTTAAGTAGTACCTGTTGCAACTGGACCCGATCTCCCTGGACACGCGGCAAGCCCTCCGCCAATTGCGTCCGCACCGAAACGCTATTGTTTGCGGCTTCGGTACGGGTGAGAGTAATAACCTCGAGGATGGCATCGTTGATCTCTACGACGTCTTTTCGGGCGGGCGCCTTCTTGATGAGCGCGCGGATTCGCCCGACAACCTCGCCTGCGCGGTTCCCCTCCTTGACAATAAGAGAGAGCACGTCATCCACCTCACGCAAATCCGGCGGCTCCGCGCTTAGCAAGCGCCGCGCGGCTGACGCGTATGTGACCGCCGCTGTAATCGGCTGGTTCAATTCATGGGTGATCGAAGCCGTCAACTGGCCCATCGTCGCGACGCGGTTAGCGTGCGCGAGCTGCAGCTGCGCCTCCGCCAGAGAGGATTCACTGCGGCGTAACCGGTCTTCGGCCTTCTTGGCTTCATCGATATCGACAGACAGGCCGTACCACTGGATGATGCGTCCCTGCCGATCGCGCAGAGGGTCACCGCGGCCCTGGTGCCAACGGTACTCGCCGTCCGCCCGGCGGAAACGGAGCACACCCCGGTACGAATTTCCGGTCTGAATTGCGTGGGAGAGAATTCTTTCAAATTCCGGCACGTCGTCCGGGTGTACGAGTGCGAGCCAACCACCATGCTTAAAGTCCTCAAATGGCTTGCCGAAATAGTCCAAAAACCGCTGATTGAAATGCGTCGGCTCGCCGTCCGGGGCCAATGACCAGAGGAAGCCTGGTACCGTGTCGATGATCTGACGGAGCTTGTATTCGCTTTCCTGCAATGCTTCCTCGCCGCGCTTGCGTTCTGTTATGTCTGTCGCAGTGCCCATCAATTCGATGAGCTCTCCGTTCCCATCGAGGAATGTGTGCCATGTTGAAATGACGTGCTTCACTGTTCCGTCGGGCAGCACAATCCTAAACTCGTCGGAGCTGCCAACTTTTTCGTTGACCACCCTCGCTTGTCTTTCGTCTACCCTGTTGCGATCCTCGGGATGAACTCGTTGCCGAAAGTTCCTGCGGGTCGGTAGATCCACCTCCGGATCCAAGCCGTAAATTCGGAACATTTCCTCGGAGCAGAAGAGCACTTTCTGGCTGCGGGCGTCCCATGCCCAGGTGCCGGTGTGGGTCAGCTTCTGCGTTTCGGCTAAATAAGCCTCACTTCGCACCAGAGCTTGTTCGGCCCGCTTGCGCTCCGTCAGATCGAGCACGAATGCGACGCCCTGGTTACCGCCCTCTTCAAATGTTGCCCCACCTATCAGTATGGGCACACGGCTACCGTCTTTTCTCGTGAATTCTTTTTCGAACGGCTCGAACCGACCGCTGCTTTTTTGCTTTTCGATCCTTGCGTTATTCCTGTCGCGCCAGTCGGGCGGCGTCAGGTCCGCCCACCTTATACGGCCCGAAACTAGGTCTTCGCGATCGTAGCTCACCATGCGAAGAAATTCGTCGTTGGCCTCAAGAATGCGACCGTCGAAGTCCCAGACGAAAATCCCGATGATGTTGGAATCGACCAGGCGCCGGATCTTCGCTTCGCTTTCCCGCAATGCTTCTTCGGCGCACTTGCGCTCCGTCAAATCGAGCACGAATGCGACGCCTTCGTTGCCGCCCTCTTCGAACAGCGCGCCTCCAACCAGCACGGGGACGCGGCTGCCATCCTTTCGGAAAAACTCCTTCTCGTAAGGCTGGGCAATTGTATTTGAGTACAGTTCCCGCAGGGCCCGCTTGTCGCGCTCGCGCCATTCGGGTGGGGTCAGGTCCGTCCAGCGTATGCGGCCTGAAACCAGATCGTCCCGGTCCTGTCCTACGAGATGAAGAAACGCGTCATTGGCCTCAAGAACCCGACCTTGCAAGCCCGTAATGAAAATTCCGATGATGTTCGCGTCAACCAGGCGCCGAATCTTCGCTTCGCGGTCCCGCAATGCCTGCTCGGCCCGTTTGCGTTCTGTTACGTCGGTCGCAGTGCCGATGACCTCGATGAGCTCCCCGTTCCCGTCGAGAACCGGGTGCCCCGATGAAATGACGTGCTTAACTGTTCCGTCAGGCAGCAAAACCCTGTACTCGTCGAAGCTGTCAACTTTTTCGTTGACCACCCTCGCAAATCTCGCGTCTGTCCTGTTTCGATCCTCCGGATGAACTCGTTGCCGAAAGTTTTTGCGGGTCGGCAGGTCCACCTGCGGATCCAATCCGTAAATTCGGAACATTTCCTCGGAGCAGTAGAGGACTCTCTGGCTGCGAGCGTCCCATGCCCAACTGCCAGTGTGGGTCAGCTTCTGCGTTTCGGCCAAATAGCTTTCGCTCCGCTGTAAGTTGGCGGTTCGTTCCAACACTTTGGCCTCGAACTCGTCGCGGGCCTGACGAAGCTCTTGCTCTGTCCGTCGTCGCACGGCGCTGACCCAACCGACAGCCAAGGCGCAGAATATGCAAAAGGTTAAATAAACGAGATCGGCATAGCTAATTGGGCTGAAGGAAAAACCGGGACGCAGGAAGAAGTAATTAAGGCTGAGGACTGAAAGGACAATTGCGAGCACACCTGGCCCGGTTCCTGCGTACCAAACGGTCGCGGCGACTGCGAACAGGAACGGCGTCAAAATGGCCTCGAAATGTCGCAGCACGAAGAAATCCAACCCGATTGCGATTGCTACGGACAGAACTGCAATGCCGTACCGGAGAATCGTCGGCATGGGTGTTGGCGATGAAGGGTCCCGATGCGCCATGGCTTGCCTCATTCGTGAGCCAGCCGACCAACGAGGAGCTATGCGCGAAAGTTGGTGACGGCATGAGGGGATAAGGCGGCGTATCGTAGGGGTGTTCGAAGCCTCCACTTCTCCACTGAAGGAGTGATACGCCCAGACCGACACTAACGTTTTCCAACTATCCCAACCAAGAACTTTTTGCGGACCCGCTGACCGAGGTCTTGCGCAACGACGCGCCAGCGCTGTCTGGAGCAAGCCGTCGAGGCCGAAGTGCAGGGAAGAATGCACCGACGAAGTGTGCCTGCTGGCGGCCCGACCCCGTCGTGAGTGATCTGTCTCGGACGTGTCCCTCGTGGCAACACTCGCCGCTTTCGGGATTAGGCCGGCATAAGTCGGCGCGAGATCGTTTCAGCACCCATCACGATGCTCGGGCCGTGTGGGCGGGCAATGTGAATTGAAAGATGGCGCCGCAGGGCACGTTCGCGCTCGCCCACAGTCGCCCACCGTGCGCTTCGATGATAGAGCGGCAGATGGCCAAACCTATGCCCATGCCTTGGACCTTGGTAGTGTAGAAGGCCTCGAACAGGCGGTCCACACTCTTCAGATCCAGTCCCGGACCCGAATCTCGTACCGCCACCAGCGCGCCGTTTGACTCCGCTTTCTCGGTACAAATCAGCAATTCGCGTGCTCCTTCGCGCATGCTGCTCATTGCCTCGACGGCGTTGATAATCAAATTGAGGATTACTTGCTGCAGTTGCGACCGATCTGCTTGGACAACCGGCGATGGCTCTGCGAACTGCGTCCGCACTGATACGCCGTTTTTCGTCGCCTCGCCACGCGTCAGCTCAAGCACGTCGCGGATCGCTCCGTTGATCTCCGCGCGCTCCCTCTTCGGCGGCGTCTCCTTGAAGAGCCCGCGGATCCGGTAAATCACGTCGCTTGCTCGATAGGCCTCCGTCACGATGCAATCGAGCGCTTCTCGTACCTCGTCCAGGTCCGGCGGTCGACGATCCAGAAAGTGCCGAGCGGCCTGAGCGTTGGTGACTATCGCTGCAATGGGCTGCGTCACTTCGGGGGCGATCGAGGCCGTGAGCCGTCCTATCGTTGTGATGCGGTCGACATGCGCCAGATCGACCTGCGCCTCGCGCAAGGCTTCGTTGGCCAGCGTCAGGGCGTACGTTCGGATTAGTGCGGCATCAAAGTCTTTTTTAGTATCGTCTGGCGCGGCGCCCAGATTTCGAATGTAAATCATAGTGCTCTCCTTTGCATCTTCGGAGCGGAGCACAAGACCGCGCGAAGGCCTGTCCGGCGGTGCAAGCATCCCCCGAATGATCAATCCCCTCTTGGAGGGGTTTGATCCGGCCCGGAGGCCTTTGCTTTTTTCATATGGAATTTTGGCCTGTTGCGCCTTTAAGAGACGGGTCGGGCTCAATTGTCCAAATCTGGCCAATTCGGGATCGGCAATTTGCGCGTACTTTGCTAAATAGGGGGAAACAGCTCCGTCAATTTCCTTCGCCGATTGCGGGGGTACTCCGCATGGAGTACCATGATACCGCTTCGACAACGCTTTTTTAGCGTCCGCGCGGTGCCCCGAGGAGCTGCGGCGCCGTTCGCCGCGACAGCGCGTTTCGCCGCGGTCGGAAACTGGACAGCGCGCCGTCGCTAGGAGCGCGTCCATAGTAAACCAGGTGCGGTGATGGGACTCTCGGAGCGGTCTGCAAGCTCGCTCGACACTATCGCGGGGCACGCTGAACACGTTTGTTCGGTTGCCGAGGGGGCGACGCCTTCGCTGGGGATACAAGCGGTATCAAGCTCCTGGCAAAGATCAGCAAAGAAACACGGCCTCGATCCACTCAACAGCAAGGCGCCACGCATCCTCACGACTGCTGAGTTGAAACATTTTCGCGAACCGCTGGATAAGCTCATCTCCAGCGCCCAAGAGGAGCTAGATGAATTATACAAGGTGGTTCGTGAGGCGGGATATGCCGTCTTGCTCTGTGATAGCTCGGGCGTCGCAGTGGCGCATCGTGGTCAAGATGCGCTGGCAAGCCAGTTCCAATATTGGGGAACTTGGCTCGGCGGGGTGTGGTCCGAGGAAGTGGAGGGCACAAACGGCATTGGCACCTGCATCGCCGAAGAGCGGCCTGTCACCGTTCACAGAAGCCAGCATTTTAGGTCCAGACACATTAACTTGAGCTGCTCTGGCGCGCCGGTGTTCGGGGTCGATGGGCGACTGATAGCAGTCTTGGACGTCTCCGCCATCGATCCTGAACTCTCCGAACGAGCGCACGCGCTGACTGGCGTGCTCACAGTTCGATCGGCGCGCGCGATAGAAGAGCGATTTTTTCGTGAGCAGTTCCGTCGAGAGTGGATCGTCGCGGTAGCGCCGCCGGAGGGAGGCGTTCCAAGCATGCTGCTGGCGATTGACGGCAACCAACGCATCATCGGCGCAAACCGGGTCGCGCGCACGTCCCTCATGCTCGATGACCGCGGGCTCCGGGCGGGTACCAGCTTGTGGTCGATTTTCGAGCGAGACGTCGACCTCTTCCGGCGCCAGGACCGGACCGATATCTCTGCGCGACTGCTGATCGCCGGCAGCAACGACAGTCGGCCCGCGCTCGTGACTCCACCCGATCACCCTGTGAGTGCCTCGAGCACTGCAACGAACTGCAACCTGCACACGCGCCCGCGCCTGGGCTCGATTGATATTTCGAGGCTGCCGCCAGCGCCGCAGGCACACGGCGGATTGTCGCCCGGCGCGATGCGTCGGGTGCGGGAATACGTGGAAGTGCATTTGGACGAAAGTATCGATCTGTCGATGCTGGCAGGAGTCGCCGGACTATCAGTGCATCATTTTGCGCGACAATTTAAGCAATCCGCCGGAGTGACGCCGCATCTCTACCTCACGCAAAAGCGAGTCGAACGTGCCCAGGAGATGTTGGTTCAAACGGATCTCCCGTTAGCGGAAATTGCGTTCGCCGTGGGCTTTTTCGACCAAGGTCATCTAGCGCGTCATTTCCGTCATATGCTCGGTACCACTCCTCGAGAGTTTCGGTGGTCGCAAAGCTAAAAACAAACGGGTTTTGGATTCACACACTCCTCTCAGGTCGTCAAATAAGCCGAACGCAACAGCAAACTTGCGGCGGGCCGCCTCTGCGGCTCGCGATCCTTTCCAAGCGAGGGAGCAGGATGTGATTCTTGGAGCTTCCTCTCTGCTTGACGATTGCGCCCCTCATCCAGCTTGTCGCGCCGGAGCGCTCGCCTGTTCGAGCATTCGCTTGGCCAGAATGAGATCAGGCGTCGCGAGGTAGCCGGCGACGTATTCCGCATGCCGGCGGAGGACTACGTCGACTTCGGCATGCTCCTCCAGTTTTTCGAGCGCATATGCCCGCGTCGTGTCAAGCAGTCGGTACCGTTGCTGACTGTCGTCAAGCCGAGTTGCGATTAACGACTTATCGACCAGGCCGGCGATCGCGTCAAAAATTTCTCCGGTGCCTGCGCCGAGTTCGCCTGCGACATACCGTGCGCCCTCAAGGGTGAAATGGCCGACGAAAGGAGCAATGCGTCGAAGAACAATTGTCTCTCCGTCAGACAGCAGATTGTAGCTCCAATCCAATGTCGCCCTAAGAGTCCGATGCCTGGGAACGGTCGTCCGATGGCTCAGTTTCAGCAATTCCAGCCGAGATAGCAGGCGTGCAACAGTGCCCTTGACACCGAGTGCGGCCACCTGACGCGCTGCCAACTCGATTGCCAACGGCAGACCATCCAGCTTTCGGCACATTTCCGCGACAAACGGCGCCTGCTCGTCGGTGAGAACGAAGTTTCCCGCTCTCGCCGCCAAGCGCCGCACAAACAACTGCACCGCCGGATATCGAAGCACGGCGTTTGCCGTCTGCTCTGAGCCGTCCAGTGGATAATCAAGGGGAAGAACCCGGTAAGAATGCTCACCCTCTACTTTCAGCAATTCTCGACTCGTGGTCAGAACATGGATCTCTTCCGTTTGCCGGTAGAGTTGCTCGACAAGTGAGGCGACCGCCCCGATCACATGCTCACAGCTATCGAGAATGATAAGAAGCTTCCGCGAACGAACGAGGTCGACCAGCTCCAGGCCGGGGTCTTTCGATTTGAGTGCAAGTCCCAGGGATGTCGCGACAGTCCCCGCGACACGACGCGGATCGGTGAGACATTCCAGGTCAACAAAATGGACTTCCCCGCCAAACTTTTCGGCGACGGCCCGGCCAACAGCCAATGCAATGGTCGTCTTGCCAATGCCGCCGGGGCCGAGCAGTGTCACGAACCGCTCATCTCGAAGCTTGTCGCTAACCTCGCCGACCGCCGTTTCGCGCCCAATCATCATGAGCGGTCGCACGGGGAGCCTGCCTCGGTGGCGGAACTTATCGTTCCTGCTCTCCGTACTGCCTGTGAGAGGGACGACGGTGCCGACGAACGAGTAGCCCCGTGCCTTGACGTTTGCGATGTATCGGTTGCCAAATTGGCCGTCACGAAGTGCCTTGCGAATCGCGGCGACGTGGACTCGTAGGCTCCCCTCCTCGACGGTTACGTCCGACCAGACGTGATCGATGAGCTCCTGCTTCGCAATCACCTCACCCGGACGCTCGGCAAGGTAGATCAGGATGTCGAGCGCCCTGCTGCCAAGGGGCAGTACCACACCGTCGCGCCGAAGCACCCTCTCCCTGCTCGAAAGCTCAAAGGGGCCAAACTGCAGATTTCTATCAACATCATCGTCAGCCATGGCTCTTGGCCTGGACTTGGTCTGCTTTTCCGGGAGGCGGCGACCGGCGGCGGAACGCTTGCAGCCAATGATGCCGGGCGCTTCCCTCTTGCTAAGAGAGGTCGTACACTTTCGTCACTGTGGGCATCCCCCGAATGGGGGGAGGCCTCACGGGGATAAGGGGGAGCCCCTGGTCCAGCCGCGCTCGAGCAATCTCGCCATTGGAACGGGCACCTTGCCTGCCAGGGGACAGCTGCCATTCCTGGCCACCAAAACCGTGCCGGCACGATTCGGCGGGCTGGTCGCACGTCCTCGGCTCGTCGCTATCTTGTCCGAACTCGCGGCTAAGCGACTTGCCGTCATCAAGGCGCCAGCGGGCTTCGGCAAGACCTCGCTGACGGCCGCCTGGGCCGAGAAACTCGAGCAAAGTGGCAATTGCGTTGGGTGGCTGACCATCAATTCAGACGACGACGAGGCCACACGGTTTCTATTTTACGTATCTCAGGCCCTGCACCATGCCAGTCCGGACGTTGGCGCCGGAGCGATTGGGCTGATCCTTGAGAACAACCTGATCGACCCGACAGCAATCCTGTCCAGCCTGATCAACGATCTGGCAGAGATAGAAGATGATATCTATCTGTTTCTCGAAGACTATCACTGGCTCCGCGCTTCTCGCATCCATCAAGCGGTCGCCTATTTTCTTAAGCACGCACCGTCCCACTGTCATGTGGTGCTTACGACGCGCGCCGAACCTGCCCTGCCGCTTGCGACCTTGCGAGCCCAGAAATCAGCTGATCGAGATTGATGCCGTAGCCTTGCGGTTCGACATGCAGGAGACAAAAGCCTTTCTGGACAGCACCAAGCCTGGCGTTCTGGAACTCCCCGACGTCCAACTCTTGCAACGCAAGACTGAAGGGTGGCCCGCGGCCCTGCGAATTATCTCATCCATGCCCTCACAGTCCGGATTCGGCCTGAAGGAGTATGTACACAGTCTCTCGGGTTCGCAGCGTCCAATTGCCGCCTATTTGGCGGAGATGCTGGATGGGCTTCCGGCGGAATTGGTCGACTTCATGCTGCGAACGGCCATTCTTGATCGGCTCTCCGCTCCTTTATGCGAAGCCGTAACGGGTTCGAGCTCGAGCCGCACAATCCTGGCATCGCTTACCCAGCGCCAAATGCTGCTCACGCCGCTCGATAATGATGGTGTCTGGCTTCGTTATCATACGCTGCTCGCTGAATATTTGAGACAGAGGCTGGAGGCGGACCGCTGCATTGAAGTCCGTGAGCTGCACGGACGTGCCGCTCTTTGGTATGCCTCCCGAGAATTATGGACTGAGGCGGTTCAGCACGCGATCGCAGCCGGCAATTCCGATCGAGCGATCAGCTGGATGAAGAATTGTGCCATGGCTCTGATAAGGAGGGGTGATTTGTTCACCTTGCTCGAATGGCAGCGCCAGTTTCCCGAGGAACTCATGCGAGGTCAGTGCGAGGTCAGATTGGCCATCGCCTGGGGGCTGGCACTCGCGCTTCGTTTTGATGAGGCCCTGAAGCTCGCAACTGACATAGAAGGCGATATCGCTGCAACGCGTCTGCCAGAGAGCGACCTGCGGCACGAATGCCAGGCGATCCGATCTGTTGCTATCGCACTGTCGGATGACAGCGAAAGAGCGCTGCCTCTGGCACAAGATTGCGTGAACCGTTCGTCCGATCCGTGGACTGCGAACGTTGCGTCAAATGTCGTTCGCTTCGGCCATATGAAGGCGGGCAACCTCAAGCAATTCCATGCGACGCCATGGATTCCATATTCAGTCGAGGAGGATCGCAGGAACGTATTTGCCTCAGTGTATCGACACTGCCTTAAAGGACTTGCGGAGGAACGGCAGATACGTCTGGCGGCGGCAGATGGGCATTACCGTGAGGCCTTGCGGATTGCCGAGCAGAATGTCGGGCCGGATTCGATTGCGGCGGCCCTGCCGGGCAGTCTGATCGCGCGAATCAAATACGAGCAAGGTCAGCTTGATGAGGCGGAGGCCTGGGTCATCGATCGCACATCTCTGATCAGCTCTGGGACAATGCTCGACTGCGTGTGGAGCGCCTATTTCGTGATCGCCAGGGTCGCTGCTGCCCGGATGAATTTCGAACGAGCCCGCACTCTCCTGGAGCGAGCTGAGAATCAGGGCGTCGCGCGGGGTTGGGGAAGGCTCTCGGCTGGCGCGATAGCAGAGCAGGCGCGACTCTACCTGAACGATGGGCGACTGGATGAAGCCGCCGCATGCGTCGATCGCCTGGAGCGCCTTGCGCGGAAGTATCCAGCACCAAGGCCCTGCGCCTGGTCGGAAATTGAATGGCACCACAAGTTGGCGCGCGCTCATTTGTTGGGGCAACAAGCTCGTCCCGACGAAGCTATTTCGATCCTGCAACAGCTACAGCGCGAGGCCGAAGCAATGCAGCATCGTCAGTTCCTGATCTGCATTGCGAGCCGTCTGTCGGCAGTTCAGCTCAGTGCGGGCAAAGTGGCGGAGGCGGTGAACCGCTTTCATCGCGTTCTTGCCGCGTGTGCTGCAGCCGGTCTTTATCAGACCGTTTTGGACGAGGGTCCAGTCATTTCCAAGCTTCTCCAGATGACCCGGGAAAGTGGCAATGTCACGACGGATATGCTTCCCTATGTCGATCGGCTCGCGGCAGGTCTGCAGCGAGCAGGACAAGATCGTTTGGCGCCGACTTCCAGTGCACGGATTCTAAGCGCATTGAGTCCTCGCGAGACTGGCATTCTCACGCTGATCGCGGAAGGATTGTCCAACAAGGAAATCGCTCGGAGCCTTGATATTGGTCCTGAGACCGTGAAGTCGCACCTCAAGAGTATTTTCACCAAGCTGGGTGTGGAGAGACGCGCGCAAGCGGTATCACGCGCGCAGACCCTGGGCCTTGTCACCACGCAATGAAGCTGAGCCTAACACCAGGACGATGAATAGCTCCTTGGCGCGCGTCGAGCGGTACGACCTTTGCGCCATTTGTCATAAGTCTGTTTCCGATCGAGAGTTCGAAAGGGCCGAAGACTTTGCAGCGCTGATCGCTCATCGGATATTCTCGTCCATGCCAGTTCTTGAGGTGACCTCGCCAGGGATTCCGCGCTCTCGTCGCCAGTGGGCCGGACTTTGACCAAAGGCCTGTCTGAACAGCCTGCATAGATGTGCTTGATCCGAAAAGCCTACGCTCAAGGCTATTTCGCTCAGCGATACCGCACTGGTGATCATTAGGTGGCAGGCTCTCTCCAGGCGCCTTCTCACCACGTAGGCATGTGGCGAGTCGCCAACAGCCAGTTTGAACTTCCGTGAGAAGTGCGCCGGGCTCCGACGCGCGACAGCACTGAGATCCCGGATGTGAATGGTGCGGTGTAAATTGCTGTCAATGTAAGCTCGCACGCGAGCGATCTGCCAAGCAGCCAGACCGCCCCTTGTGGAGCCGTTAGCGCCCGAACAGCGCTCGATCTCCGCTCGCAGGATGTGCGATGCTGTGACCAGCGACGCCTTGGCCGTCTCCCGATCACGCTCCAACTCTCGCCTTGCGGTTTCAAGCAGCTTGGCCAGGCTGTTCGCAACGAAGCGGAACTTTTGGTCGACTCCAGAAGAAGAATTCTAGTGCGGTAGTTTGAAGCACTTCCATAATCAATTTCCTCTACGAACCATCCGACGGTTTCGGATCGGCGCGAGAGTGCAGCAGCGGGGCCCTTTTGGCTCGTTAATCAACGTTATGGAAGGTTAATGTTGCCCACCCACGAAACGATTTTAGATCTTATATATCAATATGTTGCATCTTGGCGGACCTGAGTTCGCAACATTTAAGAACATCCGGCGGTCAGATCCCATTATGAGAAACACAAGGATGCAGACATATAGGGCCCGCAGCAGTCAGTCACTTACGAGCCGTGGTCTTCGAGGATCTTCAAATCGCTAACGGAGTAAGAGAGCGAGTACCGGAACCCCGACTCGATCCGGCTCGGCGCGAGCGCGTGGAGTTCTTCGCCGCTCGTTTCCGGAAAATTGAGCTCGCCCTTCCCGATCCAAGCGCCGGCAACGGTGAGTTTGTCGGTGATCGACATCGCCAGCTCGTTTACCGCAGGCTTGTCCTGATATCCGGCCGCCAGTCTCGGGAAGTATCGCAACAAGAGCGTGGGTCGGCTGAGGAGAGACAGTCCGTTTTCGACGGGCTTGTGCAAGGTGACGCAGGCTTCCGCAAGACGTTGGCCATGCGCCGAGAGGCTGGCGCCAAACCGGCTGCCGGACGCAACCGGCGCTGCGGCGGGACCTGAAGCCGCAAAGGAGCGCGTCTGAAAAATGCTACCCATTTTCTTTGGAAACCCCTGCGTCCAACCGCGCGCCAGCGCAGCGTCATTGTCTACATAAATGTACGGGCACCACATGACCGGCACGTCGCGATACATTGCGTCGACCACAATAAACGCCTCGCGATATTGATAACGAGCCGGCTCGAGATATTCGTCGTCCTGGGCGGTGAATTGCCAATCCAGAAACATCATGACGGCGCGACCGTTTGACTTCGGATCTGGGGAAAGACCAATCGGCAATGTCGCCGCCGTCGCATCGGGGTCCGTCCAGAACTCGACTCCAACAACGTCGCCGGCATAGTGCCAGGGTGGTGGCGGAGTTAGTGCGGCCTGACCGAATGGCGATTTCGGAACCGTAAAGCCCTTCAGCATTTCCGTATCCTGATGCGTCTATCACTTTCCGCACCGAGGCTACCGAAACCAGCCACAATTGATTTGATTGAAGTGCGTCGACTTGTTTATTCCTGCCGCGATACACCACACGCTTGTTGGCATCAGCCGCGATTGCAGGCGGTCAGATCTGCCAGGATCTCGATATCGGTGACGGAATAGGAAAACGAGAATCGATATCCGCGCCCCACCCTCAGCGGTCCCAGCACTTCCAACTCTTCGCCATAGGCTTCCGGAAAATTGAGTTCCCCTTCGCCAATCCAGATGTTTGTGATCAGCAGGCGGTCCAAGACGCATCGAACGAGTTCATCCACGGCTGGTTTGTCATGCAAGCCCGCGGAGAGCCGCGGAAAATGTCGCCGTCCCACAATACAGCGATCGAGCAGGCCGACAAGACACTCTGCTTCTTCGCGCAAGGTAACACGGGCTTGCACCAGCAACCGACCATGAGCGGACATGCAGGCAGAGAACCGACTATCGTGCGCGAGTGGCGCCGAAGCCGCGCTCGCGGCGGCAAAGGTGCGGGTCTGGTACACAGTACCGAATTTTCTCGGATAACCCTCGATCCAGCCTCTCATCAAGGCAGCGTCGTTATCAACATAGCAATATGGACACCATGCTATTCGTGATCCCTTCCAGATCGCGTCGAGGAGGACGCTGAACCCGCGACACTGATATCTGGCAGGATCGAGATACTCGTTGTTCTGCGCGGTGAACTGATAGTCTGTGAAAAGTGCAACAGAGTGGCCTGGACATTTCTTATCAAGCTCGACGCCCGTCGGAAGGGTATGGACTGATACATCGGGATCATTCCAAAACTCCACCGCCAGGACGTCACCTGCGAAATGCCAGGGGGGCGACGGGACCAATGCAGCAGCGCCCAGAAGGGACCGAGGCGCAGTGAATCCTTTCAGCATTTCTCGTCCCCACCACCAGTGGCGTATCAGCCGCATTCTTTCAACATGAGAGGTTAGCGTCGGCGTTGTTCCCAACGCTTGGACTAACGTGTGACGACTTGGTGGTTTGTGCGCGCCCGAGGTTGATACGAAACCGACTGACCGAGCAACCTCGCGTATCTGCTAGATGCTCCGCACCCCCATTTTGAGAAAGCGGAGGGACTGCAGCGGGGTCGAAAGCTACAAACTCTGATATTTCCCGACAAGCGCGGGCTCCGGCAAGAGTGTATCGATATCTGCCATGAGTTCCTCTGATGAACATAGAGACCCAGATCAAACGGATGCTGCTTCGGCCGACACCTTTGGCGCAGTGGTGGCCTTGCTAGCGCGACCGCCTCGCCCGCTCTCTCCTTCTCGCAAGGAACACCGGCGCAGCGGACGTGCAGACTAGATGGCGATCGATGGGTGGGAACGATTGCTCGAAGCAACTACCCAGCGTGAGCGATGGCACCGGAGCTCGCAAAAGCCCGCTGCAAGATAAGGATCGAAGAGATGTCTGTTCACAAAATGAAGTTTGTAGTGGTGAACAACATGGCGCCGCGCAGGCCCTCTGTCTGTACGGCGTGTTCGCGACCGCTGGAACGGGGCTACTTGCACGATCTTTCCACCTCAAAGCGCTATTGCGGGATCGAGTGCTACCCCCAATGGATGGTGGTGAGTGCATTTGTCGGATCGATCGCACCAGCGACTCCATTCGCTTGGCCGAAGCTGACCGTTGACGTTGCCTCTGCGCTGTTCGACAGCGCGTGATTACAACCCCCTCCTAATCGATCAGGCCATCAAGACTCTCGAAAACGTACTGCGCAGGGAAGGCATGCTTGATTAGCAGCCAGTATCCCTGCGACGCTCTTCAGTGCTGCATTTGCAGATTCATCAGCTCTGCCGCAGGCATCATGTTGTCGTTCAAATCTTCCATGATCAAAAGCGATCCGACCACCACCAGGGCGACGATCAGTACACCAAACGCCAGCGCCATCACGTTATTGGTGTTGTCTGGACCCGTGGTGACGTGCAGGAAAAAAACCAGGTGGACGCCCATTTGCGCGATCGCGAGAACAGTCAGTCCGAGAGAAATACCGCCTGCCCAGAGCAGTGATGTATTGGCGACCCAGAACGACATGGCCGTGAGGACCACCGCAAGAGCCAGTCCGATTGTGTAAATGAGCACACCAGACGACGTCCCCTGTTCGACGTCGGGAAGTGCCGACGCGTCGCCGGGCGCGCGATCGTAATGCGTGTCGGTCATGAAAGAGCTCCCATCAGATAGACGACCGTGAACAGCCATACCCAGACAATGTCGAGGGTATGCCAGAACATTGAAAAGCAGAGCAGGCGACGCTCGACCGTCGCGCGAAAGCCCTTGATTGCAACCTGAGCCATCATCACCGCCAGCCAGACCAGCCCGGCGGTGACATGCAGCCCGTGACAGCCGACAAGGGTAAAGAAGGCAGAGAGAAAGGCGCTACGTTGCGGTCCTGCCCCGATGGCGATCATGCCAGCGAACTCCCGCAGCTCCAGGACTAGGAACGCGGCGCCCAGCACGAACGTCATGAGAGCAGTCAAATAAGTGAGGGCGTACCGTCGCGACGTGGCGGCCAGCGACATCAATCCGCATGTATAGCTCGAGACGAGAAGGCAGCCGGTTTCGATCGCAACGCTGCGCTGATTGAACAGCTGCACGCCACTTGGCCCGCCAGCGGTCGCGTGAGTGAGCACAGCGTAAGCGGCAAAGAGTGCCGCAAACATGACAATGTCGCTTAGCAGGAAAATCCAGAAGCCGTAGCCAACCACGATCCGCTTTGTAGCCGGGCCGGCCTCACTTGCACTCGGCCGCGCCTCGTGACGAATTTCATCAGCAACTGCAACAGCGATGTTCATACCGCAATCTCCGCCTGGTGCGCCTGCTCGAACCGGGCAATCTGCTCGGCCGGAATTTCGATTTCCTCTTCATCGCGAAACGCGAAGGCAAGCATGGTCAGAAAAATTCCGATTGCCCCGGCACCGGCCATCCACCAGATGTGCCAGATCAGCGCAAAGCCGGTAACGACTGCAAAGAATGCCGTGATGAAGCCGGTCGCGCTATTCTTCGGCATCTCGATCGGCTCGAATTTGCGCTCCTTCGTCGGCTGGGCTTGTTGCGTGCGCTCGCGCTGCTTCTTGTTCCAGAAGGCGTCGAGGTCCGCGATTTGCGGCAGCACGGCGAAATTCCAGGCCGGCGGTGGCGAGGCAGTGGCCCATTCCAGCGTGCGGCCGTTCCATGGGTCCGCGGTTACCTTCAGTTGTTCGCGGTCGCGGATCGACACCACAAGCTGGATAACCTGGCTGACGACCCCCGCAAGTATGACGACGACGCCGACCGCCGCAACCACCAACCACGGTTGCCAGCCGACGACGTCGTAATGCTGCATGCGACGGGTCATGCCCATGAGACCCAGCGCGTAAAGCGGCATGAAAGCGATGTAGAAGCCGATCAGCCAGCACCAGAACGAAACTCTGCCCCAGCGTTCGTCAAGCTGAAAGCCGAATGCCTTGGGGAACCAATAGTTGTAACCCGCCATCAAACCGAACACCGTGCCACCGATGATGACATTATGGAAATGGGCGATCAGGAACAGGCTGTTGTGCAACTGAAAGTCGGCGGGAGGCACCGCCATCAACACGCCGGTCATGCCGCCGATCACGAACGTCACCATGAAGCCGATCGACCACAGGATCGGGACGGTGAACCGGATGCGGCCGCCATACATCGTGAACAGCCAGTTGAAGACTTTGACGCCCGTCGGCACCGCGATGATCATGGTCATGACCCCGAAGAAGCCATTGACGTTCGCGCTGGCTCCCATGGTGAAAAAGTGGTGCAGCCACACGATGAACGACAGCACACAAATCGCCATCGTCGCAGCAACCATGGAGCGATAGCCAAACAGCGGCTTGCCGGAGAACGTCGAGACAACCTCGGAGAAGATGCCGAACGCCGGTAAGACCAGGATGTAGACCTCTGGGTGTCCCCAAACCCAGAACAGGTTGACGTACATCATCGCGTTGCCCTGGCCATCGATCGTGAAGAAATGAAAGCCAAGGTAACGATCGAGCAGCAGCATGGCGAAGGTCGCAGTCAGAACCGGGAAGGCCGCGACAATGAGAAGGTTCGCGGCGAGCGACGTCCAGCAAAAGACGGGCATGCGCATATAGCTCATCCCCGGCGCCCGCGTTTTCAGGATGGTCGCGACGAAGTTTATGCCCGTCATCAACGTGCCGACGCCGGAGATCTGAAGCGCCCAGAGATAATAATCGACGCCGACACCAGGCGAGAATTGCAGTTCGCTCAGCGGCGGATACGCCACCCAGCCGGTTTTCGCGAACTCGCCGACCGCGAGCGAGATGTTGATCAAAAGAATACCCGACGCGGTCAGCCCCAGGGCAACCGAGTTCAAGGTCGGAAATGCCATGTCGCGGACGCCGAGCTGCAGCGGCACTACGAAATTCATCATTCCGATCACGAACGGCATCGCCATGAAGAATATCATGATCGTGCCATGTGCCGAGAAGATCTGATCAAAATGCTCAGGCGGCAGGTATCCTTGCGCGCCACCCGCTGCGACCGCCTGTTGCGCCCGCATCATTATGGCGTCGGCAAAACCGCGCAGCAGCATGATCAACGCCAGTATGATGTACATGATGCCGATGCGCTTATGGTCGACAGAGGTGAGCCACTCTCGCCACAGGTAGGGCACGTAACCCTTGAGGGTGACCCACGAAAGGAGGGAGACGATGGCCAGGACCACTCCGCCTGATGCACCCATGATGATCGGCTGGTCGAAGGGAATCGCACTCCAATCCAGCTTGCCAAGAAGATTCATTTTTCCGCCCTCATTGATGTGGGATAGCTGCGGCACATCGCATCGTCGGTCTGCATTTCGGAGACCAAGATGCTGTCGAACAGACCGGGCGCGACTGAGCGATAGGTGAATGGCGCCACTGCAGCACTCGGCTTCGCCAGATCCGCGTAGGTTTTCGTATCGAGCTCCGGACCAGCACTGCGTGCTGCGTCAAGCCACTGCGCGAACTTTTCGTCCGACACGGCATCGGCGTCGAAATGCATGTCCGAAAAGCCGTCGCCGCTGAACTGGGCGGAAAACCCGCGGTATGTTCCAGGATGGTCGGCTTGCAGGTGAAGACGGGTGATCATCCCCGCCATGGTGTAGATCTGGCTGCCAAGCTGCGGCACAAAGAAGCTGTTCATCACGCCCGAGGAGGTCAGCTCCAGATTGACCGGCGTGCCGACGGGGATGATCAGTCGATTGACGCTTGCGACGCCCTGATCGGGATAGATGAAGAGCCATTTCCAGTCGAGCGAGGCGACTTGGACTCGCAGCGGCTTCACTGTAGATGCGATCGGTTTGCGCGGGCTCAAGTCATGTGAGCCCACCCACGCCACGCCGCCAACCAGGAACACCGTCATGGCGGGGATCGACCAGACGAGCATCTCGAGGCGGCCCGAATACTTGAAATTTGGCCGATACCGCGCACGCTCATTTGATGCACGAAACCAGAAAGCGACGCCAAGCGTGGCAAGGATCACTGGGATTACGATCGCCAGCATGATGCCAAGTGCGTTGAGCAGAATTTGCCGCTCGGCGAGCGCAACAGGCCCTTTCGGATCGAGCACGCCGTCCGTGCAGCCACCGAGTGTCGCGACACCGATCAGGACGACAGCAACTAAACCGTATCGCATGTTAGACCTCGCTGAAGTTGACGGTGCAACATGCGCTGCGGACGGCACCTGGCGGGAATTCGGCATGCACCGATCCGACGGTCCGGCCATCATGCGACGAGCGCATGGATGAAAATGATTCACCTCCATGGCCGATCAGGAGAGCCGCAAACAGCACAAACAAGTAGCAGATGGAGAATAGAAACAGTCTTTGAGCAGCGCGGCGATCGGCCCCAGTGCTCCTGTGCAGCAGACCGGCGAGCAGAAGGAAAAGCGCCCCGCAGACAGCGGCGATCGCGCCATACACCGTGCCTGCAAACCCCAGTACCCAGGGCAGCTCCGAGGCCAGAACCAGGAGGCCGCTGTAGATCAGGATCTGGCGCGTTGTTGCAGCGCGTCCCGCGACAACCGGCAACATCGGCACGCCTGCACGCGCGTAGTCGTCAGTACGATTAAGCGCGAGAGCCCAGAAATGGGGCGGCGTCCAAAGGAAGATAATGAGGAACAGCGTAAGCGGCTCGAGCCCGACTTCTCCGGTTCCAGCGGCCCATCCGATAACGGGCGGTAGCGCTCCTGCAGCGCCGCCGATGACGATGTTCTGTCGCGTAGCGCGCTTCAGCCACGCAGTGTACACGACAATATAAAAGAGGATGGTGCAGGCCAACAATGCGGCTGCTGTCAGGTTCGTCGCCAACGCGAGAAGCGCCACTGCGAACCCGCCCAGAACGAGACCAAAGACAAGTGCCTCGAACCGGGAGACCTTGCCCCGAGGAATTGGCCGCATCGCGGTGCGGGTCATGACCGCATCGATATCGGCGTCGTACCACATGTTGAGCACGCCGGCGGCTCCAGCTCCAGCGGCGATGGCAAGAACGGCAGCAAAGGCGGTTAGCGGATCGAGTCGAGTTGGAGCGCTGCTCAATCCGACGAGTGCGGTGAAGACGGCAAGCATCATCACACGTGGCTTTGTGAGGGCGACGAAGTCAGACACACTCCAGCGGTCAGCCAGCGAATGAGCAGAATCAGACGATAATGCAAGGTGAGTTCGCCTTTCCCCAAGCTGGCCGGCAATGGATTTGACGTTCATCTCGCTGCTCCGAGTTCTTTCAAAATGAGAGCTGTCGTGTTCAGTTCCGAACAGCCGCAGTGCGTGCATTCAACATGCATCCTCACCTCCGGCCGCGATTGAACGCGGCTGCTCGATTGGGGCCAATCATGCTCAAAACTGTCAGCTGACGAGTTCAGATCAAAAGACGCGCGTTACGATCGCGCGATTCAGGATAATTCGAGCACGTTTCAACAAGCGCTCTACGCCAGCTTTTCCTAAAGCAGATCATCGTTCGGATATCCGCAATGCGCCGTTCCCTAATTCGATCTCGACAAAGTCAATTCGATACGTTTGCTCGGAAGTGGACCGCCTTGCCTAAACGGAGAAGTATCATGAAGACGCTTTCGCTCTGGATGATTGCAGCCGGCTGCTTTATGGCCCTGGCATCTGCCGCACACGCGCGATCCGCCTATGATGGCTCCTGGGATCTCGCCTTCGTGACGCAAAAGGGCGCCTGCGATCCCAGTTACAACTTCACCGTCAATGTTTCCGACGGCATCGTAACTCATCCCAATCTTGTAAAATTCAAGGGATACGTCAAGAAATCCGGTTCGGTTCGTGCGTCGGTGACGGTCCACGACAAATTCGCTTCCGGCACGGGCAGGCTTTTCGGAACCTCGGGTCGCGGAAGATGGAGCGGCCGTGGGGGAAGTGCGCAGTGCTCTGGCTACTGGACCGCGCAACGCTATTGATCAATATAAAAAGGGAACCACCGGGTCCCGAGCCGCTGACGTGCGAGGCGGCGCGCGCCGGCGGCTCTGCTGACGAGCATCGCCACGGACGGCGCCACGGCATTTCTGATCATCATAGCCATGACCTTCGGGCTGATCCTCCCGCGCATGCTGTTCGAGCGCGTATTGCCCGAGCCAGCATGAAAAACGGCATGGACGTTCTATGCACCGCACCGCCGTTCAAGATTAACCCGAAGCTCAGCTGTATCCGATGCTAATCGGGCCGCTGGCCCTGGAGAAACCGTCGGTACATCCATGACTACAGTCCTGACCAAATCGTTCCCGCAAGAAAAGCCACCCGTAACAAAGGCGGTCCCGGGCAAAAAACGCGTCTTGATCATCGGCGGCGGTTTTGCCGGCATCGCGGCAGCACGGGCGCTCAAGCGAGCCAATGTCGAAATAACGCTGGTCGACCGGCGTAATCACCATATCTTTCAGCCGCTCCTGTACCAGGTCGCCACCGCTGTTTTGGCGCCATCCGAGATAGCGGCGCCGATCCGGCAGCTTGAGGCGAAACAGAAGAACCTCAGCGTGTTGCTGGCCGAGATTAAGGGCATCAACCTGGGAGCTCGCACCGTCGAGGCCATTTGCCCGGGGATCGGCAGTCGAAAACTCGAGTACGACTTCCTGGTGATCGCGACCGGAATGCGTCCGAGCTATTTCGGTCATGACGAGTTCGCGCGGTTCGCGCCAGGCCTCAAGAGCCTCAACGACGCTGAGACGATCCGAACCAAGATCCTGAGTGCGTTTGAACTGGCTGAAGTCGACCGATGATCCGAAAGAACGCGCTCGCCAAATGACCTTCGTATTGGTGGGCGCTGGCCCGACCGGCGTCGAGCTTGCCGCTTCGATAGCTCAACTGGCTTCGGTGACTCTGCGCAAGAATTTCCGCAAGATCGACCCTGCCAAGAGCCGAATTGTGTTACTGGACGGCGGCGCTCGTGTTCTTCCAACATTTGCGGAATCGCTGTCGCGAAAAGCGGCCAAGCGACTAACGAAGCTCGGCGTTGAAGTTTCGACGGGCGTAAAGGTCGAGAAGGTTGACGACCAGGGCGTCATCGCGGCTGGCGTCCGGATTCCCAGCGCCACCGTGCTTTGGACAGCGGGCGTTAGCGCCTCGCCTGTCGTAAAAATGCTGGGGACGACGACGGACCGCGCCGGGCGCGCATTCGTTGGCGCTTTCATGGACATCCCCGAGGCGCCCAACGTCTTTGTGGCGGGCGACGCAGCCACGATGACCCAGGATGGTCACCCCGTGCCCGGAGTGGCGCAGGCAGCCATTCAACAGGGACGATTTGTCGGACATGTCATCGCCAACCGAGTCAGGGGACGCAAGGATGGTCGACCGTTTCGGTACCGCAACAAAGGCAATATGGCGGTGGTCGGCAAGAACTTCGCCATCCTCGAGGCCGGTCATTTGCGCAGCAGCGGCTTTGTGACCTGGCTGGTGTGGGCCGCGCTACACGTGCTCGCGCTGCCGCAGCTTCAGAACCGGTTCCGCGTCCAAACGCAATGGTTCTGGTCTTATCTGTCGGGTCAACGGAGCTCACGGCTGATTTCCGAAGGGCCGCGGTCGTCCGCGTCATCGTAGTAGCCGGTAGTCATCACTTCCGGCAGCTGTTGGAGACTGCACCTGTGGACGCCTCCATCATCTCCGCGCTCGCCGCCCTCACCGGAGCAGCTGTCGGCGGCTTGACCAGCGGAATTGCGAATTGGCTGAACCAACGAAGCCAGGTCCGTGTCCAGTGGATTCTTCACGAGAAGAGTCGCCGGCAGACCCTTTACAGGGATTTCATCGAAGACGCCGCCAAATGTTACATTGATGCGCTCCAGCACGATGAAGCCGACATTCCCGGCCTGGTCGGCCTTTACGCGAAGCTGAGCGCGATGCGGGCGCTGTCTTCAAGGCCGGTGGTCCAGCGTGCCGAAGATGTTGTCCGAAAAATCCTGGACACCTATTTGGAGCCGGACAAGAGCTTCGTCGAACTGCGCGAAATGGCCATCGATGGCACGATCGATCTGTTGCGAGGCTTCAGCGACGCGTGCCACGACGAATTCGAGGAAATGCGGCCAATACAATTTTGAGCTTCACCCGCGATTTCAATCTGTGGTCAGGCTGGTGCCGCCGCCGGAAGGACCCTTGTGAAGCCGATCACGCCTATCTTGCTCGCCATAGCGGACAATTCAGTGACTTCATGGCCGACGCCCTTCGCTGCCGGCAACAACGCCAACCCGTTTCTTGTGTATCAGCAATCGCAATATCCTTTACCCGGATGCCGCGCTCGCTCGCGCTTGCCGCAAGCCGTCAGATGCCTGGCCCTGAGATCGGATCGTCTCGACCCAATTCGCGAACGCCTGCATGAACTCCTGCAGGAATTTGCGGGTGCCGTCGCTGACGAGCTTGCCATGTTCATCGAAGAGCTTGTCGACATGGCTGACATAGGCTTCGGGCTGCTGCATGGTCGGCACGTTCAGAAACACCAGCGACTGCCTGAGATGATGATTGGCGCCGAAGGCCCCGATCGCGCCCGGCGAGCCGCTGACAATCGCACCAGGCTTGCGGTCCCAGACGCTGCTTCCATACGGCCTGGAGCCGACATCCAGTGCATTCTTGAGAACGGCCGGCACCGAGCGGTTATATTCGGGCGTGACGAACAGCACCGCGTCAGCGGCCTTGACGCGCTGCCGGAACGCGGTCCATTGCGCGGGCGAAGAGTCGGTCTCTAGATCCTGATTGAAAAAGGGCAATTGCCCGATCTCGACGATTTCGAGCTTCATCGAAGATGGCGCGAGCGAGATCAGCGCATTCGCCAGCATCCCGTTGAACGACGCCTTCCGCAGGCTTCCAACCAACACGCACACATTCATCGGCTTATCCATGGTCACACTCCATTATGATATTTCGGTTCGAAGCGAACCCGGTTCGCTACGTTCGTAAGTTTTCAGGTGAGCACCGCTGCGGCGCTCACGTTGCGATCACGTCGCCTCCGGCGGCGCGAAGCGCGGAGCTCTCATCAGAGAATGCGGACTTGCCGAGTTTTCCATCGCGGTGATCCGTGTTACCGGGGTCGTATGTTCGTGCCTATGCGGTCGCTGGAGATTTGATGCTCCTCGTGAAGTCAGGCTTGCGCTTTTCCAAGAAGGCCATAAGTGCCTCTTTTGCGTCTTCAGAGCGGACTTGCGCACTGAACTCTTCGTTCTCGGCCTTCATCGCTGCCTTGATCTGCTCACGAAATGGCTGCTTCATGAGCCTCTTGCTGGCTTGCAGCGCTGCAGCCGGCTTCGCTGCCAATTTCCGGGCCGTTTCGGTCGCTCTCGCCAGAACATCCTTGTCGGATACGACTTCGGTAACGAGACCCAACTCCGCCGCGCGCCTGGCATCGAAGGGAGCTCCCAGCAAAATCAGCTCCGCCGCACGGACGTGACCGATCCGCGCCGGCACGGAGCAGCTCGATCCGAATTCCGGCACGACAGCAAGATTGATGAAGGGCATCTGGAATTTCGCGCTCTCGCCTGCGTAGATGAAGTCGCAGTGCGTCAGCATGGTGGTGCCGCCGCCGATCGCGGCGCCCTGGACCGCGGCGACCACCGGCTTGTCGAAGTTGACAAATGCCTTCATGAGGCCGGCCTGTGGCGATTCGCCCGGCCCCGGAGGATTCTTGAGAAAATCCTCGATATCGTTGCCCGCACAGAACGAATCTCCCGCGCCATGCCAGAGGACGACACGCGTGTTCTCGTCATTCGCCGCCTCGTTGAAGATGCCCGCGAGAGCCACGTACATGGCCGATGTCATCGCGTTTCGCTTTGTCGGGCGGTTCAACTGGACGCGCAGGATGCTTCCTGCGTGTTCGGTAACAATATCATCCATGGTCGAAGTCCTGGTCCTTTTGGTGAATTTCACTGCAAGTCGAGGTTCGGGGCGGCTCCCGCCGCCCCGACAGTGTCGTCACGCTAGGCCGCATGTTCCTTTGGCTTCGGAATGGCACCGCTCGCACGCAAACCATCGATTTCGGCCGCGCTAAATCCGAGCTGCCGGAGTACCTCGTCGTTGTGTTCTCCAATCTTCGGGGCGCGCTTCGCCGGCACCTTGGTGACGCCATGCACCTGAAGCGGGCTGCTGATTGTGGACGTCAGCTTGCCGCCGGCACCATCGAGCGGAACGATGATGTCGTTCGCCTGGAGCTGGGGATCGTTGATCACCTCTTGCGGCCCACGCACCGCTCCGAACGTCACGTGGACGCCATTGAACACCTCGTACCAATGTGCCATCGGCTCGGCACAGAAGACCTCGTCGAGGATCGCCGTGAGCTGCGGCATGTTCGCCATCAGCTTCGCCGGATCGGAGAACCGCGGATCGGTCAGGAGATCAGGGCGGCCGATGGCCTTCGCCACGGCTTCCAGCTTGTCGGGCGTGACGATGAGAACGAACCAGGTGTCATCCTTGGCGCGATAGACGTTCATCGCCGCATTCGCAGGATGCATGCGATCGTGCAGCCCGAAGAATTTCGCATCGCACAGCGCGGCCTGGATCGAGACGCTGGCGGACCACACGCCTTCGGCGAGCAGCGAGGTCGTGACATGCGCCCCTTCCCCCGTGCGCTCGCGACGATATAAGGCAGTGACGATCGCCGAATAGAGCCCGACGGCGGTGGCATTGTCACCGCTGCCGGCCACCGGCCAGGTCGGCGGTGCGCCGGCATCGCGCGTCATCGACAGCAATCCGCTGCGTGCCCAATACGACGTGATGTCAAAGCCGGGGAGATCCGCATCGGGTCCCTTGTCGCCGAAACCCGTGATGTCCGCGTAGATCAGGCGTGGGTTCCACCGCACCACATCTTCATATTCGAGCTTCAGTCGCGCGCGCGCCGGATGCGGCGTGTTGACGATGAGAACGTCGGCCCATTTGACGAGCTTTTCGAGGACCTGCTGGGCGCTCGGCGACTTCAGATCAAGCGCCATACCCCGCTTGTTGCGATTGGCGAGGTGCCAGGGGTAGGCATCCTCGGCGACCGGCTGCGGCGGCATATTGTTCGCATGTCGCCACAGCTCGCCGCTCGGCGGCTCCACCTTGATGACGTCGGCGCCGAAGTCCGACAGGATCACCGCGGCGCTGGGGCCGGCGATGAAGCTCGCCAGATCCACCACTTTCAGTCCAGAGAAAATATTGTCGCTTGCCATGGCTGTCCTTTCCAAATCGCTGTGTGCGGGCTGCTTCACCGACCGCGGAACTTCGGTGCACGTTTCTCGAGGAAGGCGGAGGTGCCTTCCTTCTTGTCTTCGGTGGCGGCGCAAATGCCGAAGTAGGAAGCTTCGAGGGCAAGGCCTTCGCTTTGGCTGGTCGTCCAGCCCCTTGTTCGCGGCCTCCAGCGAGAACTTCACAGCGATCGGCGCGTTGGCCGTGATCTGCTTCAGAATCGTCTCGGCACGGTCAATCAGGCTGGCTGCAGGAACGACTTCGTTGACGAGACCAATGCGATAGGCCTCCTGCGCGGAAATCGTCTCGCCGGTGAGGATCAGCTGCAACGCACGCCCCTTTCCGACCAGGCGCGGCAGACGCTGCGTTCCGCCACCGCCAGGCAGCAGGCCCAGCTTCACTTCGGGCTGCCCGAACTTGGCGTGCTCCGCTGCGATCCTGATGGTGCAAGCCATCGCCGTCTCGCAGCCGCCGCCGAGCGCAAAGCCATTGATCGCCGCGATCACCGGCTTGCCGAGGTTTTCGATGAGGTCCAGCACACCCTGCCCGAACCGGCTGGACTCCTCCGCATCGTAGGCGTCGACATGCGCGAGTTCACTGATATCTGCGCCGGCGATGAAAGCCTTGTCGCCCGCGCCGGTCAGGATCACGCCGTGCACAGACGCGTCGGCCTTTGCATCCTCGAATGCGGCCTGCAAATCGGTCCAGGTCGGCGTATTGAGCGCGTTGAGCACCTTGGGCCGATTGACCGTCACGTAGGCGATCGAACCCTTTTTCTCGTACCGGACGTTCGCAAGCGCCAACGCCGCTCTGGGCAAGGAATTGGGTACTGTTGCAGGCGAAGGGGTGAACGGTGCAGCTTGCGAAACCATAATCATATCTCCTGGATGGGGGGCGGCCGGCGTCGGAGCGCCGGCGCATTGAGAAGTCACACGAAGGCGCCGTGGCCGGTGATGGCCTTGCCGACGATCAGATTTTGCATCTGATACGTGCCTTCGTAGGAGTACAGCGCCTCGGCATCGGCGAAGAAGCGCGCGACATTGTAGTCGGCGACGATGCCGTTGCCGCCCAGGACCTCGCGGCCCCATGAGACCGTCTCGCGCGATTTCGCCGTGCAGAACGCCTTCGCCAGCGCCGCATGATGGTCGCCAAGCTTGCCTTCGTCATCAAGCTGCGCCAGGCGGAGCATCAGGCACTGGCACGCCGTCAGATTGGCAAGCATCTTGGCGAGCAGATCCTGAATCATCTGGAACGAAGCGATCGGCTTGCCGAATTGCAGTCGCTCCTGGGCGTATTTGACGGTTGCTTCGAATGCGCCCATCTGGATGCCGGTCGACGCCCAACCCACCATGTATCGCGTCATCCGCAGCACGCGTGCGGTATCGCGGAACGAATTGCCGCCCTGCAGGCGGTTCGCTTCAGGCACCCGCACATCCTTCAGCGTGATCTGGCCGTTCTGGACCACCTTGAGCGCAATCTTGTGCTCGATCTTCTCGACGCTGAAACCGGGCGTCGACTTGTTCTCGACGATGAATCCCTTCACCTGATTGTCGCCAAGATCGCGCGCCCAGATGATCGAGACGTCGCACCATGGCGCGTTGCCGATCCACCGCTTCTGTCCATTGAGAATCCAGGTATCGCCTTCACGCTTGGCCGTTGTGGTCAGACCGCCGCTCGTTCCCGAACCGACCAGCGGCTCGGTAAGGCCGAAGCAGCCGATCTTTTCCCAGCGCGCCATCGGCGGCAGCCATTTCTGCTTCTGCTCCTCGGAGCCATCGAGATAGATCGAGCCCATCGCCAGGCCGCTGTGCACGCCGAAGAACGTGCAGAACGACGCGTCGACGCGCGCCAACTCCATCGCGACGAAGCCGAACAGCTTCTGGCTACCGCCCGCGCAGCCATAGCCCTCAAAGCCGAGCCCGCCGATGCCGAGTTCCTTGAACGAAGGCAGCAGTTCGAACGGAAACGCGTCATCGGACCAGTACTTGTTGATGATCGGCTGGACCTTGGTCTCCATATATGTCCGCACCTTCTTGACGACCGCTTTCTCCTCGGGAGTGAGAAGGTCGACCAGCTGATAGAAGTCGCCGTTGGGTACGGGCGCTGGCTTCGGCGCGATGATCTTGCTTGCTGCGGTTGCGGTGGGCATTTGGAACTCCTTTGGCTGCGGCCTAAAGGCCGGAATGAGTTGAAGGACGTATGATCGATCTCGCCGGTGGCGCCTGGTCTCAGGCGACCGGCGCTGTCGATTTCGTTTGGCTCGACTTGGCAACCTTGTTGCGCAGCTCGATCAGGCCGAGCAGGACTTCGTCGCGCTCCGCCTCCAGTTCCTCGATGGTGCGCGATCCGACCTCGGCATGGACGCTGTCGATGAGCTTCTTTTGCACTTCCGGCGTCAGCACCGGCGAGCCGAGGGTCTTCCACCAGGCCGTCATCGGGCCGGTGAACTGCTGGAAGAAGTGCTCGATGCCGCCCGGACCGCCGCCGAGATGGTTGAGCATCAGGTTGCCCATAACGCCCCAGCGCAGGCCCGGGCCCCAGCACAGGGCGGTGTCGACGTCGGCGGCGCTCACGACGCCCTCCGCAACGAGGTAATAGACCTCGCGCGCCAGCGCGGCCTGCAGGCGGTTGGCGACGTGGCCGGGCATTTCCTTGTTGACGCGCACCGTCCGCTGCCCGATCGACGTGTAAAATTCCGCTGCGCGCCGGATTGTCGCTTCCGAGGTCTTTGCCCCGCCGACGATCTCGACCAGCGGGATCAGGTGCGGCGGATTGAACGGATGGGCGATGACGCAGCGCTCCGGATGGGACGCGGCGCCCTTCTGGATTTCGCTCATGGTGAGGCCCGACGAGCTCGATGCGATGATCACATCGGGCGGCAGCAGTTCGTCGAGCTGCCCATAGAGCTTCTGCTTGAAGTCGATCCGCTCGGGCCCGTTCTCCTGGACGAGGTCGGCACCGGCGAGCGCCTGCGCGAGGTCGGCCGTGAACTTCAGGTTCGACTGCGACGCTCCGGGCGAGAGGCCCAATCGCTTGAGCGCCGGCCAGGCGGTCTCCACGAACTTCCTCAGCGCGGCTTCTGCGTTCGGCGCGATGTCCGTCGCGACGACCTGCAGTCCCTTGGCGAGAAACAGCGCGGTCCAGCTCGCGCCGATCACGCCGGTGCCGACGATGGCGATGCGGCGAATGGGCTTGGTGTCGGTCATGTCATTTCTCCGATGCGATTGTCAGACTTCGGCGTAGGCAATGCCGGTGAGGTTGCCCTGTGCGTAGAGGAAATTTCGTTCGCCGGATCCATCGAGCCGTGCGGAGTAGATTGAGCCGGCGAAATCCGTCACGAACATGCGATCGTTTGGAATGTCGAGCGCGATACCGATCCCCTCCATGAGATGGGTCACCACGATCTCTGGCTCGACAGGCTTGTTGTCGATCGAGGCCCGGTTCACTGTGTTGCCGCGCGGAGGGTCGCCGCGGTCGGTCCAGTAGAGAACACGGTTCTTGTGGTCGAGCTCGATATCGATCGGCTCCGGCAGACCGTCGAAGAAGACCTCGATGTCGGATCTGGTCGCTGCAGTTTGGCCGGCAGGAATTTCGACATTGGCACGGAAGATGCGACCGAGCCCGGCATTGTCTGGGCCTTTTTGCGTCCAGTAGATATGTCCGAATTTCGGATCGATCGTCAGCCCAACGCACCACCGTGTCTGATCCCGGCGATCGGCTTCGCCGCGCCCCGCCTCGATGAGCGTCTCCAGCTGCGAGCCGTCGAGATTGCAGCGCATGACGCGCATACCCTCGCGGTCGCACCAATAGAGCTTGCCGCCCTTCTTATCGAGAATGATCTGTTTCGGAGTGTGGGTCGCTCCCTGCGCGACGATCGTCTTGCGGTTCTTGCCGTCGATGTCGGCGCGCTCGATGGACCCGTCATTCAGGTTTGGGATGCCCATGTTGGTCCAGTAGATATGGCCAGCCTCAGCGTCGACGACGATGCCGTCGGGCAAGTGGCAATCCGTCACGATGGTCTTGCGATCGGAACCGTCCGTATTCATGGAGTGAATCCGGCCGGCGTTAAGCTCAAGGACAAAGAGACGAGGGACGACGGCGCTGGCGCCAGCGCTTCGATCTTTCTTCTTGACGGCTTCAGACATGTGGCACCTGTATGGCGATCTGACGCGAACTCGGTCAGTCGCTTGACCGCGACTGTGCCGCGAATACTTGCCGTGATATTGAATGGGACGATCGTCGCTGGAATGGTTGTGCTTCTTCATCGCAGTCGTGCAGCGCGGCTGATCCCTTGCCGCGCACTTACACATTTCGCACGCGAAGGATATTTTTTGGCAACGGTCTATGACCGGTACTCAGACTGGTTTTTCGACTGCGGACATGTTAGACCGCGCAAGCCCCGCTCGACTCGCTCGCGCAGCATCTTCCGTAGCGCTTATATGCTGGCGTGGAATTGAGCGCACAAAGCTGCAAATCCGAGCGCGTCCAGACAAGCGACGAAATTCGCGCGCTGGCTAAGTCACGGTGCCGCCAAGCCAGACACGGCGCATGGCGGTCCGGCGAGGCCTAACAACCAAGACGGTCATGAACCGAGTGGAGTCAGGCATGGACATGCCGACCTCTGGTGAGGAAGTTCAAAGTACGTCCGACGCACCGAGTGACAGGCAGGACAAGAGCACGCGCACCGCGACGCGTGCTCCTTCCATTATCGTCGGTATCGTTGCAGCTGTCATTGTGGCGTTATCCGTCTTCTATCTCTTGCGACCGGAACCACTTCTCGTACAAGGTGAGGTCGATGCAACACGCCTCGATATAGCTGCGCGAGTCGACGGACGGGTCAAGGAAATACCCGTCGAGCGCGGCCAGAACGTCCCTGCGAAGGCTGTGCTCGTAAGGATCGATAATCCCGAGACCGTCGCAAAGCTCGAACAAATGCGAGCGGCGATGGCTGTCGCCGAGGCTCAGCTTGCCAACGTCCTCGCCGGAACCCGGGTGGAAGTCATCGCTGCGCGGAAAGCAGAGATGGAACGCGCGCAAGCCGCTCTCGTTCTGGCGCAGAAAAGTTTCGACCGCACCAACACTTTGACCCAGCAAGGAAATGCGCCGCAAGCCCGCCTCGACCAGATGACCGATTCGCTGCACGAAACCGAACGCGCAGTCGACCAAGCTAAGTCAGCCTACGATCAGGCTGTCAACGGCTACACAAGAGAAGAACGAGCGATTGCCAAGGCCAATGTCGAAAAGGCCAATGCCGATATCCAGAGTGTGCAGTCAATCATCGATCAACTGGTTGTCTATGGTCCCGTTGCCTCGCAAATCTATCAGCGCAATGTGGAGCCTGGCGAATATGTTTCGCCGGGCGTGCCGCTCGTCACCCTGATCGATTTGGCTGATGTCTGGATCCACTTCGATCTTCGCGAGGATCTGGTGAAGGGCCTGAAGGTCGGAGATCGATTTGACGTTCGTATTCCGGCTCTCGACGACCGCCGCGTCACGGTCGAGGTCAAGCTCATTGCGACCAAGGGCGAATATGCGAGCTGGCGCGCCACGCGCGCTTCGGGTGACTTCGACCTGCGGACATTCTCGATCCGCGCCTACCCGGTCCAGCCGGTGCCGGAGCTGCGACCCGGGATGAGCGCCTATCTTGACTGGCGTTCCAGGCAATGAGGCCGGCACCACAGCCCGGAGTTCTTCTGGTCGCACGGCGCGAATGCCAATGGCTGTTTCGCGACCGGGTGGCTTTGCTTTTGATTTTCGGCGTGCCGCTTTTTGCGTTCGTGGTACTTACGACCGTCTTTAGCCATCCGGTCATCCGGGGGCTCGGGGTGACCGTCGTCGACGAGGACCGATCGGACGCTTCGCGTGCCTTGGTGGAATATGTCGCGGCGTCTCCGAGCCTGCATGTCGTCGACCGTGCCGGCACGCTGTCCGCAGCCGTGCGGGACATACGGTCCGGCAGGGCGATCTCGGCAATATATATCCCGCCGGATTTCGAGCGCGACCTGAAGGCCCAACGCCGCCCGCAGGTCGTCGGTTTCTATAACCAGCAGTTCCTGACGGCGGCCGGCATTGCGTCCTCGGGCCTGAGCGATGCGCTGTCCGCCGCGGCGGCCGTGGCCGCCCCCGCCAAGCGCGCTGCGCCTGCGCCTGCGTCCATCGGAACGCTGGCCAGCGAGACGATCGCGCTTGTCAATCCGCAAAAGAACTATGCGCAGTTCCTGTTGCGAGCGCTGCTGCCGACGATCATCCATGTGGTGATCACGCTCGCCGCAGGCTATTCCGTCGGCTCCGAATTCCGCCGCCGCGACGCACGAGCCTGGCTCGAAAGCGCCGGAGGCGATCCGATCGTCGCCCTGGTCGGCAAGCTCGCGCCGCTGTTCGGCATCTTTTTCCTGATCATGTTGGTTGAGGCGCTCTTCCTTGAGGGCGTGCTGCAAATCCCCTTCAGGGGGGACCTGCCGTTGCTGGTCGCCGCTGGCTCCCTCCTGATCATTGCCCACCTATCGCTCGGCGCTTTGCTGCAGCTCCTGGCCGGCGACCTGGCGACGGGGCTCGGACTTGCGGGCCTCATTGCCTCGCCTGCATTCGGCTACGCGGGCGTCGGCTTTCCCACGGTCGGAATGAATACGTTTGCGCAAGTCTGGAGCGCTATCCTGCCGCTGCGCTGGTACATGGCTGTCTTGCTTGGACAAGCGGCGAAGGGATTGCCGGTCTCGGATTCCGCCGTTCCCTTCGCGGCGCTCGCAGGCCTGACGGTGCTCTTCGCCGGCCTCGCATCGCTGCGTATGGCGAGCCTCACGCGCAAGGGCTGGTTTGAGACGGCGCGACCTGCCGAGCAACCCGAAACAGGGGGCGCACCGCTGGGCATCGGCGGCGCCTTCAAGGCGGAGTGGCGGCGCGTGCTCGGAGCGCGGAGCGCGTTCAGCCTGCTGTTCCTGGCTCCCTTGATCTACGGCATCTACTATCCGCAGCCCTATCTCAACCAAATCCTTCGCAAGCTTCCCGTCGCAGTCATCGATAATGATCTGAGTGATCTCAGCCGCCGGATCGTGGAGACACTGGATGCGAGCGGAACATTGAGAGTTGTGGTTCGCGCCCGAACACTCGCCGAGGCGCGCGCTGTAATCGATCGCGGGCAGGCCTTTGTCGCCGTCGAGATCCCGCCCGGCACCGAGCGCGACGTGCTCAAAGGCATCACCGCTCACATCCCGGTTTACGCGGACGCCACCTACCTGTTCATATTCAGGTCGACCGCAAGCGGGGTCGCCACAGCCGTCGGAGCCTTGACGTCCGAGCTCGTTTCGCGAGGCGCGCGCTCGGACGGAAGCCTCGTCAAAGCGAAATTGGCGAGCTCGAGCCCAGCCGACGTCCTGCTGCAACCGATCTTCAACCCGGTGGGGGGCTATGCGAGCTACATCGTCCCGGCGGCGTTTGTGCTGATCCTGCAGCAAACTCTCCTGATCGGTGCGGCGATGTTGACCGGTAGTGCGTTGGCGACAGCCGGCGGAGCGTTTTCCGGCGTTCTCGGCCGCGGCATCGCCCATCTGACCATCTACCTTCCAGCGCTCGCGCTTTATCTCATCGTGCTGCCGCGGATCTACGGCTTTTCGACGCTCGGGCATTTACCGCAAATCTTCGCGCTCGCGACCGTCTTTTTGCTGGCGACCAGCTTCATGGGGCAGGCGGTCGGAGCTTGGTTCACGCGGCCGGAAAACGCGACCATCCTCCTACTTGCAACCAGCTTGCCTCAGTTCTTCATGACCGGCTTCGCGTGGCCGCGCGAAGCAATTCCCGACGCGGCCATTGCGCTCGGTCGGATTTTCCCCGCCGACTCCGCGATAGATGGCCTTGTGCGCATCAACCAGCTCGGTGCCAGCATCTGGGAGGTCGCGCATGACTGGCTCGGCCTGTGGTGTCTGGCGCTCGCCTATTTCGTTCTCGCCGTGATCTCGGCGCTTGCCGTAAAAAGGAAGCAGGGACATGCGCGCGGGTAAACGTGCCACCATCGTTGCGATCGCACTGCTGCTTGTCGCAGGCGTTCTGATCTATTCCATGCAGCGCACAGGATCGGCGCCCGCAATAGTTGGCGTCGTCCGGGCGACCGAAGTTAGGGTAGAACCCGAGGTGAACGGCCAGCTTGTCTCGATTGCGGTCGAGAAGGGTGCACACGTGCACGCGGGTGATGTCCTGGCGAGTTTATCCGCAGTGGAGTTGACGGCACAGGCGGACCAGGCGCGGGCTGCGCTCGCGTCGGCAGCCGCTAACCGCAACAACATCTATGCCGGCGTCCGTCGCGAACAGGTCGCCTCTCTGAAAGACGAAATCGCCAAGGCAAGCGCTCGCCTTGACTATGTGCAGGCCCAGCTCACAAGGACTAGCACGCTGGCACGCCAGAGCTTTGAATCCCAACAGTCGCTTGACCAGGCCGAAAACGACGTTGCAGGCGCACGGGCCGATGTGGCGGAGGCCCAGGCGAACTACGATGCGGCCGTGGCGGGCCCGACCCGGGAGGAGCGCGCGATCGCCGACGCGCAGGTGCAGGCCGCGGCGGCCGCGGTCACCGTGCTCGAGCGCCGCCTTGAAAAGATGGTCTTGCGTGCTCCGGCCGACGGTGTGGTCAGCGTCATCGCCGCGGAGGTGGGTGAAAATGTTCGTGCGGGTCAACCAATCCTGATGCTTGAGGCGGCAGGCAAGCAATGGCTTTCATTCAATGCGCGCGAAGATCATCTCAGCGGTCTCACGATCGGAAAAACAGTGAGCGTGATTCGGAACCGCGCCGATGGCGCGATCAAAGCCGCTATCACCGAACTGCATCCGCTCGGAACGTTCGCCACCTGGCAGGCCGAGCGGGTAATTGGGGATCATGACCGCAACACGCTTCGCTTGCGCCTCGACCCGGAGGCAGAGCCGGCAGACCTTGAGCCGGGCATGACTGTTTGGATCGAGAATTAGCGAGTGCGCTGAAGAAGCGCTTCGGCCGCTGAAGTGTCAATCAGCTCGCAAATTTGATCCCTCATCGGTGTCCAGATTTTAACTCCTTTGAGCGGCGGGGTTTGCTGTTTTCGTATTAACGGCCGCTTTGCGCCGCCAAGAGCGGTCGTTCGATAAACCTCAGTCTGCGAACAAGCAGTGGCATGGTTCCTGCCAAGTCCCTTTCAACATCGAACACTGGTTGAATCTATTTTCGTACATCCCGGCGTCGGACGAGGACGGTTCAATCTGCATCGCCGCTGCGAACTAGGAAGAGACCGTGGAGTATGATCGTTCCCTTTTGTTCCGGAAGTATCCGGACAACAAGGAGGGCACATATGTCCGAACAATCTTCCTGACGTTCAATGAAGTCATCGAACGCTATCGCCGCCAGATCGGCGAAGGCGCCCTGCGCAACTGGCGTTCGATGAGAGTTGGCACTGACAGCGCACGCTACTTGGTTCTCTCACTGGATCGCGAGCAAGTCGTGACCAAGAAGGCCGTACGGCTGCATTGCCATTTCGTTCCCAGGAGCGGTTCAGATACTACGTGTGGACGACCGACGGCTACAGCGGCACCCGCCGCTACCATCGCGACTGCTGCGATCGCGAGTGTTCTCGGCCTTTGCCAAACGAATTTCATGGCGTCCTCGCTTTTCGAGGTCTGGAGAGCGCGCTTTGCAGACACGAGTTTTTGTGAGCGAGTTCACGGCTTTGAAATCGAATGGAACGTCTTTGCCCCGAACCGCAGCACCACTGGTGTCGGTCAGGATGTCTGTACCGGCGCAGGCCGGGTCCGCACCTTGGTGCCTTGAGCAAGGTCGATCGCCGGATTGAGGATCACCTGGTCGCCGCGCTTCACCCCGCTATTGACCAGGACCTGACGTCCGAGGTCGCGGACCACGCCGACCTTGCGCAAGTGGACCACGCCGTTCACGACAACTGCTACCTGAAGCCCGGCTTGGTTGAAGATGATCGCGTCCGCGGACACCGTGAAGCTCGGCGTCTTGCGCGGAATATGCAGCTCGATGGTGCAGTAGATGCCAGGCGTCAGCGCGCCATCCGGATTCGGAATGTCGATCTCGGTGAGCAGCGTGCGCGAGCCGGGCTGGATCGCGTCCGCAATCCGCGTCACCGTGCCGGAAAACGTGCGGTCTGGGATTTCCGGCACATGCACCGCCGCATCGATGCCGGGCTCGAGACCGAACGCCGAGTCCTGCGGCACGAACACCTGGGTCCGGATGACGTTGCTCTGCATGATCGTGAACATGAACGTGCCTGAGGTCGTATCGGCCTGCACCAGGCTGCCAACATCGACATTGCGTTGGGTGATGACGCCGTCGAACGGCGCGACGACGCGCTGATAGATCTTCTGCTGATGGAGCACCTGGAGCTGGGCCTCTTCGGCCGTGACGTTCGCCTGAGCGACCGAAACCCCGGCCTCCTGGGCTTTTAGCGTCTGCTCGTCGATCGTGCCCTGCTGCGCGGTGACCCAGCCCTTCTCCACCAGCGGCCTGTCGCGATCCCAGGTGACCTTCGCAAGCTCGCGATTGGCTTCCGCCTGCTGCAGCGCCCATTTGAGCTGGCTGAGCGTCGCCTCGGCTTGCGCGATCTGGTGATCGAGCTCCGGCGCCACGATCTCGACCAGCAATTGCCCCTGCTTGACGCGGTCGCCGATATCGACCTCGCGCTTGTCGATATAGCCGGAGGCGCGCGCGAAGATATTGGCGGTGGCAAAGGCCGAGGTGGTTGCGGGCAGCTTGATGACATCGAACTCACTACTCGGCTCTACGCTGGCGACGCGAACTTGCGGGACAAAGTCGCGCTCCTGCTCCGCGGCATCCGCGCTCAGGCGATACTGCGTCAAATGAGTCCAGGCGCCTGCGGTGAGCGCCCCCGCCAACACCACCGCCACGCCAAGGACAATGAGGCGCCCTCGCCGTCCACGCCTTTCTTTTCCGTGCGCAGGTTGCTCCGTTGCGCGGTCGGTTTCAGCCGTGCCTTCGGCATTGAATGGCCCGTTAAAGTTCATTCCAGCACCTCATCAAATACCCCGTGATGTGTCTTGCCGTCATTGCTCTTGCGCAGCATCGCGAACAGATACGGCACGACCAGAAGCGTGGTCGGCGTGGCGAACAAGAGCCCGCCGATCACCGCGCGCGCCAGTGCCGCATTCTGCTCCTCGCCGGCGGCTCCTATCGCCATCGGGATCATGCCGACGATCATCGCTGCCGCTGTCATCAAGACCGGCCTGATTCTGGTATGTCCGGCCTCGATTGCAGCCTCGAAGGCGGTCTTGCCCGCAAGCTGCTGCTCGCGCGCAAAGGTCACGAGCAGGATCGAGTTCGCGGACGCGACGCCGACCGCCATGATTGCTCCCATCAGCGATGGCACGTTGAGCGTCGTGCCGGTGATGAACAACATGGTCAGGATGCCGCACAAGGTCGCCGGCAGCGCCAGGATGACGACAAAGGGATCGCCGAAATTCTGGTAGTTCACGACCATCAAGAGGTAGACGAACACGGCAGCAAACAAGAGCCCGATGCCAAGGTTGATGAAGGCCCCGTTCATGCTCTGGATCTGTCCGATCACCTGGATGCTGTTGCCGGGCTTCAGCTCCTTCTGCAGCTCCGCCACGATCTTGCTGATCCCGCTGGCCGCGCCGCCGAGATCACGACCCTGTATGCTGGCGTAGACCTCATAGACGGGTTGGATATTCGCCTGGTTGGCGTTGGTCGGAAGGCTGGTGCGCTTGAACGTCGCCACATTGCCGAGCAGGCCCGGGATCGGCGTGTCGGTCTGGGCTGAGGCCAGCGACGTCGAGACCGGCGTATTGGCGAGATCATTGAGCGAAGAAATCTGGTTCTCCGGCGTCTGCACGGCGAGATAATAGGGAATCCCCGATTTCGGGTCGGTCCAGAAATTCGGCGTCACCTGTTCTGAGGAACTCAGGCTGACATTGACATTGGTCGCGATCGTATTCGCGTTCAGCCCGAGCTGTGCCGCCCGCGCGCGATCGATATCGGCATAGAAGGCCGGCGCATCGACCTCCTGTTGCAGATGGGCATCGGCTACGCCCCTGATCGCCTCAATGCGCCGGCGCAACTCTTTCGCGACGCGCAGATTGTTCTCCCGGTCATAGCCGACGGTGCGGACGTCGATCTGCGCCGGCAATCCGAAATTGAGGATTTGCGTGACGATGTCGGCGGCCTGGAAATAGAAGGTATCCTCGGGGAAGGACGCCGGCAGCACCTGGCGCAGCTTGCGCACATATTCGGCGGTCGGCCGGTGGCCCTCTTTCAGCGATACCAGGATCACGCCATCGTTCACGCCGATGGTCGAGCCGTCGGTAAAGGCGAGATTATAGGCGCGCGCCGGCAGCCCGATATTGTCCACGATCAGCTCTCGTTCATTATCGGGGATGATTTCGCGGATCCTGTTCTCGACCTCCTGGAAAATCCGTTCCGTCGCCTCGATGCGGGTTCCGGCGGGCGCGCGGACATGAAGCTGGATCTGCCCGCCGTCGATCACGGGAAAGAAATCGCGGCCAACCATCGGCAACAGCACCACGCCGAGCCCGCCCATCAAGACCATGCCGGTTGGAATGATAAAGCGGTGCCTGAGCAATTCGGTGAGCGAACGCGAATAGAAATGACGCATCGTCTCGAAGCCTCGCTCGAAGGCCGCGTGGAAACGCGCGAACAGGCCGCGTGGGGCGCCATCGGTCGGGCCATGACGTTCGTTCTTGAGCAACAGGCCGATGACGATGGGCGTGAGCGTCCGTGACAGGCCGTAGGACGCCAGCATCGCAAAGACCACGGCGAGCCCAAGCGGCGTGAACAGGTATTTTGCTGGCCCATCGAGGAACACGACAGAGGTGAACACGCAAGAGATCGCAAGCGTCGAAACCAGCGTCGGCACAGCGATGCCGGCAGCGCCATGCAGCGTCGCCTGCGGCAACGGCTGGCCCTCTTCGGTGAGCAAGCGGTGCGTGTTCTCGATGGTAACGGTGGAGTTGTCGACCAGGATGCCGACCGCGAGCGCAAGCCCGCCCAGCGTCATGGTGTTCAAGGTCTCACCGAGGAAATAGAGCACCACGAGCGAGGTCAGGATCGACAGCGGTATCGAGATCATGACCACGACGGTCGACCGCCACGATCCCAGGAACAAAAGGATCATCAGCGCGGTCAGTCCGGCCGCAATCGCGCCCTCGCGCAGCACGCCGACTACCGATTGCTTCACGAACACGGATTGGTCGAACAACTCGGTGATCTGCATGCCTGGCGGCGCCGCGGCACGCGCCGCCTGCAGAGCCTGGTGCACGGCATTGACCACCGCGACCGTCGAGGCATTGCCGTTCTTGATGATCGAGAGCAGCACCGAGCGGCGGCCGTTGTCGCGCACCACGTTTTGCTGCACCAGCCAGCCATCGTGGACCTGACCGACGTCCCTGACGAAGACGGTCGCCCCGTTCACGACTTTGATCGGGATATTGTTGAGGTCGTCGATCGACGGAGGCGTGGCGTTGGTGCGGACGACATATTGCGTATTGCCGAACTTTGCCGTGCCCGCCGGCAAGGTCAGGTTCTGCGTATTGACCGCATTGACGACGTCGAGCGGCGTCAGGCCCTTCGCCAGCAATTTTGCGGGATCGATATCGACCATGATCTGGCGGTACTTGCCGCCCGCAGGCGTCGGCAGCGTGATGCCGGGTATGGGCGCGAGCTGCTGGCGGATGCGGTAGATGCCGTAATCATAGAGCTGCTGCTCGCTCAGCGTATCGGAGCTCAGGCTGATCTGCAGCACCGGCACGCTGGAGGCGTTGAACTGCACCACGATCGGCGGCTGGATCCCGGGCGGCATCAGCGCGCGGATCGCATTCGTCGCGGAAACGATCTGTGCGATCGCGAGGTCGAGATTGACGTCGGGCTGGAAGTAGATCTTCTGCACCGACAGACCGGCCATGGTCTGCGCTTCGATGTTCTTGATGCCGTTGACGTTGGCGCTGATCGAGTACTGGCTGTAGGTGGTGACACGCTGCTCCATCTCGGGCGTGCTCAAGCCCGTATAGCTCCAGATCACCGTCACCACGGGGATGTTGATCTCCGGGAAGATATCCGTCGGCATCTTGATGCAGGCGACTGAGCCCAGAAACAGGATCAGGGCGGCGACGACGTAGAAGGTATGCGGAAAGCGCAGCGCGAAACGAACAATGCCCATGATCCGTCCTCACCCATTCCAAGGATGGACCGACGGCGCGATCCGCCGCGGTATTCCGCGCTTGCACACAAAGAGAGATGAAATCAGAACCAGGTTGCTCTTGGACATGGTCAGGCGTTCGCGTGCTAAGGACTTCGTGATAGCCCCGCCTGCACGTTCCCCAAAAAAATTCTTTTATTGGAGGCTGCCCCGAATGCCGCGCTAGACGGCTGACGCACGGAGAGCCTGTCAAAGCCATAAGGCGCGCGGCTCCGCACCTCAGGTCAGTACCGATATAGGTTGGCGCGGTCCAATCTGCAGCCGGTGTTGCCGCCGAAGGCATCAAGAAAGCGTCCGCTGGCTGACAAAAATCGGTGATCCGGAGCTGGCGGCGAGTTCAAGATTAGTTGAGTACAATGGCCCTCATATGCCGAGTGGCGTTATCTAGGCAGACGCAAGTCTGTCGGCTTGTGTCAGCATGATGCGGCTATTCTCCAGTGAGCGCTTAGCGGGTCCGCTATGGCGAACAAGGCCAGACTTACCCGGCGTGCGACCAGATCTTGTAAAGCCGTAGTAGAGGGATCTTAGGGCGCCTCATCAGGCGGGAGGCACGACAATGTTGGTCGGTCCAATGGGAAGTTTGGGTTAGTTCCAGCCAGCGGCAGCACGCGAACTCTAAAATACACACTTCAACGGCCGCTTTGCGCCAGAAGCTGCCACTCCATGAACGCTCATTTCGCCAATCGGCGTCCGCCAACACTTTTTTGGCAATACTACGCGGTGCTGTACGACACTGTCACAGGGCCTGCGTTGCCCATGCCAGAGCAGACCTGAGGATCAGGCAACGGCTACGCCTGTTTGGCTTTGGCTCGCAGAGCCGACTTTTTCCCTCTGCACTGACGAGGGCTACTGGGGCGCGGTCGCAGGAAATCGTAGGCCGGCGGGCAAGATCGTCGAACTTGGTAGTGGGGTCCGATACAACGCGAGACCCACTATCGCAGAAGCCCTGTTTTCGTATCGCCGGGCGCCGGTCACCCCTGCGTGAAGTCACCGGGTTTCAATCCAAGTGCTTTGACAGCAACTTCCGGAAGCGGTCCGTACGCCTCGACTCTTTCATTCGGCGCCATTATGGCCGCAATGATTGCCGCGGCCTTGGCCGGATCTCCTTCGGCTACGAAAAAGACTGAGCGAACCGGTGGGCCGCCATCTAACGGCTCAGTTGTTAACAGGACAACCTGACCATTTGCCATGCTCTCCCATAGCGCAGTCCTGCGTCGTTTCCACGATCGTTTGGATCGATCCCCGCAAATCTGCACTGCAGCAACAACCGGGCGAACATCAAGGCGGACCCGCCGTGGTCTTACACCGACCCGGCACAAACACCAACTGAATAGTTATAGAAGGCACAATCGCTCCGGAGTGAGCGCATGGCCAGCCGAAGGGTAAACCAAGATCTCCCTGTGATCGCGCGCTTTGAGGTGCGCCATCGCAACTACCTCGCGCCAGACGGCTCGATAGCCCGGCCGCTGCCCGCCTTCGCCTCCGATGCCAACCTGCTGATCGCGCTCTACCGGGCCATGGTGCTGCTGCGCCTCTTTGACAAGAAGGCAGTTGCATTGCAGCCGCGCGACCGCCGGCTACGACGCAGCCGAGCTGGTTCGCCTGTTAATGCTGGAGACGGCCGCTGCGGGCACCGCCGCCGTCACCGGCCTGTTGCGGGAAGGGTTGATGAATGCGCTCGCGTGGGAGCGCAGGCATCATGCCACAGCGGAGCGTCTGTCAGCAGCGCTCGATCAAGTCGACATAGGCATCGTGCTGCTCGATTCGGACACCCGGGCGGAGTTTATCAATCGCGCCTTCCGCGATTATTTCATGCTTCCGGAAGAGAAGGCCGATAGCAAGCCGCCATTCATCGCTTTGAAGTATCACGCCCGCGATAGCGGCGCCTATGAACTGCCGGAGGAAGAATTGAGCGCCTTCATCACGCGGCGCACGGAGATGATGCGATCAGGCGATTCGACGCCGATCAACATCAACCTCGCGGACGGACAGGTTCTGCGCTTCAGTTGCACAGCGTTGCCCGACGGCGGACGAATGCTGAGCTACACACCGGTGACCGACCTCGTCCGCCATACCGACGACCCTTCCAGCGCCGACTACTACAGGTCCCTGCGCGGCGGCGGCGCTCGCGGCCCTGCCCGAAGATTGCGCGCCGCGGAATAGCCACCTGAAGTCCTCTCGGAGAGGCCAGATCAGCCTGTGGATAAGTCCGGATGTCATGGCGGCGTAACAAAGCAGGACTAGGTTCCACCCGCGTCTGATCAGGCCCCCCGTCACAGATCACGCGCCAAGCGGTCCCCGTCAGTCGCCACGTCTGACCGGGGCCGCATTTTTTTGGCCGCGTGTGGTCCCGCTGAGTATAACCCCGCCATCGCGGCGTCTTTTTTATCCCCCTACTCAACGAACCGCTTTCATGATCCGTGTCGTCCTCATTGCGCTGACCTTCGTCGTGCTCACGCTTGTGCTGCTGCCGTTCCAGTTGATCGGCCTCGCATTCGACCTGCGGCTGCAACGGACCATTCCTCATCTGTACCATCGCGTTCTCTGCGCTCTGATTGGGGTTCGGATTCGCGAGATCGGAATGCGATCGACGGCGAATCCCGCGCTCATCCTGTCCAACCATGTGTCCTGGCTGGACATATGCGTGATATCAGCACTTTCGCCGGTGGTGTTCGTCGCCAAGAGCGAGGTCGCGCGATGGCCGGTGTTCGGCTGGCTTGCGAAATTGCAGCGAACGATCTTCATCAACCGTCAGGCCCGGCATCAGACCGGCGCCGCGACCCGGGAAATCGCGGGCCGATTGCTCAGCGGCGACGCCGTTGTGCTGTTCGCCTAGGGCACTTCGAGCGACGGCATTCGCGTGCTGCCGTTCCGGTCGTCGCTGGTCGGTGCGGTCCATCACGCGCTCGGCAATAGTACGCATCATACAAGCATCACCGTGCAGCCGATGTCTCTGGCCTATGTCGGGTTTGGCGGCGTGCCGATGGGCCGGGGCTTGCGCGAATGCGTGGCGTGGTACGGCGACGTCGACCTGATCCCGCATCTGCTTCACGTGCTGTCGTCAGGAGCTGTCGATGTCACAGTGAGCTGGGGCGAGGCCATGGCGTACGACATGAGCGCGGACCGCAAGACGATTGCGCGTGACGCTGAAAGGTCGGTGCGGCGCATGACCGCGGCGGCGCTGGGTGCCGCGCCACCGGCGCGAGTGGCGTCGGCGCCGGCCTTCGAACAGTTGCAACCCCGGTCGGCTTGATCCACACGGTACGATCGCACCTTGCGGCTTCAAGGCGCGCAGGTCACAATGCGATCCCGTTTCTCTTCCGCCCATCTTACAGGATTGATCCATGCAAATTCGCAATCTCGGCGGCTCCGGCCTGCGTGTTTCCGCCGTCGGCCTCGGCTGCAACAATTTCGGCCAGCGCTGCGATCTCGAAACCTCGCGCAAGGTGATTCACAAGGCGATCGACCTGGGGGTCACGCTGTTCGACACCGCCGACATCTATGCGGGAATGGGCGGTTCCGAGACCGTGCTGGGGCAAGTGCTCGGCGACAGGCGCAAGGACATCGTACTGGCGACAAAATACTCCAAGCCGATGAGCAAGGATGGCACCAAGCAGGGCGCATCGCGGCGCTACATCATGTCCGCGGTCGAGGCCAGCCTGACGCGGCTGAAGACCGACTACATCGATCTCTACCAGCAGCACGATTACGATCCGCTGACGCCGATCGAGGAGACCTTACGGACATTGGACGACCTGATACGGCAGGGCAAGGTGCGCTACATCGGCAATTCGAATTTCCCGGCATGGCGCGTCGCCGAGGCCGAACTCGCCGCGCGCGCCATCAATGTCAGCCCGTTCGTATCGTGCCAGGATGAATACAGCCTGGTGGTGCGCGAGATCGAAAAGGATTTGCTGCCGGCGGTGCAGGAATACAAGCTTGGCCTGCTGCCGTTCTTTCCTCTGGCGAGCGGCTTGCTGACAGGCAAATACAAGCGCGGCACTGCCGCGCCAGAGGATACGCGCTTTGGCAAATCCCTCGCGCTGCGCGATCGTTATGTCACACCGCGCAACGAGGACATGGTCGGAAAGTTGCAGGCCTTCGCCGAGAAGCGCGGGCACAGCATGCTCGAGCTGGCGTTCTCATGGCTGGCTTCGCGGCCGCAAGTAGCAAGCGTCATCGCCGGCGCGACGCGCGCCGAGCAAGTCGAGCAGAACGTCAAGGCGATCGGCTGGGCGCTGAGCGCAGAGGAACTTGCGGAGATCGACGGGATTACCAAATAGGGTTGTCGTTCCCGTGCGCATCGGAGTTGCGAGCCTCGGATGTGCAATCGCACATCGGGGAATCCCGGGATTCCGGCTTTCGCGCTGCGCGCGATGCCGGAATGACGCGTCACTATCACCCCACCAACCCCTTCATCGGCTTTACCGTCTCGCTGTCGGGAAACACCGTCTCCGCCAGCACGCCCTCGGCAAGACCGAGATGATCATTCAGTACGCCCTTGATGACAGTGCGCAGGTCGGTGGTCGGCGCAAGATCGCGGCCCTCATAGAGACTGGCGTGCCTCAAGCCCGGCCAGTCGGAAATCACCCGGCCGCCTTTGACCGCGCCGCCGGCTAGCAGGGCAATGGTGGCGGTGCCGTGATCGGTGCCGTCGGTGCCGTTGATGCGCGCGGTACGACCGAACTCGGTGGCTACCACCACCACGGTGTCGCGCCAGCGCTCGGAAAGCCCGCTTTCGAATTCCGCGAGCGCGCCGTCGAGGCCGGACAGCAACTGCGCCAAACGACCCACCGGCCCGCCCTCGTTGGCGTGGGTATCCCAGCCGTCAAACGCGAGGGCCGCGATCCGCGGGCCATCGTCGGCGGACATCAGTTTTGCAGCACCACGCGCCACCAGCCGCATTGCGCCCGCATTGTTGGTACCCGGTTTCGGTTTCATGTCGTCGCCCTGCGCGGCCTTGTCGAGTTGCAGGCCCTGCGACAACGCCGACGCCAGCGCAGGATCGCGATGATTGTAAAGCTCCACGAGGCGCATCGCAGTATCGTCGTCGGCTTGCGGCAACGCGACCGGCGACCAGCCGACGGTCTGCGCCTTGCCACGCAGCACCAGCGGCGTAGTCGGACCGATGGCCAGACCGCTCATCACCCGTTGCCCGCGCGGCAACGCCTCCAGTGCGCGGTTGAGCCAGCCGGATTGCACCCGGCCCGGGCCGGCAAAACCGCTTTCGAGCACGTCCTGTCCGTCGAAATGCGAACGGTCGCGATACGGCGTCGCCACCGCATGAATCACGGCTGCGCGCCTTTCTCTGTACATCCGCGCAAATTCAGGCATCGAGGGATGCAGCGCGAAAAAGGAATCCAGCATCAAGGCCGCGTGCGGGCCACTGGACGCCAACGCGATTGAGCCATGCAGGCCGGCATAATCAGGATCGCCCACCGGTGCTACGGTTGCCAGACCGTCGAGTGCGCCGCGCAGAATAACGACGATCAGCCTGGGATCGCGCCCGTCAGCCGCACGCGCGAATTTCGGCAGATACGCCCAGGCGGCGAACGAGGCGCCGCCGAGCAGCAGCGCGCGGCGCGATGTTGCCGGTGATATCAGGCTTTCACAGCAATCCATCGTCATCTCCTTTGGAATTCCGGCGACATCAGAAGCAGCGCCAGCGCCTGCTGCCGCGATTCGGCGCGTTCGATGGTCCACCGCGTTTCCGGCGACGCTGCGTCGGCGGCGACGAGTTCCAGGAGATCGCGGGGGTCGATGCTATCGGCGAGACGCGAGGCCACCTGCGCCGAGATGTCGAGGCGCAGCTTCATCCCCTCCGGTGCAGCCCATGCCGCGTTGGTATCGGGAAATCCATTCGGACCGGCCGGGGACCACAGGGGTTGGCCCAATACGTTCAGGCCGCCGAGGTAGCGGCCGGGTTCTTCCGGATTTCGCCCCAGAAGCCGGCCGGCCGCCACCAGAAATTCGTAAGGACTGCGCACCTTGGTCAGCGGCGTCTGCCAGACCTCGTCGGAATCCAGAAGCGCCGACGCCAGGGCCTTGAGGTCACCGTCGGATTTGCGGAATACATCCTGCAACCGCGCCACCAATGCCGGCGGCGGATCGTCGGCCACGAAGTGACGCACGAATTTGGTGGCGATAAATTTCGCTGTGGAGGGATGGCGTGCGATATCTGCCAGCGCCGCCTCGCCCTGCGCGACGCCATTGTTCTCGTAGATTTTGCCGAGTAGCCGCTGTGCCCCCGGCTGGTGCGCGTTGGCGTTGAATACGAAGGTGCCGGGGGTACCGAGTTGTCCTAGCCGTCCAGCAAAGGTCCAGCCGGTGATAATTCGCGCCAGCGACGTCACGTCGTCCTGCGAGTAGCCGAAGCCGACACCGAGCGTATGCAGCTCCATGATTTCGCGGGCGAGATTTTCGTTCAGCCCACGCTTGCGGTTTTCCCCGGCACGGGACTCAGGACCGAGCGACTGCTGATTGTCGAGAAAGAACAGCATCGCTGGATGCTGCTCGACGGCCTTCAGCATATCGCTGAAACGCCCCAATACGTGGGGCCTGATCGCCTCGCGCTCGAACGAACCCGCCCACATCCGCGCCAGCCCGCCTTTATTGGCGGAAATGCAAAAGTGGTTGGACCAGAACACCACCAGCCGCTCAACGAATCCACAATCCGCGATCACGGCTCGCTGCAAACGCGCCAAGGCCTCGGCCCGGTAGGTTTTCTGAATGATGTTGAGCGGCTGCGGCGCTTTCTTGGCCGCATTGGCTTGGGGTGCTTCGGTGGGGACCACCACCGCATTCGCCCTGCCGTTTTCCGCGGCCGGCATCGGCGGTTCTTTACCCGAGATGTCCATGGCGATGCTGTTGAGCGAAAGATTCCGTCTTGGCACCTTGGGATCTGTCGCCGGCTGCGGTGGATTGGCTTCGGTGGCAGGCACCTTCGCGGCGGCATCGCGCGCTTGCTGGATTTCGAACTGATAGGCGAACACCGCCCGGCCCAATGCCGGCGTCGATAACAATCCGGGCACTTCGAGCAGCACGCCGTTGGGACGGCTGAGTTCGGCTTTGACAAAGCCGCGTGGATCGGACGCCGCGTTGACGAAATCGCCCGAGGCGCCGCCGCGCGCGCCAAATCCGAAGCGATTGAGCGCGACAAGAGCGGCTTGCGAATCGCGTGCCATCGGATTTCCCTTGGACTGTCCTCGGCGTATGCTTCGCCGCAAATCATAACGCTGTTCGGGAGTAACCCGAATTAAAACCTGGTTATATTGCGCCCAAATCATGACAAATCAGTTAGAAACGCCGGGCTCGCGCCGCCTCGCCTGTTCCGGATGCGGAACGGAGTTCACCTGCAGCCCGGCGGGGCCGTGCTGGTGCGCCGAGGAAACTGCCCGGCTGCCGATGCCGGCCGATGGCGGCGATTGCCTGTGTCGGGATTGCCTGCGGAAGGCGGCGGCACAGTCCGCCGCGAGCGCGCAACAGGCGCCGAATATCAACTAATCCGCCGGACCCGCGAACAGCAGCAGATTCCCGTCCGGATCTTTCACGATGAAATCCCTGGCGCCCCAGGGCTCCCTCTTGAGCGTCTGAAAGAACGTCACGCCGGCGCTCTGAAATTCAAGAAACAGGGCCTTGATCTCCTCCGCGTTCGCAACCGTGAGAGACGCCGAAAGCAACTGCTCACGATCTCTCAAGACCGCGTCGATCACCGGCCGCTCGACGCATCGCAGGTTGACCGAGGCGGCGTCGCGCTTGACCTGCGCATAGAACGGCGGGTCGCCATAGGTGAATGCAATGGCGAACCCGAGTTTCTTCGCAAAGAATTCGCATGACGCCTTGATATCGGTGACGAACAATTGCGGTTCGGCGCCGGCGATGACGGCCTTGTTAGAAATCGTGTCTGCATCGTCTGACATGGTTTCAAGTCCTATCTTCAGCGCTTGCCAGCTTTAGAAGCCATGCTGCCTTGCGACCAGTTCCTGCGCATCGGTGAGCTTTAAGCTGCGCAAGAATTTCGGAATCGGTCATCTGGCTTTAGCGAGGCAAGCACGACCTGATCTGCGCCGCGACCGGATAGTAGCGGTCGCGATGCCAGCGCAATACGAGCTTGGCCTCTTTACTGAGGTTTTCGAGATTCGGTATCGGCGCACTACGGTTGACATTGCGTAGGTGGGCATTGCCCCTTGGGCCCAAAGCCGATGCGCCCTACATGCAGCATCGCTAGCATGACCGACACGCCGGACGGCTGTCTATCAAACTGTCGTCGTACGGTCCAACCTAAACCTGATATCCCGGCGATTTGCGCGCCATGCCGTCGAACGCGTCGAACAGCCTTTCGCGCCACGCATACACTGGATCTTCCTCGGCAAGCAATTTGAACGTGCTGATCACGCGCGCCCACTGGAATGCGCCGAACACGATGTAGTCGGCGTAGTTCGGCCCGGCGCCACCGAGATAGGCCTGTGTTTTCAAGGTCAGCCGCATCGGGTCGAGCGACCGACGAAAGCCCTCGACGGATTTTTCCCGCCCGGCAACCACTTCTTCAAGCGGCTTGCCGAAGCGCGCCTCGCGCGTCCGGCGGAAGTAGGCCGCGTCCACAGGCCTGAGATGCGTGGGGATATCCGCAACGATCAGCGGAAACATCCCGCCGATCACGATGACATCGCCCCACCAATTCATCATCCGGCCCATGGCGCGACCGCCCTCGCCGCCAAACAGCGACGGCCGGTCCGGATAGCCGTCTTCCAGATAGTTCGCGATCGCCCAGGAATCAGCAACCGAAGTTTCGCCGTCGATCAGTACCGGAACCTTTTCGGATTGGTGCGGAACGATTGCGTCCTTTTCGGTGAAGCGCCACGGGATCGATTCCGCCGACAGCCCTTTGTGCGCGAGCGCCATCCGCGTCCGCCAGCAGAATGGGCTGAACGGACGCTCTTGGTCGATGCCGACCAGCTCGAATAGTTTGAGCGCCATGGTCAGAGACTTACTTCACCACCGCGGCGGTCTGCCCGAACAACAGCTTGCGCTCCTCCTCGGTGCGGATCGCCGGTTTTCCGAAATTCGGATTGACCTCCTTGGCGAGCGCGTAGGCGCGCACCGTGGCCGGCCGGTCGCGGATGGTCTCGAGCCAGCGTTTGAGATGCGGGAAGTCGTCGATGTTCTGGCTCTGGTTCTTGTACGGCACGACCCAGGGATAGCTCGCCATATCCGCGATCGAATAGTCGCCGGCGATATACGCGCGATTGGACAGACGCTTGTTGAGTACGCCGTAAAGCCGGTTGGTCTCGTTCACATAGCGGTCGATGGCGTATTTGATCTTTTCCTGGGCGTAGTTGCTGAAGTGATGGTTCTGCCCTGCCATCGGCCCGAGCCCACCCATCTGCCAGAACGTCCATTGAATTGCATCGTAACGGCCGTAAATATCGGCGGGCAGGAATTTCCCGGTCTTCTCCGCGAGATACAGCAGCATCGCGCCGGACTCGAAGATCGAAATCGGCTTGCCGCCACCCTTCGGTTCATGGTCGACCATTGCGGGAATGCGGTTGTTCGGCGCGACCGCCAGAAACTCCGGCTTGAACTGATCGCCCTTGCCGATGTTGACCGGGAAAATCTTGTATTTCAGGCCGGTCTCTTCAAGAAACATCGTGATCTTGTGGCCATTCGGCGTGGTCCAGTAGTGAAGGTCGATCATGGGGCATTCCTGCTGTTCTGGAATCTTGCGTACCGCAAAGAGGATGCGGATGCATGAATGTCGCGATAAGGTCCGGACGAGTCAATAGGCATTGGCATCGAGGCGCGGCAAAGTGATCGAGAGCCAACCGCACGCCGCAAGCATTCTGCGGTCCGCGCCGCGGCGAAATCAGCTTACGCGGCCATGCTCGCGCAGAAATTTTTCGCCGCTCGCGGTGATCGCCACCCTGACCCCTATTCCCGCTACGGACTCGCGCGCGACGTAGCCGCGATCGACAGCATCCTCCCAGATCGTCAACCGCGGGCATGACGTTCGCCAGGTCTCGATCACCTCGGAATAAAGCCTCGGCTCCCTCGCGATCCATTCGACAAGATCGAGCACCAAAGGGTCTGTCGTATCGACCATCGGGGTTTCTCCTTCAGTCAGAAGGCAAAAGCATTGCCGCGCGACAGCAGCAGCCAGCTTGCGTAGATGATATAATAACCGGCAACGCTCGTGATAAGCCGCCCCGCCCAGGTGCGAAATTGCAGATCGGTCATGGCTTCGAGGAAACGCCGCGCCAGCGTCGTGCCTGTCATCGACGCCGCAACGGCGACAACCGCGAGAACGGGATCGAGCGTGGCGGCCTGATCGATGATGCCGCCGAAGTAGATGAGCTTTACGAAATGACTGGCCACCTGACAGGTGGCCTTGGTCGCGACGATCGCGCGGCGATCGAATCTTCCGCCGAGAAAGAAGGTATCCATCAGCGGCCCGGAGACGCCGGTCATCAGCATCAGCCCCATGCAGATCGAGCCATAGAAGGTGCCCTGCCAGATACTGTCGGGATCGGGCTTCAGACCTGCCGGCGTCAGCCTGGCCATGAACGGCGTCACCCCCAGCAAAAGCAGCGCTACCGGCTTGTCCGGCACATAGCGGGTGATCGACCACGCCGCCAGCGCGACCGCGCATCCGATCATATAGATCGCGACCGGCCGCCACCGGATGTGGCTCCGCCACAAGAAGGCGCGCCAGCCGTTCGAGGCCATCTGCGTAATCGCATGCAGCACCATTGCCGACGGAAGCGGCAGGATGGTCAGCAACACACCGATCAGGATCAACCCGCCGGCCATGCCGAACAGGCCGGACAGGAACGCTGTCGCGACCATCAGTAGGCCAAGTGCTGCAATCAGAAGCGGTGCCATTCGAATCTCCGCAGCATTTTTGCCTCGCTTGGACTTGGCGTGCAAACTGAGTTATCTTGGCCTGGCATCAGCTTTCCTGAGGGTAGAATGCGGCGGCTGCTCTTTCTTAACGGCATCAAGGCGTTCGAGGCCGCGGCGCGAAGCGGAAGTTTCGCCGGGGCGGGCGCGGAGCTCAACGTGTCGGCGGCGGCGATCAGCCGGATGGTGCATCTTCTGGAACAAAGACTCGGGGTCGCCTTGTTCGAGCGCAAGGCGAACCGGCTGGCGATGACCGCCGCGGGGCGCGCCTACCAAAGCGGGTTGACGCCGATCTTCGACGCACTGGCAAGCCTGACCGCGCAGGTGACGGCTCTGTCGAGTGTCCGGGTGCTGACTGTCGGCGTCGGCCCGACCTTCGCGATGCGCTGGCTGATCCCGCGGCTGTCGGATTTTCGCACCGATGAACCCGACATCGACGTACGGATCACCACCGGCGGCGCAGCGGCGCCGTTCGGCGATGACTGGAGCTGCGGCATCAAGCTCGGCGACGGCGAGTGGCCGGGCCTGGTCGCCGAACCCCTATTTGCAGCCGATCTGCTGCCGGTATGCGCCCCGCGGCTCGCCGCGCAGTTGAAACGCCACGGCGATCTCAGGGGACCGAGCCTGCTGCGCGTCGCACACGCCTCGGAGGACTGGCCGTTGTGGCTCAAATCGGCCGGCGTCGCACGGATAACGGCGCGCGGACCGGAGTTTCAGTTTTACGGACAGGCGCTGCAGGCCGCCGTCGACGGGTTGGGTATTGCGATGGGTATTCGGCCTTACATCGATGACGACCTCGCCGCCGGACGGCTGATTGCGCCCTTTGCACTCACAGTGCCCAAGGGCATGCGATGGTATCTGGTCTATCGCAGCTTCCGGACCGAGCAGCGCGATTTCGCCGCGTTCCGGCGCTGGATCATCCGCGCAGCCGCCGGACCGGCCATACGCGGCAAGCTCATTGGCAAGATTCATCGCCATGCCGGTTGAGCAAGTCCAGACATTAATCATCGGCGGCGGACAGGCCGGGCTTGCGATGAGCTACAGGCTCAAGCAGCGCGGCCTCGCGCATCTCGTGCTCGAACGGCACCGGATCGCCGAACGCTGGCGGACCGAACGCTGGGACGGCCTGCGGTTTCAGTTTCCCAACTGGTCGGTGCGATTGCCGGATTTCCCGTTTCCTCACAGCGATCCCGATGCCTTCGGGACATCCGGCGATATACTGGACTACATCACCGCCTATGCGGCTTTCGTTGCGCCGCCGATTCGCTGCGGAGTCGCGGTGACGAGGCTACGGCGGCACGGTGGCGCATCCGGCTTCGTCGCCGAGACCCCTGACGGGCTGATCGAAGCCGACAATGTCGTCGTCGCCACCGGCCCCTACCAGCGCCCCGTCATCCCCTCCTTCTTGCGCGATGACACCGGCGTCTTTCAGCTGCACGCCAGCCGGTACTTAAACCCCGGCCAACTTCCATCCGGCGCGGTGCTGGTGGTCGGCTCCGGCGCATCCGGCGCGCAAATCGCCGAGGAGCTGTTGCGGGCAGGCCGCCGTGTCTATCTCTCGGTCGGCAGGCACACCCGCCTCCCGCGCCGATACCGCGGACGCGATCTGATCTGGTGGCTGAGCGCCATGGGCATCGATCAAACGACGGTGGAACAGCGCGGGCCATCGCGATTGCTGCCGGTGATAACAGGCGCCTATGGCGGCCACACCATCGATTTCCGCAAGTTTGCCGCCGACGGTGTGACGCTGTTGGGACGGGTGGAGGGAGTTCGTGAAGGCGTTATCGGCTTCGCGGCGGACCTGGCCGACAACCTGGCAAGCGGGGATGCGACCTACACAACCTTCCTCGACATCGCGGATGCCCACGTCGCGCGGCACGCATTGGATATGCCGGAAGACACCACCGCTCGTACGATGCAGCCTGACCCATTTTGTCTTGCAGAACCGCTGCGGCGCCTTGATCTTCGTGACGACGGCATCGGCGCGATTATCTGGGCTACCGGCTACGGCGTTGACTTCGGATGGATCGACGTTCCCGTACTGGATGCGCGCGGCGAGCCGATTCATCGCCGCGGCGTCACCGGTGTGCCCGGAATGTATTTCCTCGGCCTGCAGTGGTTATCAAAAATGAACTCCTCATTTCTGTCCGGCGTCGGAGACGACGCCGCCGTGCTCGCCGATCATATCGCTGTGCGCGGCTGATTGCGGTCAGGAGCATTGCGGCGACGGGCTGGAACTGCCGGCCTTCAGGCCTGAAAAAATACCGGGGAGATGTGAACGAGTTCACATTCGTTTTCGCGAGCTCGTGATCTCCTGGTCTGCGGAAATGACCGGGGTCGTGCAATTGCCCAAAACAGAAATCGAACAGACCCAGCTGTCCACCACTCCAGAGCGTTCATGCTGTCCGCTATGCAACACGCCGTTGGTGATTCAGCGCATCATCCCCGGAGCATCGGGCCTCGAGCACTGGACGTTGAGATGCACAAGGTGTGGGCATATCCATCAGGATGCGGTCGACACCTCGTTCTCGTCTCACACGATCTAGGTCTCGACAGGCGCGTCAAATCTTGAATGCATTCGCGATGGCGAGCTGGGCTTCCTGCTGTATTTGCCGCAGGTGAGTCTGGCTGCGGAAGCTCTCAGCATAGATCTTGTAAACATCCTCGGTGCCCGAAGGGCGCGCGGCAAACCATCCGCTATCGGTCGTGACCTTAATTCCACCGAACGATTGACCGTTTCCGGGAGCGGCGGTGAGCGTCGCCAGAACGGGCTCCCCGGCAAGTTCCGTCATGGCAAGCTCTTCAGGCGAAAGCGCCTTCAGCAGATTCTTCTGCGCGGTCGTCGCGGGCGCGTCGATCCGTTCGTAGAACGGCACGCCTAATTCGCTCGTCAGGCTCTCGAACAGTTGGCTGGGGTCGCGTCCGGTTCGCGCGGTCATCTCGGCGGCCAACAGGCCCAGAATGATGCCATCCTTGTCGGTCGTCCAAACCGATCCATCGCGCCTGAGGAAGGAGGCGCCGGCGCTTTCCTCGCCGGCGAATCCGAACGACCCGTCACTGAGGCCATCGACGAACCATTTGAACCCGACCGGCGTTTCGACGAGCCTGCGCCCGAGCTTCCTGGCGACACGATCGATGATCGCACTGCTCACGATGGTCTTGCCCACCGCGCTGTTCTTGCGCCATTGCGGACGATTTTCGAACAGGTAGGAAACGGCGGCGGCGAGGTAATGGTTCGGGTTCATCAGGCCGTTCGAACGCGTCACGATGCCGTGCCGGTCGGCGTCGGTGTCGTTGGCAAAGGCGACGTCGAACGTGTCGCGCATGCGGATCAGCCGGGCCATCGCATAAGGCGACGAGCAGTCCATCCGGATTTTTCCGTCCCAATCGACGGTCATGAACCGGAACGTCGGATCGACCGCGTCGCTGACGACGGTCGCGGTAATGCCATAGCGCTCGATGATGGGCTGCCAATAGCGTACAGCCGCGCCGCCCAGGGGATCGATCCCGATCTTCACGCCCGCGGCCCGGATCGCTTCCATGTCGACGACATCGGCGAGGTCGGCGACATAGGGGCCGATGTAATCATGGAGATGAACGCACGACGATTTGCACGCCCGATCGTACGGGATGCGCTTCACGCCTCGCAAGCCGTCTTCAAGAAAGCCGTTTGCAGCGCGCTCGATCCCGGAGGTGATGTCGGTGTCCGCCGGACCGCCGTTGGGCGGATTATATTTGAAACCGCCGTCTTCCGGGGGATTATGCGACGGCGTAATCACGACGCCGTCGGCAAAGCCGCTCTCGCGGCCCTTGTTGTAGGTGAGGATCGCGTGGGAGATAACCGGCGTCGGCGTATAGCCGTCATGCTCGTCGGCCATCACATCGACGCCGTTGGCCGCGAATACCTCGATCGCGCTAACCAGGGCCGGCTCCGCCAGCGCGTGCGTATCGATGCCGACGAACAGGGGCCCGGCAATGCCACGGGCATGTCGATGATCGCAGAGCGCCTGGCTGATCGCCAGGATGTGAGCCTCGTTGAACGCGTTGTTGAAGGCGGAGCCGCGATGCCCCGAGGTGCCGAACGCGACCCGTTGCGCCGGTATCGACGGGTCGGGCTTCCCTGCAAAATAGGCCGTCACTAACCGCGGTACATTCGCCAGCATCGACGGGTCGACGATCTTGCCGGCAAGCGGATTGATTTTAGCAGCCACCCGGTCTGCTCGACGATTTCAGAAGTTGATCCATGGCAGCGTTGTAGATAGGTTTGCCGCGCTAGTCCACGCCTGCTTTCTTGGGTTCTACGATTTCGAAGTTCGTCGTGAATTCGTCGAGCATGCCGAACAGCTCGCTCAACTTCAGCGGATTGCCCGCTATCGAGACTTCTCCGGTGGCGATGCTGCCGAGAAACGTCTTCTGCTTTAACGAGATCGCATCGAACGTGGCGCGGGTCAGCGTGACCCCGGCGTCGGCGTCGCCGGACAGCTTGCCGGCGCGATGCGTCAACGCCGAATTTTCGAGATTCATCACATAGGTTTCGTTGCATCGGTGAAGGTCCAGTTGATGACGATATGCTTGCCCTCGGCTTTCGGCGCATTGAGCCGAACCGCAAGAAAATCGAAGGCAAGATCGATCGAGACGCCTTTGAGCAGTTCGGCGCTCGCCGGGCCGCCGCGCGAAGCTGGGACGCCATTGCGCAACTCAGCGGCGCCAAGCAAATAGGCATTGCGCCAGGTCGCAGCCTCGCTCTGATAGCCGAGTTGTTCCAGCGCGTCGGCGCCGAGATCGCGCGCCTCCTTGTTGGCGGGGTCGGCGAACACCAGCTGGCTGGTGACGCTCGCGACCCAGCGGTATTGCCCGGCCTTGAAATCCTCGCGCGCGCGCTTCAGCACCGCGTCCGCGCCACCCATATATTCGATCTCCTTGCGCGCGGCCTCGGTGCGCGGCAGCGGATTGAGATCGGCAGGATTGGCGTCGTACCAGCCGAGATAGAACTGATAGACCGCCTTCGCATTATGGCTCAGCGTGCCGTAATAGCCGCGCGCCGACCATTCGCTGGCGAGGCTCGGCGGCAGTTGCAGTCTTTCGGCGATCTCGGTCGGCGTCAGGCCGTGATTGAGCAGCCGCACCGACTGGTCATGCATGAATTCATAGAGGTCGCGCTGTTTCTTCAGGAACGAGACGATCCGTTCGTTGCCCCACATCGGCCAGTGATGCTGCGCGATCACGGCGTCGGTCCTGTCGCCGTAGCGCTCGATCGCTTCCCCAATGTAGCGCGACCACAACCTTCCGTCGCGGATTTCGGCGCCGCGCAACGTGTAGAGATTGTGCATGTTGTGGGTGGCGTCTTCCGCCATGTTCAGGAGCCTGAACTGCGGAAAGTACATGATCATTTCCGCCGGCGCCTCGGAACTGGGCACCAGATGGAATTCGATCTCGACCCCGTCGAGGGTGCGGGTTTCGTAAGACTGCTTGATCAGGTCGTTCGGCGGGACCAGCGTGATTGTGCCGCGCGACAGGGCCTTGCCCAGACCAGTATCGATCTGAGCGCGTTCGCCGACCGGCAGCGTGATGCCGAACTGATACTGCGCGCGCCGGATCATGGCGTTGCCGGCGATGACGTTCTCCGCGACAGCGTGTTCCATGAAATCATCCGGCGCGATTACCTTGACCTTGCCGGATGCCGCGTCTTCTGCCGTCATCACGCCCTTGGCGCCGCCGAAATGATCGGAATGGCTGTGGGAATAGATCACCGCAACCACCGGTTTGGCGGGGCGGTTCTTAAGATAAAGCTCAAGCGCGGCCTTTGCGGTTTCGCTTGATAGCAATGGATCGATCAGGATCAGGCCGCTGTCGCCTTCGATGATGGTCATATTGGCGATGTCGAGGCCGCGCACCTGGTAGACGCGCTCGGTCACCTTGAACAGGCCGTTGACGGCGTTGAGCTGCGCCTGCCGCCACAGGCTCGGATTGACGGTTGCCGGCACCTCGTCCTTTTGCAGGAATGCATAAGGCTTGGTGTCCCAGGCCGGCCTCGGCCCGGGCCCGGCAATGACACCGTCCGGAAGCGTCGCGATGAAACCGCGTTTGGCGTCGTCAAAATCGGCGCGATCGGAAAACGGCAGCGATTTAGCGAAGGTGTCGTTCGCAGCGCGCGTAGCCGGCTCGGCGTCCTTGGACTGCGCTGCCACCTGCTGACAATTCAGCGCGCAGGCGCAAAATGCGGCAAACAACGTCAATGTCTTGAGAAAACCATCCATCCGCATTTCCCCTTTTGGGCTTTTGCCCTTTTCTCGCCGTCTGACTCATCCCATATTCATTCCCGCCATGGCGCATAATTCAGACAAACCCAAGAGACCAATCACAAAATCGAAAGCCCATCGGCCTGATGTGCAGCCGATCGGGCCGGCGCTGGCGGAATTGCTCAATCCCGCGATCAACCGCGGCGAAAGCGGCATCGGCTCATCTACCGGATTGCAGCCGCCGCCGGACAATTCCTGGGATCGCCGCTCCGGCGGCGAGGCCGCGGCGCATCGCGCGCGCGCCTCGACGCGGGGAACGAGCGATCATGTCGCGAAACGCGACGCGTCTCTCACCTCTCCTCGATCACCCGGCTCACCCCCGTCCCCGTCCCACAAGGAGGGAGGGAGCAAGGAAGCAAGCGGGGAGGATGCAAAGAGGCGCGGCTTCGACGAAGCGCCGCAGGCGAACTACGGCACCTCAGCGACGATACCGGCGCTCGATCCGGAGTTCGCGAAACAACTCGGCTTCACCACCGAGGAGGAAGACGCCGCGGCGTTGGCGCGTCCGCCGCGCAACAAGATGGAGGCGCTCGGCGTCGCCGCCACCGCCGACGCGCTGGAGAATCTGATCCGCGAAGGACGTCCCGAGTTCAAAGGCGAAGACGGCCAGATCAAGATCTGGACGCCGCATCGCCCGCCGCGTCCGGAGAAATCCGAAGGCGGCCAGCCGTTCGTAATCAAATCCGAATACGAGCCGAAGGGCGACCAGCCCACCGCGATCGCGGAACTGGTCGAAGGCATCAAGCGCAACGACCGTACCCAGGTGCTGCTCGGTGTCACCGGCTCCGGCAAGACCTACACCATGGCCAAGGTGATCGAGGCCACGCAACGCCCCGCCATCATCCTCGCACCGAACAAGACGCTGGCGGCGCAGCTCTATGGCGAGTTCAAGAGCTTCTTTCCGGACAATGCGGTGGAGTATTTCGTTTCCTATTACGATTACTACCAGCCCGAGGCCTATGTGCCGCGTACCGACACCTATATCGAGAAGGATTCATCCATCAACGAGCAGATCGACCGCATGCGCCACTCGGCGACGCGGGCGCTTCTGGAACGCGACGACGTCATCATCGTCGCTTCGGTGTCGTGCATCTACGGTATCGGATCGGTCGAGACCTATACCGCGATGACGTTTGCGCTGAAGAAGGGCGAGCGCATCGACCAGCGGCAATTGATCGCCGATCTGGTGGCGCTGCAATACAAGCGCACCCAGGCCGATTTCACCCGTGGCACCTTCCGCGTCCGCGGCGACGTCATCGATATCTTTCCGGCGCACTATGAAGACCGCGCCTGGCGCGTCAACCTGTTCGGCGACACCGTGGAAAACATCGAGGAGTTCGATCCGCTCACCGGCCACAAGCAGGACGACCTCGAATTCATCAAGATCTACGCCAACTCGCACTACGTGACGCCCCGGCCGACGCTGGTGCAGGCGATCAAGTCGATCAAGAGCGAGTTGAAACAACGACTGGATCAGCTCAACAACCAGGGCCGCCTGCTGGAAGCGCAGCGGCTGGAGCAGCGCACCACCTTCGATCTCGAAATGATGGAAGCCACCGGCAGTTGCGCCGGCATCGAAAACTATTCGCGCTATCTCACCGGCCGCCGCCCCGGCGAACCGCCGCCGACCCTGTTCGAATATGTGCCCGACAATGCGCTGGTATTCGCCGATGAAAGTCATGTCACCGTACCGCAGATCGGCGGAATGTTCAGAGGCGACTTCCGCCGCAAGGCGACGCTGGCCGAATACGGTTTCCGCCTGCCCTCCTGCATGGACAACCGCCCGCTCCGCTTCGAGGAATGGGACATGATGCGCCCGCAATCGGTCGCGGTATCGGCCACGCCAAGCGCGTGGGAGTTGAACGAGAGCGGCGGCGTGTTCGTCGAGCAAGTGATTCGCCCCACCGGGCTGATCGATCCGCCGGTCGACATCCGCCCTGCGCGTACGCAGGTCGACGATCTCGTCGGCGAGGTCCGCGCGACAGCGCAAGCCGGTTATCGCAGCCTCGTCACCGTGCTGACCAAGCGGATGGCGGAAGACCTCACCGAATATCTGCACGAGCAGGGTATTCGCGTGCGCTATATGCACAGCGATATCGACACCATCGAGCGCATCGAGATCATCAGGGATCTCAGGCTCGGCGCGTTCGACGCGCTGGTCGGCATCAACCTGTTGCGCGAGGGCCTCGATATTCCCGAATGCGCGCTGGTTGCCATCCTCGACGCCGACAAGGAAGGTTTTCTGCGCAGCGAGACCTCGCTGATCCAGACCATCGGCCGCGCCGCACGCAATGTCGACGGCAAGGTGATCCTCTATGCCGACCAGATCACGGGCTCGATGCAGCGTGCGATCGCCGAGACCGACCGCCGCCGCGAGAAGCAGGTGGAATACAACACCGCCAACGGCATCACGCCCGAGAGCATCAAGAAATCCATCGGCGACATCATGAACAGCGTCTACGAGCGCGACCATGTGCTGGTGGAGATCGGCGATGGCGGCATGGCCGACGACGTCATCAGCATCGGGCATAATTTCGAGGCCGTGTTGAACGACCTGGAAACGCGGATGCGCGAGGCCGCCGCCGATCTGAACTTCGAGGAGGCCGCGCGCCTGCGCGACGAAGTCAAGCGCCTGCGCGCCACCGAGCTCGCCGTGGTCGACGATCCCACCGCCAAACAGCGCGTAGTGCAGGGCAAGGCCGGCGCCTATGCCGGGATGAAGAAATACGGCGAGTCCGCGAATTTGCCGGCGGGCTCGCTGAAGAAGCGCGGCGGTGGATCGCGCGGGGGCACCTCTTCTGCTTCACCCCCTGCGGGGGAAGGCCGGGCTGGGGGGTCCACGAATCGTGGCGCTTCCCGCGTCCACAAACCCCATCTCGACGAAATGCACGGCCCGGAATCGCTGCCCTACCGCCCCGACCGCGCGCCGACGCGCAAGCCTTCGCCCGGCGACGCCGGCGCGGGCAGCGGAAGCAAAATCTTCCAGCCAACCGACTCGCGTCAATCAGGCCCAGAGTTCGGCCCCGCTCCCCGCTCCAGCGGCGGCGCACCGGGGCATCGGGGCGGCTGGAAGAAGAGGTGACCGTCTAGCGCCGCGTCAGCCCCCGGCCTGCAATATCGACGCGATAGGTCTCGTGCAACCGCTCGAGACGGCTCGCATCGAGCCTTACCCGCAGGACATCCCGGTCCTTTGCGGCGATCGGGTGCACGGATGCGACCCTGTCCGGGTGCGGCGTTCCGATCGCGGTGATATTGCCATCGCTGTCGTACCAGACGAACACGTCGACCTCGGCCATTTCGCCCTCCTACGGAAAGACGCGCAACTCGATGACACGCACGCCGATGAACGGCTGCGGCCCGACCGATGTATTGTGCACAAAGATCGTCCGCCCGATCGACCCATCGGTATGCCGCTGCGTTTCGCCATCGGTGAGCTGCGCCTTCACCGTTACCGCGCCCGGCGGCACGTTCGAGTGGAGTTGGGGCTTGATGCTGAAATCGGCGTGGTCGCTATCGCTGTAGCCTGTGATGAACAGGCCCACCGTCTCGTTACCCTGAATTTGCTGCCAGCTAAAAACTTCGAGCACCCGTGGCGTCGCCATGACGATCTCCCGTCCGGTGATCAGGTGGCCATATTGACGTTTCTCTTTCAAGTTGTAAAGTGTTATAGAATATATCTCAAGACGTCTCCCCCGCAACCCTCTGCTTTGCCCATCTGTGCACGAGGGGACGAAACCTTGCCAGGCCAAGCCCGGCAGCGGCGCGATGCTTGAGCAACCCGCATACAAGCGCCTGCGGATTTGCTATGATCAGGCAGCGCCAAAGTCTTTCAACCGGGCGCAAGGGAGATCGTCATGGCCAAGGGTCAGATGCGCAGCAACAAGGAAAAGAAAAAACCGAAGGCCGACAAGAACCTCAAGAAGGGCGGCGCCGCTCCGGTCAATCCGTTCGCGGCGGGCAAGACCCCGGCGGGCCAAAGCCCCAACAGCAAGAAGTGATGCCTTTGTTCGTCATGACCGGGCGGAAACGCGAGGCGCGTCGCGCCGGATGTCCCGGCCGTGACGAACTTCGCGACAACATCCTGATGCCGATGGCTGCATTCTGAGCCGGACTCCCGCAAGCGCCGCGCAGTTTCGCGTTCGCATGGGCTCAGCCTTTTCGTCGGACTGACAAAGGCGACACGCGTGTCATGGCGCCGCGGCTCGAGCCGCGCGCGATCGGTTCCCCCGGAAATCAGCGGAAGCGGTGCCCTCGTCCACGGCAAGGCGCCATGGTACGGCTTTACAAGAAACACCTTTTAGTTGTGAATGGCGATCGGGCCCGGAATGCCAAACAGGGCTTGCGGGCTTCGAATTCTTTTGCCGATTGATCCAATGCGAGCAGAGGAGCGGATTCCAAAGCGCCGGCGGAGAAAATAATGGTCGAGCATCTCAACCGGCAGCGCGTGCTGAATATGCTCGAAGTGTTTTATTCCGGCGATATCGAGGGTGCACTGGCCCGCTGTAGCGACGACATCAATTTCGTCGCCAACGCGCCGGTAGATTTCCTGCCGCATCTCGGCCATCGCCGCGGCAAGGCCGAGGTCAGGGAGATGTGGCAAATCGTCCATGCCCGCTACTCCGGCATGCGCTACGAGGTGCCGATCATCGTCGCCGAAGGCGACAAGGTCGCGGCGAATATTCGCGTGTTCTTCCGCAAGAGCAGCAACAGCCGGATTGTGCAATTCGATATCGCGGCGTTTTACACCCTTCGTGACGGCCGTATCACGCAGATCCGCGAGATCATGGATTCCTTCGATCTGGTTCAGCAGGTGCTTGAACGGGACATCGCCGCGGCTCTGAACGAAGGCAAACCCGACAAGTCCTAGTCTCATTTCATCGTGGCATCGAAGTGTCGGTCCTACATCAGAGCGAAGTTCATCGCGGCTGCCTGGAACGTCATCCTTCGACGCGCCAAATCGGCGCGTCCCGAGGGCGCGTCAGCATCGAAACGTCATTGCGGGGCGCGCGCAGCGCAAACCCGTAATCTCGAATCCCCGACGCGCGATTGCGCATCAGACGCCTCGGTCCTTTCGGGCCATCCCGGAACGACAAATCCTCAAATATCGGGATTTGAGTTTGGTTCTTTCGAACCACCCGCCCCCCGAGCGCGACTAACCACGAGGTCTTGCGCTCAACGGGTCAAAGAATCACGCCCATGAAAATCGCGTTGCTTGTCCTGCTGGGTCTGGTGCTGGGCGCGCTGGGTGGCGCTGCGCTTGGCATCGGCGCCGGGCTTGCCTGGGTCGAATTTTTCAAAACAAGCAGCTTTGAAGGCTATAGCGGAATGCTGGTGTTCTTCACTTTCATGCCGCTTGGCGCCGCGATCGGCGGGCTCGGCGGCGCGCTGTTGTTCGCCGTGATCGCAATCCGGGATGCCGAAATAGCAATCGAACGGGAGCCTGCGCGACGCGACAGGTAGTCGCCGGGACACATCCGCATTAGTGCAATGCAAATTTGCAGGTTGCGTCTTCATCAGATCTATTTATTTGAAGCTTCAAATATTAATGCAGCATGCAGGCAACGGCGCCGCTGATGGCGCCCACCAGGGCCGTTTGCTGATTTGCAATTACAGTTCAGGAATCCGGACATCATGACAGAGCACAGTCTCTGGCGCTTTTCACGCGCGTTGCATGGCGCGATCAACGAACGCCAGCTCGAGGGCCTCGATGCCTTGATCGACGAGGATGTCGACTGGGCGATCTATGGTCCGATCGACATGTTTCCGTTTCTTGGCGCGCGCCGCGGAAAGGCAGCCGTGCTCGAGGTTTGCCGGCAGATCGCGAACAATATCAAGGTCCACCGCTTCGAACGCGAGTTGATCATGCTGGGCGCGGATTCCGCGGCATCGATGCTGCGCTATTCGCTGACCGCGCTGGACTCGAACAAGCCGATCAGTCTGCGGCTCGCCCATTTCGCGAAGTTCAAGGCCGGCCGGCTGCTCAGCATCCGTGTTCTCGTCGATACCTTCGATCTGGTCGAGCAGGCGCTCGGACATCCAATCTATCTGCCGAAGATGGCGTCGATGACCTGATTTCTTCGAGCCTTGCTGGCGCGACGAAAGAAAATAACCCCGCCACAATTTCGCGCTGATGTGCCCGCATCTTCATCAGGCATGCGGGCGGGGTTATGATTTCAAGAACACGATATGGCCGGGCTGTGCTGCTGATGCTGGCGGCCGGCGTCAGCGTGGCGGCGATGCCGCCGGCCGGCGCACAGACGCCGCCATCCGATCAAAATCCGGACGTCACGGCTGCGGAAGCGGGCGCCGCTCCCGAGGCAAACAGCGCCGATACAGCTGACCTGGAGTTGGACTGGAGCCAGCTCAATGTCGACGCATCCACCCTTCCTGTCGGTCCGGCGTGGAAGGTGCGCATCGCTCCGGGGCCGGGCGCCGAAATGTCGTGGTCATCCAAGGACAAGCCAGATGGCTCGGCCGCGCTGTCGGTCAAGCAACCTCTATCGCCGTTCTGGGATGCCCGGATCGGCGCCGACATGACCGTGGTCAATCAGCCCACGATATTGACGACCTCGGATCTGCTGCGGCAGAAGTTTTCCAGCGACGGCCAGCCATCACAATCCTCTGGGACCGCATGGGCGGCGCTCACCGCCCCCGGCGTCGGCTCGCTATGGGATAAAACGGCGATCGAAGCGCGGGTCGACCCCGGGCAAGAACAGAGCAAGCTCGGCACTTCCTTGAGCAAGTCAGTACCCCTGAGCGAGCAATATTCGCTTACTCTGCAGAACGGCTACAACGTCATCCAGCAAGGTATCGTGCCGGTGCCCGGCCTCGCGGGGCGCCCGGTGCGAAACCATGAAACGGAGCAATCGGCGAAGCTGAGCATTGCCGACACCGGCACCAGTCTCATAGCCGGCCAGACGCTCTCGTCCAACGACGATAGATGGCTTCGCAAGATCGGCGCCGAGCAGAAATTGTTCGGTGGCGTCAGCATTTCAGGCTCGATCGGCGAAACGCCGCAGGGAAGCCCGAACAAGAGCCTCACGGCCGGATTCAAGCAAAGCTGGTAGCCCCGCGGAGGCCGCCTCGCACCCCGCCGTATCGGTTGAAAGATCGGCCTTGCCGCATATTCGCCGCGATGTGGTCAAAATCGGCGGCCCAGATAGGCTTGATTCACTTTCGTCGTGCGGGGGACGTCCGCGCTCGCTTAACGCGAAAAAGGGGAAAAGCCGATGACTGTCATCCGGCCTGAAAAAGCTGATTCAACTGAAGAGGACAGCAATCTCGACGCGGTCTCGGAAGTCGAGGCCGGCATCCGCGACTTCGTGCGCAACGACGTTGCCTACCTGCGCCGTCCGGCACCCGGCACGCCAAGCGGCACCGAGACGGCGCTTGAGCCGAACACCGAGGCTACCGTCAACAACGTCAACTCGTTGATCCAGCGCGTTGCCGGAACGTCGCTTACGGAAATCGAAAATCTGATTTCCGAACTCGAGGCCCTGCGCGACCTGCTGCACAACGAGGGCCAGCGAGTGCAGCGCGAGATCTCCGGCTATGCCCAGCTCAGCCAGGCCGCCATGAAATCCACGCGCATGATCGCCGACAACGTGTCGCAGTGGAAACGCGCGGCGGATAGCCTTCGTAACAGCTGATCCCACTTCCTTCCCGCAGCCGGTTGCCGCCGCCTCCCCAAGGGAGCGCGGCGGTTTCGTTTGATTTTTTTGCTCGGGTGATCCGGGCTGCGACGGGAAGTTTCTCTCAAGGGGAAAATCTTCACGAAAGCGTGTGGCCTGACAACACCGATCCCGTACCGCTGCGGAATTCACCGCCCGGCATGGGCACCGTCATGATCCGGTTTGTCGGATTGCTGATCGTGGCTGTAGCGGTTCAGGCGCTGGCCTGGAGCCGCTGATTTTTTCGCGATTCGGATTCTATGGTTAGCGAACCGTGACTATTGGCTGGCGATCGGCGCGCCCTCGAGCGAATAGACGCCGTCGGCATAACCCTTAACCACCATTCCGGTGGCCAGCATCACCGTCAGCGTCACAGTCGCGAAGATAAAGCCCACAAATTTCAGTCCGCTGCGGTCTGCCATGGTCGCCCTCTCATCTGTCCCTGTGTCTCATTTGACATGCACAAGGTTCAAAAAAAGTTAGCGGGAAAATCGTTCCCTGCGACGCAATGGCAGCACCCCCCTCATGGCGGGGAGCGAGCGACGAAGCCAAGTTGTTCTGCTGGTCGGGCTTCTCAGGAGCTGGCGTCCCGCCGCGGCACGAACGCCGTCGCCAGAAATGAAAACACCACTTCACCGCGCTGATTGATGCCGGTATTGCGGATCTGCAGGATGCCCCAATCGGGGCGCGAATCCGACGGCCGCAGCGATTCGACTTCGCTGGCGAAACTGATGGTGTCGCCGGCCAGCACCGGCATGATCCACCGCAGTTCGCGAAAGCCCGGCGACGGTCCCCAGATGGCAGCCTTCTCACCGCGGGCGGCTGCCCCCCTTGCCTGGCGCTGGCCGTCGGCCACCATCAACTTCATGCAAACCGATCCGACGTGCCAGCCCGACGCCGCCAGCCCGCCGAACAGCGATTTACGGCCTTCCTCCTCGTCGATATGAAAGCGCTGCGGATCGAATTGCGCCGCGAATTTCTTGATCAGATCGGCGGTAAACGTGAATGATCCCACTTCGCGTCGCTGCCCGATCTCGATGTCCTCGAAGAAATGCATAGGTCCGTCTATTCCGCCGCGTTGCCGGCGCGCCGCTGCACGATGATCGGCGAAACCATTTCGCACAATGCCTGCCCCGCGGCGTTCCGCACCACGCCCCTAAACGTCACGATGCCGGTCTCGGGACGGCTGCGCGAAACCCTGGCCTCGGCCACACCGATATCGAGCGTGAGATCGTCTCCCGGCCGAAGCGGCGCGAGCCAGCGCAATTCGTTGACACCCGGCGAACCCAGCGACGCGGTGCGGCCGAGATAGCCGTCGAACATCATCCGCATCATGATCGAGCAAAGATGCCAGCCCGAAGCCGAGAGGCCGTTCAGCATCGATCGCTGCGCGGCCTCTTCGTCCAGATGCATTGGCTGAGGATCGAACTCGGCGGCAAAGGCAATTATCTCCTCGCGCGTGACGCGGCGCGGTCCGAATGTGCCGAAATGGCCGGGCGGAAAATCTTCGAAGGTGAGCGTCATGACGGGGATTGCCGGAGGAAGCCCGATTGTGGCCGTTATTTGCGGGAATCTCAACCCGCCCACTCGCATGGCTCGTGCTCTACGGGCGAGCACCGCCGTTCGGTGCTCGTCCAGACTTGCCCGGGACAACGTTCGGAGCTACGCCCTGTGCTGTAACCAGCCAGGTTTAGACGCAACTCATGTTCGATTTGCCGGGAGAACACCGATGTTTGAATTTCGGGACCTTTTTCAGTGGGACCGTTTTATCACGCCTACCATCATTAAAACCTTTTACTGGCTGGTCATCGCGTTAATTTCGCTGTTCGGCATCTCCGGCATTTTCTCGGGGCTGGCCGCGATGGCGATCAGCCCGTTCGGCGGATTCATTCTGCTGTTGTCCTCTATCGCCAGCGTGGTCGTCGGGGTTGTGTTTTCGCGCATTGTCGCGGAATTCATTCTGATCGTGTTTCGCATCAACGAGCATCTCGGCGCGATCCGCGACCAGGGCCAAATGCAGTGAATTGTCTGACAGGATGCCCTTGTCGGTTGTTCCACCTCAAGTATTGAACCGGAAATGCATGACGTCGCCGTCGGCGACGACATATTCCTTGCCTTCCAGCCGCAACTTGCCGGCATCGCGGGCGCCCGCCTCGCCGCCGAGCGCCACGTAATCGGCATAGGCGATGGTTTCGGCGCGGATAAACCCTTTTTCAAAGTCGGTGTGAATGACGCCGGCGGCGGCTGGCGCCTTGGTACCGCGGTTGATGGTCCAGGCCCGCGCCTCCTTCGGCCCTACGGTGAAATAGGTGATGAGGTCGAGCAGTTGATATCCGGCGCGGATCAGCCGGTCGAGCCCGGCTTCCTCAAGGCCCAGCGTGTCGAGAAACTCCGTGCGCTCCTCGCGCGACAGCGTTGCAATCTCCAATTCGATCTTGGCGGAGATGGTCACGGCAACCGCGCCCTCTTTTTTGGCCTGTTCTGCAACCACCTTGGAAAAGCCGTTACCTTCGGCGGCGGAGGCTTCCTCGACGTTGCAGACGTAAAGCACCGGCTTGGACGTCAATAAGCCGAGCATGCCGAAGGCGCGTTCCTCCTCGGGCTTGCGCTCGAGAAACCGCGCCGGCCTGCCCTCGCGCAGCAGCACCAGCGCGCGGTTGACGAGGTCGAGTTGCTCCTTGGCCTCCTTGTCGTTGCCCTTGGCCTTCTTGGTCAAATTGTCGACGCGCTTTTCGAGGCTGTCGAGATCGGCCAGCATCAATTCGGTCTCGATGGTCTCGATGTCGGCCAGCGGCGCGATCTTGCCTTCGACATGGGTGATGTCGGAATCCTCGAAGCAGCGCACCACATGCGCGACCGCATCGACCTCGCGGATGGTGGCGAGAAACTGGTTGCCAAGGCCCTCGCCCTTCGACGCGCCTCGCACGAGGCCGGCGATATCGACAAAGGTCAGCCGCGTCGGGATGATCTGGCCGGATTTGGCAATCTCGGCGAGCTTGTCGAGCCGTGGATCGGGTACCGCGACCTCGCCGACATTCGGCTCGATGGTGCAGAACGGATAATTCGCCGCCTGCGCCGCCGCCGTCTCTGTCAGCGCATTGAACAACGTCGATTTGCCTACGTTAGGCAATCCGACGATACCGCATTTGAATCCCATGATCTGTCCTGAAACCTGTCCGTCACGACCGGCCGCGCGTTACACAGCGCCGTCGTCGTCCTTGTCGAAAAATCCCTTGCCCTGCATCGTCAGGTGCACCCTGTTCTGGAACGTCGAATCGCGATTCGTCGCGAGCAGTCCGGCGTTATCGGCGATCGCTTCGCGCAGCGACTCGACCCAGGAACGTTCGTCTTTGGCGAAATCGGACAGCACGTAGCCGTGCACCAGTTCCTTGACGCCGGGATGGCCGATCCCCAGCCGCACGCGGCGATATTCATTGCCGATATGCGAGGTAATCGAACGCAGGCCGTTGTGGCCGGCAATGCCGCCGCCGACTTTGACGCGCACCTTGCCCGGCGGCAGCTCGAGCTCATCCTGAAACACGGTGATCTCGTCGGCCGCGAGCTTGAAGAAATTCGCAGCCTCCTGAACCGCGCGCCCCGAGTCGTTCATGAAGGTCAACGGACGAAGCAGCACCACCCGTTCGCGATCGAGCGTGCCTTCTGCGGTCTCGCCCTGAAAACGGCGACGCCATGGTGCGAAACCATGACGCCGCGCAATTTCCTCGACGACCATGAAACCGATGTTGTGCCGGTTATGCGCGTATTTCGCGCCGGGATTGCCGAGACCAACAAAAAGTCGCATGACGCGGCATCCCGCGTCCGGTTACTTCTTCTTGTCGCCGCCTGCGGCAGGCGCTTTTGCGCCGGCCGCAGGTGCCTTGGCACCTGCCGCGGGAGCGGCACCTGCCGCAGGTGCTGCGGGTGCAGCAGCGCCGGGCGCGCCGGGCGCGGGAGCCGCACCGGGAGCAGCCGCAACAGCGGCCGCCGTACCGGCAGCAGCGGCAGCGGCAGCGGCGGCTTTCATTTCTTCGGCGTAGCCGGATGGCGGCACGATGGTTACCAGCGTCACGTCTTCACGCGACAACGACTTCACGCCTGCTGGCAGCGTGATGTCGGAGAGATGCAGCGAGTGGCTGATTTCCAGACCGCTGACATCGGCCTCGACATATTGCGGAATATTATCGACCGAACATTCCAGATCGATGGTGTGGGTGACGATGTTGACCGTACCGCCGCGCTTCACGCCGGGCGCAGCCTCCGCGTTCTGGATATGCAAGGGAACGCTGACGCGGATGGTTGCGCCTTCGCCGAGCCGCATGAAATCGACATGGAGCGGAAAATCGCGCACGGGATCGAGATGGAAGTCGCGCGGAATTACGCGGTGCTTCTTGCCCTCGAGATCGATGTCATAAATCGTGGTGAGAAACCGCCCGGCCAGGATGCGTTGGCGCAGGTCGGCATCGTCGACCGAAATGGTTACGGGGGGCTGGTTGTTGCCGTAGATCACTCCGGGTACTCTCCCGGCGCGACGCTCTGCCCGTGCGGCCCCCTTGCCGCCTGCCGGACGCGCGGTCGCCTTCAATTCCTTGACGGTCGCCATTGCATAAGTCCTTGTTTTCTAAAAAGTTAAAGGCCGCATCGCGGCCCGGTTGCCGCCGCAGCAAGCCTCCAGGGGTGCGGGGGCTGCGGACGTGGCGGGGTTCTAGCCCCAAAGTCCCGAAATGACAAGGAAATGCGGGGGATATTTCTGCGGTTTTGGGGCTATCAATCCATCACGGCCGGGCCAGTCCCGGCCATCCAGGTCTTCGTTTATCTGAGAACGTAAGACGAGGCGCCCAGATCATCCCCGATCAAAGGCGTCGGGGCGCGACGCTGAGTGCATCGAAATGCACTAGCCATCCGTCTTCAGGCTGCCGACATCCGGCGCTTACGGCGAAGTGCCAAGCTTCGCTTCCAGTACCGCGATGCGCGCTTTCAGCGTCTCGTTTTCCTCGCGCGCGAGCCTTGCCATATCCTTGACCGCCTCGAACTCCTCGCGCTTGACGACGTCGAGGTCGCGCAGGATTTTTTCGGCCTGATGGCGGACCACCGTATCGACTTCGCGCTTGACGCCCTGGGCGGCGCCTGCAGCGTCATTCATCAGACGTCCGATCTCGTCGAAAAACCGATTGCTGGTCTGGGTCATGTCAGGGGATCTCCGGCCTGATGCGTACTGGTCTATATGTCAGACAATGGCGATCCGGACGGCGCTGTTCAAGGCCGGCGTGGCCCCCGACGGGGGGCACGTCGCCTTGTCACGCTCCGGTTTCCTTGCAATCGTATCGATTGCCGAAGCAAGAAACCGCAAACCGCAAGCGAGAAGAAACGCCCCATGATCGACCAGCAGATCGAAATCCCGACCAAGGACGGCCACGTCACTACCTTTATCAGCCATCCCGAGCGCGATGGCCCGCATCCCGTCATTATATTCTACATGGACGCGCCTGCGATCCGCGAGGAATTGCGCGACATGGCGCGCCGGCTGGGCACATCGGGCTATTACGTGATGCTGCCTAACCTTTATTACCGCTCGGGCGTCATGGAACTCGGGTCGTTGCCGGCAGACCCGGAATCGCCCGAGCGCAAGCGCATGTTCCAGTTGATGGCCTCGATCAACATTGCTCTGGTGATGGAGGATACGCGCGCCCTGCTCGCTTACGCCGAAGGCCGATCCGCCGCGCGTTCAGACATTGTCGGCAGCGTCGGCTATTGCATGAGCGGGCGATACGCGATCAACGCGGCGACGCACTTCTCCGGGCGGGTCAAAGCCGCGGCGTCGATCTACGGAACCCATCTTGCCACCGACCAGCCCGACAGTCCGCATTTGGCCGGACGAAAGACCAAGGCCGAGCTCTATTTCGGTTGCGCGGAAACCGATATCTACGCGCCGATGGAAACAATCGAGAAAGTAAGGCATTCGATGAAAGACGATCATGCCAATGCCGAGGTCGAGATCTACCCCGGCACGCATCACGGTTTCGCGTTTCCGAAGCGTCCGGTTTACGATCGCGACGCTGCAGAGCGGCACTGGGAGCGGCTACTGAGGCTCTATCGCCGCAACCTTTGGTCATAAGCTTAGGCTCGATGCCCTTTCTCACCATCGCCTTTCCGGTCTTCGATCCCATCGCCATCGCGATCGGGCCGATCGCGATCCGCTGGTATGCCCTGGCCTATATCGGCGGCATCGTATTGGGATGGATTTACGCGCGCGCGCTGATCGGCAACGAACGGCTGTGGGGCGGCCCGGCGCCGATCACGCTCGTGCAACTTGACGATTTCATCCTGTGGGTCACGGTCGGCATCATCCTGGGCGGCCGTACCGGCTACGTGCTGTTCTACAATCTCGGATTCTTCATCGAGCATCCCGCCGAGATTTTCGAACTATGGAAGGGCGGCATGTCGTTTCATGGCGGCTTCCTCGGCTGCGTGGCCGCGGTGATTCTGTTTTGCCGGAAGCACGACCTTCCGATCCTGTCACTTGGCGATATCACCACCGCGGTCGGACCGATCGGGTTGTTTCTCGGACGCCTTGCCAATTTCATCAACAGCGAGTTGTGGGGCCGGCCGGCGGATGCCAGTGTTCCCTGGGCCATGGTATTTCCCAATGGCGGGCCGCTGCCGCGCCATCCCAGTCAGCTTTATGAGGCGGGGCTTGAGGGAATCGTATTGTTTACGATCCTGGCGCTGATGATTTGGATGGGCGCCTTGAAGCGGCCGGGCCTGATCCTCGGCAGCTTTATCGCGATTTACGGTTTTGCGCGTATCATCGGTGAGTTCTTCAGGGAGCCCGACCCGCAGCTCGGATTTTTGTGGGGCGGATTGACCATGGGAATGCTGCTGTCGGTGCCAATGATCATTGCGGGAGCGATCATTATTGTGGTGGCATGGCGCCGCCAAATACCAAAGCATTTAGCGAAACCCGCTCAAGGCAGGCCGTGACCGAATATTCGCCGCTCCAGTCCGAGATCATGCAGCTGATCAAGTCGTCAGGCCCGATGCCCGTCTGGCGTTACATGGAGCTGTGCCTGACGCATCCCAGACACGGCTATTACGTTTCGCGCGATCCGCTGGGACGCGAAGGCGATTTCACCACCGCCCCCGAAGTGAGCCAGATGTTCGGCGAATTGCTCGGGTTGTGGGCGGCGTCGGTGTGGAAGGCGATCGATTCGCCACCGCTGCTGCGGCTGATCGAACTCGGACCCGGCCGCGGCACCATGATGGCGGATGCGCTGCGCGCGCTGCGGGTGCTGCCGCCGCTCTATCAGTCGCTGAGCATCCATCTCGTCGAAATCAATCCGGTGCTACGCGAGAAACAGAAGGATATGCTGTCCGGCGCACGCGACATTGCCTGGCACGACAGTATCGACGATGTGCCCGACGGTCCCGCAATCATCTTCGCCAATGAATATTTCGACGTGCTGCCGATTCACCAGGTGGTGAAGCGCGAGACCGGTTGGCACGAGCGCGTGGTGGAAATCGACGCCGACGGCAAGCTGGTATTCGGCGCCGCCGCCGAACCGACGCCGCATTTCAGCGCCCTGTTGCCGCCGCTGGTACGCGCAGCACCGATCGGCGCCATCTTCGAGTGGCGGCCGGACGCCGAGATCATGAAGATCGCGAGCCGCGTGCGCGACCAGGACGGCGCGGCGCTGATTGTCGACTATGGCCACCTGCGCAGCGACGCCGGCGATACCTTCCAGGCCATCGCCCGCCACAGCTTCGCCGATCCCCTGAAAAATCCGGGTCAGGCCGACTTGACCGCCCATGTCGATTTTCAGGCGCTGACACGCGCCGCCGAGGATCTGGGCGCGCGCGTCCATGGCCCAGTGCCGCAGGGCGAATTCCTGAAACGGCTAGGCATCGAAACCCGCGCGGTGACCTTGATGGCAAAAACCACGCCTGAGGTTTCCGAGGATATTTCCGGCGCGCTGAAGCGGTTGATCGACGGCGGCCGCGGGGGGATGGGGCAGATGTTCAAGGTGCTCGCGATCTCGGAACCTAACCTCACCTCGCTGGCGGGGCTAGGCGACGAGAAGCAGGAAACCAGGGCCGAGCTTGCATGAAGCCGGGATCGCCGCTGCTGTCTGCCATTCCCGGCCTGCGTCACGCTTTCTTTACGTGCGATGGCGGGGTTTCCGAGGGCGTCTACTCGAGCCTCAACGGCGGCCTCGGCTCGAACGACGATCCCGCCAATGTCACGGAAAATCGCCGCCGGATGGCGGAGCAGATGGGCGCCACGCCCGCGCATTTTCTCGGCGTATTCCAGATTCATTCGACTGACGCCGTGGTGGCCACCGGACCATGGCAAGGCGCGTCGCGACCGCGCGCCGACGCCATTGTTACGCGCACCGAGGGCCTTGCCATCGGCGTCACCGCGGCCGACTGCGGACCGATATTGTTTGTCGATCCGAATGCGCGCGTGATCGCCGCGGCCCATGCCGGCTGGAAAGGTGCCCTGACCGGCATTCTCGAATCCACCGTCGCGGCGATGGAAAAACTCGGCGCGGAGCGGGGCGGCATCGTCGCCGCCATCGGTCCCCTGATCCGCCAGCACAGCTACGAGGTGGGCGGCGAATTCGTCGAGCGGTTCATGGAAGCCGATGCGGAGAATGCCCTGTTCTTTATTCCCGCCGCGCGCGAGGACCACGCGATGTTCGATCTTGCCGGTTTCATCAGGATGCGGCTCGAAAACGCCGGAGTCTTGATGATCGACGACGTAGGCGTCGATACCTATTCAGACGAGCGCTTCTACAGCTACCGCCGTTCGGTGCATCGCAGGGAGCCGGACTATGGCCGGAATGTCCATGCCATCGCGCTGGAGCGATAGCTCAACGGCCCGCGAGGCTGGGAAATTCAAATAATTCAGACCGAACTGGACATCCGAAAGTCCCCTTTCCGGAACCGGTCAATGCCGCTGCCCTAGACCTTAACGCATTTTAACGATATCGCAGGGCGTGATGAGGGACACGTCAGCAAGTCTGTACCGGGCCGGCCGGACCGCGCGGCGCGCCGCCGCCGCCGCTTCTGTTGATACTGGCGTGCGGACTTGGCGGTTGCGCCGGCGGCGGAGCAGGCGGCGGCTCTTTTGCAATGGCCGGCGGCAGTCCCACGGTCGCATTCGAATCGATCGATGGCCCGCCGCCGCAGATCTTCGATCGAATGGTGGACGTCCTCGACAGCGAGTCCAAGCTTCGCAACCTCTCGATCGTATCCCGCGAAGGTTCGGCCTCCTACCGCGTGCGCAGCTATCTCGCCGCCCAGGTCAGCCACGGTCGCACCACGATCACGTGGGTCTGGGACGTCTATGACCGCGACCAGCGGCGCGCGCTCCGCCTGAGCGGGCGGGAACCGGCCGGCAAGGCCGGACGTGACCCCTGGACCGCGGCCGACGACCTGGTGCTCCGGAAAATCGCGCAGGCCGGATTGAGCGGCCTCAGCGGCATGATCAGCGGAACGGTCCCGGCGGATGGGCTGCCGCCCGCTTCCGAGCCGGGCAAACGCGAGCCTGCGGTGGCCAGCGCGGAACGGCCCTCGCCGGCTTCGGCGGCGTTCAACGTCAGCGCCCTGAGCTACAGCGCCCGGTAAGGATACAAATAGTCTCCGGACGGCCGATTTTCGCAGGAAAACGCGGGTCGACGGGTTGCCATCCGAGCCCCCTCCTTGATATCACCTCGCTCGTCGAAACGCGCCGGTTCCGTGGGTATCCATATGCTGAACGTCGTATCCAGCAAGGCGCGGGGGGAAGCCTCGATGTCGGCCAAGAACGGCTCGATCAAGCTCGTTGCCGGCAATTCCAATCCTGCCTTGGCGCAGGAAATCTCCAACTGGCTGCATGTGCCGCTGACCAAGGCCGTCGTCCGCCGCTTTGCGGACATGGAAATCTTCGTCGAAATCCAGGAAAACGTCCGCGGCTCGGATGTCTTCATCATCCAGTCGACGTCGTTTCCGGCCAACGACCATCTGATGGAATTGCTGATCATCACCGACGCGCTGCGCCGGGCTTCCGCGCGGCGTATCACCGCCGTGATTCCCTATTTCGGCTACGCCCGGCAGGACCGCAAGGTCGGTTCGCGCTCGCCGATCTCCGCCAAGCTGGTGGCCAACCTCATCACCCATGCCGGCGTCGATCGCGTCATGACGCTCGACCTGCATGCCGGCCAGATCCAGGGCTTCTTCGACATTCCGACCGACAACCTCTGGGCCTCGCCGGTGATTGTGCGCGACATCAAGGAACGCTTCGACCTCGCCAACGTCATGGTGGTGTCGCCCGACGTCGGCGGCGTGGTGCGTGCCCGCGGCCTCGCCAAGCGCATCAACACCCCACTCGCGATCATCGACAAGCGCCGCGAGCGCGCCGGCGAATCCGAGGTCATGAATGTGATCGGCGATACCGCCGGCTATACCTGCATCCTGATCGACGACATCGTCGATTCCGGCGGCACGCTGGTGAATGCCGCCGACGCGCTGCTCTCCAATGGCGCCAAGGATGTCTACGCCTACATCTCCCACGGCGTGCTGTCCGGCGGCGCCGCGGCCCGCATCGCCGGCTCCAAGCTGAAGGAGCTTGTGATCACCGACTCGATCCAGCCGACGGAGGCGGTCAGCAAAGCGCCCAACATCCGCACGCTGTCGATTGCATCGCTGATCGCGGAAGCCATCGGCCGCACTGCCTCGGAAGAGTCGGTGTCGAGCCTGTTTGATTGAGGCGACGACACACACATTCGTCAACCCCGCGCGCCCTTGATATATCCGGAATTGTGAGCCTTACTGGAAGCATCGTGGCCTGCTGCGACAATTAAACGATCTTGATTGTGAGGGTCAGTTGATGCGGCGTGCGCTCGTGCTTCCCGTGGCTTCCGCTTTAGGCGCCATGCTCCTTGTCGCCGGGTGTGGCGACGGGAAACAAGCCGACCCGGCCGCGTCAGCACCGCCGCCGGCCGTCACCGTCATCAGGGTGAGCACGGCCGAGATCAGGCCGGCGACGACCTTTACCGGCCGGATCGAAGGCAAGGAAAAAGTCGAACTGCGCGCGCGCGTCGAAGGCTTCCTCGAGAAGCGGCTGTTTACCGAGGGTGCGAACGTCAAGAGCGGCGAGCTGCTGTTCGGAATCGAGAAAGGGCTCTATCAGGCCGCTGTCGATCAGGCGAAGGCAGCCCTCCTGACGGCGGAATCCACCCTCAAGCTCGCCGACCTCGACGTCGAGCGCCAGACCCAACTGTTCCAGCGCAACGTCTCGGCGCAGGCGACACTCGACCAGGCAACCGCCAGGCAGGGCGAGGCGCGCGGCAACATGCTGGCGCAGAGGGCGACGCTGGAAAAGGCCGAGCTGCAACTCAGCTATACCGACGTCACCTCGCCTATCGATGGACGCATTGGCCGGGCTTCCATATCGGTCGGCAATTTCGTTGGCCCCTCCAGCGGCGTGTTGGCCACCATCGTCAGTCAGGATCCGATCTACGCCAACTTCCCGGTCACGCAGCGGGAGATGCTTGCAGTCCGCAAGGAGCAGGCCGCCAACAATACCGGCCCGTTTGTCGTCTACATCCAGCTCGCCGACGGCAGCCGCTATCCGAGCCCGGGCAAGATCGATTTTGTCGACAATACGGTCAATCAGGGCACCGACACTGTCGTGGTCCGCGCGATTTTCCCCAATCCGAACGGCGTCCTGGTCGACGGGCAACTGGTCACCGTCGTGGTTGAAACAGGCAAGGGCGAAAGTGCGCTGGTGGTGCCGCAGCAGGCGCTGCAGGTCGATCAGGCCGGCCCCTTTGTTCTGATCCTCGACAAGGACAACAAGATCCAGGTCCGGCGCGTCGACGTCGACAGCGTTCGCGGCGCCGATGCGGTGATTCGCAAGGGCCTCGAGGCCGACGAGCTCGTCGTCACCGAAGGCATCCAGCGCGTGCGTCCCGGGCAGGTTGTTACGCCGACCGAAGCCAAGCGGGGAGCGTAGCCATGTTGTCGAGCGTCTTCATCGACAGGCCCCGGCTTGCGGTCGTCATATCGATTGTCATCACGGTCGCCGGTCTGGTCGCGCTCCTCCAGATTCCGATTGCGCAGTTTCCCAACATCGTGCCGCCGCAGATCGCCGTCACCGCCAACTATGCCGGCGCGGGCGCCGAAGTGGTCGAAGCGACCGTCGCGCAGCCGATCGAGGCGCGCGTCATCGGCGTCGACAACATGCTCTACATGAAATCGACCAGCGGCAGTGACGGCAGCTATACGCTCAACGTCACCTTCGCGGTCGGCACCGACCCCGATCTCAATACCGTGAAGGTGCAGAACCGCGTCGGTCTTGCCGAGGCCCAGCTTCCTGCGGAGGTCCGCGCGCAAGGCATCAGCGTGACCAAGAAGTCGTCGGCGCTGCTGCAGGTCATCGCGATGACCTCGCCGGACGGGCGCTACGATCAGCTCTTCCTCAGCAATTATGCCACCATCAACATTATCGACCAGCTCAAGCGCGTGCCCGGCGTGGGGGACGTCTCGCTGTTTTCACCCTCCGACTACAGCATGAAGGTGTGGCTCGACACCGACCGCCTCACCAGTTTCGGCCTGGTGCCGAGCGACGTCGCAACCGCGCTGAAGTCCCAGAACATCCAGGCCGCGGTCGGACGTATCGGCGCGCAGCCTTCGCTGCCCGACCAGCAATTCCAGCTCAACATCCAGAGCAAGGGCCGCTTGTCGTCGGTCGAGGAATTCGGCGCGGTCGTCGTGCGCGCCAATGCCGACGGCTCGTTCGTGCGCGTCCGTGATGTCGCCCGCGTCGAGCTCGCGGGACGACTGTCGGAATCGATCGGCCGGCTGGACGGCAAGCCTGCGGCGGTGCTCGGCATCTATCAGTCGCCGGGCAGCAACGCGCTCGACAGCGCGGAGCGGATCGGAAAAATTCTCGAGCAGCTCAAGCCGTCGTTTCCGGAAGGAATCGACTACCGGGTCACCTACGATACGACCGTCTTCGTCAAGGAAAGCATCAAGGGCGTCCTGCATACGCTTGGGGAAGCTTTCGTCCTCGTCGTCATCGTCGTCTTTCTGTTTCTCGGCAATGTACGCGCCACGCTGATTCCGCTGCTGGCGGTTCCGGTGGCGCTGATCGGCACCTTCGCGGTGATGCTGGCGCTGGGTTATTCGGCCAACACTGTGTCGCTGCTCGCGCTGGTTCTGGCCATCGGCATCGTGGTCGACGATGCCATCGTGGTGGTGGAGGCGGTCGAAGCGCAGTTCGAGAAGGATCCGTCGCTGTCGGCGGCCGAGGCATCAAGGCGCGCCATGGCCGAGATCACCGCGCCGATCATCGCGATTACGCTGGTGCTGCTCTCGGTGTTCGTGCCGGTGGCGTTCATCCCCGGCATTTCCGGCGAACTGTTTCGCCAGTTCGCCGTCGCGGTCTCGGTGTCGATGGTGATCTCCGCGATCAACGCACTGACGCTGTCGCCGGCGCTGTGCGCGGTGTTTCTCGCGGCCGCCCACGGGCCGAAGCGCGGTCTGATCGGCTATATACTGCGCGGCATCGACAAGGCGCGCGACGGCTATGCGCTGGCCGTCCACAAGACGGTTCGATTCTCGCTCTATGGGCTGCTGGTGCTTCTTGCGGTGATCGGCGGCGCCGGCTGGCTGTTCAAGGTGACGCCGACCGGCTTCCTGCCGTCCGAGGATCAGGGTGCGATATTCGGCGAAATTCAACTTCCCGAGGGCGCTTCGGTCAATCGCACATCGGCGGTCACGGCGCGCATTGAAGAGATCGTTCGCAATACGCCCGGCGTCGCCAGCGTGACCTCGGTGATCGGCTATAGCCTGATCGACGGTCTCACCAAATCGAACAGCGCCCTGCTGATCATGTCGCTCCATCCGTTCGACGAACGCAAGACCGCGGCGCTGTCGGCAAATGGAATCATCGCGCGCTTGACGGGCCAGTTCCAGGGCATTCAGGAGGCCGTCGCCTTCGCCTACAACCTGCCGCCCATCATTGGGCTGGGCACCGGCAGCGGCTTTGAATACCAGCTTCTCAGCCGAGCCGGCGCGAGCCCAACCGACATCGCCGCGGTCGCGCGCGGCCTGGTGTTCGCCGCCAATCAGAATCCGGCGCTGCGCCGGGTGTTCACGACCTACAACGCCAGCACGCCGCAGCTTTACCTCGATATCGACCGTGAAAAAGTCCAGACGCTCGGCATCAATCTGGCGGAGGTGTTCAACGCCTTGCAGTCGGTGCTCGGTAACGCCTACGTCAATGACTTCAACCTGTTCGGCCGCACCTGGCAGGTCAACTTGCAGGGCGAGGCCTCCGAACGCGCCCGTGTGGAAGACATCTACCGCATCAATGTCCGCAACAAGAACGGCGACATGGTCTCGATCCGGGCTTTCGCCGCGGTACGGTTGATTCTGGGGCCGCAATCAATCATCCGCTATAACAACTTCCGCAGCGCGACGCTGAACGGCGGTCCGGCGCCCGGCTACTCTTCCGGTGACGCTATCGCCGCGATGGAGAAGATCTCCGCCGCGACGCTGCCGCGCGGTTACGGCTTTGAGTGGACCGGCACCGCGCTGCAGGAGAAGGAAGCCTCGGGCAAAACATCGACGATTCTCGCGCTCGCCGTGCTGTTCGCCTATCTCTTCCTGGTCGGCCTTTATGAAAGCTGGACCATCCCGATCCCGGTGCTGTTGTCGATATCGGTCGGTGTACTCGGGTCGATGGCGGGCCTGTTGTTGTTCGGGCTCGACAACAATCTCTATGCCCAGATCGGGCTGGTCGTGCTGATTGCACTCGCGGCGAAGAACGGAATCCTTATCGTCGAATTCGCGAAGGAACGCCGCGAACACGGGCTTTCGATCGAACAGGCCGCCGTCGAGGGCGCCCGCGAGCGGTTCCGGGCCGTCATGATGACCAGCTTTGCCTTCATTGCGGGCCTTGTGCCGCTGGTGATCGCGACGGGCGCCGGGGAGTTGAGCCGGCGCGGCGTCGGCACCGCCGTTTTTAGCGGCATGATCGCGGCATCATTCTTCGGGATTTTCCTGATTCCGTTGCTCTACGTTGTATTCCAGCGGTTGCGGGAAAGGGTCAAGCGACGCTCGCCCACGGAGAATCTGCATGTTGTGGACGCGGTGAAACCCGACCATTGAATGCATCGAGAAGGGGGAGCCTATGCAACGGACGCACCGTACGCTCTAAGTCTTTCAGTCGAAGCCCGGCCGCGGCACCAGATTCATCAGCATGTTGGCGTAGCCGCCATCGACGGTGATTTCGTCGCCGTTGACATAGGACGACCGGTCGCTTGCTAGGAACAGGATGGCGTCGGCGATGTCCTGCGGCATGCCGATTCGCCGCGTGGGGACGACCGCAGTGCGCCGTTCGGTGACCCCCGGCGTATCGTAAAACGACTGGCTCATCGGCGTGATCACCATGCCGGGGCTGACGACATTGCTCCTGATGCCCTGCGGTCCCCATTCGCTCGCAAGTTGGCGCGAGAGCATGATCACGCCGGCCTTGCTGACGCTGTAGGCGCCGCTCTGCCCCTGGGCGTGGCTGCCGGCGATCGACGCGACATGAACAAGACTGCCGCGCCCGAGCTTGCGCATCTGGCGGCCGAAAATCTGGGCGCACATGAAGTAGCCGGTCAGGTTGACGGAAAGAACCGCGTTCCATTCGGCGAGCGACAGGTTTTCGAGCCCCCCGGGTCGCAACACCGCCGCCGTATTGACCAGAACCCCGCATGATCCCAGTGACTTCTCGATCGTCTCGGACGCGGCGGCAACGCTCTCGACACTCGACGTGTCGCAGCGTGTCACGAGATTGTCGCGGCCGAGTTCACCCAGTTCCGCGCCCGTCCCCTGCAGGCCGCGTTCGTCGAGATCGATGGCGGCGACACGGGCGCCGGCCCGGGCGAGACTTGACGCGACGGCCCGGCCGATGCCGCCGCCTCCGCCCGTCACCACGCAAACGCGGCCTGACAGGCCAAGCCAATCGGATGAGTCTTGCGCGGTCATCGTTTATTGCTCCGATTCCCGCGAGGTGCGCGCCCGGCAGCATAGCCGAAAGCGGTGCAGGACCGAACGCAAAGCAGCCCCTCGCGGCGCAAAGTGGATTGCTTCGTTGCTTCCGTCTTCGCTCGATGAGCTACGCGGAGAAGTGCGCTCCTCGCCATGGCGGCCGTTACTTCCTCGTCCCACGCTGGCCGCGGCGGCGCTCGACGGTGATCTCCGCCAGGATCGACATCGCGATTTCCTCCGGCGTGATCGCGCCGAGATCGAGACCGGCCGGCGCCTTGATGCGATCGATGGCCGCGGCGTCGACGCCTTCCGCGATCAGCTTCTCGCGAAGCGCCGCCATCTTGCGCCGGCTGCCGACGAAAGCATGATAGGCGGCGTCGATCGACACTGCCGACCGCAATGCGGCTTCGTCGCCCCTTCCTTGCGTCGAGACCACGATAAAGCGCCTGGCCTGGTTGAGCTGGCCGAGCTGATAGCCGTCGATCAGCAGATCCGCGTCGGGAGCGGCAGAGAGGTCACCCGCGGGCGCGGCGACGGCGACGTGATAACCGAGTTGCCGCGCTTGCGCTGCGAGCGATAGCGCCACCGGGCTGACGCCGAGAATCACCAGCGAGGGGTGCGGCAGCACCGGTTCGACAAAAACGTCCATGGTGCCCTTGCTCGGGCACATGTTCTGCGCGAAGCGTACGCCGTCGCGGTTCTCGCCGGGCCTGACGCCGAGTTCGGCAAGCAGATTTTCCGGCTGCACCGAGACCATGCGCGGCTCGCCGTCGGCGAGCGCTTCCCGCGCGGCCTTGAGCACTGCGCCGCGCGCGCAGCCGCCGCCGATCCACCCCGCAACGATCGTCCCGTCGGGGCGGATGATCGCCTTGGCGCCGGCCTTGGCCGCGGTCACCGACACGGTGCGTACCACGGTAGCGAGAACGAAGGTTTCTTCGGCGGCCTTGAGCCGGGCTACCAGATCCATCAGTTCAACATGCTTGGACATCGGCGTCTCCCTCAGAGATCAGCCAGATAGGGTTCGAGCTCGGCCAGGCTTTTCAACGTGTTTGCGGGCGCATAGAGATCGACATGGGGCAACGCGGCCTTGATGCCGGCGGCCTCCGGCGCATAGCCCTCCCACGCCATCATCGGATTGAGCCAGACGATGCGGCGGCAGCGCTTGGCCAGCGCCGCCATTTCGCGGCCGAGCAGTGCGGCGTCGCCGGTTTCATAGCCGTCGGACACGATCATCACGCAGCTACGCGAATGGAGCACGCGCGCGGCGTGCCAGCGGTTGAAGGTCTGCAGGCTTTCGCCGATCTTCGTGCCGCCGCCCGCGCCCTGCGCCATGATCGACAAGCGATCGAGCGCACGCATCGGATCTTTTTCCTTCATCGCATCGGACACGTAGGCGAGACGGGTGTGAAACAGAAAGGCCTCGGCCTCGCGAAACTCATCGAGCACGCCGTGGATGAAGCGCAGGAACACGCCAGTATACATGCTCATCGAGCCGGAGGCGTCGAGCAGCATCACCAGTCGCAGCGGCTTTTCCTTGCGCTGTCTTTTGACGAGGCTGATCGGCACGCCGCCGTGGCTGATATTGCTGTGGATGGTACGACGCAAATCGAGACGGTAGCCGCGCCTTCGCGCCAGATCGCGCCGGGTCAATCGCGTGCGCATGGCTTTTGCGAGCCGCGCGGCAACCGCGTGCGCTTCCTCGATCTGCTCGGGGTCGGCCATCTTGCGGAAATCGATTTCCGCAACGTTTTCGGCGCGCGAGGCGCCTTCCATGCGGCCCTCGCCGGCATGGCCCTCGGGCGCATGGTCGGATGATGGGATTTGATCGGTGGCGCTTTCGCCTGCCGCCGGTTCGGACTTGTTGTCCTGCAGGCGTTTCAGAGAAGGGCTGTTGGCGGCCTTCGTCGACCCCATGGTCAGAGATCGCGATTTCACCCGCCGGCCCAGCCAGAACGCGTCGAACAGACCGTCGAATTTTTCCCAGTCGGATTTCCGCGCCGAGAACAGATGCTTGAACGCTGAACGCAACAGCCCGGATTTTTCGACATAGCCTGCCGCCATAAGTGCGGCAGCGTCCCGGCCTTCGTGCAGGCCCACGGCAAAGCCGTTGTCGCGCAAGGTCCGGAGAAACGCGGCAAGCTTTTTCGAGACGAGACGCGAGACCTCGTCGATCTCGTCGTAAGCCGGATTGGTTCCACAACAACTCATGCGACCTTCCCCAGCAAACGCTCCGTCACCTCGCGGGTTACGCGCGACTTGTCCTCGTGGGTCTTCAGAAGACACATCAGGGTCTCGTGAACCGTCTCGGGGACCTCGAGCAGGTCGCGCACGTCGAGCCCGACCAGCGCCGCCGCCCAGTCCAGCGTTTCCGCTACCCCGGGGACCTTGCGCAGCTCCTCTTTGCGGACGCGCTCGACCATGCGCGCGATCTGCAGCGACAGCGACGAACCGGCACCATCGATGCGCGCCATGATGATGCGCGCCTCACGATCCACGTCGGGATAATCGACATAATGATAGAGGCAGCGGCGGCGCAGCGCGTCGGAGAGTTCGCGCGTGCCGTTCGAGGTCAAAACCACGTGAGGAATCGTAGTCGCGGTGATCGTCCCCAATTCGGGGATCGACACCTGAAAATCCGACAACAGTTCGAGCAGGAAGGCCTCGAACTCGTCATCGGCGCGGTCGATTTCGTCGATCAGCAGCACCGGCGGCTTGTTGCGGCGGATCGCGGCCAGCAGCGGCCGTTCCAGCAGATATTTCTCCGAAAAGATCTGATCCTCGATAGCGTCGGCATCCTCGCCGCGATGCGCCTGGATCGAAAGCAATTGCCGCTGGTAATTCCATTCATAGAGCGCGGCCGATTGATCCAGTCCCTCATAGCACTGCAGGCGGATCAGTTCGGTGGCGTGCGCCGCGGCCAACGCCTTGGCAACCTCGGTCTTGCCGACGCCCGCTTCGCCTTCCAGCAGCAGCGGGCGCCTCAGCAATTGCATCAGCGAGATCGCGGTCGCAAGTTCACCATCCGCGATATAGCCGGAGGCGGCCAGGGCTTGCGCGATCTCCTCGCGATCCTTCATCTCTACGCGAACACTCCCAAATTCTTCGCCGCCCGCCAGTTGCGCCAGTAGTCGTGCGGCATCTGGATGTGAGTCGAGCCGAGGAACGAGAAGGCGTCGTTCACGGCGTTGGAAAACGCCGGCACGCCGCCGACATTCGGGCTCTCGCCGACGCCCTTGGCGCCAATCGGGTGGTGCGGCGACGGCGTCACCGTAAAGCCGGTCTCCCAATGCGGCGTCTCCACCGCGGTCGGCATGAAGAAGTCCATGAACGAACCGGTTACCACATTGCCGGTGTCATCATAGCGGATTTCCTGGCCCATCGCGATTGCAAAGGCCTCGGTCAATCCACCGTGCACCTGGCCCTCGATGATCATCGGGTTGATGCGGGTGCCGCAATCGTCGAGCGCGTAAAAGCGGCGGATCTTGTAAACCCCGGTATCGACGTCGATATTCATCACGCAGATATAGGCACCGAATGGATAGGTCATGTTGGGCGGGTCGTAGTAGCTCACCGCCTCCAGGCCCGGCTCCATGCCCGGCGGCACCGAGTTGTAGGCCGCCCAGCAGATGTCCTTCATCGACATTGCCTTCTCAGGCAGACCTTTGACGCGGAAGCCGTCGATATCCCATTCGAGATCGCCTTCATGCACCTCGAGCTTATAGGCGGCGATCATCTGCGCCTTGGCCTTGATCTTGCGCGCGGCCATGGCGATCGCGGCTCCCGCCACCGGCGTCGAACGCGAACCGTAGGTGCCGAGCCCGTAGGGCGCGGTGTCGGTATTGCCCTCCTCGACCATGATGTCGTCGGCGGGAATGCCGATCTCGGTGGCGATGATCTGCGCCCAGGTGGTCTCATGACCCTGGCCGGTACTTTTGGTCCCGACACGGGCAATGCCGGCGCCGGTCGGGTGCAGCCTGATCTCGCAGGAATCGAACATCGCGATACCCAGAATATCGCAATTCTTCGAAGGGCCGGCGCCGACGATTTCGGTGAAGAAGGAGACGCCGAGACCCATGATCTCGCGAGTCTCGCCGCGCTTGAATGCCGCGCGTTGCGCCGCCTGCTCCTTGCGCAGGCCGGCATAATCGACCGTTTCCATCATCTTGCGCATGGCGGTGTGATAGTCGCCGGAATCGTATTCCCAGCCGAGCGCGGAGTGATATGGGAACTGCTCCTTCTTGATGAAGTTCTTGAGCCGCAGTTCCGCGGGATCCATCCCGAGCTTCTGGGCGAGAATATCCATCCCGCGTTCGATGCAATAGGCCGCCTCCGTCACCCGGAACGAGCAGCGATAGGCGACGCCACCCGGCGCCTTGTTGGTGTAGATGCCGTCCACCGACAGGTGTGCGACCGGGAAGTCGTAAGACCCTGTGACGATGTTGAAGAAGCCGGCCGGCCATTTCGATGGGTCGGCGCAGGCGTCGAACGCGCCATGATCGGCGAGCACATGAACGCGAAGGCCGGTGACCTTGCCTTCCCTGGTCGACGCGATTTCGGTCGTCATGTGGTAATCGCGCGCAAAGGACGTTGCGGTGAGGTTCTCGATGCGATCCTCGACCCACTTCACCGGCTTGCCGGTGACGATCGAGGCGACCGCCGCGCAGATATAGCCGGGATAGGCGCCGACCTTGTTGCCAAAGCCGCCGCCGACGTCGGGCGAAATCACGTGGATCTTGTGCTCCGGAATTTTGGCGATCAGCGCTACCACGGTGCGGATCACGTGCGGTGCCTGGAAGGTGCCCCAGATTGTCAGTTCGCCCTTGATCTTGTCGAACGAGCAGACGCACTGGCAGGTCTCCAGCGGCGACGGATGGGTGCGATGATAGGAGATTATCTCCTTGATCGTGACCTCTGCCTTGCGAAAGGCGGCGTCGGTGAGATCCTTGTCGCCGACGGTCCACTCGAAGATATGATTGTGATGCTTGCGCGGCCCGTGGGCACCGGTGGTCTTGCCGGCAAGGTCCTCGCGCAGCACGGGCGCATCCTTGTCCATTGCCTTGAACGGATCGATCACGACGGGGAGAGGTTCGTATTCGACCTGGACCTTGTTGATACCGTCATCGGCCGCATAGCGGTCGGTGGCGACCACGAAGGCCACTTCCTGGTTCTGGAACAGCACCTTGCCGTCGGCCAGCACCATCTGCACGTCGCCGGCCAGCGTCGGCATCCAGGCGAGGTTGACGGTTTTCAGCGTCTCGGCAGTAATCACCGCCAACACGCCGGGCACCTTCAGCGCCTCTTCCGAGTTGATCGATTTGACGCGCGCATGAGCGTGGGGCGAGCGGACGAAATCGCCGTGCAGCATGCCCGGCAACTTCAGATCGTCGACATAATTGCCTTTGCCCTGGGTGAAGCGGGCGTCCTCGACGCGCTTGCGTTTGCAGCCCATGCCTTCGAGTTTGGCTTCACGTTGTTCCCGCGTGGGAGTCATGTCGTTCATTCGGCGGCCTCCTGGAATTGGACGCCATTGATCTTGGCGGCGGCGTACTGGATCGCCTTGACGATGTTCTGATAGCCGGTGCAACGGCAGATATTGCCTGAAATGCCCATCCGGATTTCCGCCTCCGATGGCGACGGGTTTTCCTTGAGCAGCCGCTGCGCGCGCAGGATCATCCCGGGCGTGCAGAAGCCGCATTGCAGTCCGTGCATCATGCGGAAGCCCTCCTGCAGGGTCGAGAGCGAACCGTCGGCATTGGCCACGCCCTCGATCGTGATGACCTCGGAGCCTGCGGCCTGCACGGCGAATACCGTGCAGCTTTTTACCGACATGCCGTCCAGATCGACGGTGCAGGCGCCGCAATGCGTGGTCTCGCAGCCGATATGAGTGCCGGTGAGTTGCAGGTTTTCGCGGATGAAATGCACCAGCAATGTGCGCGGTTCGACGAGGCCCTCGACCTCGTTGCCGTTCACCTTCATGGTCACATGGGTCTTTGCCATTCTTGATCCTCCCTCAGAGCATGATCCCGAAAAGTGGAAACCGGTTTTCGGACAAGATCATGCTCGATTAATAAATGCCGGAGTCTGATCGCTTGATCGGACCTCAGCTTGCGCGACCGGCGGCGCGGGTCAGCGCCCGTGTCACCATGATTCCGCCGACATGCTTGCGGTATTCCACCGGCCCTCGCGCGTCCGCGGCCGGCGACATGATCGCCATGGCTGCGGCCGCCGCCTTCTTGAGCGTCGCCGCATCGAGGGTCGTTCCGATCACGGCCTTCGCCGCGTCCGCGGCGAGCAGCGGCGTTTCGTGCAGGTTGGTGAGGCCGATCGCACAACTTGCGACTTTGCCGCCGGACATCGTGAGGACGACCGCGGCCGCGGCCGTGGCGTAGTCGCCGATCTTGCGTTTCAGCTTTTCGTAGGCGTAGCCGTGACCGGCCGCAGGTGCGGGAATTGAAATCGAAGTCAGGATTTCGCCGGGCTCGAGTGCTGTGAAATAAGCGCCCTGATAGAACTCAGAGGCCGCGATGTCGCGCGCACCCGCGGTCCCCTCGAGCCGGTAGCCTGCACCCAACGTCATCATCAGCGCCGGCATGTCGTTGCCGGGGTCGCCATTGGCGACGTTGCCGCCGATCGTGCCCATGTAACGCACCTGCGGATCGGCGATCAAAAGCGCGGTCTCGTGCAGGATCGGCAACGATTTTGCGATTTCGTTCGATCCCAGCAACTCGTGCTGGGTAGTCATCGCACCTATCACGATACGATTGCCCTCGCGGCGGATTCCCTTCAGCCCGACGATCCCGTGCAGATCGACCAGATGTTCGGGTGTCGCGAGCCGAAGCTTCATCATCGGCACCAGACTGTGGCCGCCGGCCAGGGGGCGAGCTTCGTCGCCCAGTGTCGAGAGTAGTTTGACCGCGTCGGCCACGGTCGCAGGCCGGTGATAGCTGAATGGGCCAGGAATCATCGTCTCCTCCATCCGTCCTTTTGTTTCCAGACGTTGGGGGAGGCTGTTCCCCGAACTTTCCGCAGGCAAGGCAGGACCGGCCGCTGGGTCACGGGGTCAGAAAATTCGCACGAAATGCGGATTCGTACGCACGAATTGCGTCAGCCTTCGCGACCTAATCAGGTATGAGCCTTAGGCGTGGCGCCTCGCGAGCCCAAGCCGTGCCTTGACCTCGGCGATTTTGGCCCGGCTCACGGGAACGCGGTGCGGCGACGGGCCATCAAGCTCGATCACCGCGCCGTCACCTTCCTTGCGGACGAAGGTGACATGCGGAATCGCCACGATATGGCTGCGGTGCACCCGGACAAACTGGCCGGGATCGAGCTGGGCTTCCGCTTCCGAGATCGACCACGGACACATCCGTTCGCGGGTGCCGTCATGGACCCTCGTATAATGGGCGTCAGCCCTGACGCTTCGCACGTCGGCCGTATCGATAAAATGCGTGCCATCCGCGCCCTCGATCGGAAGACGAACGGCCGGCGCGGCGCGAGGCGGCTGGCCGAGGCCGCCGAGCGGCGCCGACATCAGCCGCGGGAACGGTATGGCAACCGGCCCCGGTTCGGAAAACCGCGCCTGCGCGACGGCGACAGCGGCTTCTGCAACCGGATCGACCGTGGCCGACGCCGTCGTTTGCCGGCGCGGGTCCGGCACCAGCGACAGCAGGAAGCCTGCTGCGATCACGAAGCATAGCACCGCCACGACCACCGAGAGGATTTGCTGCGACGCCGCCAACCCTGCGGCGTGGAGGTGCGCCTCTGCCGGCAGCGGAACGAAATGCATGCCGTACATGGCGGTGTAGTGCATGCCCGATACCGCGATGCCAAACGCGATCGAGCTCGCGATCAATCGGATGCCGTCCTGCCGGGCAAGGAACGCACGCAATCCGCCATAGGCCGCGACGATCGCAACCAGTACCGACAGCACAACCATCGCGCCATCGTGCCGGATTGCGAAATTGCCGGCGAGGCCGTGGATGCCGACATAATGCATGCTGGCGATGCCAGCCCCAAGCAGAACCGCCGACGAAACCACGCGCCTCTGCGAAGGTTCGCCGATGCTCAGGAAAAACAGCGAAACGCCGACCACCAGCGCGCAGATCAGGAACGATACGATGGTGGGAAGAACGAGATAAACGGTATCCGCCGGAATCGGCGCAGCCAGCATGCCGACAAAATGCATGGTCCAGATGCCGACGGCCAGAAACGCGGCCGCACCCGCCAACAGCAGGCGCCGGCTCACGCCCGGCGTCCCGCGGATACGCGCCGCGAGGCCGAAGCCGGTGTAGCCACCCAGGATCGCGATCACCACCGAGAGCGCGACGAGATAGGGATCGTGTCCGTCGAACATGATCTTCTCGGCCGCCCGTCTCCACGGACGCGCCTCCTCCCTCCGCCGAGCTTACATGCGCAGCGGCGGAAATGACAACCGACCCTTCGCAGAGCTTGCTCTGCCTGGGATCGTCCTGTCTTGCTCACACGATCCCCGCGGCGACCTGACCGCGCAGCCGTTCGAGACTGAGCAGCGTGTTGGCGCACGCCTCCGCGACCTCGATGCCCTTGGTCGCAAAGTGCTTGCGGAAGAATTCGAAATGCGCCGCGCTCTCGTGGAATTGCTGTGGCGTCAGCACCGCCGAGAATACCGGCACTTCAGTGCGCAATTGCACATCCATCAGCGCCTTGATGACGGTGTCGGCAACAAATTCATGGCGATAGATGCCGCCATCGACCACGAGCCCGGCGGCTACGATCGCGGTGTAGCGCCGGGTCTTGGCGAGCAGCTGCGCGTGCAGCGGGATTTCGAACGAACCCGGCACCTCGAACAGATCGATTTGCGCGCGTGCAATGTTGCGCGCCTCGATCTCCTCGAGGAATGCGAGGCGGCATTCCTCGACCACCTCGCGATGCCAGGAGGATTGTACGAAGGCAACCCGCTGCGGCTTCGCAAACCTCGGGTGTACCCGGACCGGCGGGCGATCGGTAATTTCCTGTGAGTCTTTTACTTCAATGGGATCTTGCAACATCTGATTCATGGCTTTCCTCTTTCAGGACCAGAATCAGGGCATACGGAACGACGCGCCGCGCGGAATGCGGCTGTCGCGACCGTTCTCTTTCATCCGGACTTTAACCGTCGGCCTCGGAATCACACCGAATCTGCTGACCCTTCCTCGGGAAGAAGAAGGCGCTCGCGGGCTTGGGCTACTTCACCTTTACCGCCGGTGGGGACTTTCACCCCGCCCTGAGAACATTAACCGCCCGGTATGAGCGGCCGGGGGAATTATGGCGAATGGCGGCTGCGTCAGCAAGCATCTTCACCATGGGAAATCCGCATGTCCCTATGACTGCACAGCGAAACTCCGGGCTAAACGCACGCATTCCGCAAACGTCGGAACCGGGTTTGCGATCAGAAACGCGCAGTTATTGGAATTGAGCACATTGTTGCCGCAAACCGGATTCCACTTTGCCGAAAATGCTCCAGGCGGAAAAATTAACGATTAAGGCAACGAGATCTGGCCCGTTGCGGGTGAATTCGGAACACCGCACTCGCGCCGCACGAAATCCGATTCCGGTTTGTTCCCATGGCAAAAAGTTAACGCCTGCGAAGAGCTGTGGACGAGCGCCGCTTTGTCTGTGGATGGACTCCGGGTGCGGTTGCGCGGATTCCGCAAATCACATCACTTGATCCCGGCAGGCCCCGGGTGACCCGAGGGATTGCAGTTGGCAGCGACGCGTCATGCCAGCGCGTGTCGGCCTGCTGCGTGTGTATCAACCATCGTATCTGAATTGCAAAAGCAAGGTCGAGACGGCATGTCCCTCCTCGAAGGCATCATTGATTCCCGAAACAATCCGCTCGCGGTGGTCGAGGACATCGCCGCCGATCACAACTGGTCGTTCGAACGCTCCGGCGAAGACGAGGTAACGATCGTTTCCAAGGGCGACTGGACCGACTACCAGCTATCCTTCACATGGATGACGGAGATCGAGGCGCTGCATCTGGCCTGCGCATTCGACATGAAAATTCCGGCCCCACGCCGCGCCGAAGTGCAGCGGCTGATCGCGGCGATAAACGAGCAATTATGGGTCGGGCATTTCGATATCTGGACCCACACCGGCATGATCATGTACCGGCAGGCGCTCGTCCTGCCAGGCGGAATCACCGCTTCTGCCGCGCAATGCGAAAGCATGCTGATCGGCGCTATCCACGCTTGCGAACGTTACTACCCGGCGTTCCAGTTCGTGGTATGGGCCGGCAAATCGGCGCCCGAGGCCATGAGCGCGGCGATGTTCGATACCGAAGGCGAGGCGTAGTTTCCAGGCGCTCGCGCATTCCATACATTTGTCGCGTCGTCCCCGCGCACGCGGCGACCCGTACGGCGTGTCGCTAGCGTTCAAGCAAAATGCTTGTGGCCTGTTCTGCGCTTCAATAGAAACGCTGGTGGTGATGGGTCCCCGCGTGCGCGGGCACGACGAGAGTAATTTGCCGTGACACATATGAATACGAGTAACGCCTTGCAAGAAATCAAAGGCCCCATCGTTCTCGCAGGCGCGGGAAAGATGGGCGGTGCGATGCTGTCGGGCTGGCTGGCGCAGGGGCTCGCCCCAAGGCACGTTGTGGTGATCGAGCCGAATCCCTCCGGCGAGATCGGCCCTCTTACGAAAAAGGGCGTTCGCCTCAATCCATCGCCAAGGGATATCGGCGCCGCCGCAACGCTTGTGGTCGCACTGAAGCCACAGATGTTTCGCGAAGCCGGGGCGATGCTGAAGTCCTTTTCCGGATCGTCTACGCTGGTGGTCTCGATCATGGCGGGCACGACCATCGCATCGATCTCCGATGTCTGCGGCGGCATGGTGGTTCGCGCGATGCCGAATACGCCGGCTGCGATCGGCCGTGGCATCACCGTCGCGGTCGCGGCGAGGAATGTCAGCGCCTCGCAGCGCGCGGTTGCCGACGCGCTCTTGCGCGCCACCGGATCGGTGGAATGGATCGATGACGAGAACTTGATGGACGCGGTGACCGCGCTATCCGGTTCAGGTCCGGCCTATGTTTTTCTGCTCGCCGAAGAGCTGGCGCGGGCCGGCGTCGAGGCCGGTCTGCCGGCCGATCTCGCGGCCAAACTCGCGCGCGAAACCGTGGCCGGTTCCGGCGAATTGCTGCATCGCTCGGAAATTCCCTCCGCCACGCTGCGCCAGAACGTGACCTCGCCCGGCGGCACAACGGCGGCGGCGCTCGAGGTGCTGATGGGGCCGGACGGCATGCAATCGTTGCTGACGCGTGCGGTCGCCGCAGCTACGAAGCGCTCGAAAGAGCTGGCGAAGTAATTTTACAAGTTTTCCGTCCCGAGAAGCCGCGCTCGTGCGCGGCGTCTCGAGGGATGAGGTCGGCATCGTCTACTTGGGCCCGAAGCGTTTGTTGAAACTTGCGAGATTGACGAGGCCGCGCGCATGCCGGCCTTCTCCGATGCGGCGCACCTCGTCGAAGGCTTCGACCTCGAAACGGATCACCCGGCGCTCCACTGCGATCACCCGTGCGGTGGTCCGCACCGTTGCGCCGACCGGTGTCGCGGCAAGATGGCGGATATCGACCTCGGTGCCGACCGTGATCCAGCCCTGCTGGAGATAGCGCTCGATGGCGTCGGCGGAAGCCATCTCCATTTCCAGAATCATCATCGGGGTCGCATAGACCATCGGCATGTCCCGGACAAAATGCCCGACAGTGCGTTCCAGCGGCACGACGAGCGTGCGCTCGGCGCTCATGCCGATCTTGATGACGTCGCGTGCATCCATGGATTATTCCTAGTGCGCGACCCAACAATATCATCCCGGCGAACACCGAGACCTGCTCCCGGTGATGCTAGGCGGGACGGCCGACGCCTTGCAAAACAATCGGCGCCGGTGGTTGGGTCCCGCTTTCGCGTCGAATTCGCGGGGACGACGATCACCACTCGCGCTATTTTTTCTGCGCAGCCCGCTCAACAAAAGTCTTGCCGCCCTTCATCTTGTGGGCCAGCGGCGCTTCGTTGATCTGGATGACGACCGCGTCCGCGTCGACCCCGAGGTTCTTCACCAGCGCTTGCGTGATGTCGCGCATCATGCCGGCCTTCTGGTCATCGGTGCGGCCTGCGGCCATGCTGATGGTAATTTCAGGCATTTGTTCACTCCCTTTTCTCTTGCTACTCGCCACAAACACTGACCTCATCTCCGGGGAGCGGCCTCTTGGCCGCGTCTCGAAGGATGTGCTCATTGTCCCCATGGTTCGAGACGGCGCAAGAGCGCCGCTCACCATGAGGCTTATTTCCATTTCACCTCGTGCCGCGCAAGGACCTCGCGCACTTTGGTGACAATCTCGTCTTCCCCGCACGAGAACTGCGCAGGTCGGGTCTCGCGCCATTCCTGATTGGAAGCAATCGCGGCGGCCGCCTTGGCGCCGTCGATCAGATCCTTGATCTGCACCTCGCCGCGCGCTTTTTCATCGCTGCCCTGAATGATCGCACACGGCGAATTGCGCTTGTCGGCGTATTTGAGCTGATTTCCCATGTTTTTGGGATTGCCGAGGTAGAGTTCGGCGCGAATGCTGGCGTTGCGCAACGACGCGACCATCTTCTGATAATCGGCGATGCGATCGCGATCGAACACGGTGACAACGACGGGACCAAATTCCGATTTGGTGTCGAGCTTGCCGAGCATGGTGAGTGCAGCCTGCAGCCGCGACACGCCGATGGAAAAACCTGTCGCCGGCACCGGCTCGCCGCGGAATCGCGACACCAGCCCGTCATAGCGCCCGCCGCCGCCGACCGAGCCGAAGCGCACCGCGCGGCCTTTTTCGTCCTTGGTGTCGAGCAGCAGTTCAACCTCGTAGACGGGCCCGGTGTAGTATTCGAGACCGCGAACGACAGAGGGATCGATGATAATGCGGTCAGCGCCGTATCCAGAAGCAGCAACGAGTTTGATTATCTGTTCAAGTTCTTCACGTCCTCGCTGCCCGGTTTCGCTATCACGCAATCGTATATCAATCTGCGCAATGTTTTCCTCGGTATCGCTGACTTGGTCGATAACACTGGTCACCAAAACTATATCGGCGCGGCTGAGTCCGGCCCCTTTCGTAAAGTCCCCGGACTCATCTTTACGACCTTCACCGAGCAAATCCTGAACTCCGGATATGCCCAGCCGATCCAACTTATCGATTGCACGCATGATGGTCAGCCATTGCGCGTTGTCGGTGACCCCGATCGCGTCCCTCACCCCGTCGAGCACCTTGCGGTTGTTCACCTTCACCACATACTGGCCACGCCCAATGCCCAGCGCTTCCATGGTGTCCGCGGCCATCATGCACATCTCGGCGTCGGCGGCGGGCGAAGCCGAACCCACCGTGTCGGCATCGAACTGCATGAACTGGCGGAAGCGGCCGGGGCCGGGCTTCTCGTTGCGATAGACGTAGCCTTCGCGGTAGCTGCGATAGGGCTTCGGCAAACTATCGAAATTCTCGGCAACGTAGCGTGCCAGCGGTGCGGTCAGGTCGTAGCGGAGCGAAATCCACTGTTCGTCATCGTCCTGGAACGAGAACACGCCTTCATTGGGACGGTCCTGGTCGGGCAGGAATTTGCCGAGCGCCTCGGTGAATTCCATCGCCGGCGTCTCCACCGGCTCGAAACCGTAGCGCTCGAAAACCTCGCGGATTTTCTCGACCATCGCCCGCGTCGCCGCGATCTCGGCCGGGCCGCGATCGGCAAGCCCGCGCGGCAATCGGGCGCGGAGTTTCTGCGGTTTTTTGGGTTTGTCGGCCATTTTGGTTCACAACGCTCGGGCGGCGTTGGTACCAGCCAAGGCGGGACGCGGCAACCTCACCGACTTCCCTGCTCCCCCAGAGGGAGAAGGTGGCGCCTCACGGAGTGAGGCGACGGATGAGGGGCCTGCATCCGCGGATAGAACTCCTCACCCAAGAGCCACGCTGTCGATGATGGTGAATTCCACGACCGCCGGTCACAGGACCTTTCTGATCCAGTTGTGCGGGTCGGCCACGCGACCGTACTGGATGTCGACCAGCTTCTTGCGCAGCCCCATGGCGACGGGGCCGGCCGCGCCGCCGCTGATGACAAAATCGCCGCTCGCGGAACACACCTTGCCGATCGGCGAGATCACGGCCGCCGTGCCGCAGGCGAAGGCCTCTTTCAGCTTTCCGCTGGCGGCGTCGGCGCGCCACTGGTCGATCGTGTAGGCCTCCTCGCGCACGAGCGTACCGGAATCCTTCGCTAGCGCGATGATCGAATCGCGGGTGATGCCCGGCAGGATCGTGCCGAGCGGCGGTGTCAGCAGCGAACCGTCGTCGAACGCGAAGAACACGTTCATACCGCCGAGTTCCTCGATGTAGCGGCGCTCGACCGCATCGAGGAAAACGACCTGATCGCAGCCGTGATCGATGGCCTCGGCCTGCGCGCGCAGGCTTGCGGCGTAATTGCCGCCGCATTTGACGGCGCCGGTGCCGCCGATCGCGGCGCGCGTGTAATTCTCCGACACCCAGATCGACACGGGCGCAGGTCCACCCTTGAAATAAGAGCCGACCGGCGAGGCGATGACGGCGAAGATGTATTCCGCGGACGGCTTCACGCCGAGGAAGACCTCGCTCGCGATCATGAAGGGCCGCAGGTAGAGACTGCCCTCGCCGCCAGGTATCCAGGCGCGGTCCATGCGCACGAGCTGCTCGACCGCTTCGATGAATACAGGCTCGGGCAGCGGCGCCATGGCCATGCGCTCAGCCGAATTCCAGAAGCGCCGGGCATTGGCGTCGGGGCGGAACAGGTTCACGCCGCCGTCGTCGCGCTTGTAGGCCTTGAGGCCTTCGAAAATCTCCTGCGCATAGTGCAGGACGGCTGTGGACGGATCGAGCGGGAAATTCGCGCGGGGTTCGACTCGCGCGCCATGCCAGCCCTTCGCCTCATTGTAGCGGACCAAAGACATGTGATCGCTGAAAATCCGGCCGAAGCCTGGGTCCACGAGCCTTGCCGCGCGCTCCTTCTCGGACGTCGGATTCGTCGCAGGCTGGATATCGAATTTCAAACTCATTCCCTTATTTCCCACTGTCGGAGCCGGCGCGATTTCTGGCGCCGGCCTGTCTCTGCGGGCCTGCTCAAACGAAACTCCCATGGACTTCATCTCCCGGATTGACGCAGGCCGCGCCGGAGCGGCGGCGATCATGATTTGACGCCTGGGCCTCGCTCATGCCGGTGTTTTAGGCCGGTTTCCGCTTTGGCGGAATGCGCGAAGTCCAGTATGTTTGCCGAAATGCCGCTCGACAATCGCAACGGTAGTCAAATTCACGGCCGGTCCAGTAACTCCTTGGCTTTTCCGGCCGTTTCGAACGTCACCGCGAACGAAACGACTTAATGTTTCGTCGCGACTGATAGTTTTGTAACATTGAACCCAAGATATGTCAATATGGCTGACATAAATTTTTCAAATCCTTCCTCCGACCCTGATTCGAGGGCAACTGGAGGACGGTCTCCTGCCCCTCGGCCGGGCGATCTGCGCTGGGATATCATCGAGCTTTTGTTTTTCGCCTATCGCGATTTCGTCGGTGACGCCGATCATGAACTGGAGGTATTCGGATTCGGGCGGGCACATCACCGGGTGCTGCATTTTGTGCACCGCTATTCCGGTTTGAAGGTGGCCGATCTCCTGGACGTGCTGCGCATCACCAAACAGTCGCTGGGACGGGTTCTCAAGCAATTGCTCGAAGAAGGATATATCGTGCAGAAGACCGGCAACAACGACCGGCGGCAACGCCTGCTCTTTGTCACCGCGAAGGGCGAGGCGCTGGTAGCGAAGCTCGCAGGCCTGCAGACCGATCGGATCAACCGCGCGCTGCGGGAGATCGGGCCATCAGGCGCTGAGACCGTCCGGCAGTTTCTGCGGGCGATGATTGATCGCGACGATCCCGACAAGGTGCTGGAAGCGATCTTTGGCACCGGCAGCGCAACCGCAAAGGAATGATCGTGGCCCAGGCTGCAACAGTCGCGCGAACCCCGCCGCAACCTGCCGACGACGCCCCGCATCTGCTGCTGGTCGATGACGACCGTCGCATCCGCGATCTGCTGTCGCGATTTCTCTCTGGCGAAGGCTACCGCGTCACCACGGCGATGAGCGCCAGCGACGCCCGCGCCAAGTTGCTCGGCCTGCATTTCGATCTCTTGATCCTCGACGTGATGATGCCCGGTGAAACCGGGTTCGATCTCGCCCGCTTCATCCGCACATCATCGTCGGTGCCTATCATCATGCTGACGGCGCGCCACGAAGCCGAAAGCCGGATCGAGGGCCTGCAAATCGGCGCCGACGATTATGTCGCCAAGCCGTTCGAGCCGCGCGAGCTGGTGCTTCGAATCGGCAATATTCTCAAGCGCACCGCGCCGCCGCCGGTGGAGACGCTGGAGCAGGTCGCATTCGGACCCTATGTCTATCATCTGGAGCGCGGCGAATTGCGGCAGGGCGACGAGGCCATTCATCTTACCGATCGCGAACGTGAAATGCTGCGCATTCTTGCCGTGACTCCCGGAGAGACCGTGCCGCGCAGCGCCCTCACCGGCGACGGCAGCGTCAACGAGCGCGCCGTTGACGTGCAGATCAACCGGCTCCGGCGCAAAATCGAACGCGATCCCGCCAATCCGCTGTTCCTGCAGGCCGTGCGCGGCATCGGCTATCGCCTGGTCGCATCGCCTTGAGCCATTTCAGATGAGCACGCTCGACACCGGCCTTACGCTGATCCGCACCGCCTCCCGGCGCGTCTCCGCGGCCAATGGCCGGATGGGCAACGCCTTCAAGAGCTGGATGCCGACGGGGCTCTATGCCCGCGCGCTCCTGATCATGATCGTGCCGATGGTGGTGCTGCAGTCGGTCGTGGCGTTCGTATTCATGGAGCGGCACTGGAACACCGTGACGCGGCGTCTGTCGGCCGCCGTGGTGCAGGACATCGCCAGCCTGATCGATGTCTATAAGGGTTATCCGCAGGACAAGGACCGCGCGCAGTTGCGGCGTATCGCCCAGCAACGACTGGGACTGGTGGTTGATTTCCTGCCCGTGGGCGACATGCCCCCGCCCGGCCCAAAGCCGTTCTTCTCGCTGCTCGATCAGACGCTTTCGGTGCAGCTCGGCCGGCAGATCGCCAGGCCGTTCTGGATCGATACCGTCGGTCGTTCCAATCTGGTGGAAATCCGCATCCAGCTCGACGACGCCGTGATGCGGATTTTCGCCCAGCGCAGCGCAGCCTATGCCTCGAATTCGGAGATCTTCCTGTTCTGGATGGTCGGCACCTCGTCGATCCTGCTGATCGTTTCGGTGCTGTTCCTGCGCAACCAGATCAAGCCGATCCTGCGCCTTGCGGACGCCGCCGAAAGTTTCGGCAAAGGCCGCGAAGCGCCGAATTTTCGCCCCCGCGGCGCGCGCGAAGTGCGCCGCGCCGCGCAGGCATTCCTCGAGATGAAATCGCGCATCGAGCGCTCGATCGAGCAGCGCACCGCGATGCTGGCCGGCGTATCGCACGATCTGCGCACCATCCTGACCCGCTTCAAACTCGAACTGGCGTTGATCGGCGACAGTCCCGAAGTCGACGGCATGCGTCGGGATGTCGACGAGATGTCCGGCATGCTGGAGGACTATCTCGCCTTCGCGCGCGGCGACAGCGGCGAGACCGCGCAGCCGACCGACATGGCGCTGGCGCTGGAGGAATTGCGCAGTGACGCCGAGCGCAACGGTCACGCCGCGACAGTGTCGTTTCACGGACTACCTGTCGTGACGGTGAAGCCGGCCTCCTTCAAGCGCTGCCTGGCCAACCTCGTATCCAACGCGGCGCGGCACGCCAATGCAATTTCGATCACGGGCCACCGCGACCACCGCTATCTGACCGTGACGGTCGACGACGACGGACCGGGCATCCCACAGGAGATGCGCGAGGAAGTGTTCAAGCCTTTCCTGCGGCTGGATGACGCCCGCAACCAGGATGAGGGCGGCACCGGGCTCGGCCTCGCCATCGCCCGCGACATCGCCCGCTGGCATGGTGGCGACATCACGCTCGGCGACAGTCCGATGGGCGGGCTTCGCGCTACGGCGCGGATACCGGTGTAAGGCGAACAACCGTTACTTGGGCGCCAGGCCTTTCAGCTTTTCAGCATCCTTGATGTTGATCTTGAATCCGCCGGGCATCACGATGTCACCGGGCTTCTGATCGGATTTGCAGGCCCCTAACCACTTCGCCTCGATCGTCGTCGTAGAGTCGCGCGGCAGGCCGGACGGACCGCGCTCGCTGTGCGATGTGGACTTGACGGTGTAGGCGGAATTGAAATCGCCCGTGATGTCGGAATGCGATGTCATCGACATGCCGCCCGCACTACAGACGGAATCGCTGACGTAACCGGTGGCGGTCTTCGCGATATCGCGTTTGGAGCAGACTTCCTTCACCATCGGCGAGAACGACGTGCTCATCTCCTTGTCGGTGGTCTCGTCGGTGCAATGCTGCATGGTCATTCCCGGCAGCGGTGAACCCGTCCTGACGATCTTCATCTCCCACAGACCGGCCTTGCGAACCGGCAGTTCCACCGCGCGGGCCTCCAGCGCCGGCAGCATTACCAGCAGACAAGACCCCAAACAAAATGAAACAAGCTGTCGCGTCATGCCACACGCTCCCGAAAACCACTTCCGTCAGATGGGATGGTCTTCCGGCTCAGTAGAGAGTGCGCAGCGGCCGATCGTTTGCGCCGTACGGCACCCAGCGGCAGGCGAAGGAAATGTAGCCGCCGTAATAAGGCTGGACGGCAAGGAATTTCACCACCTTGCCGTAAGACGCACAGTGATTGACCGCGAGCTGACGGGCATCCGCCTGGGCGGCCAGCGGATAGGCGATGATGCCGCCGGTATCGTTGCCCTTGAACGGCGGCACGGTATTGGCCCGTGCCGGCGAGCACGCCAGCATCCCGCATATCGCAACCAGGCTCGCGGCCCCAATCATTCGCATCGCAGACTCCATTTCGCTGGCGGACACCTTAAAGCGCATCCTTGACCATGAAAAGAACGGTTGACGGTTCAACGCGGACTTCTCGGCAGGTGTTGCCGCGTTGCACTTGACCTTGTGCGGGCTTCGCGGCACCGTTGGGAAGTCAGATTCATCCGGCGGATTGCCCATGCGCGACCTCTTCAGATCCTTGAAAAGACTTGGTTTAGGCGCCGGACTAGGTGTCCTGTTCGGCCTGCTGGCCTTTGGCCAGGCAGCTCAGGCAGCCAATCCGATGGAGCTTAACTTCTGGTTGTCCGGTCCGAACTATGAGGGGCGGGTCAAGGGTTGCGAGGCGGCGCTCGGAACCATCAGCTACCAGTTCCAGGAGAAAGAAAGCAGATTCTGGAATTCTGCTCTTCAGATCACCGGGTTTGGTCAGATCCATGAAACCGCGTTCAGGCCCTGGCAGTCTGACAACATTCCGCGCCGCTATTGCAGCGCGGACGTCATGCTGAACGACGGCAAGCTGCGCACCGTGCATTACTCGATCATCGAAGACGGCGGTTTTGCCGGCTTCGGCCAAGGGGTAGAATGGTGCGTCACCGGACTTGACCGCAACTGGGCCTACAATCCGGCCTGCAGGGCCGCCCGGCCCTGATTCGCCGACCCCCTTTCCAGAACCTGACATGGGCTCCCTAACCCCTTCTTTCCGTTTGGCCCTTCCTTTTTGTTCTTGAAATGTTCCGATCGCCTGCTAGGCTTTTAAGCGATCTGGGTATGCGGGGCGTCGCCATGTTTCATTTTCAGTTTGCGCGGGTTTCGATCTCGTGGGTGCTGGCCCTTGCAACGCTGATCGGCATGGCGGGAGCGGCCTCGGCGCAGGATCGCCGGCAGAACGCAGCCGGCGAGTTCGATTTCTACGTATTGTCGCTGTCGTGGTCGCCCTCCTTCTGCGAGGAGGCGTCGGAGCGCGGCAGCGGCGGGCGTTCGCGGGTCCAATGCGGCGGACGGCCGTTTTCGTTCGTGGTGCACGGTCTGTGGCCACAATACGAGCGTGGCTTTCCCGACTATTGCCTGCGGCCGTCGCCGCGACTCGATCGCAATATCGTGTCGTCGATGCTGGATCTGATGCCGGCGCCCGGGCTGATTTTCAGTGAGTGGGACAAGCACGGCACCTGCTCAGGGCTGGGCGCACGTGTCTACTTCGATACCATCCGCAAGGCGCGCTCCGCGGTGAAAATCCCGCCAGAATATCTCGAATTGTCTGCTCCGAAGACCGTTGCGCCAGCCGAAATCGAAGAAGCCTTCATAAGGGTCAATCCGGGCCTGAGCACCTCAGCGATCGCCGTGACTTGCGACAGGACGCGACTGAGCGAAGTGCGGATCTGCATGAGCAAGGATCTGCAATTCCGTGCCTGCGAGGAAATCGATCGCCGTGCCTGCCGGCGCGAACAAGTGGTGATGCCGCCGATGCGGGGCGGTTGATTCCGGCGCTTTGCCGAATTCGCCTCGGTGGCGTACTGCTGACGGCATGAACTATCGTCACGCCTTTCATGCCGGCGGCTTCGCCGACGTCATCAAGCATATCGTGCTGGCGCGCATTCTCACCTATCTGCAGGACAAACCGGCGGCATTTCGTGTCATCGACACCCACGCAGGCGCGGGAGTCTACGATCTGACAGGAGACGAAGGCCACCGCGGCGGCGAGTGGCTCACCGGCATCGCGCGAGTGATGCAGGCGCGTTTCTCCGAAACCACGGCGTCGCTGGTCGCGCCCTATCTCGACATCGTCAGAGCTTTCAATTCACAGCGCGAGCTTGAGGTCTATCCCGGGTCTCCGCTGATCGCGCGAGCGCTGCTGCGGCCGCAGGATCGCCTGACGGCGTGCGAAGTCGAACCGAAAGCGCGCAAGCACCTGATCGACGCGCTGCGCCGCGACACCCAGGCCCGCGTAGTCGACCTCGACGGCTGGCTGGCATTGCCGGCCTTCGTGCCACCGAACGAGCGGCGCGGTCTGGTTCTGGTCGATCCGCCCTTCGAGCAGAAGGACGAGTTCGAACGGATGGCCGAGGGTTTCGCGGAAGCATTCGCGAAATGGCCGACCGGCAGCTACCTCTTATGGTATCCGGTGAAAAGCCGCCGCGCCACCGACAGCCTTGCACGGCATGTCGCGCAGGCGGTTGGCGGCGGCCCCTCCCTTGGAAAATGCCTGCGCCTGGAGTTCAGCGTCGCGCCGCAGAACGCCGGCACCAACCTGACCTCGGCGGGTCTTCTGATCGTCAATCCTCCGTGGACGCTTGCGGGCGAACTCAGGACGATCCTACCCGAGCTTGAAAAGCCGCTCGGACAGGGTGGCGCCGGCCGGTACAAGCTTGAGACACCCAAGCCTTAGGCCGGTCGCCGGCCGCCGGGAAAAGTCCGATTTGAGCCGTAGGCAATCTGCAGGGAACCGTATTATGCTCAGGCCATTAGGACCGGCTTTACGTTCCGCTTCCGCGAATGGTAGCGGCGGAGTGACAAGGCCTCAAATGACTTAAAGGCGGAGCGGCGCTGCCGTTTATTCCGTCCAGGAGGCCAAGCTTTCCGGCAGCGAATATCCGGTCGAGCCGACGCGCGAGAGCGAAGCGGCGAAGCACGACGGGGGAGGAGTTTCCCGATGGCCATGACTGGTACGGTCAAGTTCTTCAACGGAGAACGTGGCTATGGCTTCATCAAGCCCGATGACGGCGGCCGCGATGTGTTTGTTCACATCACCGCGGTTGAGCGGGCGGGATTGAAGGATCTGACCGAAGGACAGCGCATCACATTCGAGGTTGAACCGGACAAGAAGGGCAAGGGCCCCAAGGCGGTCAATCTGGTGATTTCATCCTGAAGCGGTGCAAAAAAATCCCGGCCGCGAAGCGGCCGGGAGGTTGCGACAGGATGTTTTCTTGTTGCTATCAGAAGTGATAATTCACGCCGGCGCGCACCAGTCCGAACTGGTAACCGTTCGACCTGCCGGTGATCGTGAAGGGATCGTTCGCAAGATCGACGTAGAGATATTCGATCTTGGCGCTCCAGCTAGGGGCGAAGCCGAATTCGGCGCCGACGCCCGCTGTCCAGCCCGCGGTGGTGTGGGATTCGGACAGGCCGAATGTCTCGCCGCGCAATTCGCCGAACGCCAGACCGCCGGTGCCGTAGAATAAAATGTTGCTTAAGGCATAGCCGACCCGGCCGCGCACCGTGCCGAACCAAGGGTTCGAGAACTTCCACGGCGCAAATGTATCTTCAGCGCCGGTAGCCTGGATGTCGCCTTCGACGCCAAACACCCACGACCCCGTTTGCCAATTGTAGCCGGCCTGGACGCCGCCCGATAAACCCGACGGCCTGGTGAGATTATTGTCGACGGAGCCCCAGGCATAACCGAGATTGCCGCCGATATAGGGTCTTGCCCAGCTGAAGCCGCCAGGCGGCGGATTGGCGGTGTAGGCAGCGTAAGGAAGGTCGGCCGCCTGCGCCGACGCGGTCCAACCCGCAGCGGTCAACGCCACTGCGCCTAAAACGAGCCTGTTCATTTTTACTCCCCGAACGCCGTAACCTCGGGGTCGTGCGCCGAATGCAACGCGCAATGCGAGCCCGAATGGTTACGGAATTCCACTTTTTACCGATAAGATGTATCGAGACTTTTAAGTTAAGGGCTTGTTAAGGCCTGCCGCCGGCCGCTTCGCATTCTTAAGAAAGTGTTACCGGCGAACCCGGCGTGTTCGATTCGCATGGATTTTCCCGGACGCATGGATCGATTCCGCGCCCTCGGCACGCTGGCGATGCATGATGCTGGCGCTTAAGTTCAGGCCCATGGATAACGACTCGACCGATAGCCCGAAGGCCCCCGGTCCGCGGACGGCGCGGCGCGGTTCGGTGCCGACTACCGAACAACCGGCTTTGCCGCCGCAGGACCCCGCCTCCGGGGATATCGACCCTGCGACGGCCGGTGCCGAAGACGATGACGAGACGCGGCTGCCGGAGATCCCCGAGGAGACCTCCGAGGCCGTGCAGGAGGGTCCGCTAGCGGTCGGCCATGCCGCGATCGAACATGCTGTGCGTCTCGCCCCGACCTCGCCCGGGGTCTATCGCATGCTCAATGCGGCAAGCGACGTGCTCTATGTCGGCAAGGCGAAAAATGTCCGCAAGCGACTCGCCTCTTACGCCAGGGTTGCGGCGGTCCAGCCGGCCCGTATCCTGCGTATGATCGCGGCAACTGCAACGGTCGAGATCATATCCACTTCGACGGAAACCGAGGCGCTGCTGCTTGAGGCCAACCTGATCAAGCAATTGCGGCCGCGCTTCAACGTGCAGCTGCGCGACGACAAATCGTTTCCCTATATTCTGATCACAGGCGACCATTGGGCGCCGCAGATCCTCAAACATCGCGGCGCCCAGTCGCGGCCTGGGCAATATTTCGGGCCGTTCGCTTCGGCTGGCGCGGTCAATCGGACCATCACGGCGCTGCAACGTGCCTTCCTGGTACGCTCCTGCACCGACGCTTTTTTCGAAAGCCGCACGCGGCCCTGCCTGCTCTATCAAATCCGGCGCTGTTCGGGACCCTGTACCGGCGAGATCGATTTTCCCGGCTATACCGAGCTGGTGCGCGAAGCCAAGGATTTCCTTTCCGGCCGCAGCCGCCTGGTGAAACAGGAGCTGGCGGGGGAAATGGAAAAGGCCTCGGCCGAACTTGCGTTTGAAACAGCGGCGCTTTACCGCGACCGCCTCGCGGCACTGTCGGCGATCCAGTCGCAGCAGGGCATCAATCCGCGCACCGTGGAGGAAGCCGACGTGTTCGCCATCCACCAGGAGGGCGGATATTCCTGCGTCGAGGTGTTCTTCTTTCGCACCGGACAGAACTGGGGCAATCGCGCCTATTTTCCGCGCGCGGAGAAATCGTTCACCCCGGAAGAGGTGCTGGCCTCCTTCCTGGCGCAGTTCTACGACGACAAGCCGCCGCCGAAGCTCATCCTGCTGTCGCACGGAATCGAGGAATGCGAGCTGTTGGCCGATGCACTCTCCATCAAGGCAGGCTTCAAGGTCGAAGTCTCCACGCCCCGGCGCGGGGAAAAAAAAGAATTGGTCGCGCACGCGCTCACCAACGCGCGCGAGGCGCTCGGCCGCAAGCTGGCGGATACCGCGACCCAGGGCCGGCTGCTGCAGGGGATGGTCGTCACGCTCGGCCTGCCGCATCCGCCGCAGCGAATCGAGGTCTACGACAACAGCCACATCCAGGGCACCAACGCGGTGGGCGCCATGATCGCGGCGGGCCCGGACGGCTTTATCAAAAATCAGTATCGCAAGTTCAATATCAAGTCCGAAGGCCTGACGCCGGGCGACGACTACGCGATGATGCGCGAGGTACTGCAACGACGCTTCAAGCGATTGCTGAGCCCAGCGGCGGGGAGCGATGCGGCCCAACCCAAAGCGGACGACGATTCGTTTCCCCAATGGCCCGACCTTGTCATCATCGATGGCGGTAGAGGCCAGCTCAACGCGGTCAAGGAGATTTTCGACGGGTTCGGACTGACGCAGGTGTCGCTGTTGGCTGTCGCCAAGGGGCCGGACCGCGACGCCGGCCGTGAAACCCTATTCATGCCGGGCAAGGAGCCCCTCAAGCTCGAGCCGCGCGACCCGGTACTATATTTCATTCAGCGGCTTCGCGACGAGGCGCATCGCTTCGTGATCGGCTCGCACCGCAAGTTGCGCAAAAAGGACATTCGCGAAGCGGGATTGCAGGAGATTCCGGGCATCGGTCCGTCACGCAAACGTGCCTTGCTGCATCATTTCGGAACGTTGAAGGAGATCGAGCGGGCGTCGATCGCCGATCTCGGCAAGGTTCCAGGCGTCAGCGCAGAAAGCGCGCGCAGGATTTTCGAGTTTTTCCACACCCGGCCGGGCTAAAGGTGGTGGGTTTCGAGTTATTTTCGCGTCGTCTCCAACAGATCCTGTGCGCTACACGGTTGACCTTCATGCTTCGGCGGTATTGGTAAGACGGATGAACATCGTCACGGCAAGAGGGTCGGCAAAGAGCTCGCTGTCCCTGCCGAATATCCTGACCTACGCCAGAATAGCCGCCATCCCGGTGGTGGTCGGCTGCATCTATGTCCAGGCCATCATGGACGGGCCGCTCTGGCTGCGCTGGGTGGCGCTGGCCGTGTTCATCGCCGCGGGAGTTACCGATTTTCTCGATGGCTACTATGCGCGAATCTGGGACCAGCATTCGGCGTTCGGCCGGATGCTCGATCCGATCGCCGACAAGCTCCTGGTAGCATCCTGTCTGCTGATGCTGGCCGCGGACGGCATCATTCACGGCTGGACGCTGTGGGCCGCTATCGTGATCCTGTGTCGCGAAATCCTGGTGTCGGGGCTGCGGGAATATCTCGCCGCGTTGCGGGTCAGCGTGCCCGTGACCAAGCTCGCCAAATGGAAAACCACGATTCAGCTGGTTGCGATCGGATTTTTGCTTGCCGGTGAGGCCGGTGATCAGGTGATCCCGATCACCACCCAGACCGGATTGCTGCTGCTGTGGATCTCCGCAATTTTCACGATCTATACCGGCTGGGACTATTTTCGGGCCGGCATTCATCACCTCATCGAGGAGGATGAGGCATGAAGGTCAAGTATTTCGCCTGGGTGCGCGAACGGGTCGGCAAGGCCGAGGAAACGGTTGAGCCGCCGGCGAGCGTTCGCACCGTCGGCGATCTGATTGCGTGGCTGGCGAGGCGGGACGATGCCTATGCTCACGCCTTCGAGACACCGCGGGTGATCCGTGCCGCGATCGATCACGCCCACGTCAAATCCGATACCATGATTGCCGGCGCCCGCGAGATTGCCTTCTTCCCTCCGATGACCGGCGGTTGAGCCTTTTGCAGGCATGGCGATGATCTCATGACCGCTCTCGTGACCATCCGCATTCAGCAAGCCGATTTCGACATTGCGGAGGAGATCGTCACGCTCACGAAAGGGCGCACCGATGTCGGCGCCGTCGTGAGTTTCAGCGGCATTTGCCGGGGCAGCGAAGGCAGCGAAACCATCGCGGCGTTGACCCTTGAACACTATCCGGGCATGGCGGAGGCTGAAATTGCGCGACATGCCGAGACCGCGATGTCACGCTGGCCGTTGACTGGATTGACGGTCGTTCATCGCGTCGGCCGCATCGTCCCTGGCGAAAATATCGTGTTGGTGCTGACGGCATCGCAGCATCGTCAGGCGGCGTTTCAGGCGGCGGAGTTCTTGATGGACTACCTGAAGACCAACGCGCCATTCTGGAAGCGCGAGGAAAGCGCTGCAGGAACCAGCTGGGTCGAGGCGCGCAATAACGATGACGCTGCCGCCGCGCGCTGGACCAAATCCTGATGGCGAAGCGCGCGAAACCGGCTGCCAGGCGCGGCCCGCCTGCATCGAAAGGTCCAGGCGTCGCCGCCGGGGAATTACCGACGCTGCTCGATTTCGTCCGTTACGCGACCAGCCACTTCATCGAGGCAAAGCTGGTATTCGCGCACGGCACCACCGATCCCGTGGCCGAGGCCGCATTCCTGGTCTGCGAAACGTTACATCTGCATCCGGACCAGTTCGAGATGTTCGCGACCGCGCGGGTCACCGCGCAAGAGGCCAAACAGATTCTCGATGTGATTGCGCGCCGTGTCGCCACGCGGAAACCCGCAGCCTATCTGGTCAACAAAATCTACATGCGCGGCCTGCCTTTCTATGTCGACGAGCGCGTGATCGTGCCGCGCTCGTTCATCGGCGAGTTGCTGGACGCGCATTTTAGCGGCGAGAGCGGCGAAGAAGGCGGTTCGCTGATCGACGATCCGGCGTCGGTGGAAGACGTGCTCGACCTCTGCACCGGCTCAGGTTGTCTCGCGATTCTCGCAAGCCGAAATTTTCCGAATGCGCGAATCGACGCGGTGGACATTTCCGCGGACGCACTCGAAGTCGCCCAACGCAATATTGCCGAGTACGGTCTTGAAGACAGGGTGACGTTGCATCGCGGCGACCTGTTTGGGCCGATTGGCAACAAGCGTTACGACCTTATCATCACCAATCCGCCCTATGTCGACGCGCGGGGCATGGCGGAGTTGCCGCGCGAATGCCGGGCCGAACCCAAACTCGCCTTCGACGGCGGCGCCGACGGGCTCGCTATCGTCCGCCGCATATTGAAGGAGGCGGGCCGGCACCTGACACCACGAGGCGGATTGTTGTGCGAGATCGGCCGTGGCCGCGAGTTGCTCCAAGCCGCATTTCCACAATTGCCGCTGCTGTGGCTCGACACGGAAGAATCCGATGGCGAGGTGTTCTGGATTGGCGCGACCGATCTCTAAGTTCCCTGCCTCAAAGGAGCCTTCCGCTTTTTCGGCTACCGGAAATAGGCGCATTTTCCCATCATAAACATGGTATCAACGCTCGACGTCAACGAAATGGAAGTCCTCCGGGGCTATGTGATCGATGGCCGGCCCGACTGTTCCGGAGGAATTTCTGAAGGCCGAAAATGTCGGCCTCCGCATGCTGCTCGAGCAGGCCGGCATCGACGCCAAGGTTTTGCTGGCGCAGGCCGGCATCGACGCCGAGCAACGCGAGGCCGCCGACAAACTGCAAAAACTCATACTGGAAGAACTGCACCATCGCATCAAAAACACGCTGGCGACGGTGAGCGCTATCGCATCGCAGAGCCTGCGCACCGCAACCAGCATTGAGCACGGCCAGCAGGCAATCGAGAGCCGGCTCAAGGCACTGGGCCGCGCGCACGATCTCCTGATGCAGGTGCGATGGTCAAGCGCCAGCCTTGCGCACATCGTGCAGGGGGCGACCGAGCCTTATGACAGCAAGGGCGAGGGGAAGTTTTCGATCGAAGGCCCCGACTTCAAGATTGCGTCCGGCGCGGTGATAGCGTTTGCGATGACGCTCAACGAACTCTGCACCAACACCACGAAATTCGGCGCGCTGTCGGTGCCCGCAGGACGTGTCGAGATCGCCTGGACCATCGATCACAAGAGTGCGCGCCTGCATTTCACCTGGACTGAAACGGGCGGCCCGGCGGTCCATGCGCCGACCCGGCAGAGTTTCGGCACCCGGCTGATCGAGACTCTCGGCAAGCAGTTGAATGGCAAGGTCGAAATGACCTACGCCTCGAAGGGCTTTGTGTACGCCCTGGATGTCCCCCTGAACTCCCTCAAACCGCCGGATTGAGCGGAAATATTGCGACCCGTTGCCGTTCCCGTGCCGCAGCGAAGCTGATAGCCTGCGCGCCAGCCGCCACACCCCAAAACGCAAGAGGCCACCCATGCTGGACAAGAGCCCACGCCCCGCCGCCGTCAACGTGCCCAACGACCTCGCTGCGCACTGGATGCCGTTTACCGCTAACCGGGCTTTCAAAAAGGCGCCGAGGCTGCTCGCCGGCGCCAAGGACATGCATTATTTTACGGTCGACGGTCGCAAGATCATCGACGCCGCGTCGGGCATGTGGTGCACCAATGCCGGTCATGGCCGCAGCCAGATTTCCGCCGCGATCGCCAAACAGGCCGAGGATCTGGACTATGCCCCGCCGTTCCAATTCGGCATTCCGCAGGCCTTCGAGCTTGCAAGCCGAATCGCCGAACTCGCGCCCGCGGGGCTCGATCACGTCTTCTTTTGCAATTCCGGATCTGAGGCCGCCGATACCGCGCTCAAGATCGCGCTGGCCTACCATCAGATCCAGGGCCAGGGCACGCGCACCCGCCTGATCGGCCGCGAGCGCGGTTATCACGGCGTCGGCTTCGGCGGTACTTCGGTGGGCGGCATTGTCAACAACCGCAAGATGTTCGGAACCCTGTTGGCCGGCGTCGATCACCTTCCCCACACTTATGATCGCGAGAAGCAGGCCTTCACCAAGGGCGAGCCGGAATACGGCGCGCATTTCGCCGACGAGATGGAGCGGCTGGTTAACCTGCACGGTGCGTCCACCATCGCCGCCGTCATCGTCGAGCCGATGGCGGGATCGACCGGCGTGCTGCCGGCGCCGAAGGGCTACCTCAAGCGGCTGCGCGAGATCACCCAGAAGCACGGCATTCTTCTGATTTTCGATGAGGTCATCACCGGCTTCGGCCGGCTCGGTTATGCCTTCGCCGCGGAACGTTACGGCGTGCTGCCGGACATGCTCACCTTCGCCAAGGGCATTACCAACGGCGCGGCGCCGATGGGAGGCGTGGTGGTGCGCGACACCATCCATGACGCCTTTATGACCGGCCCGGAGCATGTCGTGGAGTTGGCCCACGGCTACACCTATTCGGCACACCCGCTGGCCTGCGCCGCGGGTCTTGCGACGCTGGATATCTACCGCGACGAAAAGCTGTTCGAGCGCGCCAACAAGCTCGAACCCAAATTCGCCGATGCCGTAATGTCGCTGAAGAGCGAGCCGAACGTGGTGGACATCCGCACAGTGGGGTTGACGGCCGGCATCGACCTCGCGCCGCACCCCGACCTGCCCGGCAAGCGCGGCTTCGACGGGCTAAACAGCGCGTTCCACGACAACGACCTGATGCTGCGCGTCGCCGGTGACACCCTGGCGCTGACGCCGCCGCTGATCGTCAGCGAGAACCAGATCGGCGAGATCATCGAGAAGGTCGCCAGGGTGATCCGCGCGGTAGCCTGACCGGGCGCGGTTCCCGGTACGCGGAAAAGAATAAGACACCCGTCCGCCGAATCAACAATGGTGCTAGGATCGAAGCCGGGCACCGCTTCCGGGGGACGTTGCGTTAGATGATTCGCATTTCCACGATCTTTATCGCCATCTGCATGGTACTGGTCGCAGCGTCGCTCGGCCTGATCCTGTATTCAATAGCGGGCATCAGCGGATCGGAATCCGCAATCGTGGCGCTCACCGCGCTGACTTTCCTGATCCTCTACAATGCAGTGTCGATGCGGCTGCGCGACCGCACCGACGTCGGCGGCCAGATCGCGGATTTGTCGCGTGGCACCGCTGATCTCGCGCGCCAGGTCGCCGAATTCGGCCGCCGGCTCGCCGCGGTCGAGGGCCGGGTGGTGTCGGCGAACTCGGCCGGCGCGGAGCGCATTCAGGCCGTGGTCGGCGAGATCAACGAGCTCGGCGTGCTGGTCAAGCAGCTCGCGGTCTCCGTCGCAAATCATGACGACATACTGGCCACGGTCGCGGTGGCCGTCCCGCCCGCCCGCGACTTTGATCCGGACCACGAGCCGCAAAAAGAACTGCCGCTCTCCGCCGAAGACGCCCGCATTGCGACCATTGCGACCGCGTTCATGCCGGCGCCGGCTGCTGTCACTAACGAACAGGCATCCTCCCGCAGCCAGGCGCAAATCCTCGGTGCCGTGAAGAGTGCGGTAGATGAGAACCGGATCGATATCTATCTGCAGCCGATGGTCACCCTGCCGCAGCGTAAGGTGCGCTTCTATGAGGCGGTTACGCGGCTGCGCGACGACAAGGATCAGATTCTCGCCGCCGACGATTTCATCTCGGTCGCGGAAGCGGCCGGCCTGGTCGGTCGGATCGATCACATGGTGATGCTGAAGTGCGTTCAGGTGCTGCGCCGGCTGATGGTACGCAACAAGGAGGTCGGAGTATTCTGCAACGTCGCGGCCGCGACCTTGGGCAATCCAACCACCTTCGCGCAATGCCTCGATTTCCTCGAAGCCAATCGCGCGCTGGCGCCATCCTTCGTGCTCGAATTCAAGCAGTCGACGTTTCGTAATCTGGGCCCGACCGAGACTGAACATCTCGCGGCTTTGGCGCAGCGCGGCTTCCGTTTCTCGATCGATCATGTCGCCGATCTCAGGATTGAGCCACGCGAGCTTGCCGACCGCGGCGTTCGCTTTATCAAGGTACCCGCCGCGCTGCTTCTCGATCAGAGGCAGACCTCGGCGTCCGACATTCACCCATCCGACCTGTCGGATCTGCTCGGCCGCTTCGGCATCGACCTGATCGCCGAACGGATCGAAGGGGAACGCGCGGTGGTCGATTTGCTCGATTACGACGTGCGATTCGGCCAGGGATTTCTGTTCGCGCCGCCGCGGCCGTTGCGGCCCGAAGGCGCATCTGCTACCGGCGAGGCCTCTCCGAACAAGGCGCAGGAATCCAATGGCTCCGGCAAAGCTGCTTCCGTCGACGGCCCGGGAATCGATCCCCCTCGGGCGACCGGCAACGCCGCGCTGGCGCGGCGCACCGCCGCGCCGGGTTGACCGGCGATCCATGCCATGACGTCGCTCCGGTTCGTCGAGAGGCTGCGCGACCTCGTGGCAGGCGTGGACGTCGTGCTGAGCGATATCTGGGGCGTGGTTCACAACGGTCTCGTGGCATTTCCCGAAGCCTGCGAGGCGCTTCATGCCTTTCGCGGCCAGGGCGGCACTGTAATCCTCATTACCAACGCCCCGCGGCCCGCGAACTCGGTCCAACGGCAATTGCGCAAGCTTGGCGTTGCCGATGACACCTATGACGCCATCGTCAGTTCAGGCGATCTGACCCGGCATTTCGTCGCCGACCACCCGGGCCGGAAAATGTTCTGGCTCGGGCCCGAACGCGACAATTCAATCTACCGCGGGCTTGATCCGGTGCTCGCTCCGCTGGAGCAGGCCGACTACATCGTCTGCACCGGCTTGTTTGACGACGAAACCGAATCCGCCGAAGACTACCGGGGGATGATGACGCAGGCGCTTGAGCGCAAATTGACGCTGGTCTGCGCCAACCCCGACATCGTCGTCGAGCGCGGCGACCGCCTGATCTATTGCGCGGGCGCGATCGCCGAACTCTATCGCGAACTCGGCGGCGAAGTGATCTTTTACGGCAAGCCACACCGCCCGATCTATGAGCGCGCCATGTCACTTGCCGCCGAGCACCATGGCCATGCGATGCAGCTCAAGCGCGTTCTTGCAATCGGTGATTCAGTGCGGACGGATTTGGCGGGCGCTCACGGCTTCGGAATCGATTGCCTGTTCGTGACCCGCGGCATCCACGCCGAGGACTTCGAAGGCATCGATCAACTTGATCCCATCTCGGTGAAGGAGTTGTTCGGTCATCCGCCACGGGCATTGACGCGGGAATTGCGGTGGTAGCGGCTCAACAATTCGCAGGATGCGCAGTTCCGCAGGATGAGCGCGCGCGTGGTTGCGTTACGCGCTCGCCATGTCCGGGAAGACCGCCTCGATCTTGGTCTTCAGCGTGGCGGCATTGAAGGGTTTGACGATGTAGTTGTTTACGCCGGCCTTTTTGGCGGCGATCACGTTCTCGGTCTTGGATTCCGCCGTTATCATGATGAACGGCGTAGTGGCGAGATTGGGGTCGGCCCGCACTTCCTTGAGCAAGTCGTAACCGGTCATCGGCTCCATGTTCCAGTCGGAAATCACTAGTCCGTATCTCCTGGTCCGCATCTTGTTCAGCGCCGCCGATCCGTCGCTGGCATCGTCGATATTCTGGAAACCAAGCTGCTTCAGAAGATTTCTGATGATACGGATCATGGTGTTGTAGTCATCCACCACCAGAACCGACATCGACAAATCGACCGCCATCTTGGATCCCCCGCGCTACACTTAGCGCCGCAAGCCGTTAACGGCCTGCGCAAGGCCCCAAAACGCCCCCCGCAGTCCTCCCCAAGCACTAGCACCAGCCCTTAAACAGCCCGTTAACCGGTTGCTGCCGAAAGGCATGGACGGCGCCCCGGCGAGGACGCCGGTTCGGGCCCGCTTGACTTCTTCGGGGCCGCCAAGTCACGGTCCCGCGCCCACCGGACCCGAGCTGAAGAATCCCTGGAATGATGCCTGGCTTTACCGTTATCCGCGACACCACGCCCGCGGCCGCCATCCCCAAGGGAGCGGTGGTCGCGATGGGTAATTTCGACGGCGTTCACCTCGGCCACCGCGCCGTCATTGCGGCCGCCCTGCAGATGGGTCGGGCCCATGGCCGTCCCGCGCTGGCGGTGACATTCGAGCCGCATCCGCGCAGCTTTTTCAGCCCGAATACCCCCCAGTTCAGGCTCACGGATGAGGCCGGGAAGCTGCGGCTGCTGGCCGGAACCGGCCTGAAGGGTGCCGTTGTGATGACATTCGACAAGACCCGCGCCGGGACCACGGCGCAGGATTTCATTCATCATGATCTGATTGAGCGGCTCGGGATCAGCGGCATCGCGGTCGGCTACGACTTTCATTTCGGCAAGGGCCGGGTCGGATCGCCGAGCCTTTTGGTGAGCGAGGCGCCGCGACTCGGCATCGAGGTCGATGTGCAGCCTCATGTCGATATCGACGAGCGACCGGTCTCCTCCAGCGCGGTCCGCATGGCGCTCGCGGAGGGGCAGATTGACGATGCGACCGCGATGCTCGGCGGCCCCTGGTTCATTACCGGCGAAGTACTTCATGGCGAGAAACGCGGCCGCGATCTCGGCTATCCTACCGCCAACATCCGCCTCGACAAGAACTGCGGGCTCAAGCACGGCATCTATGCGGTGCGCGTCGGCCGCGGCGACGAGCGTTTCGATGGCGTCGCAAGCTTCGGCCGCCGCCCCACCTTCGACAATGGCGCGCCGCTGCTTGAAGTCTTCCTGTTCGATTTCAAGGGCGATCTCTATGGAGCGGCACTTGATGTCGCCTTCATCGCCTTCATCCGCGAGGAGTTGAAGTTCGACAACGTCGATGCGCTGGTGCGGCAGATGGATGACGACGGCGCCCGCGCCCGAGCGGCACTGGCCGCCGCACCCGGCGCGTTCCCGAAGCTGGGAATTATCGGTTCGTCACACCCCGGATGATCGCTGACATGCGAGCCGGGGCTTTGCGATCCAGCCGCTGGCTGCTATGGAAAGCCCATGTTTGCGCGACGCACCATCAGCATTAGCGGCCCGGCTTCCGCCTGAGTTTGAGATCAGCGCAAGACCGGGGTCGTCCTAATTCATCCGCGATTGATCGCGTTTCAGAGCATTCATGTCCGAAAATCCGCAAAAGTCCGACGTCTCAGACTATTCCAAAACCCTATTCCTGCCGCAGACGGAATTCCCGATGCGCGCGGGCCTGCCGCAGCGCGAGCCGGAAATCCTCAAGCGCTGGAACGAGATCGGCCTCTACGGCAAGCTGCGCGAGGCAGCCGCCGGCCGGGCGAAGTTCGTGCTGCATGACGGCCCGCCCTACGCCAACGGTAACATCCATATCGGGCACGCGCTGAACAAGATCCTCAAGGACGTTGTGACCAAGAGCCAGCAGATGCTCGGCTTCGATTCCAACTACGTGCCTGGCTGGGATTGTCATGGCCTGCCGATCGAATGGAAGATCGAGGAAGAGAACTACCGCTCCAGGGGCAAGCAGAAGCCGGATTTCAGGGATTCCGCGGCGATGGTGGCATTCCGCAAGGAATGCCGCGCCTATGCCGGGCACTGGCTCAATGTGCAGCGCGAGGAATTCAAGCGGCTCGGCATCATCGGCGACTGGGATCACCCTTACGCGACCATGGACTATTTTGCCGAGGCGCAGATCGCGCGCGAGCAAATGAAATTCGCTGCCAACGGCACGCTGTATCGCGGCTCCAAGCCGGTGATGTGGAGCGTGGTGGAAAAAACCGCGCTGGCGGAAGCCGAGATCGAATACGAGGATTACACCTCGGATATGGTGTGGGTGAAGTTTCCGGTCGCCCAAGTCGAACTCGCATCCGGAAAGGACTCATCGGCCGCGGTCGTTCAAGCCGTCAGCGATGCAAGCATCGTGATCTGGACGACGACGCCCTGGACATTGCCGGGCAACCGCGCGATCAGCTTCTCGTCGAAGATTTCTTACGGTCTTTATCGAGTCACCAAGTCGCCGGCGGACAACTGGGCGAAAGCCGGCGATCTCCTGATCCTGGCCGACACGCTCGCGGAAGCTGTGTTCAAGCAGGCGCGTGTGACCGGTTTTGAGAAGGTCGGCGCAGTGCCCGCGACCGCGCTCGCAGCCATGGAATGCACCCATCCGCTCGCGGGCGTCTCCGGCGGTTACGAATTTCGCGTGCCACTCCTCGAAGGCGATCACGTCACCGACGACACCGGCACCGGCTTTGTTCACACCGCGCCCGGCCATGGCCGCGAGGATTTCGACGTCTGGATGTCGAATGCGCGTGAACTGGAATCGCGCGGCATCAACACCGTCATCCCCTATACCGTCGATGAAAATGGCGCTTTCACCGATCAGGCGCCGGGTTTCACCGGCAAGCGCGTCATCAACGACAAGGGTGAAAAGGGCAATGCCAACGATGCCGTGATCAAGGCATTGGTCGATGCCGGCATGTTGCTGGCGCGCGGTCGGCTCAAGCATCAGTACCCACATTCGTGGCGCTCGAAAAAGCCGGTGATTTTCCGCAACACGCCGCAGTGGTTCATCGCGATGGATAAGGACATCGCCGACAATGGCACGGCAAAGGCCGGCGATACCCTGCGCGCCCGCGCACTGCACGCGATCTCGGTGACGCAATGGCTGCCGCCATCCGGGCAGAACCGCATCAACGGCATGATCGACAGCAAGCCCGACTGGGTGCTCTCGCGCCAGCGCGCCTGGGGCGTGCCGATCGCGGTGTTCGTCCGGGAAAAAGGCGACGGGACAGCCGAAATCCTTCAGGACGACGCCGTCAACAAGCGCATCACCGACGCCTTCGAGCGGGAGGGCGCCGACGCCTGGTACATGGACGGCGCCCGCGAGCGCTTCCTTGGCTCGTACGCCAACGAGGATTGGAAGAAGGTCGACGATATCTGCGACGTCTGGTTCGATTCCGGCTCGACCCACGCCTTCGTGCTGGAAGATCGCCAGCATTTTCCCAGCCTCGGCGATATCCGGCGCAAGATCGACGGCGGCAAGGACACCGTCATGTATCTCGAGGGCTCCGACCAGCACCGGGGCTGGTTCCAGTCGTCACTGCTGGAGAGCTGCGGCACCCGCGGCCGGGCGCCGTTCGACGTCGTGCTCACTCACGGCTTCACGCTCGACGAGAACGGCCGCAAGATGTCGAAGTCGATCGGCAATACCGTCGAGCCGCAAAAGGTCATCGCACAATCCGGCGCCGATATCCTGCGGCTGTGGGTTTGCGCGACCGACTACGCCGACGATCAGCGCATCGGGCCGGAAATCCTGAAGAACACCATCGAGACCTACCGCAAACTGCGCAATTCGGTGCGCTGGATGCTCGGTACGCTGCATCACTTCAAGCCGGGCGATGCGATCGCTTATGGCGAGATGCCCGAGCTGGAGCGCTTGATGCTGCATCAGCTCGCCGAGCAGGCCGCCATCGTGCGCAAGGCTTACGCCGAATTCGACTACAAAACTGTCGTTGCCAGCCTGTCGGCCTTCATGAACACCGAACTATCGGCGTTCTATTTCGATATCCGCAAGGACACGCTGTATTGCGACCCGCCGTCGTCGCTGTCGCGCAAGGCCGCGCTCACCGCCATCGACATCATTTGCGATGCGATCCTGAGGTGGTTCGCGCCGGTGCTGAGCTTCACCTGCGAGGAAGCATGGCGGCTCTACAAACCGGACGCTGAGCCGTCGGTGCATCTGACGCTGTTTCCGGAAGGCCTGGAATCGTTCCGTGACGATGCGCTTGCGGCAAAGTGGGAGGTCATCCGCAATGTCCGCCGCGTCGTTACCGGCGCGCTGGAAGTCGAGCGCGCGGCCAAGCGGATCGGCTCGTCGCTGGAAGCCTCGCCACTGGTCTACGTGTCGGACAAGAAGATTTTCGAGACGCTGTTCGATATCGATCTGGCTGAGGTGTGCATCACCTCGAACGCGATGGCGAGCAACGACGATGCGCCGGCCGGCGCATTCCGGCTGAACGAGGTGCCCGGCGTCGCGGTCGTCGTTGAGAAGGCCGTGGGCACCAAATGCGCGCGGTCGTGGAAAATCCTGCCGACCGTGGGCGACGACGCCGAATATCCCGACGTGTCGCCGCGCGACGCGCAGGCGCTGCGCGAATGGAAGGCTCTCGGAGTGACCGTCTAGTATTTATCGTCGCCCCGCGAATGCAGGGACCCACAACCGGCGGCGTGCCGAACCAATAAAGGACGATGACCCAGAGTCTCTCAATCAAGAAGCGGCACGGCGTGCGGGTTCCCGAGTTCGCGGGGACGACACTGTATTTTGATTTTGCGGCGGCGGCCCCGGCATGACCTCTCACCTCCGCCCAGGGGTCATCGCCGGCATTGCCGTGGTTGCGCTCGATCAGGCATCGAAACTCTGGCTGCTGTTCGTGTTCGACATCGCCCATCGTGGCGCGGTGAAGGTCACCCCATTCTTCGATCTGGTGCTGGCATGGAATGTCGGAATCAGCTTCGGCTGGTTTCAGAACGACAGCCAAATCGCCCAGATCGTCCTGATGACAATCAAGGCAGTGGCGGTGATTATCCTGGCAATCTGGATGGCGCGGTCGCGCACCCTTATCGCTACCGTCGCGCTCGGCCTGATCATCGGCGGTGCCATCGGCAACGCCATCGACCGCTTCGCCTATGGCGCGGTGGTCGATTTCGCCCTTTTTCACGTCCAGATCGGAGGAAATACCTTCAATTGGTACGTATTTAACCTTGCCGACGTGGCGATTGTTGCCGGGGTAGCGGCCCTATTGTATGATTCCTTCCTGGGGATACCCGCCGCAAAAGCGCCCTGATCACGGCTGATACGGGCCCTTAAAGCTGAACGTTGTTTTACGGTTGCGGAGCTTGCGACGTAAATCGGCGATTTGCGGAAAATTGAACAGGAAATGCGCGATGCGCGAGACCGGAGCCAGCGCTTGGATTGTGCGGAAATCGTCGAAAGGGCTGACGCGCGCCCTCCGGCTCGCTGTGATCGCGGTTGGCATCGGTGTCGTGATGACGGCCGGCGCCGCCCGCGCCCAGGACGACGACGAGGATGACAAGACCTTCGAGGAAAAGCTGATCGAGGGCCTCATGGCCGGTATCGGTGGTACCAATATGGAGAACCGCGGCATCGACTATCGCGAGCGCTCTCCGCTGGTGGTGCCACCCAAGCTCGATCTGCCGCCGCCCGCCGCGGCGAATGAGGTGAAGGCTCCGAATTGGCCGAAAGATCCCGACGAGGCGCGCCGCAAGGCTGCGATCGCGGCCCGAAAGAAAGAGAGCAAGGATCCCCGGGAAGCCAGCCGCCTCCTGACTCCAAGTGAACTCAATGCCGCCAAGACGGCCCCTTCCGCGCGCGCCAGCAACGATCCGGTCCAGCCGGGCACTTCGTTCAACAATCCGATCCTCAGCCCGTCGCAACTCGGTTACACCGGCGGCCTCGGCAATCTTTTCGGCGGCACCAAAGTCGAGACTGCTCCGTTCAAGGGTGAGCCGACGCGGGAAACCCTCACCCAGCCACCGAGCGGATACCAGAACTCCGTCGCCGAATTTCGCTTACGGCACCGGGCCAAAGGAATCGCTGAACAAGGAATACAACCCGGCTGCCGGCAAATATGGCGAATAGCGGCGTCTGCCTCTCGGCTTCGTGACGCTCACCTTCCGAAGTTCGTGTTAGAGGGTGCCGCGGTGGTGCACGCGTTTCGGAAAACGGGGCACGAGTGCGGTGTACAATGCCGCGGCTTTATCCCGAACGGTTATGTTCGGACGTCCAGACAGGTCATGATGCCCTCACACCGCCTCGCCGTCTCACTCTACGCTGCGCTGTTCTCGGTGTTCGCGGTCTCCGCAGGCGGCGCTCTCGCCCAGACCACGGTGACGTCGGCGCCTCCCGCCACGTTTACCCTGGGCAACGGCCTGCAAGTCGTGGTGATCCCGGATCACCGCACCCCGGTCGTCACGCAGATGATCTGGTACAAGGTCGGCTCCGCCGACGAGACGCCTGGAAAATCGGGCCTTGCGCATTTTCTCGAGCACCTGATGTTCAAGGGAACCAGCAGGCATCCGGCCGGTGAATTTTCCCAGACCGTGCTTCGGATCGGCGGCAACGAGAACGCCTTCACGTCGACCGACTATACCGGCTATTTCCAGCGCGTGCCGCGCGAGCAACTCGGCAAGATGATGGAGTTCGAGGCCGATCGCATGACGGGCCTGATCCTGAAGGATGAAAACGTGCTGCCGGAGCGCGACGTCGTGCTCGAAGAATTCAACATGAGGGTCGCCAACAACCCCGAAGCGCGGCTGACCGAACAGGTCATGGCCGCGCTATACCTCAATCACCCCTATGGGCGCCCCGTCATTGGCTGGCGTCAGGAGATCGAGAAGCTCGACCGCGAAGATGCGCTGGCGTTCTACAGGCGTTTCTATGCGCCGAATAACGCGACGCTGGTGATTGCCGGCGACGTCGACGTCATGGATGTCCGCCCGATGGTAGAGCGGACGTTCGGTGAAGTCGCGGCACAGCCCGCGATACCCGCGCGGCGCCTTCGTCCGCAGGAGCCCGAGCCAGCCGCGCCCCGCACCGTAACACTGTCCGATGCCAGGGTCGAACAACCCGGCCTGAGGCGCTATTATCTCGTTCCGTCCTCAACCACGGCCGCCGCGGGAGAAAGCCCGGCACTCGATGTGCTTGCGCAACTGATGGGCAGCGGCAGCAACTCCTATCTTTATCGCGCGCTGGTGGTCGACCGGCCGCTCGCGATCAGCGCCAGCGCCGGATATCAGGGTACCTCGCTCGACGCGACGCAGTTCGTGATCTCGGCTTCACCGAAACCCGGGGTCGAGTTCGCGCAAATCGAGCAGGTGATCGACGGCGTGATATCAGATGTCGCGCAAGGCACGGTGCGTGCCGAGGACCTCGAACGGGTCAAGACCCAGCTAATCGCCGAGGCAATCTACGCCCAGGATAACCAGGCGACGCTGGCGCGATGGTATGGCGGCGCGCTCACCACCGGCTTGAGCATCGAGGCGATAAGAAGCTGGCCGGACCGCATTCGCGCCGTTACCGCCGAGCAGGTCCGCGACGCCGCACAAAAATGGCTCGACAAAAAGCGTTCGGTGACGGGCTATCTGATCAAGGATACCGCGCCGAAACGCGAGGAGAAGCGTTCGTGACCAATCTCCCGACTTGCGCGCGGCGCATTGGATTGATCGTTGCCGCCTGCCTGGCGGTGATGCCGCTGGCCACGCCATCGCACGCCGCGGCAAAGATACAGCATCTGGTTTCGCCTGGAGGCATCGAGGCCTGGTTCGTGCAAGATGCCACCGTGCCACTGATCGCGATGGAGTACGCCTTCGGCGGCGGTGCGACCCAGGATCCGGCCGACAAACCCGGTGTCGGCAATCTGGTCGCGGATCTGATCGATGAAGGCTCGGGCGATCTGGATTCCAAGACGTTCCACGAGCACCTCGACCGTCGCGCCATTGAGCTGAGCTTCAGTTCGACGCGGGACTATTTTCGCGGTTCGCTACGGATGCTCAAGGACAACCGGGATGAGGCTTTCGACCTGCTTCGCATGGCGCTGACGTCGCCGCATTTCGAGAGCGCCGATGTCGAACGCGTGCGCGCGCAGGTGATTTCCGGTTTGCGGCGCGACACTTCCAATCCGACATCGCTTGCCAGCCGCAAGTTCCTGGAAATCGCCTTTGGCAACCATCCCTATGGGCGGCAGGCCAATGGCACCCTGGAGAGCGTGCCGAAAATCGACGTCGCCGATCTCAGGGACTATGTCCGCCGCGTACTGGCCAAGGACACATTGAAGATTGCCGTGGTCGGCGATGTCGACCCGGCCACGCTCGGCAAATTGCTCGATCAGACGTTCGGCGGATTGCCGGCCAAAGCCAGCCTTACGCCGGTGGCCGACGTCGACGCCGCCAAACCGCCGCAGCGTTCGTTCATTCCGCTCGATGTACCGCAAACCGTGGTGATGTTCGGCGGCCCCGGCTTCAAGCGCCACGATCCCAATTTCATGGCCGCCTATGTCGTAAATCACATTCTCGGCGGCGGGGGGCTGTCGTCGCGGCTCTACCGCGAAGTCCGCGAGAAGCGCGGTCTCGCCTATTCGGTATATGAATCGCTGCTGTGGATGGATCACTCCGCGCTGTTTATCGGAAATACCGGGACGCGCGCCGACCGGGCCGGCGAGACCGTCGACGCCATCACCAGGGAAATCCGCCGAATTGCCGAGGAAGGTCCTACCCAGCAGGAACTGGACGAGGCCAAATCCTATCTCAAGGGCTCGCAGATGCTGGCGCTCGACACCTCGTCCAAGCTGGCATCGGCGCTCCTGCAATATCAGCTCGACCAACTTCCCATCGACTACATCGAAAAACGCAATGCCATCGTGGATGCCGTGACGCTGGACGACGCCAAAAAAGCCGCCCAGCGGTTATGGGGCCAGGGACTTCTTACGGTCATCGTCGGCCGCGCGCCCCAAGCCGCCGCGCAACCCGCGGCAGCGACCCCACCCGCGGCGAACTGACGGCGCACGCCGGAAGACAAACGGTCGGCAAACCCGGTATCCTGTTTTGCCTGATTCCATCGGGGAATGTCGGGCCTCCGGTGACGCCATGCTGCGGATTTCCCGCGACCTCACGATCGACGAGAATGACATCGAGATCAGCTTCGTTCGCGCCTCGGGACCGGGCGGACAGAACGTCAACAAGCTCTCGACCGCCGCGCAATTACGTTTCGATACGCGCCGGATCACGCTGGCGGCCGATGCGGCGGCGCGGCTCACCCGGCTCGCGGGCCAGCGCATGACCAAGGACGGCGTCATCGTGATTCATGCGCAGCGTTTCCGCACCCAGGAGCGCAACCGTGCCGACGGGCTCGATCGCCTGCTCGAACTGCTGCGCGAGGCCATGACGCGCCCCACACCGCGGCGTCCGACCAGGCCGACGCTGGGATCGAAACAACGCCGATTGGAAGGCAAAAAACGCCGCAGCGACGTCAAGGCGAAGCGCGGCTCGGGCGGCTTCGACGATTGAGGCCTGGTTCACCGTGAACAGCGGGGAGAGATGGCGGGTCGCCCTCCCGCCGGGCCGCAAAAGCCCCTAAATTGACTCTCCATCATGCGAGTCGCTCGACGTCCATGCCCGTCCGCCAGCTCCCCGAACAGGTCGTCAACCGCATCGCCGCCGGCGAAGTGGTCGAGCGTCCCGCGAGCGTGGTCAAGGAACTGGTGGAAAACGCCATCGACGCCGGCGCCAGTCGGATCGACGTCTTCACCGATGGCGGCGGACGCAGGCGGATCGGCATCACCGACGACGGCGACGGCATGACCTACGGCGATCTGGCGCTCGCCGTCAATCGCCATGCCACCTCCAAGCTTGATGATGAGGATCTGCTGCACATCCGCACGCTGGGATTTCGGGGCGAGGCGTTGCCTTCGATCGGCGCGGTGGCGAAGCTAGGGATCACCACGCGCCACGCCGGCGAGCCGCATGCCTGGTCGCTGTCGGTCGAAGGCGGCGAAAAATCCGACATCATGCCGGCCGCGCTCGGTCAGGGCACGCGCGTCGAGGTGAGTGACCTGTTTTATGCCACACCGGCGCGGCTGAAGTTTCTCAAGACCGACCGCACTGAGGCCGAGGCGATTCGCGAGGTGGTGCGCCGCCTTGCCATGGCTCGGCCCGATATCGCCTTCACGCTGGCCGGCGAGGAACGCGCACCCGTCACCTGGGCCGCAGCGCTACCCGGCGCCAGCGGTCGGCTGACGCGGCTTGGCGATATCCTGGGGGCGGATTTTCGATCGAACGCCATCGAGGTACGCGCCGAGCGCGAAGGCGTCATTGCCGAAGGGTTCGCCGCGGCGCCGTCACTGACCCGAGCGAATGCGCTCGGGCAATATCTGTTCGTCAACGGCCGGCCGGTGCGCGACAAGCTGATCCTCGGCGCGGTGCGCGCGGCCTATTCCGATTATCTGCCGCGCGACCGCCATCCGCTGGTAGCACTGTTTGTGACGCTCGATCCCGAGGGCGTCGATGCCAATGTGCATCCCGCCAAGACCGAGGTGCGGTTCCGCAATGCGGGTCTGGTCCGCGCGCTGATCGTCCACGCGCTGAAGGAAGGCCTCGCCCGCGAAGGCAAGCGCACCGCCGCCAACAGCGACGGCGCGGCCCTAGCCTCGTTCCGCCCGTCGTTTGCGCCGCGCGCCAACTGGGACTGGCGGCGTTCCCCGGCCTATCCCAGCGGGCCGCTGCCGGCCTTCGACAGTTCGGCTGCGGCCGCCTTTGCCGAGCCCGGACAGGCCACGTTCGACGTCGGCACGCCGACCGCCGACGTACGTTTCCAGGAAATGCCGTCAGCCGATCTGCTTGATCGCCCGCTTGGTGCGGCGCGGACGCAAATTCACGAGACCTATATCGTATCGCAGACCCGCGACGGCCTGATCGTGGTCGATCAGCACGCCGCGCATGAGCGTATCGTCTATGAAAAGCTGAAGGCCTCGTTGGCGCGCAACGGCGTGCAGCGGCAGATTCTTCTGATTCCGGAGATCGTCGAACTGGACGAGGCGACCGTCGAGCGGCTGATCGCGCGTACTGAGGAGCTGGCGTCTTTCGGGCTCGCGATCGAATCCTTCGGGCCCGGCGCGGTCGCCGTGCGCGAGACACCGTCGCTGCTCGGCAAGACCGATGCCGCATCTCTGCTGCGAGACCTCGCCGAGCACATGGCGGAATGGGATGAGGCGCTGCCGCTGGAACGCCGCTTGATGCACGTCGCGGCCACCATGGCGTGCCATGGCTCGGTGCGCGCCGGCCGCCGCCTCAAGCCGGAAGAGATGAATGCTCTCTTGCGCGAGATGGAAGACACGCCGAATTCCGGTCAGTGCAATCACGGTCGGCCGACTTACGTGGAATTGAAGCTCGCGGATATCGAGAAGCTGTTCGGACGAAGGTGAGGACGTCAAACCGCGCGCAAGAACACAAACTCCGTATCGTCATAAACCCGCCGTTCCAGCTCTTCGAAACCATCGGGGGCAGCAAACGCGGCCGCCTTCGCTTCCTCGATCACCAGCAGAGCATCCGGCTTCAACCAGCCGCCATCGCGCAACGAGACCAGCGCCTTCTCCGCAAGCTTCATGCGATAGGGCGGATCGAGAAAGACCAGCGAGAACGGCTCGACCGGGTGCGCCGGGCCGAGATTGCCGGCGTCGCGGCGGTACACTTTGGTCACCCCGCCGAGCCCAAGCAATTCGACATTGTTGCGCAACAACGCGCGCGCTTCGGCGCCATTATCGACGAACAGCGCGAACGCCGCGCCTCGCGAGATGGCTTCGATTCCGAGCGCGCCGGTGCCGGCGAACAGGTCGAGCACGCGCGCTTCCCCAATCGGATCGTCATAGGCGTGGATAAGAATATTGAACAGCGACTCCCGCAACCGGTCCGCGGTGGGGCGTGTGTCGCGCGACGACGGCGACGCGAGGTTGCGGCCCTTCAATCGCCCGCCGACGACGCGCATTAGTGAGCGGACCCCTGCGGTCCTCCCCCTTGCGGGGAGGGGTTGGGGGTGGCCACGAGATGCAGCGCTTGTGGAATACTCCCCTCCCTGACCCTCCCCCGCAAAGGGGGAGAGAACGGAATGATCTTTCCCGCGGGAAGCCTCATCGACTTACTCTACTCGTCCCGCGGCTTCAGATCACGCTTGCCGTGATAGCCGCGCTGCGGGCGCCGCGGCGGGCCGTAGCCGTTAGCCTCGGCCTCATTGCGCGCGCGCGCTTCGTCGTTGCCGGTGCGCTGCACCAGCACGCGGCGACCCTTGCGATCGGCGATCAGGCCGCTTTTGCCGGCCGGCTTGAACGGCTTTTTCCCGCGCGGTGCGCCGGCCTCTTCTTCCTCTGATTCAGTATCGGGCTGGCCATGCAGCGGCCGCGTGAAATCCGCGCCCGCCAGCGCGGCGACCTTTTCGCCGAGCTGTTCGCGCAGCACGCGGGTCTTGATTTCCTCGACCTGACCCTCGGCGAGTTCGCCCAGTTGAAATGGGCCGTAGGATACCCGGATCAGCCGGTTCACTTCGAGTCCGAGATGCGCCAGCACATTGCGGACTTCGCGGTTCTTGCCCTCGCGGATTGCGAATACCAGCCAGACGTTGGCGCCCTGATCGCGCTCCAGTGTCGCATCGATTGGGCCGTATTTGACGCCGTCGACCTCGACGCCCTTTTTCAATTCATCGAGCTGGCCCTGCGTGACTTCGCCATGGGCGCGAACGCGATAGCGCCGCAGCCAGCCGGTATCGGGCAATTCGAGCGCGCGCGCGAGTCCACCGTCATTGGTCAGCAGCAGCAGGCCTTCGGTGTTGAAATCGAGGCGGCCGATGCTGATCAGCCGCGGCAGTCCTTCCGGCAGGTTGTCGAACACCGTCGGCCGGCCCTCGGGATCGGCATGGGTGGTCATCAACCCGCGCGGCTTGTGAAACAGGAACAGCCGCGTGCGCTCGCGCGGCGGCAATGGCTTGCCGTCGACGGTGATGGCATCGTTGGCGGTGACATCGAGGGCCGGTGAATTGATCACGCGCCCGTTGACGGTTACGCGGCCCTGCACGATCCATTCTTCGGCATCGCGACGCGAGGCCAGCCCTGCCCGCGACACCACCTTGGCGATGCGCTCGCCGGATTTCTTTTCGCGCGGAGGCCGCGGCGCACGACGCTCGTCGGGCGTGCGCTCGCGATAAGCGCCCCGGCCGCCGAATGCCGGGCGCTTGGCGAAAACCTTGCTGTCGTCCTCGTTGTCGCGGCGTGGCCGATCGGCGTTGCGGTCAAAGGATCGCGCGTCGCTGCGCGGATGCTCCTGCCAGGAGGTGCGGCCTTCGCGGGGACGCTCGAACTTCGGACGGTCCTCGCGATCCTCCCGGGGCCGGTCGAATTTCGGCCGCTCACGAAACGGGCGGTCGCCCGCGGGGCGGTCTTCGCGCGGACGTGAAAACCGCGGACGTTCATGGTCCCCGCGATCATCGCGCGGCTTGTCATAACGGGGCTTGTCAAAGCGCGGTTTGTCGAAACTTCGTTTTTCGAAATTTCTTGCGCCGTCGCGGGAGGGACGCGAATTGCGGCCGGCATGTTCCGGCGAAGAAGCATCGCGCTTTTGCCATGGCTTGGACTCGCCGCGCGAAAATTTCTTGTCGCCGCCAAATTTTCTGTCGCCTTGCGCACGGTCTCCGTACGGCCGATCGCGCTGAGGTCGGCCGTCGTCCTTGCGGAAACCTTCGCCGCGTGGCGTATACGGCCGCTTATCGCCGAACTTCTTCTCGGAGAACCGTGAAGCCGGTCGGGCATCGCGCTCGCCGCGCGGGGTGTACGTACGCTTTTCGCCACCGCGATCTTCGCCGCGGGGGCGGTCGTCCCTGTTGAAGCGCGCCGGGCGCGGCGCGTCACGGTAATCACGGCGCGGAGCGTCTGCATCGCGGCGCGGCGGAGGACCCTCGCGCTTGCCGGCGTAAGGTTTGCCGGAACCGGCGTAAGGTTTCTTGCCATAGGATTTGGCGCCGTCCGACTTCCCGGCGTATGGGCGCCGCTCGCCATCGCGCTTGTCGCCATCGCTCTTGCCGGCGAAACCGCGCTTGGCGAATTTCTTCTCTGGTCCCCGGGCTGCGCCGGAGCGGCCCTTGCCGCCGGATGGCCGATCACGCCGGCCGCGGGAATCGTTGTTTTTATCGTTATCGCGGGGCATGAATGGTCTCACTTCGAGTACAGATGAATTGGCAATCAGACTGATATGGACGGGCTGGCATGGCGACAACGCGCGCGCTCTTCGCTTGCGGCGCATTCTCACGCAAAACCGGTATCCACTTTTGCTGAAGGCATATTTAGTAGCAGAGTTTCACGGACGATACGAGGCATGACCGCACCATCTTTCATGGATTTGGCGCTCAAAGCGGCCGAAACGGCACAAAATTCCGGCGAAGTGCCGATCGGATGCGTGATCGTGCTCGACAACAAGGTCATCGCCACGGCCGGAAACCGCACATTGACCGATCGCGATCCGACAGCGCACGCCGAAATCCTTGCGATCCGGCAGGCCGCCGAGGTCGTCGGCAGCGAACGGCTGGTCGACTGCGACCTCTACGTCACGCTGGAGCCGTGTACGATGTGCGCCGCCGCGATCTCGTTTGCGAGGGTAAGGCGACTGTATTATGGCGCCGCAGATCCCAAGGGCGGCGCCGTGGATTCAGGCGTACGCTTCTTCGCGGCACCGACATGCCATCACGTCCCCGAGGTCTATTCCGCGGTCGGTGAAGGCGAAGCGGCGACGCTGTTGCGGGATTTCTTCAAGGCCCGACGATAGCACCTCATGCTGGCTACGAAGTTCACGTAGCCGCAAAAAATTCCTTCAGCGCCCTTGCGGTGGCGTCCGGATTTTCCTCGGTCAGGAAATGACCGGAATCAACCGGCGATCCCGAGACATTGGTCGCCCACTTCTTCCAGGTATCGAGCGGTGTTGCCGCGGCACTCGCAATGCCGGCATCGCCCCACAGCGCCAGCATCGGAGCCGTAATCTTCTTGCCGGCGTCACGATCTGCCTTGTCGATCTCGAAGTCGGCGTAGGCGCCGGCGCGATAATCCTCGCACATCGCGTGCACCCGGGACGGATCGCGAAACGCGGCGAGGTAGTGTTGCAGCGCGCGTGGATCTATAGCATCGAGATTTTTCGATTTGGTCTGGCTCGCCATCTTGTAGCGCAGAAAGAAGTCCGGATTGCCGCCGATCAGCGTTTCCGGCAACGGAAATGGCTGCGCCAGGAAGGTCCAGTGATATATTTTCAGCACATAGAGCCGGTTCATTCGCTCCCAGTAATCATACGTCGGCAGAATATCCAGCACGGCGAGCCGCGACAGCCGGCCGGGATGATCGAGGGCGAGGCGATAGGCGACGCGGCCGCCGCGATCGTGCCCGGCAAGCGCGAAATGCACATGGCCGAGTTGTTCCATCGCCTCGATCATCGCCTGCGCCATCGCGCGCTTGGTGTAGGGCATGTGGCCTGCGTCACTCTCCGGCATATCAGACCAGCCGTAGCCCGGCAGGTCCGCGACGATCAGGGTGAACTTGTCGGCAAGCTGTGGCGCAACGCGGTGCCACATTACGTGCGTCTCGGAAAAGCCGTGCAGCAGCAACAGCGGCGGTCCCTTGCCGCCGACACGGGCGAAAATACGGCCGGATTTGGTGTTGATCCATTCGGACGCGTAGCCGGGAAACAGGTCGGCGAGATCGGGCATGAAGTATTTCCTTCGTCATGGCCTGGCGCAACGGCTGACGCCAATTCCGCGTGCCGGCATTTCATCGATCGTCACTTGCCGGGAGGACTGGATGGATATGTACGCCTCCGCCGATTTCAGGCTATGACCTTGCCACCAACTTCAACAACAAACCAGAACGAGGAAACCTCCCATGTCGATCGATTTCGAAGTCCCGGCCGAGGCCAAGGCGATCCGCGAGAAAGTCCGCAAATGGGTGCAGGAAGAATGCATTCCCGCGGAGAAGGAACTGGACAGCAAGTCACTCGATGAAGTGCTCGGCAAGCTGCGGACCAAGGCGCGCGCGAAGGGCTTGTGGTGCCCGTTCATCCCGAAGGAATACGGCGGCATGGGTCTCGGCCCGCTCGCCAACGCGCTGGTACAGATGGAACTGGGCGAGAGTTCGCTCGGTGCGCTGTCGATGAATACTCAGGGGCCCGACGATGCCTCGATGATGACGATCCTCGCGCACGGCACCGAGCATCAAAAGGAAAAATTCCTGAAACCCCTGCTCAATGGTGACAAGCGAATCTGCTTCTCGATGACGGAAAAGGCGTCGGGCGCCGATGCCACCGGCATGCAGACCCGCGCGGACAAGGACGGCAACGCGAATTACATTCTCAATGGCGAGAAGTGGTTTTCCTCATCCGCCAGTGTCGCCGACATGGCGCTGGTGATGGCCAAGACCGATCCGGATGCGCCCCGCCACAAACAGTTTTCGACCTTCATCGTCGAATTGCCGAACCCCGGCTACAAAATAAAGCGCAACGTCAAGAACATGGCGATCGAGGGCGCACATTACGATCAGCTTTCCGGCGGACATTCCGAAATCGAGATCAAGGATCTCAAGGTTCCCGCGGAAAATCTGCTCGGCGGCGAGGGCAACGGCTTCAACATGGGACAGCACCGCCTCGCCTACGGCCGCCTGCGTCACGGCATGCACAACATCGCCAAGGCCCAGCGTGCACTCGACATGGCGACGGCACGTGTGACCCAGCGCTCGACCTTCGGCGTGTTGCTTGCTGACCGCCAGGCGGTCCAGTTCATGCTGGCCGACTGCGCCAGCGAGCTTTACATGGCGCGGCTGATGCTGCTGCACATCGCCTACAAGGCGGAAAAGGGCATGGACCTGACGCAGGAAAACTCGATCGCCAAAGTGTTTCTGGCGCACATGGTCCACAAGGTTATCGATACCGCGATCCAGTTGCACGGGGCGCTTGGCTACAGCCAGGATACCGTTCTGGCGAAGTGGTACACGCAAGTCCGCTCGCAGCGGCTGGTTGACGGCCCCGACGAAGTCCACAGATGGAAAGTCGGCCGCAACGTCATCAAGGCCTTCCGCCAGCACGGCACCACGTCTTCGGCCGCGGGCGGCGATTTGATTTGAGTGAACGATAGGCCTCGTCCTGAGAGGAGCGCGCTCTTGCGCGCGTCTCGAAGGATGAGGCTATCCTCCTCCTTCGAGACGCATCGCCGCGCGATGCTCCTCAGAAGGGGGCGGATTTACGGCATTAAATTCGTCCCGCTCTCTCCCGCTCTACTGCCTGCCAGCCGATGTCGCGGCGGCAGAATCCGTCGGGCCATTTGATGCGATCGACCGCCTCATAGGCGCGCCGCTGCGCCTCCGTGACCGATTTGCCGGTCGCGCAGACGTTCAGCACGCGCCCGCCATTGGCGAGAATTTTTCCGTCCCTTGACGTCGTGCCCGCGTGAAAGATCTCGACGCCCTCGACACTGGCGGCGTCTTCCAGGCCTTCGATCACGGAGCCCCTGCCGTAGTCGCCGGGATAGCCCCTGGCGGCCATGATCACCGTCAGCGCCACATCGTCGTACCAGCGCAAGCTGAAATTCTTCAACTGCCCGTCGGCGCTCGCGATCAGCGCCGGGACGATGTCGGACATCATCCGCAGCATCTGCACCTGACACTCCGGGTCGCCGAAACGGGCGTTGTATTCAACGAGCTTCGGTCCTTCTTTCGTGACCATGACGCCGGCGTAGAGCACACCCTTGTAAGGAGATCCCATCGCCTTCAACGCGCGCAATGTCGGTCCGATCATCTGCTCCATCACGCGCGCGCATATTGCGTCCGTCATCACGGGTGCGGGCGAATAGGCGCCCATGCCGCCGGTGTTCGGGCCCTTGTCGCCATCGAAGGCGCGCTTGTGATCCTGCGCGGTCGCCAACGGCAGCGCGTGTTCGCCGTCGCATAGCGCGAAGAATGAGGCTTCTTCGCCCCGCATGAACTCTTCGACGACGACCTCGGCTCCTGCTTGACCAAAACCGCCGCCGAACATCATGTCGACCGCCGCAAGCGCTTCCTTTTCCGTCATCGCCACGACGACGCCCTTTCCGGCGGCGAGCCCGTCGGCCTTGACGACGATCGGAGCACCCTGTTTGCGGATGTAGGCCTTCGCCGCCTCAGCATCGGTGAAATGCTCGTACGCCGCGGTCGGGATATGATTCGCGCGGCACAGCGCCTTGGTAAATTTCTTTGAGCTTTCCAGCCGCCCCGCGGCTTTCGTCGGTCCGAACGCCTTGAAGCCTGCCGCGGCAAGATCGTCGACAATGCCCGCCGCGATCGGTGCATCCGGGCCGACCACGACGAAATCCACCGCGCTACGTTTGCAGAACCCGATCACCGCGGCATGGTCGGTGATATCAAGCGCAAGGCATTCGGCCTCCCGCGCGATGCCGGCATTGCCAGGCGCGCACCAGAGCTTCGTCACCAGCGGCGAGGCGGCGATTTTCCATGCCAGTGCGTGTTCACGGCCGCCGGAACCGAGCAGTAGGATTTTCATGATTAAAGCCAGATCGGGAGTTGCCGCGCGATGAAGCCAACGGTCTAGCACGGCGTCGGCGCTGCAAGAAACTCCTCTGATCTGGTGTTGGATATGTACCTATCAGGGCTGCCGCGCCGAGGCCGCGATGATTTCCTGCAGCATCGCGACATGGCGGGCGAAGGCGCCGCGCCCGGAGGCCGTGGCGGTCACCGTGGTCTGCGGTTTTTTGCCGACGAAGGCCTTTTCAACCGCTACATACCCCGCCTTTGACAGGGTTTCTATGTGCGCACCGAGATTGCCATCCGTCGCGCCGGTTAATTTTTTCAGATTGGAAAACTCCAGCCCGGTGGAAGCAGGCAGTGCGTTCAGCGCCGCCATGATCTTCAGCCGCAGCGGCTGGTGGATGATGTCGTCGAGCTCGGCCATCGCGCTAGCTCCGCCGCATCCAGAGGCCGCCCAGAATCAGCCCGCCGCCATCGACAAAGGCCATCCACAGGTCGAACCAGTCGCCGATCAGGAAGTAGCCGACCAGCGCCAGCGCGCTGATGCCAAGACCGATCACGACAAAGGCTTGTCCGATCCAGAGCCCGGCGATGATGTAGAGCAGCATGAAATAGATCGGCCAGAACGCGCCCATCTGGCGCGGGGTGAAGTCGCCGAGCACGCTGGTGCAGAGGAAACCAAAGGCGAAGAACAGCAGGAACGCGATCAGCATCCTGACATCGAAGGTCCGAACGCCGGACCTGGGATATCCGAAGGCGCTGATCGCAAACGATCCCGCCACTCCCGCCAGATTCAGCGCGGCCCAGAGATAGCCGGCATAGCGCGGCAGCAGAAACGAGCCGAGATAACCGGTAAATACCAGCGCGCCCCACATGATCAGCATCAGGCTGGCGAGATTGTAGATCCGCGATTGCCGGACGCGGCGCGTCATCTCGTTGATCTCGGCGAGCGCCTCGGACGCCTGCTGGCTGTCGATCATGTTGCCCTCCCCCGCAGCATCACCGCTATGATCCCGCCATGCCGCGCGTGGCGACGTCTTCGGCGACGAGGGATACCGCCTTCGGCGCGGCGACGATACCCATGTGGTTGATGCCGTCGAGCAGCCTGACGTCGACCGGCACCGCGGCGCCGCGCACGGCTTCGGCGTATTTGTCCGCGAACATCAATTCGTCGTCGGCGCCGCAGATGATCGTGAGCGGTTTTGTCGCCGCGGCGACATCTAGGCGGAAGTCGCCGTGCACCGCAAAGTTGCGCATCAGCCGGTCGGTATAGGTCGGCACCAGCGTCTTCTCGGAATTCGGCGGCACCGCGAACGCCAGCACCGGCAACCCCTCGCAGCAGGTGACCCCGAGCTTGCGCAGCGCCAGCAGGCCCAGGATGCGCGGAATATCGGCGCGGGCCCAGCCGCCGGAACTCGGCCGGGTCGAGGGGGCATCGTAGCCGAGATAGGGCGCGAGCAGCACGGTGCGCGCGAACAGGTTCTGGATCGGCGAGCCCGCCACGCGCAGCGCGAAGCCGCCGCCGGCCGAATGGCCGATCAAGGTCAGCGGCGCTGACGGCACGGTCTTGCGTAACACCGCGACAAAATCGGCCAGATCGTCCTCAAGCTGGCCGACATAGACGATATCGCCGCGCGTCCCTGACGTGCCGTGGCCGCGCATATCGACCGCAAAGGTTTCCACGCCGCGCGCGGCCAGCGCCTGCGACAGCGCATGAATGGTGCCGCCGCTGGAGCCGGAGGAGCCGTGCACCACGATCGCCGCCCGGCCCGTGGCGGGGGCGCTTGCGGCATAATGGCGGAAGCCGAGCCATGTGCCGTCGCGCGCCTGAAATCGTTCGACCGCAGGCAGGCTGGAGAGGTCGACGGTGCCGCGGGCGGCCGAGATCGATTGCAGTTCCGGCGGAGGCACCAGGGGCGCCTTGAGCAGGCCGGCAAGGAGCAGCGCCAGCGCGCCGACGCCGCACAAGACCCATTTCAGGGCGCTAAAACCATCGCGTAACAGCCGTTTGAACATGGTCATACCTCATCAAGCCACACAAATATAGAGTACTCTGTATAACAGAGTACATCATTGCGCAAGCCCGATTGGCTGATGTTGCCGAACTCCCTACCTTGCGCAAAAGTCGCAGAAGCCCGAATCGTCAGAGATGCCCGAACCGCCAGCCAACACGCCAGAATTCACTGTCTCCGAACTGTCATCCGCCCTGAAGCGGACGGTGGAGGACGCCTACGGGAATGTGCGGGTACGCGGTGAAATCTCCGGTTTCCGCGGGCCGCACTCTTCCGGGCACTGCTACTTCGCGCTGAAGGACGAGAGCGCCAAGATCGAGGCTGTGATCTGGAAGGGCGTCCACAGCCGGATGCGTTTCAAGCCGCAGGAAGGCCTTGAGGTCATCGCCACCGGCAAGCTCACGACCTATCCCGGCTCGTCCAAATATCAGATCGTTATCGAGGCGATCGAGCCCGCCGGAATTGGCGCGCTGATGGCGCTGATGGAAGAGCGCAAACGCAAGCTCGGCGCCGAAGGGCTGTTCGACGAGTCGCGCAAACAGCTTCTGCCATGGTTGCCGGAAGTGATCGGCGTCGTCACCTCGCCGACCGGCGCCGTCATCCGCGACATCCTGCATCGGCTGCAGGATCGCTTTCCGCGTCGCGTGCTGGTGTGGCCGGTGCGGGTGCAGGGCGAAGGCTCGGCCGAGCAGATCGCCGCCGCGATCCGCGGCTTCAACGCACTGCCGGAGGGCGGCAGAATTCCCCGGCCGGATCTCTTGATCGTCGCGCGCGGCGGCGGTTCGCTGGAAGATCTCTGGTCGTTCAACGAGGAGATTGTGGTCCGCGCCGCCGCTGACAGCATGATCCCGTTGATATCGGCGGTCGGACACGAGACCGATATCACGCTGATCGATTTCGCGGCCGACAAGCGTGCGCCGACGCCTACCGCCGCCGCTGAAATGGCCGTGCCGGTGCGCACGGAACTGTTCGTCGAGGTCGGGGCCCTGACGCGGCGTGCGATGCTGTGCTGGCAGCGCGTACAGGAAAGCCGCCGCAACGAATTGCGCGCCGCGATGCGAGCGCTGCCGGCGCCGGGCGAACTGCTTGCGATCCCGCGTCAGCGGCTGGATGGCGCTGCAAGCTCCCTGCCCCGCGGATTGAAAGCCAATACGCACGCCCATTTCCGCCGTTTCGCAGGCGCCAGCGCACGGCTGACCGTGCGGGTACTGCGCGGCCAGGTCGCGCAGGCGAAGCAGCGACTGACCGTATCGGGCGAACGGATGACGCATTCCGCCCGATCGCTGCTGCGTAACCGCAGGGATCGCTATGCCGGACTTGAGATCAGGCTCAAGGCCTCAAAGTTCTCCAACGCACAGGCGCAGCGCCAGACCATCGCGCGCGACCGCGAACGCGCATTGCGTTTAGCCGAGCGCGCGCGGCGTGCGCTTGCAACGACGATGCAGCGCCTTCTCGCGCGTGTCGCACATAGTGGTCAACTGTTGGCGGCTCTGTCGTATCGCGGCGTGTTGACGCGCGGGTTCGCCTTGGTACGCGATGAGCAAGGCCACGCGGTGCACGCCGCCGCGTCAATCGGACCGGGGGCACGACTCGATCTGGAATTCGCAGATGGACGCGTCGCGGCTACCGCTGACGCCGATCGCCCGGCGGTTACATCGGCGCCGGGCAAACCGGTTGCAAACGAGCCGAAGATTGCGACGCCAAAGCGCGCGGTGAAGCCGGTTGGTCAGGGCAGCCTGTTCTAAAACGAGCGGGCGAGGTTAGGGAAGCACTCTACCTCGCCAGCCATTCCGCAACGCGCTTCTGGGAATCGGCGCGGGCCTCGGGATCGGTGCCGAGATGGCCATACTCCGGCACGCCAGCATCGGACGTCGTGCCAACCGCGTGAGGCGGAAGATTTGCGCGGTCAAAATCGTGATAGGCGCCGGGATAAACCACGATCTGCGCCAGCGCACTGCGCCCATGCGCCCCGTCAACCATCTGGCGGCAGGCGGGTGGTGAACTGACGTCGTCCTTGGCGCCGATCAGCAGCAAGGTAGGGACGCGCGCGCTCCATCCAAGCCCCGACGAGATGCGGCAGTCCGGGTAAAACGCAACCGCCGAGCGGAAATCCGGCTCGACATTGCGCGACGACAATTGCGGACGCACCGCCCACAGCAGCGCGCTCGCGCCGTTCGCCCATCCCAACAGGCTGATGCGGTCGCGTGCGGCCCAGGGCTGCTGCACCAGCCATTGCCTGGATGCCATGATGTCCGCGACACGTTCGCGACGGGCGTGCACCCGGCGCTCCTTGACGCGGCATTGCGGGCCGAGTTCGCGCGAGCCATAGCTGTCCGGCAGCAAGACCGCATTACCGGCTTTCAGCAATTGCTCGGCCCAATCGCGATAGCGCGGCTGAACCGGCTCGGAGTGGCCCGCCAATCCGCCGCACCCGTGCAGAGCGATTACAGCGGGGAACGGGCCGTCACCGTCAGGCTTGTAAAGCTGCGCGTGCAGGAGTGCGTTGCCGAGGGGTATGTCGACCTGACGGGGCGTCGGCAATGGCGCCGCATCCGCGGCGGAAGCCACGGCAGATAGCGTCAGGAGTATAATTGCCGACAAAAAGCGCATCGGGTCTACCGGATCGCAATGGCGATGGAAATCCGCGGTCCATTTGCGAAAGATAACATGCTCCAAAAACGGAAAATCATCACAAATCGGTGGGTTTGACGGGCGGACACCAACGCCTATCTATGCTAGATCGCATTCTCGGAGCCTTTGGCCCGGCCCGAATCGCCGGGGACTAGTCGGAGAGTTCAAACGTGCTGAATAAATTCGGTCCCTCGGGCCATGGCGAAGCGCAGGTGCAATATCTGGATGGCGATTTCCGCGTGATCTCGCCGGGAACCTATGTGCGCTGCGCGGTAACCGATGCGCGGATACCGCTCGACGAATTGAAATACTGGAGCGTCGATCTGCAGGAGGCCTACGCCATCCCGACCGCGGTGCTGCAGCGGCATTTTCCCGCCGCCCTGAAGACGCAGGGATAAGGCTCAGCGATATTTCTTCTCGCGCGCCCTGAACAGCCGTTCCGACACGAACATCTGCAGTTTCGCGGCGCTATCGAACTCAAGCGTCACCGCGAACGGCACGATATCCTTCGCCCAGCACGGAAGTCCGCCAGCTTTCCGCAGTCGCGCCAGATCCTTTTCCGTCGTCACCAGCGTCAGCGCATCGCGTTTTGCTTCGGCGATCAACGTTTCGATCTGGCTTTCCGAAAACGGATGGTGATCGGCGAAGGCTCGTTCCAGGACAACTTCGATCCCATAGGTAGGCAGCATCCTGAAAAACCTGGCGGGGTCGCCGATCCCGGCGAAAGCCAGAACGCGTCTGCCGCGCAGCAACGCCACCGGCGCATCATCAGCCCTGAGATGTGCTGACAGCACGAGCCTGCCCATGGCGGCGATGGCGACGGTAACCGGCTCGGCTGCGGAGCCATCGCCGACGACGATCAGCGCGTCGGTGCGGGCAAGTTGCGGCGGTAGTGGCGCGCGCAGGGGTCCCGCGGGAAACACCCGACCGTTGCCGAGGCCGCGCGCACCGTCGATCACGATCAGCGAGGCATCCTTGGCGATTGCTGGATTCTGAAAGCCATCGTCCATCACAATCACGCTGGCGCCCTGCGACCGCGCCAACGCGACGCCACCGATGCGATCGCGCGCGACGACTACCGGAACCGTTCGCGCCAGCATCAGCGGCTCGTCGCCGACGTCGACCGCGGCGTGCCGCTCGGGATCGACTTTGATCGGACCTTGCAGTCGTCCGCCATAGCCGCGACTGAGCACGACGGGCGTCTCGCCGAGATCGCGCAGCACCTTTGTCAGGGCCAGCACCGCCGGGGTTTTGCCGGCGCCACCGACATGATAGTTGCCGACGCAAAGCACGGGGATGCCGGCGTCAAAGCCTTCGCGCTGCAATCGCCGGCCGGTGACCAGGCCATAGAGGGCGCCAAGCGGCGTCAGTAAAAGCGATATCCATGACGACTGCCGGTGCCAGAAGGCCGGCTCACGCATTCGCCGCCCCCATTTCGAGCCGCAATTGCAACAGGTACGGTTCGAGCGCGACGAGTGTGCGATCGAGCGCGCCGCCGAGCTGCTTTACCACGCGCTCCGAGGCCGCGGCCGACAGTTCGAGCGCCGCCGGATCGGCCAGCAACTGACCCAGCTGCTTCACCAGCGCTTCCGGCGTGTCAGCCCGTCTGGCGCCGCCTGCGCTATCGAGCGCCTCGTAGACATCGGTGAAATTGAAGACATGGGGGCCATGAACGATGGAGGCGCCGAGCTTGACCGCCTCGACCGGATTCTGTCCACCACGTTCGACCAGCGACCCTCCCATGAACACGATCGGCGCCAGCCGATAGAACAATCCCAATTCGCCCATGGTGTCGGCGACGTAGATATCGGTAGTCGCCGTGGGCAACTCCTCGCGCGAGCGCAGCGCCACATGCAGGCCGGAAGCCGCGATCGCACGCGCGATCGCGTCGCCGCGAGCGGGATGCCGCGGCACAATCACACTCAGCAGGGATGGGAAGTATCCTGCAAGCCTGCGATGTGTTTCCAGCAGAATGTCCTCTTCTCCGGGATGGGTCGAGGCCGCCACAATGATCGGACGACCGCGCGTCACCGTCATCAACCGGTCCAGCTTGGCGGGATCAGCGGGCGGCGCCTGAACGTCCAGTTTCAAATTGCCTGTGGTAATGACGTTGCGGCTGCCGAGTGCCGTGAAGCGCTCCGCATCGACACGCGATTGGGCCAGACAGATATCGAACCGGCCGAGCAGCGCCGAGATCGTGCCGGCAACCTTGCGCCAGCGTGGGAACGAGCGATGCGACATCCGGCCGTTGATCAGGACCATCGGTATGCGCCGCGCCGCGCTCGACAGAATGAGATTGGGCCACAGATCGGACTCGATGAACAGCGCAAGGCTCGGCCGCCAGTGATCGAGAAAGCGCGCGACATAGCGCGGAGAATCGTAAGGCACATACTGGTGGATGACATCGGCGGGAAACCGCTTGGCGACGATCGCCGCCGAGGTCACCGTACCCGACGTCACCAGGATCCGCATATTCAGTGCGTGCAGTTTTTCGATCAATGCCGCAGCGGCCAGTACTTCGCCGACGCTTGCGCCGTGTATCCACACCAATGGTCCCTGTGGCCGGATATCCCTGCTCATGCCGCGGCGCTCGCCGATACGCGCAGGATCCTCCTTGCCTTGCTTCAGCCGCCGCTTGATCAGCGCCGGCGCCAGCGGCACCACCACGGAAGAAAGCTTCTGGTAGACGCGCAGCGTTATCGGCAGGGAGTTAGTCATGACCCGCCTCTTCCGGACGGCCGACTTTCGCATAGGCGCGGCGGGTGGCTTCGTTCAAATGCGCTTCCAGTTGTGCGCGCAGATTTTCCATGGTCTCCGCATCGGCGTCCGGCGGCACGAGAATCGGTTCATTGCCCATCAAAACGCCTCGTCCGAATGGCAAATTGATGGTGGTGCGGTCCCAGTTGTCCAGGCGGATGAAACGGCTGGTCGCCATCGCGAAAGGCATGATAGGCCTCCCGGATTCGCGCGCCAGCATAATGATGCCGAGACCCGCGACGCGCGAGCGTTTCGGAACGTCCGCGGTCAGCGCGACGTTATAGCCGTCTGCGAGCGCGCGCACCATCTCCTTGAATGCACCGACACCGCCCTTGCGGTGAAACGCCGACCCGTGATCGCCGGAGCCGCGTATGGTGCCGATGCCCAGCCGTTCGGCGGCGATAGCGTTGAATTCGCCATCGCGATGCCGCGAAATCAGCACCTTGCCGCGATGGCTTTCCTTGGTTTTGATAAAAGGCGTCATGAAATGCTGGCCATGCCAGAACGCCAAAATCACCGGTTGCTGCGGCTCGACCAGTTCATAGACGCCGGGGGGATCGAAACTGAATTTGTTGGTCAGCCAGACCAGCCGCAGAAACTCCGCCGCGAGAAAGCCCACAGCACGCTGAACCCATCTGCTGCGCAGCACATTGCGAAGTAGCCTCTTCAACGGGCAGGCTTCGTATCTTGACCTGGATCGAGCAGCCGGTGCAGATGGACGACGAAATAGCGCATGTGGGCATTGTCCACGGTCTGCTGCGCCTTCGCCTTCCAGGCCGCATAGGCGGTCGCATAGTTAGGGAATACGCCGACGATTTCGACCTGATCGAGATCCTTGAACGTTGTACCCTCGAGGTCAGTCAGTTCGCCCCCGATGACGAGATGGAGCAGTTGCTGCTGGGCACTATCTGGCATGATTTCTTTTCCTAACGCGGTGCCCGGCAAGCAAAATAACCCGCGCAATCGAAGCGCTCAGGGCGAGGTGCGGTTTCGAAAATGCTCGATAATGCGTGCATGACGATCGCGTCCCGCTGCCACCAGCACCCCGTGCGTCACCTCCCGGCGGTTGTAGAGGATCTTATCCCCTGAGAGCGTCGTCATGTTACCATTCGCTTCCTGCACGATCAAATTGGCCGCGGCAAGGTCCCAGTCGCGGCTTTGGCCACCTGCAAAGGCCGCGTCTAGGCTTCCTTGCGCGACCCGGCATAGCCGAAGCGCCAACGATCCGATGCGGGGATGCAGGGTAACTTCGTCGGATGACCGGCTGAGCCGTTCGACCAGTGGCTTCGGCCCGGCCACGCGGGAAAAATCCATTTCGGTGCCGACCGTTGCATAAACCGGCACACGGTTGCGCGCGGCGCCCTGCCCGCGCGCGGCAAAGAAAAATTCATCGCTGGCCGGCGCAAACACGGCCGCCAGCAGCGGCGATGCGTCCTCGACCAGCGCCACGCTCACGCACCAGTCTTCGCGGCCGGCAAGATAACCACGGGTGCCGTCGATCGGATCGACAATCCACACGAGGCGCTTGCCGAGACGCTGTTCGTCGTCGGCGCTTTCTTCCGACAGCCAGCCATAATCCGGCGTGGCGGATCGCAGCCTTCTCTCAAGCAGATCATTGACCGCGATATCGGCCTCGGACACCGGCGAGGACGCGCCCTTGGTCCAGTTTTTAAGCTCCGTCCGGAACAACGACAGCGCCAGCGCCCCGGCCTCACGAACGGTATCCGTCAGCAACGCTGCGTCGCGCACCAGGATATCGCGCGCCGAAACCTTGTCGCGCACGCCGTCAGCGCTAGCGTCCGCCAAGCGTCAATCCCTCGATGCGGACCGTCGGCGCATTAACACCATAGCGAAATTCCAGATCATTGGCCGGCGCCAGTGATTTGAATATTTCGAGAAGATGCCCGGCGATCGTCACCTCGCTCACGGCATAAGTGATCTCGCCATTCTCGATCCAGAACCCGGATGCGCCGCGGCTGTAGTCGCCGGTCACGCCGTTGACGCCAGAGCCGATCAGGTCGGTGACGTAAAATCCCTGCTTGATGTCGGATATCAGTTCGGCGGGAGTAGGCTCGCCTGCTTCGAGATGGAGATTATAGGATCCCGGCGAAGGCGAAGACGATACGCCGCGGTGGGCATGGCCGGTCGTGACCAGTCCGAGTTCCCGCGCGGTCGCGCAATCCAGCAGCCACGACGTCAACACGCCCTCATCGATGATAGCAAGCTTTTTGACCCTTACGCCCTCGGCGTCGAACGATTGCGAGCGCAATCCGCGTATCCGCAACGGATCGTCGATGATGCGGATGTTCTTTGCAAACAATTGCTCACCGAGACGGTCCTTCAGAAAACTGGTCTTGCGCGCGATCGAGGCGCCATTCACCGCGCCCACCAGATGACCGACCAGCGATCCGGAAACCCTGGGGTCGAACACCACCGGCACCTTGCAGGTTTCGACCTTGCGCGGATTGGCGCGCGCGACCGTGCGCTCGCCCGCCTTGCGGCCGACGCTGGCAGGCGATGCGAGGTCGGAAGCATGCGGCGCCGAGGTGTAGTCGTAGTCGCGTTCCATGCCGGTGCCGTCACCGACGATCGCCGTCATCGAGATGCCCTGGCTTGAGCGCAGATAGGAGCCGTGGAAGCCGGTGCTGGTAACCAGCACCATGCCGCCGATTCCCGTCGAGGCCGACGCGCCGCCCGATTTGGTGACGCCCTTGACTGCGAGTGCTGCCGCTTCCGCTTCGCAGGCGCGGCGTTCGAGTTCAGATGTCGATGGGATCGTGGAGTCGAGCAGATCCAGATTGGGGAAGTCGCGCGCCAGCAATGACGGATCGGCGAGGCCGACATATTTGTCGTCGGGCGCGACGCGCGCCATGGCGACGGCGCGCTCCGCGAGCCTTGCGACGCCATCTCCGCTCACATCGTTGGTTGAGACTACCGCCTGGCGCTGCCCCACCAGCACGCGCAGTCCGACGTCGTCGCCTTCCGAACGCTCGGATTCCTCGACGCGTCCGTCGCGCACCTCGACGCCTTGCGAAACGCCGCGCACCGCTACCGCGTCGGCGGCGTCCGCGCCCGCGCGCCGAGCCGCCTCAACAAGACGCTGCGCCAGCGTGCTCAGGGCGGATTGATCGAAAAGGTCGGAGGTTGGAGCTTTGGATAAAAGCTCGGAAGCAGCGGATGGTGAAGAGATCACGAACAAAATCCCAAGGATTGAAGGGGGTCTGGATGCAAATCAGCGAACCCTTCAGATGTGCCGGATTCACGCACACTTCAAGCATTTTCATGGGTCGAAAGCGAAAGATTTTCAACGATACCTCAAGGTCTCGTCAATCATGCTCGCCAAGGTCTTGTCAATCATGCAAGCCGATGCAGGGCAGGTGACGTCAGATTAACCAGCCTTTTTAAGCGAATTCGGACGTGGCTCTGGCAAGGTCTCGCGTATCGACCGGGAACATAATCCTGGCGGGGAGACAAAGCCGTGAGGCGTCTAACAGCAAAAAGCGGGATCAATCCCGCCGGGTCGAGCCGCGCATTGCGGCTCGACCCTCTCTCTCTGCCCGTCAGCTTCCATGCGCACGATACCCGCGCAGACGACGGCGTGCGACAAATCGAAATTCACCGCGAACGCGTTGTCTTGCGTCGTGCCCTCCACGGCATGCGGATGGCGGTCAACGTTCGCGTCAGCGATTTTCTCGGCATCGCATTGCGCGGCATCGATGATGCCCAGATGCTCGTGCTCGTTCATCGCGATCCGTCACTGACGATTCCCTTGGGCGTGAGTTCCGACTGCGACGAAATCGCCACCGCCTGGCAGATGTGGAGTGACATCCTCGCGCTTCCGCTGCTGCCGGAGGACAAGGCGCGCGAACCCGCCTTGCGGCGACGGCGTCACAACGCGATCCGGGCGCGGCGCCCGAAATTCCTGGTGCGGCGGCGCCGCGGCGATTTGCTCAACCCTGCGAATATTCATCAGGGCGAATGCGAGATCATCGCGCGGGACTAGATCGCATTCGTCTGGAAGCGTCCGGCAAGACCGCATGGTGATCTCTATCGGTCACCCCCTCGGCGGGAAGATCACGAAACAGAATATGAGATGCGATTAACTCGCATGAAGATGACACGCGACCGCTCGCTCGTGACCGATGCTACGCAGCCGAGGTTCGTCGGTCTTGCAGTGCGATAGCGCGGGGGCAGCGAAAAGTGACCGGCAGGCGCGCCCGCAAAAGCTCGGCCACCGGAGTATGTTGCCAGAGCGAACGACCAAAATCGCCGTGCAGAAGGATGCCGCCGACCCATCTCGAATATTGTTCCCACATCGGCCGGTCGAGGCCGAGCGTCTGAACCAGTTGGTCGCGCGAGAGCTTGTCGGCGCCGACATCGTTCTGCGAGAGCATCATATCGAGCTACCCGGCACGAGACGCACGATAACGAAATCAGGCTGGCGAAAAAAAGCGCCGGGATGAACGCCAGAAGTCGCCGTGCCAGATAGGCCTGCATAAGTCGGGTCCACCAACGTTGAAGACCCGCAGACTGGACCGCGGTCCCGAAGCCTTATTGCGGAGCGGGGCTGCGCCGATAGGGAAACGAGATCAGACCGCCCTCAACATCGCATCCGCGAGCAATCCGGCGAACAGTAATAATCCCGCATCGCGGTTGGATTTGAATATCCGCAGGCACAATGCGGGATCGCTGATTTCCAGGCGCCTGATTTGCCAGACCAGATGCGCCGCAAACGCGGCAAGCCCGATCCATGCCAGCCAGCGCGCACCGGCAAACGCAAGTGCGGCGCCGGTCAAAACTACTGCCACGCCGTAAAACGCCATCAACGCCGGACGCGTTCGCGCGCCGAACAGCAGCGCGGTCGATTTGATGCCGATCAGCGCGTCGTCCTCGGCATCCTGATGCGCATAGATGGTGTCGTAGCCGATCACCCAGGCGATCGAGCCGGCGTAGAGCGCCAACGCGGCCGCATCGATCCGGCCGAGCGTGACCGCAAATCCCATCAGCGCGCCCCATGAGAACGCCAGCCCAAGCACGATCTGCGGCCACCAGGTAATCCGCTTCATGAACGGATAGACCGCAACGATGACGAGCGATGCTATGCCGGTCGCCACCGCGAAGCGGTTGAACTGCAGCAGCACCGCCAATCCGATCAGCGCTTGAACAACAAGGAAGGCGGCCGCCTGCGGCACACTCACTTGCCCCGCCGGAATCGGCCGCGATCGCGTCCGTTCAACCAACGCATCGAGGTCGCGATCGGTAATGTCGTTCCAGGTGCAGCCGGCGCCACGCATGACAAATGCGCCAACGAAGAACAGCGCGATGTTGCGCGGCAATTGGCCGATGTCGCCGATGACGCCGGAGGCCAGCGCCGCCGACCACCAGCACGGCATCAGCAGCAGCCATGATCCGATCGGGCGGTCGAAACGGGAGAGCCGCAGATAGGGCCGCGACCACCGCGGAGCACGGGTATCGACCCAATTGCCTGTCGCATCGGCAACGCGGTCGGCCGCGCCGCTCATCAGGCCTCGGTCATCGCGAGAGGACGTTGCCGTTCAGCGTATCGAAGGTGCTGCCGCCCTTCTTCGTGGCTGTCGCTTCCGGAAGCGCCGCCGAAGAGCCGAGTACCTCGCTCAGGCTGGGGCCGGCAGGTCCCTTTTGCTGCACTTGCTGAGCCACAGCGCAGACCTTCTGCTGCATGTTCTCGGTGTTCTTGTGGCCGTTCTTCAGCTGTTCCGATATCTGCGGTGGAATTCCGCACTTCGCGGCGTGGCTTTCGACATATTTCATCATCTTGATCTCGGCCTGGCCGAAATTCCCGATCAGCTTGCAGGCTTCATCCGGGGGCGCGTGCCGCTCGCTCGCGGCCTTGATCAGCTTGCCGCGCTTCTCCGCCTCTTCACGCAGCGGCACGAATCCCTTCATGCATTCATCCGACGGGCCTGCCTGCGATGGAGGCGCCGGTGAATGCTCGAACGCCGAGCCGGAGAGGGGCGCCGCGCCGGTTACAGGAAACGAAGAGGGAGGCGCGGCAACCGAAGCGGCTGGAGCGCCATTCACCGGCGGAAATGGCGAAGCGCTACTCGGGGCAGCCTGACCGGGCAGCGGCGCCGGAAACGCGCCTTGAGCAAATGCCTGACCGGCGTTGACAGTAATGACGGCCACGGTCAGCGGCACAATCATGCGGCGGATGATCAAAGCTGTTCCTCCGGCAAGGGCCAATGGTCCCCAACGTCTTTCTTCCCGATAGGCGGGCAATTTCCGATAAGGCTTTTTACGATTCCTGCCGGTCCTTAACAACCCGTGGATTTTGGCAACAGCGCGGCGCCGGGCCGCGCCCGGAAGCCGATTATACGCTAATTCCTTATCATTTGGGCTAAAAGGCTGCGGATTGGAACATCGACCATGCCTCAATTCGATTTTCGCAAACCCAGGCTGTTTGTCGATGCAGCATTGGCACCGGGCGAAACGGTCGCGCTTGAGCGCAGCCAAAGCAATTATCTCGGCAACGTGCTGCGTCTTGCCACGGGCGAAACAATTCTGGTGTTCAATGGACGCGATGGCGAATGGCAGGCTTCGATTGAGGGCCGCAAGCGACCGGACAATCTCAATATCCTCTCCCAAACCCGGCCGCAGGATCGCCTGCCCGACCTCGCCTACGTCTTCGCGCCGCTGAAACACGCCCGAACTCGACTACATGGTACAGAAGGCAGTCGAGATGGGCGCGTCGTCGCTGCAGCCGGTTCTGACCCGCTTCACCCAGGTCGCCCGGGTTAACGGCGAGCGGATGCGCGCCAATGTCATCGAGGCTGCCGAGCAGTGCGGTATCCTCAGCATCGCGACGGTCGGTGAGCCGATGGCGCTCGATCGCTTTTTGCGCGAGCGGGAGGGGCAGCGCCTGCTTGTTTTCTGCGACGAGGCGGCGGATGTCACAAATCCGCTGAAAGCGCTCCAGGGCGACCTGACCATCCCAGACGGCATCGACATCCTGATCGGCCCCGAGGGCGGATTTGCCGAGGAAGAGCGCGCTATCCTGCTGCGGCAACCGCGAACACTGAGGCTTGCGCTGGGGCCCAGGGTTTTGCGCGCCGACACTGCGGCGGTGGCGGCGCTTGCCTTGGTGCAGTCCGCGCTCGGCGACTGGACCGCTACCCGTCTGCGCGGCTAGGTTCCGGGCCTTGGCCGATCGTTAAGCCACTTGGCCGATCTTGGTCGAAACCAGGCCCCGGGCATGCTATGGGGCTGCGCCGGCTGAACCGTCGGAGCGCAATCAGCAAAAGCAGGGTTTGGTTTTGCGTTGGATCGCACTGTAAGCTATTGAAAGAACGTGCGATCTTTCGCCAAACCGCTCACGCTTTGACGGATCATGCGCTAGAACCCGTTTCCGGGATATTTGGACTTTGAGATGAACCTGACCGCCGCCCCTGGTGCGACCGGACCCGCCGCATGGGCGGATGCTCTGCTATTGTCGTTCGCGCAGGCCGGCTACGTTCAGGCCGAACCGGCGATCCTGCAACCTGCCGAGCCATTCCTTGATCTCTCCGGCGAGGACATCCGGAAGAGTCTTTACCTCACCACCGATGCCAGCGGCGAGGAACTGTGCCTTCGTCCCGATCTCACCATTCCAGTGGCGCGGGATTATCTTGCCTCCTCCCGGGCGGGCCAGCCAGCCGGATTCAGCTATCTCGGGCCGGTGTTTCGGTATCGTGGCGGCCGCCCGAGTGAATTTTTGCAGGCCGGAATCGAATCCTTTGGGCGTCAGGATCGTGCCGCGGCCGATGCGGAGATGCTCGCGCTCGCGCTGGAGGCGACGAGCGCGTTCGGGTTGACCGAAGTCGACATCCGCACGGGCGACGTGGCGCTGTTCATTGCACTGATCGATGCCCTCGATCTCTATCCGGTATGGCGGCGGCGGCTTATCAAGGATTTCAACCGCAAGATCAGTCTTGAGCAGGATCTCGAGCGGCTCACGCTCGCGACCGGATCCGGCCGCAACGAATATGAAGGCGTGCTCGCCGCGCTCGCGGGCTCCGACCGCAAGGCGGCATTGGCGCTGGTAACGGATCTGATGTCGATCGCCGGCACGACCAATGTCGGCGGGCGGTCAGTATCGGAAATCGCCGATCGCTTCCTCGAACAATCGACACTGAAAGGCGGCGCGTTGCCGCGCGATGCGCTTGACCTGATCAAGCGATTCCTCGCGATCGCAGGAGATCCCGACGATGCGATCGCGCGATTGCGCGCGCTGGCCGATGACGCGCAACTCGACATCACCGCAGCGATCGACCAGTTCGAAAGCCGCGTCCGCTTCATGGCCGCGCGCGGCATCGATACCGGTGCGACGCGCTTTTCCACCTCGTTCGGGCGTGGGCTCGACTATTATACGGGCTTCGAATTCGAACTGCACAGCAAGGGCAACGGCGTCGAGCCGCTGGTGGCCGGCGGGCGCTATGACGGACTGATGACCCAACTTGGCGCCCCCACCCCTATCCCCGCGGTCGGGTTTTCGGTCTGGGTCGAAACACTGACGCAGGCCGGCCGCAAGCCCGTCGCAAGCGGGGGCGCGTCATGACGACACCATTCGTTCTCGCCGTTCCGTCGAAAGGCCGCCTGCAGGAAAATGCCGAGGCGTTCTTCACCCGTGCCGGACTTGCGCTGGCGAAGCCGCGCGGCGCCCGCGACTATCGCGGCACCATCAGCGGAATCGACAATGTCGAAATCGCCTATCTATCCGCAAGCGAGATCGCCTCACAGCTTGCGCGAGGTGCGGTACATCTCGGCGTGACCGGCGAAGACCTGGTGCGGGAGAGCATTGCGGACGCCGACAAGCGCGTCGCGATGATCGACAACCTCGGCTTTGGCAACGCCAATGTCGTGGTTGCCGTGCCGCAGGCATGGATCGACGTCCGGACCATGGCCGATCTCGACGACGTCACCACCGGATTCCGTGCGCAACATAACCGGCGGATGCGCGTTGCGACCAAATACATCAATCTCACCAGGACATTCTTCGCTTCGCACGGCGTCGTCGACTACCGCATCGTCGAGAGCGCCGGCGCGACAGAAGGTGCGCCGGCGGTCGGGACGGCCGAAATGATCGTCGATATCACAACCACGGGAGCCACCCTCGCCGCCAACGGTCTCAAGGTGCTCGACGACGGCGTGATCCTGCGTAGCCAGGCCAATCTCGTGGCCTCGCGGGACGCCGACTGGTCGAACGAGGCCCGCGAGACAGCGCGCGTCATCCTGGATCACATCGCGGCCCGGGCGCGGGCCAGCAAGTACCGGGAAGTCCGCACCCGCTTTGCGGGATGCGACGCGGCGCTGCTTGCGGAGGCGCATAATCGGTTCGGCGTGGTTTCGCCGTTTGGCGGGCCGACATCTTCGGGAATGGTTACGCTGCACTGCCCGCCGGCCCAGCTTTACGCGCTCGGCAGTTTTCTTCGCGCGCACGGCGCGGATACGGTTTCGGTGGCCTCGCTCGACTACGTGCTGGACCGTGAAAATCCGCTGTTCGCCAGGCTTGAGGCGTTCCTGCGGCAATGAGGCGGAGGGCCAAAGCCCCATCCCTGTGGCGACAATGCGCGACGATTGCCATAATGTTGTTTTTTCGGATGGTTGGAACCTGATCGATGATGCTGGGTACGGATGTTTCTGGCCTGTCAACCACCGCGGCCACGGCTGCGGCGCAGGGGCTATCGGTCGTCGTGCCCTTGTACAACGAGGCGGCCGGGCTGGCATTGCTCCACCAGCGGCTTGGCGGTCTGGCAAAAACGCTCAGGCAGCGCTACGGCCTTGCTTGCGAGGTCGTTTATGTCGATGACGGCAGCGCCGATGCAACGCTCACCATCGCACGCGGACTTGCGGCCGACGCGTTCGATGTGCAGGTGGTGTCGTTGTCACGCAATTTCGGCAAGGAAGCGGCGCTGATGGCGGGATTGGACCATGCCCGGCGCGGCGCCGTCCTGTTCATGGACGGAGACGGTCAGCATCCGCCGGATCTCGTCGAGCAGCTTGTCGGCCATTGGATCGATGGCGGCTACGACGTGGTCTATACCGCCAAGGCTCATCGCGACAATGAATCGTTCCTGCGCCGTCTTGCCGTGCATGGCTTCTACGCTCTCATCAACTGGGGAGCGCGACAAAAAATCCCGGAAGATGCCGGCGACTTCCGCTTGCTGTCGCCGCGCGCCGTGGCGGCGCTGCGACAGCTTCCGGAGCGCAATCGTTTTTTCAAGGGGCTGGCGAGCTGGATCGGTTTCCGCCAGATCCGCGTCGACTACGAGCCCGCGGCCCGCGCGCACGGCGTTACGAACTTCAGTCCAGGCCGGCTGGTCGGACTTTCGATCGAAGGCCTTACGTCTTTCTCGGTAGCGCCGTTGCGTTTCGCCAGCCTGCTCGGCGTCTTGCTCGCTTCTCTCGCCTTCCTGTTCGGCCTTTCCATCCTCTGGGAAACCTGGATGAGCGGAAAATCGGTTCCCGGCTATCCCTCGCTCGTGGTCGGCCTGATGACCATTGGCGGCGTGCAGCTCATCATGATCGGAATTGTCGGCGAATATATCGGGAAGATTCTCTCGGAGTTGAAAGCCCGTCCGATCTATTTTGTGGCTGAACACAGCGAGAAGCGCATCGAGGCGGAAACAAGCACCAGCGCCAGCGAAAGGACCGCCGCCGAATGAACGACGCCGCGCCGCTGCGCCGTATCTGGCTCTGCGCCGACGATTATGGTCTCAGTCCCGGCGTCAACCGCGCCATTCGCGACCTGATCGAACGCGGCCGTCTCAATGCTACATCGGTGATGGTGGTCGGCCCGGCGATCGGCCGCGACGAGGTGAGCGCGCTTCAAACCGCCGCCGCAGGCAGTCCGCGATGTTCGATCGGCCTGCACGTCACTTTGACGGCTCCGTTTCGGCCCTTAACGATGCACTTTCAACCGCTCAATGGCGGGATGTTCTTGCCGTTTCCGAAAGTGTTGCGGGCGGGCCTGCTCCGCCGGCTCGATCCTGAAATCATCCATGCTGAATTGATGGTGCAGCTTGCGGCTTTCAATGAACTGTTCGGCCGTGCCCCTGATTTTGTCGACGGACACCAGCATGCGCAGCTCTTTCCGCAGGTGCGCGATGCATTCCTGACGGCGGTAAAAGCGGCGGCGCCCAGCGCCTGGGTTCGCCAAGGCGGACGAAATCAGCCGCTGGCCAAGCGACTTGGCACGCCCAAGGCGTTGTTTCTCGACATTTTGAGCGCGCAGTTTCGCCGTCGCGCCTCGCGGGCCAATATCGCATTCAATCCGGGATTCGCGGGCGCCTATGATTTTTCACGACAACCCGATTTCAGCGCGCTGATGCCTCAATTTCTCGATGGGCTGCCGGACGGCGGGCTCATCATGTGCCATCCCGGCTTCGTCGACGAAACCCTTGTCAGCCTCGATCCGCTTACAGTCCAGCGCGAGCGCGAACACACCTTTCTCGGGGGCGAGCATTTCCCGCATTTATTGGCTGCGAACAAAGTTACATTGGGCTGATATCGCCCCGAAGGGCCCGCCGGACGCCTTGTCGCATACATAAATTTAATTCGGGACGGCACTACTTGCGACACAAAGCGCCACTACATCACCCCCGCGCTCCGAAGCGAGGGAGAGAACGCCATGACACCGCAAGAACGCCAATTGGTTGACGATCTTTTCGACCGGCTCTCGAGGTTGGAGAACGCATCGCGCGATCCGGACGCTGCCGCGGCTATCGTGCAAGGCTTGCGGAAAGCGCCCAATGCGGTTTACGCGCTGGTGCAGGCCGTCCTGGTCCAGGACGAAGCGCTCAAGCGTGCCAACAGCCGCATTCAGGAGTTCGAAGCCGGCAATGCGCCCGCACAGAATCAGTCCGGCGGGTTCCTTGATTCGATGCGCGACGCGGTATTCGGGCAAAGCCAGCCGCGCGGCTCGGTGCCGAACGTCCGGCCGCCCGAGATTCCCGGTCGCCCGGTATGGAATAGCGGCCAGGTGATGCAACAGGCGCAGTCGCCGGGACAGTATGGTCAAGGGCCGAACGCTCAGCCGTATGGTGCGCCCCAAACGCCTATGGGCGGAGGCGGCTCATTTCTGGGAACGGCGGCAGCGGCAGCGGCCGGAATGGTCGGTGGATCGCTGCTGCTCGGCAGCATCCGCTCGATGATGGGGGGCAGCCACCAAGGCTTCGGCGATACCGCCGGCCTTGGCGATAGAACCACCGGCCAAAATCCGTGGAGCGATCAATCCGGCAGCAACCTCGCGCGCGACGCCGGCGTCAACGATATCCGATCATCCGGAGATCGCGCCGATGACAATTCGCGGGCAGGAATGTTCGATTCCGCTTCGAACGATGATGACGTCGACCAGGACGGCATGGATCTCGATTCGGATGATTTCGACGATGGCGGCGACAGCGACTACGCCTGAACAATTCCGATCATGCGAACTGTAAAACGGCCGCCCGAATCGGGCGGCCGTTCTGATTTCTCACGGATTAGATGACGACGACCCGCGCGCCGACATTGACGCGACCGTACAGATCGATCACGTCCTCATTGCGCATCCGGATGCAGCCGGACGAGACGTTGGTGCCGATCGTCCAGGGTTCGTTGGAACCGTGGATGCGATAGAGCGACGATCCCAGATACATCGCGCGTGCGCCGAGCGGATTTTGCGGGCCACCTTCCATGTGCCGCGGCAGATCCGGGCGGCGCGCCAGCATTTCCGGCGGCGGCGTCCACGCCGGCCATTCCTTTTTCGCGGAAATCTGTTTCACGCCCGACCAGGTGAATCCCGGGCGGCCGACGCCGATGCCGTAACGCACAGCCTTGCCGTCGCCCTGCACCAGGAACAGAAATTTGTTCGGCGTATCGACAATGATCGTGCCGGCGCTCTCGGTGCCGTGATAATCAACCAGCTGCTTCTCGTATTTCGGATTAAACGCATATACGGATTCGCCGACATCTTCCTGCTGGCGCATGACTTGTTGCGGCTCGAACGGCGTCAGCAACAGACGCTGCGGCTCGTATGATCGTTGTTGCTGATAGGCGGGCTGCTGCTGATAGCGCTCGCCCCGATTCTGTCCGTCGCCGAACAGAAACTGGATGAAGCCGCCGCCCATATTGGAGCGCTCGGCATAAGCCGTTCGCACCGGCGCGGGCCGCTGAGCGGTTCGCTCGGCGTAGATCCCGGCGGATTGCGGCGGCGAGGCTTCGATCGCCGCGGCTTGATGGAGTCCGGCGCCGACACAGGATGCGCTGGCGAGGAACACAAGAGACATTTTTTTGATCATCGACGTACTCTGTACTGTTTCGTCGGGAAGCGCCTGACCAGCGCCTTTGCACGCCATCAATTAAAATCAAAACCGCATCGGTTTGGTAAACAGAAACGTCGTTTCGATTCACCACGTCGCCAATTCCGCGCGGTTTCATGCCGTAGCGTTTATTTTCAGTGAACGCGAAAGTCGCATGGTTAATCGTTGGTGTGGCGATCAACCTACGTGTCACGACAGTGTCCGGCGTGAACCCCACGTTAAATCGCCTCAGCCTAGAACTTGAGAAGTAAGAGTCAGGAAATATCTCATGCCGGTTTATCGCAAACGTTTTCGCATCGAAGAAGTATTGATGGGCGACATGCCGGTACCGTCGGCCGGCGATGGCGACATCGGTCCCATGCACAGCGAGATCATGGCCGAACTGCGCGCCATCCGCGCCCAGATGGCCGGTCCTCCGCGCGGCGTCGTGGCGACGGGCTTGGGCGCAGAATTGTCACCACGGCAGGTTGCCGATGCGCAAGCGTTGCTTGAAACCTATCGCGCCCAGATTGCGCAATGCGAGAAGCTCAAGGTCGAACTCGATCTCATTTACGATGCGATCAACCGCACGAAGCGGGAAATCGCGGTTCTGCACGGCAAGAGTTTCAACGGCGAGGAAATGGCCAAGGTCAACGGTGAGCTTGGAGCCGTGGTCGGCGGCACCGAAGAAGCGACACAGCAAATTCTGGAAGCCGCGGAGTTGATCGATCAGGCGGCGACCGCGTTATCCAAGGTGACCTCGCCAGACCAGCAAAAGCTGCTTAGCGAGGAAATCCAGGAACGTGTCGTGTCCATCTTCGAGGCCTGCAATTTCCAGGATCTGACCGGTCAGCGCATCAGCAAGGTGATGGCCACGATGAAATTCATCGAGGACCACATCACCGTTATGATGGATATCTGGGGTGGCGTCGACGCGATCAAAGCGCACGCGCCACCGGCCGTCGATACCCGGGAAGGCGACGCGAGGCTGCTGAACGGTCCAAGGCTGGAAAACGACGCCGGCCACGCCTCGCAGGACGACATCGACGCCTTGTTCGATTGAAGTTGAATTTTGTCGCGCCGCCGGATAGCCGTACCCGGCGCCTTGATCGCCGGCGCCAGGCGAGCGCCAGTCCGCAAATTCTTCAATTCACAGCGGTCAGCCCCGGCCCCGAACGCCGCGATGGCGACGGTTCAGGCGCGGGGCGCGCAACGGACATAGACCATGTTGCCGTAGCGGGTCGCGGCATCCTTTTCAGTAAAGCGGGTGACCAGGACGCGTCCGTCGAACGAGACGATCTCACGATCCTGTTCTCCTCCGGCCGGTCCCGGAGGGCCGATATAATTCTTGCCGCTCGAACTACCCTTGAGGCGCAGTTCCTGTGGGGTTGCCTGGTCGGCCAGATGCATGACCACGCCGCCCGAGGTTCCGGCTGCAATCACGTAAGGCTGTTTGCATTGCGCCCGCGCCGCGGCTTCGGTGCGCGCGCGGTCATTGGGATTCTGGTACGACGCGAGACCCCAGCGGCCGACAAGTTCGTCCGCGCGGATGGTCGCCGGCATTTCGGGCCCCACGCCCGACTCGGGAGCGACCGTAGGAGAGGACGTCAGGCTCATGCTTCCACATGCGCCCAAGAATATCGTCAGCGCCGAGGCCATTCCCAGATTGGCAACTCCGCGCGCGCTACGTGACCTTACCATGGCTTTCCCCCGAACAAATTTGCGGCCGCACCCGTCTGCAGCCAAGCGTAAAACTACTGTCGGAGCAATGACGTCCAGTAAGTTACGCTGGCGCTCCGATTTGGTTTCCGCAACCATCCTATATCGCCATCATCAAGTGCTTAAGCCCCTTTGCTTGACAGGATCAGTTTCGAGCCATATTTCCGGCCCACAATTAGCACTCCGAGAGCGTGATTGCTAATGATGCGAGCTGTTTTTGTCGCTTGGCGGCGTCGAATAGGCCCGTATTCCGATCCACCTTCGATCGCAAACCCTACCTGCAAACCGAGCCTCCAAAAGGAACCATTATGGCCAAATCGAAATTTCGCCCGCTGCATGACCGCGTCGTGGTCAAACGTATCGACGCCGAAGAAAAAACCAAGGGCGGCATCATCATTCCGGACAGCGCCAAGGAAAAGCCCTCGCAGGGCGAAATTACAGCGGTGGGTCCAGGCGGCCGCGACGAAGCCGGCAAGTTGATCCCGATCGATCTCAAGGTCGGCGACCGCGTGCTGTTCGGCAAGTGGTCAGGCACCGAGATCAAGCTCGACGGTGAGGAGTTGCTAATCATGAAGGAGAGCGACATCATGGGCGTGCTCGCGTAACGGCACACCGTCTTCGCCTCGATGGCGGCAAAGCTGCCGTCTTGAGGGCGAGGACCAGTTCGACACTCACCTCATCCTCATCCTCATCCTCATCCTTCGAGACGCGGGCAAGCGCACGCTCCTCAGGGCGAGGCATCCAAATCCAGACATCAATGGAGTGAATTCAAATGGCCGCCAAGGACGTCAAGTTTTCCGGAGACGCGCGCAATCGCATGCTGCGCGGCGTCGATGTTCTCGCCAATGCCGTCAAGGTGACGCTCGGCCCCAAGGGCCGCAATGTCGTCATTGAAAAGAGCTTCGGCGCGCCTCGCATTACCAAGGACGGCGTTACTGTCGCCAAGGAAATCGAACTTGAGGACAAGTTCGAGAATATGGGCGCGCAGATGCTGCGCGAGGTCGCTTCCAAGACAAACGATACCGCTGGCGACGGTACCACCACCGCTACCGTGCTTGCACAGGCGATCGTGCGGGAAGGCGCCAAATCGGTTGCCGCCGGCATGAACCCGATGGACCTCAAGCGCGGTATCGAAATTGCGGTGCATGCCGTGGTCAAGGATCTCGAAAAGCGCGCCAAGCCGGTCGCCTCGTCCTCCGAAATCGCGCAGGTCGGCACCATTTCCTCCAATGGAGACACGGCCATCGGCAAAATGATCGCCCAGGCAATGCAGAAAGTCGGCAATGAGGGCGTCATCACCGTTGAGGAAAACAAGTCGCTCGAAACCGATGTGGACATCGTCGAGGGCATGAAATTCGACCGTGGCTATCTGTCGCCCTATTTCATCACCAACGCCGAGAAAATGACTGCCGAACTCGAAGACGTTTACGTGCTTTTGCACGAGAAGAAGCTGTCCGGCCTGCAGTCGATGCTGCCGGTGCTTGAAGCCGTGGTGCAGTCGGGCCGCCCGCTGCTGATCATCGCGGAGGACGTCGAAGGCGAGGCTCTTGCGACGCTGGTCGTCAACCGTCTGCGCGGCGGCCTGAAGGTCGCCGCGGTCAAGGCGCCCGGCTTCGGCGATCGGCGCAAAGCGATGCTGGAAGACATCGCGATCCTGACCGGCGGTCAGCTGATCTCGGACGAACTCGGCATGAAACTCGAAAGCGTGACGATCAACATGCTCGGCCGCGCCCGCAAAGTCGTGATCGACAAGGAAAACACCACGATCGTCAACGGCTCCGGCAAGAAAAAGGACATCGAAGCCCGCGTCGGCCAGATCAAGGCGCAGATCGAAGAGACTACCTCGGATTACGACCGCGAGAAGCTCCAGGAGCGGCTTGCCAAGCTTGCGGGGGGCGTCGCGATCATCCGCGTCGGCGGCGCGACCGAGATCGAGGTGAAAGAGAAAAAGGATCGCGTCGAGGACGCCCTCAACGCAACCCGCGCGGCGGTTCAGGAAGGTATCGTGCCGGGCGGCGGCGTCGCGCTACTGCGCGCCAAGCGGGCCGTCGGCCGCATCCACCACGACAACTCCGATGTGCAGGCCGGCATCAATATCGTGCTGAAAGCACTGGAAGCGCCGGTCCGCCAGATCGCCGAGAATGCCGGTGTCGAAGGCTCGATCGTCGTCGGCAACATCCTCGAGAACAAGTCGGAGACTTTCGGCTTCGACGCGCAGACGGAAGAATATGTCGACATGGTCGCCAAGGGCATCATCGACCCGGCCAAGGTGGTACGCGCCGCGCTGCAGGACGCTTCTTCCGTTGCTGCCCTTTTGGTGACGACCGAAGCCATGGTCGCCGAACTGCCGAAGGAGCCGGCGCCGCCGATGCCCGGCGGCGGTGGCGGCGGCATGGGCGGAATGGGCGGAATGGGCTTTTAAGTCCGTCTGTTACCGGCGTCGTCGATCGACGAAGGCCGCCTCAGGGCGGCCTTCTTTTTTGGCAAAAAAGCTCTACGGTAGCGCCCGATCCTTTTTCCGGGGAACTTCCTATGCGCGCGCTTCTGCTCTGCCTGGTCGGTCTGATGACGGCGTCATCGGAACTCGCCTTCGCTCAGATGAAGCTCTCGCCGAAAGCGGCGCCTTCCGCCAACGAAGTCAGATATTTTACTTCGATCGACGGGTTAATGGACGGCAATGCCGACGTCGTCCTCAAGGAAACCCGTCAGGGCAAGACCGTCACCTCGGCGGTGCTCGATGTTTGCTATCCCGCGGAGAAAGGCTCCGATCGCAAGGATCGTTTCGTCGCCAACCTCGCGGTCAACGGTCAGACATTGACCGGCACCACGCAAAGCATCAGTGACAAATTGCCTGTTACGGTGAAGCTCGTACGCAAACCGACCGGCGACACTTTCGAATTCAAGGGTCAGATCAGCGTCGGCCGGACCGTGACCGAGGTGACCTCCACCGACAATTTCGACCTCAGTGAAAAGGAATTCCTGGATAACCAGACGACCGATGACGGCATCACGCCAGCGCCAAAGGATTTTACCGAAGTTTCGCCGGAATCGATCGGCGTGAGGGTAAAGCTGGATGCGGCGCTGGATTTTTTGAAGGGGCTGAAGGGACAAGACCTCGAGGTTTCGCTGAATAGCCTCACCGTCTCGTGCGATGCGCTACGGGCAGGCGAACAGACGATCAACATCAGTGTCGATCCTGATCGTGCCACCGCACTGATTGCAAAATCCAAATCGTCGCCCGGCGTGGTCGCCGCCGGCTGGACCAGCGGCGTCGTTGAGATGGAGCGCTCGATCCGCTTTGCTGCTGCCGGCTGGCGCGACGGCGACAGACTCAACAAGGACAAGATCGCGGCGGCGATTGCCAATGTGCTGACAAAAACGCTTTCGGCGAAATCGGCGGCGGCGGGATGGAATGCCAATACCGGGAAGCTGAAATTGACGTTCAAGCGGCCGAGCCAGCAATTCCCCGCGCTCGACCTCACCGAGACGGTTGAGATCACCGCGCTGGTGGCGCCGGACAAGCCCGGCGTGTCCGACCGGCTGATGCTGTGGATCGGCAGTCCGGTCATTTCAACGGCGGACGAAGGCGCGGGCCCAAGGCTCAATCTTAACGAAGAATCCAGCGGCGACGAGGAAGGCGACCAGAAAGACGACAACGGCTCGGTCGATGCGCTGGCGAAGGAATTCAAGGGCCAACGCTGGGATACGGATAAGTCGGTCTGGAAATAGCCGGGTTCCATCCATCCCGGGGAACAGAAAGTTCAGTTGGTATTCAGGCGGAATCGCAGCGATTTGTTTCCGATGAACGAAACGAAATCGCCCTGCCGCCTCCAGGTAGCGGCCTCGCTCAGCGCCGCCACCAGTTCATCGTCAGCCTGCGCGCGCGCCGGCGGACAAGCGCGATCCTCCAACGGGCCGGCCACAAAAATCACCGTGTTGCCCGCCACCGAAAACCGGCCTTTACCGCCCTTGCACCACAGTTCGAGCGTCGCCTCACCGTCGTCGCCGATCTCCAGGGTCGGGAGCCGCTTCGATCCGGGCTGACTTTCCGCATCCAGTGTCATCTCCAACCCAAACGGGAACTCTTCGTCGGCCAAAGCCGGGATAGCCTGGAAAGCCGCCGCCGCCGCGATCAGCGTGGCTACGGTCTGCCTCACAAAACTTGTCGCTGAAAACATGTAGCCTCTCGAATATCCCTGCGTGCGTCGTTCTAATGGGCAAGCGTGACAATGACCATCATGGCCGCGACAAAAATTGTCAGTTCCCAAACAAATCCCCGCGAGCCATCGGCCGCGGGGATTTCGTCGGCGCCGTCAGAACCGGTCTCTACTTCAAGACCATCAACGTGAACGGATAGACATAGGCCTGCAGCATGACAAAGAGGCCGACAAGACACGCCAGTGCGATCGAATGCTTGAACACGAAGCGTAAAATCGTGCCTTCATGTCCATACCAGTTGGTGGCGGTGGAGGCGACGACGATCGACTGCGCGTCGATCATCTTGCCCATGACGCCGCCGGACGAATTGGCGGCGCCCATCAGGATCGGCGACAGGCCGAGTTGCTCCGAGGTGATCTTCTGCAGATTGCCGAACAGGATGTTCGACGCCGTATCCGATCCCGTCAGCGCCACTCCCAACCAGCCGAGCAGTGTGCCGAAGAAGGGATACAGCACGCCGGTCGCTGCAAACGCCAGACCCAGTGTTGCATCGACGCCCGACAGGCGGGTCAGCGTACCGATCGCAAGCATCGCCGAGATCGTGATCAGCGAAATCGCGCACAGCCTGATGGTGCGGCCATACTCCGCAATCATCCTGGTAGGCGAGAGACCCATCATGAAGCCGGAGATGATCGCGGCGATCAGCATGCCCGTCCCGGTGAACGAAAGGTACGTGAACCCGAACACCGCACCTTCCGGTGTAGGCTTCGCCGCCACCGGCGGCACCTTGTTGATCATGTTGTGCAGATCGGGAACAGGATAATTCCAGGTGAAGATCGAGTTTGCCCAGGTCTTGAACGTGCCGTTGCCCCAGATCAGCATCACGATACAGACGATGATCCACGGCAGCAGTGCGCTCCAAAGCTCGGCCTGGGTGAGTGGTGTCTTGTCCATGGCCTTCGCCGGCGTCATGGTCGAAGCCGACTCATCCCTGCCGCGCAATGCCGGCGACAGCCAGAGCACCTTCGGCTGCCAGACTCTCAGGAACAGGATAAGGCAACCCATCGAGATCAGCGATGCGCCGATATCGACGATCCAGGGGTTGATGAAGTTGGAGATCACGAATTGCGGAATCGCGAACGACACGCCGGTGACAAGGATCGCCGGCCAGACGTCCTTCATGCCTTTCCAGCCTGCGAACGCCCATACAACCCAGAACGGCACGATCAGCGAGAATACCGGCAATTGCCGTCCGACCATTGCACCCAGAATATAAGGATCGAGTCCCGTGACAGAGGCAAGGCCCTGGATCGGCGTACCGAGGGCACCATAGGCAACAGGGGCGGTATTGGCGATCAGCGACAGTCCCGAAGCAGCCAACGGAGAAAATCCGAGGCCGATCAGAACCGAGCCCGTGATCGCGACCGGTGTACCAAATCCCGAAGCGCCCTCGAAGAACGCGCCGAAAGAGAATGCGATCAGCAAGAGCTGCAAGCGGCGGTCCTCGGTTACGCCGCCGACGGCGCGTTTCAGGAGTTCAAACTTTCCGGTTATGACCGTAATTTGGTAGAGATAGATAACGTTCAGTACGATCCAGCCGATCGGGAAGAACCCGGCCACTACGCCGAGCAAGGAGGCGCGGACCGACATGCCTGCCGGCATTGTGAATACGATAATCGCAATGAGATTGGCGGTGATCAACGCAATGATCGCTGCGATATGCGCCTTGACCTTGCCGCTCGCGATCAAAACCAGCAGCGTGACGACAGGTATCGCCGCGGCGATGGTCGAAAACGCGGCATTGCCAAATGGATTGTAGACTTGATTCCACATTGCGGTTCCTCCCCACGCCATTATGCAGCGCCCGACCAGCGTGGACGGTCAGGCGTGCCTGGCGCGATCGCAGGAGTGTCTTTGCAATGCGCGAAATCAGCCGCGAATTTGGTAATGCCAAAACTCGCTCACAACCTCGCGAAGTGTGAAGCCCCCCCGCCCCTCGCCGTTTCACCATGCTAGGGTTGACTCGGAGGCGACGACAAGCCAACGCAGATGATGAAGGCTACGACCTTAGTCTAATCATTCCGATTATTCCCGTTATTTCAGGCCTTTAAAGCCATTCTTCTGGAGACGGCAATCTGTGAACAACATCCGCTCGACGCTCGCCACCGTATGGCGGATCGCTGCGCCTTATTTCCGCTCCGAGGATAAGTTGGCCGGCCGCGTACTGCTCGCTGCGGTGATTTCGATCGAACTCGCGCTGGTTTTGATCGACGTTCTGCTGAACCAGTGGAACAACCGCTTTTACAATGCGCTCCAGGAGAAAAATTGGGACGGTTTCGTCAGGGAAATCGGCATCTTTTCTCTCCTGGCGGCCTGCTACATCGCCCTGTCCGTCTACCAGCTCTATCTCAATCAATGGCTTCAGATACGCTGGCGGCGCTGGATGACCACCCTCTATCTCGGACAATGGCTTCACGATGCAAACCATTATCGCATGCAGCTCCGGGGCGATGCGGCCGACAACCCGGACCAGCGCATCACCGACGACGTAAAGCTGTTCGTCGATAGGACGCTGGATATTGGCGTCGGCCTGCTAAGCGCAGTGGTGACGCTTGTGTCCTTTGTCGTCATCTTGTGGGGTCTGTCCGCTGCATCTCCATTGACTGTTTTCGGCCGCGAGTTCGCGATCCCCGGTTATCTGGTGTGGGGTGCGCTGATCTATGCGATCTTCGGAACCGCGCTGACGCAGTGGATCGGCTCGCCGTTGGTGAACCTTGATTTTCAACAACAGCGCTTCGAGGCCGATTTTCGCTTTAACCTGGTACGGGTGCGCGAAAATTCCGAGCAGATTGCGCTACTGCGGGGCGAGGTGGCCGAACGGCAGCGGCTCTCGGAGCGCTTCGGCCGCGTCGTCGGTAACTGGTATGGCATCATGAGCCGGACAAAACGGCTAACGGCGTTTACCTCGAGCTATTCGCAAGCCGCGGTGATTTTCCCGTACATTCTGGTGGCGCCGGCTTATTTTGCGGACAAGATCCAGCTTGGCGGCATGATGCAGACTGCATCCGCCTTTTCCAGTGTGCAGAAGTCGCTGTCGTTTTTCGTTTCGATTTATCGCACGCTGGCGGAATGGCGAGCTGTCGTCGCGCGTCTCAACGGGTTTGAGATGGCGATCGCGAGCGCCGCAACGCTGGCCACAAGCGCCGACTCGATCGATGTTGTGTCGTCGACCGGCGCCGATAAGATTGATCTGGAGCATCTGCTCGTCAGATTGCCCAACGGAACGCCGTTAGTTTCCGCCGACGCTTTCAGCATTCGCGGCAATCAGCGCACCCTGGTCACCGGTCCGTCCGGCGCCGGCAAATCGACCTTGTTCCGCGCCATCGCCGGCATCTGGCCGTTCGGGGACGGCTCGATTGCTATCCCTGCGAAAGCCACGCTGATGATGATGCCTCAGCGGCCGTATTTTCCGGTCGGTTCGCTGAAGGCTGCGATTGTCTACCCTGCGGAAGCCGATGCGTTCGGTTCGGATCGGGTCAGGGACGCTCTCAACTCGGTGGGCCTGCCTCAGCTCGCCTCGCAACTGGATGAGGAAGCTCACTGGAACAGAATGCTTTCGCTGGGTGAACAGCAGCGCCTTGGACTCGCGCGCGCGTTGTTGCACGAGCCGCAATATCTGTTCCTCGACGAGGCGACCGCCTCGCTCGATGAAACCTCGGAGGCGGCGCTTTACCGTCTCCTCGAAGCGAAATTGCCGGCAACTACCATCGTCTCGATCGGTCATCGCAGCACGCTTGAGGCCTTTCACCAGCGCAATGTCGTGCTGGCCCGCGACGGTGATCGATTTGCGCTGCAGGCTCGAAGCGAAGACGCCAAGCCGCGATAGCGACACCCGCGGCTGCCGCCCTGGCGGGCATTACAACCAGCGCTGAGGCCACGGCCGGCGAGGGACCCATCGGTGCCAGACAAAAGCAAACGCTGTCAGTTGCAGGGCGCCCGTAAGAACGGGCGCGGCCACACGTATTGCTCGCCACTCGCCGCAAGCCTCATTTGGACTCGCGGCCAAAGCAAAGGGGCGGCAGATCGTTCCGCCGCCCCCGTTGTCTCGAGAATAACCTTACTTCAGGTTGGTCATTGCCGTCAGGTCAGCCGAGAGCTTGGCGATGCCAGTCGCGCCGCACCAGCCGGAGCCAAAACCACCCGGGTTGATCGCAGTTATGTTGGAAAGGGCGAAGTTGGTTGTCCTGTAATCGCTGGTGAATGCGTTGCAGCTTGCCCTCGAAAGATTGGTATCGGAGTAGCGAAGGTCCAGCGTGAACACCTTGTAGGTAAAGCCGATGCCGATATTCCAGGTGTTGTAGCTCGGTTCAGGAATGCCCGCCGAGTAATTCGCTAGTATGCTACTAACTCCATAGAACGAGTCAGAGGTTCCGAGCCACTGACGACCGAACTCGCCGGAGATATACATGCCGAAGCCGCTGGTACCCCAAATCGTGCTCGGGGAAGTCCACTTGCCAGTGATCGAAGCGTAATTGCCCCAAGCGCCCAGGTTCAGGAAGTTCGGGGAATAGTATTCGTTGGCGCCAATTTGAAACTGGTCAGTCAAGGTCACGTTGACCTTGGCATAACCTTCATAAAAGCTCGCATCTTTCTTTGCTACGTTGCCATTGAGCGGCAAGTTTCCGTTTGCGATGCACTGGAATGAGGAACCCGGGATGCCCGAACCGGGGAACGCTCCCGCGTTGAAGCACTCTCCACCCGGATAGAGGTAACCCCAAAGACCGAAGTCGAAGGCGAACATGCCGAAGGTCGGGCGGATACCGCCGTAGATGTCGACCTCAGCCGCGGCGCGGTTCGGGAATGAAATGCTCTCGAACGAGGTTCCGATATAAAACTGCAAATCTTTGGTGACGTTGTAGCGCGGCTCGAAATACGCGGCGACCGACGGATTGTGGTTCGACTGGGTCACGCCGCGGAAGATGTAATCGCTCATAATCGCGCTGCCGAAGGCAAAATCCCAGGGTTCGAACGGCGGCGGCGGCGGCGCTCTCATTGCTTTCACGGGCAAATCCGCAGCGAAAGTCGGACCCGCAGTCATCGCAAGCACCGCTGCGACCAAAACCATTTTCTTCATGACGATCCCCATCACATTTCAAAGATCAGTCGATTCCGGCGCCCCCAGGGACAAGCGATAACCGACTGCAACCCAAACCAGTTTGCAATCTGGAGCGCGCCATCGCTCCGGTGAAGCAAAAAAGACAAGCATTTGCCGACTTTTTAGGCGTTATAGCCATTCCACGAAATGTTGTCGGCGGATGTTGCATTTTGACAACAGTTTTGAACGGTTCCAGCGTCGCCTGTCCGACTTTTGTGGCTGGGAACGGGCGGGCCACCGGTCTCTGCAGGATCCAGATTTTCCCGCGGTCGAATCAGACGCCCTCAGTTCAACTCGGCACTCGACTCGGCCATGATCGCTCTTGCGGGCAGGCTCCAAAGGCATCATGCGTGCAAAAAGGCCGCAGCGGCGGGCGCTGCGGCCTTGAACGGTGACCTGGGATAATCCGGGCGCGCTATTTGTCCTCGTCTCCGCTTGAAGGCGACGGGCTTGACGAACTGTATCCCCATGACGGCGTGGGACTTGGTGCGGCGGGACTGGGGGTTGCCCAACTCGGTGCCGCTGGGGCGGCGGGCGCGGGAGCCGGGGCCGGCGCAGCCATCGGTGCCGCGGGCTTGGGCGCGGCAGGCTTCGGAGCGGCGGCCTTGGCAGCCGGAGCCGCCTTCTTCTTTGCGGCGCTCTTCTTGGCGCTAGCCTTCCTGGCTGACCTTTTCGGCGCTGCCGCCTTGGACTTTCTGGCTGATTTCTTCGCAGCCTTCTTGGCCTTTTTCGCCGACTTCTTCGCGGATTTCTTCGAAGATTTCTTCGCCGATTTCTTCTTCGCCGTCAGAACCTTCTTCTTGCTCTTCTTGCCGCTTTTTTTCTTTTTGCCTTTAGCCATCGTGATCCTCCTGTTGCCACCCATCAATGTCTATCGGGCGATTCAAGTCGTCCGCCTCAAGCGCGGGCCAATCGATCAGTTCAATCCTGGCCGGGGACCGCCTGTCGCCCAATCGAGAAGCTCAACCGTGTGGACCACAGGAACTGACGTACCGCCGGCAATTTGCAACATGCATCCAATATTGCCCGCAGCAATCATGTCCGGCCCGACCATCGCAATGTTGGCGACCTTCCGGTCGCGCAATCTGCTCGCAATGTCAGGCTGGAGAATGTTGTACGTCCCCGCCGAACCGCAACACAAATGGCTCTCGGGTACATCTTTCACCACGAATCCGTTCTTGGAAAGCAATTCTTTCGGAAGCTGACTGATTTTCTGCCCGTGCTGCAGCGAACAGGCCGAGTGATAGGCGATGACGATATCGCCGTGTTGCCGCGGTTGCTGCAGGTCGATGCCGCTGACGTACTCGGTGATGTCCTTGGCCAGCGCCGAAATCTTCACGGCGGCGGATGCGAATTTGCGGTCCTCACGCAGCATGAAGCCATAGTCCTTGATCACCGTCCCGCAACCGGATGTCGTCACCAGGATAGCATCCAGGCCGTCTCGCTCGGCTTCCGCAGCCCAGAGCGCGATGTTGGCGCGCGCCCGCGCCAAGGCGTCGTCGTCGCGCCCGAGGTGATGGGTCAGCGCCCCGCAACATTGCTCGTCCTTGACCAGCACGACCTCGATGCCGTGGCGTGTCAGCAGATTAATGGCGGCCTGATTGATACGCGGCGCCAGTACCTGTTGGGCGCAGCCCTGCAACAGCGCTACACGTCCGCGTTTTTCGCCAATCGCTGGAAAGACACTTCCGCCAGCCGGACCCGGCGGCGGCAGGCCCCCCGGCGCAAGGGCCAGCATCGCATTGATCCGGCTTAATAAAGTCGGCGACGCGGATGCGGCTTTCGGGGTGGGCAGCAAGACGGCCAGCGGCCGGCCGAACCGCGCCAGGATCATGCTTAAGCGGAACAGTCCGGGCCGCGGCAGCACCCAGGCAAGCAGCGCCCGCAACAGCCGCTCGGTCAACGGCCTTTCATAGTCCTTTTCGATTCTTGCCCGCGCCTGATCGACCAGATGCATGTAGTTCACGCCCGACGGACAGGTGGTCATGCAGGCGAGACAGGAGAGACACCGGTCGATGTGCTTGACCACCTCTTGCGTCGGCGGACGGTCCTTTTCCAGCATCTCCTTGATGAGATAGATCCTGCCGCGCGGGCTATCGAGTTCGTCGCCGAGCAGCACGTAAGTCGGGCAAGTCGCAGTGCAGAATCCGCAGTGCACGCAAGCCCGCAAAATCTTGTCGGCTTCCGCGATATCGGGATCGGCGAGCTGCGCGAGGCTGAATTCGGTTTTCATGTCGCGGAGCCCCGCATCAGCCGGCCGCGATTGAGGATGTTCTTCGGATCGAAGCTTTGACGGACGCGTTCGCCTAGCGCGGCAAGGCCGGCTTGCTGTGGGTGAAACACATCGACGTTGCGCCGCACCTGTTCGGACGCGCGTATCAGCGTGGCGTGGCCGCCGACGGCGTTGACGCGCTGCCGGACCAGCGAAGCCTGGGCGTCTGATTTGGCCGGCAATGCCGCCCAAATCAGGCCACCGCCCCAGTCGTAAATCACGTCGCCGCCGGTGTCTCGCGCCAGCGCCTGACCGAGCGCGCCGCCTGCGGCCGGCGGACAAACGATCCGCCATACCGTGCACGCTCCCAGCGAGCCGCTGGCCGCGAACGGCTGAGCGTCGCGAACCGAGCGCCAGACCGCCACTGAGGCAGCATCTTCGAGGATCTCCACGGCCCCAAACGGCGCCAGAAGTTTGGCGAGCGCGACTGCGCGGTGGACCGCCGACGCCGTAATTCCCTCGAGCCTCAGCAAAGTGATCGCCTCCCGCGGCGATCCGAGGTCATCAAGCCCGCTCGCGGCCGCTCGATACGCCGAGTTCGGCACGTGCGCCGCGCCGGACACATCGAACGGCGAGCCCAGCGCCGCCGTCATCGCGGTGTTTGCGATGACGTCATCCAGCCCACGCAGCACGAGGGTGCGTTCGCTCTCGGGCCTTGGCATGACCTTCAATGTCACTTCCGTCATCACCGCGAGCGTCCCCCAGGACCCCGCCAGCAATTTGCATAGATCGTAGCCGGTGACGTTCTTCACCACCCGGCCGCCGGCCTTGAAACTGTCGCCGAAGCCGGACACGGCATGCGCTCCCAAAAGATGATCGCGAGCGCCACCGGCCTTGATGCGGCGGGGACCCACGAGGCCAGCGCCGATCATTCCGCCGATGGTTCCCTTGTTTGGCGTGCCCAGCAGCGATGCGGTATTGATGGGCTCGAATGCGAATTGCTGGTTCTTGGAGTTGATCAGCGAAAGCACATCGGCAAGCGGCGCACCCGCCTGGACGGTGATGATCAGCTCATTCGGTTCATATGAGGTCACCGCATTCAGCGCCGACAAATCGAGCAGCGCATTGGTTGCCATCGGCTGGCCGATCAACCGCTTGCCGCCGTGGCCGACGATTTCCAGTGGCTGCTCGCTGGCAAGCGCCGCGCGCACCACCTGTTCGACATCCCTGGCGTCACGTACTTTCAGAGTGTCCACGATCGCCCCGCGGTCGGTGCGTTCCCTCCTCCCTTGTGGGCGAGGGTCAGGGAGGGGGGTGAACCGCGACCGGCAAAGTTCGAGATACGCCCCTCTCCACCTCTCCCCCACAAGGGGTGAGAGAGCAGACTGTGCCTGAACGCGAAACAAACGGCTCTCATGCTCAAAACCGTGGAAGTTCAGGGAAAGCAAGCTTGCCGCCGTGGACATGCATGCGGCCGAGTTCGGCGCAGCGGTGCAGGGTTGGAAATACCTTGCCGGGATTGAGCAGCCCCTGCGTGTCGAACGCGCATTTCAGCCGCTGCTGCTGGTTGAGATCGATCTCGTTGAACATCTCCGGCATCAGGTCGCGCTTTTCGATTCCCACGCCGTGTTCGCCAGTGAGGACACCGCCGAGTTTGACGCAAACCCGCAAAATATCCGCGCCGAAGGCCTCCGCCCGCTCCATCTCGCCCGGTTTGTTGGCATCGTACAGGATCAGCGGATGCAGATTGCCGTCTCCGGCATGAAATACATTGGCGACGCGCAGGTCGTACTTTCCCGACAGGTCGCGGATTCGCGCCAGCGCCTCCGGCAATTTGCCCCGCGGAATGGTGCCATCCATACAGAGATAATCGGGCGAAATTCGCCCGACAGCGGGAAAGGCCGCCTTGCGGCCGGCCCAGAACAGATTCCGCTCGGTCTCCGAAGTGGAGATTTGGCAGGTGGTGGAGCCGCAGCCTTGCGCGATCGCCTCCACCCGCTTGATCAGTTCGTCAACCTCGACTCCGGGGCCATCGAGTTCGATGATCAGCAGCGCCTCGACATCGAGCGGATAGCCCGCGTGTACGAAGGCTTCGGCGGCGTGGATCGCCGGTTTGTCCATCATTTCCATGCCGCCCGGAATGATCCCCGCGCCGATGATCCGCGCCACGCATTCGCCGGCCGCCTCGACCTCGGCGAAGCCAACCATCAAAGCGCGTGCGGTCTCCGGCTTTTGCAGAATCCGCACCGTGACCTCGGTAATGACGCCGAGCAGGCCTTCGGACCCCGTGATGATACCCATCAGGTCGTAGCCGCCGGCCTCGGCGGACTTGCCGCCGACCTTGATGATTTCGCCCGTAATCAGCACGATTTCGCACCCCAGCACGTTGTTGGTGGTCATGCCGTATTTCAGGCAATGCACGCCGCCCGAATTTTCCGCAACATTGCCGCCGATCGAGCAGGCAATCTGCGAGGACGGGTCGGGCGCATAGTAGAAGCCGGCGTGAGCGACGGCCTGGCTGATGGCGAGGTTGGTCACTCCCGGCTCGGTCACCACCACGCGATTGTCGAAATCGATCTCGCGGATCCGCTTGAATTTGCCGAGACCGAGCAGCACGCCATCGGCCAGGGGCAACGCGCCGCCGGAAAGCGAGGTGCCGGCGCCGCGCGGCACCACCTTGATGCCCTGCGCGAAGCAATATTTCAGAACCTGCGACACCTGTTCTGTCGTGTCCGGGAGCACAACGACCATCGGCGGCTGGCGATATGCCATCAAGCCATCGGACTCGTAGGGCAGCATTTCTGCGGCGCTGTCGATTACGCCCTCGCCCGGCACTATCGCGCGCAAAGCCGTAACGATGGCGTCGCGGCGTCCGAGAACCGCCTGATCCGATGCCGGCATCATGATGGTCATGCGTACGTCTCCGCGGGGCCGCTTTGGGCGCAGGCGCGTCGCGCTTGCCAATTTGCCATGGTGAATCAAGCACGTCTGGACCGCTTTGGGTAGATCGTAGGGCGATCAGCGGTCCGGTAATGCCATTCTATCCGGAAGGCGCAGGCAGGACCGATGAAACACAGATGCGTTTCGCGACTTGTCCACCGTAAGCACCCCATGCAACAACGGCGTCGGAGTCACCCCAAAACGGAAGAGAAAACAATGAAAAAACTGACACCGAGCATGCTGGTTGTCATCGCGGCATCGGCCGCTACTTCCGCTGCACTCGCGCAGGATGTCGCCGCCGGCAAAACGTCGTTCAATAAGTGCCTGGCCTGCCACGCGATCGGCGATGGCGCCAAGAACAAGGTCGGCCCGCAGTTGAACGGACTGGACGGCCGCAAGTCCGGCACGGCGCCGGATTATTCCTATTCGGACGCCAACAAGAATTCCGGCATCACTTGGAACGAGGCCCAATTCAAGGAATACATCAAGGATCCGAGGGCGAAGATTCCGGGTACCAAGATGATATTCCCCGGTATCAAGAACGAGAACGAAGCCAACGATCTGTGGGCGTTTCTCGCGCAATACGACAAGGACGGCAAGACCAAGTAACCGCCTCGGAGCGCCCGTCCGTGCAGGACGCGTGCTCCTGATTCAAATGCGTAAGCAGAGCTTCGCCGGTACCCGCTTAGGGCCACATGATGGACCCGAGGCAGTTTACCGCGCCATGTCCGAAAATCGCCAACAACGGTCGATTAAGACTTTGAAGAACCAGCGATTTACTCTCCAAACCGGTTTCGAATGTTGTTGAAACAGTCTTGCCTCTTGGCGGCCGGAACATCGCTACCGGGACGGTGGAATGCTAACCTTGCATTGTGAGGCGGGAGCACCCCCGTCCAGATGTATTTGGTCCCGCGAATGATCCTCAGCTTTGATGACTGCGAGATAGATATCGAACGGCGTGAGTTCAGACGTGCAGGGGTAGCCGTGCATGTCGAGCCTCAGGTGTTCGACCTGCTGGTTTACCTGGCGCAGAACCGGGACCGCGTTGTCAGCAAGGATGATATTTTTGCATCGATCTGGGAAGGCCGGATCGTGTCCGACTCGACGTTGACCAGCCGCATTAACGCTGCGCGAAAGGCGGTCGGCGACACCGGCAGAGAGCAGAAGCTGATCCGTACCGTTGCGCGCAAGGGTCTCCGCTTCGTCGGCGATGTGCGGATGCAGCCGGACGGGGCCGAACCGTTGGATGCCTTGGATTCACCGCTGGCCGAAGCCAACGAACCGTCGCGCGCGGCGCTACCGTTGCCCGACCGGCCCGCCATTGCCGTGCTCCCCTTCACGAATATGAGCGACGATCCAGAGCAGGAGTACTTCTCCGACGGGATCAGCGAGGACATCATCACCGGGCTGTCCAAGCTGCGCTGGTTCTTCGTGATCGCGCGCAACTCCTCGTTCATCTACAAGGGCAAGGCCGTGCATATGAAGCAGGTCGCCGAGGAACTTGGCGTCGGCTATGTGGTCGAAGGCAGCGTGCGCAAGAGCGGTGACCGCGTCCGCATCACGGCCCAGCTCAACGATGTCTCAACCGGCGGCCACATCTGGGCGGAGCGCTACGATCGCGATCTCGCCGATGTGTTCGCGGTGCAGGACGAGATCACCGAAGCCATTGTCGCCGCGATCGAACCGCAGCTCTATGCGGCGGAAAATTTTCGCGCCCGGCGCAAGCCGCCCGGCAGCCTGGACGCCTGGGATCTGGTGATGCGGGCGTTGTCGCATTACTGGCGCGTGACGCGGCAGGACAACGTTGTCGCCCAGGCGCTCCTGGAAAAAGCGATCGCGATCGATCCACACTACGGCCAGGCGCTCGGTGTGCTCGCTACCAGCCATACCTTTAGCGCCCATATGGGCTGGGCGGACATGGCGACGGTGGCGCCGATCGCCGAACGCGCGGCACTGGCTGCGGTTGAGGCCGACAGCGAAGACCCCTGGGCTCACCATGGACTGGCCTATGTTTATCTGTTCGCGCGGCGCTTCGACGACTCGCTGGCCGAGTTCGAACTGGCGTTGCGGCTCAACCCCAACTTCTCGCTGGCTCAGGGTTTTTACGGCGTGACGCTTTGCTATAGCGGGCGCTGGCAAGAAGGCGACCTGGCCGCGCGCCGTGCATTGCGGCTTAGTCCACGCGATCCGTTCTCGCCCATTTTTTACGGTATTGCCGCCTACGCTCAGTTCATCGGGCACAACTACGACGAGGCCATCCGCCTTGCGCACGAGTCCCTCAGGCAACGCGGCGATTTCGTCGGCGGACATCGTGTGCTGACCGCTGCCGCCGGCATGGCCGGACAAAAGGAAGTCGCCAGGATCGCCTTGCAGGAACTTCGGCGCACGCAGCCCAATATCTCTCTCGCCTGGATCGCAAACGAACTGCCAATGAAAGAGCGCGCCGACCGCGAGCACTATCTGGAAGGCCTCAGGCGCGCCGGTCTGGAGTAGCCTTCACCCCTCCGGCACGCCGGCCAGGCGCATGCCTTCGCAGCTGCGCTCCCGCCCGGCGAGATAAGCCGGATTGTCGCTCTCTGACACGCGATTTTCAGGCATAGCCTCCCCTCGATCCCTGACGTAACCCAGGAATCGAAAGCGGCTGATCAGTTTTTGAAAGTTCCTTTGCTGGCGATGCTGCGGTTACATCCCGCGGCATCGCCATCGGCTTGGCCGGAAGCCGTCGGTTACTCGGCCATTGTCTCGCCAGAACCGCCTAGCTCCGCCGGGAAGTCTTTCAGTTTGGGCAGGCCGTCCCGCATGGGCATTACCGTCTCTGCGTAGTTGACGTGAACACCTGGAGTAAAGGCGAGAGTTGGGATCGTGGCAGCGAACACGTCAATGATGGCGAGCGGCGGATGATTGGTCATCAAGTGTCCGCCGCACTTCGCGCAATATTTGCGCTCGCTCATTTCCGTCCTTGAGCACGTCGCTACGTGTTCAGCCCCCGACTTGATCTGCACGGCCTCCGGCTTCCAGAGGCTGAAGGCGTTCACAGGGCCTCCGGACCACGAACGACATGAGCGGCAATGGCAGTAACCCATGGCCACCGGAGAACCGGTGACCTCGACTTTGACCGCGCCGCAAAAACAACTTCCTGAATATGTCATTACAATAACCTCTTTGCAGGCAATTACACCCGGGATGATTGATCAGGCCGACTTGCGCCAGGGCAGCAACATCGAAACCCGCTTCTTGTAGTTGCGGTAATCCTCGCCGAAAAGATCGACCAGATCGCGCTCCTCCAGGAAAATGCCGACGAAAATATAAGCCGTGGTCACTGCCGCGAACAGCAGATGTCCGACAGTCATCGTGGGCGCCGCCCAGAACGCGATGATGAAGCCGAGATAGATCGGGTGCCGCACGAACTTGTAATACAGCGGCGTCCGGAAACGCGGCGTCGGCATTTCCTGCCCGGCGAGATTGCTGGCAACCTGATGCAGTCCGAACAACTCGAAATGATTGATCAGGAACGTGCTGGTAAACACGATCACCCAACCGACCAGTGACAGGGTCGCGATTGTCACGGCGACGTCCGGCTGCTCAGTTTGCCAAACAATTGCCGGCATCGGGCGCCACTGCCAGAACAGGAGTGCGAGCGTCAGACTGGCGAGCAGCACATAGGTGCTGCGCTCGACCGCCTTCGGCACATACTGCGTCCACCACTGCTTGAACTGCTTGCGCGCCATCAGGCTGTGCTGCACCGCGAACAGTGTCATCAGGAGGAGATTTACGGCCAGCGCTTCCGCCGTAGGCGAGGTTGGGCCGGTGTCGATCGTCTTTGGCACCGCCAGGTCGTCTACAAACCCGATGGCATAGAGAATTGTGGCGAAAAATGCGAAATAGGCGACGAGCCCGTAGAGAAATGCAATGAATCTTAGGGTTCGATTTCCCTGCGCGCCTAGGCTAATGGCTTGGATCTGGGTCATGATTGACTCCGGTTGGCAATGACTGGGATCGCAACAATGGTCCGGGCAGGATGCATAAAGCGCGACCGGAAGACTTTGCCCGACGCTTGATTTTTTCGTGAGGCGGGCCTGATTATTTCTTGAGGATGGACGCGGTCGGGAACGCGGCGTGCAATTTACCTTTGAAAATCATGCACTTGACATCGAACGCCGCGAGTTGTTCCGCGGCGGCGAGCGGATTGCCGTGGAACCGCAGGTATTCGACCTGCTGGTCTATCTGGTGCAGAACCGCGACCACGTCGTCAGCAGGGAGGATCTGATCGCTTCGGTCTGGGGTGGCCGAAGCGTTTCCGATTCGACGCTCACCAGCCGCATCAACTCCGCGCGAATGGCGATCGGCGATAGCGGCAGGAACCAGAAGCTGATCCGGACAATTCCACGCAAGGGGCTTCGCTTCGTCGGCATTGTGAACCAGCCATCAAACGGCCCTCAGCCGGTCGATCCGCCAGCGGAAGAAATCCGCCCGGAGCCGCGCCTTGCTTTGCCGTTGCCCGATCGGCCCGCCATCGCCGTGCTGCCCTTCAACAACATGAGCGGCGAACAGGAGCAGGAATATTTCTCCGACGGGATCAGCGAGGACTTGATCACCGGGCTGTCCAAGCTGCGCTGGTTCTTCGTGATCGCGCGCAACTCTACCTTTACCTACAAGGGCAAGGCGGTACACCTGAAGCAGGTCGCCGAGGAACTCGGCGTCGGCTATGTGGTCGAGGGCAGCGTGCGCAAGAGCGGCGACCGCGTTCGCATCACCGCGCAGCTCAACGATGTCTCGACCGGCAGCCACATCTGGGCGGAGCGCTACGACCGCGGCATAGCCGACGTATTCGCAGTCCAGGACGAAATCACCGAATCGATTGTAGCCGCGATCGAGCCGCAACTCTATGCGGCGGAAAATTTCCGCGCCCGGCGCAAGCCGCCCGGCAGCCTGGACGCCTGGGATCTGGTGATGCGGGCGTTGTCGCATTACTGGCGCGTGACGCGGCAGGACAATATGGTCGCCCAGGCGCTGCTGGAAAAAGCGATCGCGATCGATCCGAACTACGGCCACGCGCTCTCCGTGTTCGCCACCAGCCATATGTTCAGCGTGCATTTGGGCTGGGCGGATATAGCCACGTCCGCGCCGATCGCCGAGCGCGCGGCGCTCGCGGCAATCCAGGCCGACGGCGACGACGCGTGGGCGCACAACGCGCTGGGCAGCGTCTATTTTTCCACGCGGCGCCTCGACGACTCGCTGGCCGAATTCGAACTGGCGTTGCAGCTCAACCCCAACTTCTCGCTGGCGCAGGGTTATTACAGCCTGGCATTGTCCTATAGCGGGCGCTGGCAGGAAGCTTATGATGCCGCGCAACGTGCAATTCGGCTGAGCCCGCGCGATCCCTCCTCCGCGATCTATCACGGCGTCGCCGCCTACGCCCAGTTTGTCGGAAGAAACTACCGGCGGGCCATCGACCTTGCGCGCGAGGCAATCCGTCAGCGCGGCGATCTCACCGGCGCTTACCGGGTACTGACGGTTGCAGCCAGCATGGCCGGACAGACTGAGGTCGCGGCGGCCGCTCTTCAGGAGCTGCGCCGTACGCAACCCAATATCTCTCTTGCCTGGATCGCAAACCAATTGCCCTGGAAGCTTGCGGCCGACCGCGAGCACTATCTGGAAGCCTTCCGCCGCGCTGGGCTGGACTAACCCTTGGCTCGAATCCCCATGCCCCGATTCTTCCGGAGGTGGCCCTAGTTGGCTGCGGCATCCGCGCGGCGTGCGATCTTGCCAATCATGTCGTCGATCTCAGCGATCACGAGTCCGGACGCGGCGTTCTGAACCATGTGACCGACCTCCGGCAACACGATCAGTTTCGCATTGGGCACAGCAGTTGCGAACGGCCGGGAGTGAATGTTCGTCGACACCGTCTTGTCTTCTGCGCCTGAAATCACCACGGCCGGCACCGCGATATCGGGATAGCGCGGCGCCTGCTCAGCTACCGCCGCCTTCAGCGTTACGAGATCGCGGGCATTGGCGAGAAATTCGCGCGGACGGAGCAACAATGGCGTTGCGGTATTGCGCACGAAATTTTGCGGCATGATCTGCGGCAAAAACGCGCCGCGGGCGCCGGGCTCTGCGAGGAAGAAGCCGAGCGGAAGCGTAATCGTATAGGCCAGCAGCCGGCCGATCACCGGAGTGGTGACGACCTTGTTGTACCATCCGACCCCGCCGGGCCACGGATAAGCCACCGGCGCCAGCATCACCAGACCGGCGACGCGTTGCGGATAGTCGAGCGCCAGCAGCGCGCCAAGCGCGCCGCTCCAGGAATGCACCACCAGAATCGACCGGCCCACACCCAGCTTTTCCAGCGCTTCATCGATCATTCTGCCCTGAATCGCAGGTGTCGAATCCCCGGCTCGCGCACGCCTGCTCCAGCCATGCCCGGGACGATCGATCAGAATGACCCGATGGTTCATGGCGAGCATGTCGCCTAGCGGTTGCCGCATGACTTCCAGATTTGAACTGGCCCCATGAATCATCACGATCGGCGGGCCGCCGGCATCGCGCGGCCCAATATCTACAACATTGAGCTTTGCACCGGCGACCTCGATCATCTTGCCTTGCGCGGGATAGGCGCGCTGCAGGGCAAGGACACCGGCTTGAGTGATCAGCGCCAGGATCGCCAGCGTCGTCACGACAGCTACTGATATCATTGAGAATTCCCGGATGACCTTGGGCAGAAGCGAGTTACGGCTTTACGGCGGTCCGGTTTCGCGGCCAATTGTGCGGGTTTTCCAGCCGTATCACCCGCTTCGTCGTATCAGCGTCACCGTAATCTATATGATCGCCGTCGGCACTTTCGCCAAGTGACGAGTTCATGCCGTCCAAGACTGTCGTCACCAACCTATCCCCACAATCCACAGGAACAAGGATCTGGCGCCAACGGTTTATTCCACGGGACAATGGGAGGATTTTTCGATGACTTCCAAACCAAATGAAGCCGCCATCGACGAAATCATAGCGTGTTGCAGCGGCGACATGCTCGGTGCGCTGAAGGCCCTCCTGCTGGTCAACGAACACCTGGAAGCGGAGCTTCAGCAATTTTACGCGGCTGCGACCTTTGACAGGCCCTTCGGGCGTGGCAGCAACGCCCTGCACTAGCTAATCGCGTTGTTCGCAATTCCCGTCACATTCGGCGGGGGGATCGTCCTTCGGACAGGCGTCAATGGTCGAGCGGGCCAACTTGGCGTCATCGAGGGACTTATAGGGTCCGTCGCCGAACCAGATGTCGCCGATTATGATCGGATTGCTGGTCACGATGTCGCATTTGTCGGTCGCGCGATTACCGACCACCCAATAGAGTCCATCCGCGAGACAAGCCGTCCCGCTTGCAAAAAGCATCATACCGACCAGGATCAATCGTTTCATCGTTTGACTCCCTGCACGCATTCAGGCGGGCAAGTCGCGGTAGCGAAAAACGTTCCGGTTCACAATGGATTGTCGATGATCGTGGTTAGTCAGCCGTTGTCAGATGTCGCGGCCTTCGACCTTTTCGCTTAGGGTTTTGACCAACTCCGGCACCTTTTCAAGATACGGGTTGATAGCAAGCGCCTTGCGGAATGCATCGAGCGCGCGCTTTTCGTCGCCGAGATCCTGCATGATCATGCCAAGCCCCGCCAGCGCGCCGAAGTGGCGGGGTTCGCGAACAAGTACCTGCTCGATATCCCCGAGCGAATGGGCGTAATCGTTCCGCAAATAATGCAGCGTCGCGCGCCTGTTCCATGCCTCGACATAGTCGGGACGCAACTTGACCACGGCATCGAGCAGCTTCAGCGCGACGTCCATCTGTTGGGCGTCCATCGCGGCCTTGGCGCGCATCATCAGGAGCGCCGCGGTATCGCTCGGGGTCTGCAGCCACAACGCCCAGATCCTGGCCTCAACATGCTTGGCGCTGACCTCATCGGGCGCCGCCTTCAGCGCGCCGAACAAAAAGTCCAGTCCGCGTGTGCGGTCGGCGCCCACCTTCGGCAATTTGCTCGGTGGCTCCGGCAATTTTTTCTGCTCTTTCGGTGGCGTGACTCTTGGATCCTGCGCAAGCGCTCCAACCGGCGCAGCGATAACGACCGCGGAAAGGAGAATTGCGGTCATAGCGTTGCGCGCAGCAGGGAATCTCAGCGTCATCTGTAAAGTCTAGACGCAGGAAAACGCGCTGCAAAGCAGCAAAGGCGTCAAAGACCCGTGAAGGTGAGAATTTTCGTGGAGACCTGGAAGTCCGGAATCAGGTCCGATTCAGCCTTGGCGCGCCTTGAAGCGGCGCTGAACCTTGTTGATCACGTAAACCCGGCCCTTGCGGCGGACCAAGCGGTTGTTACGGTGGCGACCACGTAGCGATTTCAGCGAGTTACGGACCTTCATGGGACAATCCTGATGCTTTGAAAGGCCGTGTTCGACAGGCCGAATGTGGCAAAACGCGCTCGATCCCGCCGGCGGCTTTGCCGCCCGGGACGCGCGGTTTCTAAGCCATTGCGCGGTCGAATGTCAATCCAAACAGGTGTTTCAAGGTCGATTTGGCCGCCCACCCGCACACACGTTCCGATGGCGGAAACTAATTGAAATTGCTGGCACAATTCATCGAATCGGGAACTCGACCATGGCTTCGCCCGTAGCGACTTTCTCGTCGTTCTGGTTGCGCACCATCACGTCGATCAGAACCCAGCGCGAGTTCGCGGTCGCCTGCTTCGATTTCACAATCCCGGTCGGCTGGATGGTATCGCCGGGCCGGACCGGCTTGACCCAACGGGTTTCGAGGCGGCGGTGAATGGCGCCGGCGGGGTAGGCCCAGTCGGTAATCATCCGCGAAATCAGCCCGAAATTGTTCATGCCGTGCATGATGATGCCGCCGAAATTGGTCTTGCCGAAATCGCCCTTCATATAATCGTCGTCGAGATGCAGCGGGTTGTAGTCGAGCGATGCGTCGCAAAACAGTCGGATTGATTCGCGCGAGACCGCGAATTTCGGCCCGTCGATAATATCTCCGGCGTTGAGACTTTCGAAAGTCGCCGTCATGATTTCACTCCCTAGCCCATCACTGCGGCCGGATGGTCCAGCCACGGCCGGAACAAATCACCTCGCCATGCTGGTTGAAAAAAACGTTGTCGTGCACCACGAACAGCCGTTCGCGTTTGATGAACTTGTCGAGCGCGCGGGCTTCGAGCCGGATGGTGTCGCCCGGCCGCGCCGGAATATTGTAACTCCATGACTGTCCGGCATTGACGGTGCCGGGGCTGCGCATCCAGTCATCTGCCGGCGTGCAGGCAAACATCAAGAGGATATGGATCGAGGGCGGCGCAATCAGCCCGCCATAGGCTGTGGTTCGGGCATAGTCCTCGTCGAAATAGATCGGATGATCTTCGCCGACCGCCGCGCAATAAAGCTCGATGGCATCTCGTGTCAGGGTGTAGGGAATGGTCTTGCGAGGTTCCCCGGGAACGATGTCATCCCAGACCTTGCGCAAATTGGCATGTTTCCAGAAGTCGGTCTCGAAGACGTCCGCCTGCCCCATGATGTTCCCTCTTCCCGGTTTCGGCGGAAGCGAACACTATTTTCGAATTGCGAACAATCGCATCGGGCTCATTTAAGTCCCGCTTGTGGCGGAGGCTTTCAATGCCGCACCGTTTTTGTTAATCCACTTGCGACAAACCGAGCGTTAGGATGCCCAATGGCGAAACTGCCGCTACTCAATCCCGACGACTTCGTGGCGATCGACATCCACACCCATGCGGAAGAGCCTTGCGGCATGCATGCCGACGACGGCTATGACGACTTCCAGGCGCAGATGGCCGAATATTTCAAGTCGCCGAACAAGCATCCGCCGACCGTGCCGGAGACCGCGGCCTATTATCGCGCCAAGAAAATCGCAGCGGTGATTTTTCCGGTCGATGCCGAGCGCGAGACCGGATTCCGCCGCTATAGCAACTACGAGATGCTGGAAATCGCCGCTGACAATTCCGACGTGCTGATACCGTTTGTCAGTATCGATCCGCACAAGGGCAAGCTCGGCGTTCGCGAGGCGCGCAAGTTGATAGAGGAATTCGGCGTCAAAGGCTTCAAATTCCATCCGACCATGCAGGGTTTCTATGCCAACGACCGCATGGCCTATCCACTTTACGAAGCCATCAATGATGGCGGCGCCATCGCATTGTTTCACACCGGTCAGACCGGCGTCGGCTCCGGCATGCCTGGCGGGATGGGAATGCGGCTGAAATATTCCAACCCGATGTATATGGACGATGTGGCGGCGGATTTCCCCGACCTCAAGATCATTCTCGCTCACCCGTCGTTTCCGTGGCAAGAGGAAGCGCTGTCGGTCGCGACCCACAAGCCAAACGTTTACATTGACCTCTCCGGCTGGTCGCCGAAATATTTTCCACCGATCCTGGTGCGCTACGTCAACTCCATCCTGCAGGACAAAATGCTGTTCGGCTCGGACTGGCCCGTCATCACGCCCGACCGCTGGCTGGCGGATTTCGCCAAGCTTGAGATTCGCGACGATATTCGGCCGAAAGTATTGAAGGCCAACGCGCGGAAGCTCCTGAATATCTAGCGCCGGCGAATCGAACGAGTACTCACGTGAGCATTAAAGCCGTTGTATTCGATGCCTATGGCACGCTCTACGACATTCAGTCGGTAGCGGCCATTACCGAAGAGGCTTTTCCGGGGTACGGCGAGATAGTCACGCAAATCTGGCGCATCAAGCAGCTCGAATACACCTGGCTGCGCTCGCTGATGCGACGCTATGCGGATTTCTCCGACATCACGCGGGATTCGCTCGCCTACACGCTCAGGGTGCTCGCGCTGAAACACGACGGCGGCGTGTTCGAACGGATCATGGAAAAATATCTGCATCTCGACCTCTATCCGGATGCGACGGCGGCGCTGGCGGCGTTGCGGGATCGAAAGCTTGCCATTCTTTCCAACGGCAGCACCGGCATGCTCAACGCGCTGGTGCGCAACAGCGGTCTCGACCGCGTGCTGGATGCCGTCATCAGCGTCGATTCGAAAAGAATATTCAAGCCCAGCCCGGATGCGTACACGCTGATTGAGTCGGCGCTGGGCACGCCGCCGGCTGAGGTGCTATTCGTATCCTCCAACCCTTGGGACGCCTGCGGCGCCAAGGCGTTCGGGCTGAACGTCGCCTGGATCGAGCGGGTAACGCCGGAAGCGATGGTGCTCGTCTGCGCGAAAAGCGAAATGGTCGCCCCCCTCACCATGTTCAAGGCGATCCGCACGCAGATGGATGAACTCGGGCTCGAACCCGACTATCGAATCCACACGCTGTCGGAACTGCCCGTTCTGGTCGCCGCCCATGAGCGTTGAATCGGTACGCGCGTTCTTTGCCGAAAAGGCCCCCGATATCGCCGTGATCGAATCGCCCCTGAGTTCGGCGACAGTCGCGCTGGCCGCCGAAGCCTACGGCGTCGAGCCGGCGCGGATTGCGAAAACGCTTTCGCTGCGGATCGGCGAGCGCGTGGTGCTCATTGTTGCCAGCGGCACCTCGCGGATAGACAACAAGAAGGTCAAGGCGCGGTTCGGCGGCAAGCCGAAGATGCTTGGCGTTGACGAGGTTGCCAAGATTACCGGCCATGAAGTCGGCGGCGTCTGCCCGTTCGGCTTGAAAGCGCCGCTCGCGGTTTATTGCGACGTATCGCTGAAAGCGTTCGACGAGGTGGTGCCTGCCGCGGGTTCGACCCACAGCGCGGTGCGCATCGCGCCATCGCGGATGGCCGAGCTGGTCAAAGCCGAATGGATCGATGTGTGTCAGGATCAGAGGTAATCCGGATTGTGCAGGGAGAACAGCGACGAAGCAATCCGGGCTCCCGTGCCGTTCCGGATCGCCTCGCTACGCTCCCAACAACGAAATCATGGAGCCTTCCCCTACTCCACCTTGCCGATTTTCTTCACTGCCGCGATCAGGCGCGCGCTGTCGTCGGCGACGAACTTTGAAAATTCCGGCGCATCCATGTAGGCCACCGGACTTCCGGCGGCTACGAAGGTCTTGGTCACTTCCGGACTTTTCACGGCCAACGCCATCGCCGCGCGTAGCTGCATCATGATCGGCGCCGGCAGCGCGCTCTGAGCGAACAGACCGGCCCAGATGTAGAACTCGACGTCCTTGTAGCCGAGTTCCCTGAAGGTCGGCAGGTTGGGAAAACTCGCAATCCGTTCCGCGCCCCAGTTCGCAAGCACGCGCATCTTGCCGTCATCGACCTGCTGCTTCAGCGTGCCCGGCGCCGACGCCAGCGCCTGCACCGTTCCGCTCAAGAGCGCCGTCAACGCGGGGCCGGCGCCGCGAAACGGCACGTGCAGCAATTTAATGCCGGCGCTGCTTGCGAACATCTCCATCGCCACATGCAGCGTGCCGTAGGGACCTGACGAGCCGTAGGGAATTTCGCCCGGACGTTTTTTCGCATCGGCGACAAAATCCTGCAGCGTCTTCCACGGCGCCGAGGCCGGCACCGCAAGCAGCGTTGGATCGGCGAGCACGCGCGCCACCGGCGCGAATTGCGAAACTTCGTAGGCCACGGGCCGGTCGAACAACCGGTCCGCTTCAGGCAGCACCGCCAGCGACGACAAAGTCATCAGCAGCGTATAGCCGTCGGCATCGGCGCGCGCCGCCGCCGCATTGCCGATCGATCCGCCGGCGCCGCCGGCTCGGTTATCGACGATGACGGGCTTGCCCAAGATTCTTTCCAGCGCCAACGCTACCGGCCGCGCTGCGAGATCGGCCTGGCCGCCGGCCGGGAACGGCACGATCATGGTGATATTGCGCGTCGGCCACGCCGCCTGCGCGGATGCCGCATTCGGGAGCGCGACCCGCGCCAATGGCAATGCCGCGGCGGCTCTCAGAAGGTCACGTCGGTTCATCGGCAGTTTTCTCCCCTGAGATTTTTTGTTTTGGTTGTTGGACGTAGCCTTACCGAAACTGCTGATGTTGCGATAGCCGTCCGTTCCGACCCTCCCCCTCAGGAAGGGGTGAAACCGCTAGTTCCGCTTCTTCCCCTTCGCAAAATGCTTCGCCAGAAACTCCGCCAGCACCTCGACGCGCGCCGGACGCGGGCCGCCCGGCGGCGTCACCAGATGCACCGCGCCCTCGGTCTGCTTCCAGTCTTTCAGGATCACTTCGACCTCGCCCGACGCAATGACGTCGCCAACAATGAAGTCCGGCAGATCGGCTATGCCGAGCCCTGCGAGTAGCGCCGGCATCAGCGCCTCGCCATTGTTGACGCGCAAAGGCCCAGCCGGGCGCACGCTCGCCTGCTCGCCCGTGGAATTGGTGTAGTGCCAGAGGCCCGGCGTGGAGAGATAGGCATAGCCGAGACATCTATGCTGCGCGAGGTGCATCGGATGTGTCGGCCGGCCGTGTCGCTTCAGATAGGCAGACGATGCAACCGTGTAGCGCGGCATCGCGCATAGCCGTCGCGCTATCAATGAGGAATCCGGCAGGCTCGCGATCCGCAAGCCGGCATCGAAGCCCTCCCCGATCAAATCGACCATCGCATCGCTCAAGTGGAGATCAATCGCGACATCCGGATATTGCTCGAGAAACTCCGGCAGGATCGGCGCTACCTTTCTCACCCCGAAAGTCATGGGCACCGCGAGGCGCACCAGCCCGCGCGGCGCCACCGATTGTGCCAGCGCCTCGTTTTCCGTCGCCTCGCCATCGGCGAGCAGGCGCGCGGCCCGCTCGGACAGCTTGTGCCCGGCATCCGTCAAGGCAAGACGCCGCGAGGTGCGATTGAACAGCCGCGCGCCGAGCCGCTCCTCCAGCCGGCTGACGGCCTTGGACACCGTGGCCTTGGACAGCGCAAGCTCCGCCGCAGCCGCCGCAAACGACCGTAATTCCACGACTTTTGCAAAAATCGCGAGGCCTTCGAAATCGGGAAGTTTTGCCACCCCAACGCTCCCATTGGCGCTAAAACAGAAACAATGTGTTTCTATAGTTTCTATTTTAACACCATCTGGAAGCGCATATCCAGAGCTCAACGGAATTCGAACAGCGGAGAAATCCAATGACCAAAACTCTCGCAGGCAAGGTTGCCCTAGTAACTGGCGGCTCGCGCGGCATCGGCGCAGCCAGCGCCCGCGCACTCGCCGACGAAGGCGCCAATGTCGCCATCAGCTACGTCGCTTCAGCCGACAAGGCCGAAGCCGTCGTGAAAGAACTGAAAGCCAGGGGCGTGGAAGCGCGCGCTTTCAAGGCCGATCAGGCCAGCTCGAGCGAAGTCGATCGACTGGTGAAAGACGTCGCCCGGCATTTCGGCCGGCTCGATATCCTCGTCAACAACGCCGGCGTCGCGGCCAGCGGCGCGGTCGATGATCCCAACAGCGATACCGCGGCGTTGGCGCGTCAGGACGCTATCAACGTACACGGCGTAGTGACCGCAATCCGTGCGGCGTCAAGGCTGATGGGAGAGGGCGGACGGATCGTCACCATCGGATCCGGTATCGCCACCCGCGCCTCGTTTCCCGGCCTCGCCGACTACGCCGCGACGAAGGCTGCGATCGTCGGTTACAGCAAGGGCGCCGCGCGCGACCTCGGGCCGCGCGGCATTACCGTGAACGTGCTGCAGCCGGGCTCGATCGACACCGACATGAATCCGAAGGACGGCGGCGCGTTTGCCGAAGCTCAGCGCACGCAGCACGCGCTACAACGATACGGAACCGCGGAAGAAATCGCTGCTGGCGTCGTGTTTCTCACCAGCCCCGGCGCGTCGTTCGTGACAGGCACCGTACTGAATGTCGATGGCGGCTTCGGCGCGTGATTCAAACAGCTCTTCAAGAAACCCAAATCAAAGGAATATCCCATGATCGAACTCAGACCTTTCGACAAACTCGGCGGCGCCGATCACGGCTGGCTGAAAGCCAAGCACCACTTCTCGTTCGGCAGTCATTATGACCCCAGAAATATGGGCCACGGCTCTTTGCGCGTCTGGAACGACGACGAAATCGCGCCGAACACCGGCTTTCCCGCGCATCCCCACGCCAACATGGAGATCATCACCTATGTCCGCGAAGGCGCGATTACTCACCAGGACAGTCTCGGCAACAAGGGCCGCACCGAAGCGGGCGACGTGCAGGTGATGAGCGCCGGCTCTGGCGTGCGTCATTCCGAGTACAATCTGGAGCCGACCGAGACCAGGATCTTCCAGATCTGGATCGAGCCGACGACACAAGGCGGCCAGCCCACCTGGGGCGCCAAGCCGTTTCCGAAGTCTGATCGCTCCGGCAACTTCGTCACCATCGCCAGCGGATTCGCCGATGACAGGGACGCGCTGCCGATCCGCGCCGACGCGCGCGTGCTCGCCACAACGCTGAAGGCCGGCGAGAGCGCGGAATATGCGCCCGGTGAAACGCGCAACCTCTATCTGGTGCCGGCCGCAGGCGCGGTCGAGATCAATGGCGTGCGCGTCAACGCGCGCGACGAAGTCGCGATCCGCGACGAGGCGCGACTCAGGATCACCGCGCTGGAAGATTCCGAACTGGTGCTGGTCGACGCTTCGTAAAACGAACCATCGCCGCTAACGCATAGACCGTCATGCGCGGGTCGAGCACGCGCATCGATTGGGTTGCCGGGTCAGCCAGGCAATGACGATCCCTTTTTCCTCTCAAACTCACGGAGATCAACCATGGCAAAAGTTCTTGTCCTTTATTATTCCGCTTACGGTCATATCGAAAAGATGGCGAACGCTGTCGCCGAAGGTGCCCGCGAGGGCGGCGCCGCTGTCGACATCAAACGGGTGCCCGAACTGGTGCCGCCGGATGTCGCTAAGGCGTCATACTACAAGGTCGATCAGGCGGCGCCGGTAGCGAAAATCGAAGACCTCCCGAACTACGACGCCATCATCATCGGCACCGGCACGCGCTTCGGCCGCATGGCGTCGCAGATGGCGAATTTCCTTGATCAGGCCGGCGGCCTCTGGGTCAAGGGTGCGCTGCACGGCAAGGTCGGCGGGGCCTTCACCTCGACCGCGACCCAGCATGGCGGCCAGGAAACAACGCTGTTCTCCATCATCACCAATCTCCTGCATTTCGGCATGACCATCGTCGGCCTGAATTACGGCTTTGCCGGCCAGATGAAACTCGACGAGATCACCGGCGGCTCACCCTATGGCGCGACCACGATTGCCGCCGGCGACGGCAGCCGCCAGCCCAGTGAGAACGAATTGGCTGGCGCGCGGTATCAAGGACGCGTGATCGCGGAGACCGCGAAAAAACTGCATGGCTGATGCGACGCGGGCGGCATTCTCCTACCGGAGTGCCGCCCCCATCTGGATCATGGGGACAACGGACTTCGCCATGATCGAAATTCTCTTTATCTATCAACTGGCACGCAATCCGCTGCAGGCGATTGCGCGACGCTGGTGGTGTCGCAGCCTCTACCGCGCCTCGCGCGGCAAGCGTCATTGCCCGGAATGCACCAACTCGTGATGTCTTGTCCATCCGGTCAAGAGATTACCGAGCAATGAAGCAACGGAACCTGACGAGGTCTGTACCGTTGGATGACGCGCACCCGCGCCTGGAGATCTTGAAATGACCAACAAATCTGATGCCAAAAACACCAGGAAGAACCCTGCCACTCCGCACCCCGGCATGATGGGCGACGGCACCGAAGAACAAAATCTCGACCAACCCGGCAACCCGGCAGCGCGCATCAAGAAGGATGAAGTGGACGCGGCCTTCGCCAAAAACGTGAAGAAGACGTAACGCGCGCGATCATCCACAATCGCCGTGAGTTCGCATATAAAGGCCGGGCCGGATCGCGCCCGGCCTTGGCACACCTGGGAACGCCGATGACAGCCTGTTACGGTGACGCATGAGCCGCATCTCGCAAATCCCGTGGCCGGAACTGCCGACGGCGTCGTGGCGCGAGACGTATGAGACGCTGCACCTCTGGAGCCAGATCGTCGGCAAGATCCGTCTCGCGCGCGCGCCCTGGTTAAATCATTCGTGGCACGTTGCGTTGTACGTCACGGCGCGCGGCCTGACGACCTCGCCGATACCCGACGGCCTCGGCAGTTTTCAGATCGACTTCGACTTCATCGATCATGCCTTGCGGATTTCAACCAGTGACGGCGCCAGGCGGCAGCTTCTGTTGGCCGGACAATCGGTCGCCGGTCTCTACGCAGCGGTTATGGCGGCGCTCGCAGAACTCGGCATTTACATCGCAATCGACGAGATGCCGAACGAATTGCCCGAGCCGATCCGATTTTCGGAAGACCGCAGGCATGCCTCTTACGATCCGGATGCGGTGCGGCGCTTCTTTCAAATTCTTGTCAACGCCGATCGGATATTCAAGCAATTCCGCACCGCCTTCCTCGGCAAGGCCAGCCCGGTGCATTTCTTCTGGGGCAGCTTCGATCTCGCGGTGACGCGTTTTTCGGGCCGACGCGCTCCGCGCCACCCCGGCGGAGTACCGCATCTCTCCGATGCCGTGGCTTGCGAAGCCTATTCACATGAGGAGAGTAGTGCCGGCTTCTGGCCGGGTAGCGGCGCGATCGACTATCCCGCCTTCTATTCCTATGCCTATCCCGAACCGGCGGGCTTCCGCACGACGCGGGTGCGACCCGGCGCGGCCTTTTTCAGCGAAGCGCTAGGCGAGTTTATCCTGCCCTATGACGCCGTCCGCACGGCTGCGCAGCCGGACCAGGCACTGCTCGAATTCCTGCAAAGCACCTATGAGGCCGCGGCCAATTCGGCGAAGTGGGATCGCAAGGCGCTGGAATGCACGCCGGGCCAAGCGGGCGTGGTTCGGGAAATCTAGGTTTCGTTGCGTGGACGCGGTACAGCGCGCTACGCGTATCATCAGAGGGCCAGGGGGATTTCGATGCATCAAGCCGCGAGTGTGCAATTGGAACGCGCCGTGGGTGAGTTCGCCCGATGGCGCCAGGTTCCCGAAGACCATAGATCACCCGCCCCGGCATGGTGGTGGGGGCCGGCATTTGAGGTGCTGGGCGTGAAGCAACCGATGCCGGCCGGGTGGTGCGCAATTCTCGAGCTGCCCGATGGCGCCACTTATGCCGATGGCGCGGAGATTTTTCTTAAATGCCTCGTCGGCCAGACATCGCTGACCTGTCCCGGCGATTTTCCGGGGAAGGCGGAGCAATCGAATTCCGCTTGATGGAATCCGACACGCACGACCGTTGCTCGCAGCACCGGCGATTTCCTATCTTGCCACTTGCTCTCCGGCCACCCCTTTGAGACCATGAGCCGACGACAAGAAGCAAGACCCGCATCCGGCGCGGGCTTAGATTTGAGGAAATCCCATGCCGATCGTGCAGGCCGACCGTCTCACGCGCATTGGCGCGGCGCTGCTCAGGGCGGCCGGAGCTTCGGACGAGGAAGCCGACGCCGTGGCTACCGGTTGCGTCAACGCCAATCTCGCCGGTCACGACTCGCACGGGGTAATCGCGATCCCGACCTATATCGATCGCATCAAGGTCGGGCATATCGTTCCCGGCGCGCAGTGGACGATTGTGCAGGAATCGCCGACCACGACCGTGATCGATGGCCACTGGGGCTTTGGTTTTCATGTCAACGCCAAGGCGATGGCACTGACGATCGAAAAAGCGAAAACCGCCAATGTCGCGGCCTGCACGGTATTTCGCCAAAGCCATGTCGGACGACTCGCTGCTTATCCGATGATGGCGATAAAGGCTGGAATGATCGGTCTCGCCACGGCCGACTCCGGGCGCTCTCCCAAGGCGGTCGCACCATTCGGCGGTCGCGAGGCGCGGCTCGGCACCAATCCGATTTCAATCGCGGTGCCGTCGGACCTCGATGCTCCCTTCTATCTGGACATGGCGACATCTGCCGTCGCGGCCGGCAAGATCCAGCTAGCCGCCGCGCGTGGCGAGGAAATCCCCACCGGATGGATCGTCGACAGCGAAGGACGGCAGACCACCGATCCCCGCCAGTTCCGCAAGGGAGGCGCGCTGCTGCCGCTCGGCGGCAGCGAGGGCTACAAGGGAAGCGGCCTGGCTGCGATGGTCGAAGTGCTGTGCGGACTGCTCACCGGGCTCGGCTTCGGCGTCGAACCGACCGGCCGGCATAATGACGGATGCTTTATGGCGGTGTTCAATGTCGCCGCGTTTCGCCCCTTGAAGGATTTCAAGAAAGAAGTCGCCGAGTTCGCGCGATATCTCAAGGCGACGCCGCCCTCCGAAGGCTCAACCGGCGTGTTCTATCCGGGTGAGGTCGAATATATCAGGGAGCAGCAACGCAAGGTTTCGGGGATCGACGTCGAAGACGCAACCTGGGACAAGTTACGTGCGCTCGCAGGTGAATACAAATTGGCCGGCGAATTCGATCTGGCATGACGTTCAATTCGGCCGGCACGGGGAGAGCAACATGACACGGCAAATGGTGATGGTTGGCTTCCTGCAGGCACAGAACTGCACCAACCTGCCGAGCTCGTGGCGTCATCCGGAATCGCGCGACGACTCGATGTCGGCGGACTATTATCAGGAGATCGGCCGGATTCTCGAATCCGGAAAATTTCATATGGCGTTTTTCGACGACCGCCTGGCGATGCCGGATCGCTACGGCAACGACCACGCCCATACGGTCGAATACGGAATCCGCTGCGTGAAGATGGATCCGATCGTCGTCCTGACGGCGATGGGTATGGCAACGGAAAAGCTCGGCCTCGCATCGACCTGCTCGACCACCTATTACGAGCCGTTCGACGTCGCCCGCAGGTTTGCTACCCTCGACCTGATGACCGGCGGCCGCGCCGCCTGGAACGTCGTCACATCGGTCAACGACGGTGAAGCTCACAATATGGGAAAGGACGCGCATCTCGATCATGACTTCCGTTACGACCGCGCCGACGAATTCATGGAAGTGGTCCTCGGCCACTGGGATTCCTGGGAAGACGGTTCACTCCTGATCGACAAGAAGAGCGGCCGGTTTGCCGATCCGGACAAGGTGAAACGCCTCGATCACAACGGGCAGTTCTTCAAGTCGCGGGGGCCGTTCACGGTGCCGCGTTCGCAGCAAGGCCACCCTGTCATTATCCAGGCCGGCGCCAGCGGCCGCGGCCAGCGTTTCGCAGGCCGATGGGGCGAAGTCATTTTCACGGCCGCGCGCAATCTGGCAGGCGCCAAGCAAGGCTACGATGCAATCAGGAACGAGGCCGCGAAGGCTGGCCGCGATCCCGATCAGATGTTTCTTTGCAATCTGATGACCCCGGTATCCGGCGCCACCAAATCCGAGGCGGAAGACAAGATGGCGCTGATCGAAAAGCTGCCGCTGGAAATAGACGCGCTGTCGCTGCTGTCGGAGGGACTGAATTACGATTTTGCCTCCAAGGCCATCGACGAACCGCTGAGCACGGAGGAACTCCAGGGCATGCAGGGTATCCTCGGCATCCGCGATGGCGTCCTCAAAACCTCGGGCAAGACCAACCCCAGCGCGCGCGATTTCATCACCTTCAGCGGCCGCGGCCAGACCCAGGACGCAATCGTCGGCGGCCCCAAGGAGATCGCCGACCGGCTGGAGGAGATGTTCGTAGGGCGCGGTTGCGATGGCTTCGTGATCGCGGCGACCTATGTGCCGGGGTCCTATGCGGATTTCGTCCGTTACATCGTTCCCGAGTTACAGCGACGTGGGCTGTTTCACAGGGATTACGCCGGCAAGACCTTGCGCGATAATCTCGGCCTGCCGCGGCCGCTTGCCGGCGCGTGGAAAAGTCAGCCGCGCGTCGCGGCCGAATAAAAGGGATAAAGCATGCGTTGGCTGAAGTTTACCGCAGACGGGCAAACATCCTGGGGGATCGTCGAAGGTGACCGCGTGATCGCGGTCAGCGGCGATCCCTTCGGCGAATGGCGGCGCGCGCACGGCTCTCGTTCCTTGGCGGACGTGAAGGTCGAACTGCCGTTGATGCCGCGCACATTCTATTGCGTCGGCCTGAATTACCTCAAACATCTCAAGGAGGCGGCCGACAAGCGCGGCGAGGTGCCCAACGTTCCCGACCGACCCGAGATCGGCTATCGCGCACAAAACGCGCTGATCGCGCACGACGAGGAGGTGGTAATCCCGGCGACCGCCACCGAGAAAATCCACTACGAAGGCGAGTTGGTCGTCGTCATCGGCAAGAAGGCAAAGCACCTGAGCGAAGCCGACGCGATGTCCTGCGTGTTCGGCTACACCATCGGCAACGACGTCAGCGAGCGTACCTGGCAGAAAGCCGATCGCGGACTGTGGCGGGCCAAGAATGCCGACACCTTCAAGCCGATGGGACCCTGGATCGAGACCGACGTCGACCTCGACAAGATGGAAACCGTCGTGAAGGTGAACGGCAAGGAGAGCAATCGCTTCCGCACCAATGACATGATTTTCGGCATCAAGCCGTTCATCGTAGAACTGACAAAATATTTCACGCTGTGGCCGGGAGACGTGATCTGGATGGGAACCGACGGCGCATCCCCCGATCTCAAAGCGGGTGATGTGGTCGAGATCGAAATCACCGGCATCGGTACCTTGCGCAACCGGTTTGTCGCGGAGACGGCGCCTGGAAGCCGCAAGGCATGAGCCGGCACACCACCGCGCATCATTTCCTCGAAGGCCTGGTCGATCTCGGCATCGACTACATCTTTGCCAATCTTGGCACCGATCATGTTTCACTGATTGAGGAGATGGCGCGCTGGGACAAGGAAGGCCGCAGATATCCCGAGATGATCCTCTGTCCGCATGAGGTCGTCGCGGTGCACATGGCCGGCGGCTACGCCTTGGCGACCGGGCGAGCCCAGGCGGTTTTCGTGCATGTCGATGCCGGCACCGCGAATGCCTGCATGGCGATCCAGAATCTTTTTCGATATCGCTTGCCGGTGATGCTGTTTGCCGGACGCGCACCCTACACATTGCATGGCGAACTGCCGGGTTCGCGCGATACCTATGTTCATTTCGTGCAGGACCCGTTCGACATCGCCAGCATCGTCAGGCCTTACGTCAAGTGGGAATATTCGCTTCCGACGGGCGTCGTCGTGAAGGAGGCGCTGGCCCGCGCCAGCGCGTTTGCGCAAAGCGATCCGCCCGGCCCCGTTTACATGATGCTTCCGCGCGAAACGCTGGCGGAACAATGGGACGACGCTGACATGCCGGCTTATCCGCCCGCGCGATATGGCGGCGTTCACACCGGAGGCATCGAGCCGGCGCGGATCGATGCGATCGCCGGGCAATTGATTGCTGCGAAAAATCCGATTGCGCTGACGGCCTATCTCGGCCGCAAGCCTCGGGCGGTCGCGGTGCTGGACCGGCTGGCGCAGACCTGCGGCATCAGGGTCGCCGAATTCAATTCGATCGACCTCAATATTTCACAGGCATCGCCATGCTTCGCCGGCTTCGATCCACTGCCCTTGCTGGAGGCGGCCGACCTCGGCCTGTTGCTCGATTCCGATGTGCCGTTCATTCCGCAATACGCCGGGCGCGCCGGCGCGATCAAATGGATCCAGATCGACATCGATCCCCTGAAATCTGATTTTCCGATGTGGGGATTCCCGACCGACATGAGGATTCAAGGCGATTGCGCTGTTGTGCTGCAGCAGGTGCTCGACGCCGTGGAGGCGCGCGCCGATGACGCCTGGCGCCGCCGCGTTGCCGAGCGGATCGCAGGCTGGAACGGTGCGCGCGATCAAGCTGCGAAGCGCCGCTCGGCCGCGAGCGCCAACAAGGGTGTTCGCGGCGCGGTCAGCCCGGCCTTCCTGTTCGCGACGCTAAGCGGAAAGCTTTCGCAGGACGACATCGTGATCAACGAAGCGATCCGCAACGCGCCTGTCCTGCAGGAGCACATCATGCGCACAAAGCCGCGGAGCTACGTCGGGCTGGCCGGCGGTGGGCTGGGATTTAGCGGCGGGATGGCGCTGGGATTGAAACTGGCGCAACCGGATCGCCGCATCGTGCAGGTGATCGGCGACGGCGGCTTTCACTTCTCCTCTCCCGACAGCGTCTATGCGGTGGCGCAGCAATATCAGATTCCAATTCTGACGGTGGTGCTGGACAATGGCGGCTGGCAGGCGGTGAAATCGGCAGTGCAGCGGGTTTATCCAAAGGGCGTTGCCGCCGAGACCGATCAGTTCCAATCGCGGCTGGCATCGGGTCGTCAGGGCGAGCAGCGGGATTTCTCCGCGGTAGCGCGGGCTTTCGGCGCGCATGGCGAATGCGTCGCTGAGCCGGATGATCTCGCTGCCGCCATCGATCGCTGTCTCGCCGCGCTGGATGACGGCAAGGCCGCCGTGCTGCACGTTCACATCACCGGGCTCTGAAGTAGATCCGTCGCTTCGCCGGCAACACCAACGGAAGCTGAATTTCATGAATACTCCGGGCAGATACTTCGTGATGGGCGGGTATCTTGGAATTGTCGCGCTCATCGCGGCCGCGATTACTTCCGCGTCCGCTCAGGAAGAGCCTTCGAAATATCCGACGCGGGCCATTCACATCATCGTCGGCTTCACGGCCGGCGGGGGCAATGACATCATTGCGCGGATCTTTGGGCAGAAATTGTCGGAAAACCTCGGCCAGCCGGTTATTATCGAAAACAAGCCGGGCGGTGGCGCCATCGTCGCAACCGAATATGTCGCCAAATCGGAGCCGGATGGTTACACGCTGCTGGTCGGCGCCAGCGGCGCCATGGCGATCAATCCGGCGGTTTACGCCAAGCTGCCCTACGACCCGATCCGCGATTTCACCCCTGTCTCCGAACTCGGATCGTTCCCGCTGATTCTGGTGGTAAATGCGTCTTCGCCGATCAGGTCGGTCACCGATCTTGTCGCCTATGCCAAGGCCAATCCGGACAAGACCAATTATGCCAGTTCGTCGGCCGCGTTCCAGCTGGTGACCGAACAGTTCAAGCAGAAGACCGGCGCACCGATGCAGGTGATCCCGTACAAGGGCGCCAACGATTCGGTAATGGCGGTCGTCTCCGGTCAGGTCACCGCGACCATCGCCGATGCCGGTCCAGTATCGGGCCAGGTGAAGAGCGGTCTGGTGCGCGCCCTTGCGATTGCGGCACCGAAACGGATGGAGGACTTTCCGGACGTTCCGACCATGAAGGAGGCCGGCGCCGACGTCGACGCGGTGCTTTGGAGCGGCATCTTCGCGCCAAAGCAGACGCCAGCCGCGATTGTGAAGAAGCTCGAGAGCGAATTCATGCGGATCGCCCGGTTGCCGGATATAATCGCTCGCCTGAGACCGCTCGGCATCGAATCGGTGGGTAATTCATCGGAAGAATTTTCACGGATTTTGGCTTCCGATATCGCGCGGTGGGCCGATGTCGCCAAGGCCGGCAATATCAAGATGGAGCAATAGCTGCGAACTGCTATTCGATCTTGATCCCTGCATCCTCGATCACCTTGCGCCAGCGTTCCTCCTCGCCGCGCACATATCGATCGAGTTCTTCGGGAGGACGCGCGACCATGACGAGGCCCTCGTTTGCGCCCAGCCGCTTGAAAGCCTCGGATTGAACCGCGGTCGCGGCTGACCTGTTGAGACGGTCGATGACATCGGCAGGTGTCTTGGCCGGCGCGAACAAGCCATACCAGCTCTCCGCTGCGTAGCCGGGAACGCCGGCCTCCGCGACAGTGGGTAAATCCGGAAATGCGGGCGAACGCCCCGCCGATGTCACCGCGAGCGCGCGCAACTGTCCACCCTCGATCAGGGAAGCGGCGCTTGCAACCGTGGTAAACATCACCTGGATCTGGCCCCCTATCAGGTCGGTGATGGCGGGGGCGGCGCCCTTATAGGGCACCATGGTCAGGTTGACCCCGGCCTTGCTCTTGAACAACTCGCCCGCGAGATGCGCCGATGTACCGGTGCCGAAGGTCCCATAGGGCATTTTGTCTGGATCGGCTTTCGCCGCCGCGATCAGGTCCGCAATCGACTTGATCGGGGATTGGGGATTTACCACGACGATGTTGAATGAGCGTGCAATAAGCGCGACCGGCGCGAAGTCCTTGTGGGGATCGTAAGGCAGCTTCGCATTCAGGCTTGGATTGACCGCATTCGCGAACGTCCCCATCAGCAGCGTGTAGCCATCCGGCTCGCTGCTCGCGACGGCCTGGGTCCCGATGATGGTCCCTGCCCCAGGCTTGTTCTCGATAATGACCGCCGCGCCCAGATCCTTCGCCATCTCCTGCGCCAGCGTGCGCGCAATCACATCGGTCCCGCCGCCTGGCGCAAAGGGAACGACAATCCTGACGATCCTGTCAGGATACAAGGCCATGGCTTGGTCGTTCGAAGCTGCCGACAGCAACGCAAGCGCGACGAGCGCGGGCAAAATGACCGATACCCTGGAAATCCAATGAAACGACATACGACCACACGCGGCTGGAGTTCTGAAACAATAATAGCAGGTAGGCAGTTCAGATCATCCGCGCCACGAAAGGAATTTTTCGCAACATCACGGTGAGCCCCCAGCTCATCGAAAGCGTGCCGACGAAGACGATGGCGAACTTGACGATCGCCGGAACCGAATAATCGTAGAGGGCATATTGCAGCCAGATGATGAAGATGTAGTGCAAGAGGTAGACGCCGTAGGCCGAGGGCCGCAGCGCATCGAGCAGGCTCCAGCCGGACCCGGCGAAGCGCAAGAAAAACGCCGATACCGCAAATGCCATCGCGGCGCTGAAAGTCGCAAACGCGAGGCCGTAACCCACCCTCCATGCGAGCGGCGGAGAATTGAAATCCGCCACCCAGTTATGATGGACATAGACCAGAGCGAGGATCGCACCGTAAAACATCATGGCAAAGGCGCACCAGACCAGCCAACGTCTTGCCAGCTCTCCGTTCTCCGCGAGCAGGCCCGTTCTGAGCTTCACCGCGCCGACGCCGACGCCGACAAAAAAATACCCGGCATAAAGCAGGATACGGCTGGTCTGGATCGGAAGCGGAAACCGGCCCAATTCCAGCCAGCTTGCGTCCCCGAACGCCAGGTGGAGCGGCAGATAGGCTGCGATTGAGGCGATCAGAAATACCGGGAAGACCGCCATCGGCCGGGCGCGTACGGAAAAAATAAGCTGGCCGAACGCCTGAATGACCTTAAGCGCGATGGACCAGACGGCAGCGGCCAAAGCATCGAGCGCCAGCAGCACCCACAGGAACCATGCCGGACCTGAAGGCCACGGCCCGACGGTGAGCGTGTGCCACCAGAAATGCAGGAAGTTGAAATCGGTCGTTCCCGGCAAATGGTAGCGCAGGAATGTCGGATAGTACGCGATCGGCATCAGCACGAAGACCGACAGCAGGTATGGCACGCCGAGCCGCCACGCCCGGTCGCGTAGGAAAATCGTCGGACCCTTTCGCGCCAGGCTGTCCCGGACGAAAAGCCCCGAGATCAAAAACATGAAGGCCATGAAGAAACTGTCGTTGAACAGCACCACAAGATCAAAGCCGAGCCAGCGCATCGGGTCGCCATGGCCGAAATAGGTATAGTTAAGGACGGAGTGGTGCAGCAGCACCAGCAGGATGATAAACGTCCGTGCGCGGTCGAGCGCTGCGATGCGCGACGGCGCCATCGTGGCCTGATCGCTTCCGTCCGCTTGCCTCAGCATCGATACCGTTCCGCACAAGGCCGGCCAACCGGCCATTTCAGATTATTTCCCAAACGCGTCGTAGATGATCTTCTTCAGGGTCGTCTGAACGTGCATGCGCCCGGACGGGGAGTTCTCCATGAGAACGAAAAACATGTCCTGGGCGCGGTCCACCACGAGATAGACGCCGGTGGCGCCATCCCATTTGATCTCCCCGAGCGAGCCCGGCGGCGGCGGCACCGCGTTGCCGGGGTCAGTCCGGATGCCGAAACCATAACCAAATCCGAAGCCATCGCCGGGGTAATAGAAATAGTTGCGCGCGACGCCCGACCCCGGCCCGATGTGATCCGTTGTCATCGCGGCGAATGCTGCGGGGCTGAGATAGGTTTTGCCGTCCAGCGATCCGCCATTCAGCAACATCTGCCCATAGCGCGCGAAATCGGAGATCGTGGAAACCATCCCGCCGCCGCCAGATTCCCATCGCGTGACGTCAAGCGAGTTTCGCTCGATATGCCGGTCCTTGGCCAGCGGCTGGGCATAGCGAGCGCGCTCGGATGGATCGGTCAGAAAAAACTTTGTAGTGGTCATGCCAAGCGGATCGAGCAGATTCGCTTTCTCGAACTGATAGAGAGATTGGCCGGACGCGACTTCGATGACGCGGCCGAGAACGTCAATTGAATGCCCGTAATCCCAGAGCGTGCGCGGCTGCTCGGCCAGCGGCACCTTGGCGAGCCGCTCGACGAATTCAGCATTGTCGAAATCACCGAGATAAATGCCGTCATAAGCAGCCTTGACCAGCCCTTCGCCATAAAAGCCATAGGTGATGCCGGAAGCATGCAGCAACAAATCCTCGATATTGATGGGCCGGCGCAGCGGCACCAGATCGAGCACCGGCCGGCCGGCGGCGTCTTTTCTCTCCACGCCGACTTTGATGCCGGCGAAAGATGGAATGTATTTTCTGACGGGATCATCGAGCGAGATTTTGCCGCGATCTACCAGCATCATCGCCGCCACGCTTGTGATGGTCTTGGTGACTGAATGAATCGGGAAGATGGCGTCCGCCGTCATCAGCGTTCCCTTTTCGACATCACGCTTGCCGAAGCATTTGAAATAGACCTGTTGGCCGTGGCGCTGGATCAGAACGATCGCGCCCGGAATCTTGCCGGAGGTGATTTCGCCATTGATGAAATCGTCAATGGGAGAGAGCTTTTCGCGCGACAGCACCGCCCCCGGCGGCGGACCAAGCTCGACAGCGGCAGCCAACAACGGAACTGCGAATGTAACCGCCGCCGCCGCTATCGCGGCCAACCGTGTAATATTTGGGCGTGACGAGGCGAAGTTGCGCGGAAACATCTGATTGCGTGGCCGACCAATTGGACGGACAGACGTTATTGCATTGGCGCGATCCGATCCAGACCGAGGCCCGGCCGAAGCGTCAGTTTCTGCTCGAATCACCCGATGAACCCCGGGGTTGCCGTCGCTTTATCCTGCCGCGGCGGCACGAAATTCACTGCGCCGTGGCGCGGGCGAAATCGACGTAAATCTCGCGCAAACGATCCGTCATAGGACCCGGTCTGCCATTGGCGACGGTTTTGCCGTCGATGCTCACCACCGCCTGCACGAACACGGTCGCGCTGGTAATAAAGGCTTCCTTCGCCGCTAACGCCTCTTGAACCGAAAACGGCCGCTCCTCGACGCGAAGCTGACGCTCTTCTGCGAGCGCGACTACCGCCTTGCGCGTGCAGCCTGGCAAAATCGCGCTGGAATTCTGCCGCGTTACCAGCACATCGTCCTGCGTCAGGATGAAGGCCGACGACGACCCGCCTTCGGTCACCATCCCGTCCTCGATCATCCAGGCTTCCCCGGCGCCGGCTTCCGCCGCGGCCTGCTTGGCCAGCACCTGCGCCAAAAGAGCCACGCTCTTGATGTCGCGCCGGGCCCAGCGAATATCGGGCACGGTGATCACGGCAATGCCGGTTTTGGCCGATGGCGCGTTGACGATGTCCTTGACCGAGGTAAACATCACAAGCGTCGGCTTGACGCATTTGGGAAACGCGAAATCACGTTCGGAGGCGGCGCCGCGCGTCACCTCCAGATAGACCATGCCGTTGACCAGGTTGTTGCGCGCGATCAGCTCTTTCTGAATCTCCTGAATGCGGCCAGGCGTTTCCGGCAAAGCAAGCGAGATCTCGCCGACCGAGCGCTCGAGCCGCGCCAAATGCGAGGCGTTGTCAATCAGCTTGCCCTCCAGCACCGCCGCGACCTCGTAAATGCCGTCCGCGAACAGAAAGCCGCGGTCCAGCACCGAGACCTTGGCGTCTGCCATTGGCACAAACGACCCGTTGACGTAAGCGATCTGGTCCAAACGAACTCTCCTGTAGGCACGAAGCTGCTGCGCTGCATAGCATAGGCAAATTTCTTAGGCGAATTCTTAATGCGAAAGAATCTTGGACAGGAATTTTTGCGCGCGATCACTGCGGGGACTACCGAAGAAATCCGTCTTCAGCGCGTCTTCGACGATTTCGCCCTTGTCCATGAAGATGACCCGATGCGCGACCTTGCTGGCAAAGCCCATTTCATGGGTAACGACCATCATCGTCATGCCCTCGCGGGCGAGGTCGACCATCACGTCCAGCACCTCGCTGATCATTTCGGGATCGAGTGCCGAGGTCGGCTCATCGAATAACATTGCGATCGGGTCCATGGCCAGCGCTCGCGCGATAGCGACGCGCTGTTGCTGGCCGCCGGATAATTCGGCGGGATATTTCAGCGCGTGCTCCTTCAGGCCGACCCGGTCGAGCAGCTTGGCCCCCTTCGTCATCGCCTCGTCATGCGAGCGTCCCAGCACCTTCTCCTGCGCCAGACAGAGATTTTCGATGATCCTGAGATGCGGGAACAGTTCAAAATGCTGGAACACCATGCCGACGCGGGCGCGCAGCTTCGGCAGATCGGTCTTGGGATCGTTGACCTTGATGCCGTCAAGGACGATCTCGCCGCTCTGGAACGGCTCCAGTGCGTTGACGCATTTGATCAGCGTCGATTTCCCCGAACCTGATGGGCCGCACACCACCACCACTTCGCCCTTGGCGACACTGGTCGTGCAATCCTTCAACGCCTGAAAAGCCGGCCCGTACCATTTGTCGACGTGGCTGATCTCGATCATGAAGGTCTCGCTAGTGAACAAAACTGATGCGCGTCTGAAGACGCCGGATGCCAAGAGAGGTTATGAACGAAATCGAGAAATAAACCACGGCCGCGAACAGGTACATTTCAACCAGCCGCCCGTCGCGCTGCGCGACCTTGCTGGCAGCCCCCAGAAAATCGGGAATCGACAGCACGTAGACCAGCGAGGTGTCCTGAAACAGCACGATCGTCTGCGTCAGCAGTACCGGCAGCATATTCCGGAACGCCTGGGGCAACACGACGTAGCGCATCGTCTGGCTATAGGTCAGACCCAGCGCCTGCGCCGCGGCAGGCTGTCCCTTGGAGATCGACTGGATGCCGGCGCGCATGATTTCGGAGAAATAAGCGGCCTCGAACATGACAAACGTGACGAGCGAGGAGGTAAATGCGCCGACGCGAATCGGCCGCGACGATCCCGTCAGCCACTGCCCGATGTAAGGTACCAGGAAATAGAACCAGAAAATCACCAGCACCAGCGGCAGCGACCGCATCAGGTCGACATAGAGGCCGGCGATGCGCCCGAGCAGCCGGAAGCCCGACAACCGCATCAGGGCTATCAGCGTGCCGAAGATCAGGCCTCCCAGTGCCGCGAGCCCTGTCAGCGTCAGCGTGAAGGCCATGCCATCGAAAAACAGATACGCAAGCGAGCGGCGGATAACGTCGAAGTCGAAGTTGGCGAACATGAGCGCGGCTCACTTCCCGGTAATGTAGCCGGGGATCGCCAATCCGCGCTCGAGGAAGCGCATGGCGGTGACGACCACGATATTGACCAGAAGATACAGCATCGTCGCCGCGGTGAAGGCTTCGAACACCTGAAAAGAGAATTCCTGCATCGCACGCGCCTCACCGGTCAATTCGATCAGGCCGATGGTGATGGCCACCGAGGTATTCTTGATGGTGTTGAGAAATTCCGACGTTAGCGGCGGCATAATGATGCGAAACGCCATAGGCAGCAGCACGTAGCGATAGGTCTGTGCCGTCGTCAGCCCGAGTGCTGTCGCGGCCAGTTTCTGCCCGCGCGGCAGCGAGTTAATGCCTGCGCGCGTTTGCTCGGCCACGCGCGCCGACATGAACAATCCAATTCCGATCGCTGCCGTGTAGAACGGCGCGTTGGAAATCTGCTTCAACCACAGCCCCCACGACGGCGGCAGCAGCTCCGGCAAGACGAAGAACCAGAGAAACAGCTGCACCAATAGCGGCATGTTGCGGAAGAATTCGACCCAGGCGAAGCCGACCCAGGATGCCGTCTTCGACGGCAGCGTGCGTAATACGCCTATGACCGCCCCCAACACGAGCGCGATGATCCAGGCGCAGATCGCAGTTTCGATCGTCAGCACCAGCCCGGACAGCAGCATGTCGAGATAGGTGCCGGTCCCGTTGGGGGCCGGCTCCCAGAAAATGCGCCAGTTCCAGTGATAATTCACGAAGACCCCCCGCGTGCTACGGCTGCGCCGCTACCAGCCGAGCCTGCGCCAACGATGCCGGCTCATGCAACGGGCACGCCATTGCATGAGCGGCAAACTTACATCGCCTTGTAAGAATTCGGGATCGGGGGAATCGGAAGGCTTGGCGAATTCGTTCTTCAGTTCCGGGCTGATTGGCGCGTTGAGATTTAATCCCTTGGGCGGAATCTTCTGCATGAACCATTTTTCATAGAGCTTCTGACCGTCGGCGCTCTGGTAGAGCGCAGCGGTGGCGCCATCGACCACCTTCTTGAAGGCCGGATCGTCCTTGCGCAGCATGATGCCGTAAGGTTCAGGCTTCGAGAACGCATCCTTGGAGATGACGAATGCGTCCGGCTCTTTCGATCCGGCGACGAGGCTGGCGAGCAGGATATCGTCCATCACGAACGCAACGGCACGATCGGTCTCAACCATCAGGAACGCTTCGGCGTGATCCTTGGCCGGAATGATGTTGACGCCGAGGTTGCGGGCGGCATTGGCTTCGGTGAGCTGCTTGATGTTGGTGGTGCCGGAGGTCGAGACCACCGACTTTCCCTTGAGATCGTCGATCGAGTTGATCTTGCTGGACTTCTTCGAGACGAAGCGGCTCGCGGTCAGAAAATGGGTGTTGGTGAAGGAAATCTGCTTCTGACGGTCGGCGTTGTTGGTGGTCGAACCGCATTCGAGATCGATCGTGCCATTGGCCAGCAGCGGGATGCGGGTCGACGACGTTACCGGATTGAGCTTGACCTCAAGCTTGTCGAGCTTGAGCTCTTTCTTTACGGCGTCGACAATCTTGTAACAGATGTCCATCGCAAAACCGATCGGCTTCTGGCTGTCGTCCAGATAGGAAAACGGAATCGACGAATCGCGAAAGCCAAGGGTGATCGCGCCGGTCTCCTTGACGTTCTTCAGCGTACCCGTGAGCTCCTCGGCATTTGCTTGGCAACCGCAGAACGCGGCGGCGAGCGCAAGGCCAATCATACGCAGGTGTTTCATTCGTGCTCTCCTCGTTTGGATGACTTCTACAATGCTTGCATAATTTGGACCGGAATAGAATGTAACTTTCGGTGGCCATACGACCCCCAAAGGATACGAATGACAAGAGATGGCGGGGGCATCAATGCCTCAGGCGCGCCATCTCGCCCAAGTCCCAGAATAAGCCTGCCATGATGCCAAGCGCTTCTTCGGTGACCGAAAGAAGGATGTGTTCGTCGGGTGCGTGCTGGGAGCAGCCGGGATAGGAGTGCGGCACCCAAATCGTGGGCAAGCCAAGAGCTTCGGAAAACACATCATTGGGCAGCGAGCCGCCGAAATTCGGCAAAACCGCGGGCGCTTTTCCCGTCGTTTGCTGGATCGACTCCGCCGTCCAGTTGATCCAGGGACTGTCGAAATCGGTCCGCGATGCAGCAAAACCCTGGGCCGCCCGCACCTCGATCATCGGAAATCCGCCTGCGTGCAGATGCGTCCTGATCGCATCGACGATTTTATCCATCCTGGTGCCGACGACAAAGCGCAGCTGCAAGACGGCTTCCGCGCGTCCCGGAATGGCGTTGGCCGGCTTCTCGATGTTGCCGGAAGACATTGCCAGCACTTCGAGCGTATTCCACGCATAAAGCCTCTCGGCCGCCGACAGGCCTTCCTCACCCCAATCCACAGACAGAGAAGGCTCATCGGACGTCGGCTCTATCTTCACGTCGGCAAGCGTGGCGCGGATCTGATTGGAAATGCGCGGCGGCTTCAATTGATCCAGCAGCAGGCGTCCCTTGCCATCGACAAGGGTCGCGATCGCGCTTGCAAGGATGGTGGCGGGATTGGCAAGGACACCGCCCCAGTTGCCGGAGTGATGCGAACCCTCGCGCAGTTTCACCTCCAGATGAATCCGTATTCCGCCACGGCAGCCGAGGAATATAGTGGGGCGATCGGCGGAAAGCCGGGGACCGTCTGATGCAAGGAACAGATCGGCCGTTAGCTCATCGCGCAGGGATTCGCAAACCTGGCGCAAATCCGGCGATCCGATCTCCTCGCCCATTTCGACGATAAATTTGGCGTTGAAGCCAAGCCGGCCGCCACGAACCTCGCGGACCGCGCGAAGCGCCGACAAATTGATGCTGTGTTGTCCTTTATTGTCAGCGGTGCCACGGCCGTACACACGATTATCGATTGTTGTCGCCCGCCACGGATCCAGGTTGCTCCGCCATTCTCCCCCCATGCCCTCGACGACATCGCCGTGCCCGTACATGAGAACGGTAGGCGCCGATGGGCTCTCAAGATACTCCGCGAGAAGGAAAGGACTCTTGCCTGTCGGAGATTCGACCAATCTTGTCGAGAAATCGAGTCGCGAAAAGGCCGGCTGCAATTCTTCCGAAAGATAGGCACGCAGCGCATCGCGCCGCTCGGGGTTTTGGCTTTCGGTCTGATAGGCGACCCGGCGGTCGAGCTCGGCGAGAAACTCCCCGGAGTGAAGATGTTGGCGCGCCCGGGCGATAGCGTCGGCTCTGGTCATGTCTTCCTGTTCCTCGCGATGCTCTTTGAGCCCGGCCAACGTATCGAGATACGTCACCGGCCGGAAGTGGTACGGTGCCGACAATTTGCCTTGCTAAAGCCCGCCGGAATGTAACAATTTCTGCGTAACAGCCCGGCGCTAGATCGGCGTGCATGGCGTATCTCAAGGCCAACGATGATGAAAAAAGAAGTCAGGCTGAACGCCTTCGCGATGAACTGCGTCGCGCACCAATCGCCCGGACTTTGGACCCATCCACGCGACCGCACCGCCGAATATAACCGGCTGCCGTATTGGATCGATCTGGCGCGAACGCTCGAACGCGGGCGTTTCGACGGCCTTTTCCTGGCGGATGTGCTCGGCGTCTACGACGTGTTCGGCAGCAGTCCGGACGCAGCCTTGCGAAACGCTACGCAAACCCCGGTCAACGATCCCTTGCTGCTGATCTCCGCGATGGCCGCGGTCACCGAGAATCTCGGCTTTGGCGTGACCTGTACCCTGTCCTACGAACCGCCCTACCCCTTTGCCCGCCGGATGTCGACGCTCGACCATCTCACGGAGGGACGGATCGGCTGGAACGTGGTGACGGGCTATCTCGACAGCGCGGCCCGCGGCGCCGGAAAGGACAAGCAGACCGCCCATGACGACCGTTACGATGTCGCCGACGAATATATGGAAGTGGTCTACAAGCTCTGGGAAGGAAGCTGGGAGGACGACGCCGCGTTGCGCGATCGCGCGCGGGCGATCTTCGTCGATCCGTCGAAGGTGCATCGCGTCAGGCATGAGGGGAAGAATTACCGGCTCGACGCGATTCACTTAAGCGAGCCGTCGCCGCAGCGAACTCCCGTGCTTTATCAGGCCGGCACCTCGCCGCGCGGGCGGCAGTTCGCAGCCCGGCACGCAGAATGCGTGTTCATGTCGGGACCATCGGCCAAGATCATCGCGCCGCGCGTGGCCGCGATTCGGGCACTGGCCGCTGAAGCCGGCCGCAACCCCGCTGAAATCCTGATGTTCAGCATGATGACCATCATTCTGGGGCGCACCGAAGCCGAAGCCGCCGCAAAATACGCTGACTATCGCCGCCACATCAGCCCTGAGGGCGCGCTGGCGTTGATGTCGGGCTGGACCGGTGTCGATTTCTCGACCTACGACCTCGATCAGCAGGTTCGCCACGTTCAGAACGACGCCGGCCGTACTGCGATGGACAACATCACCCGCGCCGATCCGGACCGGGTCTGGACCGTGCGCGAGGTAGCCGAGCATGTCGGCATCGGCGGTATCGGCCCGGTGATGGTCGGCACGCCCGAGAAGGTCGCCGACGAGATCGAAGCGTGGTTCGAACAGACCGATGTCGATGGCCTGAATGTCCCGTTTGCGATTTCGCCCGGGGATTTCGAAGATATCACCGACATGCTGGTGCCGGAACTAATTCGGCGCGGGCGTTACAAGGACGCTTACCGTCCGGGAACATTGCGCGAAAAACTGTTCGGCACGGGCCGCGCGCGCCTCACCGCGCCGCATCCAGCCGCACAATACCGTCCTCACATGACGACCAAAGCCGCCGAATAGACGGAAGAAATCGCGGCAAGGGCTCTCAGAGCGAGCCGTCAACCATCACCTCGATCAGTTTCGCGCCGGGTCGTTTGAATGCCGACGCCAGCTTGGACTTCAAGTCTCCGGCTTCGGTGATGCGCATCGCCTCGAGCCCGAGGGATTTCGCCAGACCGGTGAAATCCACTGGCGGGTCGACAAAATCCATGCCGACGTAGTGATCGTCGCCATGAAACGCCAACAGACGCTGCTTGATGATGCGATAGCCGCCATTGTTGACGATCACCACCGTCAGCGGCAGCTTGTGATGCGCCGCGGTCCATAGCGCCTGGATCGAATACATCGCGCTGCCGTCACCGGAGAAACACACGACCGGCCTGGCAGGGTTCGCCATGCTGACGCCGACCGAGGCCGGAACTCCCCAGCCGATCCCGCCCGAAGCGAGCGCATGATAGCCGTAGCGATCGCGGTGCGGGCGCAGCGCATTTATCTGCCGCGACGATGTCAGTCCTTCGTCAACCAGGATGGCATTATCGGGCATCGCTTCGACCAACTGCAGCGCCAGCCAATCCGGATCGATCGGCGAACGATCCTTGTTTTTCGAGATCTGCTCGACCACTGCGGCGCGCCGCGCCGTCCAGTTCTTCGGCGAAAGCGCAGCGATGCCCTGCTTGGCGCGGGCCTCGAGCGCGACGCCGCCGGCGGACTTGAGCGCCGGGATCAGCACGCGCAAGGTTTCCTTCACATCGGCCTTGAGTGCGATCTCGGCGCCGTAGTTCTTGGCTAGATCCCATTCGACCAGGCCGATCTGCACGATCGGCATACCCTCGGGCAGCGGATCGACTTCGCTGTGTACCGACATCCGCAAGGGGTCTGCGCCGAGCACGATCATCAGATCGTAGGGCGATAACACCTCGCGAACCTGCTTCTGCAAACGCGACAGCGCGCCCATGAAGCAGGGGCTTTCCGACAGGAAATGCGCGCCGTAAGGCGCCGATTGCTGATAGGCGGGACAGCCGAGGGTCGCAGCCAGCGATGCGGCCTCCTGCAGCGCATCGCTCTTCACGATTTCATCGCCGGCGATGATGACGGGCCGCTCGGCCTTGAGGATGCGCTGCGTCAGCGCCTGCAGGGCCTCGTCGGAAGGTTTCACCCGCGTATCGACGCGGGTCGAGCGGCCGAGTTCGATGCCGGCTTCCGAATTCAGGATATCGCCCGGCAGCGAGATGAACACCGGGCCGGTCGGCGGCGTGGTCGCGATCTTGGCTGCGCGGCGCACGATCCGCGGCAGGTCTTCGAGCCTCGTCACTTCGACGGCCCACTTCACCAGCGGCTCCGCCATTCGCACCAGCGGGCCGTAAAGCAGCGGCTCCATCAACCCGTGACCCTGCTCCTGCTGACCCGCGGTCAGGATCATCGGCGTGCCGGTGAAGCTCGCGTTGTAGAGCGACCCCATCGCATTGCCTAGTCCGGGCGCGACATGGACATTGCAGGCGACGAGGCGGCCCGAGGCCCGGCTGAATCCGTCGGCAATGGCGACCACGAGACTTTCCTGCATGGCCATCACGTAAGTGAGGTCGGGATGCTCCTTCAGCGCATGCATGATCGGCAGCTCGGTAGTGCCGGGATTGCCGAACAGATGCGTGACGCCCTCGTCCCTGAGCAGTGCGAGGAACGCCGAGCGCCCGGTGATGCGATTCATGAAAGTCCTCCCCTTCCCGCGGCCGTTACCGTCGGGATTCCGGCATCATGACTGATCCGAGACGCCGAGATCAAGGAAGCGCGATCATGGCTGCCCTGCGCGGGCGGGTGCGATGCCAGTCTCGACATCGCGAGCCACCTGTTCCACGCGTCAAAACATCCCGTCAAGATCGTTGCGTCTCTTCCTTTTCGAACGCTGCCAGACCACGCCGGGGAAACCTTTGAGCGGCACCAGCGGTTCGCCGGTGTACGCCCACTCCTGCAGCTCCTCGATGGCGATATGATAGAGCGGTTGGCGGCCGGTACGGCCGGAAAAAAGCGCACGCGGGATGTTCACCATGTGCGGCGAACGCGCGCGTTCGTAAGTAATCGGCGTGCCGCACCGAGCGCAAAAGCTGCGCACGGTTTTCGCAAGCTTGTCCTCGAAGCGGGCGACCTCGGCCTTGCCCCTGGTGATGCGGAAGCGCTTGCGCCAGCTTCCGACATAGGTCGCGTAGGCCGCGCCATGCGCGCGGCGGCTGCCGGACGAATGATCGTGCCAGGCCCAGCGGGCGGGCGTGTCGATCTCGAAGCAGACCCGGCCGCACAGGCATTGACCGGCGGCGGGCTTACCGATCGAAACCGCTTTTGGCTTGTTTGTCACTCGCACGTTCTCCCCGGGAGCAGCGAACCCGGATTTCGCTTCTCCGCTCCGGGCCATGTTTGCTTAATATCAGGCCCGCTCCAGCCGATTTTAAGCGGTGAAAACAACGAAGGATAATTCATGTCTGCCCCGGAAATGTCAGTTGCGCCGGATATGTAACCGGTGGTCGCCTCGTCCGCAAAAGGCTCGCGAGCCAGTTCGCGGTGGGCGAAGACCTCCCATGCCGTTTCGTGCATGGTCGGCGCGCCGCATTGACGTAGTGAATGCCGATCATCCGCTGTTTCCGCTGTGCCCGCCTTACGCGTCAGGAGAACCCACGTGCCCCACTCAGCCATGTCACCGAACAACGTCGCCGTCATTACGGGGGGCGCGTCCGGTATCGGCCTTGCCGCCGCGATGCGGTTCGCTCGACTCGGCATGAAGGTGTGTATCGCGGATTTGGGTACCGACCGTCTCGCTGAGGCAGAAGCCAAGTTGCTGTCGGTAGCGCCGGGCGGCGCCGCCAATATCATGGCCAGGGCCGTCGACGTCGGTCGTATCGAAGATGTATCGGAACTGGAAGTTGCCGTGCGAGAGCGGTTCGGAGGCGCCGATATCCTGATGAACAACGCAGGGATACAACCGGGCAGCAAGATGTTTGGCCCTGCGGAGAATTGGCGGCGGATCATTGGCGTGAACCTCTGGGGCGTGATTCACGGCTCACAGATTTTCGCGCCTCACATGATCGAGCGGGGGCGGCGCGGCCTCATCATCAATACCGGCTCGAAGCAGGGCATCACGAGCCCTCCCGGCGACCCCGCCTACAATGTATCGAAGGCGGGCGTGAAAGCCTTCACCGAGGCGCTGCAACACAAGTTGCGAAACGCGGTCGGCGGCCGGATAAGCGCACACCTTCTTATCCCCGGGTTCGTCTTCACCGGCCTTACCGCCCGAGGCCGCATCGAAAAGCCGGCCGGCGCCTGGACGCCGGAGCAAACCGTCGACTTCATGATCGAACGAATAGACGCCGGGGACTTCTACATTCTGTGTCCGGACAACGATGTGCCGAGAGATCTGGACGAGCGGCGTATCCTCTGGGCGGCCGGCGACATCGTCGAAAATCGTCCCGCCCTCTCGCGGTGGCACCCGGACTACGCCGAGGCATTCGCTGCGTTTGTAGAAGGCAAGTAACGGAAGTCCGGCTTCAAAGCGTTTCTTGCTTGTGTCCGCATTGCTTGCAGACGAATTTCACCCGCGTCGCGCCCTTTGCGGCCGACACGCGATTGGGCGCACCGCATTTTCCGCAGTTGGTCTCGATACGGGTATTTCCCTGTTTAACGACCAGCGCCTTGCGCTCCATGGTTTCGCGGATCAGGCGCTCGGCCTCCTCGCGCATCGACTGTTTCGACATCCGCTCTTGCCTGTCATGAGGAACGCTATCGGAGCGGCCTTATACCACCGGCATCGCATATTGGGAGCCAGCCCGGCTCAGGTCTCCACAATGACGTAGCTGTCTTCGATGTGAACCGGGAAGGTCTCCGCCACATAAGGGCCCTTGGCCAGCGTTTCGCCATCCTCGATGACAACCGGATAGGTCCTGACCTTCACGCGCTTCGGATCGAACCAGGATTGCCCGTTGCGCATGTCGAACTCCCAGCCGTGCCAGGCGCAGCGGAGCAGTTCGCCGACCCGGGAACGCTGGTAGACCCCGGGCTCCGGCGAGGTCAACCGTGCCACGCACGCCGCCTTGTCGAGCGGCGCGCCCGCATGCGGACAGCGATTGAGCAGCGCGAAGAACTCGCCGTTGACATGGAACACGACGATGTCGCGGCCATCCACATCAACCACCTTGTTGCCCCCGGGCGGAATGTCAGTGGTGCGGGCGACAATGTGACGGGCCATGCGATCAAAGCTTGTAAAGGGCGCGGGCGTTTCCGTTGAAGATTTTTCGGCGCTCCGGTTCGGTGAGCGGCGTCCTGAAGGCGAAACGCGGGTCGTCGAAATCCCAATGCGGATAATCCGACGAGAACAACAAACGGTCCACTCCGACCCATTCGATCAGGGATCGCAGGTGCCTCGCTTCGTCGGGCTCGTCGATCGGCTGCGTCGTAAACCAGAAGTGCTCCCGTACATATTCCGACGGACGCCGCTTGAGGTGAGGAACCTCACTGCGGAAGCGTTCGAAATGCTGGTCCATCCGCCACATCGTCGACGAAATCCAGCCGAACCCGCCTTCGATGAACACGATCTTGAGCTGCGGGAAGCGTTCCGGCACGCCTTCGATCACGAGGCTGGTGAGCGTTGCCGCCATCGAATGCGCGTTGGATTGGTGCTCCTCGGCGTAGTAGGACGGCCAGCCGCCGGCGGTCGGCGCATGACCGCCGTAGCCGCCGACATGAATGCCAAGCGGCAGGCCAAGCTCCTCGGCGCGTGCATAGATCGGCCAGTAGCGGTGACGGCCGAGCGGCTCGTTGGCGCGAGGCGAAACATTGATCTGCACATATTGCCCGATTTTCGCGCAGCGCTCGATCTCGGCGATCGCCGCCTCGGTATCGTCTTGCCCCACCAGGATAGACGCTTTCAGCCGGGGTTCCCTGCTGGTCCAGTGTGCGAGCTGCCAGTCATTGACGGCACGCTGGATCGCCGCGCCGAAATCGAGATTCTGCTGCGAGAAGATAAAGAGGTCGAGCACCTGCAGGATGCCGAACTCGATGTCGAGCGGATCGAGGTGCTGTTTGCGCATGAAGGCAAGATCGGATCCGGGCGGACCGCCGGTCGGCGGCCACGCATCTCGACGCGCGATCAGCGGCGAGGACCGCGGATAGGGCGTAGTGCCGATATACGGCGTTCGCAGATGATCGCCGTAGGTCTTGAGATGCTCCTGCCAGCGCTTGGCCAGGAACGGATTGAGGTCGGAGCGCGCATGCAGGCTCGGATGCACATCGCAGTCGATAATGCGGAGCCGGCTTTTGGCGGAGGCTTCCTGTTCAAGCACGGGGCGGTCGATGACGTCGCTCATGCGATCCTCCTTCGGATCCTCAGGTTTATGCGGCGAGAGAAAGCCGCGGAAAGGTTTCAAGCGGATTGTCGGCACACATGCGCGATACGAGGCTGGCAGGCAGATGCGGCGGTATCGCGTCATCGCCGTCGAATTGCCAGTGCGGATAATCGGACGCGAACAGGAACATCTTGTCTGAACCGATCATATCGATGATGTCGGCAACGCCGGCCGCATCGGGCGGACTATCGAACGGTTGCGTGGTCAGGCGAATGTGGTCGCGCATGATCGTCGCCGGCTCTCGATCGATCCAGGGTACCTCGACGCGGACACCGCGCCAGGTCTTGTTGGCGCGCCACATGAAGGCCGGCAGCCAGCTTACACCTGATTCCATCAGCACAACCTTGAGGCCGGGGAATTTAACGAACACGCCCTCGTAGATCAGACTGAGCACCTGGGCCTGAAATGCCTGAGCTTCGGCCAGATAATACTCGTAGCGATAGGAAGGCCAGCCGATAGAACTCGGCGCCCCGCGATACTGGCTGCCGGCATGGATGGCGATCGGCAGTTTGTGCTTCTCGGCGACGTGATAGACCGGCCAGTAGAGCCGCCGCCCGAGCAGACTCTCGCCTTGCGCCAGCACCAGAACGGACACGAACCTGTTATCGCCGGCGCGGCGTTCGATTTCCTCGATCGCCAGATCAGGCGCCTGCATCGGCACGACGATCGAGGCGCGCAACCGCGGGTCGCGCGCCAGCCATTCAGTCGCGATCCAGTCATTGATCGCCTTGCAGAACGCGGAAGCCATATAGGGATCGAACACGGCTTGCGCGCCATAGAGAACGTTGCAGATCGCGTGCGACGCCCCTAGCTGGTCGAACGCCCCGTGCTGGAGCATGGCGAGATCGCTGCCGGGCTTGTCGCCATTGGCTGGCCGCCAGTCGGATCGGCCCGACAGTGGCATGTTGGGCGGATAGCTCGTAAGATCGAGACCGTCGATGGCCCGGCTTACGACCTGTTCTTTCCAGTGATCGTCCAGATAAGGCAGCAGCGTGGTGCGCGTTCCGCCCACAGCGGGATGGATATCGCAGTCGATCCGCGTGGCCGCCATGGACGTTCCTCGGAACTCGTATTTGGCGGCCACATTAGACCGCAGCTCAAATGTGCCGCCGATGGTCCCCCGGCGCAAGACCCGCAGGGTCAGCACGGGAAATATACCTGACCGACTTCCGGCGCAGCGTTATTCGATCCTCACGCCCGATGCTTTGACGACGGCACTCCAGCGCGCATCCTCGTTCGCAAGAAATGCACCGAACTCCATCGGTCCCTCCGAACGCGCCGAGATTGCGGAACTTCTCAACGATGTCGGGCGATTGGACGATCTTGTTGATCGCAACTCCGAGACGATCGATCCGCACTTTCGGCGTCGTGGCGGTGACGACGGTCGATATGTCGAGGACACGCAATCCCGCAAGGGGACCCGACGGAGCGGGTGCGTTGGACGGGACGGTCATTATGGTACCTTCCTGCTCCGTTATGCGGCATGGGTCGATTAAATCAGAATTGCCAATCGGTATATCCCGAATTGATAGACATCAAAGCAAGCAGCGCAATACCTTCGTTGGCTCGCGGCAAACGGCAGCTACGCACGGACGGCTGCGATTGCCGGCGTTGCGCAGTCGGCCCTCGGGCTAAATTCTCGCGGATATCCACCCTTCGCGTTCCTGCGATGCCGGTAACACCTCGCGGGCGAATATGCCTGCGGAGTGAAGCACCTCTTCATGCGACAGGTCACCGAAGGAAAACTGGGTGATGAAGTAACTCGCACCCGCCGCATCCGCCATATTCCTCACGCGGTCGCGGATCGTGCCGGGCGATCCCGCAAGGGCGCCGCCATTGCTGACCATGGTATCGAAGTCTTCCGGAATCCTCGCATAGCGCGGCTGCGTGCCGTGCTTGATCCAGAGTTTCATGAAGCTTGAGTAAAACAGCGGCCAGGCACGACGTCCGAGCTCCATCGCTTCCCGATCGGTATCGGCGGCGACGACGAAGCGGTTTATTCCCAGCAACGGTATATTATCGGGCGAATTGCCTGCGGCTGCCCACTCGGCACGATAGCGATCCGTGATCTCGCGGATTCTCGGCAGCGGTCCGCCACAAACGATATTGATTCTGTTCTGCGCCGGCCACACTGCACCCTCCGGCACCGGCACCGCGTACCAAAATGGCGGGTGCGGAAGCTGCGCGGGCTTCATCTCGATCGGCACGTTTTCGAAATTGTAGTATTTGCCTTTGAAATCTACCTCCGGCCGGGTCAGCGCCTGCTTGATGACATTATAGGCCTCGACATACATGGCCGGCGCCCGATCCGGATCGATGCCGAAATATTCGAGTTCGTGCGGAGACGCGCCGCGGCCGATGCCGACGTCCAGCCGGCCATCGCTAAGATGGTCCAGCATGCAGATTTCTTCGGCGAGCCGCAGCGGGTGATGGGCCGGCAGAACATAGACCAACGGTCCCAGACGGAGACGTTTCGTGCGCTGCGCTACCGCCGCCAGAAACACGCTGGGCGACGGCGTCAGGCTCAGCGGCGTCGAATGATGCTCGCTCATGTGGTAGGTGCGAAATCCTGCCTTGTCGTAGAACTGGATCAGTTGCAGGCGGTTTTCGTACTGTTTGCCGTGCGGGTAAGGCCCGCGGTCGTTTTGATCGAATATGCCGAACTGCATCGCACCACCTGTCGACGTTATTTTCCCGGATCACCAGATAAGGCTTGTAGCGGGTTGCGTCCGCGCAGCGTACTGGCAATAATCCGGCTTGCAATTTCAACTCCTTCTCGAACCCCATTGTGCGAGAAAAAACACCAGGATTTATCGCGCAAATGCCGGTTAGATCTATGCGTTTTCTGCTGGTGGTCCTGGCATTTATCTCGATAAGCCCCGGTTGGACCGCCGATGCGATCATCCGGGATGGAGACACCATCCAGCTTGGCGGCGTGACGTACAGGCTTGATGGAATTGACGCTCCGGAGTTTGACCAGATGTGCATCGACGAACATGCCGATTCGTGGGCGTGCGGCGTGCAAGCGCGCGACCACCTTGCTGGCCTGATCGGCAAGCGCGGCGTCAATTGCGAGGATCTCGGTCCGGACAAAGCCTACAACAAATGGCGTGTCGGCATTTGCAGCGTTGACGGCGAAACAGACAGCTTGAATCAGCTGCTGCTACGTCACGGTTATGCGCTGAACTCTCAATCCGATGCCGGGAGTCGGCTTAAAGAGGACGAGTCAAACGCAAAAAACGCCGGCCTGGGCCTATGGAAGGGGTGCTTTGTGGCCCCGCAAGCGTTTCGCCGCCGGGACAAGGGCGCGCCGTTGTTGGGCGCGTCCTGCCGAAACGACAAGGACCGCGAGCTGCGGGAATTCCTGTTCCCGGATGAGCTAGCGATGCCACCCGGCTGCAGCATTAAGGCAAAATTGGCGGTGCGTGCGCACGTGACGGGAAATGTAGGCATCTATCATCTGCAGGGATGCCGGAGTTATGCGCCCCTAACGAAACCCGATCGCTGGTTCTGTTCCGAGGAGGATGCTCAGGCCGCGGGGTTTCGCAGGGCTTATAATTGCCGGGCGAGCGTCCGTCGCAAGTAGCGCGACATCTCTATAGCGGATATGTGCCTTACGCCAACACCGGCGCATTTTCGAACCGCCGTTGGGCGGTTACCGGTCGAAATCCGCCGGCATGCAGGAATGTTGAAGCAGGATGCCTGCGCGGAGAGACCTGCGGAGCAGGAATGCCGTTAAATTGCCAAAAACGCGGACCGATGCTTGAGCCGTGACATCGCGTCGACAGCACGGGATCCGCGTCCAGATCGCGCATGGTTTGTAATGATAAAATACCTTGTACTTTGTTTCTTGCTGCCCGCACTTACGGGCGCGGCTGTTCGCAGCTCCGAGCCCTTGTTGTCGCGGATTACGGCCGATCTGGTAAAGATCGGGCTTGCCCTCGACGATTCAGACGCTTCGCCGGCTGACGCCGCCGTGGATCAATCGAAATCCTGCGCGCGCGTGTCGTTTTCCCGAAATCTGAGATACGGCGAGAGCGACCTGAACGTCCTCGACGTCGCAACAACCGGCGATTCCAGAGAAACATCCCCGCGTCCTGTACTCTTGTTTGTGGCAGGAGAAAGTTTCACCGGCGGGGACGGAACGACCGATGTCGCAGGTCCCCTCCAGGATGAGGCCATGTGCTTTGCCGCGCGCAACGGAATGGTTGGCGTGAAAGTGGCGTACCGGCTGGCCCCGGAAAACCCGTGGCCCGCCGGAGCCAGGGATGTCGCGGCGGCTATCTCGTGGATCCGCCAAAACATCGATCTGTTCGGAGGAAGTTCCGGCATGATAGTCGCCGTCGGTTACTCCGCCGGCGCGTTTCATGTGGCAAGTTTCCTCGGCCACCCGGAATTTCAGGAACGCGATTCCGGTGTCGCCGGGGCGGTACTCGTGTCGGGCATTTATCGTGCGAGCGCCGACGCCAGTGCGACCGAAAAGTCTTATTTTGGTGCGGATGCCAGCAAATATGACGAGAGATCGGCATTTCCCGGCATCCTGAACATCGAGACGCCGATCTTGTTGGCCTGGTCAGTACTTGACGCTCCACGCCTCATAGCTCAAGGCGAAAAACTCAAAGAGCTCCTGTGCAACTCCGCCACCCATTGCCCGCACACAACGGTGCTCAGGAGTCGCGACAGCCTGTCTTCTGTCTTTGGGCCTGCCTCCGGCGGGAGCCTTGCCGAGCCAACGCTGGAGCTCGTCCGGGAGATCGAAGCGAGGGGCCTTCCCTGAGATGCCCGGGGGAGGCGACGCTGCCCGCACGATGCGTCTGTAAACGTGATTGGTGGCGCGCGCAGTCAGATACAAACCGGTCTCGACCTCAAATTCCAGGGGCCGGTTTACAGGGAAAAATCATCAAGAATCGTCTGTTCTGCGAATTTGCCCCCGGCTTCCGCACCAAGCGGCCTTTACGCGCGCCTAAAATGAAGGGGCCGCCAACTGAGGCGGCCTTACTTTTCATTGCGCCAAGCACCCAGGAGGAACACCTTGCGCGCCCTGCGTTTCGGTCCCGCCTGCGCTTGAACATCGGATAGATCGACGCCCCTTCGCTTCATCAGAAGCTTCACGGCGATCCCGACTATCAAGAAGGGCGCAACGTAGATCACGAACACTTCAAGTGCACGCATTAGCTGGCTCCTGATCGGCCGCGCTGACACGATAGCGGTTATAACACAGGATCTTCGTTCTCGATGACACTGCTAACTTCAACTTCGGACACGAGCGCCGGAAAACGGACAAGGACGGCGTGACGCGGGGGGTCCGGGGCCACCGCAAGAATTGCAGGCGCCAAAATGCTTCGATCCTATCGGTCGTACGGCCTGGCGCCCGGACGAATTAGAGCTTGACGAGATAGTACCCTATGTGTAGTGTACTAGTCAATGCATACAGACTTGCTGAAATCGCTTCGTCTCGATAATTCGGGCGTTCCTATCTACGTCCAGCTTCGAGAGCAGATCCTGCGGAATCTTGGCGCAGGCGTGCTGGATCGCGGCGATCAGATGCCGACGATGCGCGAGGTGGCAGTAGCTCTGAAGATTGACCTCAATACGGTCCGGCACGCTTACGACGAGCTTGAGCGGATGGGCGCCATCACGCTGGTTCGGGGTCGAGGCAGTTTTGTAGCCCAGCCTCCGCCCGCCATGGGTGTTCGCGCGCAAGCGGTGCAGATCGACAGTCTCGCAAAACAGGCCCTCGCCACGGCCGCCGCAGCGGGCATCGATCCCGTTGCCTTGGCCGATCGGATAAGGGCCCTCGCAAAGCAGAAGGAATAGTCGTCATGAGCAACTATTTTAAAGCTAACGGCGCTAACCGGCCAGCCATCGTACTTGCAGCCGTGGTGCTGGCATTCGCGGCTGCTGTCGCGTGGTTCGCTTACGGCACGGGTTCACGTAGCGGCTATGTCCTCGCCGTTGGCCTGGCGATTGTCGCATTCCTGATTCCGCAAGCGATCATGGTCGCGGATCAATGGGAACGAGCCGTCGTTCTTCGGTTGGGCAAGCTATCCGCCATTCGCGGCCCTGGCTTGTTCGCGATCGTGCCGTTTATCGATGAGGTGGCCTCCTGGCTCGATCAACGCATTCAGACCACTGAAATCAACGCTGAAAAGGCGCTGAGCAAGGATACCGTGCCGGTAAATATCGACGCGGTCATATTTTGGCAGATCCACGATCCCGAGCGTGCTGCGCTCGAGATTACAAACTACCGTCAGGCGATCACCCAGGTCGCACAGACCTCTCTACGCGAGATGGTCGGCTCGTCATTGCTGTCGACACTTTTATCCGAGCGCAAGCAGGGTGATCAGCTTTTGCGCGAAGAAATCGGACGCAAGACCTCGGAATGGGGCGTGGCGGTGCTTTCGGTTGAAATCAGGGACATTGGCGTGCCGCCTGGATTGCAAGACGCGATGAGCCGACAGGCGCAGGCCGAGCGCGAGCGACTGGCGCGTGTCCTGCTCGGCCAAGCCGAACAGGAGATAGCGCAAAAATTCGTCGAGGCGGCCGACATCTACGCGCGTAGTCCGGCTGCTCTGCAGCTGCGCGCCATGAATATCATCTATGAAACGACCAAGGAACGCGGCGCCACGATTCTGATTCCGACAGCGATGGTTGACGCGATAAATCCCGGCGGTGCGATGGGTGTCGTCGCCGCCGCCCGTCCGCTTCCGGCTTGATTGTAGTGGCAAAGGATCGACCGCGCTTGCCGTGCCGAGTTCCGAAAAAGCGAGCCAATCACTTCGTCAGGGAGGTACCGCAATGAACACGACCTTCAGCACAACGGGTTTAGCCCAGACGGCCGCATCGACGCGGCGCGTCTTCAGCCCCTTCAGGAGATATTGGGGTGCGTTTCAAGAATGGCGCAAAGAACGGCGCAAACGACAGAGGGAGCGCGCCGAGTTGTACCGCCTGAACGACTGGGAGCTCATGGATATGGGCATGACGCGCGGTGAAATCGAATACGTCGTCTCGAACCGCTGCACCGATCCGCGAGGCGTCCGATCCACCCTTCGATGATTGCCTGATATTCGGCACCACGGGATGACGGGTATTGAACGCGCAAAGCCGCCGCCTTTGGGCCATTGCGACACCTGAACGACCACGTCCATAAGCAACTTGCGAATGCCGGGTCGGGATCGTTCAGCCGGCGGTCTTCGCCCTGGCCACCCGCTCGGAGTCGACCATAAAATCGCGCGTGATCGGCACCGCATCCCGTTTGGTCGACAGCAGCATTTGAAACACCATGTGAGAGCCATGAAGGAATTCGAGTTCGACGGCGGCGAGATAGAATTCCCACATCCGGCAGAACCGTTCGTCGTAGATCGCAGCAGCCCGGGCTCTATTTTCGGCGAAGCGCTCGCGCCAGTGTTTCACCGTGTAGCGATAATGCAGCCGCAGCACTTCCATGTCGTCGCACCACAGACCGCAGCGCTCCGTGGCAGCGAACGCCTCGGATAGCGCCGGCACATAGGCGCCAGGAAAGATGTATTTGCGGATGAAGGGACCGGTGGTGCCGGGCTGCGACATCCGGCCGATGCAATGGATGAAGGCATAGCCGTCAGGCGTCAGGAGCTCGCGGATCTTGAGGAAATACTCGTCGAAATGTCCGATGCCGACATGCTCCATCATGCCGACCGAAACCACCCGGTCAAACTGGCCGGTGAGTTGGCGATAGTCCAACTCGCGAAACGCGACGCGATCGGAAACGCCGGCGGCCTCGGCATGAACGCGTGCTGCCTTGATCTGCTCCGGCGAAACATTGACCGCGGTGACGTGGACGCCGGTTTCGCGTGCCAGATGAATGGCGAAGCCGCCCCAACCGGAGCCGATCTCGGCGACGGTCATACCGGGCTTTAATTGCAGCTTGCTGGTGGCGTGGATCAGCTTGTTGCGCTGCGCCTGCTCGAGCGTTTCATGCTCGGGGTCTCGAAAATAGGCGCAGGAATATTGCATCTGATCGTCGAGGAACAGACGGTAAAGTTCGGTCGAGATGTCGTAGTGGTGGCGGGCATGAGCGGCCGCAAGCCCGATCGGATTGGCCTGATGCCAGCGGCGCAGGCCGCGCCACACTCGCCGCATCAACTTCTGTGAGCTGTATGAATAAAGGCCGGCGCGGTTGACCGAGAACAGCAGCAGAAAATCATGGATTGCGGCTCCGTCCTCCAGCGTCAGCCCGCCGTCCATATAGGCTTCTGCGGCGTAAAGCTCCGGATTGATGAACAGCTTGGTGTAGAGCTTGCGATCGTGCAGGCGGATGGCGACGTCGGGCCCGGGCAGGCGTTCGCCAAAGACATGGACGTTGCCGTCGGCATCGCGGACTCGCAGGGTGCCCTCGCGGATGAAGCGTCGAAGCAGATTGGATAACAAACGCACGTGGCAGTCCTCCTTGGTCGCCGCAAGTCTCTGTAGCAATGTTCCCGAAAGAGGTCACGCCGCGTCGGACGAAGCAGCGCTGAACGATCTCATAGAATCGAACTTCGCACCATCCAGGTCCGTAGATGAGATGGACCGGCTGTTTCTAGGCTAGGTCCGTTCATCCTGAACAGGGGACATGCGGGGGACCGCGGCGGCACGTCCGTTTGGTGCTAACAAAGGGAGTCGCAAGCGTCTCATTCTTCTCCCTTTGCCATCTTCTTGAGCGTGGCGATTTGTCGGAAGAAGTCTTTTATCGGCTGGGCGGGGCTTCCAAGCACTTTGGCGCCCGGAGCCGTATCCGAAATGACGCCCGCCTGCGCTCCGATCTCGGCGCCTTGACCGATCCGAAGATGCCCGGCCATGGCCGCCTGCCCCCCGACCCGGACAAAATCCTCAAGCACGGTTGAACCCGAAATACCGACCTGGGCGACGATGACGCAACACCGGCCGAGGATAACATTGTGGCCGATCTGCACGAGGTTATCGAGACGGGAGCCAGCGCCGATCACCGTGTCCCGCGACGAGCCGCGATCAATCGTTGTATTGGCGCCGACCTCGACATCGTCTTCGAGAATGACTCGCCCAAGCTGGGGGACAGAGAGAAATCCATCTTTGATGGAGGCGAATCCAAACCCTTCCTGTCCGATCCGGGCGCCGGGATAGACGTAAACACGTTCTCCCAAAAGCGCGTAGCTCAAGCTCACATGTGCGCCAATCCGGCAGTCCCTTCCGATGATCACGCCGCTTCCGACAACCGCGCAGGGTCCGATCCGGCAGCCAGGTCCTATCTCCGCTCCGGTCTCGATCACAGACAGCGGTCCGACCTCCGCCGACGAATCAACGACCGCCCCATCCGCCACAATTGCGGACGGGTGAATACCTGGAGAAACCGGAGGCACCGGATAGAACAGTGCAGCAACGCGTGCCCAAGCAGCGTATGGTTCGGTCGTCAGGATCGCCACCGTTGCCTTTGGCACTCGGGCCGCCATATCGGGATGCACAATCACAGCACCGGCCAACGTTTCTTCAAGCGCCGATGCATAACGTCGGTTGTCCAAGAAACTCACTTCGTTGGGGCCAGCCGTTTGCAGGGGAGCCACACCTTCGAGCAGCAGATCGAGTTCATCGGCAATTCCGTCCGCCGCTCTCGCGACAGTCGCGAGAGAATACGGCCCGCTTCGGCGAAAGAACCTTGCATTGCCCGTGGTTGCTTCGGCCATATCCTGTTCCCCGTCGGCGATGCGGCAGTGTAACTTTTAAAACCCGGCACTTGAAAGACGTCGAGGCCGTCGAATGAAATATCTTTGGAGGCCGCCGACGTCCTCTGTGGATGGCTCCCGCGTTGCAAGGGTTAAATTGACGCCTTGGACATCGGTTGGTCGCGGGTCCGTATTCCTCATGGTGAGCCTGTTCTTCTCGCAGCAAATCCGATCTTAGTGTCGATGAATCCGCCTTAAGACGCTGGCAGAACGCCGCTCGCTTTGCCCCGGTAGTTCAGACGTCAACCTGCGCTACCGTTGCCAGCGCATCGTCAAATCCGGCAATGTAGGGACGTATCAACGCCGAATGTCCTCGGAGCGTCAAGGGAGAGGGCTCGGGTGCCGTCTCTCTTTATTGATTGCTTGATCGATGTGCTCCGTTAGCTAGCCGTCGAACCAGACGAAACGCCAACCACAAGAACAAGACGACCACCGCAAGTGCGGCGAGCGGCGCGGTGAGGGCAAGAAGCGAAATTAGGGAGGCGCCACCAAGTTCGGCGGTTGCGATGACGGAGTTGCCAAGGCCGCCCGTCAAGACGGTGGACTTTGCTCTGAGCATTGCGGTGAGGCCCTGCGTTATGCCGGCAACACCGCCTCCAGCTATCACGGCCGTCGTCCATTTGATCATCGGTGGCAGATCGGTCATGGCCGCGGCTGAAGCAATCGTCCCCGCCAAGACAGCTCCCGGCATCGCCAATGCGTCGAGCAGGTTGTCGATGCCTGGAATGTAAAATGCGGCGATTTCCGCGATTGCCGCGGTGGCTAGCATGATGATCGCGGCCGGCGTGCCAAGCCATGCAAAGCTTTCATTCAAACTGACATGTCCCGTGTAAGCCGCGCCGCTCAGAATCAGCAACGGCAGGAACAATCGAAACCCGGTTGCGGCGGCCAGGCCGATGCCAAGTACAACCGACAATGCCAGATCGAGTTTCGACATAACCGCAGAACTCCATCAAACAACGAAAGTGGTTGCCGAAGAGACCAACTTTCAAACCCAGTACTAACACATGTTCGAACTTGGTCAGCCGACCGCGTGTCGGGACCGCTTCGGAGCAGGATAATGTTCCCAACCGTCGGTCGCCTCAAATGCCACTTCGCGGCGCTCGCTTTCGGAGGCCAGTGAGGTCATCGCGGGATGGTCGAGTTGGCCTTAAGGACCAACTGGACAAAACGGTGCAGCGCCGCCGATGCCTCAAGATTGCCCGGGAGACTGCGCAAGGCGATTCTCGTAGAATGCCAATGGTCGTCATCCCCATCCCATAATGAAAGCCGCGCGTCCGGCCGTGCAGCCGGGTTGGCCACAATGGTCGGCAAAAATAAGCCATACCTGACCGGCGCGATCGATTTTGGGCGTACCGGTTCGAGTGACGACATTCAAGAGCCAGATTTCCTGCTAATTGGACCAAGGTCCAATTTAGCTGAACGCCGTTCATGAAATGCTGTCCGCAGCGCAAGTGGCTGGCAACAAGTTTACAGTCTTCCTTGTCGCAAAGGTTCGATGATTTCGACCAGCGTAGTCAAGGCACCGGGATCGGGTTGCCAAACCTCACGGTTTCAATTTTTATGCTTGTCCAATTCGGACAATTCCCTTGCAGTCTCTATGATCATATGAATTCGTCGTGCCAGTTTTTCTTTTAAGTCGGGAATGTTCACTTTTTCGGTAACACGGTAGGCGTTGCCGACGCGCTCCACATATCCGTGCTTCACCATTTCCTGCAGGCGTCTCAACACGGTGACTCGCGGTAGCTTCAAGGCTTGAGCGATCGTACTTGCGCGAACGGGCGAGCACATGACGGTACGAAGAAACACATAGATGCCGATCGTTCTAAACGTAGCGCTATCGCTGTGAGCCGCAAACGCCGTGCCATAATCATCACTAATGCTTCGTATCAGGCCAAGATACAGCCGGCACATGAGCATCCGCTCACGCGCCAAATCAATGCGGCGCGGCGGCTGAACTTCGTGAACGAGAACAAAATCGGACACTGGATCATTCTGCCAAAGCTGCCCCTCGAAGGCTCGCGTACTTTCGATTTTCAATTCAGGATCATTATCTGTGTGCGTAGCCATGACATTTACTCCACCACAAACATAACAAATCTAAAGGTCTCGCGCTTCTTCCCTGGTTAAAATGCTATCACGGGCCGGAGAAAGCGTGAGTCACATTACTGTTCCTTTTCCGAATGGAACAAGGATCGGGAGAGACGGCATCTTCGGCGCGACCGCAATTGCTAGGTTGAGGTCACGCGAAATCGAACGAGTTGAGCCGAAGGATCGACCCGCGAGACATCGGGACATCAGCGGGCCGCGCTGCGGCTTGGTCCCGTCGCAGCGCCGGTAATCGCGACGGTTAGGGCTTCGGCGATGCAATTATAGCTCCAGTCATTCTGATGAAGTTCGTTGCCATCGAAATTGCTTATCATTCGGTCGAACGGGATTTGATCGTCCAAATGCCAGTGTCGCATCAGTGCAAATCGGCGGAACACATTCGCATTCGCCTTTGCCGCGGCTTCAGCGATCAACGCGACCATGCGCGTAGTCGCCGCAATAACCGCGTCAGGCCTGAGGACGGCGGGCGCATATTGCAGGTCCATCATCACGACATCCACCGCAAGCCCGCTGAGCCGCGCCAATCCTGCTGCAATCGCCGCTGCAACGTTGTCCAGATCATAGCCTTTCCACACTGCGTTCGTTCCTACCTGCCAGATTACGAGCGACGGCGCTTCCGCGAGAACATCACTGTCAAAGCGTAGTAGTTCGTCCTGAGCTTCCTCACCGCCTTTGCCCTTGTTGAGGACGGTAATTGATTGATCGGGAAGCCGGAGTCGCAACGCAGCCTCCAGCCGGCTCGGATACGCGAAGGCCTGCGAACTGGCTCCGTCGCCTTCAGTCGAAGACGAGCCGATCGCCACTATCTTAACCAGCTTCTTGCGATCAAACTGCGTTGCAACGTTTACAAGCGGAAGCTCGAAGCGGATGAGCTCGGCGGGTATATCGCAGTCCTGGAGATTACCGGACATTTCAGCTATCCTGCTATTCCCGCGCAGCTAAGGGAACCGTCTACGTGAAACGCTAATCAGCACCACGTTTCCGGTGTTGGCAATGATCCGCCGGCCAGCTGTGCTAATGCGAAACGCTATAACAGTGGCGAGCGCTGCAAGAAAATCTCTCTTCCCGATTCGTTAGAGGGCAGGCAAACGCCTTGGCGTTGCCACGCGACCGAAAGTCGCCCGCCGATAACCTCGACAAGCCACTTCGAGCCCTAGCCTGATCGGTTGTGCCGGCGCTGGACGCCCCCGGACAACAGGAACACGGCCAGCAAGACGAGCAGGGTTTACCCTATACGGTTTGGATTCTTCGAGACTTTAATCACCAGATCAAGTTGGACCTAGGTCCATGGACCCTAGGTCCAACTTTTTCTTTGAGAACAACTTGGCGATCATCCCTCCGCTACTGTGGCACCGTCCGGCGGCCGCCGGAAACTCTGCGAGCGCCACCATGCGGTTTGATACGCCTTCACACAGTCGCCGATCAGCTTGGCGATTTCAGCCGCTTCGTTCGGCGTGATCTCTCCTGCGACCACTTTCGCGGGCTGTTGATTGGCGGAGCGAACTTCACAGGACGATCTTTCCGGGGTAAATGCGGTCGAGGCAGAGCCGAAGCGCCACTGGATCGCTACCAGCCTTACCCTCTCAGTTCGAGGGTAACAAGCCTTGCCAAAAGCGTCGCCGGATAAAGTTGACCAATTACGCTTTCGATGTTGCATAGACTTCGCGCCAACGGATGCACTGGAACGATATCGCCGTAGCCGGTCGATGTCAGCGTGACAAAGCTCATATAGAAAACCGCGCTGGCGAGTGATCGATCGTCTTCAAATGTTATCCCCTTGATCGCACCGTGGATCGATAGGCCGATAAAAGCAAACAATGTTGCAAAGGCCACTGCGATCAACAGGTACAGAAGGATCGCTCCGATAATTCGGTGATATGTGACACGGCCTCGCCTGAACACGGCCTGGGCGACTACGGTTCCTAGAGTGCCCGCGATGATCAACCATGCGCTGGCCAATATATGGAGGTGGACGGCCAAAGGGTAATATTCTCGCAGGAAAAACACGCCAATATTGGCAATAAGCGCAATCGACATCAAAACGAGAGCCGTCGGGCTGTTGGAAATGATCGCCATGCTGCCGATGATCGCCAACGATCCGCCAATAGCAAATGCGTGAAAGGCGAAAATGCCGACTGCCTGAAGAGGGGCGAAGACAAATATTACCAATATCAGCACTCCGGTCAGCACCGTGAGCAGCCAGTCGCTACGTTCGCGGCGCAAGCGGCGCAAGTCGCCAATTGGGTCCAGAATCATCGTAAGTTGCTCCAAATGCGAGGGTCAATCGATCGTTTATGGCGGCTTATTACTTCGCTGCTTTTCAAGAAAAAGAGTCAAGGCGTCGTCGCCGAAAGGCCGTCGCGCCGACCGGCCCGATGCCGGGGATGGTCATGAGACGACGAGCAACATCGTTGCCACGCAGGCAAACGAGCAGACCGCGATCGATCTCGCGGAGCCGAGCGTGGGTGTCGAGCGCCTGCTGTGACAGTGTACCGGCGATCTTGGCGGCTTCAATCGGTAGATCTGGTGATTTACCATCGACAATCTGTCGCGCCATCGGCAGCGCCCGTTCCAGCCCCTTGGGGATGTCGATGCCAAACTCGGCCAGTAGACCGCGGATCATGTTGATCATCTGCGTGCGCTGTTTTACCAAGCACTACAACCATGGTGCTATTCTGTTCGAAGGCGATCAGAGAACGGCTCAGGTCATCAACCCGGGTCATCCACCTCCATCGGTTCCGCACACGACAACGGTGCCAGACCTTTGCCGCCGTCCACATAGCTTCTGGACCAGAGGCAGGAGATTAAGCGCGAGTACGTTGATTTGGATTAATGATGCACACGCGCTATTCATAGAGACTAGACAAGCTCGGACCTTCCGAGCTTGTTTTAGCCCAAAATGGGCCGCATCGGATTTGGCATCATGAAAAGATGGCGCTGGCCGTTCATAACTGTGGCGCTGCTTTCACTGTTCGCAGCATTCAGCCGATCCAGCCAGGCTGGCCCCGACCCGATGGCGGAGCAGCCCTTTATGTCCCGCGCTGAGGTTCGCCAGCAGGGTGCGGTGACCGTTCGCGCCGCGGTGCTGACCGACGACGAAAGTGAACGATATTTCGGCGCGTCACTGGCTGACCATGGCATCCAGGTCGTTTGGCTGAGCGTGGACAATGCCAGCGATTTGCGGCTGCGCTTTCTGCCGATTGTCACCGACCCGAATTATTACTCGGCCTCAGAAGTCGAAAGGTTACTTCGCGCTTGGTGGCGCGGCAGTACCAATGCATCGATTGCATCGGTAGTGGCGCAAGCCCCGATGCCGGATGTAATTCCGCAAGGGCGAATCGCCGCCGGGTTCGTCTTCACGCACCGTGAAGGCGGTTTGAAGCTGTTTGAGGTCGGGTTCGAGACCGATAGGCAGATGCTTCGGTTCAGGTTCGTGCTGCCGGTCGGCGGCTCATCATACGCGATCGAAAAAGTCGACTTTGGAAGCATTTATCCGCCTGGTACAGTAGAAGCGGTCGATCTTGCGACACTACGAGAGAAGCTGGCGCAGTTGCGCTGTTGCACTGCCAACAAGGCCGGTAATACCAACGGTGATCCGCTCAATATTGTAGTCGTCGGGCGCGGCATTGACGCGCTGTTTGCCTTCATCGAGCGAGGCTGGAGGCTTGACGAGCCGTTCGATCTCCACAGCACTTACCGGACAATACGGGCCTTCTTGTTTGGCAACGAATATCTCAATGCACCGGTCAGCCCGCTGTATGTTTTCGGGCGCCCGCAGGACGTCGCGCTGCAGAAAGCGCGCGACACCGTCAGCCTTCGCAATCACCTACGGCTGTGGCTGGCACCGTTCACGATTGACGGGCTTCAGGTGTGGGTTGGCCAAATCAGTCGCGACATCGGCATCAAGCTGACCACGCAATCTTGGTATCTGACGACCCATGTCATTAGCCCGGAAGTGGATCAGGACCGCTTCTATTTGATGCAGGACTTGATCTTGTCGGGCGCTGTTTCACGCTTTGGCTTTGTACGTGGCGTGGGCGTATCGTCCATGCCCGACCCACGGGTAAATCTCACCGGCGAGCCCTATTTGACCGATGGCCTGCGGCTCGTGTTGTTTCTCAATGAGCCGCGTCGGGCCTTCGACCAAATCGATTTTCTAGATTGGGAAACTGTTTCCCCCTAAATTTAGAACGGCGGCCGCCGCTGCCTCCCGTGCCGGTGGAGGAGCCGTCTACAGCATCAAAAGCTAATCGCGCCCGGGTTAGTTCGGCACGGTCCTCATAAAGGATAGCGTCAAGCTGATTGGGATGTTCGCCTTCGCCGTTCAACCGTTTCAGCCAAAGGCGGTCGGTCAACAGCATTGATTCAAAGCGAAAGTATTATGAAGATGGCGAAATCTTATCTGGGCTTTCGCAGCTGCAGGCGACCGATCGCCCCCAAGATAAACCCGCGCGGAAACAGCCGAAGCATAAATGGAATAATTGCTGTGCCGAGACCGGGGAGCACGGCGCGCTTGTTGGCCATCAGGCCGCGATACCCTGCCTGTGCGACTTCAGATGCCGAGACCTTCAGGATTTCATGCTCAAATCCGGGTTTAAGCCCGGCCCGCGCCTGAAATTCCGTCGACACTGAACCAGGACAGAGCGTCGTCACGCGCACTCCGCACGGAGCAAGTTCCTGACGCAGCGCTTCGCTGAACGACAGGACATACGCCTTGGACGCATAATACACCGCCATCCCGGGGCCGGGCAGAAAGCCGGCAAGCGAACCCAGATTGAGGATACCGCCACGATGCCGGATCAGGCTGTCGGAAAACCGTAACGACAAATCGGTCAGCGCGCGGATGTTGACGGCGATGATGCCGAGCTGCTCTGCCCGATCCAGTTCGATCGCATAGCCGAACAGACCGCATCCCGCATTGTTGACGACGAACTCGACCTCCACCCCTTCCGCGGCCAAGGCCGCAGCAATCTTGTCGCAGGCATCGGGGTGTTCGAGGTCGCAAGGGATCAAAATCGGCGCCATGCCGCCAGCGGCGACGATTTCGCTCGCCAGCGTCGTAAGGCGATCCCCACGTCGGTCAACAAGGGCTAGTTGATGGCCCTTTGATGCGAAAACGCGTGCTAGTTCGGTGCCTATGCCCGCCGATGCACCGGTAATCAGCGTCACACGATCGATCATGCATTATGCTGTTAGGCGGTATAAAGGTCACCTGCAAGCACGATATCGATTGGCGCAACGCACGACTTCTGAGGTGCGCGTTTTTGTTTGGGGCCAGATTCGCGAAGGCGCGGTCCGTGCCGTTTTGTCGCAGCGGGCACAATTGTCGCGCGGCGTTGATCTGGATCAATAACGTCACTGAGGATTTCGACACGGAGTGAACTGGGCAACAGCGGCTCATACTTACCAATGGCAGGAGGCAATCCAATCCAATGATCGTAAAAAACCTAATCTTGTGCTGTGGGGTGATCGCTCTTGCAGGACCTGCATACGCACAGGTCGAACTCAAGACCTATGCCGACCGCGACGGTTATATCGACGTTCAGGCGCTAACGTGCGCTCAATTGGCAAACACGTTCCAGGAAGACGCGGATTACCTGACCGCCTGGTATAGTGGCTGGTACAACGGCCTCGGCAAGAAGCATATGATGAAGGTTGACCGAGCGAGATCCCTTGAGCACGAACTCATCGTCTATTGCAAGGCCAATCAGGGCAAGAAAGTCATTCAAGCTATCGATGTGGTCTTCAAGGCTTACAGGGCCGAGAAGGGTATTAAAATGAAAGAGTGACCAACGATGGTCTGACGCCTCAGTTCCTTCGCGATCTACAACAAACAGTCTTAAACTCGAGCATTGGCATCATCCGTAGACGGTCAAACCGATTTGACCATCAAAACGCGGATCGCTCTATGGACCATGCAAGGAAGAATAAAAATGAAGCTCTCGATCACCTTATCGGCGCTACTGATAACCGGGTTCGTAGCCGTGAGCACTGAAAAGGCCGGAGCCGTGGTGTACTGCCAATACGTTGATTATCCTGCCAATTGCGTCGTACGGGCCGGTGTTGTGCTGCGGCCTCGGCCTGTCGCGGGAGCTGTCGCGGTCGAGGCGGTGCGGCCCGGAACACCGATGAACCGTGGCGGACCGGTCGATCGCGTGGGCAGGCGCTGAGAAGGGCGTTTCTGGCGCTAATGATGTTGTGGACGGCTCCTCCACCGTCAATGCAAACTGCGGACGCTTTTGGGCCTCTTCAGACCCGAGTGCGTCCGTTTATGGGATGCGCCGATGCGGGTCGCTCTCCAGGACCGTTTTCAACCGCGAGCTTATGCTCGCCGACGCCGGGATAGTTCCCGGATTTTCCTCACCGATCAAAGCGCCTGCACCAAACAGAGGCACAAGCCTCATAGCCCTAGCGGATTTCATCAAGCCATTGGTCGATTTCGGAGCCTGAGAGTTGACGTCTTGGTCGGTGAGGATTCAAAGTACCTGCCCTGACGCTGAATCCTGCGGACAACATCGATCTTGCGAATTCCTTGGCTTCAATCTCATTCCGGAATGATTTTGTTTTTCCTTTAGAAGGCGCCCCCGATGAGCCAGGTCGCCACTCGTTTACGAAAGTAACGTACCAACAATAGGCAAAACCAGCCCTTCCGGTTTTGCTTCTCATAGCACTGCCCCAAGGTAATCTAAGGAATTGATCAAATGTATAACGTTCAGTTGCGGGCATAAACAGGTTTGTCGTAGGGGCGCACGTCACCAATACGCCGATGCATAGGCCCTGAAGTGAATACATAATTCTAGTGGCTCACTCCTACAACAATCCCCCTTAGACTTTCGCGTCCCGTGGCCGGCACTTTCATCGGGTTTAAAGCCCGGACCGGGTGCCGTTTTGTCCATGGCCCCTGGGACAATGTCCTTAAGGGCAATGTCCTTTGATGCAATTGTGAAAAAGCGCAGCCTGGCGCAGCTTGTGATGCTGGGCCATTTCGTCCACATGAGCCGACACGATGTCATATGGCGCCTCTCGCAATCACAGCTGTGGTCTCGAACTAACAAACGGGACCAAAGTTCTCGACGGCATCGTTCCAGAACAGGAATACCCGCCTGGTATGATTGCAGGCGTGGGCCCGCGCCATGCCCAGCCTTTCGTTACTGACCAAGGAATCCGCGCATTGCTGCTCGTCGTAATCGCAATTTCCTGCGCGTCCTGCAGGACCGACGCCCAGTTGGATCCGATCCAGACCGCTTCCGATCGTGACACGGCCGTCATCAGTGCCCAGGAAGACTGTCTCTATCGAGAAGTCGGCCGGCTCCTTGAACCGAAGGGCAGTCCACCCGTCAGCCTACAGAATATTGCTGTGGCAGCAGCTCACTTTTGTAGCCAGGACTCCATAACGAGACGCGTCTCCGCCTCGGTTCGCGATACACAGAAGCTCCCGAGAGAAGATCAAGCCAAAACCGAACAGCGCGCCTTTGCGATCGGTCTGGAATTACGCGAGAAAGAGACAAGCAGGGGAATGGCCAGCAATTGAATAAGCTCGGATATTGAGTGAATCAAGCAACGAAAGCGCCTGACGCTCGAACAGATCGTACCCACTGGATGGAAGTGCTGGATGAAGCGCGCCAACCTGTACTATCAGCTCTCGCTGGTCTGGCTGGTTATCTTGGCCGGTGGCGTCGCAAACGGCTGCTCGCCGTAAAAGATTAATTCAACCCTGTTCTTTAGCAGCGGACCCAGTATCCGTTGGTGCTCGCCAGCCCAAAATCGCTCAGGGGGGAGTTTCCGATGATGATCGCGATGGCCTTTGTCTCCGCCAACAGCCGAAGAACGTTTTCGATAGCAGCGACTTGATCGCGCCACGCATCCCGCTCGAACAACATGGGTTCACGTACTTCGACCGCTGCGAGCAGCATCGGCGTTGTCGGAAACAGTTCTGCCCGATGTTGTCGCCGCGGCCGCACCGAAGCGACCACCAAGTCGGGCGGTCGTTGAGCGTAGAGCGCCCCGAGATTCAACAAATTTGCCCCACTGGTCGCCATGAGCCGTGACGAGGGATTGTTCTTGAATGTTCAGCGGCCACGGCGACTGTCGGTTCAATTCTTTCTGGATTTCCCAAACTCGTAATACTGGCTGAAGCGATTGAGTTCCGGCGGCGCGTACATTGCGCTGACGCCAGCGTACCACCCCCTTGCAGCCTGACCTTCTACCGGCGCCAGTTGGACAAATTGTTGATCCGCCAGAACATACGCCGCGTAATTCCCGGTACTCCGTCCGCCAAATTCGAGATCGATGTATCTGCTGTTGACGATCGGTGCGGCACGCACCCACGGCTTGGAAAGCGCGGTTCAAATTCCTCGGTGGGGTCGAGAGTAAATCGCACATGCCGGCAACCGACAATGCGGAACCGCATGTCGCGCAGCGGCGCGCTTCACGATTTTCCTATAGTCTTGCGATTGGTTCGGTCTCATCTAGGGAGCGGTCTCAAAGCCGGGCAGCACTTGACACAATCACCGACAGTCGGGCCCAGCATCGCGATGGATCTCCGTACACGCAGCCCTTTTTGTTGGAGCCCCGAACGAAGGATCGCCGGGGCTCCTGTCAATACCCAAGCCACCCTCATCGAGCGGTCGGCACTCTCCTTGGGCGCTTGGCACTGACAGTGGCATTCCTAAGTAAGTCTCAACGAGCCTACAAGCGGAGCCAATTGTGATCACGCGCCAAAAAAGTTGTTTCAAGTGGCCAATAACCCGGCGCCGCAGCCCATCGCGACAAAACTGTCTTTCGAAATAGACTACCGTTCGATGTCCATCGCAGGGTAATCCAACGCGACCAGCCGCCCGTCGAGATACCCCCGGTCGCTCGTCTTGTGCTCAAGCGGTGACGATGGGCCACCCGGCATGATCGTCGGCGCTGGCGCGGCCTAGTCCTGCTAGCCGCAGGCGCGCGTGCGCCAGGCTTGGAGGGTGCCCGAACGAACAATTACGCATCAGATTCTATATTCACCAAAACTTCCCCGGCGATGATTTCGGGGTCTCCAAGATTAAGGTCATGCAGGCTTGCTCGAACAAACTCCAGTACCTTATCGTTCGCTGCATTGGCGCTTTCGCGGTCCTCGAATATCATCACAGCGACACCGACGCCTTCGCCCCCATCCAGTACGTAATAAGATATGAATCCGTGCGATTCCCGTAGGATCTGACCGACGCCGCTTTTGGCGCGGCGGGCCGCATCCGCAACCGAACGAACCTTGGTGAACTTTCGAATGAATATGTACATCGGGCCCTCATGCGTCTCAGCTCCAGCCCACACGTATCAAAGCATATCGGGCCGCTGCTGGACTAGGGCCGACTTCCGAGAATGGGTCAAAACCGGAAAAGCTCAAGGCGAGCATATGTTTTCCGCTGTTCACCCAAGAACGGACTCAAGTCGGACATCGCGCGATGTCGGCTTCGTGCCATGTGTGGAAGTCGCCGCCAGAATAGCTGCGAGACGGCGCGTCGTGCTCATTCCGGCATTCCGGCTAGGCGATAGGCTTTCTGTAACTTCGCTAGGTCTTGATCCCTCCTGAACGGAGCCCTCTTTCGCAGCTTGGACACGCGATCAGATGGAGAGAGCAGAGCAGTTTGCTCCCAGAGCCGTCGGGCAGCTTCTATGTTGCCCGACAGTGCATGACAGGCCATTGTTATGCGCTGAGCTGCCACATAGTCGGGATGATGGCGCGATGCGGCCCCTGCGCATTTGAGCCCGTCCTCATAGTTCCCAAGAAAGAAGTGGGCGAAAGCCAGCCCGCCATGTGCAAAGAAAATGGCGGGAGCCAGCGGGCTTAGCCTCAATGCGCGGTGAAAGTAGTCAATCGCTGTTCGGTGGTCGCCCAGAAACGTTTTCGTCCATCCACCCCCCAGCCATCCGAGCATTCCGTTTGGATTAAGGCGAATTGCTTCCTCCAAAAGACTGTCGGCCAATTCGACTTCATAGCCGATAGCGGCGAGAACTATCGCAGATTGCGCCAATACCAACGGGTCTTGTCTCCCCAGGCGTAAAGCGCTTTTCGCGTAGGCTATCGCTCGAGATGCGTCCTCTGCTGGATTGGTGCCCCACCGCCAAATTTTGCGCTGTTGGAACGTCGCCGCCAATAGTGCGTAAGCCAGTGCAAACTGCGGGTCCAGCGCGATAGCCTGCTCGTAGAGATCAATTGCCTGATCCGTGGCGTCCCTTGTACGTTCCCAATGTGCCGCCTGCGCGCGCAGATAATAATCGTATGCATCGAGACTGCTGGTGGGCTTTCGCTTGGCACGTTCGATTTCAGCTTGGCTCACGCTGGGGGCAATTGCGCCAACCACACTGGCAGCTACCTGATCCTGCAGCTCAAAGACGTCCTCAAGGGCTCCGTCAAATCGGTCTGCCCACAGATGCGCGCCGGAAGCTGCATCGATCAACTGACCCGCTATCCGGATGCGATTACCGGATTTCCGGACGCTGCCCTCGAGAACATACCGGACCCCCAATTCCCGAGCCACTTGCTTGATATCGACAGCTCTGCCCTTGAACGTGAAACTGGAGTTCAGGGCGATTAAGAAAAGCTGTTTGTTTCGAGAGAGCGCCGTGATGATTTCTTCGACCATTCCGTCTGCAAAGTATTCCTGCTCGGGATCGCCGCTCATGTTCTCAAACGGCAGCACCGCGATGGAGGGTTTGTCGGAGAGCGCAAGGTCGGGTTTTTGAAGTTCTACCTGGTTGTCGGCAACTGCTGCGCCTGCCGGTTCCTTCGCTTCCCGGACTGCTCCGACGAAACGGAAGCCCTTGCGCGGTAGTGTTTTGATGAAGCGCTGTTCCTCGCCGGAATCGCCGATTGCAGTCCGAGCGGCATTCAGGCGCGTTGTCAGCGCCGCGTCGGATACGCTACGCCCATTCCAAATGGCTTTGATGAGGTCGTCCTTGCTGACAACTCGCTCCCTGTTGCGGATCAGGTAATCGATCAGGTCAAATACCTGGGGCGCGACGGAGACGACGTCTGCCCCGCGATGCAGCTCGCGCCGGTCGGTGTCGAATGCGTACTCCTCGAAAAGATAGCGCAAGCTGCCAATCCCTTTAGGCGGTCTCCGGTCATCGGAGCCCTAGCAACACTTCGAACACAAAGAATAAGCTGCCGGTAAGGAAAATGTAAGCAGCACGTCAAGCGTGCTTGCCGGGGTCTTGGCACCTTGTCTGGGCGGAAACAACGCAACCAGGGCTGCTGCAATGAGCACAATTTACCGTACAACGGGCTTAGCCCAGACGACCGTATCGCAGCGACGTGATTCCAGCGCCCTCAAGAATTTTTGGGGCGCGTTTCAAGAATGGCGGAAATGGGAGCGGCTGCGATGCGATCTTCGCAACCTAAGTGATCGGGAGCTAATGGATATCGGGATTACGCGTGGCGAGATCGACTATGTCGCCTCGAACCGAGATACCGATCCGCGAGGCATCCGATCCGCCGGATGATGTCGATATCTGGCAGCGATGGACGGTCGGAATTGGACACGGCCAGCCGCGTCGTGGGGCAGATGCCGACTTCCGGTATGGGTCAAACCCGGAAATACTCGCTGGGAGCAGATGTTTTCCGGTCTGCCCCCAACAACGGACATAGAGCGACCACGGCGGCATGTCCGTTTAGTGTGCCATGAACAGACATCGCGGATACGAATCGCACCAAAGAAAAAGCCGCCCAAAGGCGGCTCTCAATTTATTAAAAAGGACTTCTCTATTCGATCACCTCGCAAAAAGCTCAAAGGCTGACTCCTCTTTATTGTTCCGTTGATCCAAGCTCGGGAGACCCCTTAATTGGACGATTTTGCGTTGATACACATCAAGCTATCTCCGCGGCAAGCCGTTAGGGAAGAGTACGAACTCACCGCGGCAATCAGGATTAGCGTTCGATGGCTATTGGAGATTACGTCCAAAACTTCTGGCGCTACCTGACAGTCACCGCGACACTGGTGATTTTGCTCGGTGCAGGCGTCTTCGTCGCGGAGTCCTTACCGCCGCGCACGATTGCGATGGCTACTGGCGCGGAGGGTGGCGCCAATTACGAATTGGGTATCCGTTATCGCGAAATCCTGGCGAGAGAAGGTGTCAAGCTGCAGCTACAGCCGACAACTGGCAGCATGGAAAATTTGCGACAGCTGCGCGATTCGAAGTCGGGGATAGGAGTTGGTTTCTTACAAGGTGGCACTACAACGAGAAAGGAATCGCCGCAATTGGAGTCGCTGGGTACAATATTCTACGAGCCGCTATGGCGTTTCCGGCGCGCCGAGATTGGTAGCGGCGTAGAAGGATTGCGTGGCCGACGACTTTCGATTGGTCCTGAGGGAAGCGGCGGGCGCGCATTGGCGCTGCAAATATTGTCAAGGACCAAAATCGACAGTATTGTTGGCGAACTATCGGGGTTTACGCCGCAAGTTGCGGCCGAGAAGCTGATTGCCGGCGAAATCGACGAGGCGTTTATTGTGACCGGCTGGGAGTCTGCGGCAATCCAGTCTCTTCTCAACGCCAAAGGCATCGAGGCTGAAGGCTTTCAGCGCGCGGACGCTTTTCTCGCCATCTATCCTTTTCTGCATAAATTGGTACTGCCTGCCGGGGTGGTCGATTTACTGACGAACCGCCCGCCCGCGGATGTCGTGCTGTTGGCGCCGAAGGCCAGTCTTGCCGTACGCGCGGACCTGCATCCAGCCTTGCAGTACCTGCTACTCGATGCAGCCGTCCAGATTCATTCGCAGCCGGGGATTTTTCAGAAGGCCGGACAATTTCCTGCAGCCGAATCCATCGACCTTCCACTGAGTGGAGAGGCACAGCGTTTCTACAAATCCGGACGGCCATTTCTCCAGGGATATCTACCGTTCTGGATCGCCACCTTGATCGAGAAGTTGCTTGTCGTGCTCATCCCATTGGCAGCGTTGCTATACCCCGTGTTCAAGTTGCTACCGCAAATGTACGACTGGATGATGCAACTGAGGATAAGACGGCTATATGACGAAATCAGGTCGATAGAGAGTGAAATGGAGGCTCGAGGACCAGAGTTCGACGCCAGCACCTTGAATGCGAAACTGGATGAGATTGATCAGCGCGCGAACCATCTGCAATTGCCGACTGTGTATGCAAGCAGCTTATACACAATGCGAAGTCACATTGATCTCGTGCGCACACGTCTGACAGCAAATCCTGATGTAAATCCGGGATGAAGTTGCACTAATTCATCGTCGGGTGGATGTCTGCGTTGGGTCAAACCCGGAAATACTCGCTGCGAGCAAATGACTTCGGCTTTGCCCCTAACAACGGACATCACCAAGCACAAGCATCATGTCCGAAAGGTGCCAACAACGGAAGTGGCGCTTCTCATTCGATCACCTCGTCGGCACGGGCGAGTACCGAGGGAGGCAACGAGAGGCCGAGCGTCTTTGCGGTTTTAAGATTGACGAGCAGAGTGTATTTCGTCGGCAGCACGACTGGTAGGTCACCCGGCTTTTCGCCCTTCACAACGCGGCCGACATAGTTGCCGGCCTGACGATAGGCGTCGGGCCGTCTGGCACCGTAGCTAATGAGGCCGCCGGCTTCGGCTTGCTCGCGATCGGCGAAGATCGTCGGCAGGGCGTAGCGTGCCGTCAGGATAACCAGCATGTCACGCGCAATGAAGAACAAGGGATCGGAGCTCACGACCAACGCACCGAACTTCTGTTGCGCAACGGCCGTGAAGGCACGGTCAATTTGGCCTTCGGTACTGGCGTTGATGATTTCGATTGGCTGGCCAAGAGCCGCGGCGGCCTTCTGCAAGGTCGTGCCTTCGATCACGCTTGGTGGATTTTCCGGGTTTACGAGTAGCGCGATCGTGGTCCCACGCGGGGCCAGTTCGCGTGCCAATTCCAATCGTTTGGTCACTACCGGGGACGTGTAAAAACTCGCGCCCGTGATGTTGCCGCCCGGGCGGCTGAGGTTGGTGACCAGCCCGGGAGCAACGGGATCTCCTCCAATTGCGAATACGATTGGGATCGTCGTGGTCGCCGCCTTCGCTGCCAGTGCCGCCGGGGTACCGCTAATCGCGGCGATTACCGCGACTTGCCGGCGGACCAGATCGGCGGCCAGCGCCGGCAATCGTTCGTAATGGCCCTCCGCCCAACGGTATTCGATCGCGATGTTGCGACCCTCGACAAAACCCGCCTCGTTGAGGCCCTGGTGGAACGCGGGCATGACAAAAGTCAGCTCTAGTGGTGACAAGCTGCTGAGGAAGCCGGCCACTGGCATCGGTGGCTGCTGCGCGTGCGCGGCAAGCGGCCACGTGGCCGCCGCGCCGCCTAGAAGGGTAATGAAAGCGCGCCGCTGCATGTCCACCCTCAAGCGCTGGAGCCCGCATTTTATCGGCACAAACGAGTACTTTGATAAGGGCTGAGACTGGCATCGGGACCATTGCCGCAGTGCACAGCCAATGTCCGTAGCGGGTCAAACCTGGAAAAGCTGAATGCGAACAACTGTTTTCTGCCCCGAAGAACGGACATTGCCGTCGCATTGCGCTCCTCGCAGGAAACGCCTCATCGCGGTCTGGAGTGTAGCACTTTAAAATGGAGCGGCGTGGAACGGTGGGCCCAAAGTGCTGCGACCCAATGTCCGAGTTGGTCAAAAACGGAAAGGTTCGCAGCGAGCAAATGTCGTCCGCTGTTCATCCAATAATGGATTCAAGTCCGACATCGCGCCATGTCCGCTTCGTGCCAAAGCAGACATGCCGCCTCGTCTCAACGGGCGCGGCGCAAGCCGAAACCTAATCCGATCCAGGCAGCGCCGGCCATGACGAGATCGATGCCAAGGAACACGCCGAGGATATAAAGGCTCGAGACCGGCCAGCGCGCCAAAATGAGCAAGCCGAGCAGCAGCGTGATCACGCCGGACAGTAGCACCCAGATCCAGGGTGATTCCCGTTTCATGCTGAAGGCCAGGAAGATCCGCATAATGCCCGAGGCCACCAGCGATGCGCCGAGAATGAGGGTGAGCAGCGCGGCGGCGAGCAGTGGATTCTCGAAAGCGACGAAGCCGCCAACGATATAGAGCACCCCGAGCAGCACCCAGAGCAGGAATTTGCCCCAGCTCTTGATCTGGAAGGCGCTAATCACTTCGGCGACGCCGGCGATGATCATCATCACGCCGACCACAAGGACGCTCGCGACGGTGGCCATCACCACGCTACCAAGCGCGACAAGCCCGGCGAGCATATAGACGACGCCGAGTGCGACGATCCAGCCCCACTTGGCGCGTAGCGGTGCCGTCTCAGAGCCGGCTTGAGGATTTCTCAGGATGTCTGAAGCATTGGTCATGACGGTCCTCCGATGCTAAAACCTATCCGACGTTCGTCTCCAAGAGACGGCATACGGGACAAACCAAGATATCAAACAAGTAATACCCGCCACAATTGCCATCTCAGGCGATCTTTAGCTTTTCCGCTTCCCCGCATAACGGACATGCAGGGACAACTGCAGCATGTCCGTTCGGTGCCCAATAACGGTCATCGGGGTCTTGCTCATGAACCTCTCGGCTGTCACCGAAAAGCGTCCTGCACTGGGGCGAATTGGGAAAGCGCAGGGGCGAAAGCCCCACCGTAGCCCAAATCCACGCCCTGCTGTACTCTCGGAGCGCGCTGAGCGCCGAGGAGGTCGCCGACGCCTTTTTCGGTGCGCGCTGCAAGGTCAGCACCAGCTTGAAGGAGTTGTGGGGCTGGGGCCTCGTCAAGGTCGCCTATGTGATGGCCGACCGCCGTGATCGCTCAGATTGGCCGTGTTGGGAGTTTCGCATGAGCGTCGTTGAATGCGATGTGCCGTCCGGCAGCATGCTAAGTCGCGAGCTAATCGAACGCGCGTATTTCCGTGACTCCTACCGGGCACCGCTGAGCCACAGCGAGCTTGGCATCATCGATATCTTCTTCGGCATATTTGCGCATCATCCGCCGTGGGTGAAGCTACTCTTGATTGTCCGCAACAAGGTCGCCTCCCTTGCTGGCCTCGATGCACCGACCGCGTCAGAAATCCTCCATGTCAAGATCAAGGATCGCTACGTCGTCGGCGAAAAGATCGGCGTCTGGCCGATTTTTGGGCTCAGCGAGGACGAAATCGTCGCCGGGCGCAACAACAAGCACATGGATTTCAGGCTATCGGTTCTGAAAATGCCAGACGGCGACGGAACGAGCGTAGTCGTCTCCACCATCTGCTCGGTCCACAACCTGGCCGGAAAACTCTATCTTTTTTTCGTTGTTCCGTTCCACAGATACGGCGTCCGGAAGCTCATGGTGAATGCCCTAGCGGCGCGGAGATTATGATGCGGCTTCAGCACTGGGCCACGGTCGTAGCTGTTTGCCAACCGAGACGGCACGTGCGCACGCCATTCAGGGCATGGCTATGTTGACTGTTTCCTCGAAGATCTTCACTCCATCGCCTTCGCGAACCAAAAGCGCCGGATAGTAGCCGCGTAGCCGTTGGCCGTCACCGAGTGTGGCTTGCCATTCTCCGACGCTGAAAGCCATGCCGCCTTCCAAGCGCGAGACAGTACGTCGCGCGCCATGTCTCAAACGTGCCATGAAGAGACATGATGCACCGCATAGGCCGAAAGAAAAAGCCGCCTCGCGGCGGCCTCTCTAATTCGGCCTATGAACCGGCTTGAAGGCCATTCGCTTAGCTCTTCGACGCACTCTGCGCCCAAGCAAGGGAAGCCGAATTGATTGGTACCGACTCGCCGATATCGACCACTGGGACAACATTGGCGTCGTTCCAAAAGGTGTACTTTGAGACGAACGCGACGATGACCTTGGGGTCGCTGGCTTCGACCAGAACATAACCTCCGTTACCTGCCAGATTCGACACGAACGCGCTGACCGTCAAGCCGTCCTCCGGCTTCCACTTCCCGAACGCGTTAAGGAGAGCTTGCGACCCGGCAAAATTCTGGTCGTGGCTGAGCCCGGCTGTGCGGACGGTGTATTCAATCATGTACTTCAAGTATTCCTCCTCTTAAAAGAATGAACCAAATTAACTTGGCGCATCGCGCTGCCACTGGTCAATCGCTAGTGCAGCATTCATTGCCGCCTTTTTTGGAGGCCGAAGCGACTTACTGCTTGCTAATTTCAAACCGTATTGCGCGCGTATCATAAATCGAGCTTGATCGGTGCGGATGATCGATGTCCGCTACGCCCCCGATGGCGACTTAATTCGGCAGCGCGTTGAAGTGGCACGATGCGCCAATAGGCGAAATAGACTACCTCATATTTAAACGAAAGAGGCCGCCAAATGGGGCGGCCTGTTCAATTCTTGACGCGATTTTTTGCTACTTTAATCCTAGACTGCTGCAATACCATGTGTTTTCAGAGCCTTTCCAACCGACTTTTAGTCCGTCTTCCATGCACCCGGCGTAGGTTTTCCAGTTGCCGACGTTTCTGCACGTTGACGACAACGCTGGCCAACCGGACCCGGAGCATCCGATCCAAGGGGCGTTGCCTGACCTAAAGCTTGTTGGGCATCCACCGACGCAACCGCCAGCGGCATTCGCGGGTGAGGCATTAGCGGGTGCAATCGACATGGCCGCGACAGCTAGACCCACAACGAAGAGTGACGATGCTTTCATGGCTATCCCCTTCCAAATCCCAGGGACAGCAAATGCCGTCCCGCACCGTACAATTTTGTTTTCACGCTTTATAAGGGTCAACACGAAACTGCGGGGGCAGGATTGCGATCGGAGCTGACCTGCCTGCAGCGAGAGCGGCCAGGTAGATTATCGCCCAAACGCCGCAGAGACGCCGATAGGCGGCCGCTTTCCATCTCCGCGCCAAAGTGCCAAACGGCGACATCGCGCAGTCTCACTCGATGATCTCGTCGGCGAGCGCGAGCAGTTTGTCCGGGATTTCCAGTCCAAGAGCCTTCGCGGCTTTGATGTTTATCACGAGCTCGAATTTTGTTGGTCGCAATACAGGCAACTCGCTGGGCTTCTCGCCTCTTAGAATGCGGCCGGTGTAAATGCCTGCCTGACGGTGCTGGTCCGGAATGCTGGTTCCGTATGTCATTAGGCCACCGTCAACAGCGAACTCACGAAACGAGTAGCTCGCCGGGATGGCTTGACGTTCTGCCAGCGCAATTAGCTTTTTTCGCTGACTCGTGAAAAACGGGCTGGCATTGACCAATAATGCGCCCACAGGAAGAGGCGATTATCGTTGTTATCCGGCTGCCTTGCAGGCGATGCTCTCCCAACGGGTTCACCCGGTCGCCTGAGCGACACACAGAGGGGAGATAACATGAAATTCGTTCCTGCCGCCGCATTGGCACTTATTGGCTGCCTTGTCGGCTTCAATTCCGCAAACGCACAACGAGCCGCTATGAAAACGACGCCGACGACCAAAATTCTCGCCATCGGGACCATCAATCCCGGTTTTGAGCAATCGCAGGTGTTTGCTGTCCTACCGGAGGAAGTTCGGGAAACTGTCGAACTCTACCTCGATGGCAAGATCGAGCAGTGGTACTCGCTACAGGCCGGGCGTGGCGTTCATCATCAACGTCACCGATCCGGCCGTCGCTCACGAAATGCTCGAAAAGCTGCCTTTGGGTAAGGCACATATGATGAGCTTCGAACTGATCCCCATTGGCCCGCTCAACCCGCTTCGCTTTTTGCAGGGCACGCAGCCGAAACCTTGAGATGTGCAGGGCCTTACTTGGCGTCATGCGCGGGTGCTTGCCTGCCAAAGCGTGACCGTGGAATTTGCGAGCGGAGAGCAGCTCGCCTGGACTTGTCCCTTAATACGGACGGCCGCCGCTGCCGACCCCGGACGCGCCGGCCAAGAGGCCGAACGCCAAGCGCGACGACGACTTGCAATTGATTGAGCTTGGTAATTCGGGTTTTCATGCGTCAGCCACTCCATCTTATGTGGAATGATGGAGATTCCAGAAGCGAGCATCTCGTGCTATGCGGTTTCGGCGAGCAGCCTGAGATGTGAAGCAAGCTTTCTGATTCCGATCCCGAAGGAAAGGTCCGCTCCGGGTCCAGGCCGGAAAAGCTCAGTGCGAGCAAATGTTTTCCGCTTTGTCGCCCCCGAAAGCAGACGTTGCCCACTGCAGTCGGCATGTCCGTTTCGTGCCATGAGATGGCGCGATCGGCGGAAATGATCAGGGAATGATCGCTTACTTTGATTTTTTCGGCACACGCTTTTTTCGTCCAGATCGGCCTGACGGCTCGGCATCGTCGCCTTGGCATGGCCAGGCATCTCTAAAAGCTTCAAAAGCAAGGGTAATGCCAGGCAAGTTCAATCGATCCGGATTCTGGTCGAGGTACCGCAACAAAGTCCTGGCACTTTCCAAAATGCTGCCTTGCCCCGGAGGGCATGCTCGCACATCAGCTGGCAGGTTTGGTGAAAAGTACATGGCAGTCTCGATCATTCCCTCGCAAGCGCCGGCGGACCGTGCCTCGACGTTATCGTGGAACGAGCCTTCAACGAGTAGCTCGCAATATCTCTGCGCATCCGCTCCCGTATCGACAACTGTGCCATTGGCCTTTCCGATGACCGAAAGTGCTAGGCTCACAACAATGATATAGACCCGCATTCCCGAACCCCAATTCGTGCCTTCAATGCCCGCATGACGCCACCCTAAATCCAGGCGATACCTTCCAGCTCGACTATAGTTCGACGCCCGGGTTGCGGTGAAAGCGCTAATGATTCCTGCCCACTGCGCTAACGCAGCGAGGAAACCCGGCTCCTGGAACCCGCAACAGGCTGCGGCGCTATCCTCATAACCATCGGGGCAAATGCCGCCGCACTCGTGCATCTGCATCGCAGCAAATAGAACGCTTATTCGATCACTTCGTCGGCGCGGGCGATTAGCGACAATGGCAATGTTACCCCGAGCGTCTTCGCGGTCTTGAGATTGATGACCAGTTCGAACTTAGTCGGCGCCTGCACCGGCATGTCGGCGGGTTTTTCGCCCTTAAGGATGCGATCGACATAGCCCGCAGCCTTCCGTTGCGGATCGTTGGTGTTGGGTCCGTAGGAGATCAGACCGCCGTCTACGGCGTAATAGCGGTAGGGATAAACCGACGGCAATTTGTAACGAGCAGCGAGACTGATGATGAGCCCGCGATGAGCCGCCGCGCCGCCCGGGGTTACGATTACGCCGCCGTTCGCCGAACGGGCGAACGACGCAACGTTACGCTCGATTTCATCTGTATCGCGCACATTATACGGCGTGAGTTCGATCCCAAGGGATTGCGCCACCGATCGAATGGCGCCGAATTGCCCAACGCCTGCCGCAGTGGTGGGGTCGCGAAACACCAATGCTCGTGTCACGTTGGGAGCAATTTGCTTGAGCAATTCAGCCCATTTTCCGCTCATACTGTATTCGAAATTCAAGAAGCCGGTGATATTGCCGCCTGGGTGCGACATGCTTTGTACGAAGCCGGCACCAACTGGATCAGGAACATTCACAAACACAATCGGGATGGTACGAGTGGCTTGTTGCAGCGGCGCAACTGTCACGCTGCCTACGCTTACGATTACGTCCGGCGTGAGCGCGATCAATTCCGACGCGTAGCGGCGAAGATTGTCGAGATCGCCCCCAACATTCCGAGTTTCAATCTTGAGATCACGGCCAACGGCCCATCCCAACTGCTGAAGGGTTTCCGCAAAGACTTCGCTTCGTATTTTCGCCTCTGGATCGTCCGTCCCAAGGATCTCGAGTACGCCAACGACGCGTGTGCGCTCGGTCGGTTGTGCCTTCGATGTAATCGACCAGGCTGCCGCACAGCTAAGGATACCCAAAAATTCCCGTCGTCTCATGTGCCCCCCACGCTCGGGAGAGATCATAGCTGCTCAGACTAGCATTTTGGAAGGGACTGCTGGACCGAATGTCCGAAGTGGGCCATTTGCGACTGAATTGGGCATTCCGCACCATGCTGAGACGCTGCCGGAAGGCGGAGATCGACGCCGCCCAGGAACTCTCGGCGCCAGCACCCAAAATTCCGATGGTCGGCACCTTGACCTGCTGGGCGCGGGCATCAAGGGAACGCGAGAGTGCCGCGCCACCGACAAGGTCATGAAATCGCGTCGCTTCATGTCGTCACAGATTCCACTCCGACGTACTTGACCCTAGGCGAATCTTAGCGCGGGTGAAAGCGTCTAATGTCTGAATTGGGTGCCCGGCTCAACCGATCGACGCAACACAGGCGTTAAATCTCTCGGCTGGGGTTTCAAATTGCAAGGTCTCTCGTGGCCGTTCGTTGAGCTGACGCGCCACTTTGTTCAGATAGACTTGCGAGTGCACCGACAGGTCGGTGCCCTTGGGGAAGTACTGTCTCAGCAGACCATTGGTGTTCTCATTTGATCCGCGCTGCCATGGGCTTTGCGGATCGCAAAAGTAGACGTCAATGTTGGTCGTCAGCGTAAATTGTCGATGATCCGCAAGTTCCTTGCCCCGGTCCCAGGTCAGCGATTTATACAGCTCGCTCGCGCTTCGATCGAAGATGGCACATGGCGGCGACAGGCTCTCGGCAATGAAACCCCGGAACATTGGCCGGGGCTTTGTTTGGATCGTAAGCCTAATCGGTGGAACAAAAGACTTCCCGATTATTGAAATTTGATGATATCCAACACCAAGAGCGCCGTTGTCTTGGGGTCAACCGTCACGGCCTTGAGCGTGGGCGCTGGCGGCGCCTGTATGCTTTGCCATTCATCAATGATGGTCTGTGCCGACGCAGGTGCGACGTAAGCCAAGACAACGACATCCGCTGCAAGCGGCCATAGACGACGCATTCGTAACATGGTTTCCTCCCAGTGATTTCTTTGCCGAAGGGGACCAGCAACTACCTGCGCCGTCAAGCGTGACGGGACGTTTCCACCCGATAGCGTTCGGGCGCGCTCGAGGACTAGCATTTGAGCAGTGTGTGGAGACTTCGATGACTTCAAGCTTCAATGTTCATGATGCGGCCGGCTATGAGCAGCTCATGGGCCGCTGGAGCCAAAAACTCGCGCCCCTGTTCATCGAATTCGCGGGTCTTGCCAACGGCGAAAAGATTCTTGATGTCGGCTGCGGCACTGGCAGCCTGACATTCGCGCTAACCAAGGCCGCCGATCTCGGCGAGATCAGTGCCATCGACTATTCACCCGTCTTCGTAGAGGCGGCGAATCGACGCAATACCGATCCACGCATCAAGATCCGCCAGGCGGACGCCTGCGCGTTGCCCTTCAAGGACGCTATGTTCGACCGCGCATTTGCGCTGCTCGTGCTCCACTTTGTGCCGGAAGCCGGCAAGGCCGTGGCCGAAATGCGCCGCGTCGTACGGCCGGGCGGCGCCGTCGCAGCCGTCGTGTGGGACCACCTTGGCGGCATGGCCGGCATGCGCATGATGATCGACACGGTCGCGGCGCTGGGCGAAGGCGGGCGCCAGTTACGCAGCCGCTACTGCTTCCAGCCGATGATGCAGCCGGGCGAAATGAAGCGGACTTTTATCCAGCAAGGGCTTGCGGATGTCACGGAAACCGATCTGATGATCCGCATGGACTATCAGAACTTCGACGACTATTGGGCGCCGATTGCCGCGGGCGAAGGTCCGCTTGGGAAATATATGACCACGCTGGACGCAGCGGAGCGGCGGCGCACCGATGCCGCCGTGCGCGATGCCTACGAGGCCGGCCAGCCCGATGGCCCGAGGTCATTCGCAAATGTCGCCCGGGCCTGCCGCGGCATCGTTCCCTGACCCAATAACAGCCCCGCAGCATGAAATGCTGACCGATGTCTCGTTGGCTGATGGTCTCAACCAGTCGACGCGACACTTTATCTTCGAGGGACAAGATGGAGTGTCTCGTGCGCCTTGACTGGTAGTCGTCAGCGTAAGCGCTTGCCGCCTATCACGATGGCTGTTAACAGCGCATCAAGCAATCCGGACTCGAATTGTAGGGCATCGGCAATGCTGACTTTATTTTCATATCCGGACCTCAGCGGCGTGGCTGACAACAACCCGTACGGCCTGAAGGTCTATGCCTTCCTGAAGTTATGCAATCTCGCGTTCCGGCATGAACACATTTTCGACGCATCAAAGGCACCTCGCGGCCAATTGCCCTATCTTGTGGACGGCGACGAGATCATCGGTGACAGCGACGCCATCATCGCCCACTTGATCGAAAAATACAGCCTCACGATCGACGACGGACTGACATCGAGCCAACGGGACACCCACCTGCTCGTCAGGCGTATGCTTGATGATCTATATTGGGTAATGTCCTTCTCGCGCTGGAAGGACGAACGCTTCTGGCCGCTCTTCCGCGATTTGATTCTTCGTAGCCATCCAGGCGTTACCCCGGACACTTTGGAGAAGGCGCGTGAATTCAATTTCAAGCGCTACTATTATCAAGGAATCGGACGCTATGAGCCCAATGCCGCTTACGCCAGGGGTATCGCCGATCTCAGGGTACTTGCAAATCTGCTTCCCAGAAGTGGATTTCTGTTTGGTGAGAAACCGAGCAGTGCCGACGCGGGGATATATGGATTTGTTGCCAACATTTACTTCTATGAGATCGACACGCCGCTGAAGGAATTTGTCATATCACACGCAAATCTTGTTGCGCATTGCCGGTCAATCCATACCGCGTTCAAGTGAGCCATGTCCGTTTAACGTGTTTTGGCTGCCGAAGTCTTGTGCAACGGTGAATTGGTCTGCTTCCCCAACGATGAGACAATGTGCGCGCTGAAGTTTTCTGATCGACCAAGGCGAGCTGAACTTGTTCCGTGCAAACCCACTATCGGCCCACCCGGCTGCACGCGGTTCCGCTCTTTCGATCCGGTATCGGCGGTAACGTTAGTTCTCGGGCAGCCCAGCCTTGCGCAGACCGTCAAAATAATGCTCGGCGTCGACGGGAGACGTGATGAACACCTCTGCTCGGCGCCTTGCTGTCCCATCAATTGTATACTTCGGCTCGATCCGAAGAACCTCGGCTGCCTCCATGCGCGCCTCATCCAGTCGTCCCATTTGCGCGTAGCAGGCAGCCAACCAGGCGTGGGCCGCGTGTAGGAAATTCGGCGCACGCGAGGCACTTTCACGTAGGAGCGGCAGTGCTTCCAAATACCTGTGAAGCATGTAGTGGGCCATCCCTGACCAGAGAGGCACAACGGGTGGGTAAAATGGATCGAGTTCGCATGTGCGCCTTGATCACCTCGATGGCTCTCATCGGCTCTCCCGCGCATACGAGCGCAATGGCGAATTGCGGATCCGAATAATTTGGGTTCAACACTGCGGCTTTCTTGAAGGCTGCTAGGGACGCCTCGTGCTGGCCCTTACAAGCGAGCACCAATCCCAGTGCCCCGAGAGCCTGGGGTGAGTAGGGATCAAGTTGAACACCTTTCCGAGCCATTTGGTATGCTTGGTCGAGGGCATCAGGGTTTCGATAGTCGCTACTGAAGGAGGGCAATATCCAAGCGGTAATGTAAGTGGTCGAAAGCATGGCACAGGCGCGGGCGTAAGTTGCATCGATCGCAAATGAACGCTCAAAAAGGCGCCGCGCTTGGTAAAGCTCCTCCGTTTTCAATGATGACCAGTATGAGTTCCAAATAGCCGTTCCCCGCATGTAATAATCATAGGCCAGCCAGGTTGCGGGTGGCTTCAGCAGGATGCGTTGGGTTTCTGCCTTTTTCACATGAGCTGCGAGGATTGCGACGATCATCCGCACGACCTCATCCTGGACGGCATAGATGTCTTCAAGCGTTCGGTCGTAGCGTTCGGCCCAGCGGTGGGTACCGGTGACGGCATCGACGAGCTGGGCACTGATGCGGACGCGGTCACCACTCCGGCGAATGCTACCCTCCAACACATAACGCACGCCCAGCTCGTATCCGACCTGCCGGACATCGAATGACTTGCCTTTGTATTGAAAACTGGAGTTGCGGGCGATGACAAATAGATCCTGGAATCTCGACAATTCCGTTGTAATGTCTTCCACGATACCGTCCGCAAAATACTCCTGCTCCGGATCACCGCTCATGTTGGTGAAGGGCAGTACCGCAATCGATGGCCCGTCAGGCAACGGCAACGCTGCTGCGCCGACCCCGGTCGAGGTGGCCATATCGACGACCTGGCTAAGAAAGCGGTAGCCGCGCCCCGGAACCGTTTGCAGGTAATCCGCGCCGATTGCTTCCCTCGCCAGGACTTTGCGCAGAGCGGAAATTTGCGCCTGAAGATTATTCTCTTCGACCACCCTGCCCGACCAGACCTCAGCCATGAGGTCGTCCTTTGTAGCAAGTTGGCCTCGCCGCCGGACGAGCGCCAACAGCAGGTCAAATGCCCGCGACCCGATCGCGACAGGAGCGCCGTTGAATCGGAGCTCCCGGCGAGCGGCGAGGAGGTGAAACGAACCGAAACGGAACGTGTCGGATGGGTCCATGGATGCCACACTGCTTAGCGGCTTCGCCCGGCAGCAAAAGCTTGGGCATAGGCGCGCTGCTTTCAGATGATTTCAGAACAATTTCAGGCCGAAGGCAAAGACTTTGACGGCCTTCGGGCCCACCGTTGCATGACCGGTCTCGTACGCCTCTTCCACCCAAAGGCCGTCGAGCGTGCCATGATCCAACTGCTGCTCTTCAACATCACGAACGGCCTGATCATTGGCGCGTTCTATGTGCTGATGGCGCTCGGGCTGTCGCTCATCCTCAACTTGAGCAACGTTGTTAATTTCGCCCATGGCGGCTTTCTCGTCCTGGGAGGCTATTTCGCCTACACGCTCACGCCATATCTCGGCTTCTGGGGCGCGTTGCTAATCGCCCCGCTGCTCACTGCCGCGATCGGCCTGGCGCTCGAGCGCGTCTTGATCCGACCGCTGTATGGGCGTGATCCGCTTTACAGCCTGTTGCTCACCTTCGGGCTTGCCTTCATGCTCGAGGATGGTACGCGCTACTTGTGGGGCGCCCAGGGCAAGCCGGTGACGATTCCCGCCTTCCTAGCCCAGCCGCTGAGCTACAACTTCTTCTTCATCACCGGGTATCGCGTGTTCATGGTGAGCGTAGCCGTGATCACAGTGGCGCTATTATTCGTGTTGCTGCGGCACACGCGCCTGGGCATTCGCATCCGCGCCGGCACCCTTGACCTTGAGACCGTGGCGGCACTCGGCGTCAATATCCGCATGCTGCGCTCGCTCAACTTCGCGGTCGGCATCTTCCTCGCCGGCCTGAGCGGCGTCTTGGCGGCCGGCCAACTCGGCCTCGAACCGACCATGGGCGCGGGCCTGCTGATGCCGAGCTTGATCGCGATCATCGTGGGCGGAGTCGGAAGCCTGCCGGGCACGTTGATCGGAGGCCTACTGATCGGGGTCGCGTCCGGCGTGACGGCGGTGTTCGTCCCGGCCGCCAGCGAGGCAGTGATTTACGTGATGATGGCGGTCGTTCTCTTGGTTCGGCCACGCGGCCTCCTCGGTGAAGAAGGCATGCTGACATGAGCGTTGTGCTGGCTGGTAAATTGGGATCTCGCGAACTGAAGTCTCGCAACCTGGACTCTCGCAAATTACTGGCGCTCGCGGCGATATGGATCGCCCTCATTCTGGCGCCCTACTGGATGGTACCGCTCGGCGGCTACACGGCACTCGCCACTCGCGTGTTGGTGCTCGGGCTGGCGGCGATGTCGCTGAATTTCCTGCTGGGCTTTACCGGCGTTCTGTCGTTCGGCCATGCCGCATATTTCGGTCTTGGCGCCTACGGCGCCGGGCTGACGCTGAAGTTCCTGGCGGCAAGCACGCCGCTCGCGCTTATCGCGGGAATGCTGCTGGGCGGCGTTTGCGGCGCCATTCTCGGCACGCTCATCGTGCGGCGGCGTGGCGTCTATTTCGCCATGGTGACGATAGCTTTCGGCCAGGTTTTCTACTACATCGCATTTCAGTGGAGCTCGCTGACGGGCGGCGACGACGGGCTGCGCGGCTTCTCGCGTCAGCCGATCGACTTTGGGCTGTTCAAGCTCGACATTCTCTCCAGCGCCAACAACTTCTATTATTTCGTGTTGTTTTGCTTCGCCGTGGTTGTCGGCGCCATGGGATTTATTCTGCGCTCGCCGTTCGGCCGCACCATGATCGCCATTCGCGAGAATGAGCGGCGCTCCCGCTTCCTCGGCATCCCGGTTGAGCGGCATATCTGGATTGCATTCACGTTGTCCTGCTTCTTCATGGGACTGGCCGGCGGGCTCTATGCGCTGGTCAACAACTTCGCCGATCCGAGGGGCCTGCATTACAGCCAGTCCGGCGATTTCGTCATGATGGCCGTGATGGGCGGCATGCGAAGCTTCTGGGGTCCGCTTCTCGGCGCCACCGTGTTCGTGGTTTTGCAGGACTATCTGTCGAGCATCACCGTCAACTGGATGTCGTTCGTCGGATTACTGTTCGTCCTTGTGGTCCTGTTTTTCCCGCGTGGACTGCTTGGCTTCATCCAGCGGAGCAAGGCATGAATGTTCTCGAAATCGACAACGTCACCAAGAGATTCGGGAATCTCGTGGCTGTGCGCGACGTATCGCTGAGCGTGGCGAAGGGAGAACTGTGCGCGATCATCGGACCGAATGGCGCCGGCAAGACAACCTTCTTCAACCTGATCAGCGGATTTTTCCCCCCGACTTCCGGTGCCATAACATTCGATGGCCGCGATATCACCAAGCTGTCGACGCATGAGCGCGTCACGCTGGGGATGGCCAGAACCTTCCAGATCACGGAAATCTTTCCGGAACTCACCGTGTTCGAAAACGTCCGAATTGCCGCGGAAGTGGCCGGTGGATATCGTTTGCGGCCCTGGATGAATTGTTCGGAAACGGAAAAAATTCATGAGCGCGTCGAGGAGACGCTCAAACTGGTTTCTCTGGAAACCAAGACGGATAGATTGGTCGGCGAACTCGCTCACGGCGATCAGCGCGCCGCCGAGATCGCGATGGCGCTTGCCTTGAAACCCCATTTACTGCTGCTCGACGAGCCCACCGCCGGCATGGGCGACCAGGAGACCTACCAGATTACCCAGCTCATCCGCCGACTGCACCGCGACAGCAACTATACCATCGTGCTCATTGAACACGATATGCGCGTCGTATTTCATCTCGCTGATCGCATCTGCGTGCTCGATCAGGGCAGAATGCTGGCGCAAGGCACTCCCAAGGAGATCGCCGCCAACGAGACCGTTCAGGCCGCGTATCTGGGCAGCGCCGCATGACCGCGGCACTGACAGCCCAGGGGCTCCACACCTATTACGGCAAGAGCCACATCCTGCATGGCGTCAGCCTCGAAGTTGCCGAAGGCAAGATCACCGCCCTGCTTGGACGCAATGGCGCGGGAAAGACCACGACGCTACGCAGCCTGATGGGCCTTACGCCGGCACGCGAAGGCAAAATCACGATCTTCGGCCGGGACACCACGCGTTGGCCGACCTTCCGCATCGCCTGCGAGGGAGTGGGCTATGTTCCCGAAGGCCGGCGCATCTTCGCCAATCTCAGCGTCGAGGAGAATCTCAAGGTTCCGCTCGAGCGTGGTGGCCCGTGGACCATCGAGCGAATCTACCAGCTGTTCCCGCGCCTCGAAGAGCGCAAGCTCAATCGCGGCCGTCAACTTTCCGGCGGCGAACAGGAAATGTTGTCGATCGGTCGCGCGTTGCTGCTGAACCCAAGACTCCTGATTCTCGATGAACCTTCGCAAGGATTGGCGCCGCTTATCGTGCGCGAGGTGTTTCGCATTGTCCAGCAGATGAAGGCCGAGGGCATTTCTGTTCTGCTGGTCGAACAGAATGCACGCATGAGCCTGGAAATCGCCGACAACGCCTATGTGCTGGATGACGGGATCGTCGTCTATTCAGGATCGGCCCACGAACTCGCCGCCGACGAGCCGCGTGTCCGCGCACTCGCCGGAGCCAGCGCCGAAGAATGGTCCGATGCCGCGCCGGCTTGAATTGATTTTGCCCTGATCGACCCACCTGCGAACAATCCCGGGTGCGCCATCCGAGCTGCAAGCGTGGCAGCGAACATGTTCAGGGAGACACCAGATGCCGCTGCCAGGAAGAGTTGTCGCAGCACCGCCGGGAGTGCACGGAGGCAGAGGCCAACGTCATCCTAGGTGCGGGGCTGGCCTTGATGGTCGTTCAGCACGTAGCCCCGAGAAGTGGTTACCGTCGCAAGCGACTCTGAACGATTGTCTCGACACTTACCGCCTCCAGCGGTCCTGCCACTTTTTCTCGCCGATCAAACAGGGAACCCGGGGCACTTTCTCGGCGGCTGGGACGATCCGGCGCTCGGGCGTGAGGCCCGCCACTTCGAGAACAAGCTTGGTCCGGATCGCTTCCTGGAATTTTTCTCGATCTTTGATCGTCACCATGAAGGCGCCCGGCCCCCCGATCACGCAGTCCTCGTAATAGAGATCGAGATTCTCGATATCGGTCGTCGCATAGGATGGCTCCTTCACCATGATCGGCAGACCGTTGATGGTGATGCCCTTCTGCAGGGCAGCGTCGCGCGCGCCGGTTACGGGAGCTCCGTCGTTGTTCGGTCCGTCACCGGAAATATCGATGACACGCCGCAACCCGCGATAAGGGTTCTCTTTGAACAGCTGCAGCGCGAAATTAATCGCGCCAGAAATCGACGTACTCGAACCTCGGCGAACCGGCGTCTTCATGATCTCGGTGGCCACGACATCCGCCGATTCCGGGCCGTCGATCACTTGCCAGGGAAGGATGATCTTCTCGTCGCCTGACATCGACCACTCGAAATAGGTCACGGCCACCTTGCTGCTCGGACCGGCCTTTAGCGCCTGAAGGAAATCTTTCGAGACGAAGGCCTGTGCGTAGCCCTCGCGCTGAACTGCAAGTTCGTCCAAGTCCATCGAATAGGAGACGTCGACGGCGATAACGAGCTCGACATTGACTGATGGTACATTCTCTTTGGTGTCGGCCAATCGAGATGTCGGGCTCGGCGCGGCAATGCCAGCAACGTCACCTCCGACTATGGCTCCTGCAACAAGCACCGCCCCGACCGAGACACACCAGCGCATAGCGACCCTCCCGTCCTTTCACGAGGATGGTGCCACCCAAAACGTGCCGCGAAAAGCGCAAACACCGCAATTGTCGTTCATGTTCGCAGAAATCGATGGGCGCACCGCAGAAGCGAAGCGAGCGGAAGTCCGTCGCTTCATAACGATGATCAGGCCCATGTCCGGTTTCCTTAGTACCCCCGCTCCGAACCTTCAGCTTCCGTCGCCGCCAAAGCCAGCACGACCAGGGTCCAAGCCGGAAACAACTGCAGTCCCGGCACGGCTTCCGTCACCAGTGCCGCCAAGAGTGGCCAACGGAAGCCGAGCACGCCGAAGAGCACAATCGCGGTAGCGCCATCCAACAGCCACTCCATTGGCGGAAATAGCACAACAGTGAAGCCCAACGCGTCGGACAGCACCGCAGTCAGGATAGCCCAGCGCCAACGCGGAAACTTCCAGGCAAGTCGGAAATTATGGAGCAGATTGCGCAACAAGGCGGCGGCTTCCTTCGCGGGTCTTATATCATCAGGATTGCAACCAATTGTACCGACGCAAATAGCCCTATTCAATCACCTCGTCTACGCGCAGCAAGAACGACTCAGGGACATGCAGGCCGAGCGCTCTTGCCGTCGTGAGATTGAGAACCAGTTCGAACCTCGTCGGCTGTTCGACCGGTATATCGCCCGGCTTCCCGCCCTGCAGAATCCGATGCACGTACTCACCCGCACGCCGAAACAGGTCGACGTAGCTTGGCCCGTAGGACATCAGCCCTCCGGATCGCACGAAGTCACGGGTACTGTATATCATCGGCAATCGCGTGCTGAGCGCGAACGTAAGAATGCGATTGAAATTGGCGACGACAAGCTGGTCGACCACAACATACAGCGCATCCGCCTCGGAGTTGAGCTTCTCGAACACAGGAGCAATGTCCTGCATGCGCCGGATTTCGAGAAGAGCGACGTCGATCTTGAGTTCGCCCGCCGCGGCCTTGGTATCACCCATTTCCAGCACTGTCTGCTCATTGCCGCCATTGAAGATGATGGCCAATCGACGTAGCTGTGGGATAAGTTCCCGCAATATTTCCAGTCGTTTCCCGGCAAGGTTAGCGGCCTGCAGCGACAATCCGGTCACGTTGCCGCCTGGATTGGCCAGACTGGAGACAAGGCCGCTGCGCACCGGGTCGATCGCAACGGCAAATACGATGGGGATGACATCGGTCGCCTGCCTTACCGTGGGAACGGCGCTTCCAACGGTAACAATGACATCCACTTTCCGGCGGACAAACTCCGCCGCTATTTCCGCGTAGCGCTCGGTGCGCCCTTCCGACCATCGATACTCGATCGCAACGGTACGGCCATCTATCCAGCCGAGCTCGCGCAGGCGCGCAACGAAAGCAGCGGTCCATGGCGCAAAGCCGGCAGGGTCGGCCCCGAGAAATCCTATTGTCGGCAGCTTTCCGGCCGGCTGCGCACTTGCCGCCACCGGCCAAGCTGCCGCACCGCCGACGGCCGCCATGAAATCGCGCCGCCTCATGCCAGCCCCCCTTTTGGCCAAGGAGCAAACATTATGAGACCCAATTAGGGCCAGAGGAAGAGGCGTCCAAGCCAACGCCCGGGCGATTGACCAACGTCCGATTCGGATCATTTTGGCTTTTGCCGGTCACTTCCGGTCTACCAACTCCGGACATGGCGCCGCATCGGCACGCAGCAGCAGCCCACGTGCCAGACGCCGCCTTGGCGTCCCTTAGTACCCCCGCTCCGAACCTTCAGCTTCCGTCGCCGCCAAAGCCAGCACGACCAGGGCCGGAAACAACTGCAGTCCCGGCACGGCTTCCGTCACCAGTGCCGCCAAGAGTGGCCAGCGGAAGCCGAGCACGCCGAAGAGCACAATCGCGGTAGCGCCATCCAACAGCCACTCCATTGGCGGAAATAGCACAACAGTGAAGCCCCATGCGTCGGACAGCACCGCAGTCAAGAGAGCCCAGCGCCAACGCGGAAACTTCCAGGCAAGTCGGAAATTATGGAGCAGATTGCGTAGCAAGGCGGCTTCCTTCGCGGGTTTTACAGGACTGCAGCCAATTGCTTCACCTTGAACGTCATGTCCGTTCTCAACGGTAGACGTCGTAGGAGCGCCCCGGCATGTCCGGGTTGGTCCCGGTCAATAGCGTCACATTGACCGCGCGCCGCTCATTTCCAGTCTTGCCCGATTAGCGGACATCCTCTGAGCAGGCCGTCATGTCTCAAAGGTGCCGATACTGTTGCAAAAGTCGAAAATCGAACAACCCCAAAAATCTCGCAAAAGCTGATCTTTGGACTTCTCTGCGACTCCATAGCTTTTCAAAGCCGCCAGGAAGGTCCGTGGTCGATTTTGGAAGAAGCGATACGGTCCCTCACGTCACCACGCGTAAAACGCATCAGCGGTTCTAAGAATTTTCGTTCGACACCCCAAAAAGACTTTTGCAACAATATCTGCCAATAGCGGTCATTCCGGCATGCCCGCGATCCGGAAAGCTTGTTCCAATCTTTCGATATCTTCCGCCTTTCGAAATGGGGCAATCTGCTTGATTCGGAAAATGCGTAGGGTGGGGTTCAGTTGCAGTGCGAGCACGCACGCCTTTCGTGCTTCTTCAACGCGTCCAGACATCACTTGGCATGCCATCATGATACTGTGTCCGGCCAAAAAATTGGGTTGCCGCCGGATAGTAGTTGCCGCCCACGATGAGGCCTCCTCATTGCGGCCAGCCATAAAATGCGCCCAAGCCATCCCGGAATGGGCAGTGAATATCGATGGATCCAGCGGACTCAAACGCAACGCGACTTGGAATTGCTCGATCGCGGCATCGATTTCCCCGAGCCAAAGGCAGATCCACCCCATCCAATATCGTGCGGTAACCTGATTTGGATCTAGAATTATCGCGCGCGAGACGAGGTCCGCGCCTTCCTCAACCTCACCCACTACGAAGGCGAGCGCATATCCGGCCCGTGCAAGCACCGATGGATCGTCCTGATCGAGTTCGATCGCTCGCCTCGCGAGACGCCGGGTTTCAGCTATTTCGTCGGCAACATAGGTCCACCAGCCGAAAGATTTCCTTTGAATATAGCAACGAGCGCCGAGCGCGTACGCTGCGGCGAATTCGGGATCGATACCGCTGGCAAATTCCGTGAGCTTGAGGGCTTCAGTAGTTTCTTCGCGGGTGCGCCGATAAAAGGCGGCGAGCGCGCGAAGATAGTAGTCGTAGGCCTGAAGGCTTCCGGTCGGTTTGCGCTGTGCGCGCTCAATCTCGGCGCGCTGCAGTTGAGGAGCGATTGCGCCAATCACGCTGCTCGTCACCTGATCCTGCAGATCGAAAATATCTTCAAGCAGGCTGTCGAACCGATCCGCCCAGAGATGCACTCCTGTTGTGGCATCGATGAGCTGTCCAGTGATGCGAACACGATTGGCGGCCTTTCGGACGCTGCCCTCGAGCACGTATCGAACGCCAAGTTCACGTCCGACTTGCTTGATATCGACGGCTTTGCCCTTGTACGTGAAGGTGGATTGTCGCGCGATGACGAACACGGATTTTGAACGCGACAGTCCCGTGATGATGTCTTCCACCATGCCGTCGGCGAAATACTCCTGCTCCGGGTCGCCGCTCATGTTCTCAAACGGCAGCACGGCGATGGAGGGCCTGTCGGGGAGCAGGAGAGCGGGTTTCGGCTGTTCCGCTGGAGTATCGCCGACCGCCTCGCCTGCGGGCCTCTTCGCTTCCCGAACTGTACCGACGAAACGGAAGCCCTTGCGCGGCAGTGTCTTGATCAGGCGCTGTTCCTCACCGGAATCGCCGACCGCAGTTCGCGCGGCATTCAGGCGCGTCGTAAGCGCCCCATCGGACACGATACGGCCGTTCCAAATGGTATTGATGAGATCGTCTTTGCTGACCACGCGCGCCCCGTTTCGGATCAGGTAATCGAGCAGGTCGAATACCTGTGGCGCTACGGAAACGAGGTCCGCCCCGCGATATAGCTCGCGCCGATCAGTGTCGAATGCGTACTCCTCGAAGAGATAGCGCAAGCTGCCAATCCCTCAGGCGGCCACCGATCATCGGGGCTCCAGCATCGGTTGCAATGCAAAGAATAAGCCGCCGGTGAGGAAAATGTAAGCCGAATGTCAAGCGCGCTCGCTCATGCCTTGGCAACCTCGCGGGTAGAAACAACATCTAGGAGACGTTGCCGTGAGCACGACCTACGGTACAACTGGCTTGGCACAAACCGCCGTTTCGACCTGGCGCGTCTCAAGCTTTTTCAAAGGATATTGGGATGCGTTTCAAGAAAGGCGCAAACGCCAGAGGTTACGAGCCACCTTGTGCGACCTAAGTGACAGGGAGCTAATGGATATCGGTACTGCGCGCGGCGAGATCGACTACATCGCCTCGATCCGAGATATCGACCCGCGAGGCATCCGATCCGCCGGATGAACGTCTGATTTCTGGCACCGGGTCGAGGCCGGACCACGTCTGGCCGTCGAAGAGGCTCTGGGTAATGTTGGGTCTGCGACCGAACTGCGGACATCGCTGGTGGTCCGGTTCGTGCCGCCAATAGCGGACATTACTCGAATTTGGCCGGCTCTGAGAATGGCTTGGTTGCGTCGACGACAAACATTATGAGGGCCGTCAATTCTGCCGTCCCACTGCTGAAAACCTCCATTGTCATCCCGGCCGAATGTCCGTTCATTGAATGCCCGGCCTCGACGTTCATCACTCCCTGCGGGGTCCGTTGGCCCAACCTGCCAGTGACAACATAAAATGCTTCGGAGCCGGGATGCGTATGTATCGGTGTCTTTGCACCCGGCGGCCCATGGCCGTAGTTCACGCGCAGCAGGTACTCGGGCGCGCTGATTGGAGGAACGGGTCCGATTTCCGCGACCTTCGTTCCTCCAGCCGTTGCCCCGCCCTTCGGACCGAGAGTGAAGAGCCACCCTTTGCCGGCGACCTCAGCAGTCAGCGAAGGCAACCCGTCGTAGCTGACGGTGTCCGAGTTCCAGCGATAGGGCGGCGCAGCGGCCTTGGCTTCATCCAGCGTCGGGAAGCTCTCGACCTGCCAGAATAATTCGCCATTGGGAAGTTGCTTCACCTTCATTTCCGCCACGGGCTGGACAATGTATTGCGCCTGCGCGGCAACTGGCGAAGGCGCCGACAAAAGCCCTATCCCTAAGAACGAGAGGGCCAAGATCACAGCGCACTGGCCACCGGATATGAGCGGTCGCATCGTTTTTCTCCATGCGTTTATGCGCAAACTTTCTTGTTCGTCGCCCTCAAATGTTTTTGTTGGAATGCAGTCTCTACCAAAAATTCAGCAATCTTGGACTTGAGCAGTCGCTGCTAAATTCGAAAAAGCAATATCAAAATACTTTAGTCTAAAAGACTGACCTCCACTTGTTAGCAAAGAAAGCTATTTCTTGGGATTGAAATTTTCGTGTCCAACATTCATTACAAAAAATTAACTCGTCATCCGACGCTCCGCTATGTCTCGTTGTCATCAGCGAGGGCGACGCACTACACAAAGTCATAGGGAGGTTCCCAATGAACGCCAATGCTCTATTTGTGGGGCTCGCGATTGCGACATTTGCCGCGACTGCTTCGCCGGCATTCTCTCAGCAAGGTCCGCCTCCGTCAGAAAGAGCAAAACAGGTCGAAGCGCTGGTCACCAAAGCTGCGGCACTTATCGATAATAGAGGAAAGGCAGCTTTCGAGGATTTCAGAAAGAAAGACAGCGAGTGGTTCCACGGTGACATGTATCTCTTTGTCTACGATATGAACGCGAACGTATTGCTCAATCCCGCCTTTCCGAAGCGTGAAGGAACCAACGTGAGTGGTCAAAAGGATGCAAGGGGCAAGCTATTTCATAATGAAATTATAAAGACAGCCGAAACGAAAGGATCAGGGTGGGTCGATTATATGTTTCCGAAGCCGGGACAGACTGAGCCTTCGCAGAAATGGACCTTCGTGAAGAAGGTAACAATCGATGGCGCTCCGGGCTTGGTCGCTTCAGGCTTCTACCCGGAATAGTCATTGAACTAAACGAGACCTTGGTCAGATGTCTGTTGCGGGTCCAAAAACGGAAATACTCGCGAAAAGCACACGTTTTCCGCTTTGCCCCCTGATTGTGTTGCACAACTCGGTCGGTCTCGATTGCTGGGCTTTTATGAGTTCTAGCCGGCCGCTTGTTTACGCGCCTTTTGTTTGCTGCGGTTGCTATTCGCAGGTGTCTATGCGAGGCAAGCAACTCCCAGAGGTGGCGGGGCGCGGCAGATGAGCTTGGCAAGCCGCCTCAGGTTTTGTGCAGTTGCTGTGAGGAGCACTTCGTCCCTGACGCGCTCAAGCCTCGCAGCCGGAACCGGTCGAGCCTGAGAATCCGTTTCATATGCGCAAATCGCATTTCAACCTTTTTGCGCTCACGACGAGACTGCTGGAAGGCTTCCGTATCGGCCAGGGCACGGACACGATCTCGCACATCTTCGTTGAGGTCGCGGGTGATTTTACGCACCGTCTGAGCAGCGGACATCGCGGCATATCGCAAACGCGCCAATAGGTGACAGTTTCTCTCACCGAGAAACTGAGTTAGTCTGAGCGTAACGTGGCCAACCGCAGCGTTCGTGCGATCAGGTGCTTTTGGAGTCAAATGATGCTTCAGCTGTATGGTAACCCGAGATCTCGAGCGATGCGATGCTTGTGGATGCTCGAGGAAATGGGCGAGCCATATCAGCTGATTGAGAAGAGTACTCGAGCCGACGATCTGCAAAGCGCCGAATATCTTCGACTTAATCCGAATGCACGGATTCCGACCCTCGTGGATGGTGAGGTGGTGTTGTGGGAGTCAATGGCCATCAACCTCTACCTCGCTCAAAAGCACGAAGGACCGATGCACTGCGCCGGGCCCGAGGTGTTGGGTCTGGCTGCCCAATGGAGCTTCTGGGCTGTTTTAGAGATGGAGGCGCTGCTGCTCGATTTGCTGCTGCATCGTGCAGTGCTGCCCGAATTTGCCCGCGATGCCTCGTACGCGGAACGCGACGAGTTGCTGCTAAGAAAGCCGCTAGGAGTCCTCAACGACGCTTTGGTCGGGCACGAGTATTTAGTCGGCAATAGCTTTACCGTCGCAGACCTGAACGTGGCCAGCATTCTCGTCTGGGGTAAGATGGCCCGCCTGGATATGTCGACTCTTTCGGAAGCGACACGATGGCTAGACGGCTGCTTGGCACGCTCCGCCTACGGCCGAGTGCGTGATCGGACTAGCGGTAAGTAGTGGATGCACCTATTCACGAAAATCGGCGGTATCTCGAATGTATACCGCAACACGCGAACGCGGGACTTCAAGGCTCCGCTGCAAACGGGGGCAAGGAATCGGCGTGATTTGGCAGCGCAAGGGTAACCACGTGCCAGGCCTATTGAGTTATTAAATCGTTTCCAAGCCCCGCCTGTTTTCGGTGCGGTAGTTTACACCAATCATAGAATTTTAGCTTAAAGCGATGGAATGGAACGACGTGCAACTTCACGGCAATGGGTGTTAAGGGCCGGAACTATTGAGTTCGACGGCCGCAGCATCGATTGCGTCGTTCGAAACATTTCCGCGACGGGAGCCGCGTTCGACCTATCTAGCCCCATTCCAAACAAGGTCACGCTAAATTTCGTGACCAGCCACGAGCGTCAGAATTGTAATGTTGTTTGGCGCCAGCAGAGGCGAGTTGGCGTGACCTTCAACTAAACAACCTCTTCAGGTTGGCAGACCCGAGGGCGCTCAATCGGCACGTCGAGCACGTATTCAATGCCAACCGCAAAGACCCGTCCTGGCGCGCGATCGAGGACGGATCTGTGCACCGCCGCCTATCGGCTGCGTTGCTTATTTCCCAGCCCGGGCCCCGAAACGCCTGCGTTGTCAGAGTTCGACGCCTACACTGATGTTTCGGCCCGTTAATTCGGCAAAGGTAGTTGTGTGTGCCCACAGCTTCGCGAGTGCCGGGTCGCCCGCCACTTTCTCCTGCACCTTGCCGTATACTTCCCAGGCGCACCTCTGTTCGATGACAGGATTGCCAGCCAAAATTTACTCCTCGGCCGGACGCGAGGCCGTTGGCTAGTAGTTTGGTCTCGCCGCGGAGATCTCGGAAAACTGATCAGCCGGACCCATGCAGATCCTGGGCGGAAGATGACCTCCTGCTCCTCGCCGTTGAGCGAGGATCCGGCGCTCCAGCCTGCGACGGATTTCGGTGCCGAGTTCAGGTGACGGCTCATTTCACGGCATTTGGACTGCTTCGATCGGCGCTAAATCCCGGACAACGCCGATTTGCCGCGCACGTCGCCTTCTATCCTGCTGGGAACTTTGGCGTGATTGCCGAACCGAGCCGTTGGCCTGGCGCGAGCAGCACCTTTCCATAACTGCGGGAGATAAGTGTCCACGGAAAGAGCGCCGCCGGACTCGTGAAAGCGCGCCCGTCGAAACGCAGCGGTCGATAAGGCTCGTCCGATAGGAGAAAGATTTGATGGCCAATTCTGCTTGAGGCGCGCTCAAGCAAATCCGCTAGAGCCTCAAGGGGACGCGTGGCTGTAGATACGTCCGGTCGGATTAACTGCAGCAAGATCGAGGTCAAACGTCGGCGACTGCAATTGACCTTCCGCGGCACGGCATTGGCGGCCAGCAGCATCGGCTCGTAGCAGAACCAAGCTGGTTCCGAATAAATCACCTCGTTTCGTGCGCCGAATGTGAAGTCACATATGCCGGGCTCCCGCGTCCGTCGCCATCATCCGAACCGAAAATAGCCGACATACGTTGCCCGATCATTCCGTGAGGACCGATCAAGGATTGAGCTGCGCGCTTGGCGTAGAGCGTGAAATCTTAAGCTCTTCCTCGTTCATGTCTGCGGATACATCAGCGAAGAGAGGCGTGCTCAAATAGCGTTCGCCGGTGTCAGGAAGCATGCAGAGAATGTTTGCCCCTTTCTCCGCTTCGGCTGCAATTTTGAGCGCACCAGCAAAGGTCCCTCCTGAGGTAATGCCGACAAAGATGCCCTCCTGGGTGGCAAGGTCCTTGCTGCAGCGAATGGCATCGGGGCCGGAGATCGGCAGGATGCGATCGATGACCTTCATCGCGACGGCATCGTCGGTGAGTTTGGGGATGAAATCCGGCGTCCAACCCTGCATCGGATGTGGCTTGAATGTCGGATGCGGTGCCGCCGGAGTGCCGTCTGAGTTCCGCGACTGCGCGATGCCACTGCCCAACAGCTGTGCATCTCCTGGCTCGCAAACGATAATCTTCGTTTCGGGGCGCTCCATGGCGAGGACCCGCCCGACGCCCTTTAATGTGCCGCCAGTTCCATAGCCTGTTACCCAATAATCCAGCCGTTGTCCGGCAAAATCGTCGATTATCTCACGCGCCGTTGTGCGCGAATGAAAATCGGGATTGGCTTCGTTCTCAAACTGCCGAGTCATGAACCAGCCATGCGCCTTGGCAAGCTCGATGGTTTTGGTGATCATGCCCACAGCGCGCTCGGCGGCGGGAGTTACGACGACCTTCGCTCCAAGGAAGCGCATGAGCTTGCGCCGCTCGACGCTGAACGGCTCTGCCATGGTGACCACAAGTGGGTATCCCTTGGCTGCGCAAACCATGGCAAGACCGATCCCCGTATTACCACTTGTCGCCTCTATGACCGTCTGGCCAGGCTTAAGCTCTCCTGACTTTTCGGCCGCCTCGATTACCCCGAGAGCCAATCGGTCCTTCACTGAACCAAGAGGGTTAAAGGCTTCAATCTTTACGAACAGGTTCACGCCCGGCGGCGCCAACCGATTGATCCGCACTACTGGCGTATTGCCAATCGTTTCGAGGATACTTTGGTATCTTCGCCCCATGCTTCCCTCCAACATTGCGCTATTTGCGACAAGGAATGCTGCGCATCCAGTCGGGCACGACCGGCATCGTGTCAAGGCTACTCGGGTCCAGCCGCTCCAGCAATCGGCGAGGTGATCGAGTAGACCTCACCTTGCGGCAACGCACGAGTGCTTCGCGGGCCTATCGATGTCCAACCGTGACCCCATGGAATTGCCGATTTCCAACACAGTGCCAATCGGCGTTGGACGCCGATAGGGGGGTCAAACGGCTCGCCGATTTACAGCGATATGCGAGCGGTGCAAAAATTCTCCTGGCATAAGGACGTGCGGGACCTCAGCGCCTGCGACGACAGCCGGCAAAACCTCGCCGGAGACGCGGCGCGGCTTGTGGCCGGTGAATACAGCGAATGGGAGGTTCCATGACAGCAGTCATCGTGATCGGCGGCGGTTTCACCGGAGCTGCGGTGGCTATCGCCCTGAGCCGGCGGGCCCAAACGCCCCTTGACATTGCCGTTATCGAACCGCGTGTCGAGGTCGGGCGCGGGGTCGCCTATTCGGCAACCGATCGCGACCACCGCATCAACGCACCGGCTGCAAACCACTGCTTGACGGCCGACGACGCGGAAGGGTTTGACCGCTGGCTGCGACAAACGGGCCGTGTCGAGCGCGACCCAGAGATGGCTGCCGCCGACGGCAGTCTGTTCCCCCGGAGGTCTGAACTAGGCGCGTACGCCTGCCTTACGTTTGATCAACACACCGCAAGAAATCCCTCCGGTTCGCGTCTCCGGCACATCCGCTCACGCGCCATGAGCCTCGCGCAGAATGGAGAGCAATTTCATGTGCGTCTGGAGAACGGCGAAGCGTTGATCGGCGATCTCGCCGTTATCACGACCAGCAACGAAGGGCCGCGCCCGCCGGCGCCGTTCGCGACCGATCTGTCGAGCGATCCTCGCTTCCTCGTCGATCCATGGGATACCGTGCGTCTAAAAGAGATCAAGAGGGATGGCCGGGTCATGCTCCTCGGAGCGGGCCTGACCGCCGCCGATGTCGCCGCCAGCATTCTGCGAGAGAGGCCACACGCGCGCGTCGATGTCATCTCCAGAACGGGTATACGGCCGACCTCGCGGCCGGCGGTCACAGAACCGATGACGCAGACACTGTGGGAGCGGCTCGACAGCCGGCCGTCGCTGTTCGAGAAATTGCATGGGCGCCATGAGACGGTGCTTGGTATACTGCGAGCCTTGCGCAAGGACATCGCAACACGAACCGAGAAGGGCATGCCCTGGCAGCCGGCGTTCGACGACCTGCGGGAGTTTGCCCGCATGGTGTGGATGGGCTTGCCATTCGCGGAAAGGCGCCGCTTCCAGCGCCACCTGCGCCGCCAATACGATGCCTGCCGCTTCCGCTATCCGCCGCAGACAAAGGCAATCCTGGATAGCGCCGAGCAATCAGGTCGCCTGCGCTTTCACGCCGGCAGTGTGACCGCCGCCGAGGCGACCCCATCGGGCATTCATGTCACCTGGCGCGATCGCGTCTCGAGTGAGATCCAATCCGTTGCTATTGACCAAGTGATCAATTGCATCGGGCTTGCTTCCCGCCCCGACGCCTCTGACAACCCACTTCTGCGCGCTGCACTCCACGACGGTTTCTGCCGTGTCGCGCCTCTCGGCATTGGACTCGATGTCGACGAGGCCTGTCGCGCGATCGGTGCCGACGGCCGGGCGACGCGATGCCTCTTTGTCGTGGGTCCGCTCTCGTTCGCAACGTTCGGCTATTGCCTCGGCGTTCCGTTCATCATTGACCAGATCGCCAGGGCCTTGCCGGAGATGTTCGAGGCGCTCCCTTGAACGGCCAAGACAGGAGTAGATTAGGGCGTTAGGCCCGCGGCGCGTAACGCTACTTCCGGATGTGAGCGTTCTCAATGCACTTATTCAGAACCACAGGTGGTTCGCGCGCTGCTCGCCGCAGAAGCTTGCAGGAACTTAAAAAATGTGTGGTCGGGGTCGGACGGCACGAATGGTTCGCATTGCGCACAATTCAGTCATCTTTTTGCCCTGCGGAAAAAGAATTATCGACAGGAGAGCGCTTGTTCCTCCGGGGAATTAGCGGTGGAAAGTTCGAGTTGGGTACAAGGCCGCAAGAGCTTTGGGATGGAGACACTTTGCGCGTCTTTGCCGAACAGTCCAGGCGCCTTCAAAGAGCGAGCCGCCCTACCGCGTCAACGCCGCCACAAGCAGCGAACGCCAACGCGAATGGAAACAAGAAACCGACTGAGGGCGGCGTGAAACATGGAGCTTGAGGACAAGGTGTCGAAGGCGGACTGATCGCCCGCATCGCGCCGGTTGGTCTCGGCACCGGGATTAGGGTGAAGAACCGGAAGCATTCCGCGATAAGCCGGGCGTCGGATTCGCGTGAATTCTGCGGCCACCGTTAGAACATCCGCCGGGCCAATGCCGGGAGAAAAAGCAATGAGGGTCCTTGCCGCGACACTTACCTTGCTTGTTTCAAGTGCTGCCGCCGCTCAGGAGTGCCAGACGTGCTCAATGGCCGACTCCTGCATGACAACGTACGTTAAGGCGGCGTCGCAGGCCCAAAAGGCCACTAAGCAGGCAATCCGGGATTGGAAGCAGGATCTGGACAGAAAGGCCTCCGCAGAATTGTTCAGCAAGGGCACGCGCGCCTTACAAGACGCCATGGAAACGCAAGTCCGTTTGGAGCTTCAGCGCCTGAAGGAGTGCCTGGCCAATATTAGGTAGCTGAGCCCGGCGGCGCGAACGACTCGTAGCGCTCCACCCTGCAGATGCCGGCATGCGCCACCGTGGTCACAACCGGCTTCGTCGATCCTTCCGTCATCAGCTCCAACGCGTCCGACGAGGTCAGCGTAAACGTTAACAGCAAGCGCGTTCGTTACCGTTACCCCCGGGCGTTTTGCGTTAGCCGCCGCGCCGGGATCACGGTGTGATGGTTCGGCCGCGTCGCGGATCTCTGGTCAGCGATGCCGGCGTACCCGGCGGCTGATGGGGTAGCCGGAGGGGCAAGGAGGGACAATTGTCCCTGCTTGAAAGCCGCCGCCTCGAAATCCGATACGAGCCACATGCCGGCCTCAAGTCGAAGCGGCGGCGCTGCGACGGTTAGGGCCGCCGTAAACGAATTATTAACTACGTAAACGAATTATTAACTATATGGGTTCGGGATTAGCGTTGCGACAAACCAGCACCAAGGAGAAGCTGATGGATATCCCAACGTCTGCCGCATCCGACGAAATAACGCCTCCGCCGGAGTTGGCTTTGGCGACACAACTCAGCAAAGAGAGGTCGAAACCCTCTTGCCCCCTGGAGATCAGCGCCGAACGATTTAACTCTTCCGTTGCCCGGTTGACCTCAAATTCGATAGTCGAACTTCAGGGGTTAGTTTCCGAACTCCAGAAAATGCAAGAATTCCTGAAGTCGGAGGTCGACAACGTGCAGTGCCAAATCGACAGCGCGTTGGCCGGAATTAATATCATCGTCGAAACTATTGGACCGTGGAAAAGCATCGCGGGCTCGCAAATACTTCCATCCGGCACTCGCAATGTCCGCGCGGGGTGACCGGCGGCCAATACTGGGCAACGCATTCGCGTCGGGCAGCAACGGCCGGCGCTCGGGCGCTTTCAGGCAATCCGGCCGGTCTGAATGTTTGCTTCCGGCACTCTGCATGGACCGGCTGCGTCTCGCGGTGGCACCACGCTTATCGTGGCCGACAATATGGACGAGTTCTTGCCGATATTGATGCCAACCACGGAAACCGCGGCGTTGAATGTCTGAGACATAGCGTGCTCCTTGGTGCCCCTTCCCAGCATTCTATTTGCTGGTGGGGACAGGAGCACGGCCGGACCATCCCATTGGCGGTCATCGGAGTAATTGGCACCTTCTGTCTGCCTGCGTCCAACGTTCGCAGGTGCACGATGATGCACTGGCGGTGGCGTGCGGATCATTCCCGGACAACGAAGTTCACCAACCGTCCCGGAACGGCGATTTCCCTCACGATCTCCTTGCCGGCCAGCAGCTCCTTCACCCGCCGATCCGCCTTCATCCGCGCCAGCAGTGTGTCGGCGGCCATATCGGCTTCGGCAACGATCTTGTGTCGGGTTCGCCCGTTCAGCTGAACGACATATTCTCGCTGATCGTCAATTGCGAGATCGGGATCGAACATCGGCCAAGGCGCGTAGGCCAGCGATTCGCCATGGCCGAGGACGCGCCACAACTCCTCGCAGAGATGGGGCGCAAAGGGGGCCAGCAGCAACACTAGGCTTTGCACGACGCTACGCGGGCGTTGCTCCAACAGCGTCAGGGCGTTCACCAACTCCATAAGTCGGGCAATGCTGGTGTTGAAGCGGAGGTTCTCGATGCCCTCGGTCACCGCGCGAATGGTCTTGTGCTGTAGACGCAATAGCAGAGGATCTGGCGCGACGTCGACCAGCCGCGGACTGATGGGGGCACCGTCGTCGCAGACCAGGCGCCAAGCACGTTCCAGGAAATGGCGCATACCATGCACCGCCGAGGTCTGCCATGCCTTTGTCATCTCGAGCGGCCCCAAGAACATCTCGTAGAGCCTAAGCGAGTTGGCACCATATGCCTCGACGATGTCGTCGGGATCGACGACGTTGAAGCGCGACTTCGACATCTTCTCGGTCTTCTGGGTTACTAACATATCGCCGACGAAGTGGTGTCCAACGCGCTCGGTCACCTTCTCCGGCTCGTAGTATTTGCCCGCGGCGTCGCGATAGGCGTAGGCCAGAATCATTCCCTGATTGAACAGCTTTCGGAACGGCTCCTTCGTCGAGACAATGCCGATGTCGTAGAGCACCTTGTGCCAGAAGCGCGCATACAGCAGGTGGAGCACCGCATGCTCGGCGCCGCCGACATAAAGATCGACCGGCATCCAATAGCGCTCCTTCGCGGGATCGACGATCGCCCGGTCGTTGTGCGGATCGAGGAAGCGCAGATAGTACCAGCAGGATCCCGCCCACTGCGGCATGGTGTTGGTTTCGCGCAGAGCTAGGGCGCCGGTCGCCGGATCACTTGAGCGCAGCCATTCCAGTGCCCGAGCCAGCGGCGGCTCGCCGGTGGGCGTAGGCTTGTAGTCTTCGAGCTCCGGCGGCAACAGGGGCAGCGCATCGTCGGGCAGGGCAACCACCGAGCCATCGGCACGATGCAGGATCGGCAGCGGTTCCCCCCAATAGCGCTGGCGCGAGAAGAGCCAGTCGCGCAAATGGTACTGGACCTGAGCGTGCCCGGCGCCGCGGGCCTCCAGCCAGGCGATCGCGGCCGTATTGGCCGCTGCCGACGACAGGCCGTCGAGGGGCGGCGAATTGACGATCGTGCCGTCGCCCTCCCATGCCTCGTCGTGTATGTCGCCGCCGCCAGTCACCACGCGGACGATCGGCAGGTCGAACGCGCGCGCAAAGGCGTGATCGCGGCTGTCATGTCCGGGCACGGCCATGATGGCGCCCTTGCCGTACCCCATCAGCACATAGTCGGCCACCCAGAGCGGCAGCTTGGCCCCATTAGCCGGATTGATCGCGTAACTGCCGGTGAATACACCCGACTTGCGGCCGGCGCGGTCGGAGCGTTCGCGCTCGCTTTTGCGGGCACTCGCTTCGACAAAGGCCATCACCGCGGAGCGCCGGTCGTCCGCGGCGATCTTCGGTACCAGCGGATGCTCGGGAGCGAGCACGCAGAAGGTCGCCCCCCACAAGGTTTCGGGTCGCGTTGTGAAGACCTGCAGCGTTACATCCGCGCCATCGATGGTGAATGCGATTTCCGCTCCCTCCGAGCGGCCGATCCAATCGCGCTGCATCGCCTTGATGCCGTCCGGCCAGTCGAGTTCCTCCAGATCTTCAAGCAAGCGGTCGGCATATGCCGTTATCTTCAGCATCCATTGCCGCATCAGCCGCTTCTCCACGGGATCTCCGGTCTCGACATACTTGCCGTCCTTTACCTCCTCGTTGGCGAGCACGGTTCCCTGGGCCGGGCACCAGTTCACCGGCACTTCCGCCTGATAGGCCAGTCCACGCTCGAACAGTTTCAGGAAGATCCATTGCGTCCAACGAACATACCGGGGATCGGTCGTCGACAGCTCCCGGTTCCAGTCGTAGGACAAGCCCAGCCGCTTCACCTGCGCGCGAAAGGTCTCGATGTTGCGCTTCGTGGTGATGGCCGGATGCACGCCAGTGCGGACCGCATAGCGCTCGGCCGGCAGGCCGTAAGCGTCCCAGCCCATGGGGTGCAGGACATTGAAGCCGCGCATGCGCTTGTAGCGCGCGACGATGTCGGTCGCCGTGTATCCCTCGGGATGCCCGACATGCAGCCCTTCGCCTGAAGGATAGGGAAACATGTCCAGGACGTAGAATTTCGGCTTTGTGGGATCGACCTCCACTGCAAAGGTCCCGTTTGCTTCCCAGTATTGCTGCCACTTCGGCTCGATATGCTTGGGGTCGTAGGGCATTCTGTCACTCGATTGTAGCGGCGGGGGATATATCGCCCCGTTCACGTACGCTGGCTCGGAGAAACAACCGGAGGACTGTGCACGCAAGGGGCACAGGACTGACCGCGGTGGCAACCGAGAGGAAAGAAAGGGGGGCGGCCGGCCCCTACACAGGCCGTTGCTTAACTTCACCCCTGAGCGATCGTCCCGGAAAAGCGCAGAGGAGGAGTTGCTCAGGGGCTGGTAAGGAGGAGGGTAAAAAGGCCGAACGACGATGCTGCCGAAAGCGGCACCGCCCTCGTCTCGTCGATGATGGAGCCGATCGTGCTCACGAAGTCTACTCCGGACGCCGCGGGCACAGAGCGCACCGCAGTCGGGTTGCGGCTACTTAAACCCAAACGCGCGAGGGCTGGCAAGGAGGAATCGCGCCGCTCCCCTCGCACCGCTTTGCTTGGTCCTTACCTCTTGGTCGGCTTCATGGCACCTTTGAGACATGCCAGCAGCTGCTTGGCATGTCTGCCTACCGGGGAAGACTGGAAGTGACCGATACACGGTCAAATCGCTGTGCGCGAGACGGGACGGGACGGCGCGTCACTCTGGCAATCCGGCTTTGCGGAGGCCGTCGGACATAGATCTGATCCTGCCATCGGCCGCCACGTGCCGTCCGTTCAGAAATACGAAAATCGGATTCAAGCTCAAGTAGTCGGACGACTGCTTCCCTCGCTTCTGCATCTCGCCTAGGTGCGCATACGGGAGAGGTCCAAGGTTCGATCCCTTGTGCGTCCACCAGAAGCCCGCTTGCTGTTGTGCGAACCGGCAATTTGAAATCCGCCGCTTGCACTGGCGCCCTACTTTCCCTGCCGCACCGCCAGCGCCGGCTTCGTCGCGCCATCGAGCCCCGTCAGGACCAAAATCGTCAACAGCGCATTTTGCGGACCGAAGTAAGCGTCGACCGGCCGGTACCATCATTGCGCGAATGCCAGTTGCCACCCTCGCCGCCGCCGCCGATGGTTACGGGCGGGGATGCCCTGCGACATCGCCAGATTCGAATCGGTGCTTGAGCCGGCAAAGGTCACGCGCGGCGCGCGAGTGATGACCGACACCGCGCGCTCCGTGGCCTGAACGATCGGAAAATCCATGGCAACGATGCCGGCGGGCCGGTCGCCGATCAGCTTGATCTCGACCGAGAGCTTGTCGGAATTCCAGCGCGTGTTTTCTTCCACCACCGCCTGCTTGACCAGATCGAGCAGGCGGGCTTCGAGCTTGGTGAACCGAACTCTAGCCTAACCCCAACCCTGTTTCTTTCAGCCGCCCGGCCAGCCAGGCGGTTGAAGGCTTGTCGATCGCGCCGCCGACATACACGTCCGATACGACGCTGTTCTTTCCCAGCACCAGATAGACCCCGATCCAGTATGCGAACCACAGATGCGCATCGGTCAGGGCGCGCAGCTTGTGCTGGTCATGCTCCGGCGGCTGATGGTTGTTCGCCTTCCTGACTTCTATCGCGAGCAGATTGTTGGGAATCTCGCGCTGGTGCACGACGATATCGGGATAGACGGATTTTCCGAAATGATCGTCGGTAGAGACAATCGTTCCATGCGGAAGCCGCAGCGTCCGCTCTCCTAGCCTGTTGTAATCGCAATCGACGTCCCATCCCGGAAATTGCCTTTCGAGATATACCGCCAGCCGGTGAGTGAGCGTGCGCTCCCCGAGATCCTTTTCGAACAAAAAGGTCTCGTGCTCATAGAATTCGTGAAGCGCCGTTACGACCTTGTTTAACTCGGTTTGCATGCAGCCTCCGGCGAAAACATCCTTGCGCCCGACCGCAATGCATCGAGCTCTTTCAGGCCCTCTCCAGCAATTTTAAAGCGATTCAGTTGAAAAAGACAATCATAGATAGAAGACATCTCGAACAAGTGACTGTCTACGCGAGGCAAACAGCCACGCCGGGCACGACCACGCTCGCACTGGTTCAACGGCCACCCTCACATCTGCACTTCGATCAGCCGCGGTCCCTGCTCGGCGATGGCTTCCGCCAAAGCCTTGTTGAAATCGTCGGCATTATTCACCGCGCGGCCCGGAACTCCCATGCCCTTGGCGAGAGAGACCCAGTCGAGCGCGGGGCGGTCTATTTTCAGCATGTCGAGCGCGCGCTGACCCGGCTCGCCCGCACCGACCCCGTCGAATTCGCCCCGCAGGATTTGATAGATGCGATTGGCGAACACGATCGTGGTGACGTTGAGGCCTTCGCGGGCCTGCGTCCACAGCGATTGCAGCGTGTACATGGCGCTGCCGTCGCCGACCATGCAGATCACCTTGCGATCAGGACATGCCACCGCGGCGCCGGTCGCAACCGGCGTCGAAAATCCGATCGAGCCGCCCATGTTCTGCAGCCAGTCGTGCGGGGGGGCGGCCGCGGTCGGCGGAAAGAAACCGCGCCCCGTGGTGACCGATTTATCGACGACGATGGCATTTTCCGGGATCGCCATCGCAAGCGCCTGAGCGATCGAGGCATGGGTCAGCGCGCCGGTCGGTTTTGCTATATCGACCAAGGCTTGCGGCTTCGCATCCTGCGGTTTTGCGCCGAGCGCGGACGCCAGTGCCTCAAGGGCTGCGACCGAATTTTCGCCGCCCGATGTCATGCGATGAACCTCGCAGCCCTCGGGCTTCAGCAGGCTCGGCTTGTTCGGGTAGGCGAAAAACGCCACGGGATCGTTGGCTTCGACCAGAACGATGTGCCGAAAATCCTTCAGGATCGGCAACGCCTGCTCGATCACATAAGGAATCCGGTTGATCGCAAACCGCCCGCGGCCGCGCGCCATGCGCGGATTGTAGGTCTGGCCCATCACCTTGCAGCCGGTCTTGCCGGAAATTTGCGCCGCCAGCGCCAACCCCTGCTCGGTCAGGGCGCCGCCCGTGAGCAGCAGCAGCGTCTGCGCGCCGCCGCGCAGGACCTTCGCCGCGTTGTCGACGGCCTGCGACGAGTAACTCGCGCGTTGCGATTCGACCGGCACCTGCGCAATGCCGTCGGCCTCGTTCCACGCGGTATCGGCGGGCAGGATCAGGGTTGCGATCTGGGCTGGCGCGCTCTTGGCGGCGGCAATAGCGGCAGCACCGTCCCTGGCCACAGATTTAGCGTCCGGCGATGTCCGCACCCATGCCGACATCGGCCGCGCCAGGCCTTCGATGTCGGAGGTCAGCGGCGCGTTGAAGCCGATGTGATAGACTGCATGCTGGCCGACGATGTTGACGATGCCGGAATTAGCCTTCTTGGCATTGTGCAGATTGGCAAGCCCGTTTGCCAGTCCCGGGCCGAGGTGCAGCAGCGTCGATGCCGGCGTGCCCTTCATGCGGAAATAACCGTCCGCCGCGCCCGTCACCACGCCCTCGAACAGGCCGAGCACGCAGCGCATGCCCTCGACCCGATCAAGGGCTGCTACAAAATGCATCTCGGAGGTGCCGGGATTGGCGAAGCAGACGTCAACGCCGCCCGCGACCAAGGTCCGCACCAGACTTTCCGCACCGTTCATCGTTCCACTCCCGTTCGCGACGTTTCTTGAGATCCGTTTGAGATCAATCATTCCTGGCGCGTTTCGTCAAAGGCTTCGCGGACATTGCTGCCATCGCGGTCTCTCGCCCCTTTCAGACAGGCGCCTGGGTTGTGGGGGTGCCTACATGCACAGTTGCGCGTGTGGGCGCCTCCCCCAACCCGGCCACGCACGCCTCCGCCGCAGCAACTTTTTTAGCCGCTGCGTTTGAACATCGGTGACTCGCGCGGCCGTGGCTTGCGAAATCGCTCCAATTATGGCCTGTTTCGCGGTCAAATCGAATTTTGCGAGGACGAAGATGATCCGTGCCTTTGCTTTGCTGTTTGCAGCGGTGATATTGCTGGCCGGTGCAGGCCACGCGCGCGCCCAGGGCTTCGACATGCGCGATATCATGGGCGGTGGCCAAATTTTCAGGGGTGGCGGCTCGAGCCCGATTCCGCGCACGACCGTGAGCTTTGCAAGCCGATATGCACCCGGCACCATTTTGATAGACACCGCCGAGCGGCGGCTATATCTCGTCCTCCCCAATGGCCAGGCGCTTCGCTACGGCATCGGTGTCGGCCGCGACGGCTTTCGTTGGGGCGGCACCCACCGCATCTCCGCCAAGAAAGAATGGCCGGGCTGGACTCCGCCCTCGCAGATGCTGGCGCGTCGGCCCGATCTGCCGCGCCACATGCCCGGCGGCATCAACAATCCGCTTGGGGCGCGGGCCATGTATCTGGGATCGACGCTGTATCGAATCCACGGTTCCAATGAGCCGGAGACGATCGGCCAGGCCGTATCCTCCGGCTGCTTCCGCATGACCAACGACGACGTCACCGATCTTTATAATCGCGTCTCCGTGGGCACTACCGTCGTCGTGAAGAACTAGGCATTCTGAACGGGGACTGCCGGCGGCGCCCGATCAAGCCTTGCGTGCGCAAGCCGATTGCTGCAGCGTTGACACGATGAGCGCTCCTGGCCGGTCTTCGCATATCTTACGGATGGTCGCGGTCGTTTTGGCCGCAACCGCGTTCGGCGGCGTTGTCTGGCAGCCATCCGCATCGGCCGAAATACCCTCCATCGCATCGCGTCAGCGCGCCGAAAAGAAGACCTTTACCGACAGCGAGATTACGGACGGATTTCTCAAGACGGCCTTCGGCGCCGAATATCATCTTGCCGGCCGGGTCGACCGGATCAGGAAATACGATGCGCCGGTGCGGGTCTTCGCAGACGGCGCCAGCCGCCCGGACCGAAGGGCGCAACTTGCGAAAGTCGTTGCCGACATCGCGGAGCGGGTTCAGCATCTCGACATCGCCATGGCCGACAGCAGCGACGGCGCCAATGTTCTTGTCAAACTGGTGCGCGATCGCGACCTCTATCGCACCATCCTGACATTCTACGGCAGCGAGCGGGCACGCGAGATCAGAACCTCGCTCGATCCGCAATGCCTGTCCGGCTTCCGCAAGAACGACAAATATGAAATCGAGCACTCGGACGTGATCCTGACGATCGACAATGGCGATTTCACCTTCCTCGACTGCGCCTATGAGGAACTGCTGCAGTCACTCGGGCCGATCAACGATACCAGCACGGTGCCCTGGACAATGTTCAACGACAATGTGTCGATGGGATTTTTCGACGTCTACGATCAGTACATCATGAACGTTCTGTACGACCCCCGCATCAAGGCCGGCATGACAGTTGCCGAGGTCAGGGCGGCGCTGCCTGACGTGCTCGCTGACGTCCGCGCCTGGGTGAGGAAGGTTAATAATCTGGCGGAGTGATCTCGCGGGATGCATCGTAGCCCGGATGAGCGAGGCGACATCCCGCGAACAAGTTCAACACCGGCCCCGGATTTCGCTTCGCTCATCCGGGCTGGCTCATTATGCGGATTTCTCGAACAACTCCCGGCCGATCAGCATGCGCCGGATTTCGCTGGTGCCGGCGCCGATCTCGTAGAGCTTGGCGTCGCGCAACAGCCGGCCGGCCGGATAGTCGTTGATATAGCCGTTTCCGCCGAGCAGCTGGATCGCATCGAGCGTGCACTGCGTCGCCTTCTCGGATGCATAGAGAATGGCGCCGGCCGCGTCCTCGCGCGTGGTCTCGCCGCGGTCGCAGGCCTTGGCGACCGCATATACGTAAGCGCGGGACGCATTCATCGTCGTATACATGTCGGCGATCTTGCCCTGCACCAATTGAAAACTGCCGATCGGTTCGCCGAACTGTTTGCGTTCGTGCACATAGGGCATCACCAGGTCGAGACAGGCCTGCATGATCCCGAGCGGACCCGCCGCAAGCACCGCGCGCTCGTAATCGAGGCCGGACATCAGCACGTTCACGCCGCGGCCGACCTCGCCGAGCACGTTGCCTTCCGGCACTTCGCAATTCTCGAATACCAGTTCGCCGGTGTCGGAGCCGCGCATGCCGAGCTTGTCGAGCTTTTGCGCCGTGGAAAAACCCTTCATGCCTTTTTCGATGATAAAGGCCGTGATGCCGCGCGGACCGGCGGCAGGATCGGTCTTGACATAAACCACCAGCGTTTCGGCGATCGGCCCGTTGGTGATCCACATCTTGCTGCCGTTGATGACGTAGCGGTCGCCCTTCTTCTCGGCGCGGGTCGACATCGACACCACGTCGGAGCCGGCGCCGGGCTCGGACATCGCCAGCGCGCCGACATGTTCGCCGGAAATCAGCTTGGGCAGGTATTTTCGCTTCTGGGCTTCGCTGCCGTTGCGGCGCAGCTGATTGACGCAAAGGTTCGAATGCGCGCCGTAGGACAGACCTACCGCCGCAGACGCCCGCGAAATTTCCTCCATGGCGATGCAATGCTCGAGGTACCCCAGGCCGGAACCGCCATATTCTTCCTCGACGGTAATCCCGTGCAGACCGAGCGCGCCGAGCTTCGGCCAGAGATCGCGGGGAAATTGATTGCTCTTGTCAATTTGGTCGGCGCGCGGCGCGATCTCGTGGCCGGCGAAATTCTGGACGGTTTCGCGAATCGCATCCGCGGTTTCGCCGAGATCGAAGTTGAACATCCGATGCGCGTTGGGAATCATGGTCGGGCGGCCTCCGGGCAAACCAAGCAGCTTTTCTCGCCTACAGGCTTATTCTTTGGAAATCGGCTTGTCACGGGCGGAAAATGCCGGGAAGGGGGCTTTCGCAGGATTACCGCTCGGCTGGCGCTGCGATGCGGCGGAATGCGTCAAACTCTCCCTTGCCCTGGCGCGCGCAACGGGATGTAATTCGCTGCCATTCGCCCTCCGGAACCAACCGCGGAGGGGCAATCAGGGAGCTTCCCGATGCACGGGACGATCGACTCCGCAGAGAATGTCAATCAAAAGGCCGCGCGTGACCGGGCCCATTCCACCCCGATCGAGCAATTCAATCCCGGCGATCCCGAGCTGTTTCGTTCCGATACGATGTGGCCGTATTTCGACCGGCTCCGCAAGGAAGATCCCGTGCATTACTGCAAGGACAGCATGTTCGGGCCATACTGGTCGGTGACGAAGTACAACGACATCATGGACATCGAGACCAATCATTCGATGTTCTCGTCGGCGGCGTCCCTCGGCGGCATAACCATCCGCGACGTCGCACCCGACCTGCGCCGGGAAAGCTTCATTGCCATGGATCAGCCGCGCCACAGCGCACAGCGCAAGACCGTAGCTCCGATGTTCACGCCGACGCATCTCGACCAACTCGCAATCAACATCCGCAAGCGGTCGATTGAATGCCTCGACAATCTGCCGAAAAACGATGCGTTCAACTGGGTCGATCGGGTCTCGATCGAACTGACCACGCAGATGCTCGCCGTGCTGTTCGACTTTCCCTGGGAGGACCGCCGCAAACTGACGCGCTGGTCCGACATCGCCACAACGCTTCCGGGTCCGGACGGCCTCGTCGCGACGGAAGAAGAGCGACAGGCCGAGTTGCTGGAATGCGCGACCTATTTCGCGAAGCTCTGGAAAGAGCGCATCAACCAGCCGCCGAAGAGCGACCTGTTGTCGATGATGGCGCACAGCGAGGCCACGCGTGACATGGACCCGAAAAATTTCCTCGGCAACCTGATCTTGTTGATCGTCGGGGGCAACGATACCACCCGCAACACACTGTCGGGCAGCATCTACGCCTTGAACAAGAATCCGGATCAGTACAAGAAGCTGCGTGAAAATCCGGCCTTGATCGATAGTTTCGTGCCCGAGGTGATCCGATGGCAGACGCCATTGGCGCACATGCGCCGGACCGCGCTTGAGGATATCGAATTCCGCGGCAGGCAATTCAAGAAGGGCGACAAGGTCGTGATGTGGTACGTCTCGGGTAACCGCGACGAAGAGGTTATCGATCGTCCCTACGAGTTCATTATTGACCGGGCCCGGCCGCGCACCCATCTCTCCTTCGGCTTCGGTATCCACCGCTGCGTGGGAATCAGGCTCGCCGAGCTGCAATTGAAGATCGTTTGGGAAGAAATCATGAAGCGTTTCGACAATATCGAGTTGGTCGAGGAGCCCAAGCGGGTGTATTCGAGCTTTGTCAAGGGCTATGAGACCGTGCCGGTGCGCATCGCCGGCTGATTGGCCACCGACGGCACACATTTCAGGATCGGATCAACGATGAACGTCCAGACATCAGTCCGAAGCGACAAGGCCGAGCTTCAACGCCTGGCGCGCGAAGAGGCTTATTCAACGCCGCTGAAGAATTTTCATCCCGGCGCGCCACGACTATTCCAGGACGATACGCTGTGGCCCTGGTTCGAGCGACTGCGCAAGGAAGAGCCGGTGCACTACTGCACCAACTCCCCGATCGAACCCTACTGGTCGGTCACCAAATACAACGACATCATGTATGTCGATACCAATCACGGCATCTTCTCCTCGGATGTCAGCCTTGGCGGCATCTCGATCCGTGACGTGCCGCCGGGCTATGACTGGCCGAGCTTTATCGCCATGGATCAGCCGCTGCACTCTGCCCAGCGCAAGACCGTGTCGCCGATGTTCACGCCGACGCATCTGGACGAACTCGCCATCCTCATTCGCGAGCGCAGCGGCAGGGTGCTCGACGCCCTGCCCCGCAACGAAACCTTCAATTTCGTCGATCGCGTGTCGATCGAATTGACCACGCAGATGCTGGCGACGTTGTTCGACTTTCCCTGGGAAGAGCGCCGCAAGCTGACGCGCTGGTCCGACGTCTCAACCGCGCTGGCAAAGAGCATGATCGTTAAATCGGCGGAACAGCGCCGGGCCGAGATGGACGAGTGCGCGGCCTATTTCGCAAATCTCTGGAATGAGCGCGTCAATTCCGAGCCCAGAAACGATCTGATATCGATGATGGCGCATAGCGACGCCACCCGGCACATGGATCCCGATAATCTGATGGGCAATATCATTTTGCTGATCGTCGGCGGCAATGACACGACCCGCAATACCATGAGCGGATCGGTTCTCGCGTTGAACGAACATCCCGACCAGTATCAGAAACTGCGCGACAATCCGGCGCTGCTCGATTCGATGGTGCCGGAGGTTATTCGCTGGCAGACGCCGCTGGCGCATATGCGGCGCACGGCGCTGGTGGATACCGAGATTGGCGGCAAGAAAATTCGCAAGGGCGAGCGGGTCGTGATGTGGTACGTCTCGGGCAATCGCGACGAAGAGGGTATCGAGAATCCCAACGATTTCATCATCGACCGCGCCCGGCCTCGAACCCATCTGTCGTTCGGCTTCGGTATCCACCGCTGCGTCGGCATGCGGCTTGCCGAACTGCAACTGAAGATCGTGTGGCAGGAAATGCTGAAGCGTTTCGACAGGATCGAGGTGGTTGGCGAACCGAAGCGGGTGTATTCCAGCTTCGTGCGCGGCATCGAGTCCCTTCCGGTGCGCATTCCAGCGTGAATCGAACAAGGCATTGAACAGCAGTTTGAATCCGCCGAGCCTTGCCGAGACCGTCAACGCGAAAGGCTTCAGCCACGCCGCCGGTTTCCGCATTGTCAACATTGTGCCGGGTCATGCCGAAGTCGCGCTGGCGCGCCGGGACGACCTGGTGCAGTTTTTTGGCCATTTTCACGGCGGTGTCATCACCGCGCTGGCCGATCAGGCGGCCGGGATCGCCGTCACCTCGGGTCTGCCGAAAGGCCGCATCGGGGTCACCGTCGAGATCAAGGTCAATTTTCTTAGCCCCGCGGATGGCGGGGAACTTATCGCCCGCGCCAGAACCCTGAAAATGTCGGGATCGATCGGGGTTGCCACGGTCGATGTCTTCAGCAAAGACGGAGCCACCGAAACTCTCTGCGCATTCTGCACCGCCACCATGCGCGCCCTCGATCTGCCAGCCGAGTTCCGATGACCGCAACAGAACACGATGAAATTGCCGACATCCGCGACGCCGTCGGCAAGCTATGCGCCCAATTCCCCGGGGAATACTGGCGCAAGCTCGACCGCGAGATGGCTTACCCCAGCGCCTTCGTCGATGCGCTGACGCAGGCCGGATATCTCTCGGTCTTGATCCCCGAAGAATATGGCGGCGCCGGGCTGAAACTGTCCGCTGCCGCGGCGATCCTCGAAGAGATCCAGCGCGCCGGATGCAACGGCGGCGGATGCCATGCCCAGATGTACACCATGGGCACGCTGCTGCGGCACGGCAGCGACGAGCAAAAAGCCAAATGGCTGCCGAAGATCGCCACCGGCGAGTTGCGGCTGCAGGCGTTCGGCGTGACCGAGCCGACCAGCGGCACCGATACCTCCTCGCTGAAGACCTTTGCCAAACGCGAAGGTAACGGCGGCTATATCATCAACGGGCAGAAAATCTGGACCAGCCGGGCCGAATATTCCGATCTGATGATCCTGCTGGCGCGCACCACGCCGAAGGAGAAATCCAAAAAGCGCACCGACGGTCTATCGGTATTCATCGTCGATATGCGCGAGGCTAAGGATAATGGGCTCTCGATCAGCCCGATCCGCACCATGATGAACCACTCCACCACGGAAGTGTTTTTCACCGACATGAAGGTGCCCGCGGAAAATCTGATCGGCGAGGAAGGCAAGGGCTTTCGCTACATCCTGTCCGGCATGAATGCCGAGCGCATCCTGATCGCTGCGGAATGCATCGGCGACGCCAAATGGTTTATCGCCAAGGCCTCCGCCTACGCCAAGGAGCGCATGGTGTTCGGCAGGCCCATCGGCCAAAATCAGGGCATCCAGTTTCCGATCGCCAAGGCTTATGCGGCGATGCGCGCCGCCGAACTGATGGTCAGGGAAGCCACCCGAAAATACGAAGCCGGCCTCGATTGCGGCGCCGAGGCCAACATGGCCAAGATGCTGGCGGCCGATGCCTCCTGGGACGCCGCCAACGCCTGCGTGCAAACCCATGGCGGTTTCGGATTCGCGGAAGAATACGACGTCGAACGCAAATTCCGCGAGACGCGGCTCTATCAAGTGGCGCCGATTTCGACCAATCTCATTTTGTCGTACGTCGCCGAGCACGTGCTGGGCATGCCCCGCTCCTACTGAGAAAGTCAGATGCTGCCGCTTGAGGGTGTGATCGTAATTGCTGTCGAACAGGCGGTCGCCGCACCGTTCTGCAGCTCACGGCTGGCCGATGCCGGCGCCCATGTCATCAAGGTGGAGCGGCCTGAGGGTGATTTTGCACGCGCCTACGACGCGGCTGCGAAGGGACAGAGCAGCTATTTCGTCTGGCTCAATCGCGGCAAGGATTCCGTTGTCATCGACCTCGCGACCAGGGAAGGGCGCGCGAGCCTTGAACAACTGATCGCCGGCGCAGACGTTCTGATCCAGAACCTCAAACCGGGCTCGATGGACAAGCTCGGCTTCTCGCTCGATCGCCTGAAAAAGGATTATCCGGCGCTGATCTGCTGCACGATATCGGGCTATGGCGATGACGGCCCATACGCCCATCGCAAGGCCTATGATCTCCTGATCCAGGCCGAGAGCGGGCTGGCCTCGATCACCGGCGGTCCGGACGGCCCCTCGCGCGTCGGCGTTTCCATTGTCGATATCGCCACCGGCGCCACCGCGCACGCCGCCATCCTCGAAGCGCTGTTCGCGCGCTCGCGCAACGGCGAGGGCGCGGACATCCGGATTTCGATGTTCGACGTCATGGCCGACTGGCTGTCGGTCCCGCTGCTCAATTCCGAGGTCGGCAATACACCGCCGCGAATGGGACTGGCGCATCCGTCGATTGCGCCCTACGGCGTATTTCGTTCGAAGGACGGCAAGGATATCCTTATTTCGATCCAGAGCGAACGCGAATGGAAGAAGTTATGCGCGGATGTCCTGGGCCAGCCCGCGTTGCCGGAAGATCACAGATTTTCCAACATGGTCGAACGCGTTCGCAACCGCAAGCTCACCGACAAAACCGTCGGCGATATCTTTGCGACGATGACGCGCGACGATCTGCTGAAGCGCTTGTCCGACGCGGACATTGCGTTTGCCGAGGTCAACACCATGGCCGACCTTGCCGAGCACCCGCATCTGCGCCGCATCGAGGTGGACACGCCGGCGGGACCGGTCAGCTATCCCGCGCCTGCCGCCATTGTCGTCGACCAGCCGCGGCATTACGGCGCGGTGCCCGGGATCGGCGAGCGCACCAGGATCGCCAACCCTCTTCATGCCCGGACCAAGTCGTCATGACCGAAAAGCTCGATCTCGATCATTTGCGCCAATGGATCGGCCGCACCAGCGAGGCGCGCGACATCGTCACCGCGCAACTGGTGAAGGGCTTGCGCGCCACGCTGTTCCAGGAGATCGGCGAGCCGAAGCCGGGCGACGCGGCGCCGTGGACCGCGCATTGGTGCCTGGCACAGCCGGTGTTTCCAATGTCGCAACTGAGCCAGGACGGCCATCCCACCCGCGGCGGTTTTCTGCCGCCAGTGCCGCTGCCGCGCCGGATGTGGGCTGGCGGCGAACTGGAATTCTTCGCGCCGCTGCGTGTCGGCGACGAGATGACGCGAACGTCGCGGATTGCCGATGTGACGATGAAAACCGGCAGCACCGGCGTATTGTGTTTCGTATCCGTCGACCATCTGATCACAACGCCGCGCGGAGCGGCCGTTCGCGAGCGGCAGGATATTGTCTATCGGGATATTTCGACCGCGCCGTCGTCCGCGCCGGCCAAACCGGCGGTGCCGCCTGTCGCGCAGCATCGCGAAAGCCACTTCGCCGATCCCGTATTGCTGTTTCGCTATTCGGCGCTGACCTTCAACGGCCACCGCATTCATTACGACCGCGACTATGTCACCAAGGTCGAGGGCTATCCCGGCCTGGTCTTCCATGGCCCGCTGCAGGCGGCCTTTATCGTGGAGCTGGCCGCGCGGCTTCATGACGGGACGGCGCCGAAGAAATTCAGCTATCGCGGATTGCAGCCGCTGTTCGAAGGCAGCGAGTTCAGCATCAATGCCAACGACACCAAAGCCGGCATGGACCTGTGGACGGCGAATTCGGCAGGTCAGCCGACTATGAAGGGCAACGCTGTTTGGTGATAGCGTGCGGGGCAACCGCGTAGCTCTCGAGGAAAATCAGAGTTGTCCCGCAAGTCGGCAAAAAGCAGCAGCTCATCGGTAAGCGTCAAGGATGCGACGCTCAACCTGTTGCGGGCGTTCGGGATCCGGAAAGTGTTCGGCAATCCCGGATCGACCGAATTGCCCTTCCTGAGCGACTGGCCTGACGATATCGACTACGTGCTGGGCTTACAGGAAGCATCCGTCATCGGCATGGCCGATGGTTACGCCCAGGCCACCCGCAACGCCGGCTTCGTCAATCTTCATTCCGCCGCCGGGGTCGGCAACGCGCTGGGCAACATCTACACCGCCCACCGCAACCAGACGCCGCTGGTGATTACCGCGGGCCAGCAGGCCCGCAGTATCCTGCCGCTGCAGGCCTTTCTTTACGCCGAACGCGCCTCCGAATTTCCCCGCCCCTACGTCAAGTTCTCGGTCGAGCCCGCCCGCGCCGAAGACGTCCCCGCAGCGATCGCGCGCGCTTACTATGTCGCGATGCAGCCGCCTTGCGGGCCGGCGTTCGTGTCGGTGCCGATCGATGACTGGACTCATCAAACGCAGGCCCTCGAGGCCCGCAGCGTCAGCCGCGAGCTCGGCCCGGATCCCGATGCGATGAAGGCGCTGGTCGCGGCGCTCACGGCAAGCAAACGCCCCGCTATGGTCGTCGGCCCCGGGGTCGATCGCGCGCAGGCCGTCGATCTGATGGTACGCCTTGCGGAGAAGGCGAAGGCCGCGGTTTGGGTGAGCCCGTTTTCGGCGCGCTGCAGTTTCCCCGAGCGGCATCCGCTATTCGCAGGCTTCCTTCATGCTTCCCCGGCGCAGCTCTCGGACGCTTTGCGCGATCATGATCCCGTGGTCGTGATCGGCGCGCCGGTTTTTACCTTTCACGTCGAAGGCCATGCCTCGATCTTCGATGGCACCACCACGATCTTCCAGATCACCGACGACCCGACCGCGGCCGCGGTATCGCCGCGGGGCACAAGCATCATCGCGACCATGAAGCCGGCGCTGGCAATGCTGGCGGAAATGCTGCCCGAAACAAAGCGCGCGATGCCGGCAGGCCGTGCCTTGGCGCCCGCACCTCGCGCGAGCGATCCGATACCCGTCGAGTTCCTGTTGCACGCGCTTTCCTGCGCGATGCCTGACAACGCCGCGCTGGTTGAAGAAGCTCCGTCGCATCGCCCGGCGATGCAAAAGTTCATGCCGATGCGCGGACAGGACAGTTTCTACACCATGGCAAGTGGCGGCCTTGGTTACGGTCTTCCGGCCGCGGTCGGCATGGCGCTTGGCCGCCCGGACCGCAGGACCGTTTGCCTCGTCGGCGACGGCTCCGCGATGTATTCGATCCAGGCGCTGTGGACTGCGGCGCAGCGCAACTTGCCGCTGACGGTCGTGGTGATCAACAACGCGGGCTACGGCGCGATGCGCTCGTTCAGCCAGGTGATGCAGGTGCGGAACGTGCCAGGCCTCGATCTGCCGGATATCGACTTTGTGCGGATCGCTCAAGGGTTAGGCTGCGACGCCGTGCGCGTCAGCAAATCCTCGGAACTTGCGCCCGCGCTTGCGCGCGGCCTTGCGCATGACGGTGTCAGTCTGATCGAGGTTATCGTGGATTCGGCGGTGCCGCTGCTCTACGCGCGGAAGAGCTAGCGCCCCCGCACTCCTCACCATGAGGGGCTCGTTCACTTCCCGTAAGCTTCCCGCATCTTCGCTTGAATCTTGGCCATGCCAGCGATCCAGCGATCGTAATTTTCGGTCTTTTTGCGCATGTAGCCGAGGACTTGCGGATGCGGCAGGATCACGAATGTTTCCTGCTCGATACCCTGCAACGCATCCTTCGCCACCTGCTCCGGCGTCAGATCGCCGTCGCCGGATTGCGGACCTTTCGGGATCGACCGGAGCATGTTGGTGTCGACACCTTGCGGACAAAGAATTGAAACGCGGATGCCATCGGCCCTGTGCGAAATCGCGAGGTTCTCCGCGAATCCCACGGCCGCATGCTTCGTGGCCGAATAGGCCGGGCTTCCCACCTGCGACAAAAGGCCGGCTGCGGAAATCGTGTTGAGAAAATAGCCGCCGCCGCGCGCCTTCATGCGCGGGATCAGGTGCCGCGCGGCGTAGACATGCGCCATGACATGGATCGCCCAGCTTTTCGCCCACGGCTCGTCGGAGGCGCCACCGGCATTCACCGACAGCGGATCGAAACCGCCGCCGATGCCGGCATTGGAGCAGAACAGCGCAATAGGGCCGAACCGCCGCTCGGTTTCGTCAATGACGTGGCGGATGTCTTTCTCCTGCCCCACATCGCATTTGAACGCGGCACCGTCGATCGAGGCGGCGACAGCTTCTGCGCCCGCCAGATCGAGATCGGCAACCACGACCTTGGCAGCACCGGCGCGATGAAAGGCTTCGCAGAGCGCTCGCCCAATGCCATTGGCGCCGCCGGTGACAACCACGATCTTGTCCGTCACCTGCATCGTACCCTCGGCTGTTTGAAATTTTCAGGCGGCCAGAACCAGATCGAGCACGGCGGTGTAATGGCAGGCCGCGCCCAGCAGCACGAAGGAATGCCAAATCGCGTTTTGAAAACGTAACCGCTGCCATGCATGAAAGATGACGCCCAAACTATAGAGCATCCCACCGGCCGCGATACACCACAATGTCAGGGTTGGCAGCGACGCCACGACGGTATCGTAGACCATGAAGCCGCTCCAGCCCATCGCCAGATAGAGGCCGACCGACAAACGATCGAAACGGCCCGGGAAAACCAGCTTGAACACGATCCCGACGATTGCCACGCACCACACTCCGGTCAGCAGCGCGATGGCAAAAATGCTGTCCTTCATCTGTGTGATGAACGGCGTGTAGGTCGCCGCGATCAGCACATAGATCGCCGAGTGATCGAATCGGCGCAGCACCCATTTGGCGCGCGAGATCGGCCACAGATTATAGGTTGCCGACAGCACCAGCATGGTCAGCAAGCCCGCGACGTAGACCGACACGACGGCGACTTCAAACCCCGTTGCATAAATGGCGGTGAGCACGACCAGCACGGTGGCGGCGACCAATCCACCGAGCACGCCAATCCCATGCACCACGCCATCGGCGATCAGTTCGGCCCGATCATAATTCCAGCGGATTGCGCCCGCCGCCGCGTGGGCGGATGTCGAAGCCAGTTGCTTTAATCGGAAGATGGTCATGGCGGCCCGGCAGGCTGGATAGCGAAGCGTTAAAACATACCGCGGGCGAGGTCAACGAACCCTGAAGCTCCTGCGTTTCAATCGCATCCGAAGTATGAAACTTGATTTCTGCCCGCTAATCGCCACTTTCCGGACAGCTTCCAGTCGATTGCCCACAAATCGAGTTCCTCTCGCCCGCATGGCCCCCAGTTTCTCCGATATCGTCGAGGAGGCACGCCTGTCGGCGCGTGCCCTGCTGGACTATGGCGACCATTTTTTCAATCCGACCGTTCGGCTCGGCGTCACCGGCCTGTCACGCGCCGGCAAAACCGTCTTTATTACGGCGCTCATTCACGGCCTCACCCGCGGCGGCCGCTTCCCGATTTTCGAGCCTTTTGCCACCGGGCGGATCGCGCGGGCGCGACTTGAGCCACAACCGGACGACGCGGTGCCGCGCTTCGACTATGAAAACCACGTTCGCACCCTGATCGAGGAGCGCCGCTGGCCGAACTCGACGGTGGATATCAGCGAACTGCGGTTGGTCATCGACTACCAGCGGCAAAATGGCGCAGACCGCACGCTCACGCTCGATATCGTCGACTATCCCGGCGAATGGCTGCTCGATCTGCCGCTGCTCAACAAAAGCTACGAGCAATGGTCGCGCGAAAGTCTTGCCCTGTCGCGGGAACGCCCACGCGCGCGGCTCGCGGCGCAATGGCATGCCCATCTGGCTACGCTGAACGCCGAGCAGCACGAAGACGAGCAGGCCGCGCTGGCGGCCGCGCGGCTGTTCACCGATTATCTGCGCGCCTGCCGTGACGAACGTTTTGCCATGAGCCTGTTGCCGCCGGGACGCTTCCTGATGCCGGGCAACCTTGCGGGTTCGCCGGCGCTGACTTTCGCGCCGCTCGATCTGCCGGATGATCGAGCGGCGCCCGAGGGATCGCTGTGGGCCATGATGGTCAGGCGTTACGAAGCCTACAAAGGCGTAGTGGTTCGCCCATTCTTCCGCGATCATTTCTCGCGGCTGGATCGCCAGGTTGTTCTGGTCGATGCGCTCACGGCGTTCAACTCAGGTCCCGAAGCGCTTGTTGATCTTGAGGCAGCGCTTGCGGGAATTCTGGACAGTTTCAGGATCGGCCGCAGCACTCTGCTCAGCAGCTTGTTCCGGCCGCGGATCGACCGCATCCTGTTCGCCGCAACCAAAGCCGATCACCTGCACCATTCGAGTCACGATCGTCTTGAGGCGGTGTTGCGGCGAACCGTGGGCAAGGCGGTCTTGAAAGCCGAGGAAACCGGAGCTGACATCGACGTCGTTGCATTGGCCGCCGTGCGCGCCACCCGCGAGGCCCAGGTGCAGCGCGGCCGGGAAAAGTTACCCTCCATCCTGGGGACACCGGCCCCCGGTGAAATCGCCAACGGCGAGGCCTTCGACGGCAAGACCGAGGTCGCGACCTTTCCCGGTGATCTGCCCAACGATCCGGAAGAGCTTTTCAGGGGCGAAACTGCATTTCGCGGCCTCTCCAGCGCCACGGCCGAAAAAACCGATTTTCGGTTTCTTCGTTTTCGCCCGCCACAACTCGAGAGCCTGGATGCGGAGGGTCCCACGCTGCCTCACATCCGCCTTGACCGCGCCCTCCAGTTCCTGATCGGAGACAAACTGCAATGAGCGAGCGATCTCATCATCGCCGGCCGGCGACCTTCAAGCTCGACGATCCCGCCGTCATCGTAATGGATCCGGACGATGCGAGCCGACCGTCCCGCGGCACGGTCCACATCACGCCGGAAGCTGATCCTGCGCTGCTGCCGGTACCGGTCGAGACGCCGATCGTGCCCGTGCAAAGGGGCTTTCGCTGGGGCGCTGTATTCTGGACTGCGATCGGTGGGTTGACCCTGCTCGGTCTCGGACTTGGCGTTACCCAGCTGATCGAGGATCTGTTCGCACGAAGCGAGGGCCTCGGCTTTCTCGGACTTGCTTTTGCCATCGCCGCCACGCTGGCATTTGCGGTCGTTGTCGCCCGTGAAGCGTTCGGGCTCGCGCGCCTCGCGACGATCGAAAAACTGCATCTGCGCGCCGCCGCGGTGCTCGTGAGCGATGACCGCGCGGAAAGCCGGGCCATCGTGAACGATCTTCTGGGAATTGCGCACCAGAACCCGCATCTGGCGCGGGCACGCGCCGCGCTGCAAGGCCATGCCGGCGATATCATCGACGGCGCCGATCTGATCCGGCTTGCCGAACGTGAATTGATGACGCCGCTCGATCAGGAGGCGCGCCGCCTGGTCTCATCGGCCGCGCAGCGCGTCTCGATCGTCACCGCCGTGAGTCCGCGCGCCCTGATCGACGTGCTCTTCGTATTCGCGGCGTCCCTGCGGCTGATCCGGCAACTGGCGCGCCTGTACGGCGGACGGCCGGGAGCGCTCGGCATGATCAAGCTGATGCGTCACGTCATCGCGCATGTTGCGATAACAGGCGGAATGGCGGCGAGTGACAGCCTGGTCCAGCAGGTTCTCGGTCATGGCATCGCGGCGAAACTATCGCAGCGGCTTGGCGAAGGCGTTCTCAACGGACTGCTCACCGCGCGGCTCGGGCTCGCCGCCATCGACGTAACGCGCCCGCTTCCGTTTACCGCATTGCCGCGGCCCGCGCTCGGCGATCTAGCCAAGGACCTGCTGCGCAAGCGCGAGGGCGAGGGGTGAGCTCCAGATCCACAATAGCAATTGTCGGGTTCGGCGGACGGTTTGCCGCCCGAGCGGCGCGATTCGCCGGACGGCGGTTGGCCAGGCGGCTGAGGACATCAATGAAATCGGCATTACCAACATCCTTGTGGCTCACGCTTGCCCTTTGCGGTTCGGCATTTGCGCAGCTGGCTCCGGCAGCTCCGGCAGAAATGATCTCGAATTACCGGCTTCAACACGGCGAAGAGCGGGTAACCTCGGATTCTACTCTCAGCCGAATTGCACATGAGCAGGCGGTCGCCATGGCGTCAAAGGACGTTCTTGATCATGGCGTACTCGGGCCATTTTCTTCGCGTGTAGCGTCGTCGAAGTCAGAACGAGCTGCCGAGAATATTGCTTATGGCTACGACAGTTTCTCGAAAACTCTTGGTCAATGGATTAATTCGTCGGAACACCGAAAAAACCTCTTGATGCATGGGGCGTCAAAAGTCGGTGTCGCCAGCGCGAAGAGCGCGAGGACCGGGCGAACCTATTGGGCGATGGTGATTGCGGGTGGATATGAGCGTTCCCGGTCAGCATCGCCATCAGCAAAACCGACGAAGTCCCCCCGCACCGAACAGGCGTGTCGAATGAAAGTTCTCGGACTATGCCTGTGAGCCGCAAGCGAACAGAAAACCCCGCTGGCTTGCCTCTACGGCCGGCAAAGCGGGTTAGAGCCGGGGCCGAAAATTGGAAGCTTCCCCTCGGCTTGATTTTGTGATAACCTTAATTCATGGCGAAGTCAATTGGTGTTATCACAAAAAAGAGGCGTGGCCGGCCTGTGACTACCGGCAAGGGCACCTTGATCGGTGTTCGTCTGCAGGACGACCCCTTGTCGACTTTGGACGCGTGGATCGCCAAGCAGAAGGAGCCGGGTCTGTCACGGCCCGAAGCGATCCGCCGCCTGGTAGAGCGGAGCCTTACCGTGAAGACGAGATCGATGCCTTCGGAGCGACAGCGCGCCGCCCTCGCAGATCTCGCATCAAAGACGATTGATAGCCTGACGGTGAAAGCAGCCGATGATGAAAAGGCGGGCCGAAAGCGCCGTTTGCTCAAAGGGCCTGAGGAATTTCAGGAAGTACGTGTCGACCGACCGAAGGCGAAATGACCGACCTTCCCGCTGCTTCGGTACTTCGGGAGACCACGATGAGGTGTCTACACATCTACGCGACGCCGCCATTTCGACCCCCTTTCGGGACGTCCACCGACACTCGGGGACGCAATCACCTTAACGGGTAAGGTTAAATCCTGGATGCGATTGCGGCGACCTGTTCCGTTGCTATCGTCGTTCAATGGGCACCCGCACCAAAACAATTGTGTACGACGTTTATCGCGGCGCGACGGATCGAACGCTGCGCTTAGCGACAATGCCGGGCGCCGGAGTACCTGCTCACCTAAGACGCAAGGATTGGGTCTTAATGCCGCCGGGAAAGTCTCCGCTTCATTCCGACACCGAGAGGGATGTTGGGATCAAGGGGTATTGCTTTTTCCAAGTCGCCTAGGCGGGCAGACCCGCTTCAATCGTTGGTTTTGTGCGTCCAAATCACCCGCGGGTTCGGCCAGCCGACGCGATGAAATCAATAGCTAGTTCAGTAGTGGAGAAGCATCGGTCGGCCTGTTCGCACGGCAAAGTTGTTAGCCAAGGCCAACGCGCCACACTCGTCGGTCTCCAGCGCGATTTTTTGTGCCAGCATGACGTCGCCTGCAGCGAGATGACCTCTCGGCGCAAAGCACCAACCAACGCGCGGACGGCCTGCTCCGTCGATCTCGTGGACGTTCATCGAGATGCCGTGGCTAATCCGGTATCGCTTACCGCTGTGGCAGCCTGTGACCTCAAAATAGCTTTTCGCGTCATATTGCGCGAGCTGCTCGGGAGACAGCCATCCCTTCAACAGCCTGACGCCGCGCGCTTCCCTATCCCCGTATCCGCAGCGGAAGCCCGGAACATATCGCGTGGGCGGGTTAACGCGCAGAACGCGCGCCGGGCGCCGGTAACCCGACACGAAGAGTCGGACGCGCTCCTTCGCGTCGAGCAATAGTCGTACGAACATCGCTAGCCGCCAACGAGCCGCGGAAAAAACAGCGTCTCTTCGGCGTTGGGATCGAATGTGCGCTTCACGACCGCCTCTCCGGACGCGGTACGGACCACTGCGGTGAAGCCCACGCCTGTCAACTCTATGAAGCGCTCCTCGGCCTCCAAGAGCGCGTCAGCGTCATTTGCATCGAAATTGTGCCGGGTATCGCCGCTGCGATCCATCACGATTTGTGTGGCCATCGGATCCTCCGTTGCAAGTACTGGAATACTACGCGTGGTTTCCATCAGCACGCAAACCAAACCGCCGAACGTTCGCGGTAAACTGACCGTGAATGGCGTAATGAGCCGCTCTGCAAAGCGTGTACCGCCCCCCTCTTGCATACCCGGCATTTCAGTGGCGCAATGCGAACCTGTTCACATTTGCCATTCGCCTTCCGTGCTATTTGTCTAGAGACGCGTAAGGAGGGCGGACTGTGCGTTGCAGAAAAGCAAAACCTCATGTGGCGGGAACTGAGGAGCGAGGAAACCGGTCCGGTGAAGGAAACCATTTTCTCTCGCTCGCGAAGTCGTGCCGAAACAGACGCCTGATATGGTGAACAGCCAAACACACTTTTCTTCGGAGGGTACGTGATGCATTCGTCGCCCACGGAATGGTTGCCCGTTTCAATTGCACCACCTGACGGAGATCTCGAAGTCTGCGTCTTGGACTATGATGGAATTGTCCACGCGCTCGTGTTCCCCTGTCACAAGGATGGAGCCGAATGGGTCGATGCTTTGAATAAGCAGCAGGTCCTCATTCAGCCGACGCATTGGCGTAAATGGACGGAGCGCCATTAAGTCGAAAGACCAAGCATTGGGGGATCGCCCCGGACAGTCGGGGTTGAGAGCCAGCGACTTCTGCTCTTGGCTGCAGAAGGGACATCCCGCAGCTGTCCGCGGCTTCACTGATGACCCCAGACCGGACACCGGCCAACTTCCAACGGAAATGATTCCAAGACCGAGATCAGCTGGCAGTTCCAAGTTCCGGAACGTGCTATCCTTATTCCCATATGTTGGCGCGGAGACAGGGAGGGGCGAGAATGATCACCAGGGGCCTGCTCGTCGCCAGCCAGTTTGACCACACCGTCCGGGAGTACGACCGGACAACCGGCGCCTTTGTCAGGGTGGCCGCCTCCGCCCTGGGCGATCCGCTCGGCGTCGTTATCGGTCTCGACGGAAACCTGCTCGTCTCGGATGGCCAGACCAACCAGGTGAAGCGGTACGACAGCGGGACCGGCGCGTTCATCGACGTGTTTGCATCAACCAACCTGGCGGGCCCCACGGGCATGACCATCCACCAGGGCGTCCTCTACGTAACCAATTCGAATCCACCTCAAGGCGTCCAGAAGTTCGACGCCACCACGGGTGTGAACACCGGCAACTTTGTACCTTCGCTCGCCTACCCCAGCCCCCGGGACGTGAAGGTCAATCCCGCGAACAACCGTCTTTACGTGCTCTACTACAACGCCGCGACCGTCGAGACATTCGATCTCACGACAATGGCGTCGTTCGGCCTGCTGATGCCCGCTGGAAGCCCGATCGGCTCCGGCGGTCTGTATACGCCATCGGCCATGGCGTTTGGCCCCGACGGCAACCTCTACATCTCCGGCGGCACGTTCGGAGGAAATCTTGGCGTCCGCCGCTACAACCCGACGACGGGCGCGTTCATCGACTTCTTCGCCAACACCGGCAGCGACCTCTACTCCCCGATCGGAATCACGTTTGGTCCCGACAACAACCTCTACGTCGCCACAAGCGCTTTTGCCAATGTGATGCGCTTCAATTATCCGACCGGGACTTTCATGGACTTCTTCGTTCCCAACGGCGGCGGTGGGCTGACGGCGCCGTTCCACCTGACGTTTGGGGTCGGCCCGTCCTCCGTCCTCACCTACACCTTGCATCGAGATTGCCTGCACGACGCACACGATCCCGGCATGCACTGGCAGATTGAGGGCGGCAAAGTGCTGGAGAATGGCAAGCACGTAGCCAACTACTCCAGCGTGAAGCGGGTGAGCTGCGGAACGACGGAGCAGAATACTGCCCAGCTGTGGGTTACGCTCTTCTTCCTCGGTGGCAAGCCGCCCGAGAACATCACGCTGCATGGTGCCCATGACTTCCATAGCGGAGGCGAGATCGGAAGTGTCAGCGCGGCGTCATCGGCTTTTTCGGCGCAAATAGGAAAGCAGTTCAAACGCGTCGCGAACACCCTGACCATCGGATAAAGCGCCAGGTACGGGATATAACTGGCACGAAACGGAGATGGCGTGATGCCTGCCATGAGTGCGTTGTGCGCGCAAAAGCAGACATTGACCGGCCGCTGCCGATCAACTTCGATCCATGAATATGCGATAGAGGGAGCGCACTGCAATTGCCGGTACATCGAATGTTGAATTGGCCCCGACTCTAACCGGGCGCGACGATTCTTGTTCGCAGCGACATCAATCCTTCGAACGAAATGACCATGTCGTCACCGGGCTGCAAATAAAGCTCCTCCGCGTTCGGTTGCCCCACCGCGACGCCGCTCGGCGCGCCCATGGCGATCAGGTCGCCCGGCTCGAACACGACGTAACGCGAAAAGTGCTCCAGCACGTCGGCGATCTTGTACAGATAGTCGCAGGTGTTCGAGCGCAGCCGACGCTTCCCGTTGACGTCGCAGGTAACCCACAGATTGTCGGTATCTGCGACTTCGTCCATCGTCAGAATAAAGGGGCCGACCGGCGCAAAGCCCGGCATGTTCTTAGCGGTCCAGAACCGGCTGCCCGAGGCGACCTCGCGCTTCTGGATTTCTCGCGCGCTCACATCGTTGGTGAGGGTGAAGCCCGAGATATAATCCATCGCGTCGGCCTTTTTGACGCCGTGGGCGCGTTTGCCGACCACGTAACAAAGCTCCGGCTCATAGTCGAGCGTCGTGATGTCGCTCGGCTTGACGACGTCATCGCCATCGCCGGACATCGTGCTGATCAACTTGATGAACCCGGTCGGCTCGTTCGGGATTTCGGTCAACATCTTGTTGGCGGCCAGTTCCTCGCGATGCTTCCTGTTGTTCTTGCCGACGCAGAAGAATTTGGAGGGGTCCGGTATCGGCGGCAGGAACCTAAGGCCGGCGACCGGACGATGCAGCCTTGCGCGTTCGGCCAAAACCGCGAGTTCTTCCAGCGCCGCGAACGTTTGCGCGCCGCTCGTGACTGCGACTTTGACGGTAGTTGCCGGGACCGCCCGATGCAGCGCGTTCGCCGCCGCGACGACATCGACGATATTATCGCCGCGGACGATGCCGAAACGTGTCTCCCTGTTGAGCGACGGATCGACAAAAGACGCCAAACGCATATTCACTTTCCTCCCGGCAATTGCACGTTGTTGTCTTTCACAAGCTTGCTCCATTTGGCGACGTCGGCATTGATGTAGCGGCCGAACTCTTCGGGCGTTTGCGGCTTGGGCTCGGCGCCGAGTGTCGCCAGATGATCGCGGAACTCCTGCGTCTGCATCGCGGCAACAATGACCTCGTTGATCTGCTTGACGATCTCGCGCGGCGTATGCGGCGGCGCCAGCAGACCGAACCAGCCTACTGACTCGTAACCGGTCACCGCTTCGGACACGGGCGGGATGTCAGGATAGAATTTGGATCGTATGGTATCGGTGACACCCAATGCCTTGAGTTGACCAGACTGCACGAACTGCTGCACCACCGGCCCCGGAGCAAACATCACGTCGATACGGCCGCCGAGCAAATCGGTCACGGCCGGACCGGTTCCCTTGTAGGGAACGTGCAGCATCTTGATCCCGGTATTGCTCGCAAACAGCAACCCCGAAAGGTGCGATGCGGCGCCGACGCCCGCCGAACCGAATGTCAGTCCTTCCGGCTTTTGTTTCGCATACCAGATCAAATCGGCAACCGAGTTGGCCGGCAATGTTGGGCTGACAACGAGCAGGTAAGGCGGCGCCGCGGCGACGACGATTGGAGAGAGCACCTTGTTGACGTCGAACGGACCATCCGTATCGATGCTGCCGGATACCGCCATCAGCGCGCCAGTGGATGCCATCAACAAGGTGTAGCCATCCGGCTGCGCTTTCATGACGGCCCGAGTCCCGATCGCCCCCGATGCGCCGGGCTGATTTTCCACGACGACGGGCTGGCCCCATTTGTTGTTCAGATTTTGCGCGATGATGCGCGCCAGCACATCCGTGCCGCCACCGGCGGCAAAAGGAACGATCATCTTTATCGCGTGGTCGGGATAGTCGGCGGCTGAAGCCGGCATCGCGATCGCCCAAACCAGCAGCGTGAAGGAGGCAATTCGAGCAACCATTCTAGAATTCTCCGGGGAACGGTGGCGCATCACGGTCGTTCGCCAAAACCGCGACGTCAAAACCCGGATTGCCGCCACGCCATGCCGCCTGAACGAAATCCCCAGCCAGCACACGCCAGCGATAGAGCGGTGAATCCGGCGGCGGTGAAAGCTCCGGCGTCCAGCCGGTCAGCTTTTCCAGGGCATAGGTATCCATCACGACCCCGCGCCAGCTTCGCTCCACCCGCTCAAGGGGTTCCCTGACAGCCGTCGTAGACGCCCACAACGGGCTGGTATTGTCGGGTTCGCGGCCGACATAGAGCCCGGTATGACCCCTGATCAGATTCATCCCGGGGTCGCGAAAGCCCTGAAACCGGCCACGCTCGTTGATCTGGATCACCGGCACGCGGTCTTTGAAATGCCAGCGCAGCATGGCGTAGGTCCGGTAGTCCGTGGTTGCGATCCAGGTCGCGCCGGTCTTTTGCAGCGCGGCCTGCGCCCGGTCCGCGACCTGCGCAAAGCCTGCCTCGCCGCCGATCGGATCGGTCCTGCCGATGAAATTCCAGGGGCTGACGGTATAGTAGAGAAACACCAGAATGACGAAGGCGATGCCGGAAGCAATCGCCGCCACCGCCCACGTGACCGTCGGTTTGATCATCCAGGCCGGCCAGCCTTCCCGCGGCAGCATTGCGATGTTGATGGCGGCGGCGGCAAATCCAACCGGCCACACGAACATCGGCCAGGTGTCGCCGATCCGCAGCGTCAGCGATTTCCAGAAGAAATAGGCGAAGGGAACGATCACCGCGGTCGAAAGCAGAATGGCCACGGCGTCGCGCTGGCGATATCCCCGCCATGCCGTCAGCGCCACGCCCGACAAAACCACCGGCAGCAGGATAAACCCGACCAGCCCGAACTGCAGGCCAATGAAATCGCCGACCGTGCGAAGCGACAATTCATGTGTCGCGGCGGCGCGCACGAACTGAAACCTGAACGACGCCCAATCGTGCCCGGCATTCCAGATCAGGACCGGCAGGAACAACACCACTGCGATCAGCACCGCGAGCCAGGGATACGGGCTCACCAGCCAGCGCCGGCGCCAGTCCGGCACCAGCATGAAGGCCGCCACCGCCGGAATCAGCATCACGGCGGTGAATTTCGACAGCAGCGCCAACCCCGCGAATATGCCCGCGGCCAGCCACCAGCGCGCATCGTCGCTCCCTTTGAGCCGGACCAGTGCCCACATCATGGCGACAGCAAACGGGATCAGCGCCACGTCCGGCGAGACCTTGGCCATCAGCAGCCCGTAATAAAGCGCGGCCTCCGGCATCAGCACCGCGAACACGACCGCGCGGACATCGTGTGTCACGCGCCGGACGATATCGGCGAGCAACAGTTGCGTTATCAGCATCGCAAGGATGCCGGCAAACCTGACGCCGAAATTGGTGTCGCCGAAGATCGCGGTGCCGAATCGGATAAACCACGCGATGGCCGGTGGATGGTCGAGGAAGGAGAGCACGTTTTCCTTCGACCAGGTCCAGTAATAGGCCTCATCGGTGCGCAGATCGATGACGCCGGCGTAAATTACCCGTAGCACCGTCAGCGCGGCGATCAAGCCTGCAACGGCCAGCAATTGCCGAAGCGCAGAACTGTCCGGTTTGGCGGGGCTTCTATGGAGCGGGGCAATCCTCACGATGCTTTCTCCCCGACTCATCGGGAGGTGTCAACGTGTTCTCGCGCCCGGCTCGTCCCGGCGAAACACCGCGTCCACCAACCCCCGGCGTTGCCTGTCGCCGAGGGCTTCTGCCACAATACGGTAACGAATCGCCCATGGCATGAGCCGCGGTTTGCGCTCGCGTTGCTCGCTTGGCGGAACGGGGCGGAAAGGTCGTCGCTGCGGGAATAAACTCCACTATTGTCGATCTATTGTAGATGAACGTTCGATCGGATCACATGACTGCATTTTCACTGGAACAACTGACAAAATTCGTCCGCGGCATCGGTGTCCGGCAGATTCGTCTCGCCTGCGGGCTGGTGTTGTTTGCCTATCTGGTCAGCCACTATCTCAACCACGCGCTCGGCAACATCTCGATGGAAGCGCTTGCCACCGGTGTCTATTACCACACCGCGTTCTGGCAATTTCTCCCCGTTGCGATCGTATTCTATACCGCCGCGCTGGTGCACACCGGCCTCGGGATCTGGGCGCTTTACGAGCGCCGGCAATTTCGCTGGAAAGCAATCGAGCCGCTGCAGCTCGTGCTGGGCTTGAGCGTCCCGGCGCTCATCATCACCCATATCGTCGGCGTGCGTCTCGGCGAGACCCTCTACGGACAAGAAAAACTCTATCCGCAGGTGTTCTTTGCGTACTGGATCGTGTGGCCGAACAAATTATGGCAGATGTACGCGGTCCTGACCATCGCCTGGATTCACGGCTGCATTGGTCTCTATTTCTGGCTGCGGATGAAGGCGTTCTTTAAACGCGCGGCGCCGTTTCTGCTCGCGGCGGCGGTGCTGATTCCGACGGTGGCCATGCTGGGTCTCTATCAGGGCGGACGAAGCGTCGTCGACAACGATAGCGTCGAATGGAGAGCGGAAAATCTTCCGCAAAGCCGGACCGGCACACCGGCCCAACAGGCGGTGCTGGACTGCACTCGCGGATTATTTGGTGATCGGCTATCTCGGCCTGGTCGGACTTGTTGTGCTCGCAAGAGGCGTGCGCGCGCTGAACGAGCGCCGGGGCGGAATCATCACCCTGTCATACGGCAATGGCAGGACGGTTCGCGTGCCCAAGGGCCTGAGCGTGCTTGAGGCGAGCCTGCGCAATAACGTTCCGCATGCAAGTGTCTGCGGCGGCCGCGCCCGCTGCTCCACCTGCCGTATTCGTATCATCGGCGATTGCACCGCGTTGCCGGAGCCGTCCAAACGTGAGGCGTTCGTACTTAACCGCGTCGGAGCCGGCGCGGATCCGGCGATCCGCCTTGCCTGCCAGCTCAGGCCCGAGACCGATCTCTCTTTCTTCCAGATATTCCTGCCGCAGACCACCGCCGCCGGCTTGCGGACCTCGGGTCCCTCCCGCATCGGTGAGGAACGCTATCTCGTCAGCATGTTCGTGGATATGCGGGGCTCGACCAAGCTCGCGGAAAAGCGGCTGCCGTTCGATACCGTCTTCATCGTCAACCGCTTTCTCGGCGCGGTATCGCAAGCTGTGATCGAATGCGGCGGTCAACCCAATCAGTTCGTCGGCGACGGACAATTGGCGCTGTTCGGGCTCGCTACCGATCCGCAAACCGCCTGCCGCCAGGCGCTCAAGGCGGCCGCCATGATTGCCGCGAATGTCGACGAATTGAATCAGTTTCTTAAGCATGATCTGCGCGATCCGATCCGCTTCGGCATTGGCATTCATGGCGGCGAAGTGATCATCGGCGACATCGGTTACCGCGACCACATGGTGTTCACCGCGCTCGGCGACGCCGTCAATGTCGCAGCAAGACTGCAGGACATGACAAAGAGCCTCGTATGTGAAGCGATCGTCTCGGACGAAGTTCGCATGACGGCCGGGCTTTCGGCCGATGGTCTGCCGCAGCAGGAAGTCGCGATCCGTGGACGCGCTGAGCCGATGATTGTCCGCTCCGTCCAGAGTGCGAAGACATTGTCCGCGCTGGTTAACGATATGGGTATTGCCGCGGCTTGATGGCGGCACGATGTCGATATGTGATGTTTCGCACACCTGAACGTTCGTTCAGAAAATTGTCTTCGAACCAAATGCTGTTTTCTCGAACCCCGCTCCGAAAGGGTGCGACTGATAGGCGATGGGTAAGACTGAAGCGATCAACCCGCGCCAAGGCACACACTTACGGAGAACGACCATGTTACGCAAACTCGCTCTTGCATTGCTTGCCGCAGTTTCCCTCGGCGCGATGGCGCTGGCTCCCACCGCCGCTTCCGCCGGTCCCTGGCGCGGCTGGGGTGGCTATCATCACCACTGGGGCCACGGCTTCGGCATCGGCTTCATCGGCGCCGGCTACGACGGATGCTACGTGACACGCAGCGTGCTCACCCCGTTCGGCTATCGCCTGCGCGTCGTCAATATCTGCGGCTATTGATCGAGCCTCGGTTCGCTCAATTTAAATAACCCCGGTCGCCTGACGCGGCCGGGGTTTCTTGTTTTACCGTCCCGATTGACGCGATCCGCCGCATCCAACTGTGCCGGCGATTGTTGCATCGCAACGTCCCGTCGCACGCTCCGAAAGCATAAATTGACTTGGGCCTTGCCGGTGCGACTATCGCGGCCTGAGTCCGGTGGCGACCGGCTCGACAAGAAGTCTTCGGAGGAAGCACGATGCTTGACAGGCGAGAGTTGATGATGCGTGCCGGAATGGCGGCGCTCGCAACAGGCTTCGGTTCGTTCAGGGCGCTCGCGCTCGACACGGTGGCCCTGCCCTTCGACAACGGCGAACGACCGCTGGTGAAATATCCGCAGAAGCGCACCATGATCGGCCTGACCAGCCGGCCCCCGCAACTCGAGACGCCATTTTCCGTCTTCAACGACGGTCCGATAACGCCAAACAATGCTTTTTTCGTGCGCTATCATCTGGCGGATGTGCCGCTCGATATCGATCCGGACAAATTCACGCTGGAGATCAAGGGCAAGGTCGATCATCCGCTCAAATTGTCACTGAAGGAAATAAAAAAGTTTCCCGCAATCGAACTCGTCGCCGTCAATCAATGCTCGGGCAATAGCCGCGGGTTTTCCGATCCGCGCGTGGCGGGCGGCCAATTGGGCAACGGCGCGATGGGCAATGCGCGCTGGCGCGGCGTGCCGCTGAAGACCGTGCTTGACAAGGCCGGCGTGCAGCAGGGCACGAAACAGGTCACGTTCGGCGGGATGGATGGACCGGTCAGCGACAAAACGCCGGATTTCGTCAAGGCGCTCGACATTGACCACGCCCGCGATGGCGAGGTGATGCTGGCTTATGGCATGAACGGCGATGATTTGCCGGTTCTCAACGGCTTTCCGCTTCGTCTGGTCGTACCCGGCTATTACGGCACCTATTGGGTAAAGCACCTGAACGAAATTACCGTGATCGACAATGTATTCGACGGCTTCTGGATGAAGTCGGCCTATCGGATTCCGGACACGCCGTGCGGTTGCATCGAGCCCGGCACCGCGCCGAAGGCGACGATCCCGATCAACCGCTTCACCGTCCGCTCTTTCATTACCAATGTGACCGATGGCGCAAAACTGAAGCCGGGCGGAACGACGCTGAAGGGTATCGCTTTCGACGGCGGCAAGGGCATCAAGGAAGTCGCGGTCTCGATCGATGGCGGGGAGACCTGGACACCGGCAAAACTCGGCAAGGATCTCGGAAAATATTCGTTCCGCGAATGGAAGCTGGCGGTGAAGCTTGCGGCCGGCCCCCACGAACTCAAGGTTCGCGCGACCAACAATGCCGGCGACACACAGCCGACCGACCCAAATTGGAATCCGGCGGGCTATTTACGCAACGTCGTCGAAACCGTTCGCATCACGGCGGCATGAGGAGAATTGTCATGACACGTTCGCCTCTCTTCGCCCTTGCCGCCATCGCCGGCTTGGCTTTCGGTTCGGCTACCGCGGCCCCGGTCAACTACAAGCTCCCGGAAGAAACTGCGGCGTTCAAGCCAGGACCTAATCTCGACGTGGTGACGAACAATTGCACGGCCTGTCACTCCGCGGATTACGTCAACACACAGCCGCGCGGACCGAAATTCAAGAAGGACTTCTGGCAGGCCGAAGTGACGAAAATGATCAAGGTCTATGGCGCGCCGATCGACGACGCCGATGTCGGCAAGATCGTCGATTATCTCACCGTGACCTACTGAAATTCGATTGCAAACCGAACCTCGCGCTCGCAATCGTTGCCGGGACGGTGTAGTTCCCGATTCAACATAATTGGAACCGATTGCGCTATGAGATCGTTTGGCGGGTCAAAATGATCCGGAAAACGGGCAAAAACTGCGAATGCGCCGCGATAATGATCGTTTTCCGCCGAAATCCCGGTGTCGTTTAAGCTATCAAGCTTGCCCCATACCGCGTATCGTGCGCCCGTCGGATATGCCGGTTTGCGGGGACCGGCAGTTCGTTATTATTTTTTGATCCCGCGGAGACGACGTGATGGCTAAAGGTACTGTGAAGTGGTTCAACGCGACCAAGGGTTTTGGATTTATCCAGCCCTCCAGTGGCGGCAAGGACGTATTTGTGCATATTTCTGCGGTCGAGAAGGCTGGCCTTTCAACGCTCAACGAAGGACAGACGGTCGAATACGAAGAGGTTGCCAATCGCGGCAAGACCTCGGCCGAAAACCTCAAGGTTTGACGCGAGAGCGCGGCCAGTAAAGCGCCCTCTCGGATACAATCCGGGAGTGGGGCTTGCGGAAAGATCTCAAAAGTAGATCGCATTCGGGAGGAGCGGGCACCGCTCTTGCGCGCGTATTCGAACAGGCGCGGTAGCGCCGAGTTCGACCGCTCAATCTTCCGTCACCCATTTTTCAACGGTCATGACATCCGGTGGCTGCAAATAGCCACGCGGCCACGGATCCACGACCCATTCGATCTTGGTCGCGCGATCGACCAGCACCGCGGTGTTGTGCGGCGTCTGCAACACCAGCGCATTGCCCCGATAGTGCGGGTCGCCCACCACATGGTATTTCAGCAGATCCCATTCCTGCAGCACCAGCAGCAGACTGGTGGTATTGCGGGTGGTATCCCAGCAATCGTAATTGTGCTTGTCGTCGAAGTAGCGGAAATCCGCTTTCGCGACACGTTTGTCGGTCCCGATCACCGGCCCCATGCGCCGATCGAGCCAGATCACGGCTTTCTGCACGGCAGCCCGTTCGGCGGCAGCCGATGCGCGGCCTGACGCGAGGATCTTCGTCAGCGCGCCATGATCGCCGGGGCTGAAATCGAGGATCTCGCGGCGTCTGCAGACGAAGCCATAGCAAACCGTCATGCGTTGCGCCGAAGGTGGAAAAATCGACACCGTGCTGTACAGCGCCGCCTGCGGCGCGCTTAATTCGACGGCATATGCCGGCAATGAAGCGGCAATCGGGATCAATCCGATAAGGGACATGGCAAAACCGCTAAATGCCAGGGTTTTGCCTCCGCTGCCACATCGCATTCGTCCGTCCATCAACCCTGTCCCTCGCCACATCTGGAGTCAAAAAAATCCCGCGAAAACTATCGCAGCGGTTTCACGATGCCAAGACCGGCTGCATGATAGCGCACGGGAACCTCAGGGGATGTCATGACGTCGGATTCCTCACATTTTCCCCCATTCGAGGCGGTCTACGCGCCGGACGATCGCGCCGCCGCGGCCCGGCTTCTCGAAACAGCAGGATTGAGCGCGGAACAGGACGCGCGGATCGACGCCACGGCGACGCGCCTGATCGACGCGATTCGAGCCAATGACGACCGGCTCGGCGGCGTCGAGGACATGCTTCGCGAGTTCGCGCTTTCCACCAAGGAAGGCCTGGCGCTGATGGTGCTCGCGGAAGGCCTGCTGCGCGTGCCTGATACCCGCACGGCCGACCAGTTCATCGAGGACAAGCTCGGTCAGGGCGACTTCGTCCACCACGAGACGAAATCCAGTGCATTCCTCGTCAATGCGTCGGCCTGGGCGCTGGGGATGTCGGCGCGGGTGATTCAGCCTGGCGAAACCCCGCAAGGCACGATCGGCCGGCTCGCCAAGCGGCTCGGCGTTCCGGCGGTGCGCGCCGCCACCCGGCAGGCGATGCGGCTGATGGGCAGCCATTTCGTGCTTGGCGAGACCATCGAAGCCGCGCTTGCGCGGGCGCAGCCGCTTTCGGCGGCCGCCGCGCGCTATTCCTTCGACATGCTCGGCGAAGGCGCGCGCACCGCCGCGGATTCCGAGCGCTATTTCAATTCCTACGCCAGCGCGATCGAAGCCATCGGCCGCACCGCCGACGATCGGCCGCTGCCCGATCGACCGGGAATCTCGGTGAAACTTTCCGCGCTGCATGCGCGCTTCGAGGCCGTAAGCCGTCGGCGGGTGCTGAAGGAGCTGGTTCCGCGGCTGATCGATCTCGCGCGCCGCGCCAAGGCTCATGATCTGAACTTCACCGTCGATGCCGAGGAAGCAGACCGGCTCGAACTGTCGCTTGACGTGATTGCGGCCGCGTTCGGTGACACGTCTCTTGCCGGCTGGGACGGCTTCGGCCTGGCTATCCAGGCCTACCAGAAACGCGCCGAGGCGGTGATCTCATACACAGACGGCCTGGCGCGAGCGCTGAACCGCCGCATGATGGTACGTCTTGTCAAGGGCGCCTATTGGGACACCGAAATCAAGCGCGCACAGGAGCGCGGCCTCGACGACTACCCGGTGTTTACCCGAAAGGCGATGACCGATCTCAACTACATCGCATGCGCGCAAAGACTGTTGGCCCTGCGGCCCCGCCTCTTCCCGCAATTCGCCACTCACAATGCACTGACGGTCGCGACCGTTCTCGAACTTGCCGATGGGCAAGGCGGATTCGAGTTTCAGCGCCTGCATGGCATGGGCGAGGCACTGTACGCGCAATTGAGCGAAGATCGCCCCACGCTGGCTTATCGGACCTATGCGCCGGTCGGCAGTCATCGCGACCTCCTGGCCTATCTGGTGCGGCGCCTGCTCGAGAACGGCGCCAATTCCTCATTCGTGGCTATCGCCGCCGACGACACGGTGCCGGTCACGACATTGCTACGTCGTCCGGCCGATATCGTCGGCACCGCCGACAATGCCCGGCATCCGAACATCCCTCTGCCGCGCGATCTCTATCGACCGCAGCGCCGGAATTCGCACGGCATCGAATTCGGCGAGCGCGCGGCATTGAACGAAATGCTTTCCGCTGTCGCTGCGGAAACCGCGCCCGTTGCCGCAGCGCCTCTGATCAACGGCACACCAGCGGCAGGCGCAGCCCGGCAGGCCTTCAGTCCGATCGACCGGACAACAATTGTCGGAAGCGTCGTCGATGCAACGGCGGCGCAGGCAAACGAAGCAATCGCCGCCGCGCGCGAGGGATTCAAAAACTGGAGCCGAACGAGTCCCGAGGCGCGTGCGGAAATCCTGGAGAGAGCCGCAGATCTGCTGGAAAGCCGGGCCGCGCATTTTATCGCGCTGTTGCAGCGCGAAGGCGGCAAAACGCTCGATGACGCGCTCTCGGAAGTCCGTGAAGCCGTGGATTTCTGCCGCTACTACGCCGCCGAGGGACGCAAACTGTTCGGCGAGGGCGAGACGATGCCGGGCCCCACCGGCGAGAGCAATGTGCTGCGGCTGCGCGGCCGTGGCGTGTTCGTCGCGATATCGCCGTGGAATTTTCCGCTGGCGATCTTCGCAGGGCAAGTTACGGCCGCCTTGATGGCGGGCAATGCGGTCGTCGCCAAGCCTGCCGAACAAACCCCGCTGATCGCCGCCGAGGCCATCCGGTTGCTGCATGAGGCCGGCGTGCCCTTATCGGCGCTGCATCTGGCACCAGGTGACGGCAGTATCGGTGCGGCGTTGACCGCGCATGCTGAAATAGCCGGCGTCGTCTTCACCGGTTCGACCGAGGTCGCGCGTGCGATCAACCGGACGCTGGCTGCCAAGGACGGCCCGATCGTGCCGCTGATCGCGGAAACCGGCGGCATCAATGCGATGATCGCCGATGCGACCGCCTTGCCCGAACAGGTCGCCGACGACGTCGTGATGTCGGCGTTTCGTTCCGCCGGCCAGCGCTGCTCGGCGCTGCGTCTGCTGTTCGTACAGGACGAGGTGGCCGATCGCATGATCGAGATGATATCGGGCGCCGCACGCGAATTGGCGATCGGTGATCCCCGCGACATAGCCATTCATATCGGCCCGGTGATCGATGATGAAGCGAAACAGCGGCTTGAGGCGCATATTGCGCGAATGAAGAAGCAGGCTCGCGTGCATTTCGCGGGGATTGCTCCCTCAGGCAATTATGTGGCGCCGCATATTTTCGAATTGCCGGATGCCGATCAACTGACCGAGGAAGTGTTCGGACCGATCCTGCATCTAGTGCGCTATCGCGCCGAGCGCCTCGACCACGTGCTGTGCTCGATCGAACGCAGCGGCTACGGGCTGACGCTTGGCATTCACTCGCGCATCGACGACACGGTCGATGCCGTGATCGACCGGCTTTCAGTCGGTAATGTCTATGTCAACCGCAACATGATCGGCGCGGTGGTCGGTGTGCAGCCTTTCGGCGGATATGGACTGTCGGGCACGGGTCCCAAGGCCGGCGGGCCGCACTACCTGACGCGCTTTGCGACCGAACAGACCGTGACCGTCAACACATCTGCCGCCGGCGGCAATGCCGCCCTGCTGTCGGACGGGGAGTAGAGGAAGTCTCCACCATTGCGAGCAGCGCAAGCGAAACGATCCAACTCTCACGAACGGTGCCTTGCGCCAACCCGTTGGCTCAGCAATGAAGTAGAATCTGTCGTTGCATCGCACGGCCAACATCGATCAAATACCGGAGAATCCACCTGTCGCGGTGAAAGACGATTTCACAACGCGGAATAAGACCAACAAGAGTTACGGGAGCGATACCACCATGGAAAAAGGCATCTTCGAAGGCCTCAAGGTTCTGGACTGCGCGAGCTTCATCGCAGCGCCCGCGGCCGCCACCGTGCTTTCGGATTTCGGCGCCGACGTGATCAAGATCGAACCGCCGGGCCTTGGCGATCCCTATCGCAACCTGCCGAACTTGCCGGGATATCCCGCCAGTCGGCACAATTTCGCCTGGATGCTGGAGTCCCGCAACAAGAAGAGCCTTGCGCTCGACCTCAGCAAGCCGGAGGGACAGTCGGTTTTGTATCGCCTGGTTGCCGAAGCCGATGTCTTCATCACGAATTTTCCGCCCGCCGTGCGCCAACGGCTGGGCATAACCTACGAGGAAGTCGCGCCGCTGAATGAGCGACTGGTCTATGCGTCTTTCACCGGTTACGGTGAAAAGGGCGAGGAAGCCAACAAGCCCGGTTTCGACAGCAATGCCTATTGGGCGCGTTCGGGCCTGATGGATCTGGTGCGCGCGGATGAGAACACTACACCGGCGCGCTCGGTTGCCGGCATGGGCGACCACCCCTGCGCGATGGCCTTTTACGGCGCGATCGTTACCGCGCTCTACAAGCGCGAGCGCACCGGCAAGGGCTCGCATGTGAGTTCGAACCTGATGGCCAACGGCATCTGGGCCAGCGGGGTGCTCGCGCAGGCCAAATTATGCGGCGCAAAATTCCAGCAAAGGCGTACGCGCGAACACGCGCTGAACGCTGTGACCAACCACTATAAGTGCAAGGATGGGCGCTGGATCATCCTCTCGCTGCTGAACGAGGAACGCCAGTGGCCGGCGCTCACGCGCTGCATCGGGCGGGAGGATTTCATCAGCGATCCAAGATTTGCCACCAAACCCGATCGCCACGCGCGGTCGCAGGAGCTGATCAAGATCTTCGACGAGATTTTTGCAACCAAGGACCTCGCCGAATGGCGCAAGATACTGGACGGCAACGGGCTGGTATTCGGCGTCGTCGGCATCCTCGACGATATTCCCGATGACAAGCAGATGCTCGAGAACGAAGTGCTGGTGCCGTTCGAGGGTGACACCATGTTGACCATCAACAGCCCGATCTGGATCGACGGCAGCAAAAAGGTACAGCCGCGCCACCCGCCCGGCATCGGTGAGCACAGCGACGAGATCCTTCGTGGCGCAGGCTATGACGAGGCGTCGATCCGGAAATTACGGGCGTCGGGCACCGTTGCGTGAATATGACGAACTCTACGTGTTGTGGATCAGAACCCAGGCGACAGCAGCCAGGCCGATGACGACAGCGGCCGCGATCGCCCACGCGCTGACGCGGATGTCGCCGACGGTTTGCCGTTTCGCTTCGTTCTCGGCGATCTCGTGATCCCGCAGCCTGGTTTCCTCGTCCGCGTCGTTCATCGCCTGCCCTCCACATCACGAAGGTCGCCTTGGCCGTTCACGCTTTCAGCCTTCGCCTCTACGTCCCGGCCGTCGTCGACGGACGCAGGGCAGCTTCATATGAGGCCGACCGGTTTGCGGCGCCCCTGCCGCTCCCTCCCATGCCCGCGAGCCGGCTGAGCGAAAACGACGCCAGCGCCGCGCACAGAGCAGCGGCCGCGGCCGCCATAAAGACCGATGCCGTGCTCCACTTCATGGTGAGCAGCATGCCGCCAACCAGAGGTCCGATAATCGAGCCGACCCGGCCGATCCCGAGCGCCCAGCCGACGCCGGTGGCCCTGACCGAGGTCGGATAGAACGCCGCCGCCAGCGCATTGGCGGCGATCTGACCGCCGATGACGCAGAAGCCTGCGACGAAGATCGCCATGGTGACGAAAACGACAGAGTACCCGAGCTGGCCGATCGCACCAACCGCGAAGACGGCTATGAAATACACCAGCGCCAGCGCGCGGAACGAAAAGCGGTCGATCACGCTGCCGAGCGCGAATGTTCCGACCACGCCGCCGACCTGCAACATCGATCCGATCAACACCGCCGAAGAGACGGACGCGCCGAGGTCGTTGAGCACCGTAGGCAGCCAGTTCGCCAGGAAATAGATGTCGAGCAAGCTCATGAAGAATATCACCCACAGCAACAGCGTGACGAGTGTTCGCCCTTCCCTGAACAGGTGCAGCACGGGAACTCCGGTCAGTTCCGGTTCATTCACGACGAACTGCGTGGCCGGCACAAACGCAGTCTGCGGACTGATGAATCCGAGCAACTGCGCGACCCGTTCATTGGCGCGCCCCGTGAGCGCGAGAAATCGTACCGATTCCGGCAGCTTCAGCGCCAGGATCGGAACCAGCAGCAGCGGGGCGACGCCGCCAACGACAAATACCGAGCGCCAGCCGAATTGCGGAATCATTGCCGCCGCCAGAAAGCCTCCGAGGGCGGCGCCCACCGAGAATCCGCAGAACATGATCATGACCATGGTGGCGCGCCGGCGACGGGGATTGAACTCTGAGGTCATCGCAATGGCGTTCGGCATCGCGCCGCCGAGGCCGAGCCCGGTCAGAAACCGGATCGCGAGCAGCATGTTGACGTCCTGGACAAACGCGGTGACGAGCGCGCCGATGCCGAACGCAAGCGTCGAGAAAATGATGATCTTCTTGCGCCCGATGCGGTCCGCAAGTGGTCCGAACACCAGCGCGCCGATCATCAGCCCGAACAGGCCCGCACTGAAGACCGGGCCGAGCGCGCCCTTGGTCAGGCTCCATTCCTTGGCCACCGCGGGCGCGACATATCCGATGGCCTGGGTGTCGAAGCCGTCAAGAAACAGCACCGCCGCACAGGTCAGCAGCAGCCGGATTTGAAATCCGCCGATGGGCTGCGCATCGATGAAGTCCACGACATCCACCGGCGAAGCGCCGCCACCTTGAGCTTTCGAATTCGTCATCTTTGTCCCCTCCCAAAATGCCCGATCGCGGTTCTTGCCGACCGCCCTTCTTGACTCGATAACCTAATGCGTATTCCACGACAGCGGCAGGATTTTCCGCCTCTTCACCCGCGCAATGCGTCCTTCGAATAGCCGGCGATCCGCTTGTAGCCTTCGGACAATGCCATAAGTTCCTCGCGGCTGATGACATCGTCGATTGCATTGAATGGCCGGTCATGGGTGCGCTGAAACACCTCACGCAGGATCGCGTCGGGCGGATTGGTGCGGTTGGCCAGAACAATGCGCGTGGTAGCCTCAAGGCGCTGCTTTTCATACGAGGCGAGTGCCGCGGTCGGGTTGCCGTTTTCAAGCAGCGCCGAGACAAGCACCCGCGCATCCAGGATTGCCTGCCCAGCGCCGTTGGAGCCGCGCGGCACCATCGGATGGGCGGCGTCACCGAGCAGCGTCACCCTGCCGAAACTCCAGCGCGGCAGCGGATCCTGATCGACCATCGGGAATTCTAGCACGCTGTCGGCGGTGCGGATGAAAGCCGGCACATCGAGCCAGTCGAAGTGCCAGTCGGCGAACGCGCCGATGAAATCGTCGATCGTACCTGGCCGGTTCCAGTCGCGCTTGCGATAAACCGGGGTCTCGATTTCGGCCACCCAGTTGATGAGCTGCAGCCCGTCCGCGCCAGCAGGACGGATCGGATAGATCACCATCTTGCCGTGCGACAGCCATCCCGCCCGTACCATGCTGGCGCCCGACAGCATCGGCTTCCATCGCGTCACGCCGCGCCACATGTTGACGCCGGAATAGCGCGGCTCGCCCTCGTCAGGGAAGAACTGCTTGCGGATCGCAGAGTTGATGCCATCGCAAGCGATCGCGGCACGGCCGCGCACGGTGCCGCGGTGCGAGCCTGCCGGCCCGTCGGAAAAGGAGACATTAACGCCGGATTCGTCTTGCTCGACGGCGATGCAATGGCGGCCGGTGCTTAGCCGGTCATGTCCTGCGCGCGCACGGAAGGCATCGAGCAACACCATCTGCAGATCGCCGCGATGGATGGAGAATTGCGGATGCTCGTAGCCCGCCGCGCGGCCCAGCGCCTCCTGATAGATCAATTGGCCGAAGCGGTTGAAGAAGGTCGCGTCCTCCGTCGTAATCGCGACCCGCGCCAGCGCCGCTTCCAGTCCAAGGGTCGCAAGCTCCCTGGTGGCGTGTGGGAGAAGATTAATGCCGACCCCGATCGGCCTGATCTCGGCAGCCGACTCAAATATCCGGCAGGGAATTCCGGCCACGTGCAGCGCAAGCCCGAGCGTCAATCCGCCAATGCCGGCCCCGACGATAATGATGTCGTCCATGTTTCCTTCCGGCGGGCGCAATTATCGAGCGATTTGCCGCGATGAAACACGATTAGTGAGACTACTGTCAATCTAGCGCAATGTGCCGCTGGATGCGCTCCGTTTCAGCGATCTCTAACGAAGCACATCCCCATTCGCGACGCCTGGCCTGCGACCTGGCACGCCAGCCCCTCGGCGCAGGTCCACGAACGAAAACTCTTGTCGTTATCGGCGGCGGCGGCGCGGTTGGCATAACAATGCGCGCCCCAGCCGTCTTCGTATTCGGTTCCGGCGAGTTCCGTGCTGCCGCGCAATTGCGGCCGGCTCGAGAACCCCCGGGAGTAATCCGGACGCCTGCCGTCGCGCATCGAGGTGAGAATGTCGCGGCGACGGACCTGATCGCCGAAGAAATGCGGCGAGGCCGGAACCACCGTCGAATTGGATGGGTTGGCCGTCATCCAGTCGACGCCGGGGAAATGAAAACCGCCGATGCCGCGCGTTTGATGACAGCCCGCGCATGTCACGTCGTTGAGCCGGCGCTCAAAGCCGGCGACCGAGCGGATATTTTGCAGCGTCACGCCGCTTTCTGCCGCCTTCTTCAATGCCGCGACGACGTCGCTTTCCCGGAACAAAACGCTCGCCGCCGCGCCCTCGCCCTGCACGAGGCCGAAGGCTGGCTGCAGGTTCGACGGTACAAATCCGACCGGGGTCGCGGCGATTGCGCCGGAAGCAAGAAATTCCTCCGGTATCAAGATCGTGCCGCGATCCAGCTCGCCGAAATGCCTGGGATCGAGCAGCCACGCCTTGAAATCGTGCTTGAGCTTTTGATCCGCCAAAATCCGCTCGCGATCGATCTGGTTTTCGAGCGGCGCCTCTTCGTACGTTCGGGATTGCGCGTTGTAGTGAAACACCTTCAAGAGATAGTCTGTGCGGAAATCGCGGATATCGGATTTGGGCGCGTGCGCGATCTGAAGATTGATTTCAATACGGTCGATGTTTTCAGGCGCGATCAAGTCGAGCGGGCCATCCCCGGATATCAGTTTGGCTGCGAGCGCGGCGCCGGTAAGCGGCAAATCGCCCGCGGCCAACCAACGACGCGCGATCTCCGCGCATGTGATTGCCTTGCCGCTGCCGTCGATCGCGCTATCGCCTTTGGCTTTCAGCACCACATTCAGTGTCATCGGTAGACGCGGCGAGGTGGCGTTGTCGCCTGTCGCGGACATGTTGGTGCGCGTGAGCCGGTAGATCAGCCTGATTTCGCCGCAGTTCGCTTCGGAGAGATAGGCGCGATCCATCCGGTTGACGACGCCCGCCAGCACGAAGCGCGATTCAGGGGAGTAAAGCAGCGTTCGATCGAACAGCTGAAAGTCGTATGAACCTCCCACGCCGATGGTTTCGTTCGGAAGATCGGCCTTGTGCCTGACGATGTATCGGTCGAACTCGTCGTCGATCGCCTTGCGGACGGCAGCCATTGCCGGCAGAGCAAACAATTGGCCGTTGGCGCGCGGCGCGTCGGCCGATGCCGCCGGCAGGAGAACGCGGCCCAGGCCAAATCTACCGTGATCGAGTTCGCGCAAGGCTGAGGGGTCGATGATCGCAGTACCGCGCTCCAGTGCGGCGCCTTGAATGGCGCGCGCGGGCAAAGCGCTGCAAAGCAAAACGAAAATTGTGACAACAAATCGCACGCGCGGTCCATTCCCAACGGATGCCGCGCATTAGAGACGCCGATTCAAGGGCATCTTGCGGGCAAGCATCTTCTGTATCGGGAAATTAGCCGAAAAGGGGACGGGCTGTCTCGCGACAACCAAAAAACGGCAAGGCCCTCGCTTCACGTAGCAGTGAAGCGATCGATCCCTAGCGCGCGACGATCAGACCTTTGCTGGTCACGACCACCCAATGGCCATCCTGCCGCCTGATGGCGTCCACCCTGCCAAGGCCCGGCACCGGATCGCCGGCATACACTTCGAAAATTCCGCGCCGGCCTTCGATCAGGGCGCCGCCATTGGCGACGTCACGCAGCACCCAGCCATCGACCGTCGGCAGCCTCGCCGCCTCGGCCTTGGGAGCAGTCGCGGGCGCTGCCGCCGCCGGGGGCACAGCAACCGAGCCGGTGACTTCCTTCGCCGCAACCGGCGCCGGGGCGACGGCGGCGGCGGGAGCAACCGGCGGCGCGGCGCGAAGCTTATCCACGGCCTCGCTGAGCCTGGCGAGTTTGGCGGCCGGTTCGGCCTGCGCCTTCTCGATCTTGTCGAGGCGATCGCTGGTCTTGTTGAACTGGGTCATGCCGACCTTGGACGTGTGTTCAACGCCGGCCCTGAGCGCCAGGATGTCGGCATCGATCCGTGCAACGGACGCTTCGAGCGCACGAATACCGGCCGTCGTTGCGTCGCGGCCGGCGGCTATCGTTGCGTCGCGGTTAGCGACTGTCGTTGCGTCGTCGCCGACAAAATATCCGCGACCCGCGGTCGCGAGCGCGCCGCCGAGCGCGCCTGTCACCGCTGCCAACGCCACCACGGCCGCCAATGCTGCGAGCCGGCGTTTGCCGAACATCGCAGAATTCTGCCCGGATTCCGCTTCCGGACCTCTGCCCCCTCCGTCCCAGGCGCGCTTACCGGCCATGATCATGACCTTGCCGGGAGTACGCGGCGCATCTGCCTCGGTAGAACCGGCTTTTGGAGCTTCAACCTTCGGCGCATCTACCCTTTGGGCTTCGCCCTGTTCGGGCACGAGATTGGGAGATTCTACCTCGATCGCTGCTTTCAGGGTCTCTTGCGCCAGCACCGGCTGATTCCGCGCCTCGGATGTATTGGGAATGGCCGGCCCGGCGCCGAGAGAGCCGGGTTCACCGCTGGTCTGCTCGGCCTGTTGTTCGCTCACGGTCAAATTCTCCAGTAAGGGTTGACCATTTGGTAACTTTTATTGCTTGCGAAATCGTTACCGGCAGCCGTCTTACGGAAATTTTAGGAACTCATCCGGTCCGGTTTCGGCTCTTCGTGGTGCTCGAAGGCAAAATCGACATCGTCAAGATCAACGGCGCCAGCAAGACTTTGATCGTGACCCTGGGCAAGGGTGAATTCTTCGGAGAAATGGCCGTCATCGACGGCTCGTCCCGCTCGGCGAGCGCGATCGCCGCGGCGCCGAACACCCGCGTGATGCGGATCAATCATGCCCGATTCGTGTATCTGGTCAGTCAGCAGCCGGCGTTTGCGCTGATGATCTGAGTAAAAGGCTTCGCGCTTCCAATGCCGTCACTTTCAAAGCGGCAAACCAATGAGCGGCCGCAAGCCGAGCCATTTTCCGATTCTCCTGAACACTGACGTCTGCTCCCTGATTCAGGCGACCGAGGACGTCTACCAGATCCGTTTCAAGAACCGCGCCGCCAACGCCTATCTTGTGCGCGGCAAATCCCGAACCATCATGATCGACGTCGGGCTGTCTACAAATTACCCGGCGCTGCTGGAATGCCTGCATTACGCCGACTGTCCGCCTGAGAAGATCGACATGGTAATTCTCAGTCACGAACATCTCGATCACATCGGCGCCGCGTATCATTTCGGGGGCCGCAGCATCATCGCCGCCCATCGCCTCGCCGCCAACAAGATCATGCTGCGCGACGATTTCTCGATGCTGCGCAAGATGTTCAACGAGCCGCCGGTGCCGATCAATATCGATATCTGGCTGGAAGAAGGAAACCTGATCGACCTCGGCAACTTCCGTCTCAACGTAATGCACACGCCGGGCCACACCTCGGCGTGCATCAGCCTGTTCGATCAGGACCAGGGACTGCTGTTCGCCGCCGACACCCTGATGCCCGGCGGCGTGATGGGCGGCGTGTTCGGATCGGGCAGCATCGCCGACTATATTCAGTCGCTGGAGCGGCTGAAGGGATTGAACTCCAAGCTGTTGCTATCCGGGCATGGCCGTTTGTCCGATACGCCGCAGGACGACGTCCGGATCGCCATCCAGCGGTCGCATGGGCTGTTGTCGGACACCGCGCAACTGTTCGATGCGCTCGACGCGCGATCGAATTTCGAACCGATCATGCAATCGGTGCGTGACCTGAACAAGCTCGACGACGCGTGAACGCTTTTCACCCGTTTGACAAACGGTCTCGATCTGCTCAAAAAGCATCAAGAACGATGCTGAAAATGAAAATTTTGGGGAAACAATAATGAAGCTTTACGATTTGGTCGGGCCGAACCCGCGCATTGTCCGCATGTTCATGGCGGAGAAGGACATCTCGATCCCCAAGCAGACCGTCGACCTGCGCGCGGGTGAAAATCGTCAAGCTGAGCATCTCAAGCGCAATCCGCATGGCCAGCTGCCGACGCTCGAACTCGATGACGGAAGCTATTTGTCAGAGATCACCGCGATCTGCGAATATCTCGAAGAGGAGAAGCCTGCGCCTGCGCTGATCGGATCGACGCCGGAACAGCGGGCGGAGTGCCGGATGTGGACCCGGCGTATCGATCTCAACATCTGCGAGCCGCTCGCCAACGGTTTCCGCTTCGGTGAAGGTCTGAAATTTTTCCAGAACCGGATCCCCTGCGCCCCCGAAGCTTCCCCCGGGCTTAAAATGATCGCGGCGAACCGTCTTCAATGGCTCAACGGACAGATGGCGGGCAAGGAATTCCTGTGCGGCGCGCGCTTCACGCTGGCGGATATCCTGCTCTATTGCGGGCTCGATTTCGGCAATCAGGTCGGCCAGCCGCTTGATCCGGCCAACACCAACATCGCCGCATGGTTTGCGCGTGTCGCTCAGCGGCCTTCGGTGAAGGCGTAACCCGTCATTGGCGGGCGCGCGACTGAACTCGGGTCTACCTCGTTCAGCAACATCAACTGTCCAAGTCGGCAAGGGCGGGCCTGGATGGCGAACCCGGAACCTCACGCCGATAATTTCTCGATTCCGGGTCAACGCGAAAACGCGCGGCCCGGAATGACGATCACAAGAATAAGCCGGCCCTAAATCACCACGGGTGCATCCGGCAGTTCATTCCTGCCACGACCTTGCTTTGGAAAATGCTTCGCCAGGTGCAGCGAGACCGCGGCGATACCCTTGATGACTCCGCCTTCGAAATTTCGTTTTCGGAATTCGACTTCCATCATGGTGCAGATTTTCTGCCATTCGGCGGCGGCCACCAAGGCGTCGATGCCGCGATCGGCGAGGATCTCCACGTCGTGGTCCGCCAGCAGCAGATAGATCAGCACGCCGTTGTTGTGGGCCGTGTCCCATATCCGCAAATGCGAGAAAACGTCGAGCGCACGCGAGCGCGCCGACTGATTTCGCAACAGCGGCGCGCCGTCCAGTGCGCCTTCAACGACAAAACGGATTTGGCCAGCATGCGTCGCCTCGCTGATCTTGATGGCCTGCTCGATATTGGCCAATACCTTCGCCGGAAACGTCAGTCGGACCCGCGAGCGATTGGCCAGAAGATGCTTGGCTATGCGCTTGATCCCCATGATCACCAACTCCCCGAGGCGCCGCCGCCGCCGAAGCTGCCACCGCCGCCACTGAAACCGCCGCCGCCACCGCCGGAACTGCTGCCGCCAGAATAGCCGCCGCCGGACACCCAACCGCCACCCCTGCCGGCGCCGCCGGAAGACATCATTGCGTCGCTGAACAAAGTGACCAGGAACGCGATAATGCCGCTGATCGCGGACAACGCCAGTGACGCCGCGATAAACCAGAATAAGGCCGCTACCAGACCTCCAGTAGCCAGGGAACCGAAAAACCTGCCGAAAAGTCCACGAAAAATACCGCCGACAACGATCACTGCGACAATAAGAAACGGGTTGAACGGGTCGATATGGCTGAACAGGTCTGGGCTTTGCCCCGACTCCGGCGCGGGCAGCTTCTCGCCGTCGATTACTCCGACGATCCGGTCGACGCCTGCGGAAATGCCGCCGGCAAAATCCCCGCTCCTGAATCTCGGCGTGATGATTTCATCGATGATGCGCTTGGCGGTGACGTCGTTAAGCGCGCCTTCAAGGCCGTAGCCGACCTCGATGCGAAGTTTGCGGTCGTCCTTGGCAATAACCAGCAGTGCGCCGTCGTCGATCTTCTTGCGCCCGATCTTCCAGGCCTCGGCGACCCGGATCGAATATTGCTCGATGGTTTCAGGCGCCGTCGTCGGCACGATCAGCACCGCGACCTGGCTGCCTTTCCTCGTTTCGAGGGCTTTCAGGGTTTGCGTCAGCGACGCAATGTCGCTGCCCGAGAGAGTTCCGGTCTGGTCGACGACCCGGCCAGACAGAGGCGGCACCGCGACGTCGGCTGCGGCCGCGAAAGCCCAGCATACTAACAGCGCAAGAATGGTGACTCTTGCAGCGCTCATCGCGGCCAATCGGTTGTCAGACTACTTTGCGGGTGCAGCCGCCGCCGGGTTGAAATCCACCTTCGGCGCGGTCGAGATTTCCTTTTCGTTTTCGACCGCGAAGTTCGCCTTCTCTTTGTATCCGAAAGCCATCGCCGTCAGGTTGGTCGGGAACGAGCGAATCGTTATGTTGAAGTCCTGCACCGTCTTGATATAGCGATTGCGCGCCACGGTGATGCGGTTCTCGGTACCTTCGAGTTGCGACATCAGGTCGCGAAACAGCGCATCGGATTTGAGCTGAGGGTAATTTTCGGTCACCACCAGCAGCCTCGACAGCGCACTGGTCAGTTCGTTCTGGGCCGCCTGGAATTTTGCGAATGCACCGGGATCGTTGATAAGTTCCGGCGTCGCCTGGATGCTGCCGACCTTGGCTCGCGCATTGGTCACCCCCAACAGCACATCCTTTTCCTGCTGCGCAAAACCTTTTACCGAATTGACCAGGTTAGGCACCAGATCGGCGCGACGCTGGTACTGGTTCAAGACCTCTGACCAGGCCGACTTGACCTGCTCGTCGTTGGACTGGATCGTGTTGTAGCCGCAATTGGTGAGGCTCAAAGTAGCCAGCGCCGCCAGTACGGTCCATAATTTGCGCATCGAAAATCTCCCTTTAAGTTTTTCCGCAAGATATCAGAACGCCCTCGATACGCAGTAAATCTTTTTTTCGTCATCCCGGGCGCGCGGAGCGCGAACCCGGAATCTCGCAATAACGTTCTATGGATTTCCGGGTCTGCGTCCAATGGCGCATCCCGAAACGACGGTGGTCGTGTCAATACTCATGCCGCTTTCGCGTCCATTTTGCGGCTGATAGCTCTTGCCTATCATTTGCTGAAATAGTCAACATGGCTGGTCTTTGATAAGGGCAGGACCCATGACCGCATACGAAACAATCATCGTGGAACGGCCGGAGCCGCGCATCGCGCGGATCGTGATGAATTGGCCCGAGGCACGAAACGCACAAAACCTGCAGATGACCTATGACCTCAACGCGGCGTTCGACAGCGCGGTGCAGGACGACGCGGTCAAGGTCATCATTCTCGCCGGCAGCGGTCCGCACTTCTCGGCCGGACATGACCTGCGGCCCGGGGCCAAGAACGCCGCCGGTGTCGATTTCACGCCGATCGGCAGTTGGGGCGGCTTTAATGAACCCAACGCCCATGGCCGCTTTGCGCGCGAACAGGAAATTTACCTGCAGATCACCCGGCGATGGCGCAATCTTGCCAAGCCGATGATCGCGGAAATTCATGGCAAATGCATCGCCGGCGGGCTGATGCTGGCCTGGGCTTGCGACCTGATCGTTGCAAGCGATGATGCGGAGTTCTGCGATCCCGTGGTTGCCATGGGCGTTTGCGGCGTCGAATGGTTCGTTCATCCCTGGGAACTCGGGCCGCGCAAGGCCAAGGAGTTCCTGTTCACCGCCGACGTCTGGAACGCGGAAGAAGCGCATCGGCTCGGCATGGTCAATCACGTCGTCCCGAGGCCGGAGCTCTCGTCATTCGTCATGGCGCTGGCGCAAAAGATCGCGGCGAAGCCGGCCTTCGCGCTCAAGCTCACCAAGGAAGCGGTCAACCGGTCGGTCGATGTCATGGGCCAGCCCGCGGCGATCGATCAGGCGTTCGCTCTGCATCAGTTATGCCACGCGCATAACCTGCAGGAGTTCGGATTGGTGGTCGATCCCGCGGGTCTTCACCCCTCCGTCAAGAAACCGGCGATAGCGAAGTAATTCAGATGGACCTTACCCTGAGCGACGAGCAGCGCCTGCTGCGCGAAAGCGTCGACCGCTTCATTGCCGGGACCTATGACGCCGATCACCGCCGCCGCGTTGCCGGCGATCCGCTTGGTTTCAGCCCCGACATCTGGAAACAATTCGCCGACCTCGGCTGGCTGGCGCTGCCGATCGGCGAGGCCTATGGCGGGCTCGGCGCCGGCGCGATCGAAACCGGCATCCTGATGGAAGCGTTCGGCCGCGGCCTGGTCACGGAGCCCTATCTTGCAACCGTCGTGATCGGCGCGGCGCTTATAACCGAATGCGGAAGCGAGGCGCAGAAGCAGGCCATTCTTCCCAAGATTGCCGACGGTTCGCTGGTTCTTGCGTTCGCGCATTCGGAGCGTGCGGCGCGTTTTGATCTTGCCAAGGTGGAGACCACGGCGCGGCGTGCACCGGACGGCTGGCGCCTCGACGGCCACAAGACCGCGGTGCTCGATGGCAACGCCGCGGACGAAATCATCGTCTCCGCCCGCATTGCCCGCGACGACGGCTTGCCGGGCGGGCTCAGTCTTTTTCTTGTGCCGTCGGGCACTGCCGGGCTCAGTTTGACGGATTATTCGCGGCTCGGCGGCGGCCGCGCCTGCAACCTCGATCTCGAAGACGTTTGTCTCGCCGCCGACGCCCTGCTCGGCGATGGAAGCGACAGCCTGCCGAAAATCGAATGCGTCGTCGACCGCGCGCTCGCAGCTCTGGGCGCCGAAGCCGTCGGGATCATGCAGATCATGCTCGACATGACGCTCGAATATACCAAGGTGCGCCAGCAGTTCGGCCGGCCGCTTTCCGCCAATCAGGTTATCCGGCACCGGCTCGCGGACATGGCGTTGCAATGCGACGAGGCGCGGTCGATCGCGCTTCGTGCCGCGCTGATGGCGTACGCCGAACCCGTCGAGCGCGGACGCGCCGCGTCGGGCGCCAAGGCCAAGATCGGTAAATGCGCCCGCTTCGTCGCCGAACAGGCGGTGCAGCTCCACGGCGCCATGGGCGTCACCGAGGAACTCGACATCGGCTCCTACTTCAAGCGGCTGCTCGCCTTCGATACGATGTTCGGCGGCAGCGCGCATCATTACCGTCGCCACGCCGCACTTGGCGGGCGGGCATCAGTTCATTCCTGAGCGGAAACCGGAGCGCGGCATGGACCTAACCTTCAGCACCGAGGAGCGCGCCTTCGAAAGTGAAGTCCGCGCTTTCATTGCCCAACACCTCACGCCCGAAATGAAGCGCGCGCAGGCGCTGACGCCTTCGGTGTTTTCAGAGCCCGACGTCGTGGTGTCCTGGCAGAAGGCGCTGCACGAAAAGGGCTGGGCCGCGCCGGGCTGGCCGACCGAATATGGCGGCACCGGCTGGACCCCCGCGCAACGCTGGATCTTCGAGGCCGAATGCGCCCGCGCCGGCGTGCCGACCCTCTCGCCGATGGGCGTCAAGATGGTCGGCCCCGTCATCATCGGCTTCGGTACGCCTGCACAGAAGAACTACTACCTGCCGCGCATTCTCTCCGGCGAAGATTACTGGTGTCAGGGCTATTCCGAACCGGGCTCCGGCTCGGATCTCGCCTCGCTGAAAACCCGCGCGGTACGCGACGGCGACCATTACATCGTCAACGGCACCAAGATCTGGACCACGCATGCGCACTACGCCAACCGCATGTTCGCGCTGGTGCGCACCAATGAAACGCCGCGCCAGCAGGACGGCATCAGCTTCATCCTGATCGACATGAAGAGCCCGGGCATCACGATCCGGCCGATCCTGACCATCGGCGGCGATCACGAGGTCAATCAGGTGTTCTTCGACGATGTCCGTGTCCCCGTCACCGACCGCGTCGGCGAGGAAGGCAAGGGCTGGACCTACGGCAAGTATCTGCTCGAGTTCGAACGCGGCTCCGGTATTGCCTCGGCCAAATTGCGCGAAGCGCTCAAGACCGTTCTCGATCTGGCGGAATCCGATGCGACCGGCCGCGCCATTGACGATCCCGATATTGCCATACGAATGTCCGAGATCGAGGTCGACATCGACACGCTGGAGATGACCGAACTGCGCGTATTGTCGGCTCTGCAGACCGGACAAAATCCAGGCGCGGTATCATCATTGCTGAAGTTGCGGGTCAGCGAAATCCGCCAGGCAGTGACGCGTCTCGGCGTCGAAGTCATCGGCAATGACGGCTTGGCGGTCGAGCCGATGCGGCCGTTCTACAAGCTCAACCAAACGCCGGCGATTCCCGAAGCGATGCTGCCGGTCGTTCCCGAATATCTCAACGGCCGCGCCTACACCATCTTCGGCGGCTCCTCGGAGATCCAGCGCGATATCGTCGCCAAGATGGTGTTGGGGCTTTAAAGTTTCACCGTCATTCCCGGGCGCGGGCGAAGCGAGCGAGCCCGGAATGACGAGGTGGTATTATTCATCCGATATCCCGCAGCACCGCTGCGACCGCCTTGCGTTCCTCCGCCGTCAATGCTGACTGCGGCGCTACGGGATCGCCGACATCGTAACCCTGGATCGCAAGTCCGGCCTTGATGCAGGCGGCGAGGTTATAGCGCGCGAACGCTTCGTTCAGGCGCCACAGCCGCCGCTGCAAAACCAGCGCGTCCTCCCAGCACGCGGCCGTGCAGAGATTATAGAGCTCGACGCTTTGCCGCGGAATCAGGCAGGCCGGTCCCGCCATCCACCCCACCCCGCCGATCAGCATTACCGCGGCAGGAATATGCGCCGATGCCGAGAATACTTTGATGCCGTCGCCGCAGCGATTCATGATCGACAGCAGCCGCCCGGTATTGGTCGAAGCGTCCTTGATGTAACGGATACGCGGATGTGCCGCGAGCCGCGCGATGACATCCAGCGTCAGATCAGAGCGCTGAAATTGCGGGTTGGTGTAGATCACCACGGGAATGTCGACCGCGTCCGCGATGGCGCGGAAATAGGATTCGATCTGCGCATCGCCGAGAGGAAAATACGCTTCCAGGATCGCGAGGATGCCGTCGGCGCCGAGCCGTTGATAGGCCTTCGCCTGTGCGACCGCATCCGATGTCGACGTCGAGGCGACGCCGGCGACCACAGGCACGCGTCCTTTTGCGACTTCGATCGTCGTCCGCACAACGGCTGCGCGCTGCGCATTGCTGAGATAGGCGAACTCGCCGGTCGAACCCAGCGGCGTCAGCCCGTGCACGCCTGACTTGATGAGATCGTCGCAGAGGCGACCGAGCACTTCGGTGCGAATTTGCCCCGAGGCGTCTACAGGCGAAACCAGATAGGGAAAGACGCCGTGGAAGTCAGCCATGTCCGCGATTATGCCTCAAGGGTCCGACGATGCGTCCGGTCTGCGCGAAGCAGGCGCACCCCGGGGATCAGGACATGTTGCAAAAATGCCGACGGCGGTAAAGTGGGTTGATTGCGTCCAAAGACTGAGCCCCGGTTGCCTCCTGGTCGCGCCAGCTAATGGCTGCTCTTTGCCGTTTGCGCCGGACCAGATTGAAAGACCGCGGTGTGCTCCGTAAATGCGCGCCCGAAGGTCACCTGAAATAATCAACGATGATCTTCATGTCGGACCATGTTGCGAGCCTGCCGTTCAGGTTCGCATCGATGACGCGCCGGCACGCCTCGACGGTGGCGACGTCGCCCAGGTCATTCGCAGCTTCAAGAACGCACCAGGCGACATCCACGGAGGGATGATCGGCCAACGGGGCATCGCCATCGACGCAGGGTTCATCCGCGGTCTCTATTGCGGCAGAGTTGGCCACGGGAAGCCTCCTCCAACACATTGTGGCGCCCATTCAACGCGCTGGCCGTAAACGATTTGCTAAAGCCTTCAGAAAAATTGAATATGATCGATCATATCCAGGCGGGACGATAGCTGGACGGGGCGAAGCCCCGCTCGACCTCAACGTCGCGAGGCAACTGGTAGCATCTGTGGAACTTTTTCAGGCCCGTCCTGTTGTTCAACGGCGCCCTTCCTCGCTGGCCTCTTTGCCAGACGGCACCGTGCTTCTGGTTTGTGTCCGGCTTGGCAACCCGGAGGTATAAATAAAATGAAACATCAGCGCCAATTCGGAACTGAGGGCGGCATTGCGTCGAGAGCGGCGGTGAAGCAGATCAGGATGATGATCGGCGGCCTTGCTCGCACAGCAAAAATTCTGGACGCCTACATCACGGCTGGGGAGAAGCATCCGCGCGCGCGCGCGACCTCAGCGATCCGGACGATCCGGTTCTCGCGAGGATGTTGAGTACGCGCCGCCGCAATCTCATGATCACCATTGCTGCACTGGAGGACCGTCTCGGGTCCATTGAAAGTCTCGGCTCCATTGAAAAGATGCGGTCGCGTGGCAACCGGCGAAACGTCCAGGCCCGCCGATCGCCTCGCCATGGCTCCCGGGTCGAGGCCTGAGATGAACATCCGGCCACCTATGTGCCCCCCGCGCTTTTTCGAAGGACCGGTGATCTGCAAGAGATGGCGCGAGTGGCCGCACATTCGTGGTCCGGTTTTGGCCGGCCGCTGGCCCCGGAATTGACCCAGGAGAAAATTACTTACCGGCGGGAGCGGACTCGTGTGCCAGGTTCGGATCTTTCGGCGGGTTCGCTGCTGCTCGCAGCATTTCCCTGAGCTCGCGACTGTCTTGGAGTCATTCCGGTCCAACGCTTGAATGCATGGGTGAACGCGCTGACTTCGCGGTATCCAAGAAGCCACGCGATCTGCGAAATCGGCAGATCTCCCTGTGTCAAATAGCCTTTGGCAAGATCTACTTTCAGTTCATCCAGAATCCCAGAGAAGGTAAGTCCCTCAGAAGCGAGCCGGCGTGCAAGCGTACGGTGACTCATCCCGAGCCGACGGGAAATTTCGCTGGCGCCCGCTTTTCCATGCGGGAGCAGCAGCGCAATGGCATTTTCCACGCTCGATCGCAGGGTGGTGCGATTTTGGTCTCGATGGGCGAGCGCTTCATCGCAGTATTTTATCAGCAACTCGTTGAGATGCGGGTCCGCGCTGCCGATCGGCATAAGTTTGATGGTCTCCGGAAACGCGACCTCATCTACATTGGACCCAAATTCGATTTCGCATCCCAGGAACGATCTGAATTCCGCGGGCGTCTTTGCACGGTTGTGCATGACCCTTAGTCGGCTTGGCACCAAGCGGCGATTTGTGAGCTGCCGGCAAAGGCGAATAAGAGACGTAACCCAAAATTCAATTTGATGACGATCCGAGCGCCGCTCAACATCGACGTAGCTAAACGTAATCGCAGTCTCGTGCCTTTCGTTAAATCGCAATGAAATACCCTCATTCACGATCCTGCTATAGCGCTCTGCTTTTTGCAGGGCGTCGGCAAGAATCTCGGAGGATGCCAGGACATAATAAAAAAGCCCGATCTCGCGAAGATCAAAGGAGCGCGCCAAATGAAACCCCAGAAAATCATCCTGCGACGCGACGGCGGCAAGCTCCAGAAACTTGATCTGGCTCCGTACCTTGAGGCGGGTGCTGCGATTGTCGATTTGCTCGATAGTCAATCCGGCCCTCGATAAAAGGGGCGCCAATTGAATGCCCAATTCCCGCATGCGCGCGGCAACCAGCCGGGCAATCCCGCCAGAGGCGCTTGGCATCGAATGGAAGCGCATCGAATCGGTAACATTCACCAGACCACCATCCCGTGTTCTTGCATGTTTGCGATCTGTTCGCTGGTTCCAGGCAATCTCGGCGTAGAAAGTCAAGTTATTGGCACATGATAACAAGACCCACGCTGGCTGTCTCTTAAAAGGTGCCGCTCCCTGCTGGTCGGCCTCTGACCGGCACCATCTCCCGCGCGGACAAATGTAGCTCTTCGGGAAGTGCGGTCGCGCCGCGACGCGCGCGATGGCGGAAGCAACCCCTATTCAGAAACTCCGAGGCTCGATCGTGTGCAAGACCCCTGACAAGAAGTTTGACGAATTACGAATTACGCGAGCCTACATCAAGCTCTTATGCATTCCCGAGGGCAAACATGGCGCGAGAACGGTTTCACTTGCGCGTATCGCGAACTACGAGATTCGCATATTTGAAGTCTCGGAAACCAGCTCCGCCGATGCACCGCTGTTCTGGATCGAACTTTTCGATCACGACGCACAATCGTCAGTCGACAGTCGCGCCTGCCGCGATATCAAGGAAGCCGCGGCCGCGTTCGAAGATTTCATTTCGCGGTGAAAATGTTCGAATGAATTTTGCCTACGGAAAGGCGATCCGCAAGATTGAACGAATTGCCCGTGTTGATGGGGGCGGATCGTTTCGAAGAGAAGACTTACCGGGAGAGATCGATGCCGCTTATGCGGGGCCGGATCGTAGGTTACGACGCCGATCAGATGACCTTCAAATTTACGATGATGCACGAAGCAAGGATAGTCGACTGTGAGATAAGCAGTATCGCTCTCGACGATCTTGCCGGCGAAAGAGGCGTTCGACCTGGCGAAAGGGAGGCACAATTCAAGCTGTTGCGAGATGTGATCGAGCGCGTTGCATCTGACATTTTCGACAAGAGAGGCGAGGCAAAAGGCGAGGCCTTCCGCATCTTCGCAAAGCATATTCGAAATAGATAATTCTACTCCTTTGGCTCGCTTCCCAAGATCGAGGCCGTAACTCATGAACCGGCCGCCCTCGAGATAAGCCGCGGATGAAGAGAGTGGCCTCCATGACGCCTTGATTTCTGCACTATTCGAGAAACAAATTGGGCAATCTAACTTTTTGGAGGACAGGCGGTGCCGAGGTCCAGACTCGCGTTGTTGCTCGTGGGGCTGCTCGGGTCCGTGCTCGGCGGTTGCATGCAGGCTACGCTCGCACCGTCGTCGGATGCCGGGTTGACCCCAAGGGACCGGCAATTGCTGGCCCATCCACCTTATGCGCAGGCGTCCATTCCCGAGCCCTATCGCCGGCATATCGTCGACTATCCGCGCAAGGAGGCGCCGGGCACGATCCTGGTCGATAGTGATGCGCGTTATCTCTATTACGTCCAGCCGGGGGGCAAGGCGATCCGCTACGGCGTGGCGGTGGGGGAGGAAGCGATGGCCTGGTCCGGCGTCGCTACGGTTGGCCGCATGGCTGAATGGCCGGATTGGATCCCGACGCCTGAAATTCAGGCGCGGCTCGGCCCGTACCCGGCACGCGTTCCCGGGGGTCCCGCTAATCCGCTGGGCGCGCGGGCGCTCTACCTGTACGAAGGCAACAAGGACACCCTGTACCGTATCCACGGCACCAACCAGCCGGAATATATCGGCCAAGCCATATCATCCGGCTGCATCCGCATGACCAACGAGGATGTCATCGATCTCTTTGATCGGGTGAGGCAAGGTGCGACCGTCGTCGTCCTCGCGCCGCGTCAGAGTGCATGGATGAGGCCTAACGCAAGTCCCCGCGCCTGATCAATGCTCGATGGCCGGCGCCCAATCGTTGTGCAGTTCAACTTGATTTTGAACGCGGCCTTGGGCGGAGTGCCAGAATTACTTTGCTCATGACCCGGGTGTGGAAGGTTGACGGGCAAAATTCCGCCATTCATCGCTTCGAAAGACCAGCGTGTGGCCGTCAGGTCGACTGCCGTGACACTGATACAGTGTCACCAAGGCTAGGCACTACGACGAGGCGCTTAATCTCACCATTTTTAAAGGCGTTAAGAAACGCTTCATAGTTCTTGATCGACACGCAACCATTTGAATCGCCGTTGGCGCCGAGCATATAACTGTGCGCAAGCAACCCGGACCGGCCGAGCGTACCATTTCCGCTTGCGGGAATCATGCGAAGTGCTTCAACGCCGTGAAACAGCCGTTCCCGCAGTTTCAAGTCATATGTATTTGGCGGCGTCGCTCCGACTTGTCGCTCGCTGACATGTGCCGGGTCATCCATCAATCTGCCAAATCCCGAATGCGCCTCAAGTCTGGATCCGTTTGGCATGTAAACGGTGCGAGCCGAGATGTCATAAACAGCAGTGAAGCTATCGTAGCCAAGAGACGCAAGATCTCGCCTGTCGCCTAGCAGTCCGCCGTCGGGCGCCAGCGAAGCAAGCGTGATGCGTGCCGGAAGGAGATCAGAAAATTTCTGCAACAGCGTGCGGTTATCGGTCTGATCAGCGACAGCGCCGCCACGCAATTCCAGATTAGCTTCGATCGGACGAGATTTCGGAAGAGGTATTGCAGAGACGATCGATTTCGCAGATTCGACAGCGGCCGTCGGACGCCAATCTTGAGAATGCAGTTTCTGGGCGAGCTGGCTTTTGGCTCGTTGGAATTTTATCTCGAGCTCCGGGGGAAGAGATTCAACAAGGAGAACCGGCGACAAGCCACTCGAAAGTGAACGGGACACCGGAACGGGCAGGAACCGAGCCTCGAACGGTACTGCGTCGGTAATTATCGAAGGAGCGGAATTTGTGGCCCAGGCAACTGGATCGCAATCGGCAATCAAGGCTGCTGCCCCCGACGCCAAGGCGAATGCCGCAATGACCGTCGCAGTCCTGCCGGAGAATGAAATGCCACGACCCGACACAAGCTGGCCAGCCGTCGTAGTAGCGTAAGTCATCCGTCCCCCCGGTTCGGCGCCTTAGCGACTTCCAGTTCTCAAGGGATTCGCCGAATAGCGGTGACATTATGCGAGCCCAAGTGAGGCATAATCTAGGCAAAAGGCGGCAGAGCGGGCGCCGCTTTAGGAACTTCTTTCATTCAGAAGACCGGGCGCCGGTCGCGCCACGGCGCGGGCCGACAAGACCGTGCAGGGGTTGGAGACCGCTGCCGTTCACCTGCCAAAGGTTAACATCATATATATGAGACAGCATCCTGGCGGCTGAACGAGCCGCGTTAACCGTACGACGAACAACTTCCGTATTTCCGCCGTCTTTTCCGAGCCTGCCCTTTAACAGCCTGAATCCATCCCAAGCTTGCTATGACTGAGCTACTCGGTTTGAAGGATCGGCCATGAGGATAGTCGGGCTACCAATTGTTTGTCTGGTCGTCATCGGGGCAATAGCGATCAAGGCTGGGACAGCAGCGTCGCCTGCTCCGAACGCTGGTCCATCGCCGGATCGAACCACCGTCGGCTCAGGCGCCCTGCAGGACACCCTGACGAAGGCGGACAAGCTTGAAATCGCCTACGTACGCCCGCCTGTCCCGGTTGAGCCGGTCGCGCAGTTTACGACGGCAACCGCGGAACCTTCATTGCCGTTGCCTACAACGGTCCCGAAGGTTGCTGGCCGCCATTGGCACGACCCGAATTCGATAAAGGTCGCAAAGGGCTCACAGGACCGGCGCATCAAGAGCAAGGAATCAAAGAAGGCGCAGGAATCAAAAAGCAAGAATGTCGAGCCTTCGAAGGCGATCGTCGACCTTAAGTCCTGTCGCCGCCGTGAGGGGTTTGCCGGCCTGCTACAGTTGTTGAATCTCTCGCCCCAATGCGATGCATAGTTGCATTCCGGTCTCCGGAAGGTGGCGATCAGGCAAGAAAAAAGAGGGCCGAAGCTCCCCTTCCAACGCGATAACCGCCATCGCACTAACGGACGAGCCCAAACTGACCTTCATTGGAGGATCCAGCGAGCGACAGACCTCGCGCTGGGCCCTGGCCGCCCCTCACCCTTCCGGCACTCCGGCGATACACATGCCCTCATAAATACGCTCGCGTCCGGCAAGGTACGTCGGATCATTGCTCGATAGGCTCGTGCGATACCGGCGGATCGTGAAGTATGGATCAAGCGCAAATCCTCCCTGCACGGCGGCTTTTGCCTGATCGAGCTTGCCGAGCAGCGCCAATGCGGAGGCGAGAAGGAAATGCGCGAGCGGATAATTGCGGTTGGTTTCGATACCGCGACCCAGCCACACGGCCGCGTCTTCGTCGGCGTTCAACAGCAACTTGGCATGGCCGACGAATAGCATCCATCTCAGGGCGAAAATATCCCGAGGAGAGAGCCGGAGCGCCTCTCGGACATGGCCCTCGGTTTCTGCGGGCCGACCCAGATAGCTTTTGGCGAGACCGATCCAAGCGTGAGCAGCAGCCAAGTTGCGATCCAAAGCCAACGCCTGTTCGCATTCAGCGATGCCTTGAGCCGCGCGGTACGTTACAATCTGGATCCAGCCCAACACGGCGTGGGCCAGCGCGTGCTGCGGAGCCATCGAGAGCGCTTTGGTCACAAGCGGCTCGGCCGCTGCAAAGCGAGCCGCACGGTCATCGCTGGTGTAGCTGGCTCCTATTGTTGCATCCACGAGTGCGATGCCGACCAAGGTCTCTATATTTTGGGGATCGAGTTTCAACGCACGCTCAAAAAAGCCGCGCGCCTGCATCATGTGCTCAGTCGTCACACCCTTATTGAACGAAGCCCGGCCCTGAAAATACAAGTCCATCGCATCTGGATGCAACGAACGCTCCGCTCGCCGCGCTTCAGCCGCTATGAGTTGGGCATCTAACGTGTTGGCGAGCCGTGATACGATTTCGTCCTGCATATCGAATAGGTTGGCGACAGGCTTGTCGAAGCGATGGCCCCAGATTTGATTGCCGCTTTCGGCATCGACAAGTTGCGCGTTCACCCGAAGCCGGTTGCCGCTACGCTGTACAGACCCTTCGAGCGCGTAGCGGATGTTCAACTCCCGCCCTACCTTCTTGAGGTCGACCGCTTCGCCCTTATAGGTGAATGCGGTGTGTCGACCGATCACGAAGGAACCGGAGATACGCGACAAGTCGGTGGTCAGACTCTCGGTCACACCATCGACGAAGTAATCTTGCTCCGGGTCACCGCTGAGGTTGGCGAAAGGCAGCACAACGATGGAAAGACGAGGCGCTGAAAGCGCGTCGGGCCTGGCCCGCTCAGCGTGTGCCGCCGGGCTGGGTTCATCCCGGACCAAGGCATAGGCCCGTACTGGGCGGTCGATGTTCTTGAGGTTCTGCTCGCCTAGATCAGCGAACTCGATCCCGACCTTGCCTCGGACTTGATCGTAGGTCGAAGACGAGATGCAGACGCTACCCGGTTCGGCGATGCCCTCAAGCCGGGCCGCAATGTTAACGCCGTCTCCAAAGATGTCATGGGGCTCGACGATTACGTCTCCGATATTGATGCCCACGCGGAAAGCAATACGCCTGTCTTCCGGATCGCCTATCGTAAGTTCGTGAATGCGAGTTTGAAACTGTACAGCGGCGCGAACTGCCTCGACCGCGCTTGGAAACTCCGCCAAGAGCCCGTCACCAGTGCTCTTCACGATGCGGCCGCCGTGTTCGGCAATTGCGGGCGTGACAACGTCCGCCAGGAGCGCGGTCAGTCTGGCGTGCGTAGACTCTTCGTCATTGTGCATGAGCCGCGAGTAGCCAGCCACGTCGGCGGCCAATATCGCCGACAACCTGCGTTCTACCCGACCTGGCCGTTCTTGCACCATCGCACGCAAATCCGTTCATGCGTACGTTGTACAATAGATCAGGCGAGATACAACTAGGCCGACACGTCGGTTCGCGCTAGCGTGGGGAGCCGAACCAGTCCAATTCCAGGAACCCACATGAGCAACGATAATTCGCTTTCGTTATCAGAACTCAACGACCGCATCGCGATACTTCGGGACAATCTACGACAGCTAGTTGAGCAAGCAGCTGCATCTTCCGGCGCGCGGGATGAAGAACGAACATCTGAGCGCATTGCTCAGCAGCAGGAGCAACTCGACAAGCTTGTCAAAGAGCGTGACGCCATGTTGGAAAAATAGCAGCGAAGCACGGGACCATGCGTGTTCGACCATCCAAGCGCCGATATCTGTCGCGCCGGTTTTGCATCGAGCAATGATCGCCGGTATGGACAATTTTCAAGCTGGCCCAAGCGCGTGACAAATTTCGCGTTCGAATTGGCGATAGGCCTTAAGAGCTTGTCGGTCGGCGAAGGGGAGGATCTGCATCATGATCACGCCAGCGATCCGCATCGTCGGGTCGATCCAGTAATATGTATTGAACAGACCGGCCCATGTGAGGCTGCCTGCCTTGCGGCCGTCCGGGACGGGATCGATATTGATCATGTGCCCAAGGCCCCATCGCAGCCGAACGCCCGGAAAAAAATCCACGTCATTCGATAGCGCCGGGTTTGTCGTCTTGAGGATACCCGCTTCGAGGTTGCCGATCTGGTTTGCGGACATCAAGGCAACGGTCTCCGGCCGAAGGATACTTGTCTCGCGGAGGCTTCCGCCATTCAACAGTGCCTGCAGCAGGGTCAGATAATCCGGCGCTGTGGAATAGATGCCGCCGCCTCCGGAAAACACCATCGGAATATTCGGCTTTTCCGGGGGCTGCGGAAGAAGTTTTCCATTCGCGTCCCTCACATGCAGGCTGGCCTGACGCGCGCGCTGTTTCCCCGTGAGCGAGAAGCCGGTGTCGTTCATGCCTAGCGGTCCAGTGATGTGATCGCTGAAATAGCGATCCAGGCTCTGCCCGCCGGCGATTTCCACCATCCGGCCTACCCGGTCCAGACTGCCGCCATAGGCCCACCTGGAACCAGGCTCGAACATCAGCGGCGTGCGCGGCAACGCCGGATTGGTGCGGGCAACCTTGAGATAGCGAACGACATTCGGATCCCAAAGCAGATAGCTAAATCCGGACGTGTGCGTAAGCAGATTGCGCAGCGTTATGGGTTTTTGAGCCGGACGCAGTTCCGGAACACCCTTTGCGTCGAAACCGGCGAGCACCTGGACCGACCCGAGCGTCGGATCGATATTGCCGGCCGGCTCGTCCAGCTTCAGCTTGCCGCGCTCCACGAGTTGCAGCGCGGCGACCGACGTCAGCAGTTTGACCATCGATGCGATGCGGAAGACCGTGTCGGTCGACATCCGTGACGCCGTGGCCATGTCGCGGAAGCCGAACGCACCTTCATAGACCACCGATCGTTCGTTCGCGGCCATCGCGACAACGCCGGGTATTTCCCTGGCGCTGACCCTTGCCTGCAACGCTCCGTCGATCTTCTCTCTCTTGTTGAGAGGCGCGGCGATGCCGGTCAAAGGCGCGGCCGGAAGCATGCCAGCGGTTGCAAGAGCCGCCGTCCGCAATAGTGCATCACGTCGGGTGATTGGCCCTGTCATTTGCGTCTTGAAGATGATGGCGCTGGCGCTCCCTAGGGGATACGGCGAGCACAGTCAGAAACGTAGATAAATCAAGTACAAACGAGGCTTGCTGCTTCGTAATTGTTACCACCAAAAGCTACCACCCGCAATCCAGAAGCCGGACCGACCGGTGCATCGAGACGCGAACGGCACGGGTGGCGCCCCAGCCGCTCACAGAAACTACCACTTTCAACTATTTCGACACAGCCACTGACCCCTTCAAAGACCGCCGGTTCGCATAGTGACTTTAAATCGCGTCCGCCTGGATGGAGGCCAGCCGAGCACGTTCCTCAGCGTGTAACTCAAATTCTGTTTCGCCCACTCGTGTCCTCTTAACACGTCGAACAGATAGAGCAGATCGGATACATCCTGCAGGTAGGAATTAAGCTCTCCTGACGTGATTTTGATCTTGCCGGTATGGATGAGTTTATTGCGTGTGGTCGCGTGCCCTTCCACCCTATTAAACCATGGCCTCAGTTTGTCCCAATAATCCGGTGGACGACCATGGTTCTTCTGAAGTTCCGGGACATATGCTCTTAGGATCTTGGAAATTGGTGGCGAAGGCAATTCGGAAAGCAGCCAGCTAGTGTCAGGTGACACATGGGATACATAGGCCTTTACTCCGACTTCAAGCGCGGCCGTGGCGATTAGAAACGAGCTACGCGGCGAATTGCATTCGAGAGCTTTGGCTTCTCGCAATAGTTCGTGCGCTAGGCAAGCGTTCCACTAAAAACGTCGCCATCGCTCCAGCAAGATTGACGGCAAGCGCTGCGTGAAGGATGTGGTATCCGCTCGCGTCATAAACTCGCCACGTAACTTCTGATAGTCGGGATCGCTTTCGGAGCCACCGGTTGCATGGTTCACCAACATTTCTTGGAGAGCTAGGGCACGTTCGGCAGGATCATGGGGAAGATCGGTCATTGTCGCAAATTCATATTTCCTTGCCCCGAAGGGGACTAATGCCCGATTACCGCGTCGGACTGTTGCGGCCGTCGAGCGAAGATAAACGCCCAATGCACGCAAAGCTGTCCATTGAGTACTCAGAGCATAGTCTGGGCAAGTTCGGAAGTGCCCACGAAAGCCGTGTTGTATAAGCTCCCGCAGCGCGGTTTGGCTGTGGCGTCCAGCCAACATTTGTGGAATCTTCTTGAGTTATCAGCGCTTCGAGAGGCGCTGGCGCTCGCCGATGGGTAGCTCTCGGCAGATCACGGCGTAATCGTCGGGCCAGCGTTTGCCGCCGATTGCGCTGACGGTGACGCTGCGGGGTGACGGTTTCGTCGTCGGTCATCAGACTGATGATGTCTCAAAACAAATTACCCGCAGGCGGCCCCTCTTAATTCAAAACTGCTGGACATGGATGATAAAGCATCCGCTCCGTTATTCGCGATTAACGGATTACAAGAACCGGGATATTCGTATGCACCAGCACCTCCGCGGTCTGACTTCCCAGCAGAGCCTTTCTAAATCCACGCCGTCCATGAGACGCCATTACTATTAGATCGCAGGCGTTCATTTCGGCAACCCTGACGATGGCCTCTGCCGGAGATTCGTCAATCTCATGCAGCACATCAACGGTGATGCCGTACTGGGCGGCTTCCTGTTCGAGGGCTGCATACCGCTTCTTCATGTCCACTTCAATCTGCTGGTCATAGCCACCAATTGGGTCTGGAATCCCACTCGCCACAGCAGCTCGGATTGCCTCCGGCGCCAACGGTGCAACGACCGAAAGGAAAGTGACTTTGGCACCAAGTTTTTCTGCGAGAGCCAAACCTTGCTTAACACCCTTGTTGGCAAGTTCAGAACCGTCGGTTGCAATCAAGACATTCATGTACATAGGCTTCCACCCCTAACAGAAAGTGGCAATCCTACCAGCGCGGTAGAATCCAAAGTCACCTATCGCTCCGTAACTAACGTTTGGCAATCGAAAAAGCCGCCTGAAGGCGGCTCTTCAATTTCGAATTTGACAATCGTGGACTACGCAGCCATCAATGCTGGCTTGGACTTCCGACGATACGCCATGAAGCCAAGTAGGCGCTGAACTGCTTTCTCTATCGCCATCTTCTGGTAGAAATTTCCGACGTCCGACCCATCTCGGGCATGAGCCGTGCACCATTGACGCGATTGGACACGCAGGTCGTTAGGATCAACGCCGACTTGCTGCATTTCCATTCTACCCCGTCTGCATCTGAAAGCAGCATTGGAGGCGTCGACCTGATCGGGAGTAATGCCGCTGCGCAGGCGAACGCCACAAATGCAATTATGAGTAAAGGCCGTATCATTTCCGTCATCTATCTTTTTTCAGGCATGCACGTTAGGGCTGGGAAGGCGCTTCTTTCTGTGATTGAAATCACGATGCTGAAGTCTTTTTTCAGACAGCGGGCCTCAGTTCGGGATGTCTCAAGTTCCGCAAATAGGTTCCATCTTCCGTTTTTCTTCGCCAGAATTTGCGCTGGCGACCGCACGAAAGGCGATAGCCCAGCCGAGGAGTTGATGAGATGGCCTTGCTATCCGCATCAATCAAGAGAAAGGTGATCGATTTATTCCGACGAACTTCCCTTGCAGGAATAAGTATCAGTATCGACGACCTAACATTCGCGTGAATACGATCCGTTCTGCGCCGTAGCGATGTCAGCTTTCACTAAGCCTACCCAAGTCTTCGTTAGCTCAAGTCCAAGAACGCTGCGTGCAGGATCGATTCAGTTTTGTGGCAGCCGAAAGTTTCACGGATCGCCGGAAATCCTACCCCTCGCGTCCTAGTACCTCCGCGGTTGATGACACTGGAATGTGATTGCTTCGAGCGTTTGCGTGATTGGGTTCAAAATTGATGCATGATGCGCGCTATTTAATCTCGCGTTATTGCGCACCAATACGTATCTACGCGTTAGGTAGGAAATTCGACCCAAGGACAATACTCCGAAAAGGAGCCATCCATGGCGAATGTTCTAAGCACTGGGGCCTGGCTTTCTGCCCCGACAAAAAAGACCTCGTTTTTCGCACGATTGTTACGTGCTCAGATCGAAGCCCGTCAGCGACACGCGGACCGCGTGGTCAAGCAGCACCCTGCCGTCCACGGGAATAAATTTACGGATGACGCGGAGCGTCAAATCGAGCGGCTGCTTCTTAAAGCGGGCCAGTAGCGATGATCCTCATCATCATCATTCACGTGACAAAGCTCGCTCGCTTTGTGAAAAAGGCTCGGCACAAAACCCAACGCCTTCATCGCACACTCCCCGGAAGTGACAATACTCGCTGATTGAACTTCCTGCCCGAGCCCGACTGTGCGGGTTCAAATAGCAGACCCACCGCTCATAGGGGTGGTTGGTCTGCCCCTGCGGTGCGTATCCGTCGAAGTACAAGCGCGGAGAACGGCTTCAACTTGGCGGCTTTTTGCTACCTCTCATTCCCCATTTCGCCTTCAGCCCCAGCTACCGACCGCAAATGAGTCCGGCGATAGGGTTGCGGGCCGCATTCTCGCTCGTCAATTCTGCGATAAGGGCGGGGATTGATGGAGCGCTTACGCGAACTCGTGCAAAAGCGCGGTTGCCAGCATCTTCTCTGCTGCTGGCGTCAATCGGGCAACTCTGACCAGACCGATACGCCGCAAGGTAAGTAGAGCAACAGGATCACAGAACTCTGCGGAAACCCCGTCTCCCAACATTGCAAGGGTTCGTTGCTCTTCCAGGTCGAGATCAGTCCATGAAATACCTTCCATCGCGTACCTCGGCTCGTCACTAAAGGACGCGTCATGATCAGACCTACGAAGTTAAAGATTTATTAAAATCGTCTGCCGGAATTCGAGCGCATGCTGGTGCGCTCCGGTATCGTGCTGATCAAATACTGGTTCTCGATCACCGACGAGGAGCAGCATCTGCGATTCAACATGCGGATCCGCGATCCGCTGAAACAGTGGAAGCTCAGTCCAATGGAAGTCGAGGCGCGAACCCGTTGGGAGCAATACACCAAGGCCAAGGAAGCAATGCTGGAGCACACCCACATTGCAGAAGCTCCCTGGCACCTAGTCCAAGCCGTCGACAAGAAGAAGGCAAGGCTGAACTGCATACGCGACGCTGCCTGCCGCCACCCTTACCGATGCTGCCGTATCTGGCGACGTCGCTGTATTTGCGAGCATCGTTGCGCGCAGGACCAAATTTCCTGTGCCAACCATCTTAGCTCATCGCGCTGCCTCGATCGTCGCTCGGAAAAGAGCGAAATGGCTGCGAGCAGCCGGCGCGGAGCAACGCGCAGCCATCTCGCCACATCAATATTAACCGAGCTTCGGATCGAGCGCGATTGACCACAGCGCCACGTCGGCGCGATCGCGCAACGTCACGATCATCTCACCAGTTGCGCCGTCGATCTTGACGTGACCGAAGAATTGCATTCCGGCTGACGGAGGCAGATTCTGCTTGTCGAGGCCAGGCGCCTTGATGAACTTCACCTCGGGGCCGAAGGTGTTGTCGAGATCGTTTGGTCCAAAAGTTCCTGCATGCAGAGGCCCGGATACGAATTCCCAGAACGGTTCGAAGTCCTGAAACTGCGCCTTGTCGGGATTGTAGTAATGGGCGGCGGCGTAATGCACATCCGCCGTCAGCCAAACAGTGTTGGCTACGCCTGAGGTCTCGATGAAGCGCAGAAGATCGGCGATTTCGAGTTCGCGACCGCGTGGCGGGCCATCACCCTGCGCGAAGGCTTCGGAGCCCTTTTTGTTCGGCGCGTCGTCATAGACGATAAGGCTGAGCGGCATGTCGGAGGCGATCACCTTCCAGGTGGCGCGCGAGTTCAGGAGTGCGCGCTCTAGCCACAACAACTGATCGGGCCCGAGGAAGTAGCTGTCGGGACCGTAAGCCGTTTGCAGGTTCGGACCATTGGGGCCGCGATAACTGCGCTCGTCCAACATGAAGACGTCGAGATGCGGGCCATAGCTGAGGGTGCGATAGACCCGGCCCGGCTCGGCAATGCTTTCGCGCAATGGATACATCTCGTGGAACGCGTGGGCCGCACGTGCGGCGAGCAACATGATGTCGCGTTCCTTGTAGGCGGCGGGAAGCTGTTTCGACGCCGACCAGTTGTTGGTAACTTCGTGATCGTCCCATTGCACGAAGATCGGCACCTCGGCATTGAAGGCGCGCACATTGTCGTCCAGGAAATTGTATTTATGCGCCGCGCGAAACTCGTCAAGCGTCTCGGCGACCTTGACTTTTTCCGGAATAACAACGTTCTTCCAGACCTTGCCGTCGGGTAATTTCACCTCTGCGGCGATAATGCCGTCGGCATAGACGGTGTCGCCAGAATGAAGCAGGAAATCCGGCCGGTGCTTGCGCATGGTGGCGAAGGTGAACATACCGCCATCGTCGGGATTGATGCCCCAGCCTTGACCCGCAACATCGCCGCCCCAGACGAAACTGACATCACGCCGGTCGGCTGGCGCAGTGCGGAAGCGGCCAGTAATCGGCTCGCTCGCGATGTCGGTATGTGCAAGGTCGCGGAACCTAACACGATAGAAGATGTCCTGCCCGGCGGGGAGATTTTCCAAGAGCATTTTCGCGGTGAAGTCGCTCTCGGGCAACGCCGCGATCGGCGGCAAAGCCCGAGCGTTGCCGAACGACTCCGTAGTAGCAACCTCGACCATCATTTGCGAGGGCCGGTCCGCGCGCGCCCACACTACACCCCCGTCGGCGCCGACATCGCCCGACTGCACGCCATGAGTCACCTGCGGCCGGTCGGCGGCGCGGCTGAGGTAGGGCATCGCCAAGCCGCCGCCGATGGCGCCAGCACCAGTTGCCGCAGCGGTCGAGAGAAAGCGTCGACGGGAAATTCTAGATCTCATGAAAGCCTCCGTGATCGGCCGCCGAAAAGCTCGAAAGTGTCATCAGACCTAAGAAGGTAGTGTGACATTTGAATTACAAGAACGCTATCTACGGGTACTACAGTGATGAACTCGCGCCGCTTCATTCGATCACCTCGTCGGCGCTGGCGAATAGCGCCGGCAGGAATTTCAATGCCGAGCGTCTTGGCGGTCTTGAGGTTGATCACGAGTTCGTACTTTGTCGGAGCCTGTACCGGCAGGTCGGCCGGTGGCCCGCGGCGTCTCCTTCATCTGGGAATTTTCCGCTTACATCGCGCAGAACGTCCTCCCGTTGACTGGCGCCGGCCAGTACCCAGACGTACGGCGTGATCTCCCGCTCCGTCGTGAGCCTAATCATGTGCACCGGAGGCGAGTACCGAGAGTTCGGCACAGCCGGCATTCCAGGGCCGGCTCCAGCTTCCAGATTGGTGCATCGCGCGGATTCCGGATCGCCTTGGCCTCGTAGTCGCAATCCCGTGAACGTACTTCGTCGGGCTGGCGGCGACGAAATAATAGCCCGACAGGACGAAACCATTTTCCCCGACTGGCGAAGATGGCCGGAAACAGGCGGGGTATACGGTGTGGCGGTGATCTGACAACGGGGTTCGATCATGTGGGCACTCATCGACATCCTCTATCGCGAGTTTTGCTTGGCACGTTTGCACGAGATGCGGAAGTGTGCAGTCGCACTGATCGCAATTCATCATGGAAAGTGAGAAACCAATTCCGGCCGCTTTCATGTTGGCCGCCTTAATTATCGCTGTGGCGGTCTGGGTCACGATTGGACCACCGCCGCAGGATCATCCCACGACCCCCACAAATCAGCTCACCAGCCCGCTATGACGACAAGCCACCGTCTGACGTCCGAAAAAAACCAGTACCGCTTCCAAGCTGCAAAGCGTCTGACCGCCCAGGTCTCTGACACCGCAGTCCGGGAAAGGCTCCTTGAGATGGCGGAGGAGTAGAGCCTTACGCGTCGCTCATCGAAGCCCGAGCCTCCGAACGGCAGATCACCCACTAAGCTAGAGCGAAGCGGCACAGCGCTGTGGTGTTGAGGCAGTCGACGACTAAGTGGCGTCTTCTGCATTCTAGCTTTGCTTGTGCTGACCGCCTGCGAGTTTTTGAGCGGTGCAGAAGCCAATAATTTTGCACCAAAATTGCGGTCGAACAATTCCAGCGGGTTGCGCAGCGGCATCGTGTGTTGGTGGGTTGCGCCGCCGCATCAATGCGTTACCACGATGAAATCCGTGTCTTTTCCCGTCTCATGGCTAAATCCGTTGTCGGAAATAATCAATGAAGAGGCCGGCGTCAGAAGTTCAGAGATCCTCTCAACCGTATCCTGGGGTATTTCGATGCGGTTGAGGACAGCATTGGCTTTATCGGGCGGCGGTACCGATAGGGCGGTTCGCTTCACGGGCGCTTCGCGCTCTTTCGTGTTACCCTCGATGCGAGGAAATTCGTCCGGAATCGACACGACGGTCCAGCGAATAGCCGCCCCCTCGCTCTGGAATTCCACTGCGGTAAACACGTGCGTTCCCAGCGGCTCCTCCGGATTTTCGATCTTGACCGCGGCATCAAACAACGGCGAGAAGCCCTGACGCACGAAGAGCTTGCTCAACTTACGACTCACGAAGACGGAGATCGGAACCATCTTTCTAGGCGCGGCTTCAGCGGGAGCTGAGCTTGGAACCTGGAGACTAGTGGCTTCTGGAGTCTCGGCCTTGGACACTAGTGTGCTCTTACCCGCGACTGTGGCAGCCTGAAATTCCGGCGAACCGGACACGGCTTTCGGCTGAAAGAGGTGCGGATTGGTTATCTCGACCGGCTGGACATCGTCGTGCGCAATGATCACGCGTGTGCCGCGCTTCGCGAGATGCCAGAGTCGAATGGCAAAGTCATTTTTCAAACGGATGCAGCCGTGTGACGCCGGATGCCCAGGCACGACACCGGCATGCAACGCTATCCCTGACCAGGTGATGCGCTGCATGTAGGGCATGGGGGCGGCGCTATAAATATTTGAACGGTGCCATCGTTGTTTGCTGATCACGCTGAACACGCCGAGGGGCGTAGGATGCCCCTGAGTTCCCGTGGACACCGATGAGCGTGCGATCAGGGCCCCGTTGTCAAAAAGCGAGACCCGTTGGTCAGCGATCGAGATGATGATCTGGAGCGGGCCCTTCGGAGGGTCCTCGCGCCGAGCGTTCTTCGCAGATTCAGAGTTTGTCTGCCGGTGGTGGTGCTGGTGTTTGAACGGAGCGTAATGGCCTGGCCAGAACCTGTACCGCGGCCAAAACAGAAACTGAGCGTGTGCGAACCCTGTAGAGAGCATGAAAGCGGTGAAAGCTATTATTGGAGTCTGCTTCCTCATCCAGTGCCTCATGCAGTGAAGTTGCATGCGAGGTCCAACCAAAAAGCGTGGCGTTACCGACCATAGCCTCGTCTTCAAATCTGGTCGCAGTGGGTCGAAAATTGGACCAATTCCAATGACAAGGCCAATTTGCTGAAAGAAGACAATCGGCAATAGCCGTCGCGTCGATCGCCGGGCCGATCAATGTGCGGTGTAAGTTGCCATTGCGACGGGCGCTTTGATCTGGGGCAATGGGTTCGGTTCCCTCAGAAGATCCTAAAAATCTAAATCGCCAACAACAGACCGCTCGAGGGCCGGCATCACCCTTACGGCCGCTCAAGCGCGCCTGTTGGTCCGACATAACCATTGGCGAACTCGCCCCGAACCGGCCGCGTGCGTCGCATGGGTCCAAAACTTCCCCACACGCTTACGTCGGAGAACAATTGCTTGCCGGCGGCGCGTTGCATTCAGGCAACACCTTTTGGAAAAATTGATGAGCCTGCAGTTTGCGCCATTGCGCGGTCATGTCTTGATCCGAAAAATCAGCCCGTCGCGTGCTTGGCTGTGCAGCATGGCTCAGGCGCGGCCTTTGGAGGCGACGGGATCATGAACCCGCGGCGATTTACGACAGTGGCGCCGGCGTTTTGCGGATCGCTCGTTCTCGCGGGGGTGATCGTCGGCTGGCTGGCTGGCTTCGGTTCGGCCGGCACCGAGAACACCGGCGCGGTGTCAATCGCAAACGGCGCAGCCTCTCTCGCCGCCAACGCCAGGCTCGCAGATGAACCGCAGGCAATCGCCAACGCCGCTGTCGCTAACGCCACTGCCGCTGACGCCGCTGCCGCTGGCGCCGAAGTGGCGACGGCCGCCGAACCCGTGACGGGGACGGCCATCGACACGACGGCAGCCTCCGATAAGCCGGAATCGATCGTCGTGGCCGCGTTACCCGATCCGTCCCAGACGCTGTCGGCCGATTTACCGCCTGTGCAGGAATCGGTGGACTTGGGCCACCATGATGTCGCCCAACCGGTGCCGACAACGCGCAATGCCTCCAACCCGGCGCCGGTGACGCAGGATTTTCGCTATCTCATCTATTACGTCTGGTCCGAACTGCCGCCTGCCGAGAAACCGGCCGATATCGTCTTAAGGTCACTCAAGGACACCCCGGTCGGAACGCCAGTCGAGGAGATCAAGCGCGCTTCCGACGCTTTCGGTCTGGATTTCAATTTCATGAAAGCGGTTGCCAAGATCGAGTCCGGTTTCGACCCCAAGCAACACACCGGGTCGTATATCGGCCTGTTCCAACTGAGCAAATACGAGTTCAACAAATTCGGCTCCGGGCAGATTCTTGATTCGCGCGACAATGCCATTGCGGCAGCCTACAAGGTCATTACCGAAGGCATTCTGTTCGAGTGGGTGACGCAGAAGAAGCCGACCTTGAGTGATCTTTACTTGATCCATCAACAAGGCTGGGAAGGCGCCGCCGAGCACATCAGCCAACCTGATCGCATCGCTTGGAGATCCATGTGTGCCACCAGCGAAGGCAGGGAGAAAGGCGAAAAATGGTGCAAACGCGCGATCTGGCGGAATACCCTTCCGGCCGTCAAAGACGCGTGGAAATCGGTGGATAAGCTGACATCGGGGGCGTTCGTCGGAATGTGGCGCGAGCGGGTTGCGCTTTTCTATTCGAAATACATGGCCACCGCCGCCGCCGCCGAACGGGCGAACAAGTAAATTTCCGTTGAGTGGTTGGCAGGAGTTGCCGCACCCGCCGGCCGAGCGGGGGCCTCGCCGCCGCTGCGGCACGTGGTGCGTGCCGAATGTCCCCAGAAGCGAATTGGCTAGGTGGATGGTGACGGCGGTTTTCTTGGTCCAAAGACCGCATCTGACACGTGATCGACGCAAGCGCGGACAGGCGTTTCAACCGGGGAATGGAATGGTGAATCGATTGACGACGGCGCAATCCACCGTGGCGATGCGCCGTTGGGGACCTCCAGCCATTGTGATGCTCGGGGCGATGGCCGCGCTGACGGCGCTGAACGCCGACGCCGCAGCCGCCGCAGCGAGACAGGCGCGCCGCGTACCACCCACCGAAGCGACGGCGCCGCGCGACGCGGGCGAGCCGATCATGGCGATCGTGTCGATCAAGACCCAGCAGGTCACTTTTTATGACGCCGACGGCTGGATCCTGCGCGCGCCGGTGTCGACCGGCGTCACGGGACGGGAGACGCCAGCCGGCGTCTTCGCCGTCATCGAAAAGGACAAGAACCACCACTCGACCATGTATGACGATGCCTGGATGCCGAACATGCAGCGCATCACCTGGAACGGCGTCGCGCTGCACGGTGGGCCGCTGCCGGGGTATGCGGCCTCGCACGGCTGCGTGCGGATGCCCTTCGGCTTTGCCGAGAAGCTGTTCGAAACGACGCGGATCGGGATGCGGGTGATCATCTCGCCGAATGACGCCGAGCCGGTCGAGTTCTCCCATCCAGCGCTGTTCGTGCCGAACCGGGAGGCCATCGCGGCCGCGTCGGCCAAGGCCGAGCCGCTCCGCCGCGAGGCGGCCGAGGCTGCCAAGACGGCCGATGAGGCGAAGAAAGCCGCTGCGACAGCGGCGCGCGAGACGGCGTCGCTGACGTCGTCGCTGCGCAAGCTTCAGGGGCTCAAGACCCGCGCCGACGCCGAGCTCGCCTACGCCGACAAGGCGCTCGCCGCCGCGAAGACGGACCAGGCCAAGACGCGGGCCGAGGACCTCAAACAAAAGGCCGCCGCCAAGGCAGCGGTCCTGGGGACCCAATTCGACACCGCCAACGCGGACGCGAAATCGAAGCTCGACGCAGCCGCCGCCGCAAAAGAAGCGGCCAAGGCGGCCCAGACAAGGAAGGCCGCCGCCGCCAATGCGGCGAGCGAGGCGGAGCTCGCGCTCGAGCCGGTCTCGGTCTACATCAGCCGCGAGACGCTGAAGCTTTACGTGCGGCGCAACACACATAGGCCGGCGCCGGACGGCGGCGGCGAGGTGTTCGATGCGACCATCGAGGTTCCGGTCACTATCCGCAATCCCGACAAGCCGATCGGCACGCATGTGTTCACGGCGATGGCGCGCAACGACGCGGGCCTGCGCTGGAGCGTGGTCACGGTCGACGACGGGGACGATGCCAAGGACGCGCTCGACCGCATCACCATCCCGCAGGACGTGCTCGGCCGCATCGCGCCGACTGCATTGCCGCGATCCTCGATCATCATCTCGGACGAGCCGCTGAGCCGCGAGACCAATTATCGCACCGAGTTCGTCGCGGTGCTGAACAACCAGCCCCAGGGCGGCTTTGTGACGCGCCTGCCGACGGATGATGACGCCGTTGCGAGCGGCAACTACTGGGGCGACGACGACTTGGGGGACCAGCCCAATTGGAACTCCCAAACCAACAATACGCGCCGGCGGGGCGGCCAGTACTATTATCCGGTGCAACGGGGCTTGTGGTAAGACGCGGCACGCCGCAATAGGCCGCAGGGTCGCTCTGGGTCAAAAACCGGAAAAGCTCCATGCGAGCGTATGTTTTCCGCTGTTCACCCAATAACGGGCTTTGCCAAGATACTTCGGCATGTCCGTTTGGTGCCACACCCGGAAATCGCGTCGTTATCAATTCGCGTCAATTGGCCGGCATCGTCTTCTCGACCATTCGCACCCAGTACGACGCACCGTGGCCGAGGATCGAATCATTGAACTTGTAAGCGGGATGATGGCACTCCGGGCTGTCACCCATGCCGAGGAATATGAAGGCGCCGGGACGCTCCAGCAGCATGAATGCGAAATCCTCACCGGCCATGACCGGTGTGGTACGGTCGTTTACACGGTCCGTTCCCACGACGTCACGCGCGACGTCTGCCGCTATAGCGGTTTCGCGCTCGTGATTGATGGTCGGCGGATACATCCGCGTGTAGTTCGTCTCCGCCGATCCGCCATAGGCGCGCGCGATCCCGTCGGCGATTTCCGATATCCGGCGTTCCACCAGATCGCGAACCTTAGGCTCGAAAGTGCGGGCCGTGCCGCTGATCGTCGCGGTCGCGGGAATGATATTGAAGGCGGAGCCCGCATGGAAACTGCAGGCAGACACGACGGCCGTCTTCATCGGATCGACGTTGCGTGCGACGATTGACTGTAGGGCGCCGACGATTTCCGAACCGATGAGTACACTGTCGATCGCTCGGTGCGGACCGGCGCCGCCATGGCCGCCCTTGCCGTGCACGACGATTTCGAAGCTGTCGGCCGCGGCGAGAATCGGGCCTGGCGTCAGGGCGAAATGACCTTCCGGCAAGCCGGGCATGTTATGCAGGCCGTAGACTTCTTGAATGCTCCAGCGTGTCATCAGGCCATCGTCGACCATGGCTTTCCCGCCGGCGCCGCCTTCCTCAGCGGGCTGGAAGATCATCACCGCGGTGCCGTCGAAATTGCGGGTCTCGGTAAGATATTTGGCCGCGCCAAGCAACATTGCGGTATGGCCGTCATGTCCGCAGGCATGCATCATGCCCGGTGTTTTCGAGGCGTAGGGCACGCCGCTCATCTCCTCCATCGGCAACGCGTCCATGTCGGCACGCAAGCCGATGACGCGCCCTGAATTATTTTTGCTACCGTGGATGACGCCGACCACGCCGGTGCGCCCGATGCCGGTCACGACCTCGTCGCAACCGAACTCCCGTAGACGATCGGCTACGATTCCGGCCGTGCGATGCACCTCGTACAAAAGTTCCGGATGCTCATGAAAATCGTGGCGCCAGGCTGCGATTTCGTCGGTAAGGGCGGCGATGCGGTTGACGATGGGCATGGTGCACTCCTGGGCTGGAAGGGCTTTCGGCGTTGGGCTTACGATAACACCGAATTGTCACACTAGGAGACTCGTCCAGATAGGCTTTGCGACGGGCATTTGTTGCAGGTTAGTTGGCTCAGGCTGCCTTTGCGAGGGTGAACAGCTTCAGGAGGTTGTGAGCGCGATGCGACGTGATGGCAGACCGGTCAGACCGGGAACAGGGACAACCTAACTTGAGTTTAAGGCGTCATAGCCTGAAAAGCAGAATGGGACCATTTCGCGGACTCCATCAGGGCCAGCAGTCTCAACCGACTGCATCAACAGGCCGGACAGAAGACTGCACCCGACCAATGCCACTGCGTCAATTTAGCCCTTGCAACGCGGGAGCCATCCACAGAGGACTCAACTCGGACATCGCGCCATGTCCGAAAGGTGCCAACAACGGAAGAAGCTCTGCAAGATGTGATCGTCGGGCATTGATTGCAGCATCAATCCGCATCTACGCGCTTGTCGCGCGCGGGCACCGGCTTCGGCGTGATGGTCGCCGCCGGAAGCGGCGTGCGGTTCACCTCGGAAGTTGACGCCTTGTTTGCCGCCATGTCGGCTCGCGCCGGCGCGACCTTCATATCGTTCAACCTTGCGCGCACCTCCGGCGTCAGGCCCGGAGAAGACGCTACCGGCGTGAAATCCGGGTTCTGGTCGTTGCCGACCCGTATACCGGAATAGGCGACGAGCCCGTCAGCGGTGGCGAGCGCGTCGCCCGAGCGCAACGAGCCGTCCATCGCGAGATCGACTGACGCAAGACCGGCGGGATTGTGGCCGTTGCAGGTGCAATCGGCGCGCAGCGCCTTCCGGTAGGCAAAGGCGTTTTCGCTATCGGCGTAGCGTTCGCCGGTTGCGGCATAGGCTCTGTCGATGCTGGAGCCGAAGAAAATTTTGGTCGGGCTTGCCGGACAGAAGGCCTGGCACATCTGCGCCGGCGAGGCCGCGCCGCGCATCAGCGGAAAATATTTGCCGTCGCAACTGCGCACGCAGAAGGCAGGTCCCGCGCTTACGACGACCGGCCGCGGCGGTGGTGATTGCGGATTATTGTTGAAAAGATTGCCGAAAGACGAGGTCTGGTGCTGTTGCTTCTGGCCGCCACCGAAAAAGAAATCAAGCAAGCCTTCGGCCGCACTCATTTCGGGCGACAGCGCCACGGGGCCAACGATGGCGGCAGCAACAAGCATGCGGCGCAGCTTGCGCTGCAATTCGCTACGCAACGCTTGCTCCACCGGACGCAACGGACCTCTCTGCGGCACTAAGCAAGTCCCCCAATGAGTTGTACGGTCACCGCGCGGACCGCCTCACGTCTGCAGCACGACCACCGGTGCACCGACCGGCACACGATCATAGAGGTCCATTATGTCTTGGTTGACAAGTCGAATGCAGCCGCTCGACGCCGCCGTGCCGATAGTATTCGGTTCGTTAGTTCCATGCAGGCGGAAATAGGTATCCTCGCCGTCGCGGTAGAGATAAAGGGCCCGCGCCCCGAGCGGATTTTCAATTCCGCCGGGCATGCCGCCAGCATAGGCCCGATACTGCGGCATAGCTCGCATCATGTTCGCGGTCGGGGTCCAGCTCGGCCAAGCCTCTTTGCGCCCGATCACGGCGGAGCCCTGGAAGTTGCGTGCCTCTGCCCGGCCGACACCCACAGCATAGCGTAGCGCTCGGCCGCCCGGTTGGACCAGATAGAGCCGCCGCTCTCTAATGTTTACTACCACCGTCCCCGTTCGATATGGCGCGCCATAGGCCACCTCCTGGCGCATGAGGTCAGGGCGCATCGACACGAAAGGTACGGAATACGGCTCGCCCGTGATCGAGCGGTAACCTCCCGAGCACCCGGCCAGCAGCAATGGAAACCCGGCCACGACCGCGCGCCGGCTCAAAGTCTTGTCGTTCATGACGACAAGCATATGCTTCCGCTGCTGCCACAATTGTGACTTCTAGCGAACGCAGGGCGAACGCCCGCGCATTGCGAGCCGTGTGTGACAAATCTGCTACGCCACTACCTCCTCATCAGCGCTGGCTGTGCGAACGCTGCGGCGGTGCTGGCCGGGACAAGGTCGCTTAGTGCTCGGAGGCCTGCTACTCGCCGTGCACGCCTTCGTTTGCCACATTGTCACTTGACGCTTTTTAATACTGGAATCGGGCGGAACTTGTAATGGTGGCGAGATGGCTACACCCGATCTTGGTACGGACGATTATGTAGAGGGCGGCGGATGTTTACTTCTTTGATGATGTTGGCGGTCGAAGCAAATGGCGTAGTTGCGCTACGGATGATGAAGCTGATGCGCGGCGGAAGGAACGCCCGGCGCGAAGCTGAACTTATGGTCAGGGAAAAGATAGACGCGGCTTTCGAAGCTACTGCAAATCTAATGACTGGCGCTTCGGGCGATAAAATAGTTAATCGATATCGACAACATGTTGCGGCAAATGCGAAACGGCTGGGCAGGCTCAATTCGGGCCCAAGCCGAAACAGTTTGCTTAAACGAACACCACGCCGGCGGAAGTAGCGTTGCGAGTGACCACCGTTGCAAGCATACGCAACGGAGATCGCTAACGCCGCCTCATGTTGCAAAAATCTTTTTGTGCTGGGAGGAGGGCATTATGGCCAGCGGTCATGTGAACCGCGTCTAAAGGCCGAACACACGGCCGCACCGAACAACCTGCGACGTGACAAAAGTCCTTGCCAACTCGGAGCCGTCCACACACGGGGAAGAACGGAAGTCAAATTTCGGGGTCTTCAGGTCCGTTGATGACCCGATCGATTACGCGGCCCTTACGACCCGACCGTCGATCTCAGTGCGAAGCGCAACAAAATCGATAGGCTTCGTCAGAAGCGCCTCGGCGCCGCCTTCGATGGCCTTTCTCCTGGTATTGTCGTCGCCGTAGGCCGTTATCATTATGACGGGCACGTCCGGCCGTGCAGCTTTCGCCTTGGGTAGCAGCTCAAGGCCGCTCGTTCCGGGCATGTTGATGTCGGACAGGATCAGGATCAATAACTCATCGGCGATATCACTGATGCGTTGAAAGGCCTTGTCCGCCGACTGGGCAAACTCCATCGTGAAGCGGCCGGCTCGAAGGTCGCGCCTGAATTGCTGGCGAAACAGCATCTCGACATCAGGTTCGTCGTCAACGACGAGAATAAGGAAGCTCACGTGCCTGCTCCTGCTTTGCTCGAAACTGCGGTGCACGGAAGAGTAATCCTGAATTCGGTGTATTCACCGGGTTGGGCACTGCCGCTTCGGCTTCGATGCCGGCGATATTGACGATCTCGCCATTGCCGGTTTCTTTCGACCACGGTTGCTGGGACAGCGGTCGAGGGAATGACGCCTTCAGCGCCGTATCCCCTGCCGGGCTGGTAGGCGTGAAGGCTGACAGGTGCATTGTATCGTCGACAAAACTGAACACCGAAGTCGAGTAGCCGCCCACCAAACGGTTCGCGTTGGTCGCGATGGCTTCAAACACCGGGTGCACCTCCGATGGCGACCTCGCGATCACCTTGAGGATGTCGGCGGTCGCGGTTTGCCGTTCCAGCGCCTCCTTAGTCTCGTTGAACAGCCGCACATTTTCGATGGCGATGACCGCTTGATCGGCGAAGGTCTGCAACAACTCGACCTCGTTGGCTGCGAACGCTCCAGCCTCACGGCGCGTTACGGTAATCGCGCCGATCGGTTGGCCATCCCGCAGCATGGGCACGGACAATGCCGCTCGAAACCCACGCATGCGCGCACGATCGCGGATTTGCGGACTTGGATCGGCCAGCGCGTCCGAAACATTGATCGCAGACCGCTCCAGAATGGAGCGCCCCCCAAACCCTGCAGCTTCCGGGCGCTGCGGTAACTGGTTGCGGAGAAACTGCTCGGTGTCGGGGAGTGCGTGCCCCGCGTGCGGCCCCAAAAAGCAGAAGTTCTCCGTCAAACCGGGTCACGACGACGGACCAGGCATCCAGCAAGCTCATCGCGCGTTCGGCAACCGCCTCTACCACCGGCTGCACATCGTCAGGCGAACTCGCAATTACCTTCAATATTTCGGCCGTCGCCGCCTGCTGCTTGCGGGCTGCCTTGAGATCTTTGCTCGGACCGGAAACAGAACGACGCTTAACTCGGCCGGCCGTTGGCGCGCTGCGGCGCTTCGTCTTGGTGTTCTCGTGGCCCTTTCCTGGGCTTGCGTTGCGGGCTTTCGCCTCGCTTATCTTGCCGCCCGTTCTTGATGGCCGCGCCATATCCGCCCCTCGGGTTCGTCGGCTCGAATAATATCGCCGAGAGTTGGTCCCTTAAAGGGGTCCGGGTCACGACAGGGGCCACAACCGTCAATGTCCGGGTCGGGTCAAAAACGATACTGACGGCCCCGAAACGCCACTTCCGGTCTACCCCGAACAACGGGCATCGTCAGACCGGCCCAGCGGTGCGCGGTGACCGTCGAACGATGGTATCCCTCCGCAATCGATCGCACGGGTCCCTTGGGGAGCGCGACTGATGCAGGGACCGCGCGACCGCACACCACGCAACTCCAACAAACTAAATCTGACCACCCCCACTATAACTACATGCTGCGTTACTTGCGGTAGATCAAAGTACTCCGGTGGAGGCGGGAATAGTCTCGTCCCCGGATCGGTTCAGGCTTCCCACGCCAGCAGAGCCAGAGCGGGTCGCTCCCGCCAGTGCCAGTCGAAGTGGGCCGATCCACGCGTTAGTGCACTAGGAACGGCGCTGGCGACAGCGCCGTTTCTATTTTTGCCCAGCGGGGCTATGAACCTGATCGTAGGCGCCAGCCCACCCCGGCGACGACGGCAATGGCGAGAATGATCCAGACGACCATGTGAAATTGTCCATATCCGCCGTAGCCCCATGGCTCTGTTCCGAACATGATCAGTCCCTCCGGTTCCTTTGGCGTGGTCGTCCGCTGCGTCACCATCCTAGCCCCGCTCACGCAAAAGCCGCCAAGGTTTCCCTCGACGGCCTATGCCGTTGCGTTGCGTTTGCCTAGAGTTTTGCTGCGCCGAGCGGTGCTCGAACGTAGCCTGAGCCTGCTAGCCACCGGACGCAAAGCCTTCATTGAATGAGGCGTTCCGATGCGTTGCCAGTGTGTCGGGGCCAACGTATCCCCGATGCGAGAGATGCTCTCACCAGCGATGATGCCGATCAAGCCAGCGCTGCTGTCCTATCGATGAAATGCCGCCCGCAAACGGCATGATCAGTTCAAATATCATCAGAGATGCGTTCGGAATTGACATCGCGGTTAAACGCCATCCCGTAACCACGGTGAGTTTTGCATTCTATACAGTCATACCAATCCTGATTGTCATCTCTGCTGTGGTGACTGAACTGGAGGATAGAAATCTGCTTCTTCTGAAAACAATTTGAACAAGCGAGGTGAATTGGTTCGCCGTGGGCCTCGGTCGCCTTTAATTCGTAGGCGAAGGTGTGTCCGCCGCAATCCTTAAGTTGGTAGCGTTTCTTCTCGACGTCCCACCCCTCAAACCGCGCCACCTTTTCTTGCAGTTCCTGTACCCGCTGGGCCAAGGCAAACTGTTGTTCCTGCGCCAACAGGATTTCGCGCTGGAGGTCTATGACCGCGCGATCACGAGCAGACGCATCGTGGATGTTCTGGAGAGCCTTGGCCTTATCGAAGGCGGTCTTAGCCGCGTTCAAGCTAGCAAGCGTTTCGGCAACAACCATCTTGTTACCCTCCAGAAACACAGCGGTGTGGGACCGCCGCTCGGTACAAAATTATTTCGGCAGACCGCACTGACATTGATCTAGAGCAATGTTGCATTAGTGCTACGTATTGTCGCGCGCGGTTTGATCGCGCGGCAATACGTACCATTCCTTAGCGCACCTGAAACGTTAGCCTGCGGGTCAGATTTTAGGGGAAAGTTCATCATGCGTTTACAAAAGAACTCTAAAGACGCGGCAATAATTGGGCCAGCAACGATGAATGATCTGAAACAGAAATACGATGCAACGACGGTCGCCGTCATGCGGCAGGCGCTGAACGAGGTCGTCACGGATCGTCGCTTCTTAGTCCGAAAATCTGTCACGCCGCTTCAAGTGGCGGAGCATATCCTTCAGCAGGCGGCGTCTGGCGAGCGCGACCTTAACCGTCTGAAAAGCTCTGCATTCGAGAAACTTGGCGCAGCCGCCTGAGGCAAGCTGTGGCCGTTTCTGACATCGTCCTCTGCACGTGTTTGCATCGACACAATAGAGGTACCGCGTTTAGACAATTTCTCCTGATGAGGCTGCATTTAAGATAGCGGGTGGCAACGTTAAAAAGGGAGGCGCCGTCGCCCATCGCGCCTCGCTTTGTTCCCCGATCAGCCCCCTGCCCTTGCCCGGGGCGACAGGCTATTTTTGAATGCAAGTATCGGCGGTTTCCCGCGTGCATTCGTCGAGGCCGGTGAATACCGGGTCGTCTACCTTCTTGCCCTCGACCAAGGAAGGCCGTGTCGAAGCACTGGTGGGCCAGCGGCCGTTCGAAATGGGTTACAAGGCGCCGACCGACCGGTGATTTCGATTGCGATCTCGCCGGACGGCGCGTTGATCGCCGCGGCGAGCATTGGTGGATCGGTAGCGGTAATCGATCGCAAGACGCGCGCTCTGGAGCGCACGCTGGTCGGCCCGGGGCTACCGGTCTGGTCGGTCGCGTTTCTGCCGGACAGCCGCACTCTGCTCACCGGCGGCGCCGACCACATCATCCGGCGCTGGAACGTGGTGACGGGAGATCCTATCGATCCACTTCTTCTGGAAGCGGCGGGAGATCCGCTGGCCGCTTATGCCGGCGATCACGGCGCGGATATCTTTCGTGCCTGTGTCGCATGCCATACCCTCGGCGCAGATCAAGCTAACAGGGCATGTCCGACCTTGGCCGGCATCTTCGGCCGACGGATCGCAACGCTGCCGGGTTATAATTTTTCCGAAGCCCTCAAGCGTCTCGATATTGTTTGGACGCCGGAGACGGTTTCCAGATTGTTCGAGATTGGACCTTCGGCCTACACCCCGGGCACCAAGATGCCAGAGCAACGCATCGGGTCGGAACAGGATCGCGCCGCTCTGGTGCAGTTCCTTGAGCGCGCGACAAAGAGATAGACGCTTGATAAATTGGTTGCGATATTGGCGGCTGCTGGTATCCCGCCTTCCCTAGCACACGCGGGTCTTTGGCCACGCCTTCGCTAGGAACTGCCTGTGTCTGGGCTTGCTAGTACGCTCGCCTAAACGGAGAAGGTTCGACCCCAGGTCCTCTCCCTCCGCCATCCACCCTGGCGCCCAGATCTCAATGTCAACGATTAAGCTCGAGATCCCTCAACAAAACGGGCCTTTTCGTGCAAGGCGGCTGTACTAGAGATTTCCAAGTTGCGGCATTTCCGCCGCGCAAGTAACCTTCTTGCTCAAACTCCGCTTCGCTGGATTGTGAAGAAGGCCTCACATCATGGGCTGACATTCCGCAATGATGTGGACATCGATGGGGACGCTGTTACCGCAGCTATCACCGACTCCTATAAGGACTTTGCTTATGGCGTCTATTCGAAGTTCTCCAAGCCTATGTTCCGCAAGATTGGCGAGGACCCCGACGTGCGCGAAGACGGTACGCACACCAATGTAAATGAGACCATCGATCAATCGGTATTTGAACGATGGCGTACCGTGCCCGCTTATCGGCCACCAAATCTCACGAAATGGGCGACCCGCAAGAAGGTCGATCCGGGCAAGTTGACCAATTCTGTGCGGGCGGATGATCCGGCCGTCATTGCTCCGGACTAAGCCACCGTTGTCCCCGCCCCTTTAGCTGTATTGCATAAGGTATGCCCCGTTGCGTGGTGCAATTTTATAACCAGTCGCAAGGCTATCGCCTCGCAACGGCGCAGAGCACCACTCCACAAGGGGTGGCCCGCGTGCTGTTATGCGCCCAGTGATTTGGGCGCCGAGCGAAAAGTGGTAGTAGCTCAGTCACGACTCGGCTTCGGCATGGGCATCGGCATTTCACACGGCTTTGCCACTCTCGGCACTATTGAACCCATCGCCGACGTCGTGGATCCAGTTTTAGGTGCTGAAAGGGCTTCTCGGGGTGAGCTTGGCCGCTCTGAAACTGCAGTGACACTACGGTGACACTAATGGTGTCCACAAAGTTCAAAATCGAAGAAAATCTCCTTGTCTTACTGGCGCACCCGACACGATTCGAACGTGTGACCTTTGCCTTTGGAGGGCAATGCTTTCTTAAAAAACCTGCCAAGCAAAACTTACAGTTGGAGAAAAATTGAAGAAGCGCCAAACATGGGTGTCAGAATATTCGATAAACTATTGAAAAGATTGGCGCTCCCTAGGGGAATCGAACCCCTGTTTCAGCCTTGAGAGGGCCGTGTCCTAACCGCTAGACGAAGGGAGCGTCCTTTGAGGGAATAGCCTTGAAATCTATCCGCTGCAAGGCGGCCGGGCCTGTGGGGACGCACGATATTGACGCCAAACCGCGCACTCCGGCGGATCATGAGCTCACGGCTCGCTGACAAATTTCAACCGGCCGGCGGGCTTTAGCGTATGTGCGTCGAAGGTGCGGATTTCGGTCGCGCCGCCCACATCCAGCGTTACCACCAGGCGGTCGCCGGCAACGGCGGTCGCGACGATGCGGGCGCCTTTCGGCAGGATCGAAGTAGTGTCGGTGGCGACAACGCTTCCCTCAGTGCGGAAAAGACGGTAGCCGATGGCGACGAGAACGGCCGCTACCGCCAGCGCGGTGGTAAGGCCCGCAATCAGCATCATCCGCCGGACCCGCGCAAAAAGTGCGGCCTGCTCTTGTGTCGGTTCGGGCGCAACTGTTTCGGTCATGCAAGGCTCTATCTTTGGAACACGGCTCGTCTTCGAATAGCGGTCAGAGGCTTGTTGTCACCGTCGCCGGCGACGAGGGATCGTCCCGGCTCGACCGCGTGCTCGCGGTGCGGCGCCCGGAGCTGTCGCGTTCGCGGCTGAAGGCGCTGATTCTCGCGGGCTCCGTCACGATCGGAAGCGCCCCCATCCGCGACCCCGCTTATCATGTCACCGCGGGCGATACGATTACAATCGACGTGCCGGAAGCGGTCGCCGCCGAGCCCAGGGCCGAAGCCATCGCGCTCGATATCGTCTACGAGGATGACGACATCATCGTCATCGACAAGCCCAGGGGCCTCGTCGTGCATCCCGCCGCCGGGCATGAAACCGGCACGCTGGTCAACGCGCTGATCGCCCATTGCGGCTCCAGCCTTTCCGGGATCGGCGGTGTCAGGCGCCCGGGCATCGTGCATCGGCTGGACAAGGACACCACCGGGCTGATGGTGGCGGCGAAGAACGACCGGGCGCACAAATCGCTGACCGAGCAATTCGCCGATCACGGCCGCACCGGCGCGATGCGGCGCGGCTACATGGCTTTCGTATGGGGGCTACCCAACCGCCAGCGCGGCACGGTCGATGCTCCGATCGACCGGCACCCGCATGCCCGGGAGAAAATGGCGGTTCGCGAGAGCGGGCGCGAGGCGGTCACCCATTGGGAAATTCAGGAAGCCTTCAACGGACGCGACGGCAAGCCGGTCGCAGCCCTTCTGGCCTGCCAGCTCGAGACCGGTCGCACCCATCAGATCCGGGTGCACCTCGCACATATCGACCATCCCCTGATGGGCGACAACGTCTACGGCCCGCACTTCAAAACCAAGGCCAGCCATCTCGGTCCCCAGAGTCAGGCGGCGCTAACCGCCCTCGGACGCCAAGCGCTGCACGCATACCTCCTGGCGCTGGAACACCCCCAAACCGGGGCGATTTTCGAGTGGATTTCGGATTTGCCCGACGATCTGGCCCGGCTGAGGGACTCGCTTCGGGCGACGCAATGACGCAGGGCCTCTGAAAAAATATTGATATGCCAATAGGTTATACCAGCCACACGGGGACGTGACCCCCGCTATCCTTCCAAATGCCCCCCGTTTTAGTGTATGCTGCACCTGCGTTGAATATCCAACGCGGAACATCGCAGCCCGGGCGGCTTTAACAGAGCGTCCGTCTGCCGGGCCCGCCGCTATCGGGGGCCTGAACCACTGGAGGGCGCTAAATGGCCCGTACAGCTACACTGCCGGTTCTCAATGGAGAATCCGGTCTCTCCCGTTACCTCGCCGAGATCCGCAAATTTCCGATGCTGGAACCCCAGCAGGAATACATGCTCGCCAAGCGTTGGCGCGAGCACGACGATCGCGACGCGGCCCATCACCTTGTCACCAGCCATCTCCGGCTCGTGGCCAAGATAGCCATGGGTTATCGCGGCTACGGATTGCCGATTTCCGAGGTTGTCTCGGAAGGCAATGTCGGCCTGATGCAAGCGGTGAAGCGGTTCGAGCCCGACAAGGGCTTTCGCCTGGCCACCTATGCCATGTGGTGGATCAAAGCCTCAATACAAGAGTACATCCTGCGTTCCTGGTCCCTCGTGAAGATGGGCACCACCGCGAACCAGAAGAAGCTGTTCTTCAACCTGCGCAAGGCGAAGAGCAAGATCTCAGCGCTGGACGAGGGTGATCTTCATCCCGACCAGGTCAAGCTGATTGCCAAGCGCCTCGGCGTTACGGATCAGGACGTGATCGACATGAACCGCCGCCTCGGCGGCGACGCGTCGCTCAATGCGCCGATCCGCGACGACGGCGAGGCCGGCGAATGGCAGGACTGGCTGGTCGATACTTCGCCCAACCAGGAAGCCATCATGGCCGAGCACGAGGAGTTCGATCATCGCCGCGAGGCGCTGAACGGCGCCATCGGCGTGCTCAACCCCCGGGAACGCCGCATCTTCGAGGCGCGGCGCCTGGCGGAAGAGCCGATGACGCTGGAAGACCTCGCCGCCGAGTTCGGCGTGTCGCGCGAGCGCGTGCGACAGATCGAGGTCCGCGCCTTCGAGAAGGTGCAGTCGGCCGTCAAGGGCACGATCGCCCGGCAAGAACAGGCCGCGCTAGAAGCCGCGCACTAATTGGCGGATTGAACGAGGCAACAAAAGCCGGCGGCAACGCCGGCTTTTTTGTTGGCTCAGGTCGAGCCGGGCGACCTCCGTGAACCTTGCGCTCTTTCCGATCGACCAAGAAAGGCGAGGCGTTCGCCAGGGAATAGCCGTGTCGATCACGCTGCAATCAACCGTCGGCGGGTTTTCCGCCGAATTCATGCGCAAGCTGCCGCTGGTCGAGCAGGCGATGATTGAGCATGGGCTGGAGCCATCGCAGTTCGTGATCTCGAAGGACCGCGCCACCCCGCCCACGGTGCCTTTTATCGGGCCGTTTTTCTACGACTACACGGTGTTTGTCGGCCAAGAGAATTTCACCGTCACCGAGCCGAACGATATCAAGTTCCTGGATTATTTTTATCAGCGCTGCATCGTCGAGGACGAGCCGGCGCAGGAGCTGCGCAAACGGCGTCCCGGCCTGATCAATCGCATCTTCCGCTGGATGGCGCAGCCGATCTAAGGCTGGCCTTCATGCCCGGGGCATCGGCGGGCGGGTCCTACGGCCCCCACTGCCTTGCAAGCGTCGCCAGCGCGCAACCTTCGCAATAGCGTGCATCCTTGTAGTCGATCCAGTTATGCGCATAGACGCGCTCGACGGGAATGCCGTAGCGCGCCCGCAACACCCTCACCAACATCCGCCAAGCCGCGATCTGAGCCTCGGTCGCACCACGCGACACATCGGGATAATTGCCGGCGAATTCCACGCCGATCGAATTGCTCCCGACCACCTGATGGAACGTCGGGCCGTTGTCGATATATTTGTTGTCGATGCGATTGGCGCCGTCGCCATGGGTCGGAACCAGGTTCTCCGCCACCGCCCAATACACGGTGCCGTCGGTCTCCACCCAGACCGTCACGCCGCGCCGCGTTGGATTTTTGGCCTGCGCCTCGGCGCCGCCGCGCGCCGAGCCGGCCGGCCCCTCGGTCTGGTGCACGATGATGTTGCGCCAGGAGCGGGCTTTCGACACCTCACCCCACGGGGCCAGCCAGATCACCTTGAGGCCGGGAATCTCAGGCGTGCCGGAGGCGCGCGCGATCGCAGCGAGGTCCTGCGTTTTCGCGGCTGACGGGGTAAGGACCGCGACGATGCAGAGCGCGGTCACAAGCAGGCGGAGGTTCATGCTCGATCGTCTAGCACGCTCACGCGTGCTTGCGCAGGCCGTGCTCCGGCATCGTCTCGTGCCCGGGCGCCAGCGGCGGCGCCGGGTCGTAGACCGCGTGGCGGTTCTTGCCATCGTTCTTGGCGGCGTAAAGCGCATGATCGGCGGCGGCGATCAGCCGATCCGGGAATGCACCGATCTCTCCGGTCCATTGCGCCACGCCGATCGAGACCGCGATCGGAACATCCGCGCCTACGCATGTCTCGGCGTCCCTGCGGCAGACATCCAGCACGCGGCGGGCGATCAAGGCGCCCTCGCGCACCGTTGCGGCCGGCAGCACGATGCAGAACTCATCGCCGCCGGTGCGCGCCAGCATGTCGCCGGGCCGTAACCTGGTCTGCGCCATCAGGGAGAAATGCTGCAGGCAGGCGTCGCCCGCGGCATGGCCGTGGGTGTCGTTGATCGCCTTGAAGCCGTCGAGATCGATCACCAGCAGAGCGAACGACTCACCGCTGCGTTCCGACCTCGCGCATTCCTCGGTCAAGCGCTGCAACAGATGCCGCCGGTTAGCGACGCCGGTGAGATCGTCGAGCAGCGCCAGATCGGCGACTTCGTTGCGCAGCCGGTCGATCGCCATCAGCAGGAAGCCGAAATTCCATGCCATCGACAGGAACATCAGCACCAGCACCAGCGCCGCCTGGAAGGCGTTGAAACGGATATACGAGGTGTCGCCGTCGATGCGCAGCAGGTTGCCGCCGGCACGAATGGCATAGATCGCGATAATGAGAGCGGAGACGATGCCTGCAAGCCGGGCGCCGGGATTAATGTGGCCATCTTGCCGCGACAGCAACAGCTTCAGCGTCAGCATCAGCGGCACCGACTGGCCGAGCGAATAGATAAGGATCCGCATCGGCGTGCTGTCGTACCCGGCGATAAAGAATGTCAGGCCGACGAAGCTCAATCCGGTGATCGCCGCGGTGCTGCGCCACGTGACCTGCCGGTCGTAAAACCGCTGGATGCCCATCATGGCAAGGCAGGCGGCGAAAATCAGCACGGTGCCGCCGGCCAACAGCGGCATCAGTGAATCCGCAACGACGCGCAACATCGCCAGCGCGGCGCCGCCGGCTGCGGCAAACGCCGAGCCGGTCCAGTACCGCGCGGCCTCGAATGAGGGATAGCTGCGCATGACATAGGCCCAGATCAGGCCCAGCGCGAGAAAATTGACGACGAACACCGTCCACAGCGTCGGAACGCTCAGCATCGCGAATGCAGAACGCGTGTGGCCCTGCCTCCCCTGTTTTCGAACAGCCCGCCCATGACGATCCCCTTTGTTGGCAGCAAGATGCAGCTGCGCCGCTTAACGGACTATCACCCGCGGCACAGCAATCCGCGCTGTGGTTTTGAATTGATGAAGAGTTCGGCTCTCGCGCCGCGCGGCTGTTCCGGATCGACGCAGAAAGCGCCCCCGCATTTGCGCATCGTTAACCCTGTTAAGGCGGCGCGGGCGGTGCGATCGTCGTGCGCAGTGTCATCGCCGGACCTGATCCGGCGATCCATTTTGTTCAGAGTTTGATGTTGCCCGGGGCGTGACGGGTGAAAATTCTGCAAAAACACATCAAAACGCATAACAACTGTGGATAACGTGATGACTCCAGCGTGACAGTGCGGGGCAGCGCGCCGCGAATCTGTTGGGATTGCATTTGAGGATGTTGCGAGGTTGGCCCTCCGCCGAGCATGCCTCGTGTCGCGTTTCCACCCATTAACCCAAAAGAGGATGCTATGGCTAAGAAAGCGAAGAAGGCTAAAAAGGCGAAGAAGTCAAAGTCGAAGAAGAAGGCCAAGAAGTAACTTTCAAGCCCGGGTGGAGCCTCGCTCCGCCCGGGCACCCAATAGTTTCAGCAAAGCGGCGGGCCTCGAGCCCGCCTTTTTATTTCGGGGGTGCCGTGCAGTATTTTGCGAACCGACGGTCGCACGCTGCTCCTCATGCTGATGCTGCGCCGGTTGCCAAAGCCTGTCGGCTGTATCAGGGTTCGCAGGCAACCCCCCGCGGCTTTCTGCAACGCCAGCAAGCTCCGCCAATTCCCCCGATGGAGCTGACATCAAATGACCGCGATCCGTGGAGCCGCAGCCGCCGTGACCGGCGCCGCCAGTGGAATCGGACGGGCGCTCGCGCTTGAGCTCTCTGCGCGCGGCTGCGACCTGGCGCTGGCGGATCGCGACGAGGCCGGACTGCAGACGCTTGCCGCCGAGATCGCCAAAGCCGGCTTGCAGAAGGTCAGCGTTCACCGCGTCGACGTCTCGGAACCAGGTCAGATTGAAGAGTTCGCGCAAGCCGCCACATCGGCTCATCCCGGCCTTAACATCGTCGTCAACAACGCCGGCGTCGCCCTGTTCGGCCAGTTCAACGAGATCGATCACTCGCAGATGGACTGGCTGATGAACATCAATTTCTGGGGCGTGGTGCACGCGACCCGCGCATTCCTGCCGCATCTTGCTCGCCAGCGCGAAGCCCATATCGTCAACCTCTCGAGCATCTTCGGCATCATCGCTCCACCCGGCCAGACCGCGTACGCGGCGGCGAAATTCGCAGTGCGCGGTTTTTCCGAAAGTTTGCGGCACGAGCTGCAGATGGCGAAGAGCCCGGTGAAGTTGTCCGTGGTGCACCCCGGCGGCGTCGCCACCAATATCGTCCGCAATTCCCGTACCGGTGTCGGCATGACCGACAATGCGCGCCGCGCGCAATCGATCGAGCGGTTCGATGCTGTAGCCAAGACCACGCCCGCCGCCGCCGCGCAGCGCATCATCAAGGGCATCGAGAACAACCAGCCGCGCATCCTGATCGGCAACGACGCACGCTTCATGGACCTGCTGCAGCGCTTTCGGCCCGGCACCTATTGGGCGGTGCTTGCGCGCCGGATCGAGAAGATGGCGAACGCGGGAAAGACTTGAGTCTGCGGGGCGCAATCTCCAGGTCGTCCCGGCGTTCGCTTCGCCAACGCGGGGACCCATGGCCGGCATCGTTTGTTTTAGCAGAAGCCGTTAGCCGCGCCGTGCCTAAAACAGCGTGGGGGTTATGGGTCCCCTGAGTTCGCGAAGGCGACGACTTTGCGTTGGGCTCGATACCTCAGGTGAAATCTCACCGCCCTACGAGCTGATCGGCGAAATAGGCGATGGTCTTGCGGTAGATCGTCGCCCTGTTCCATTCGCGCATCGCCTCGAAATTCGCCGTCCCCTCGCCGTAAGGCGCGCCACTTTTGAAGCCGGAGGTATGCAGCAGGTTGGCGGTAGAGGCGAGCACATCAGGCACGCTGTGCCTGAGATCGACATGGCCGTCGCCGTCGAAATCGACGCCGTATTTGATATAGGATGACGGCAGGAATTGAGTCTGGCCGATTTCGCCCGCGTAGGCGCCGATCATGTCGCGAAGACCGAGATCGCCGCGCTGCACGATCTTCAGCGCCGCGAGCAATTCGGCCTGGAACAATTCGGTGCGGCGGCAATCGTGCGCCATGGTCGCGAGCACGCGAAACACCGGCAGCCTGCCCATGTCGCCCTTGCCGAAATCGGTCTCCAGCCCCCAGATCGCGACCAGGATTTGCGGCGGCACGCCGAACTGCCGCTCGATCCGCGACAGAAGTGCGGCGTGACGCTGCATCATCGCCCGGCCACCGTTGATGCGGCCGGACCCGACGCGCGTCGAAACATATTGCTCGAACGATTTGTTGAAGGTGCCGCGCTGGCGCCGGTCGAAATTCAACACCGCCATATCCTGCTGCACGCCGCCGAGCGCCTGCGAAATCACGCCCTGCGATATTCCCGCAGCCGCCGCCTCCGCCGACATCGCCGCTACGAAGGTGTTGAAATCGCCGCCGCAGCGGGCGGCGAATGAGGGGGTGGCGAGGGTGAGGGCAAAGAGGAGGGCAATGAGGCGGAGGAGCATAGGGAAGCTTTTCCTTCCGAAGGGCAGGTCAAATAATACGGGAGATGTTATAACACGCCCAGCGCGGTTGTTCGAGGCGACGACGCGCTGCCCCTCCAATGCCTGTCAAGATAACTTTGATCTGTGTGAGCTGGAAACAAAAACGGCGGACCTTCGCCCGCCGTTTTGGTTCGATGGATTGCCGGGTCGGGCCCGATGGTTGAGCACACGCGTCTCGAACCATGAGGCTCGTTCCGCTTCCCCATCCTTCGAAACGCCCGCCCAGGGCGGGCTCCTCAGGATGAGGTCTCGAGACGCCGCGCTTTGCGTGGTGTCTCGGGATGAGGCGGTCAATTATCGAGGAAACTCCGCAGCTTCCTTGACCTGGACGGATGCTTCAGCTTCCGCAGCGCCTTGGCTTCGATCTGGCGGATGCGCTCTCTGGTCACCGAGAACTGCTGGCCGACTTCTTCCAGCGTGTGGTCGGTGTTCATGCCGATGCCGAAGCGCATGCGCAGCACGCGCTCCTCGCGCGGCGTCAGCGACGCCAGCACGCGGGTGGTGGTCTCGCGCAGATTGCTCTGGATCGCGGCATCGATCGGGAGGATCGCGTTCTTGTCCTCGATGAAATCGCCGAGATGGAAGTCTTCCTCGTCGCCGACTGGCGTTTCCAGCGACAACGGCTCCTTCGCGATCTTGAGAACCTTGCGCACCTTCTCCAGGGGCATGCCGAGCTTTTCGGCGAGCTCTTCCGGCGTCGGCTCGCGGCCGATCTCGTTGAGCATCTGGCGCGAGGTGCGCACGATCTTGTTGATGGTCTCGATCATGTGCACGGGAATGCGGATGGTGCGCGCCTGGTCCGCGATCGAGCGCGTGATCGCCTGCCGGATCCACCACGTCGCATAGGTCGAGAATTTGTAGCCACGGCGGTATTCGAATTTGTCGACCGCCTTCATCAGGCCGATATTGCCTTCCTGGATCAGATCGAGGAACTGCAGGCCACGATTGGTGTATTTCTTCGCGATCGAAATCACCAGCCGCAGATTGGCCTCGACCATTTCCTTCTTGGCCTGGCGCGCCTCGCGCTCGCCCTTCTGCACGCCGTGCACGATCTTGCGGAATTCGCCGATCTCAAGCCCGGTCAATGCGGCCAGCGACTGAATCTCGTGGCGCAATTCCTTGATGCGATCCTTTTCGTGGCTGACGAAGTTCTTCCAGCCCTTGGCGGAGAGCTTGGAGACGCGGTTGAGCCAGCGCGGATCGAGCTCCGAGCCCTGGTAATTCCGCAGGAAATCTTCGCGCGCGACTCCGTGGCTGTCGCCGAGCCGCAGCAGGCGGCCCTCGAACGACACCAGCTTCTTGTTGATGTCGTAGAGCTGCTCGACGAGGCTGTCGATACGCGCCTGGTTCAGCCGCAGCGACTTCACCTCGACGATGATTTCGTCCTTCAGCTTCTTGTACTTGCGCTCCTGCGCCGGCGACAGCGTCTCGTTCTGCAGCTGGTTGGAGATATCCTGCTCCTGCAGGCGGCGCAGCTTCTTGTAGTTGTCGGCGATCTTGTCGAAGGTCTCGACCACCTTGGGCTTCAGCTCGGCCTCGATGGCCGCAAGCGACATCTGGTTCTCGAACTCGTCGTCGTCCATGTCGGATTCGGCCGCCGCTTCGGCCGGATCTTTCTCCTCGCCTTCCGGTTCGACGGCCGGCACGGGACGGAACGGGGTCGGCGCCGGCGGAGCTGCCGGCGGCGCGATATGGGCAGGCGCGGCCTGCACCGGCATCGCCATGCCGTTACCGTTACCGTTCCCGTTCCCGTTGACGGATACCAGCGGCTGGCCGTCGGCGCCGAGCGGAGCCGCAAGCAGCGGGTTCAAGTTGTTCTTGGCGTCGGGGCCGGCGTAGGTCGCTTCCAGATCGATGATGTCGCGAAGAAAGATTTTTCCCTCGTTGAGTTCGTCGCGCCAGATGATGATGGCCTGGAAGGTCAGCGGGCTTTCGCAGAGACCTGCGATCATCGCCTCGCGGCCGGCCTCGATACGCTTGGCGATCGCGATTTCGCCCTCGCGCGAGAGAAGTTCGACGGTGCCCATCTCGCGCAGATACATGCGGACGGGATCGTCGGTGCGCTCGCCGGGCTCGGACTTCTTGACTTCGGTGACGGCCTTTTGCGTGACCTCGACCAGTTCGTTATCGGTCTCGTCCTCGGCCTCTTCCTTGGTTTCTTCTTCGCTGTCGGCATCCTCGGCTTCGGAGACGTTGATGCCCATGTCTGAGAGCATCGACATGATGTCTTCGATCTGCTCCGGCGAGGTGGTGTCGGAGGGAAGAACTTCGTTGAGCTGATCGAAGGTCACGAAGCCGCGCTTCTTGGCCTGCTTGATCATCTTCTTGACGGCGGCGTCGGACAGGTCGAGCAACGGCGACGGCGCATCCGGCAAATCCTTTTCAGGAGCGTCCGCTGCCTTGTCGTCTTTTTCCTTGTCCTTTACCTGCAGCGTCTTTGCCTTGCTGGCCATTCATTGCTCCCAAAACGCGCTCATGCAGGAAGCGTCGCCGCGCCCGCCTTGAATCACTTAGTCACTTACGACGCGGAAAGGGCGGCGCAAACCATCGCCACCCCCGAATCTGTTTCGCCGGATTTCGCGCAATGGCCTGACGCATATTGCGGAAAAGCGGTACCGGCTATCCGAACAGAACGCGCGCCAGATTATTCCTGACGCGTTTTTCGCTTCGGCGAACCGGCGGCCACCTGGCCGGAAAATGCTACAAAGCCATTAAGCTTCGATTAACCCTGTTTTTGCAGCCAAACCATGGGTTTGGCGAGTCATTTCGCGGTTCCGGCCGGAGCCGTCCGCATCATTTTTTAATCAAACGCTCCGCTGGAACCGGCCTGAAGACTCGCCGAACCCCTCAATCAGAGCCTCGGTGCCGTCCACTTCCGCCAGCCGGGCCTTGACGTCGCGCAGCCACGCCAAATTTGCCTCGCTTGCCTCGTCGCCCAAGGCCAGCTCGGCATCCTTCAATTCCCTAAGTAATGAGTGCCATTGGCGATGCAAGGAGACGAGCTGATGCCAGGTTGAAAGAACGTCCTCCCGCGCCGCGCCGGGTTGCGCCCCCCACACCGCGGCAGTCGTAATCGCCCTCTCAACCCTTTGAAGAGCTTGCGAAAATCCTCGCGCGGTGAGATCGTCCCGCATTTTCTCGGCTTGTTCGGATGGCTCCGGGCTGTGGTAATGGTCGCTGGCGAAGGCGGCCATAATCCCGGCGCGCAGCTTGTGCGCCTCGGGATGGGCCAATTCCAGCGCCGCCACCTCTTCCAGATGGTCGTGCAGCAGCCAGGGGTGATTGATTAGAGACTGCAAAATCAGCGCCTCGCGGCGGGACATTGCGCTGCGCTGGCCGCGCATGATCGGGCTGGTCGCAAGCTGGGGGCTCGCCGCCTGATAAGGCCCACGGTCGATGGTCTGGCTACCGGCCGAGGCTTGTCCGCGGCCGCCGCGGGGCTCGAATCGGCCCGCCGCGCCCGGGGTGAAGGAGCCACGGGACGCAAATCGCCGGCCTGATTCACCACCGGGATTGCCGCCACCGCCGCGATAATTGCCTTTCGCATACAAGCCGCGCGCGACTGCCGGCGCGAAGGTCCGCTGCAGGCGCTCCGCCAGATCCTGGCGATAATAGCGCCGCACCACTTCATCGCGAACGCTGTTGGCGAGTTCGCCGATGCGCGCTTCCAGCGCTGCGCGCCGTTCCGGCGTCGCATAGGAGCCGCCTTCGATTTCACGCGACCAGATCACGTCGGCAAGACCGCGCGCTGTGGAGATCACTTCATCGATCGCACCACGCCCACCCGAACGCGCGAGATCGTCGGGGTCCTGACCTTCCGGCAGCAGCGCAAAACGCAGGCTCTTGCCGGGCTTGAGATGCGGCAGCGCCAGGTCGGCGGCGCGCCATGCCGCCTTTTGTCCGGCCTTGTCGCCGTCGAAGCAAAGAATCGGCTCGTCCGCGATTTTCCACAACAATGCGAGCTGATTTTCCGTCAACGCGGTGCCGAGTGGGGCGACACTCGCGGCATAGCCCGCGCCGACCATGGCGATAACGTCTACATAGCCTTCCACCACCACCAGCGGCGCGCCGTTGTGGGTCGCAAGACGCGCGGGCGCCAGGTTGTAGAGATTGTCGCCCTTGTGAAACAGCGGCGTTTCCGGCGAATTCAGGTATTTCGCTTGGGCGTCTTTTTCCAGCGCGCGACCGCCGAACGCGATCACTCGCCCGCGCAGATCGGTGATCGGAAACATCACGCGGTCGCGGAAGCGATCATACGGCACGGGAATGTCGTCGCCGGCGACCAGCAAACCGGCTTCGACCATGTCCTCGACCGGAATGCCCTGGGAGCCGAGGTACTCCTTCAACGCGAAGCGTTCTGCGAGCGCATAGCCGATGCGAAACTGCAACTGCACGGAAGGTGAAATCGCGCGGTCGCCGAGATAGCCGCGGGCCTTCGCGCCATTGCGCGAAGCCAGAGTGTCGGTGAAGAATTTCGCGGCAAGGTCCATCACATCGTACAGCGTCTTGCGACGCTGCTCGTGGCGCGCGGCATCGGGCGTAACGGCGGGCAGCGACACACCGGCCATCGCTGCGAGGCGCTCGACGGCCTCGGTGAAGCCCACGCCCTCGGTCTCCATCAGGAAGCTGATGATGTCGCCGTGCTTGCCGGAGGAGAAGTCGTGGTAGAATCCCTTCTGGTCGTTGACCGTGAACGACGGCGACTTCTCCTGTTGGAACGGCGACAGGCCTTTCCACTCCCGCCCGGCCTTCTTCAACTTCACGCGGCGGCCGACGACTTCCGAAACCGGAAGCCGGGCGCGCAGTTCATCGAGGAATTGGGGCGTAAAGCGCATTTAAGGATTTTGCGGTGAGTCGGGGCCGATGCCAATCGATCATGGATATAGGACGGGGGCCCAAAATACGAAGATTATTAGCCTTCTCCCGGCTATTCACAGGCTGTGAAGCTACGCTGAGCCAAACACCGAAGATTGACATTTCAAATACAATTGTATATACAAAAAGACGAATGAAATGGCCGACCCTGAATTTGAGTTTTTTCCACCAGTTGGCTTCGAGTGGGATGAAGAGAAAAGTCAAACCAATTTGATCAACACGGCATCGCCTTCGATGACGCCAGCGAAGTTTTTTGCGGGCCGATTGTCATCAGAGGGTCAAGCCGCAACAACGAGGAGCGATGGATCGCGATCGGAAAATCTCATGATCGAATCGTGTCGGTGATCTTTACGCGCCGCAACGGTCTGATCAGAATTATTTCGGGCGCGGCGTCCGAGACGAGATGAAAAAAGAGCATATCGTGACGCGTCGGTGGGGCGACCGGCGCAAGGGAAAGACTGATTGGGCGCGCTTCGATGCGATCACCGACGAAGAAGTTGAAAAGTCGATCGCAAAGGACCCTGACTGGGCAGGATTCAAGGATATTGACTGGTCCGATGCGCTTCTCATGATCCCGGCCAGGAAGAAAGCTATCTCCATTCGCGTCGATGAAGATGTACTCGACTTTTTCAAGAGCCAGGGCGACGGCTATCAGCGCCGCATCAACGCCGTGCTGCGTTCCTATATGCAGCAGAAGGCCAAGCCGAAGAAGCGCGCCTGATGCTGCGAGCCTTTACCGCTCCATAAATCGCCCCGAGGCGATCCGCGGTAAATGCGCGACCGGCCAGTTGTAGAGATAGGTCCATGCCTGACTCGCGGCGCCGTCATCAAGCCGGACCGGCAACATCTGCCGGATGTATTCGGTCGGCTCGGCGAACCCCTCCCCGCAAGCCTCATACATGTCGAACTCGCGCAGCAATTCGTAGGGTTGGCGCAACCGGTACAATTCGCCGACCACGACGTCGCCGGGGTCGTTCGACAACACCAGCCCGGGATAATGCTTCACCAGATAAAGCCGGCCCTGGCACCGCGCCTCGCCGCTAAACTCGGCGCTGCGCGACAGCAACTTCGCCATCGGATGATCGAAGCCGCGCATCAGCGTACCGTAGACGAACAGACGATCCTGCATCATGTCCCACAAACGCCGAAAAATTCCTCAGGCCGCCACGACTTCATCGCTGATAACGAGGAATTTGACCAGATCCATTCGCCCAAAGCTCGTGGTCAGCGCCACGTCGGCGGCGTCGCGCGCGGTGCCCATCAGGATGCGGCCGATCCGCGGGTGATTGTGGCGGGCATCGAAAGTGTACCACTGGCCGGACAGATAGGCCTCGAACCAGCCGGAGAAATCCATCGGCGCGGGATCGTAGGGAATGCCGATGTCGCCCATATAGCCGGTGCAATAGCGCGCGGGGATGCCCATGCAGCGGCAGAAGGTGAGCGCCAGGTGCGCAAAATCCCGGCACACGCCGGCGCCCTGCTCGTACACGTCATGGGCGGATTTCATGTGATGCGCGTGCTCATAACCGAAGGTGACGTGGTTATGCACGAAGGTACAAATCGCGGCCACCCGCTCCCAGCCCAGCCTTGTATTGCCGAACAACGACCACGCGACATCGGTCAGCTTGTCGGTTTCGCAATAGCGGCTCGCCATCAGATACAGCAAGACGTCGTCGGGCAATTGATCGATCGGAATCTGCTGCGCTGAGGGCGCCACGACGTCGGGTAGTCCGGAATCGCGCACCAGCGCGTTGCCGCGCAACGTCACGCCGCCGGCCGGCGCCATCAGCCGGCCGCAGATGTTGCCAAAGCTGTCGCGGTAAAACCCGATCGGCACATTCGGGTCGGCGACGATGGTTTCGGCGCCGACGATGTCCTGACGGCGCGATGGATGAATGCTGAGCATGATCACCATCGGCGTCGGCTGGACGGCTGTGTAAGAAATCTCGAAGCCTACCTTGATTTCCATGACTACGCCCTCGCCTCTTCGCTGACCGAAACAACGTTGATGCTGACGTCCATGCCGACGAATGCATCGGCCGAACCCAGGTAGGTGCCATGCAGCGGTATCGCCTGGCGCGGATCGCGCGCCACCGCCACCCGAACGAGGTCGCGGGTGCCGACGATGCCGTTGGTGGGATCGAACTCGATCCAGCCCGCGCTCGGCAGATAGACCTGCACCCAGGCGTGGGTCGAACCGCCGCCGACGTAACCGTGCGCGCGATCGCCCGGGATGAACAGATACCCCGACACGAAGCGCGCGGCGATGCCGAGCCGCCGCAGCGCCTCGATCATGAACAGCGCGTAGTCGCGGCAGGTGCCGGATCTGGTCTGCAGCGTGTCGAGCGGATGCTGGGTGCCGTGCTCATGCCGCTTGCGATAGGTGAACGCCTTGCGGATGCCGTGGGTCATGTTGCTCAGAATATTGAAGGTCGGGGTCGGTCCTTCCTCATCGAGAAAATTCCGTGCCCACGCAGACAGCTCGCCGTCCGGATCGCCATATTGCGGCGTGATGAATTGAACGAGGTCGGGAAACTCCTCATCGCTGTAAAGAAACGGGTAAAAATACGCGGGATCGTCCGGGGTCAGCGCGTATTCCTCGGCGGGATTGTGCTCCACCGTCGCGGTGCTGCTGAACGACAAGGTCTCGGCGCGCTCGTCGAAGGTCGCAATCGCGACGCTGTTGCCGAACACGTCGTGGATCCAGCGTAGCGACATCGGCTCCGGCACGATGTCGAGGCTGCCGGAAAGCACGCGCAGATCGTGACCGTCGCGCGGGCGCAGCATGATGCGATGTTCGCCGAACGCCACCGGGTGCGCGTAGCGATATTCGGTCTTGTGATGAATCGTCAGCAGGGGCATCGTCGAAGCAATCATCGTGACTTTGTGCAATCTAATCTATACCGATCACTGCTTATTTCTAAATCGGTATGCTGCTTCGATAGGCAACGAGTAAGGAAAAATGGCTTTGGACAGCGCCGGCGACATATCATTACTCCTTGGCGGGGAAGATGTTCCGCCGGTTCTCGAAGATAATGCCGCCGGACGTTCGCCATTCCTGCTGACCTGCGATCATTACGGCCGCTTGATCCCGCGAATCCTCGGCGATCTCGGGCTGCCGGCGGGCGATCTGACGCGGCATATCGCATGGGATCCCGGCATTGCCGGGGTCGCCGACGCGCTATCGAAGCATCTGGATGCGCACCTGATCGCGCAGCGCTACTCGCGGCTGGTGATCGACTGCAATCGCCCGCCCGGCGCGCCAAGCTCAATCCCGCGCATCAGCGAAGCGACTGTCATACCCGGTAACGAAGGCCTTGCTGGCGAGGCGACCGAGGCGCGGCGACAATCGATATTCGACCCCTACCATCGGCGCATCGCCGATGTGATCGAGCGGCGCCTGCGCGACGGTGTTCCGACGGTGCTGGTGTCGCTGCACAGCTTCACGCCGGTCTACGCGGGAATTGCCAGGCCATGGCATATCGGTACGCTGTATCATCGCGACACGAAGTTGCCGCCGCTGCTGCTGGGTCTGTTGCGCGCGGAAGCCGATCTCGTGGTCGGCGACAACGAACCCTACGCCGTGAGCGACGAGACCGACTACACCATCCCGGTTCACGGCGAGGCGCGCGGCTTGATGAATACCGGAATAGAAATCCGTCAGGACCTGATCGCCGCTCCGGCCGGCCAGGCGCAATGGGCGGATCGGCTCGCGCGCATCTTCGGCGAAATCGAAACGACATTGCGCGCGCAGCGGCTGCTGCCGGGCTAGTTTCGGCTTGATCGCCTCTCCGCCGAAGGTGCATATTCGGTCTGATGGCGACGGAAATCAAATGCACATGCGGTGCGATTTGGGAGCGGACTGAGGTAGAGACCATGTCACGCGACCGCGACGATTTCCAATGCACCTGCGGGCGAACCCTCGAAACCTGGAATCGGTCGCGTGTTCCCCAATTCCGGCTCTTGAAGGCGCCCGATGAGAAGCGCTAAACGCCGTCAAGGCAGCGCCTGAGCATCGCGCCGACGCCATCCTCCGTGCATCCGGACGAACAGAGCCGAGCTAGTCACGTCACGCGTTAGCCGAATGCGAGTGCGACCAGTCCAAGGCCGGCAACGGTGACTGCGAAAAGGAAACTGTAGGAAACCAATTCATCACGCGTCCACATGATCGAACCTCGTTGTTTGATCAAAAACAGATCGCTGTCGAACTTTCTGCCATTGTGCGCGTACTGCACGCACCATCTCGGATGAATAGCCCAAATCCCGGCGAGCAGATGTGAACAGCTTCACATCGCGCAAAAATGCCGCTCATGCGGTACGCGGCGATACGGGCTGCCAGTGCACGCTTCCCTTGCCCCGACGAGTCAAATGGCTGGATATGACTTCAAGGCGAGGCGCGACTACCGCGCCCGCGTCAGCGCCAGCCAGATGCCGCCGCCGATCATGAAGCCGCCGGAGATGCGCGACAGCAGCCTCGTCCGCCGCGCCGAGAAGAACAGCCGCGCTCGGCCGGCCAGCAGCGCGTAGATCGAGTCGGTGATCGCTCCCGTGATCATGAAGGTGACGCCGAGCAGCGCCACCTGCGAAAAGTGATCCTTGCTCATGTCCATGAACTGCGGAATGAACGCGCCGAAGAATACCAGCACCTTGGGGTTTGAGAGCAGCACCAGAAACCCCTGCAGGAAAAATCCGCCACGCGGCGGGAGCGGCGGTTCGTCGGCGTTGACGCCTTCAACGGGGACGCGGATCAACTTGATGCCGAGCCAGACCAGATAGGCCGCGCCGGCGAAGCGCACCCAATCGAACCAGTAACCCATTGTCGCCATCAGCGAGGTCAGCCCGATGGCAACGATGCCGATTACGATCGTCAATCCGGCCTGGACTCCGGCGATATTGGTCAGCGCGGCTCGGGTGCCGTGCCGCAGGCCGTTGGCGATCACCAGGGTAACAACCGGTCCCGGCAACAGCGCCAGCGCGATGCAGGCGGCGACGAAGGCGAGATAGACCTGAAGGGACATGATCAACTCGTGATTCAATCGAAATGGCCGATTGATTATGCACGATCATATCGCGCAGGAAAAGTCGCCCTCTTCCTCTCCGCTTGTGGGAGGGGGTAGCTTCGCGGAGCGACGGCGGGTGAGGGGTCGCATGGAAAGAGACCCCTCATCCGGCACGGACTTCGTCCGCGCCACCTTCTCCCAGGGGAGAAGGGAAGTAAGCGTAGATTCAACGCCCGGCCATCGCCGTCGTCATCCAGTTCGCCATGCCGTTCGAGCCAAGAAACTCCAGCGCAACGCGCTGAATTGCGGGTACGGAGCCTTTGCCGTGCGCAACCGCAACCAGCAGGTCGCAGCGCCGCGATACGGCGATGGCGACGGCCGTATGCCGTGCGCCGTCGGACATCCGCAGATCATAGGTCCTCAATCGTCCGGGCATCTCGGCAACGCGGATCGCCCCGCCCGGCTCAAGCGGCGCAAAGCGCTCGCTCATCAGATCGAGGTCGGCGACGCGATCGACTTCATCGTCATCGGCGACGCCGCTGTCGCAATTGCAAAAGCCGGCCTTCGGCCGCACATAGACTTCGATTTCGCCGCCGCAAAATTCAATGGCGCATTGGAAGGCGCGCCCCGCGGGCCACCCGTCGCGCGGAAACGGCCAGGCAATTTCGCGCCAGCCCTCGATATCCGAACGGGCGGGTCGATCGGCGGCGACGCCGGTCAGGATGCAGATCGCAACGGCGAACGCGGTCAGCGGTCTACGCATCTGATATCACCGCCTTCACGGCAGGCCGGCCGCCGCGCGCGCGGGACCGGTCAGCTCCAGTATATGCAGGCCGGTGTTGGCGCGATCGACGATGTAGATATATCCGCGCTCATCGGTTTCGACATTATTGGTCTGGATCGCGACCTTGCAGCGGTCCTTGCCGTCGATGGTAACGCAACGCTTGTCGGTTGCCGCCGTGATCGAGGGGATGAAATAACCGACTTCGGCCGGATGATAGGGATCACGGATGTCGAGCGCCCGCACGCCGGCATTGAAGAACGCGATGAACGCCATCTTCTTGTAGAAGACCGGCGCCATGCTCTCGTTGGAAGAATGCGAGCCGAACCGCCCTCCCCGTTCGCAGAACGAACCGCTCGCTTCCGGAACGGTGAAGCTCGAAATCATCATCGGGCGGTTCTCCACCGTGACGTCGGCGAACCACACCATTTGCCGTGGCTCGTTGCATTCGTTCAGAATCGCCTCGTCAACGATCATGACGATATCGCGCGTCTTGCCGTCCTTGTCGTGAGCAAATTCGGCAATCGGCATTTGCTTCATTGGAAATACGGTGTGGGCACCGTTGAAGGCGGACATCGCCAGCCGGGAGACTTCCGGAAGACGAAGATTATCCGCCGTCGGCTCCTTCGGCCCGTTGATCAGCTTGTCGCGATCGACGATCTGCAGGAAGCCGCCCTTGTTGGTGCCGTATCCGAAATAGACGCGATTTCCCTGTGGTCCTGTCGAGATCGGCCCGTGCAGTTCGGTCGGCACCGCGCCGGTCGAGCCCGGCTCCTGACCGGGAAGACCGAAATCCCTGATTTTCCGGGGATGGGAGGGATCGCTGAGGTCATAGATCTGGGTCATGCGACGGGTGCGCCAGTCGGGTGCGCCCGACACCAGAAAGGCAATACCGGTCTCGCATTCCCACCAGTTCTTGTGCGTGTCCTTGAGTCCGCCGATCCGGCTGACCAGAACGGGATTGACGGGATCCGCGACATTCCAGATTTCATGCGCTTCGCCTCCGAAGGTGCGCAGCATGTAAACCGCGTTGCGATCTCCCTTAGGCAGCGCCTTGCCGTCGCAGATGCGCACCATCTGCGCGCCGCCGGCCTCATATTTCCCCTCCTGCCCGGGAATGTGGCGCAGATATTTCGGCTGCGCGGGATCGGTGACATCGACGATGGAGGTGCCGTTCGGCTCGGCTTTCCCGGTCAGCGGATTAACCGGCGCCGGAACATCATCGGTTCCGCCGTGGTGGCCGATATAGGCGATCCAACGGTCGCCCTGATGATGAATCGTTGGCTGATAGGCGCTGCGCGCCTGCAGATCATTGCTGCCGACAAGTTTCATGTTGGACGCCTCAGGCGGAGCACCGACCGCTTGCGGCTCGGCATAGGCGACGCCGCACGCAATGCAAGAGAATATCCAGAGATAGGTTGCCAGTTTGACGTGACCGGTCATGCTTTTCCACCCAGGTTATCAACCAATCTTCGTTGGCTGATTTTCGCTACGATACCATAGCGAAGCCTGCCCGGATTGCACTACGCTTGGTGCGATAGCTGATCGTACCCGATCGGCCGGCTGTTGGTCGGCAGGTTACGATGCAGCGTGTTGCGGGATGAAGAATTGAGCGAAAATCTTTTCATATCATGGAGGCAATAATGTCGCCGCATCCGATCAACGTCGCCAGCCGTCGCCGTTTGCTGCAATTCCTTGGCTGCGAGCCCGCTGTTCGCGCGCGATGCCGTGGCGCAGGCGCTGCGGCCATCGGATCCGGTGGACTGGATGGCATCTCCACGGGATGGCCCGCTATCTTGTCCGGCCTCAAGAGCATGCTCGAATCCGGCACCGCGCTTGCGATTCCTCCGTCCGCGCTGGATATCGAGGGATTCGATCGGTCATGAACATCGATAACTTCAAGCCGGCCATCGTCTACACCATCTACATCGCGTCCACACCGGAGAAGGTCTGGCAAGCGCTGACGACGGCGGAGTTCTCCAGGAAGTATTTTTCCGGTTTTGCAGTGGAGGCCGAATTGAGGGTCGGCGGCGCGTTCGTAGCGCGCGCGCCGGATGGCTCCGTCCATATCAGCGGTGAGGTCATCGAATGCGATCCGCCCGGCAGGCTCACCATCACCTGGAACGTCAACTGGCCGGCGCTGGTCGAGAAGCTCGGCCCCACCCTTGTGACCTACGAGATCGAGCAGGCCGGCAATGCGGTTCGTCTCACGCTGATTCAGGCACACGACCGGCCGATCGACGACGACATCCTCTCAGGTGGCCGACAGGGCTGGCCCGCGATCCTGTCGAGCCTCAAGAGCCTGCTGGAGACCGGAGAAGCGCTTGTCATCAAGATGCAACCGCCGCAGCGGATGCTGGACGCGCTGAAGAAATTGGGGATCGCGACGCCGTAGGCGCTATTCCACCGCCTCATGGTTCGAGACCCGCGCAAAGCGAGCGCGGTCCTCACGACGTGGGGCCAGCCGGCAAGCGAGCAGCGGTTTATCCCAGCGTGCGCAATTCCCGCCGCAGCACCTTTCCGGTGGCCGTCATCGGCAGGGTGTCGGTGAATTGCACATGGCGCGGATATTCGTGCGCGGCGAGCTGGACTTTGACAAAATCCTGGATCTCGCGCGCCAATGCATCGCTTGGGCTAAATCCCGGCCGCAGCACGATCCAGGCCTTGATCGCTTCGGTGCGGATCGGATCCGGAATTCCGACCACCGCGGAGAGCGCCACCGCGGGATGCTTCAGCAACGTATGCTCGATCTCCGAGGGACCGATGCGGTAGCCCGCACTGGTGATCACGTCGTCCTCGCGGCTGACGTACCAGAAGTAGCCGTCCGCATCCTGTCGGCCGAGATCGCCGGTGAGCAGGAATTCACCGGCATATTTTTTCGCGGTCGCTTCCGGATTGCGCCAGTATTCGATCATGGTGCAGGGGTTCGGCTGGCGCACGCCGATAATGCCGCGCTCGCCCCGCGGCAGCGGCTCGCCACGTTCGTCGACGATGCGAACGTCGAAACCCGGCGTTGCGCGTCCCATCGATCCCGGCCGAATCGGAAACAGTCTGGCGTTGTTGCCGACCACGAGATTGCATTCGGTCTGGCCGTAGACCTCGTGGGCGTCGATGCCGAACGTCGCGCGCACCCAGTCCAATAGTTCGTCGCCGAGCGACTCGCCCCCTGTCAGCATGCTGCGCAGCTTCACGCCGGCATGCCGGACCTCCGCCTGCCGCATCAGCTTCAGCGCGGTCGGCGGCAGGAACACGTTGCGCACGCCATGATCGGCCATCAGCTGCATCGCGGCCTGCGGTTCGAATTTCCTGGCGCGATGTCCGACCACGGGCACGCCGTGATACCAGGCCGGAAACAGCGCATCGAACAATCCGCCAATCCACGCCCAGTCGGCGGGCGTCCACATCACGTCGCCCGCCTTCGGCAGAAAATCATGCACCATCTCGACATTGGGCAGATGGCCGAGCAGCACGCGATGGGCGTGCAGGGCTCCTTTTGGATTTCCTGTCGTGCCGGAGGTGTAGATGATGACGGCAGGATCGTCAGCGGAGGTATCGGCCGTGGCGAATTCCTCGGACGCCGTTTCGATCGACGACCAGAACGACTTGGCGCCGGCGTGAACCGCCTCGCTGGTGACGTAGATATCCTGAAGGTAGGGCAGCCGATCGCGGATTTGCGAAAGTTTCTCCCATCCGCTTTCGTCGGTCACGACAGCCTTGGCGCCGGAGTTGGCAAGACGGAATTCCAGCGCGTCCTCGCCGAACAGCGTGAACAGCGGCACCGACACCAGGCCCGAGCGAAACGCCGCCAGATGCACGATCGGCAGCTCCAGCGATTGCGACAGAAACGCCGCGACGCGATCGCCGCGCTTAAGGCCGTCGGCCTTCAACACATTGGCGAAACGACTCGACAGCGCCCGCATCTCGTCGAACGAGGTGCGCTGCGCGCTGCCGTCCTCGTCGACATAGATCAGCGCCAGCCGGTTGGTCCCATCGGCATGGCGATCGCAGCAGGCGGTCGCGATGTTGAACCGTGCCGGCACCTCCCAGCGGAAGTCGCGGTATAGTTCGTTGTAGTTGGAAGTCTCGGTGAGCATGAGGACGGCCTTCGAATTTTTCACAACCTGCGAACATCAGAAGCGTCGTCCGGCCTGGGATCGCCATCATCCCGCCAGCGCCGCCTTCACCATGCCGCTGGCCTTGCCGAAATCCATCTGCCCGGCATATTTCGCCTTCAGCACTCCGATGACCTTGCCCATGTCCTTCATCCCGGCGGCATTGGTCTCTGCGATCGCAGATGAGATCGCAGCCTTTACGTCAGCCTCGGACATCTGCTTCGGCAGATAGGCTGAAATGATCGCGATCTCCTCGCGCTCCTGCGCGGCCAGTTCGGCGCGGCCGCCCTTGTCGTACAATTCGACGGATTCCTGGCGCTGCTTGATCATCTTCTGGAACACGCCGAGCAGGTCCGCGTCGCTGAGCGGCGGTTTGCCCTGCCCGCGCGCATCGATATCGGCGTTCTTGATGGTCGAATTGACCATGCGCAGCGTGGAAAGCTTGCGCTCGTCCTTGGCCCGCATCGCGTCCTTGACCGCGTTGTTGATGTCGTCGCGCAGCATCGTCATGTCCCCTCGCAGCCGTCAGGCCGCATCATCATAAGCCCCTGATCTAGGCCGTTCGCGGCGATGAAACAACTCCAGTACCCTGTATCCGAACGCAAGCGAATTGCCGCCCCTTGGGCGGCACTAGACCCGCAGCCATTCGACCAGGGCGTCGGCGGTCGCCTCCGGCCGTTCCGGCTGGGGAAGGTGGCCGCAATTCGCAAGGATCACAAGTTTCGCGCCGTGGATGCCGCCCGCCATTTCGTTCGACAGTGAATTCGGGATGGTGTTGTCCTCGTCGCCGGTCAGAACCAGCGTCGGACAGGAAATCACAGCCAGCGTCGGCCGCGAATCCGGCCGGCTCATGATCGCGGTCTGCTGGCGGACGAAGGCGTCCGCGCCGATATCGTCGCCCATGTCGTGAATCAGCTTGCGCAACGCACCGTCCTCGCGCCGCGACGGATGCACGAGTCCAGGAAACAGATCGTCCAGCACGGCGTGATATTCGCCGCCTTGCGCGCGGCCGATCTGGCCGCGGCGGCGGGCGATCGCTTCCGGCGTATCCGGCCGCGCCTGGGTGTTGATCAGCGCCAGCTTCGCCACCCGCTGCGGCGCCTGCCGCATGATTTCGAACGCGATGTAGCCACCCATCGAATGCCCGGCCAGCGCGAAACGCGGTGGCGCCTCGGCCAAAATCCTCCGTGCGATCACGGCCGTATTGTCATCGCGGATGTGGTTGGCCACCGTCACCGGGCCGAATCGCCACAATGCCGGAATGACGGGCGCGTATATTCGGGGGGATGACGCCAGGCCGGGAATGAGCAAAATCGGCATCGTGTTGTCCATGCTCGGCTCCAGGACCCGCGGGAATTTCATGAAAATCGGCTGATAGCGGCAGGCTACAGATTAAAAGCCCGGGGCTGCCTGTCAAATATGCGCAAACCACATGTGAATCCGCGCCTTCCGGCTTTGACGCGTGAGCATGCGACGACTATGTAATGCGTTCATGACAACAACAGAAAACGCCTCAGCCTGGCCGGACCTGGTTCCGACCGCGCTGCTCGTGCTCGCCGACGGCACCGTGCTGGAGGGCTTCGGCCTCGGCGCGGAAGGTCAGGCAGTCGGAGAGGTCTGCTTCAACACCGCGATGACCGGCTATGAGGAGATTCTCACCGATCCATCCTACGCCGGACAGCTCATCACCTTCACCTTCCCGCATATCGGCAATGTCGGCACCAACGACGAAGACATCGAGACGGTGAATATGGCGGCGACGCCGGGCGCGCGCGGCGTGATCCTGCGTGCCGGGATCACCGACCCCTCGAACTACCGCGCCTCGCGGCATCTGGATCAATGGCTGAAGGCGCGCGGCATCATCGGCCTTTCCGGCATCGACACCCGCGCACTTACAGCGCTGATCCGCAGCAAGGGCATGCCGAATGCCGTGATCGCGCACACCAAGGACGGGCAATTCGACCTGCACGGGCTGAAGGAAGAAGCGCGCGAATGGCCCGGCCTCGAAGGCATGGACCTGGTGCCGATGGTGACGTCGGGCCAGCGCTTCACCTGGGACGAAACACCGTGGGTGTGGGATAAGGGTTTCGGGCGGCAAACCGCGCCCGAGTTCAATGTCGTCGCTATCGATTACGGCATCAAGCGCAACATTCTGCGGCTGCTCGCCGGCGAAGGCTGCAAGATCACGGTAGTGCCGGCGACCACATCGGCTGAAGACATCCTGGCGATGAAGCCCGATGGCGTGTTCCTGTCGAACGGACCCGGCGACCCCGCCGAAACCGGCAAATACGCGGTGCCCGTAATCCAGAAGGTTATCAATTCGGGCACGCCGACATTTGGGATTTGCCTGGGCCACCAGATGCTCGGACTCGCGGTCGGCGCGAAAACCAAAAAGATGCATCAGGGCCATCACGGGGCCAATCATCCGGTCAAGGACGAGACCACGGGCAAGGTGGAGATCACCTCGATGAACCACGGTTTTGCCGTGGATCAGGCGACCTTGCCCAAGGGCGCCACGCAGACCCATGTCTCGCTGTTCGATGGCTCCAATTGCGGCATCTCGCTCGACGGCAAACCGGTATTCTCGGTGCAGTATCACCCGGAAGCGTCGCCCGGCCCGCGCGACTCGCATTATCTGTTCAAGCGGTTCGCCGATCTGATGCGGGCGAACAAGGGAACGTGACCCGCTGACACGAGTTAAATCCGCGCCTATCTTGCGCGCGGGAGAATTGCCATGCCGGTTGTCAGCGAGGACATCGAACCGCTCGCCTTCACCTTTGCGGACGACGGCAGCGTCCCGAACAACCCGATGCCGTTCCTGGTCTACAAAGGCGCAATCAACGTCGACAACGAGCATCCCGAGAAAACCATCGAAGGACTGTTCGGCGCCAATGGCTGGGGCGAGATGTGGCGCAACGGGGTCTACGATTTTCTGCACTATCACGCGACGGTTCACGAAGTCCTCGGCATTGCGCGAGGGCATGCACGCGTCCGTTTCGGCGGCAACCGTGGCAAGGAAATCGAAATCGCAGCGGGCGATGTCGCCATACTGCCAGCCGGCACCGGGCATCAATGCCTGTCTGCGAGCAGGGATTTCAGCGTTGTCGGGGCTTATCCGCCCGGACCCAAAATGCACGTCACGCTGCCGACGCCCGAGAATCATCGCAAGGCGCTGACAACGATCCCCGCGGTCGAACTGCCGAAGACCGATCCGGTGATGGGAAAAGACGGACCGCTGGTCAGGCTGTGGAGTCGACCGGATTAGTCATTACGCAGTCTTGCTCGGTAGTGGTACCGTGGCTTGTCGACGCTCCGAACCATCCCCGGCATTGGCCGATCCACATCGCGACGGCGCGCAGTCTCGAGCCATGTGGTCCTCCGATGCTCCCTCATCCTTTGAGGCGGCCAAGAGGCCGCTTCTCAGGATGATGTTCTCCAGACGGCGCAGCCTTACGCCTCGTTGCCGCCTTCCTGGCGGCTCGCCTCGAACAGGAACCAGGTACGGCGCTCGGTTTCGTCGATGAACGTCTCGAGCAATCCGGCAGTGCCGGAATCCTCGTGATCGTCGGCGAGCTTGTGCGCCTTGCGCATCGCGGCGGCCATGTGCTTGTTGTCATCCATCAGTTCGCGCAGCATTTCGCGCGGCGGCACGTAGCTTTCATTGTTGTCCTTGATGGTCTGCAATTTCCCAACCTGCCCGATCGAGCGCAGCGTGGTGCCGCCCAACTTGCGCACGCGTTCGGCCAGTTGATCGGTGGTGGCGAAAATTGCATCCGATTGCTCGTCGAGCATCAGATGATAATCGCGGAAATGCCGGCCGCTGACATGCCAGTGAAAATTCTTGGTTTTCAGGTAAAGCGCAAAGGCGTCGGCCAATAGTATGTTGAGCGACGCAGAGATTTTTTCCACCGCCGCCGGCGGCAAATCGGTGGGCGTATCGAGATCGGGAGAGGTTTTGTCGGACTTGGCTTTGCTCACGATGGACCTTCCTGTTAGGGAACCGGACGTTGACGGCGATGGACACTGTTCGCCGGACCATCTAACGCATCATCCAGACACCGGTTCCCTGACCGGAACCACGTTTTACCGGACGCCAAAGACCATGGACGACTGGATCGATTATTACGATTCCACGCATACTATTTACGCGAGCAGGCTGCATCGCAACCTCCATTTCCAGGTGATCGCCAGGGATATTATCGGCTACATCTCACCTCCGGATGCGGTGGTATTGGATTATGCCTGCGGCGAAGCACTGTCCGCAGCGCAAGTGGCTGATGCCTGTGGCGAGCTCATCCTAGCAGAACCTGCCCCGGGGGTGCGGGGCCGGCTGATCGCCCGTTTTGCCCCAAACCCGAAAATCAGGGTGCGTTCGCTGGATGACCTGCGGAATATGAAGGAAAAATCCGTCGATCTCGCCGTCATGAATTCCGTGGCCCAATACATGACGCCGGATGAACTCGATTCCGCTCTTGCGGCGATCCGGCGGCTTTTGAAGCCCGGCGGCCAACTGATTTTGGGCGACATCCTGCGCCCCGAGGTTGGCATGGGCAGGGACGTTTTGGCGCTGCTGCGCTTCGCGCTGACCCACGGCTTTCTGAAAGACGCCCTGATCGGCCTGGTCAGCACTGCGTTGTCGGACTACCGGCAATTGCGCTCGCGCGTCGGCCTGCAGCGTTACGGCGAAACCGAAATGATCGCCAAGCTCGCTGCGGCCGGATTTACAGCGTCGCGAGCGCATTTGAATATCGGCCACAATCCGTGGCGGATGACGTTCGTCGCGCGGCACGCTCTTGCCACCCCGGTTAGCGTTAATAACCGGTAGACGTAGCTCACCGCGGCGTGATCGGCGATGATCTGATCGGCCCGGTGGCGGAACGTGTCGACGCGAGAGCAGTGCATCGCTCTTTATCCTGGTTCAAATCCAGGCCGGGCCTCCAATTATCTCTTCACCCGCTCCAACTGGCCAAAATGCCGGTTGATTGGGCCTTTAAGACCCTTTCGCGGGTGCGGAATCTGGTCTAAAGACCACCCGCGCGCGAGGGCAACCTGGCGCCAGCGCATGATCCGCCCAAGTGCAGGCGGTTTGGCGAAAAGATCATGCGCTCATCTTTGAGTGCGCGATCGGACGCAAAACCGGCTTCCAATTTTGCTGATCGCGCTCTCGGCTCGAGGGACGCGCAGATGCGCGCCCTTTTTTTGTGCCCAATTCCCTGTCCGTGAGACTTGATGCCCAAAAGAACCGACATTTCCACCATTCTGATCATCGGCGCCGGTCCCATCGTGATCGGGCAGGCCTGCGAATTCGATTATTCGGGGACCCAGGCGGTCAAGACGCTGAAGGACGAGGGCTACCGCATTGTTCTCGTCAATTCCAATCCGGCCACGATCATGACCGATCCGGAATTGGCGGATGCGACCTATATCGAGCCGATCACACCCGAAATCGTCGCCAAGATCATCGAAAAGGAACGTCACGTCGTACCAGGCGGATTCGCGCTGCTGCCGACCATGGGCGGACAGACCGCGCTGAATTGCGCGCTGTCGCTGCGCAGGCAGGGCACGCTGGCGAAGTTCGACGTCGAGATGATCGGCGCCACGGCGGATGCCATCGACAAGGCGGAGGATCGCGGCCGTTTCCGCGAAGCCATGACCCGGATCGGGCTGGAGACGCCGCGTTCGGTGCAGGTCAAGAATTTGCCGGATGCGCTGCGGGCGCTCGATGACATCGGCCTGCCCGCGATCATCCGGCCGTCCTTCACCATGGGCGGCACCGGCGGCGGTATCGCCTACACCAAGGCCGAGTTCATCGAAATCGTCGAGCGCGGCATCGACGCCTCCCCCACCGACGAAGTCCTGATCGAGGAATCGGTGCTGGGGTGGAAAGAGTTCGAGATGGAGGTGGTGCGCGATAAAAAAGACAATTGCATCATCATCTGCTCGATCGAGAACCTCGATCCGATGGGCGTGCATACCGGCGATTCCATTACGGTGGCGCCGGCGCTTACCTTGACCGACAAGGAATACCAGATCATGCGCGACGCCTCGCTTGCGGTGCTGCGCGAGATCGGAGTGGAGACCGGCGGCTCCAACGTGCAGTTTGGCGTCAATCCGGCCGACGGGCGCATGGTCGTAATCGAGATGAACCCACGGGTGTCGCGTTCCTCGGCGCTGGCCTCGAAAGCCACCGGCTTTCCGATCGCCAAGGTCGCCGCCAAGCTCGCGGTCGGATATACGCTCGACGAGATCGCCAACGACATCACCGGCGGCGCGACCCCGGCCTCATTCGAGCCGACCATCGATTATGTCGTCACCAAGATTCCGCGCTTCGCATTCGAGAAATTTCCCGGCGCCTCGACCACGCTGACCACCTCGATGAAGTCGGTCGGCGAAGTGATGGCGATCGGCCGCACCTTTCAGGAAAGCCTGCAAAAGGCACTGCGGGGTCTGGAAACCGGCCTCACCGGGCTCGACGAAATCGAGATTGAAGGCCTCGGCCGCAGCGACGACAAGAACGCAATCCGTGCCGCACTGGGCACGCCGACACCGGATCGTCTCCTGCAAGTCGCACAGGCGATGCGGCTCGGCTGGAGCAATGACGAGATCTTCACGTCCTGCAAGATCGATCCGTGGTTTCTGGCGGAAATGCGCGGCATCGTGGAGATGGAAGACAAGATCAAGAAGAACGGTCTGCCCGCCAATGCATTCGGCATGCGGACCCTGAAGGCAATGGGCTTTTCCGACGCCAGGCTCGCGGTGCTTGCGGAGACCACCGAGGCCGAAGTGACGGCGCGGCGTCATGCGCTTGGAGTTCGACCGGTGTTCAAACGCATCGACACCTGCGCAGCCGAGTTCGCCTCGCCCACCGCGTACATGTATTCGACCTATGAATCGCCGTTCGCAGGCGCGCTCGCGGATGAGAGCGCCCCATCCGACAAGAGCAAGGTCATCATTCTTGGCGGCGGACCGAACCGCATCGGCCAGGGCATCGAATTCGACTATTGCTGCTGTCATGCCTGCTTCGCGCTGCACGACGCCGGCTACGAATCCATCATGATCAACTGCAATCCGGAAACGGTATCGACCGACTACGACACCGCGGATAGATTGTATTTCGAGCCGTTGACGTCGGAAGACGTGCTGGAAATCATCGCCACCGAACGGAAGAACGGCACCTTGCACGGGGTCATCGTGCAGTTCGGCGGCCAGACGCCGCTCAAGCTCGCCCGCGCCCTGGAAGCGGCCAATGTGCCGATCCTGGGCACCTCGCCCGATGCCATCGACCTTGCCGAAGACCGTGACCGCTTCAAGCGCGTGCTCGACAAGCTGCATCTGAAGCAGCCGAAGAACGGCATCGCCTATTCGGTCGAACAGGCGCGGCTGGTGACCGCCGATCTCGGACTCCCGCTGGTGGTGCGTCCGTCCTATGTGCTCGGCGGCCGCGCGATGCAGATTATCCGAGAGGAGTCGCAACTCGGCGATTACCTGCTCGGCACGTTGCCGGAGCTGGTGCCGGGTGACGTCAAGGCGCGCTATCCCAACGACAAGACCGGGCAGATCAATACCGTGCTCGGCACCAACCCGCTGCTGTTCGACCGCTATCTGTCCGACGCCATCGAGATCGACGTCGACTGTCTGTGCGACGGCAAGGACACCTTCATCGTCGGCATCATGGAGCATATCGAAGAAGCCGGCATTCACTCCGGCGATTCCGCCTGCTCGCTGCCGCCGCATTCGCTCGATGCCCAGACGATTTCCGAACTGGAGCGGCAAACGCGCGAGCTGGCGCTCGGTCTCGACGTGGTCGGATTGATGAACGTGCAATACGCCATCAAGGACGGCGACATCTACGTGCTCGAGGTCAACCCGCGGGCATCGCGCACGGTGCCGTTCGTCGCCAAGGTGATCGGCATGCCGGTGGCCAAGATCGCGGCCAGGCTGATGGCCGGCGAGAAGCTCGCGGACTTTAATTTGAGGAAGCGTAAGCTCGGCCATGTCGGCGTCAAGGAATCGGTTTTTCCGTTCGCCCGCTTCCCCGGTGTCGATACCGTGCTCGGTCCGGAAATGCGATCGACCGGCGAAGTGATGGGCATCGACCGCTCGTTCGAAGTCGCATTCGCCAAGAGCCAGCTCGGCGGCGGCACCCGCGTGCCGCACAAGGGCACGGTGTTCGTCTCCGTTCGCGAGATCGACAAGACCCGGATCGCGGACGCGGTGCGGCTGTTATTCTCGCTTGGCTTCAAGGTGATGGCCACCTCGGGAACGCAGCGTTTCCTTACCGATAGCGGGGTACCGACCGAAAAGGTAAACAAGGTGCTGGAGGGACGGCCGCATATCGTCGACGCCATCATGAATGGCGATATCCAGCTGGTCTTTAATACCACGGAAGGGCCACAGGCGCTGGCCGATAGCCGCTCTTTGCGACGTGCTGCCCTCTTGCATAAAGTGCCATATTACACCACTCTTTCGGGTGCCGTGGCGGCCGCGCAAGGTATCCGCGCCTATCTGGGCGGGGACCTTGAGGTCCGCACGCTGCAGAGTTATTTTTCCGAAACCTGATCGTTGGCCGGGCTTTGCGCCCGGAAATCGATCGGCAATGAAGCCCTCGTGCCTGGGAACTCGCCAGCCATGAGGGTGTTCTGTTTCGGCGTTTGTGCGTGCCGCGGATTGGTCCGCATGAAGTTGAAGGACGAAGACAGATGATGGAAAAGGTTCCGATGACCGCGGGCGGCTATGCCGCCCTTGAGGTCGAATTGAAGCAGCGCCAGTCGGTGGAGCGTCCGCGCATCATCGAACATATCGCCGAGGCGCGCTCGCACGGCGACCTTTCGGAGAATTCGGAGTATCACGCCGCGAAGGAAGAGCAGTCCCACAACGAAGGCCGTATCGCCGAGCTGGAGGACAAGCTCGCGCGCGCCGATATTATCGACATCAGCAAGCTCTCCGGCGACACCATCAAATTCGGCGCGACCGTCACGCTGGTCGACGAGGATACCGACAAGAAGGCGGTGTGGCAGATCGTCGGCGAGCCGGAAGCCGACGCCAAGAAGGGCCGCATCTCCATCACCTCGCCGCTGGCGCGAGCGCTGATCGGCAAGAAGAAGGGCGCGTCCGTGGAAGTTGTCGCCCCCGGCGGCGCCAAGGCCTACGAGATCACCAAGGTCGAGTGGCGCGAACGCTAATCGCCGCGGCACTCTGATAGATCCCTGCCCGATGTTCGCCGCGTGCCGGGCTTGGATCGTCGCGGCGTTTTTCCGCACTGCGTTATCACGCCACGCTGACAACATTGTGAGTTGGCACCCCATCGCTCCCCGTAATACAGCCTTCGCCGTGATAGTTATAGATTATAACCAACTCGGTCAAAGCGGATTTACGCGATGAATACAGACAGCCTCTCCCCGGTCTGGGCGCCCCGCGTCCTCAGCGTCCTCAGTGTCCTCCGCATTTTTACCGGGCTGGATTTGCTTCAGCATGGCACGGGAAAGGTTCTCGGCTTTCCAGTCGTTCCGATGTTCGCGAATGTCCAGATAAACTCATTGGCCGGAGTGGGCGGGCTGATCGAACTGATCGGCGGCATCCTGTTCACGATCGGTCTGTTCACGCGACCGGTCGCCTTCATTCTCTCGGGCTTCACGGCGGCCGCCTATTTCATGGCGCATGCTGGCAGGGGATTCTATCCGGTATTGAACGGCGGCGAACTTGCCGCGCTCTTTTCCTTCGTATTCCTCTATTTTGCGTTCGCAGGCGCCGGGCCATGGAGCGTCGATGCGCTGCTGAGACGCAAATGATTTGACGACACGTCAAAGACGGGCACAGTAGTGTTACCCTTGAGTTGCGCCCTTAGGGTGCCTTGCTCTTTCGAATTATGAGCACCCGTTGTGCGCGTTTGATCGGAGATTGAACCATGAAACCCAGCACAGTTTGGGGACCCCGCGTCCTCAGCGTATTGCGGATTGTCCTCGGTTTGGTTCTGCTGCAATACGGATTGGCAAAGCTATTCGGTTGGCCGGCCGTTGAGATGTTCGAGAATTTGAAGTGGCTTTCGCTCTTTGGCATCGCCGGCATGTTTGAACTGGTCGGCGGCACGCTGCTCGTACTCGGACTGTTCACGCGACCGGTGGCTTTTATCCTGTCCGGCGAAATGGCTGCGGCCTATTTCATCGAACATCTCCCGCACAGCTTCTTTCCGATTCTTAACGAAGGCGACCTCGCCGTCAGCCTTTGTTTTACGTTTTTGTATCTTGCCTTCGCAGGCGGCGGGCCTTGGAGCCTCGACGCTTTCTTGCGCGTCGAAACGCCGCTTCAGCCTGATGTATCGCGGGCTTAGCTGAGATCGACCCTCACGGCCGTTTCAGACTGACTGCCGGTTCCACTGCAGGGAGTATCGACGTCAAAACTCCTTGCCGATGATTCGATCTATCGAATAATGGCCGCCGCCTTTGAAGAAGATGGCGATGCACAGAAGCACCCACAGCAAGGCAAACTCGTATCCGCGAACCGTCCAGAAGTACCCGAACTGCCATTGGAATAGGAAGACAATGACCAGCATTTCGATTCCGATCATGGCTGCAGCGATCCGGGTAAAGAGCCCGATGGCCAAGCAGGCAGCCGCGATCGATTCTGCAAAGTAGGTCAGATAGGACAGACCCTCGGCAAACGGTAGCCCCTTGGCGGCAACGTTTGGCGCAAATTTGGATATTGGAACATTCAACACTTTCTGAATTCCGTGCGGCAATAGAATCGCACCGGTGGCAAAGCGCATGAAGGCGTAAGAAAAGGGAGAAAAGCGCTGGTAGAGACCGGCCATAGCTGGAAAAATAAGTTTTGGCTCGTCGCGTGCGGCCATTGCATTCTCCCCATCATTGCCCAGACTTTGCAAGGCACGTTTCTATACACTAGACACCTTCGAAACATTGCTATTCCGCGGGTGTAGAGATTTGCCTGAGCAAGCGGGCCGTCGAGCGTCGATGCGATGACGCACAAGAGGGCGCAGACGTTCGCCTGGAAACCAACGTCATCATTCCGGGGTCCGAAGGACCGGACACTCGAATCTCGAGATTGCGGATTCGCGCTTGCGCGCCCAACGGAATGACGTCCAGCGCTATCCAGGAATCTTGAAATCGAGCGGCACGGCGGCCTCGTATTTGGAATTGTGCAGCACCAGCGATGTTCTGACATTGCGCACATGGGGCGCCGCGGTCAGATGCGTGACGAAGTCCTGAAACGTCGCCATGTCGGGCGCCACGCATTTCAGAATGAAGTCGACCTCGCCCGACAACATCCAGCATTCCCGCACCAGCGGCTCGGCACGCACGAAATCCTCGAACGCACGCAGATCGGCCTCGGCCTGGCTGGACAGATGCACAGAGGCGAAAACAGTGACGTCGAACCCGAGCCGACGCGGGTCCAATAGTCCGCGATAGCCCTGGATGTAGCCGGCTTCCTCAAGCGTCCGCACCCTGCGCAGGCAGGGCGGGGGCGAAATCCCGACGCGTTTGGCCAGTTCAACGTTGGTGATTCGGCCGTCGGCCTGGATTTCGCTCAGGATTTTAAGGTCGATCTCGTCAAGATTCTTCGACACGCGGATCCCAGGTCCTGGACTGACAAGGCTTGCGGATAGTTACCGGAAACACTCTTAGCGCAGCTGAGGCGGTTGACGCAATTTTATTGCGCGTGCGCTGCGCCATTTTTCCCAATCGGCGGGAAAATTCGCCTATATGGATTGCAATTCTTGCATAGCTTGCCAGATGTCTTATCTTGGATTTGACACTTTCGGCGCCGCCGCGATGCCTTTCCAGGCGCATTCCGCCTAAGCGCTTACCAATTCCCTTAAGAACGGGACTATCCCATGCCTGCCCCCATCCACGCCAAGGTGGTCATCATCGGTTCCGGCCCGGCCGGTTACACCGCCGCGATCTACGCCGCGCGCGCGATGCTTGAACCCGTCTTGATCCAAGGCATCCAGCCCGGCGGCCAGCTCACCATCACCACGGACGTGGAAAATTATCCGGGCTTCGCTGACGTTATCCAGGGCCCCTGGCTGATGGAGCAGATGGAGAAGCAAGCCGCCCATGTCGGCACCAAAATCGTCACCGATTATGTCACCAAACTTGAACTCGCACAGCGGCCGTTCCGCCTGACCTGCGACAGCGGCGACATCTATCTTGCTGAAACGGTGATTCTCGCCACCGGCGCGCAGGCGCGCTGGCTCGGCACGCCGTCGGAAGAAAAATTCAAGGGCTTTGGCGTGTCGGCGTGCGCGACCTGCGACGGATTTTTCTATCGAGGCAAGGAAGTCATTGTCGTCGGCGGCGGCAATACCGCGGTCGAGGAAGCGCTGTTTCTCACCAACTTCGCATCTCAGGTGACCATCGTGCACCGCCGCGACCATTTCCGAGCCGAGCGAATCCTGCAGGAGCGTCTGTTCAAGCATCCCAAAATCAGGGTGGTGTGGGACAGCACCGTCGACGAAATCCGCGGCACCGAGAACCCAAGCAAGGTTACCCATATCAGATTGAAGAATGTCAAAACCGGTGCGCTGACCGAACTGCCGGCGGATGGCGTCTTCATTGCGATCGGACATGCGCCGGCGACAGAGCTGATCCTGGGTCAGATCAAGCTCAAACCGTCGGGCTATGTCGAGGTGGCGCCGAACTCCACCGCGACCTCGGTGCCCGGCGTGTTCGCTGCCGGCGACGTCTCCGACGAAATCTATCGTCAGGCCGTCACAGCCGCCGGCCTTGGCTGCATGGCGGCGCTTGAGGCCGAACGCTATATCGCCGCGCACGCCCACGACCGCGCGGCGGCGGAATAATCATGGCACGACATCGGGACGGGTTTACCGACATGGACTGGGACAAACTGAAGGTGTTTCACGCGGCGGCGGAAGCGGGCAGCTTCACGCATGCCGGCGAGCAACTGGGTCTGTCGCAATCCGCCGTGTCGCGTCAGGTCAGCGCGCTGGAGCAGGAACTCTCGGTGTCGCTGTTCCATCGGCATGCGCGCGGCCTGATCCTGACCGAGCAAGGCGACCTGCTGTTTCGCACCGCGCATGACGTGTTCATGCAGTTGCAGGCGGCACGCGCCAAGCTCACCGACAGCCGGGAGCGGCCGAGCGGCGATCTCAAGATCACGACGCCGCCAGCCCTCGGCATCAATTGGCTGATTCCGCGGCTCGACGAATTCACCGCGCTTTATCCGGATATTCGCATCACTCTGATCGTCACCGACGAAGATCTCGATCTGTCGATGCGCGAGGCTGACGTCGCGATCCGCACCCGCAAGCCGACCCAACCCGATCTCATTCAGCGCAAGCTGTTCTCGATCGGCTTCCATGCCTTCTGCTCGCCGGAATACATCAAGCGCTTCGGTACACCGCGCACCCTTGACGACCTCGACGCGCATCGCATCATCATGCTGAGCGATACGCAGGTTCCACCGCACTTGCAGAACCGCAACTGGCTGATCGATGCCGGCCGCAATGGCTCGGGGCCGCGCGAGGCCTTTTTCAAGGTCAACAACATCCTCGGCCTCGTCCGCGCGTGCCAGCAGGGTCTCGGAATCGCTGCACTGCCGGACTATCTGGTCGAAGAAAATAACCGCCTGGTGCAGCTGTTCGGCGAATTGGACTCGGTTCAGATTGATACGTATTTTGTATATCCCGAAGAGTTGAAGACGGTCGCGCGGGTGCAAGTGTTCCGCGATTTCGTGGTGAGCAAGGCGCAGCGCTGGCCGTCCTGATTTTCCGCATGACTGACATGCGGCGCGGGTGGTTGCTGCAAGGCGCCAACGCGGATCATAATCTCTTTAGGCTGAGCATTCGCGTTGCGCATTTGTCCCCCTCCTCCAGTGGCGCGAGCGCTCAGTAATCCCTCTTGGAAGGTGATTGTGTCGGCCTCACGTGGCCAATACCTTGAGCCGGGCTCTTTAGAGCCCGGCTTTTTTTTGCAAAGCGTGCAGCGCCTGCGGCGCACTTCTTCCGTTGACAGCTTGAACCTCACCGATCATCATCTGCCGATGATCACGATTTCGTGCATCGCGGCGTTGTCGAAAAAAGTTCCTCATCCGGGGACTGGAGATCGACGCGCGCGATAGACTTCTCGCCTAACATCGATCCCGAAACCCCGCCGTTTGGACGGGGTTTTTTTATGGTTCCGTCTCCGGCTCAGAATCCCTGAGGAGTGGACCAATGACTGAACTTCGATCTTCCCTGCATGGCCTCTGGCTGCCGCTCGTCACCCCGTTTCGCAATGGGGAGCTCGATGAAGCTTCGCTGCGGCGGCTGGTGCGACACTACGCCAATCTGCCCATCAACGGATTGATTCTCGCGGCCACGACCGGCGAAAGCCTCACGCTCGAGCATGAAGAAACCGAACTGCTTGTGCGCACGGTCCGGGACGAAGTCGGGGCCATGAATCTTCCGGTCTGCCTCGGCCTGTCAGGCAGCAACACACGCGCCTTATCGGACGCGCTTGCGCGAACTGCGGCGTGGCCGATCGACGGATACCTGATTTCCTGCCCCTATTATTCGCGGCCGTCGCAGCGGGGACTGCAGCTTCACTTCGGCGCCCTCGCCGATCGCGCGGCGCATCCAGTCATGCTCTACAACATTCCCTACCGCACCGGCGTCAATCTCGGCAATGATGCGATCTTGCGGCTGGCCGATCATCCAAACATCGCCGGACTTAAGGATTGCTCGGCGGACCGAAGCCAGTCGCGCGATCTGCTGCAACGGCGTGCCTCAGGCTTCGCCGTTCTCACCGGCGAGGACACTGAATATTATCAGGCGCTGATCGACGGGGCCGACGGCGGCATCCTGGCGTCCGCGCATATCGAAACAGAAACCTTCGCTCAGGTCTGGACGCTGTTGATTGCGGGCGAGCGCGATGCCGCGCTGGTTCGCTGGCGGTCGGTCGCAGATCTCACCCGATTGCTGTTCGCAGAGCCGAGCCCGGCGCCGATCAAGTACTGGCTGTGGCGCACGGGATTGATCGACAGTGCGGAAGTGCGGCTGCCAATGACGGAAGTGAGCACGGAGTTGGCGGCACGCCTCGATCTGGAAATCGAAGGCCTTTCCCACCGACATCGTGAGGAGCATCGCGACGAAGCAATGCGGCTCTCCTGAAGCGTTTCTGGATTGTCCGCCTGCGCTCGCTATGACGTCTCAATCCAGCCGCGTGCGTGCGAGCCGCAGCGCGTTGCCGATCACGCTGACTGACGAAAGCGCCATCGCCGCTGCGCCCACCATCGGCGACAGCAGAATGCCGAATGCCGGATAGAGCACGCCGGCGGCGATCGGTACGCCGGCGGCATTGTACAGAAACGCGAATGCGAGATTCTGTCGAATATTGCGCATGGTCGCGACGGACAATCTGCGTGCCCGTAAAATACCCATCAGGTCCCCGGTCAGGAGCGTGACGCCGGCACTTTCAATCGCCACATCCGTGCCGCCACCCATGGCGATGCCGACATCGGCTGCCGCCAGCGCCGGCGCGTCATTGACCCCATCGCCGACCATGGCGACGCGGCGGCCCTCGTTGCGCAGCCGCTGTACGACCTCGCTCTTGCGGTCCGGCAAGATCCCCGCCTCGATCTCATCGATACGAAGGGTCTTCGCCACCGCGCGCGCGGTAGTGAGGTTGTCGCCGGTCAGCATGACAATGCGCAGACCATCATCGCGCAGCGCCTGCAATGCGTCATGCGCCGACGGCTTGACCGGATCGGCGATAGCGACGACGCCGACGGCGCGGCTGTCGATCGTCACATAGATCGCGGTGGCGCCATTCCGGCGCGCGGCTTCTGCGGCGCCGTCGAGATCTTGCGTCGCAATGTTCAGTTCACGCATCAGCATCGCATTGCCGAGCGCTATCCTCCGGCCGTCGACGATCCCGGTCGCGCCCTTGCCCGAAGGCGAAACGAAGTCGCTGACCTCGCCGAGATTGAGTCCGCGATCCTTGGCGGCGTTGAGGATCGCCTGCGCCAGCGGATGCTCGCTTCCGCGTTCGACGCTGGCCGCCAGCCGCAGCAATTCGCCTTCGTCGATACCGTCCGCTGTCACGATCGACACCACCGCCGGTTTGCCCTCCGTGAGCGTGCCGGTCTTGTCGATCACGATCGTATCGATGCTCTCGAACAGCTCCAGAGCCTGTGCGTCGCGGATCAGGATTCCCGCATGCGCGCCGCGCCCGACGCCGACCATGACCGACATCGGAGTGGCCAGGCCAAGCGCGCAGGGACAGGCGATGATCAGCACCGTCACCGCGGCGACCAGGCCGAATGTGAAGCGCGGCTCCGGACCGAACCCCATCCAGGCGGCGAACGCCAGCAGGGCGGCCGCTATCACGGCCGGCACGAACCAGCCGGCGACCTGATCGGCAAGACGCTGGATCGGCGCCCGCGAGCGCTGCGCCCGCGCTACCATATCAACGATCCGGGCCAGCATCGTATCGCGGCCGACCTTTTCCGCGCGCAGGATCAGCCCGCCGCTCTGGTTGACGGTACCCCCGATCACCTTGTCGCCATCTGCCTTCGACACCGGCATCGACTCGCCGGTCACCATGGACTCATCGACGACGGAGCGGCCTTCAGTAACGACTTCATCGACCGGGATCTTCTCGCCGGGTCGCACCCGCAGCAGATCGCCGATTGCGATTATCTCGATCGCGACATCCTCATCGCCATGCGAGGTGACGCGCCGCGCGGTTTTCGGCGCAAGGCCAAGCAGCGCGCGGATCGCGCCGGAAGTGCGCGCGCGCGCCCGCAATTCCAGCACCTGCCCGAGCAATACCAGAACCGTAATGACGGCGGCCGCCTCGAAATACACCGCGACCATGCCGTGCATGTCACGAAAATCAGGCGGAAACCATTGCGGCGCCAGCGTGCCCACCACGCTGTAAACCCAGGCGACACCGGTGCCCATCGCGATCAGCGTGAACATGTTGAGATTGCGAGTTACCAGCGAGCGCCAGCCGCGGACGAAAAATGGCGCACCCGCCCACAGCACCACCGGCGTCGCCAGCGCGAAAGAAATCCAGTTCGACCACATCGGCGGCACCAGCGTCATCAGCCCGAGATGGCTGCCCATCTCGATCGCGAACACCGGAAGCGTCAGCACCAGCGCGATCCAGAATCGCCTGGTCATATCGATCAGCTCGGGATCCGGCGAATCGTCGAGCGAGACCTGCTCAGGCTCCAGCGCCATGCCGCATATTGGGCAACTGCCCGGACCGAGCTGCCGCACCTCGGGATGCATCGGACAGGTATAGATGACGCCTGCCGGCGCCGCGGGCTGCCGCTCGCTCGCCTGCAGGAATTTTTCCGGCTCGGCTTCAAAACGCTCACGGCAGCGCGCCGAGCAGAAAAAATAATGCCGCCCCCCGTACAAGAAACGGTGCTTCGCGGTCTCTCGACTAACGCTCATGCCGCAAACGGGATCGATCGCGGTCGCGGCGGCCTTGTCTCCATCGCCATGCTTGCCGCCGCAGCAGGATTGGACTTGTGCCTCGGCGCCTTGAAGATGGCCGACGTGAGCTTCGCCCTTGCCGTGCGCGTCGTGATCCGCCTGCGCCACCAGAACTCTCCCGGCCACTTGATCAATATACCCTCAGGGGGTATATGACTGCTATGCGCGCAGAGATCAAGACGTCCTGCCTGAAACGGCTGAAACGGATCGAAGGCCAGATTCGCGGCGTCGCCAGGATGGTCGAGGATGACCGCTATTGCATCGACGTGGTGACGCAGATCGCGGCGGCGAAGGCGGCGTTGCGCCGCGTCGAGGAAGAGATTCTCCGCGACCACGTCGCCCATTGCGTCGAGCATGCGATCTCGTCGGGTGACAAGGCCGATCAGCGCCGCAAGATCGCGGAGTTAATGGACGTGGTCGGCCGCGCGGACAGATAGTCCGATACTCAAATCGACCATCTTATTGTAATTACTTAGTTATACTTTCTGACTTGCGAGTGACCCCCAAACTGGTCCCGTTAGATCCAAATTTTTACCAATCTCACTTTGAACGAGCACAAGGAGCTTGAGCGCTTCGAAAGTATTGGCCTAACTTGAATCCACCCAACTTGCAGCATCCCTCAGGCGAGGCTTCAAGAGTTCGGAAACCATTCGGGCTTTCTGCCAAGCCCGCTAACGAAATCGAAAATCGTTGTGCCCCACAGTCGTAATGAGCAAGGGAAAAACGGGGGGAGAGTAAGTTCATGCCTACGAGTAGGGAAGTCGTATTGGAAAACGTGCGCCGATATCGCGCGATAGCTTCTTTGTACCGTCAAACGGCGACCTTCCGTCCCCTTCAAAGATGCTCTCTTCTGGCCCAAGCTAAGGAGTGGGAATATCTCGCGCTGACGGAACTCGAGTCCCACTTTATGGCCGGTGCGCTGGACTACGACCAACAACCGCAAGTCGCTCCATACGCCCACTCGCGATCGGAGACGATGGCCGCCGCGTAAGTACCATCTGAGGCCCAACCGCGTCGTTCTGCACCTGCGCCGACCACATCCGGTCCACCCGGCAAACGGACGTCGTCAGACCAGTCCGCCTCGTCCGGTTCGTGGCACGAACCGGACATGACGCGATGTCCGACTTGAGTCCTCTGTAAATGGCTCCCGCGTTGCAAGGGCTAAATTGACGCAGTGGCATTGGTCGGGTGCAGTCTTCTGTCCGGCCTGTTGATGCAGTCGGTTGAGACTGCTGGCTCTGATGGAGTCCGCGAACAAGGTCCGATTCTGTTAATCAGGCTATGACGCCTTGGACATCGGGTGGGTTGTCCCTGTTCCCGGTCAGCCCGGTCTGCCATCACATCGCATCGCGCTCGCAACCTCGTGAAGCTGATCTCCTCTTCAGCTAAGCGGTGCATCGTCTTTTATGCGGCCAATGCCAGCCGGTGGCCGGTACGATAGGTCTCGCCGCGCGCCGTGATCGCCCAGATGATCCGCAGACCGACAAAATGACGTAATGACCCATGGCGGACAAGCTGCTTGATCGGGCGCATTGGCTCGGTGAGCGTAATATTTGTTAACCGTACAAACGCAGAAATTTCTCGGTCGCCTCGCGTGCCTTTTGCTCGACAGTGGATAGCGGCGGTGGCTCGGTCACCCGCAGTAACATTTGCATCATGAGGTCCCCGGTCAGAAGTGCCAGAAAATCAGTCGCCATGATTGCCGGATCGCCTTTGCCGACAAGGCCGTTGGCTTTCGCCCGCGCGAAGGTCTTCGCTAACGCGACGCGACTTGCGGTCCGGCCTCGTTCGAGTGCGCGAGCCACCTCGGGCGCTGGCACAGTCTCCGAGATAACCAGCCGAAACACGGCGCGGACCGCCGGATCGCACAACCCCCGCAGGGTGGCCGTGCCGAACGCACAAAGAGTTGCCGCCAGTGCTTTGCGATCGGTTGCCGGTGCCAGATCAAGCGGCAATCTCATTCGCTGCGCACGATGAGAAATCGCCTCTCGCAGCAACGTCGGCTTGTCGTCGCAGATCTGGTAGAGGTCACGCTTTGAAACTTTGGCACGCTTCGCAATCTCGAGCGTACTGGTTCGGATATAGCCTTTCTCCATGAAGGCCGCGAACGCTGCCTGCAGCACTCGCTCACGCGGCGATGATGGCGGCGGGAGGCTGGCCGCCGTTGGAGTCTTTGGTCGAACCTTATCCATCGCTCATCCGCATCTTGAGACTTTCGCGGAGATTAGGCTTCGAATGACGCGCCCTGGCCCCACAAGTCCTTGCAGTGATCGCCGAGCGATCTCGGTTTTGTGATCGCATCAATTCGCGAAGTCGTCTCGTCGCATTCAGAAAACAATTGACATTGGTACCAGCAAGTTCCAAGTATCGCAACCGAGGTACTGAGTAGTACCACGGATACCGAGCTGATAGATGATTCGCTTTGCCGCTATCTACCGACGGTCCGTCAGCCCCCGATCTGGCGGCCGAGGCACGGTCGTAACGCGACGCTTGACCCGAAAACTCAACTCACATTCGTCATGGAGAAGTTCGATGCTGCAACAACACTCCGCTGCCGCGCTCACGGTTCTCGCTCTTGCTGGTGGCGCATTCGCCGGCATGACCGCGCTCAAGGCACAGAATGCCGGCGTTGGTACCGCACTCGTCGATCGCTATGTCGCCGGCTCTCAACAATCACGATCTTGGCGCCTTTGCCGAGGTGATCGCAGACAGATACGTCCAGCATAATGGTCGCGCCGGACAAGGGCTCGCTGGGACTCAGGCGACCTTCAAGAGCTACTTCGAGACCTTCCCCGACATGCATGTGAAGGTCGAAGATACCATTATTGGCGGCGACAAAGTCGTCGCTCGCGTCACGCTGACGGCAACCCACACCAAGCCGGTGCAGCTCGGACCTGGGACGCCGACCTTCCAGCCGACCGGCAAGAAGCTGTCTTGGCATGACATCGGAATCTGGCGGGTTAGCGATGGCAAGTTCGTCGAGCACTGGGATCAATCCGACCTTCTTGGTCTTGCGCGCCAGCTGCGCGGCGACTGAAGCTCGAGTCACGATCGACCGCACACATAGCGTTGCCGCTGTTCCACCGGTGCTGCTTGCTCAAGCCGACGAGGTGATCGAATAACAACCCTTTATTTGTTGCACTGCATCCTGTTGGCACCTTTGAGACATGCCGACGGGCTCTGATCTTGTCTGCTTATCGGGGAAGATCGGAAGTCATCGGCGCACCGCCTTCCCTTCTGGTGGTGCGTCATTTTCAGATGGGCTTCTGCGACGTCGGCGTCGTTCCACGCCGACTAACGAGACGGAGCGCCGCACCGTCGGCATGTCCGGTAGCCCGGCCGACGCCCTTGAGGTGGGCGCCATCACCGATACCGCACCGACGCTCGGTTCGGCCGACCCCTTTTGCGGTTCGCCGAAGTTAGGCTAGTTTCGGCCTCTAGATTTCGGCCTGATGGTTGCGCATGTTCCGCGCAAGCGGTTTACCGACGCGGGGACGGGTGGATGAATGGATCGACCAATCGGCCGGCGATATGGGCGTGGTGCGTGGTGGTTACAGCGCTGTCGCTACCATTCGCGGCCTCGGCACAGCAGCCGCAACCCACGCATCCGCTCGACGCACTGACCGGCGCCGAACTCCATCAGGTTAAGGCCATTCTCCAGGCAGAAGGCAAGCTTGGACCTAAGGCGCGCTTTCACAACGTCGATCTCGACGAGCCCGACAAGACCGCGGTGACGGCGTGGCGGCCGGGTGCGAGTTTGTCGCGTCGCGCCATTGCCGTGGTGAGCGAAGCAGGGACGGTGCATCAGGCTGCCATCGATCTGTCGGCTGGCCGCGTGACCGCGTGGCAGGCGGTCACGGGCGAACCGGCGTTGCTGCTCGGCGAGATGATTGGTGCGGCCGATATGGCGCTTGCGGATTCGAGGATGGTGCAGGCGCTGGCGAAGCGCGGTCTCACACCCGGACAGGTGTTCTGCCTGCCGCTCACGTCAGGAAATTTCGGCCGTAAGGAAGAAGCGGGCCAGCGTCTCCTGAAAGTCCCGTGCTACGCCAAGACAATAGATTCCAATGTCTGGGCCCGCCCGATCGAAGGCCTGTTTGCGACCGTCGATCTGAAAAGCGGCAAGGCGATCGATGTGACCGATACCGGCATGGTGCCGGTATCGGCTGAACGCTGGGGCTATGACGAGGCGGAGGTGGCTAAGCGCGGCGCGCTGCGGCCCGAAACCAAAGCGGCAAGCCTTTCCCAGCCCGGTGGGGACAACATCACAACGGAGGAAGGCCGCTTCATCTGGGACATGTGGCGTTTTCACCTGCGGGCCGACAAGCGCGCGGGGACCGTGCTTTCGATGGTCGAGGCGCGTGACGGCGTGCGTTGGCGCTCGGTCGCCTACCAGATGCATTTGTCCGAAATCTTCGTTCCCTACATGGACCCGGACCAGAGCTGGTATTGGCGAGCCTACATGGACAGCGGCGAATACGGTTTTGGTAATTTTCTCAGTCCGCTGCGCAAGGGCGTCGACTGTCCGACCTATGCTCGTTTCCTCACCGTGACCATGCCGCAGGACGACGGCGAGCCGATCCAGATTCCGAATGCGATCTGCATGTTCGAACGATCGATCGGCGATCCCGCCTGGCGGCATTACGAGACCGTTGGGCGCTCGCCGCAAAACCAGACACCCACCGCCGGCCGGCCGGCGAGCCAACTCGTGGTGCGCTCGGCTGCGGCGATCGGCAATTATGATTACCTGGTCGACTATGTCTTTCATCAGGACGGCAGCATCCGTATTGCCGTCGGTGCGACCGGCATCGACGCCACCAAGGGCGTCGCGAGTCAATCGATGAAGGACGTAACGGCAGCCGTCGACACGCGCCACGGCGCGCTGATCGCGGCGGGTCTGGTTGCGCCGTTCCACAGCCACTATTTCAACTTCCGCCTCGATCTCGACGTCGACGGCACCGCGAATGATTTCACGCGCGAGCGCCTGGTGCAAAAGGCGCTGCCGAAAGGCTCGCCCCGGCGTTCGCTTTTTGCGGTCACATCAGAGATGCCGGCAACCGAGAAGGCGGCCCGCACCCGCATCGCGCCTGGCTCGTCCGCGTTCTACCATTTCGGCAATCACAACGTCGAAGGCGCACTCGGCCATCATCCCGGCTACATGCTAATGCCGGAAGGCAGTTTCGTTCACCCTATGTTGGCGGCCGACGATCCGCCGGTCCGGCGCAATTCCTATCTGCATTATCAGTTGTCGGTGACACCCTATGCGCGGGCCGAGCGCTACGCTGGCGGGCGTTTCGCCATGATGAGCGATGGGTCGGATACGCTCGGTGTCTGGACGACGCTGAACCGGCCGATCGCGAATCGCGACATCGTCGCCTGGTACACGGTCGGCTTCCACCACATCACGCGGATGGAGGATTGGCCGGTGATGCCGACCCACTGGTTTGGCTTCACGCTGATGCCGCACAATTTCTTCGTCACCAATCCGGCGATGACGATCCGAGATGTGAAGTAGAGACCCCAGTCAGCTTGGGAGCGAGCTAGTGTGCGACGCTCTGCGTCGGTCGGCCGAAATGATTATGACCACATGCACTTCGGGCAACGCTCCATAAGAGCGCTAGCGACCGCCTTGATCTAGATCACGGCTTGCTGATGAGGCGGGGGTCGAGGAAACTCGTGCCCTCAGTCGGCAATCGAACGAATGACCCTCGCCGGGTTTCCTCCGACAAGAGTAAAGGGTGGAACGTTCTTGGTGACCACGGAACCCGCCGCAACAACAGAGTTTTCGCCCACCGTCACTCCGCCGATGATCGTCGCGCCGGCTGCGATCCATACGTTTCTTTCAATCACGATAGGCTTTGCGATTGTGAAGGCGCGCCGCCGAGACGGTTCGACGGGATGGCCAGACGTGATGATGCTCACGTTTGGCCCGATCATCACATCGTCGGCGATGTTGACCTCGCCAAGATCATAGAAAGTGCAGTTCTGATTTACGAAAACATTGCGCCCGATACTGATGTCGACCCCACCGGTTGTGTAGAATGGTGGGATCAATAAAAAGCTGTCGTCGACCTTCTTGCCGATGAGATCGCTGAACAAGGCCCGGACTTCGTCCGCATCGCTGAACGTTAAACGGTTGAGTTTGGCGGTGATCGCCATCGCTCGTTTGACGTTTGCCAACATGGCTGCTGATTCCGGCGTTCTACTGGGAATTATTTTGGTGCGATCATCATTCGCCATTCGCTATTTTCCTCCGAGCGCGGTCGAACGAACGTTCGGCGCATGACGGCCGCGCCGAGATTCGCTGAGTATGCCATATGGAATCCACCTTTCTGCAACCTTGCCGTGTTGCACAATTCAAGAGTTTTGCACCAGAGTTGCCGCCCAACAATTCTAATAGGTTAGCCAGTGCGGAAATTAGGTGCAAATTGCCACCTATGTCGCATGTTGGCACCTTTGAGACATGCCGGGGCAGTCCATTTCGGAGGTGGTCCGCTCCGACGTATCACGGCGTTGACATGCCGGCGGGGCCGGCGCTCTTCTCGGGAGGTTTCCATGCGCGAATTTCTTGGCTATGCAACAAGGCTCGCATTGTTCTGCTCAATGCTGCCCATCTTGCTGTCCGCGTCTACCGAACGCGCCGACGCACTGCCGCCGGTCAAGCTCGCGGTATTCGAGTTCGAACTGGAGGATTTTAGCGGCGGAGCCTCAATCCTACCAGCGAACCCATCTGATTTCGAACAATTGAAGCACGTTACGAATGAGGCGCGCCAATTGATTGCTCAGTCCGGGCGCTACACCGTGGTCGATGTCAGTAGTGCTGACGCGGAAGCCGTGAGGGCACATTCGCTGCGAAATTGTGATGGTTGCGACGCCGGCATCGCATTGAAATTCGGTGCCCAGCAATCCCTGGTTGGTTTCGTGACGAGAATCAGCCGGATGGAATACACGGTTCGGTTTCAGATCCGCGACGCCCGGACCGGTGACGTCGTCTTCAATCAGCAGACCGGTCTTCGCATGGGTGCCATCGAATCTTGGAACCGCGGAGTGGCTTGGTTGATCAAGAATCGGTTGTTGCAGAACCCGGATTAGCAACCCGTCGGGGGCTCGGTTCGCAGACCTTCGGCTTTACCCTGTGTTTGCATCCGCAAGGTTCTCTTTGGTACAAAACGGTCGGCGCAACCAGTACGGTCAGCGTTGCAAGCAAGCACGGCGTATCCGGCCTCACGAAATCCGCAGCGCTGCAGTTTGCCACCCAGGGAATTCGAGTAAACGCCGTGGCGCCAGGGCTCGTCCACACACCCCTGACCGATCGGATGGCGGCTGGACGGCGCGCTAGCGTGGCCCGACCAAACATCTCGTGCGTCAACGAACTTCCGCTCATGGCAGACATCAGCCTCCCGCTGAGCAGGGGAAGACCTTGCTCCACGCTTAGTCCTTCAGGCGGCTGATTACAATTCGTCCGCCCATTATGGAGTAGCAGCGGCGCGCGAGCGACCGATCTCATATGCAGCGACATGCGTACGAGCCAGATTGAGAATCGGCGTCTTTATGTTGAGGGCGCGGGCACGGGCGACCATGTCGCCCAAGATGTGCTCGCCTTCGGTAGTAGAACCCCGTTCGATGTCTCGGAGCATGGACGCCTTCAGCGGCGATCCTGCTGTAGTGATCAGGGTTGTGTCGAATTCGATAAAGGCGGGCCGGGGCTGGAAGCCTGACGCGGTGGCGACGGCGCAGCACTCGTCGAAAACTTCGAACATCGCCTCTCGACCGCCAGGCGCGGCGAGAATGTCGCCAACACTGGCGCGCATCAGACAGGTGATCCCGGCGAAAAGGCTAATCTGCACGAACTTCTCCCACATATCGTGTATGATCGCTGTGCTGGACCTTCCATTGAAACTCGCACCCTCGAAACAGGCCTCCAGCACGCGTGTCCGGTCGCTGGAACCGCCTGAGACTTCACCGAACACGAGATCGTGGTTGGGAAAGAATTGGACGACACGGCCCTCCGCGTCCATGCCGGCGCTGATATTCGCCAAGCCGCCCAACACATGCTCGGCGCCGAATCTGGTGGTTAGCCGGTCGAGATGTCCCATACCGTTGAGTATCGGCAGAATCATGGTGTTCGAGTCAACCGCCGGTGCGAACTGATCCAAGGCTTCTTCATCGAGTGAGTAGGACTTTACCCCAACGAGGATGAGGTCGAACGGCCCGCGGATGGCGCCCGCCAGAACGGCGGCCACAGGAACCGTGAAGTCACCGTGCGGACTAACGATATGAAGTCCCGCGCGGGCGAGTTGTTCGGCGCGGCGCGGGCGCACCAGGAACGTGACGTCGCGTCCGGCGCGAGTGAGGCATCCGCCGAAATAGCCGCCCAAAGCGCCGGCTCCGATCACTAAAATGCGCATCTAACCACTCCCCCAGAGACGCCCGCGACCCTATCAGCGATCCGCGCCACTCAGCCACACAATGCTGCCGCGCGAGTCCAGATATGGCACGTTTGAGACATGCCGACCGGCCGCGACGATGCCCGCTCCCGGGGGAAGGCCGGAAGTCGTCGGCCGACGGCCGAGATGAAGCGATTGATCCAAGCGGAACTTGGCCCTAGCCGCGATGTGGACCTCTATGCTCTGATGAAACCCATTTAGGGCTTTCTTCAGGGGAAGGGGCTCAGGAATTGACGGGCGTCAGAATTGACCGATATCAAACAGACCGTCGTTGAACTCGAGCAGCGGCTGCAGGCAAGCCTCGCCGAACGCGACGAGCTTCTGCAACAGCAGGCTGCGACCAACGAGGTCCTGCAGGTCATCAACGCCTCGTCCGGCGATCTCGCGCCGGTATTCGATGCAATACTAGAACGGGCGATGCGCCTTTGCGAAGCGGAGTTCGGGCTTTTAGCGTCCCGTGACGGCGGGCAAATTCGAACGGTCGCCGCACGAGGCGTGCCCCCGGCCTTCGCCGAATTTCGAAAGAACAATCCACCAGACTACGGACCGGGAACGGGGCCGGCGAGAATTCTCGCAGGAGAGCGCGTGGTCCATATCGCCGATCTGAAGAGCGGAGACGCCTATCGGAGGGGTGACCCCAACCGCCGCGCAGTGGTCGATCTCGGCGGCGCCCGCACCGTGCTGCTGGTTCCGTTACTAAAGAACGAGTTCGTTCTCGGCTACATCACGATCTATCGCAAGGAAGTCCGGCCTTACTCGGACAAGCAGATCGCCCTCCTGCAAAATTTTGCCGACCAGGCCGTGATTGCCATCGAGAATGCGCGGCTGTTCAACGAGGTCCGCACCCGCACCGACGATCTTGCGGAATCGTTGAAGCAGCAGACCGCAACTGCCGATGTGCTCAAGGTCATCAGCCGCTCAGCGTTCGATTTGCAAACCGTCCTGAACACGCTGGTCCAGTCGGCCGCGCAGCTTTGCGAAGCCGAAAGGGCGCTGATTGCTCAGCCGAGGGTCGGCCTTGTTGCGAGCTGGGGCTTGTCTCCGTCGAGGAGGGCATTCCTGAAATCCAATTTGCGGCCCGGTTACGGCACCATGACCGCGCAGGTTTTCAGGGAACGCAGGGCGGTTCACATCCACGACGTACTTGAAGTCCCCGGCTTCGATCTGGCGGGGGACGACGATCCGCCGCGCACAAGGCTGGGCGTGCCTCTCATGCGAGACGGCACTCTCATCGGAGCGTTCCTGCTTGCGCGCAAGCAGGTGAGGCCCTTTACCGACCGTCAGATCGAACTTGTGCAGACGTTCGCCGACCAGGCCGTGATTGCCATCGAGAATGCGCGGCTGTTCAACGAGACCAAAGAGGCACTGGAGCGGCAGACTGCAACCGCCGACATCCTCAAGGTGATCGCGAGTTCGCCGTCCGACACCCAGCCGGTGTTCGACGCGATTGCGGCCAGCGCCAACCGGCTGATGGGTGGATACTCGACGGCGGTATTCCGGTTCATCGATGGCGTCGCCCACCTGAAGGCGCTCACATCGACGACGCCGGAGGGGGACGAGGCCCTGAAGTCGACTTTCCCACGCAAGTTCGAGGACTATTCGCCGGCTCAGATCGTTCAGCGAGGCGAGATTGCGCAAGTTGCCGATACAGAGGAAGCGCCGGAGGCATTCAGGACGCTTGGACGCGTCCGCGGCTACCGTAGCGTCGTGTACGCGCCGCTGATGAACAAGGGCGTTTCGATCGGCATGATCGCGATCGCACGCGTCCAGCCCGGTACCTTCGCCGACGATCACGTGCAACTGTTGAAGACCTTCGCCGACCAGGCGGTCATTGCGATCGAGAACGCGCGGCTGTTCAACGAGACAAAGGAGGCGCTGGCCCGGCAGACGGCTACGGCCGACGTGTTGAAGGTCATCGCATCGTCGCCATCGAACCTCCAACCGGTGTTCGACGCCATTGCTGAGCGTTCGAAAGAGCTGATCGGAGCTCACTCGACCACAGTGGTCCGCTATGTCGACGGGATGATTGAATTGGCGGCCTTTACGCCCATCAGCCCGGAAGCAGACGCGACGCTTCGGGCGATGTTTCCCAGACGGCCGGAGGCTGGCAATCCGCGGGTCGAACAGGTTCTCCGCGGCGAGATTGCGCGGATTACCGACGCGGAGTCCGAGATTGAAGTTCAAGCATTAAGAGATAGTGCGCGGGCACGAGGCTGGCGCAGCTTACTGCTGGTGCCGCTCAAGGACGACACCGCCGTTATCGGCTGGATCAGCGTCACCCGCAAGGAGGCCGGCGCGTTCGCCGATAAGGACGTTGAACTGTTGCGCACCTTCGCCGATCAGGCGGTCATCGCGATCCAGAACGTGCGGTTGTTCAGCGAGGTGCAAGCGCGCACGCGCGACCTAACGGAGTCGCTGCAGCAGCAGACCGCCACCGCTGACGTGCTCAAGGTCATCAGCCGCTCGGCGTTCGATCTTCAGAACATTCTCGACACCCTGATCGAGTCAGCCGCTCTGCTTTGCACCGCAGAAAGAGCAGCCCTCATCCATCAAAAAGGGCAGACGTATGTTAGGGCGGCTTTGCACGGCTTTCCGAGCGAGGCCGTTGCTAAGATGAAAAACGCCGCTGTTGACCTGAACTCTGCCACCATTGTGTCGCGCGCGCTGCGACAATGCGCGGTCGTTCACGTTGCGGATGTCAATGCTGAGCCGGACTATCCAAAAACGCCAGCTCAAATTTTGGGAGGTGTTCGCACCGTACTAAGCGTTCCGCTAGTGCGAGAAGGTCGGCCAATCGGTGCAATCACGCTGAGCAGAACTCGAGTTGACCCTTTTACGCCGAAGCAGATCGACCTGATCCGGACCTTCGCCGACCAGGCCGTGATCGCCATCGAAAACGCGCGGCTGTTCAACGAGACCAAGGAAGCGCTGGAGCGGCAAACCGCGACGGCCGACATCCTGAAGGTGATCGCCAGTTCGCCCGACGACGTGCAGCCGGTATTCGAGGCCATCGCGACCAGCGCCAACCGCCTGATCGGAGGCTTGTCGACTGCGGTGCACAGCCTTGTCGACGATACGCTTCACCTGACGGCCTTCACGCCAACCAGCCCGGCGGGCGACGCGGCCCTGCAAGCGTCGTTCCCCAGACCGCTGTCCACGCTTCCCTGGGGCGAACAGATGCGCAATGGCGAGCTCGTCCACATCCCTGACGTTGAAGTCGAAGGAGCCATGTTGCCGGATTTGCGGGACTTGGCACGGATGCGCGGCTTCCGCAGCATGCTCCGTGTGCCGCTACTCCGCGACCGGGCGCCAATCGGTTTTATCAATGTGACACGGGTAGAGCCGGGCATGTTCGCCGCTCATCACGTGCAGCTGCTTCAGACTTTTGCCGACCAGGCCGTCATCGCCATCGAGAATACGCGGCTATTCAACGAGACCCGGGAGGCGCTGGAGCGGCAGACCGCGACCGCCGACATCCTGAAGGTTATCGCAAGCTCGCCGTCGGACGTGCAGCCGGTGTTCGAGGCCATCGCGGCCAGCGCCAACCGGCTGATTGGCGGCTACTCGACCTCCGTCTTGAGCATCGTTGACGACACACTGCACCTCTCGGCCCTCACGCCAACCAGTCCAGCGGCCGACGCGGCCCTGAAGGCGTCGTTCCCCAGACCGCTATCCACGCAACCCTGGGTCGAACCGACTCGCAAGGGCGAGATCGTGCACATCCCCGACATTGAATCCGAATCCGCCGTACCAGCGCATTTACGGGAGGTGTGGCGGATGCGCGGCTTCCGCAGCTTTATTCTGGTCCCGCTGCGGCGCGACGGGGCGTCCATCGGAATGCTCAGTGTGACGCGCAAGGAGCCCGGTCCGTTCGCAGACCATCACGTCCAGTTACTGCAGACCTTCGCCGACCAGGCCGTGATCGCCATCGAGAACGCGCGACTGTTCAATGAAACGAAGGAAGCGCTGGAGCGGCAGACCGCGACGGCCGACATACTAAAAGTGATCGCCCGCTCGCCGGATGACGTGCAGCCGGTATTCGAGGCCATCGCGGAGCGCTCTAACCGGCTGGTCAACGGTCTGTCGACCGCGGTGTATAGCCTGGTCGGCGACATGGTGCACCTGATGGCATTCACGCCAGTCAGTCCGGTGGCCGATGCCGCACTGCGGGCTTTCTTCCCCGCGCCGCTGTCGCAGTCCAATATGGCTGCCGTCGGCAAGGGGGAGACGTACAATATTGTCGAACTCGGAAGTCGAATTCGCAACACAACCTACCTCGCTGGAGCTGGCACGGCTGCGCGGCTGGCGCAGCTTGCTGGGCGTTCCCTTGCTTCGCGAGGGTAAGCCCATTGGCCTCATTACCGTCACGCGGGTAGAGTTGGGTCGTTTCGACGATCTCCATGTCCAGTTGCTGCAGACCTTCGCCGACCAGGCCGTGATCGCCATTTCGAATGTCGGGCTGTTCAATCAATTGCAGGACCGTACGCAGGAGTTGTTGCAATCCCTCGATGACCTCCGCACCGCGCAGGACCGCCTCGTTCAGACCGAGAAGCTGGCGTCGCTCGGCCATCTCACCGCGGGCATTGCCCACGAGATCAAGAATCCGCTCAATTTCGTCAACAACTTCTCAGCCTTGTCTGCCGAATTGATCGATGAAATGAATGAGGCCCTTTCGGACATCAGTTTCGATAATGATAAGCGAGAAAAACTGAACGAGATTACGCAGATGCTAAAGAGCAACCTTGAGAAGGTTGTGCAGCATGGTAAGCGCGCCAACTCCATCGTAAAAAATATGCTGCAGCATTCACGCGAAGGCTCCGGCGAGCGCCGTCCCGCCGACATCAACGCGGTCGTCGACGAGAGCCTGAACCTCGCTTATCACGGAGCTCGAGCCGAAAAAGCGGGCTTCACCGTTACGTTGCAACGTAAATTTGATCCGGCTGTCGGCATGGTTGATGTGTATCCGCAGGAGGTCACGCGAGCCCTGCTGAATTTGATATCAAACGGATTTTACGCCACGACGAAACGCAAAGCGGACGCCGGTGACGGCTTCGAGCCAACGCTTTCCGCAACGACTAGGAACCTCGGAGACAAGGTTGAGATCCGTATTCGCGATAACGGGACTGGCATTCCGGAAGAGGTCAAAGAGAAAATATTCAACCCCTTCTTCACGACCAAGCCCTCGGGCGAAGGTACCGGGCTTGGCTTGTCGATGAGCCACGATATCATCGTAAAACAACACGGCGGCAGCATCGATCTCGAGACCAAGTTCGGACTTTTCACTGAGTTCAAGATCATATTGCCTCGAACGAGCAAAAGGTAATTCGCTACACCCATTTCACCGACTGACCAGCGTCCAATTTGCTGCGATGCATGAGTCCGTTTGTGGGCACGAAACGGACATGGTGCGATGTCCGAGTTGAGTCCGCTTGGTGATGCGGAAGTCGCATTTCAGGGCCACGAAGACCGTTTTTGACCGGGAACGGACGTATGGCAAACGCGCAACAGCAGTGAGGCGTTTATACGACTGACCGCAACCATGTGGCAAAGGCTCGGATGGTCTTCTCGCGTGGATGATCAGCCGTGCGAACGAGGTAGAAGCGATATCCCGGCAGACACAAATCAAAGGGCCTTACCAGCGTGCCGGCCGCGAGTTCGCGCGCCACGAGCACATCGCTAAAAATGCCGATGCCCTGCCCGGCAATCACAGCCTCGATCGCATGCAGCTCCTCCCTAAAGCTCAGGTGGTCCATGTCCTTGGATTCCGGCAGGTCGCGCCACTTGCGTCGCGCAGCGCCTAGCCATCTCTGCCAGGTCGGAGCCCCGGCATCGGACGGTGACCACCAGCAATGAACGAGGACCTGTCCGCGAAGACCGGCGGCTCGCTTCAGGCCCGAGGCAAGCAATTCGGGACTGCAGACGGGCCAGAAGGAATCGCTCAGAAACTCCTCGGCGAGACCATCCGTCGGCAATGCGCGGGCATAGCGAATGGCGACGTCGGCATCGCCGGCACGCAGGTCCAACATGTCGTCGGTGCCGATCACCTCGAGAGGCGCATTGGGGCGCACCTTCCTCCAGCGGGGCAGGCGTGGGACAAGCCAGCGGCTCGCAAAGGCGTTTGTCGTCGTCACGCGAAGCGGCTGCGCGTCCCCATCGCGCTTCACGGCGGCGAAAGCTGTGACAAACGTTTCGAGGCCGTCGCAGATGATTGGAAAGAGACGGGCTCCGGCCTCGGTCAACGTGAGAGGCCGCGGCCTGCGACGAAATAAAGCCCGCCCGCAATAACGCTCCAACTGTCGTATCTGATGGCTGATCGCTGTCGGCGTCACGCCGAGTTCGGCCGCGGCCTTCTTGAAACTCAAATGTCGCGCCGCAGCATCAAAGGCGCGCAACTCGATCAGGGGCGGCAGCTTGTTCATTCCTGCAGTGTAGATGAAAATCCTTCACCCTGGGCTGAATTATTCGAGTTTGCTCTTGGTGCGGCCCAGGCGAAAGAAGACATGGCGGCCCAAACGAGGAGTGCCCCATGAGTTCAGTTCGATCAGTTGATGAGGTCGTCGGTGAACTTTCCGGCACGTTCTCCGGCCAACTCCTGAGACCGGCGGACGCAGGCTACGATGAAGCGAGAAGGGTCCACAACGGTCTGGTGGACAAGCGCCCGGCGTTGATCGCCAGATGTCGTGGCGTCGCCGACGTGGTCGATGCCGTCAACCACACGCGCAAGCTGGGCCTCGAAGTCGCAGTTCGTGGTGGCGGTCATAACGTGGCAGGGCGCGCTACCATTGATGGCGGATTGGTGATCGACCTCTCGCCGATGAAGGGAATTCACGTCGATCCCAAAGGCCGCACGGTACGGGCGCAGGGCGGCGTCACCTGGGGCGAGCTCAACCGGGAAACCCAACTGTACGGTTTCGCGGTTACTGGTGGGGTTGTTTCCAGCACCGGGATCGCCGGGCTCACCCTTGGTGGCGGGCTCGGCTGGTTGATGGGCAAGCATGGCCTCGCCCTCGACAATCTTCGATCTATCGAACTCGTCACCGCCGATGGCAAGGTCGTACGGACCAGCCAGCATGAAGAACCCGATCTGTTCTGGGCCGTTCGCGGTGGAGGCGGAAACTTCGGTGTGGCGACGTCGCTCGAATATCAGCTCCATGCGATAGGTCCCACGGTCACGGCCGGCCTCATCGCGCATCCGTTCGACCGAGCCCGCGATCTGCTGAGATTCTTTCGCGACAGCACGGCCTCCCTGCCCGATGAACATACGATCTTCGGAACCCTCACTCATGCTCCAGACGGTTCGGGCACGAAGATGGCGGCCATGGCGACGTGCCACTGCGGCTCGCTTGAGGCCGGCGAGAAAGCAATGCGACCGCTCAAGCGCTTCGGGTCTCCCGTCCTCGATGCGATCGGTCCGATGCCGTACTGCCAACTCAATGGGATGCTCGATAGCGCCTATCCGCGAGGGGCGTTCAACTATTGGAAGTCGAGCTTTCTTGCCGAGCTGAGCGACGATGCCATCGATACGATGATCGCCTGCTTCGCCCGATGCCCGACCTCGATGGGCCAGCTTCTCCTCGAGCACGTCCACGGCGCTGCGGCCCGGATCGGCATCGGCGACACGGCCTTCCCGCATCGCGCGGTAGGCTACAACTTCCTCGTTCTCTCCCAATGGACAGATGCGACCGACACCGACGCGTGCACTGCCTGGGCGCGCGAGACCTACGCAGAGATGCAGCCCTTCGTCGCTCCCGGCCGTTACGTGAACTACCTGGATGACGATGAGGCTGGCGACCCGGTCCCCGCCGCCTATGGAGCCAACTACCGGCGCCTCCAGGAGCTCAAGATGAAGTACGATCCGAAAAACTTCTTCCGCATGAACCAGAACATTCGGCCGCTGGCCTGAGTCAATCTGACGCGCAGTGAGAATCGGGGGAATGGTCCATTGCCGATTCTGTGCCGGCCTGCCCCGCGAGGCGACGACACCGAGGAAGACGCCTCTCGACTGCTCGCAGGCAAATGGGGGGACGCTTCCTTAATCCAGAAGCCAGCCTTCTGCGGCAGCCGCCGCCCGAAAGGTTCGCCAAGCGTGAATTTCGCTCGCGTCCGATACCCCGGCATGGTTCAGAGCCTGCCTTGCCGCCTGCCAATGCGGCTTGTTTTGATTGGAAAGCCGCATGTGCATCAAAAACGAATAAGCATCATCGGCACTCTTGATCCGGTTAGCGCCGGACTCTGCTTTAAGTTTCAGGGAGGTAAATGGCATTTTGCGGCCCTATGAGATCGTCGAGAACACAACTACGTCTTGGTCTACTCAAGAGTCAATTAGCTCGCGCGCGGGATAGGCTCGGCGGAAGTCAGGCTCGTCGCCGACCAAACGACCAACGCAGACACCAAGCATGAGCCCGTGAGCGACATCGACATTGTGGTTGGTGGGTAGTCTGAAAGCGCTTGACTCCAAATGGCCGAGTAGAAGCGGACGTTAGCCCGTTGAAATTCGTAGCGATTTGGTGCCGCCAGCGCCGCGCGGCGATCGGTTACCTTCGCTGGTTGTAGACGTCGATGCAGACCGCTCCGAGCAACACCAGGCCCTTGATCACCTGCTGGTAATCGATGCCGATGCCAAGAATCGACATGCCGTTGTTCATTACGCCCATGATCATGGCCCCGACCACGGCCCCGCCGACGCGGCCCACACCGCCGTAGGCGGAAGCACCGCCGATGAAGCAGGCGGCGATGACGTCGAGTTCAAAGCCTGTGCCCGCCTTGGGCGTCGCCGTGTTCAGGCGCGCCGCAAAGACTAGCCCAGCCAGAGCGGCCAGACCCCCCATATTGACGAAAGTCAGGAAAGTAAGCCGCTCGGTCTTGATACCGGACAGCTTCGCGGCTTTCGCATTACCGCCGACGGCGTATATTTGTCGGCCAATCACCGTTCGCCTCGTCACGAAGCCGTACAGGGCGATCAGCGCCGTCATGATGACAAGGACGTTCGGCAATCCGCGATGCGAGGCGATCAGGTAGGCGAAATAGAGCACCGCGCCTGACAGCACGGCACTCTTCGCCACAAAGAACGCATAAGGCTCGACTTCGATCCCGTGCGACTGTTCGCGCGCGCGGCCTTTGGCGCTGGCATGGAGCAGCGCCAGCGCCAGCACGACACCGATAAGCAACGAGGTGGGGTGCAGTGTACCCATGTCGGGTAGCAGCTCCGGAATGAAGCCCGACGATAATTTCTGGAACGCTGCCGGGAACGGCCCCACGGACTGGCCCTGCAGGAATGCAAGCGCGAGGCCCTTGAAAACCAGCATTCCGGCCAGCGTGACAATGAAGGAGGGAATCCCGAAATAAGCGACCCAGTAGCCTTGCGCCGCCCCGATCGCGGCACCCACCAACAGGCAGGCAATGAAAGCGATAGGATAGTCGACGTGATAGCGGACCATCAGCACTGCGGCGACCGCGCCGACGAAGCCAGCGACCGACCCGACCGACAGGTCAATATGACCGGTCACGATCACCAGCAGCATGCCGAGCGCCATGATAACGATGTAGCTGTTCTGCAGCACGAGATTGGTGAGATTGAGAGGCTGCAGGAGCGTGCCGTCGGTCACGACCTGGAAGAACAACATGATGGCAAAGAGCGACAGCAGCATGCCATAGGTGCGCAGGTTGTGCTTGATGAAACCGGCATGCCGGCGGTCCTCAGGAATGGAAACCGTCTTGTCGGTCATGGCCGCATTTCTCCGATGCGCGCGTCGCCGTCGCGTTTGAAGGCCTTGTTGCGCATGATGGCGCGCATGATCTCTTCCTGCGTTGCATCTGCGCTGGCAAATTCGCCAACGAAGGCCCCGTCGTTCATCACGCAGATCCGGTCGCAGACGCCGAGCAATTCCGGCATTTCCGACGAGATCACCACGACGGCTTTGCCGGCCTCCGCCAGTTCGTTGATGATGCAATAAATCTCGTACTTCGCGCCGACGTCGATACCGCGGGTCGGTTCGTCGAGAATGAGGACGCTGGGGTCGGTCATCAGCCATTTCGACAAAACGACCTTCTGTTGATTACCCCCGGAGAGTTGGCCAGTCTCCTGGTAGACGTCAGAGCACCGAATGCGCATCCGGTTCCGGTAATCGCTGGCCGCTTTCAATTCTCTGGCGTCGTCGATCACCCACCCCGAGGATACCTGATCAAGGCTCGCCAAGCTGACGTTCTTACGCACGTCATCGGCAAGGATCAGGCCGAACTGCTTGCGATCTTCGGTTACATAGGCGAGGCCCGCGTCGATAGCCGCCGCGACGTTGGAAAGTTCGACCTCACGGTTGTCCAGCCGAATCCGGCCGCTGATGTCACGGCCCCACGCCCGACCGAAGAGACTCATCGCGAACTCGGTACGGCCCGCGCCCATCAGGCCGGCAACGCCCACTACTTCGCCACGCCGCACGTGAAAGTCGACATTTTTGATTACCTGCCGCTCGGGATGAAGTGGATGGTACACCGACCAATCCTCCACCACCAAAACCGGATCCCCTATCCTGGCGTGACGCTCCGGAAAGCGGTGAGCGAGGTCGCGGTCGACCATGCTGCGGATGATTCGGCCCTCTTCCACCGGCTCGGTTCGGCAATCGATGTCGTCGACGGAGCGGCCATCGCGCAACACCGTGATGCGGTCGGCGGCACGGGCGACCTCGTTCAATTTGTGGGAAATCAGGATCGAAGCGATGCCCTGCTCTCGGAACGCAACGAGGCGATTGAGCAGCGCCGCACTGTCGATCTCGTTGAGGCTGGCGGTGGGTTCGTCCAGGATCAATAGGCGCACTCGCTTGGAGAGCGCCTTCGCGATCTCAACCAGCTGCTGCTTGCCCACGCCAAGATCGGTAACCAGCGCGTCCGGGGACTCGCGCAGGCCGACTTGGGCCAGCAACTCCTCGGTGCGTCGATATGCGGTGCCACGGTCGATGACACCGAATCGCGCGGGCGGATGCGACAGGAAGATGTTCTCCGCGATCGACATCAGCGGGATCAGCGCCAGCTCCTGGTGAATAATGATGATCCCGAGCGCCTCGGAATCGTTGATGTCACGAAAGCGCCGCTCCTTGCCGTCGAAGATGATCGTCCCTTCATAGCTACCGTGAGGATATACGCCGCTGAGCACTTTCATCAGCGTCGACTTCCCGGCGCCATTCTCGCCCACCAAGGCGTGAATTTGGCCAGCCTCTACTGTAAAATTGACGTCACGCAGCGCCTGCACGCCGGCAAAGGTCTTGCTGACGCCGCGCATTTCCAGCATCGCCGTCATCGGATTTCCTCCCGCAGCGCCGATTCATCCTGGCGAGTCGAGCACGCGCGTAGCACCATGCATGCCGGCGGATTCGCTCACTCGAACTGCGAACGCTTATAATAACCGCTCTCGACCAAGGCCTTCTCCCAGTTGCTCTTGTAGACCACCACCGGCTTGAGCAGATAGGAAGGTACCGTCTTGACGCCATTGTTGTAAGTCGTGGTGTCGTTGACGGGAACTTCCTTGCCACTCAGCACCGCATCAACCATGTCAACGGTCACCCGAGCGAGATCGCGGGTATCCTTGAAGATGGTCGAGTATTGCTCGCCGCGCAGCATCGCCTTAATCGACGGAATTTCCGCGTCCTGTCCGCTTATGATCGGCATCGGCAGATCCGGACCGCCATAACCGACGCCCTTCAGGGAGGAGATGATTCCGATGGAGAGGCCATCATAGGGCGACAGCACCGCATCAACGCGCTTCTTGCCATAGTAGGCGCCGAGCAGGTTGTCCATGCGGGCCTGGGCGGTCGCGCCATCCCACCGCAAGGTCGCGACCTTGTCCATGCCCATCTGTCCGCTGACGACCACCAGCTTGCCGCTGTCGATGTAGGGCTTCAGCACCGACATGGCGCCGTTGTAGAAGAAATACGCGTTGTTGTCGTCGGGCGAGCCGCCGAACAACTCGATATTGAACGGACCTTTGCCCTCCGTCAGGCCAAGCCCCTGCTCGATCGACTGTGCCTGCAAAACACCGACCTGGAAATTGTCGAAGGTCGCGTAATAGTCGACGTTCGGGGTGTCGCGGATCAGGCGGTCATAGGCGATCACGGTGATGCCCTTGGCCTTGGCCTGCTTGAGCACATCGGAAAGAGTGGTGCCGTCGATCGCCGCGATGACCAGCACCTTGGCCCCCTTTGTCACCATGTTCTCGACCTGGGAGAGCTGGTTTGGGATATCGTCCTCGGCATATTGCAGGTCCGTGCCGTAGCCGCGCTCCTTCAATACCTTCACGATGTTGTTGCCGTCATCGATCCACCGTGCGGAGGACTTGGTCGGCATGGCGATCCCGATCGTCGGCTTGCTTTGCGCAAACGCGACACCGCTTGACGCGGCGACGGCAAGGCTCGCCAGCGCGAGCGCGAACAATGCGGTCTTGTTGAACATGTTTTACTCCCATTGTTTTTGGATTGGGCAATGTCAACGAAACGTCGCCGGGTCGTCAATCCAGAACTGCAATACGAGTTTCGGGCTGGTCACCTCTTATCAATTGGTGAGCTTGACATCGGGCTCCGGCCTGCATGGTCCGTTGATCGCTCGGGGCGCTCCCAGACCGATCTACTGAGCATCCTACAGCAAACCAGACGTTGATGGATGCGTATAACACCAAGGGGAGTTTCGTAGACAAGGAGAAAGCTTCAAAGGCGCTCGAAGAGGCACAAAAACAGCGCGATCAAGTCCGCGAACTTCAAAAACAACTCAACGAACTCGACGGATAATTTTCAAACCGGGACGCTACCCCCGCTTTCCCCATCTTCACGAAAATATATTTCAACGTCCATTGACGCTGCCTAGCCGCACTCAGCGCTCGTCAACATTTGGCCCGGCGACACAAGGGTTTCCCCCGCTTGTTAGTTCGCGTGGCAATGCCATTTGTCCGCATGCACGGGCCTATTGCGAGGCCAGCGAAGATCGGCCCGATCCGGAAACCACGATCTCCGGTCAATACGACAACCCCGTTCGCGTCATAGCCTTCAACGCTGCCGATCGCCCGTGGCCCTTAGCGGACGAGAACGAGCAGACGACTCCGCGGCTCTCACCGGATGCATACCGTCCAGTTCGGCAATGCGGCGGTCAATCTCACTGATCACGTGCTTCGAGAACGGCCCGAGATGCAGGTACAGCGCCATCAGCATCACGATGTAACGCAGCGCGCCTGGATTGGTCTTGGCGACTTCGACGAAGGTCTTCCAGAACGGCTCGCGAACCTCCGGTAGAGTCCGCATGATCTTGTGTACGCTGTCGATGCCGCCAAGCCTCTTGCGCATGTCGCCATCTGGCAGGTCGCGGCGGCGGTCGGAGCGGTCGAGCATGACGGCGAGCCGTGACAGCCGTCCCGCGTATGACGTCGGGCTGAACACGTGCCCGAGCACGGCCTTGTAATCCACAAGGATGTCACGAAGCGGACGCTTGGTGTCGAAATTGCAGCCAAGCGTGCATTGGTCGCCCGCCTGCTCGACCTTCATGAGGTCATGGCCTTTGTGCAGGCGGCCTTCCTTGGCTAGCCGCCGCGTCAGCTGTGTGCCGGGCAGCGCATAGAGTAGTCCAACCATGCAGACTGGAATGTTCGTCTCCTCGATGAAGTCGATCATCGCCTGTCCCATCGAAACTTTCTCGGTATCGAATCCCACGATGAAGCCGGCGGTGACGAACATGCCGTAGCCGTAAATCTTATGGATGCACTCCGCGATGTTGCGCCTGGTGTTCTGCTTTTTCTTCATCTGCACGAGCGTCTCTGGATCCGGGCTCTCGATGCCGACGAAAATCGCGAAGAAGTTCGCGTCCTTCATCGCCTGTAACAGCTCGTTGTCGTCCGCGATATTGATCGAGGCTTCGGTCGAGAACTCGAACGGATAGTCGTGCTCTTCCAGCCAGGCTTTGAGCCGCGGCAGTAGCGTGCGGAGGTTTTTCTTGTTGCCGATGAAATTGTCGTCGACGAAATCGACATGCCCGCGATAACCGTGGTCGTAGAGCGTTTGCAGCTCGGCGAGAATCTGATCGTTGGTCTTGGTGCGCGGCACGCGACCATACAGCTCGATAATGTCGCAGAACTCGCAGGTGAATGGGCAGCCACGCGAATATTGCACGCCGATGAAGAGATAGTGATCGAACTTAATCAGATCGTAGCGGGGCATCGGGCTTAGCGTGACGTCGATCTTGAATTTCTCGGCGACGAACACGCCCTTGCGCTCGCCGCTTTCCCAGGCGGCGATGAACTGCTCGATGACTTTCTCGGCCTCGCCGATCACCTGGAAGTCCGCGTCCGCGTAAAGATGCGGGCTGGAGGAGACGTCAGGCCCACCGACGCATACCGGCTTGCCGTGCAGGTGGGCGAGATCGATCAGGTACATAAAATCAGGCTGCTGGTTGAGCATACCGCCGATCATCACGAGATCGGCCCAGTCGAGGTCCGCGTCCGTCAAAGGCTCGGTGTTACGGTTGACGAGACGGATGTCCCAATGCTTCGGCAGCATGGCGGCGACCGTGATCAGGCCGAGTGGCGCGGCTGGATATTTCGCGCCGACGAGTTCGCAGGGTTCCGTATAATTCCAGAACGAGTTCGGAATGAACTTCGGATAGACCATTAGGACACGGCAGATGATCGTCATGCGACTCCTCGGAGGTTGAGGGCACAGTGTCACGCAGTTAGCCGGAACTCAAGGATTCGATTCGAGCAAACAAGAAGAGGTTTACTATCACAAACTCGATGGGCAACCCAGGTGCCAGTCGCAGACTTTATCAACACCGGTGAAAACCGGACTTCGACCCCGCGTTCTCGGCGCTTCCGCTTTGGACCATGATAACGGACGTTTTCACGTTCTGTCGGAATGTCCGAGGAGTGCCGCCGCCTGGTCGAGCTGGGGCTAAAGGCTAACGGGAAGTCGTGAGCTTCGGCGAAATCTGGCGATCGATTGGTCGGTTCTATTTTTTGTGCCTCTTGTTGCGGGCTGGCATGGGTTACCGGAGGGCGAGTCAATCCTTCCGTGGTATGTTATCATCGCCTCCGCCGCCGCCCCGGCATACATCGCGCGTTTTTAGCGAGGTTCTTGATAAACGAACGATTGCTGTGAGAGATGCGCGCCGCCGCCGGTTAACGGCGCCTGTGCGACTTCGCGGGTTGGGGCTGGTTGGGTATCGGTAGCCGCTTTATCGCTTCCACGGCTCAACGGCGCGGTATTTTGAATCTGGGATGGGAGGGCGTGAAAAAATTGCTGACAGAGTTTGATCAGAACACGATTGCCAACATGACGGCTGCGCTGGAATATGTCTGCAATAAGATTCCGGCAGACAAAGACGGTCATGAGGTTCGTAAGCGTATTGCTGATGCAATAATGGCGTGCGGGCATGCCGGGAGACGCACCTTGGTCGATTTTCAAGAGGCCGGATTGGAGGTTTTAGAAGAAATCGTTAGACCGCCCAGATTCAATTGGTTCGGTCTTCGCCCGAAGCGACCCAGGTAGATCCAGCACGACCGCGCGGTGGGGGGTTGAAAAAGCGATCACGGCATTTCCAGGTCTGTTTGGCGCTGGCATAGTCCACGCATTCCAGACAACTTCCCCAGAGCGATCCGTAATCCTTCAACGATCCTGATGAGGTGATTGACCGCGTCATAATCACCCACGGCTCTTATAGGCGACCCCAGAGGCGCGTCAGCTGAAGCCGTTCCCAGACGTTTCTCGGCTTCGCAGGCATTGGCTTCATGGCCTATCGTCGGAAGGCAAGGCCAGCGTTCGCAGCCATAGGACCCAATCGCCAAGGGACCGACGAGAAAAGAGGGCTTCATGCGGAAATATGCTCAATGCTTGCACGGCCAAGCCGCCTTCATGGCCTCAAGGGCCAAATCCTTGAAATCTTCCTGCATTCTCGCGGGTCGGCTCGCGATGTATTGCACGACGACGCGGTTGATTTTCGCGCGCGTGACCCCGGCCGGTGGGCATGTGTCAACGCTCATATAGAAGAGGGCAGAGACTAAACCGGCGCAGACGCCCTGCAGGTAGGTTCTGGAGTTATTTTCGGTCAAAAGATTGCGGCACCCCGGCATCAGGTAATTTGCGGAAGTCGTATCCTCTTCGGCGAAGGCCGATCCGCTGCTCAATATCAACGCCGTGATGAGAACGATTCTGTACAGTCTTAGGGTTGGTCGAGATCGAAGCATTGAACGAGGTCCGCCGTTGAGTGGCTGGAAGGCATCTAATGAAAGGGCATAACAGTCCGGTTGATTCGGTGATTCTTCCCAAGGTTGTCGGCTAGCGCCCTTTTCCCGCGCATGTTTCTTAAACCTTACCGTTGCCGTGCGAATGCCTGCGACGGCGGGAGCTTCTGGCGGTTCCAGAATTAACCCGCAGCACGGACATAAAGCTTAATTAACAAGCTTAACCAACGGATTCTGTTGCGCGGTCCCCCAGTACAACTAACCGGTCTAGCAACGGGCATTTCGAAAAGCTTATACCTCACATTTTCAGCCAATGGAGCATTAGCCATGGTGAAGTCAACGAGACCGCCAATTTTTAGCGTGGTCGATCTGGAACGCGAGATTAAGGAAGAAGTTCAAAACCTGCCGCCGGTTCGCGAACCGCAGCCGGCCGATTTCGCGCCGCCCGCGGTACGTGAGCCGGCCCTGTCGATGCCGGACTATGTCGAACATCGCGACGGAGCCACAGAGATCGGCAAACTGTCGGCGGAAGGCGTTGTCCGCGAATACGAAGCTGCGGCGAAAGAGATCGAGGCGATGGGCGCGCAGCTGATCGAACACGTCAAGCAATGCCAGGCGACGACCCGCGATGCGTTCGCCGTGACCGAGGAGTTGAAGGAAACCGCAGGGCGCTACCGCGAGGAGGCCAAGCGCGTCTTCCTTCAGATCGAGAACTGTTCGCGGCTGACGGCAGAGGTCCGCAAGACCTGCACCGAACTGATGGAAAAAATCGCCGTTCCAGCCACGATAGACACAAAAGCCAAAAAAAAGTGAGACCCGTGCCGCCTTCAGATAGCGCGGCGGAACGCGCCATCAACGCACCGCAGGGCATCAACGCCCGCCGCGTCGAGGCCACCATCGTGGAGAAAATGCCGGCCGACACATGGCTGACCGTGACGCAGATTTCCCGGCTGATCCGCGCCGAGGAGGGCCGGACCCGTCCCCGGCTCAATCGCCTGGTCCGCGAAGGCAAGATCGAACGCAAGCGCGATCAAGGCAACTACGGCGAGGTCTACCTGTTCAGGAAGCTTTCGTGAGCAACGGCCCGCAGGTCGGCCGTGACAGCTTTGTGGTGGTGCAGGCTTGAAATGGGTTGCCAGCGCAATGTCCGCTCCCCGGGTGATTGTGTCCTCAATAGCGGGCATTCATAAGGCGACGACAGCCGACGCCGGTCCGCGGCCCAACAACCCCAAAGTTTTGACCACCCCCTTGAATGCTAGGTCCGCGAAACAACGCCGCCGTGGGGACTGCGGCGTCTCACGGAGCGACCCTGAGCTGGATGTTGTAAAAACTACATTTCGTTGAGCGATCTCGCGCGACGTCGAAACTCCTTGATCTCGTATGCGCCGCGCGCTCTGTTCCGGCGTCCGCTAACCGAGCCTGCCCAGATGATTTCCGCCGCCTACGTGCCCTGCGATGCGTCGACTGCGCATGCAATCACCTCCGCACCAATAACAGTGCGGCCGCGCTTGCTTATTGCGTCAACAATCCTGGCTTCGAGCTTGGCAATGGTCGACGGTTCCGTCGTAAATGTAGGCCTACCAGCGATAGGGACGACGTTCGGCGCCGGCGCAGCCCACCTGCAGTGGGTCGTGAACGCGTACCTGCTGCCGCTCAGCGCGCTGCTTCTTCTTGGTGGCGCTGCAGGCGACATTTTCGGGCGGCGAAGGATCCTGATTATGGGCGTAACCCTGTTCGCCGTGTCATCGGTGGCGTGCGCAACAGCGCCAAGCATAACAGTCCTGTTGGCGGCGCGCTTGGTTCAAGGCGCAAGCGCCGCCTTGTTGATGCCGAACAGTCTATCGATATTGGGAATGGCCTTCTCGGGCGAGGCGAAAGGCCGGGCGATCGGAGTTTGGGCAGCTTTCGGCGCCGCTGCGGGGGCGCTCGGCCCCGTCCTCGGCGGATGGCTGATCGACCTCGGATCTTGGCGCCTAATTTTCCTGATTAACGTGCCGATCGCGATCGTCGCTATCTGCTTCGCTTTGCTATCCGTGCCCAAAGACGACGTCGGAAAAGGTGCCTCACTCGACGGTACAGGTGCCCTTCTGGCGTCAATCGGCCTTGGCCTTGCGACTTGGGCACTCACGGAGATCTCGTCGCGCGGCTGGTCGGCGCCGGCCTCCTTGGCGTTGACGGCGGGCCTTATGGCGCTTGTGGCGTTTGTCTTTGTCGAAGGGCGGCGCAAGGAAGCCGCGATGATGCCACTGGCGCTCTTTGGCTCTTCCACATTCGTCGGACTCACTCTGCTGACTTTATTTCTCTACGCGGCCCTGGGGGGACTTCTGGTTCTTCTGCCCTATGTGCTGATCACTTCGGTCAAATACTCCGCCACTCAGGCTGCCGTGGCATTGCTCCCGCTCCCAATCGTCATTTCCTTGATGTCGCCTATTGCAGGTTCCATTGCGGCACGTATCGGCCCCCGCCCGGTCCTCATCAGCAGCCCCCTGGTAGTCGCTGCCGGATTTCTGCTCGCGATGCGCATTGCATCGTATGACGGCTATTGGACTAGCGTATTTCCTTCGATTCTCTTGATTGCGCTAGGAATAGCAGGCGCCGTTGCGCCTCTAACGACAGCCGTACTGATGTCAGTCGATTCACAACACACGGGGTCGGCTTCCGGATTCAACAGTGCGGTCGCCCGAACCGGAGGACTTGTCGCGACCGCGCTTATCGGGTCGGTCATGATCGCTTCTGGTCCAGCATTACGGACAGCGCTCGAAATGGCAGCAATAGTCGGTGCAGTTACGTGCCTCGCGGCATCGTTGAGCGCCTTCCTCTGGATAAACTTACCTTCTCCCAAATGATGCAGCTCAGCCTTATGCATCCCGTGAACAAAGGCACCGCACCGATGCGCGCTGCCGCACCTGAGCCCTTTTTAGGTTTGCCCATGCTGGTCCGCGGATGTTAAGCCGAGCTTACCAGGTGTCACCGACGCCCGCGTTCCCCTCCGGATCAAGGGTGCCCTGCGTTTGGCGCTCGACCGCGAAAATCCCAACCGCCGCCGCGCGCCCACGCAACTTTGTTAGCCCAAGCGTCTCGACGCTGACGTTACTTCCGGCGGGCACATGCTTCAGGAGGTCGGCAGAAATAAGTAACGGCCGACCGGTTTCCTTGCAATACTCCTGAATGCGCGCTGTGACGTTCATGGTGTCGCCGAAGTAAGCGATTTGTCGGCGCGAATCTCCGCACTCGCTGATCACTACCGGACCAGCATGCAGTCCTGCGCGGAATTGTGGTACGAGCCCAAATTCGCGCCAATATATGCTGGCTCTCTCCGCGATCCTGTCCTGAATGGCGAAAAAGCAGTCGATGCAACGCGCAGCTGACGCCCATTCAAGGAGCGGCCAGGTCACGATTACCTCATCCCCAACATAGGCATGCACCTCACCGCCATGCGCGAGGATTGCCTTGTCGATATCGAAAAAGAAGCGGGTGAGGAGGTCGTGCATCCGCAGCTCACCCATCGATTCAGCCAGAGACGTCGATCCCGCGAGATCGAGAAACATCAATACCCGCTCTTCTCGCTTTGGCCTCCGATATCGCCCGAGGACGACGTTGAGCAACACCCGGCTGCCGACGAGCTGCGTCAGCTCGAACATCGCACCTATCATCATGGACATGACGAATGCGATGACAAATATCCTCGAAAATTTGGCGGCGAGCCATGTTGCTTCCAGGCCGCGGCCATAGAGTGCGACTTGCAAGGCTACGACGACTGTAGCAACAACGATCGCCATGGTCGTCGACCGGACCGTGATTTCAAACCAAAGCGGCCATCTTCTTATCCACTCGCTCCCGCGAGACGTAAAGTAGAGATGAACTACCCAACCAGATAGCGCTGTTCCCATCCCGTGAATGCCACTACGGGCATAGTTTCCGATCGTGGCTTCGGTCGGATCATCTGCGAGGTAGCGGTAAATGAAGCCGACGAGCATACCGCCCAGAGCGATGACGATCAAAGGTGTCACCAAACGCCGCATGTCTTCTCCAACATTGCGCAATTGATTTGCATCACAGTCCGATACTTGCATCATTCGATACAAGTGTCCGGCAGCCTCGCCTCGTGCGATGATGCTGCCCGGCTCCGCTGACATTGGCTGTATGGCCATCGCCGCTCGCGCAAGGTGCGATGCTCGCCCGAGAACGGGCGACGCAATGTTCTGGTCCGACGCCGGCCATACACCATGGCGCGAAAAACTCGACGTGCAAGAAGCCGCCGCCGATTAAACGCGCCACTCTCAAGACGTCGGATAGCGCATCCATTCATTCCGTTCCAGCAGGATCCGGCGTTTTGGTCATTTCTCCCGGTAGGCCGGCCATAGACCCTCTAAAGCCTGCCGGCATACTGATTGCGGCATCGGCCGATCGGTTCGTCCATGCCGTCGGCGCACCACTCCCGAAAGGGGCGACGAAATGGGGTTCGGCGGCCCGCCGCTAACCACCGAAGCCGCCCTCGCCGCCGGTCGACGCGCGGAGTGACGCCATTCGCATAGGAGATTTTGAAATGACATCGTTTCTTGACTTTCACGCTTTCGCTGCGACGCGCGGCGAAGGGTTGCGTCCTGAGCTTCGCGCGCTCTTCGAGCGTGTTGCGGTTGCTCCGCGCTCCGAGCTTACCGCGAGAAATGACGGCATGATCCAGTCGGGTCCTGATCCGGTACCAGCGGAGGTTTCGAAGGAGCGAGGAAACGTGTCGCTCTTTCCGCAGGAGAAAATAGGGACAAACAGGAAGGAGGCACATGATCTAAAGGCCACAATCACATCCGAGGCGAGTACGTACAAGAATGAGGCCAACCCAACACAAAGGAGCATCGTCATGAAATGTTTTATCGACACTCACGACAAGAACAAAAGCAGTTTCCCGGAACAGGAGCTCACTGAGGAACAGTTCTTTGAGCAATTCGCCGCGCTCGAGGATGGCCTTGCCCTTCTTCAAGTTCACATGCGCCGCATGTCCGAAAACGCCAAACTCTTCGGCAGCCTCGCAAGACACATGCGGCGATCAATTTGCCCTGCGACACTATCACCGCGATAAGAGTGCGCTGGAAGCGCAGAAGCGCAAGGCAGGGTAACCGTGTCCGGAGCCCTTCATCCGCAGGAGGATACCGCCGATGTCCTTTGATGCGGGTTAGGCCGCTCCGACGGGTTGCTCGCGAGCGTTATGGCTCATTCCGAGTGCTAGTGCCTCAGTCGAACGCGTCTCATGCGATGATCAAGCATATCTCAAGAGGAAATCAAGCTCCCGTCAAAGTCTTCCGCGTCGACGCGAGCCAATTTCCACCCCACCTTAGGGAGGCTGTCTTATGAGCAAGTTCATTCCATTCTCGATGGACTCGCCGCTTTTCGCGCCTGCTCGACGAAGGAGGGCACCATGGAGGAAGCAGTGAGACTTAACGCAGCCGAGCCTGCGAGCACTGAAGCCGATACGGGATCGCTGCCACGATGCGAGCATGCGCTCGAGCTCCTGCTTACGCATCGCGGAAATCCGTCGGCGGAAGTTGACCGGGTGCTGGCCGGCGATCCCCAATGCGTGTTCGCTCACTGTCTCAACGCCGCGCTTATCGTGTGCGCTGACGACGCCGCCGCGCGATCGTCACTTGCCGCGAGTGCGGCCGTCATCGAGGCGGCGTGCCCGGACATGCACGATCCCGCGCGCCGTCACGCAGCCGCGGCGCGTGCCTGGCTCGAAGGCGGTGCCGCCCTTGCAGTCGAGCGTTACGGCTCCATCGTGATCGACTGGCCGCGCGATGTTCTCGCTCTCGTGGTCGCACATGCGCTCGACTTCCGCCTCGGCCGGCGGCACATGCTGCGCGATCGTGTGGCCCAGGTTCTGCCCGAATGGGAGGCTGCGACACCCGGCTACGCGAGCGTCCTGGCGATGTACGCGTTCGGCCTCGAGGAGAACAGCCAGTACCGTCGTGCCGAAAAAATGGCGCGCCGCGCGCTCGCCATCGACCCACGACATCCGGGCGCCATTCACGTCGTCGCACATGTGATGGAGATGCAGGGGCGCTTCCGTGAAGGTCTCGCATTCCTTGCCGCGACCGAACCGGCATGGGCCGAAGGTACCGGATTCTCAGTCCATCTGGCGTGGCATCGCGCATTGTTCCATCTCGACGCGGACAATCCGAATTCCGCGCTCGCGGCCTACGACGCGCAGATCGCGAATGAGCGCGCTCCGGGCATGTCCGTGCTCGCCGATGCTTCGGCGTTGCTTTGGCGGCTCCAACTCCGAAACATCGAGGTCGGCGCGCGATGGCGCCTATTGGCCGACCGCTGGGAGGTGCAGACGCTGGCCGGTGCGCGGCCCTTCTATGTCGTGCACGCCATGATGGCATTCGCCGCGGCGGGACGCACCGCCGCGGCGGCGCGCGTCTTCGACGCACTGCCCCACACCGACACGCGCGGCGCCTCGTTGTCGCTTCCGGAGGATGCGCTGGCGCCTCCGTTCTGCGAAGCGCTGCTCGCCTTCGCCCGCAGTGACTATGCGGCGTGCGTCGAATGGTTGACACGGGTACGCCACATCGCGCATCGCTGCGGCGGCAGCCTCGCCCAGTGCGATCTCATCCATCTCACGTTCACCGAGGCGGCGTTGCGGACACGGAACGGGCGTCTGGCTCGCGCGCTGGTGGCGGAGCGAGCAGCACAGAAACCAGCGAGCCGGCTCAATCGGCTGCTGCAGCAGCGCTTGCGGATGATGCTGCCCGCGATTGCATGAGCGCCGCACCTGTATCGCAGATCTGACGGCCCAATGGACGAGCCGCGGCGCCCAAATCTAGCCATTTTGACCGCCTGTTCGGAATGAACGCAGGAACAATTCGTCGCGACAAAGGTTGCACGAGTATCTTTCCTGGAGCGGAATGTGAAAAAGCGAAGACCGACAAAGGCGAGAACCAAGGCTGGCAAGCAGATAAAAGAGCCACTTTGCGTTCGCTATGCCGAGTTGCTGCGATTGCGCAAGACAATCCAGGACATCCAATCGGAAAAGTCCGAGCGAGATGATCGTCCCGCTTCGAAGTAGTGTTCACGGTTTCCGGGACGGCTACCCCGCCGTCCACATGAAGCGTGACCCTACTCTTCTAATGTGTTCGGGAAATTAAAAGGTCGTCGACCTTCTTTCCCATTCTCAATTGCGCGCCTACCCAATGCGGTTGTCTGCCGCGGCCGGACCAGGTCTCGAAGGGCCGCTCCGGATTCTGATATTTTGGAAACACCTTGGGGTATGGCCGCCGCTGCTTGGCCCCGCTTCCGTGTCGGTCATTGTGTCCATTGAGCCGGGCGAGGCGACGCTCCAGTTCATGTTTTTCAGCGTCCAATTTTGCTGAGAGTATCGCCCGGATTCTTTCGTGCAGAGTCCAGAGCTCATCGACGGACATCATGGTAAGTTTTTGATCGTTCATGGGCGCCTCCCGGAGTGCTTTTACTTTTGAGAAATTTTGAGCACCCGTAAGTGGCGGCACCATGGCGCAACGTGAAAAAACGATAGATGGCCCAGGATCAGACAGCATGACGCAATTTGGTCCCGATGTTGTCAAACCCTGAACACCCTTCAGCTTCGTTTTCCGGATGAGATCCGATTTCCATTCGGATAGCCGGGGAAGTTTGGGGTATTTCCTGGAGTGTGGACTGGTTCACAGAACTCCGCCGGCCACGAGGCTAGTTTGTTTTAAGGCGGTTTTGGGTCGTTTTTCGTTGGAGGGTTTCATGGCGCGTTCGATTGCAGATGAATCTTGCAACAATCTTGTCCAACTGGATCCGCAATCCCGCTCGTCTAGCTGCAGTCAGGCGACCCGCGGCGTGGCGGGGCTCACGGCAGAGGAGGCTATCGAGTTCGAGATGCTCGACGCGCTACCGCCTGTTGACGACGATGGCAACATTGCCTGGGTCTTCGAAGGCGGACCGACTTCCGAACGTGAAAAGCGTTGGCTGGAACTTTACCAGAAACAAGGCGATGCGTGGAACGCGTCGAGTCGCGGAGAAAACAAACTACCGACGCCAAGGTAACCCCTACTGCGTGCCGCTCGTTGGTATGTCGCGTTCGACGCCGTCTCTGAAGTCATCATCGCATGACCGGATGCACGTTCCCGACCCGTCGCGCTTGATACAGCAGGCGGTTGCGCTGTCCGCTGACGGCAAGCCTCCGCGCAGCCGCGATCCGGTATCTCTTGATGGCGGTCGCGGCGCTACCAGCGGGAGGTAACCTTTCCGAGCACGTACAGTGCGATGAGCCCAATGGTTACTGAGGTCGAGAAGATCAGAATGACCCGATACCAATCAGGACGCTTTTTCGTCGTTTTGCCTATGGCCAGCATCGCGAAGAGAGCCTTAAGTCCGTGCGTGCGCATCGAGGCAACTCCCTCAAATTTGCCGACCCTTGTAGAATGCTCCTGACCCGTCAAAGCATGCGTTGAGATACGTCAACCAACCGTTCCGAAAACTTTTTGCCGCAAGCGCCGGGCGGCCAGGACAGCGGTCAGGCCAAGCAGACGTCAGTCTTGGTAGTCATCATCCTAAACCGTCTCTTCAGGCGTCCTGAACGGCGTTGGGTGAGTGGGTTGGGCGGACAGATAGTCCCGCGGGCGTCGGTAACCCGCACTGGCACCTGCTTGGTTAACCTGCGGTGGCGGTGGTGTTTCAAATCCGAACGATGCGGCGGCCGTATCTTTAGAATTTCGAACTTATCGAAATCCCTCAACCAACGAAGGGGGAAACAATGACAACTCAAATCACTCAAAATGCCAAGTATCCGATCTCCGAGCGATCCGAGTGGATGCAAGATTTTCTTCTGGTGTCGTCATTCGGCCTATGGGCGACGCTACTGGGCCTGACGCCGGTCCTGGCGTTTCGCCTGCTGATGGGAAGCTGACCGTAACGGCAGGCACGCCCGTAGTTAATCCGCGGTAGCACCTGTGGTCAAATTCCAGCGAGATCGCGACCGACTTTTTTAAAATTCAACGCGTAACAAAGCCTCCAAGAGTAAAAACGCGGGGGCGTCGTGAATTCTCAGAATAATCCATTTCCTGAACAACAGGGCTTTAGCACCGAGGATGTTCTTTGGGCGCTCGGCATCTGGTCGGTAATCCTGTGCCTGTCGCCGGTGGTCGTCTTCTACGTGCTGATGGTCGCTTAGTTCGCACGCATTTGAGCCCTGAAGGGTGAGAGCTCAAGAAAAGGAAAAACGCGCGGAGCCCGCGCGTTTTTTTCGATTGGCAGTGCGGCTGCTTAGGCCGCCTGCTTGTGCATCGCGCCGGACGCAGAGGCCGATCCACGTATCGCTTTAACCGAGCGCTCGATCGCAGCCCACAGCCGGCTGATTTCAGCCGCCGCACGGCCTTCGGCAAAATATTCGCGCGCGCCCTCGCCATGACTGAGCGCCATCAGGAGATCGGCGCGGTTGGTGATCTGGCCGCCCCACACCGGCGCACGGAATTTGGCGAGCGCTTCGCGCGCGATGGTGACGATGGGGCTTTCCACTTCGTCCCTGCGTGCGGGGGCGCCGTTGATCACGACCGCATAGGGCTTGCGCGCGGCGCGGCAGGTCTGAATGGTTTCCTGCACGGCATTGACGTCGAAAACACCCGGTCGCGCCGGAACAATCACCATCGTGGCGTTCTTGATGGCATCCTCCACCACCGCCGATGTATTCGGCGGCGTGTCGATGAATACCCATTCGATGCCGTCGCGCTTCGCAGCGGCGATAATCCCGCTGACGGAATTGACCGCTGTCCTGATCGGCGGTTCGTTGGTACCGCGCAGCCTGTGCCAGAGGGTCAACGACCCCTGCGGATCGGCATCGACAAGCAGACATGGCTTCGATGCCTTGTGGACATGCGCAGCGAGATGAGCAGCCAGCGTGCTTTTCCCCGAGCCGCCCTTACGCGATGCGAAAACAATGACGTTCATACCTTGGCCTCCAGATTGACCCCAGAAAGCGAAAATGAATCAGCGCGCTGATTCGTGAAAGAAAAATTTGCAATTAATTGTGGCATGACCCCCGATTAATCCGGGAGGTTGGCTTTTGAGTCACACCACACGTTGCAATCGAGGCAAAAAACTGAATCGGAGGAGTCATTAAAGCGATTTTCTTGCGCTGACACCAAATCCGGTTGCATTCCAACCCCGCCATCGCTTTTCTGGGCGACCGGTGGGGTTTCGCGAACAAAACGAGTCCGTATGGTGAGAAGCGTTCGCGTTCAAACCAGGCCGATCAGGTCGAACAGGCAATTAGTCATCTTGGTTTGCGTAACGCTTTCGCCATTACCGCTGCGGGAGCGGCGCTTCACCGCGTCCTCGAAGGGTCGGGGCGCCTCTTTTTCGAGACGGCGCAGCAGCGCCTCCTCAACACAACACAAGCAAGCCGTTGGAGCTCAAGCTCCCTACTTCGCCTCGTCCCAGCTCGCGCCGTTGAAGCGCTGCAACTGCATGTAAGTGATCACGCGATAGTCGGTCGGGCTGGTATTGATGCGGCTGTCCGGCAGGAGCAGGCCGACACGGAAATCCCTGAGGTTCGCCGCCTGCTTCATGATGTTCTCCCGGGTAAGATTGTCGCCGCACTGCTTCAGCACCTGTTCCAGCGTCTGCGCGAAGCTGTAGCCGGCAGCAGTCAGGCTGTCGTTAAGGTCGGCGCCGGGCATATTGGCTTTCATCCATTCGGTCCAGGTCTTCACGTCGGGATCGCTGGCCCATTTGGGATCGGTGACGTCCTTCATGAAGCCCGCGCTCATGATGCCGGTGGACTTGTCGAGACCTGCCGGCTTGAACGTGGCGCCGACAGAGGCCGCGCCGAGATGCAGGTACGTCGCCGGTTTCCATTTCAGGTCTGACATCTTCGAGATCGCCTGCGCCGCCTGCTTCGCATAGGTGAACAGGAACAGCGCCTCGGCGCCCGAATTCTGCAGGATCACCATCTGGCTGTCGATTGTGGGGTCGGTCGACTGAAAGCTCTGCGCACTGACGATCATCTTGTCGGCGTCTTCGCCCAAGCCCTCCTTGAGACCGTTCAGCAGATCCTTGCCGAAATCGTCGTTCTGATAGAGCACGCCGACCTTAGGCTTCGAATTGTGGGCGAGCAGATTCCCGGCGTAGAACTTGGCCTCGTCGCGCAGATTGGGCTGCCAGCCCATGGTCCAGGGGAAATGCGCGGGGTCGTTCAAGGCGGACGAGCCGGCCGCGACGAACACCTGTGGCACGCCCTGCTTATTCAGATACGGCCGGATCGCCATGTTCAGGGGCGTCCCGAGCACGCCGAAGATCAGCGCGACCTCGTCGCCTTCCACCAGACTGCGCACGTTCTCCACCGCCTTCGGCGGCGAGTAGGCGTCGTCGCGGCTGATGAAGGTGATCTTGCGGCCGTTGATGCCGCCCTTGGTGGCGTTGAGCCAATTGAAATAGGCGGCTTCGACCTTGCCCAGCGTGCCGTATGCGGAGGCCGGTCCGCTATAGGCGATGGTCTGCCCGACCTTGATCTCGGCATCGCTTGTGCCGGGACCATACTGCTTCTGGGCCAGCGCCGGCTGCGCCGATAGGGCCGCCAAAGCAGCGCCGAGCAGGCCGAGCCTTTTGACGAACATTGGCTTCCTCCAATTTTTTGTTGTGGACGATTTTGTTGTGGACGAAGTGTGAGCGCCCGGCCGGGAGTTGACAAGGCAACGCGCCTCGTTGCCTCGGCAGGTCAGCAATGCAGGCCGTACCGAATCAGGTTTCGCCTGCCGGCTTCTTGGGCTTTGGGGGCTTGGTACTGGCGGGCTTTCGCGAAGTTGCCGGCCCGATGCCGAGAGGCTTCCCCGCGTTGACCGGGGTGGCGGCGGCCGCTCTCTCAGGCTCGGATCTGAAATATACCCGGCAGCCCGGCGAAAGCTGGGATTTGTTCCTGATCATGCAACCCGTGACGCGGTCGACGTCCGGAATGTCCGCGCTGCAAAGACGGAACGCATCGTCGGAGCAGGCCTGCTGCTGCTCGGGGGTGTAGGCCCTGCCCAACGTCGGCAGCATTGAAAATGTGAGCGCCGTGGCGAACGTCAAACCGAGCTGGAAACTCCTGGACCGGACAGCAAACATGAATCCCCCCAAAGGCGTGATTTTGGGGAATTGTGGGTGAACCGCGGGAGATTCGCAAGACGACCCGCACAGAGCCGATCAGACGGGCTGTTCGCAAGCGTTGTGGCTCAATCCGCGCCCCAGAACGTTGACCCGTCGAACAGGTCGATTGAACACGGTCTGCGCGACCCAGGCGAGTTCGGCTGAATACTGAATGTCGATCACTGCAGCACAGTGCTCCGACGGCGACCATGCGCGCAGCTCGCCGTCAACAACCTCCAGGACCTCGAAGCCGAGAAACACCCTGTCGTAGACCTTGGCTCCGAACAAGAGGTTGAGCTTCGCTTCAATGGCGAATTGTTCGATTTTCGTAGGGCGAAATGAGGTCATGCGGCATCCTCGCTGGTCCCGGCATGATCATTGGTATCGAGCACCGACAAAAGGTTCTGCATCGAGCCATGCAGACGCCATATGGAATAAAAGGGCAGTGTCGGCGTTTTACGCCGGTCGCCTGCACAGGCAATCCTGCTAAGCAGGCAGATTTACAATTTCAGGACGTATTATCTTCGCTATTAGCGCGAAAAGAGAGTACGGTCAAGCCACCGCGTTCAATCTGCTATCGGCTTCGGGGTTGGCGCAAAGCAGACGTCTGCGGATGGCTTCCTCGACGAGCGCGAGCGCCTGCTTGGCCTCACGCGCTTCGGCCTCGGCTGCCTGCGCACGGAACTCCACGGCCGTCAGCTTGTCTTCGGCGGCTACGATACGCGATTGGGCCTGCCTTAGAGCCCTTGACGCATCCAGAAGTTTATATTCGGCTTCATTGATAATTTCGCGGCGCTCTCGCTCGGCGGTTTCAATTCGTTTTTCTGCAATCTTCAATCGTTCAACGGCGCTCTTGCACATCGACTGGGCGCGCGCTTCGGTCTCTCGGGCATGATCCTCCATGCCGCTGAAGACTTCGGCCGCCTGGTATACAAGATTGAGGGCTGTTGAAGCGCTATCTGGCGCCGCCGACCGAGCAAAGCTCAGAACGTTCTCGTTTCTGCCGATCGAAGCTCTTGGATTGCGTTGCACCATGTAGTTCGGGACCTTTGCGGAATGACTACCAGAAAGATCATGAACAGTTATGGTAAAAGGACAGTTAAGAAAGCCGAACACCGAGGAGATGCGTCATGCCGTTGCGGGGCCTCAGTGTTCTGGCCACACTAGCAATCCTTCTCGCGTCGTGTTCACAGGAGCAGGCCGGATACACCGAGAAAGAACGAGTGTGCATCGCGCAACACTACTCGGATTATGATCCGAAACGGCTCAACCAATGTGTCGATGTCTGTAAGGCCTGCCTCAATGGCACCGTCGCGACTTGCAATACATCCTGCAAGCTGAAGGGCGCGATCTGAAGCACGCCAATCCCGTCATGGACCGATCAGGCGAAATGCGCGATCGTCATTCGAATTTACGACGACCATCGCAGGAAGCTTGAAGCCCTTGTCAATCTGACCGGGTTTCAGCGCCCGCCTATGCCGCGGGTGTTCCAACTGCTCCAGCTCACGCTAGCGAGGCTTTGAAGATCCGTTGCGACGGGCCGCTTGGTTCGCCTCTCATGAGCAGCGATGCATCGCTCGGATTCCGCTATCTTTCGCTTCAGGTTGGCTATGGTTTTTTGCGTTTGGCCGCTCGAACCGGCGATATCGCCGATCCTGAACCGGGCAGTTTCGAGGGCCTTCACCGCGTCACGGTTCTTCTTGAGCTGGACCCTGTGCCAGGCGATGTTGCTGTTGCTGTCAGTAATCATATGGCAGCCGCCGCGATCGATCTTTCGAAACCGTTGGGCACTTCGATATCGACTTCCAGTGTCGATACATTCTTGCCCCTGTCCATCCTGACAATGACCTTGTCCGGATCAAGCACGACATGCCGCGAAACCACGGCAAGGATCTCTGCCCGCAGCAGCCCCAACAAGTCAGACTGGCCGCGCAAACCGCGTTCGTGCGCCAGGAGAATTTGCAGCCGTTCGCGTGCAACAGGTGCGGAAGCATTACGGCCACGGAGGATCCGTAGCAGATTCATCATGCGGCCCTCCGTCCCAATAATCGGTTCATCAAGCCCTTTCGCTCGACCGGCACCATCATGGTGACCGTCTCTCCCATCAGACGACGCGCCGCGTCGATGTAGGCGCGGGCCGGGGCGCTGGCGGCGTTGTTCAGGGTAACCGGAGATCCAACGTTTGACGCCCGCAGAACATCCTGGCTTTCAGGAATAATCCCAAGCAGCGGCGTCGCCAGGATCTCAAGGATATCATCGATGCTGAGCATCTCCCCCCGCGCTGCGCGCCCCGAGTCGTATCGGGTTATGAGCACATGCTTCTCCACCCGTTCGCCCTTCTCCGCCCTCACGGTCTTTGAATCGAGCATTCCGATGATGCGGTCGGAGTCGCGCACCGACGAGACTTCGGGGTTGGTGACGATGACGGCCTCATCCGCATAGCGCATCGCAAGCGTCGCGCCCCGCTCGATGCCGGCCGGACTATCGCAGATAATCCAGTCAAATTTTGTTTTGAGGTCCGCGATAATGCCCCTGATGCCTTCGTCCGTCAGGGCATCCTTGTCCCTGGTTTGGGAGGCGGGAAGCAGCCACAAATTCTCGAGGCGCTTGTCGCGAATGAGAGCTTGCGAGAGTTTCGCAACCCCCTGCACCACATTGATGAGGTCGAACACGACCCGTCGCTCCGCCCCCATGACAAGATCAAGATTGCGAAGACCGACGTCGAAGTCGATGACGACTACGCTTTCCCCCATTTGCGCGAGCGCCGCACCAAGCGCGGCTGTGGAAGTTGTCTTTCCGACGCCGCCTTTGCCAGACGTCACGACCAAGACTTTGGCCATTCTTACCTCCTTAGCCGGTTAATTCAGCGCTGTGATTTTCATGGTGTCGCCCTCGAGCCATGCTTGAGCTGGCCGATTGCGCAAGCTGGCGTCTATTTCTTCAGCAGTCTGATAGTAGCCGTCGATGGCCAGCAGTTCTGCTTCGATCTTCTGACAATAAATCCGCGCGGCTGAGTTGCCGTTGACACCGGCCATCGCACGGCCGCGAAGCGTTCCGTAGATATGGATAGACCCCCCGGCGACGATTTCCGCGCCGGAGCCGACCGAACCCAGCACTGTCACATCGCCTTCGGTAAAGACGACCGACTGACCGGAGCGCACCGGGCTTTCGAGCAGCAGAGACGTTGGTTTCGGTTTGGCCTCCGGCTTTTTCGGCTCGTTCTGCATCAGCACACAGTTGCGTCCGCCTGTCAGCAAGGGCGGCATGCTCGTCGTGACGTGGGAGGCGTCCACACCTTCGATGCCAAGGACGCGAATATTGCGTTGTTCGAGGCTTGTGACGAGATGCGCGATTGCGGTTTGACTTAGGTCCACGGCGGACAGGTCAAGCACAACCGGCTTACCGACAAAGAACCCGGGCGAGCGGGCGAGCGTTGCATCTATTTCTTCCAGCCAGCCCACGATCGGAACAGCCGGGCAAAACACAAACGCAACGTAAGATCGTCCCCGCATGCGAACCAGCTGACGTGTTGGCTGCGCGATTGCGTTCATGTTGGTCGACTCGCCTTTCTTTTCGAATGGTTAAAGATGGGCATCCTTGGTTAACGATTGGTTAATGGCGCCGATCTCCGGCTAAGACTGTTTTTTTGCGGGCGCAACTCCCGTTCTGGTCGAACGCCGGTCTATCGCAACCTCAAGATCGGTGAATTTCCGCGGCGCTTCATGCTCTCACGCGCCGGTTCGTTCGAGCACTCGGTCGACCATTGCGGGAGCAAGACCGAGGTAGTTTGCGGGATCCGTGAGGCGATCCAGCGCCTTTCGGTCGAAATGCACCGTGACTTCCGGATTTCGCGCGAGAACTTCGGCGAGCGTTCCGCCTTCCTCGTTAACGATCCGGCACGCGGCATAGACGACATCGTGCGCCTGCTGGCGGCCGATGAACGGCGCCATATGCATCATGACGGCTTCCGCGACAATCAATCCCCTCGATATTGCCAGATTGCCGGCCAAACGCGCCGTGTCGACGATCAATCCGCCGAGAGCGAACTTCGCCTGATGCAGCGCGCCGGCCGTCAACACGAAGCTTTCGGGAATGGCCATCCACTCGGCATGCCACGGGCCGGTTGCGCGCTCGAAGTCTTGGATCGTGGCGTCCAGCATGAGGCCGGCGTGCTGCCGCACGCCCTTCGCCGCGGCGAGCATCAACTCGGACGAGATCGGATTTCTCTTCTGCGGCATGGTCGAGGACGCGCCACGCCCGGTGACGAACGGCTCGTAGACTTCGGCGAATTCGGTCGACGCCATGATCATGATATCGAGCGCGATCTTGCCGAGCGAACCCGTGACCAGCGCGAGAAAGTTGATGGTTTCGGCAAGACCGTCGCGCGCGACATGCCATGTCGACACCGGCACGCCGAGACCAAGCTCCTCGCAAAACGTCTCCTGAACCGCAAACCCCTTGTCGCCGAGCGAAGCGAGCGTGCCGGCCGCGCCCGCAAATTCGCCGACGAGCACGCGTGGTTTGAGCTGAGAGAGCCGCTCCGAATGGCGATCGAACATCGCCAGCCAGATCGCCACCTTGTAACCGAACGTAACCGGCAGCGCCTGCTGGAGGTGCGTCCGGCCGGCCATCGGCGTATCGCGATATCGGCGCGCGAGGTCGGCAAGGATGGTGCGAAGGGCGGCGATGTCTTCCTCGATGATTCGAAGCCCGTCGCGCACCTGAAGAATCACGGCCGTATCCATGATGTCCTGTGTGGTGGCGCCCCAGTGGACAAAGCGTCCGGCGTCGCCGCACTGCTTCACAAGTTGATGAACGAGGGGAAGAATCGGATAGCCGACGATATCGGTTTCCTGGCGCAGGAGATCGAAATCAAGGGCCTCCGCATTGCATCGCTCGGCTATCTCTTTCGCCGCTTCCGCCGGAATGACGCCGCAGCGCGCCTCGGCTTTCGCGAGCGCGACCTCCACTTCGACATAGCGCGATATGAGGGCGAAGTCCGAGAAGACGTCGCGCATGCCTGGAGTACCGAAGGCGTCGCGAAACAGGATTGAATCGAGCACGGTTGTGGACTTCGGGAATGCGGCCATGTGTCGTTTCCTTTTGTGGAATGGCTGTTCAGCCGGCGGCGCGTCGATAGTCGTGTGGAACCGATGCCGGGTGAACAATAGCGATGCATTCCAGCCAATTCGACCGATGAACAGACTTAACCAAGCATGAGCGCCATGACGGCAAGTTGCCGCTTCCGAACGAATGCACTGCAGCAATTAGCGACTTTATGCGATCACTTCGTCGGTGCTTGCAAGCAGCGGGGGTGGCAGGGTCGGCATGTGTGGACCGCGTCGTCTCCGTGGCTACCCCCAAGCGCTAACGTCTGGTACCGTCCACGACGTGCCGGGGGGTTCATCGATTGAAGGTCGGCTCTACCAAAGACCTTGATCGCTGGGGCGTGTCCCCCGCACGGAATCGCTGTGGGATCGGCGATTTCAAAACACAAATCGAAAGGGGAAACGTCATGAAACGTCGTGAATTTCTGAAAACGGCAGGCGCCGGGCTGGCCGCGTCAACCGCGGTCGCTGCGCCGGCCATCGCGCAGTCGATGCCCGAGCTAAAATGGCGCTGCACTACGAGCTGGCCGAAGTCGCTTGACGTTCCGTTCAGCGCGTCGGAAACGATTTCGAAATACGTCGCGGAAGCCACCGATAATAAATTCCAGATTCAGGCTTTCGCCGGTGGCGAGATCGTTCCAGCCCTGCAGGCGGTCGACGCGGTGACCAACGCCACCGTCGAGATGTGTCACACCGCGGCCTACTACTTCATCGGCAAAGACCCGACCTTCGCACTCTATTGCTCGGTGCCTTTCGGGCTGAATTCCCGCCAGCAGAATGCCTGGTTCCAGGATCATGGCGGCCAGGACTTGCTCAATGAGTTCGGCAAGAAGCACAAATTGTACGGCATCGCCGGCGGCAACACCGGCACCCAGATGGGCGGCTGGTTCCGCAAGGAGATCAACACCGTCGACGACCTCAACGGGCTCAAGATGCGGATCGGCGGATGGGCCGGCAAAACCCTTTCCAAGCTCGGCACCGTCCCACAGCAGATCGCGGGCGGTGACATCTATCCGGCATTGGAAAAGGGCGTCATCGACGCCACCGAATGGGTCGGCCCTTACGATGATGAGAAGCTCGGCTTCTACAAGGTCGCCAAGTATTACTACTATCCCGGCTGGTGGGAGGGCGGCACGGCGCTGCACTTCTACATCAATACGGACAAGTGGGAGGCCCTGCCGAAGGCCTATAAATCGCTGCTCACGATCGCCTGCGGCTACGCCAATATGGATGTTCAGGCGCGATATGACGCACGCAATCCGCAGGCCATCAAGCGCCTGGTGGCGAACGGGACGCAGCTGCGCCCCTTCAGCCAGGCGGTAATGGAAGCCTGTCTGAAGGCATCGAACGAGGTCAATGCGGAGACTTCCGCAACCAATCCGGACTTCAAGAAGATTTTGGATTCGCAGACGGAATTCCGAAACGACGGGAATCTTTGGTGGCAGGTCGCGGAATACTCCTTCGAAACCTTCATGATCCGCACACGCCCGAAAGGCTGAATAAACCGCATCGATCGACTTCCGCTTCGGGGGCACTTTTCGGACCCCGCAAGATGTTCGTTCCTTGGTCGCTTTCGGGAGGAAGGCGGACGCAGCGATCGCCTGTTTTTCTCGGTTATCAGCTTCGTTGCGATTTCCAGATGCGTGGCGGAGACCAACTCCGGGCCGGCTGGCATGTCTCAAAGACTGCCAGCAGCCGGCCACGCGCAGTTGCGTTAACGGAGAGGCAGCCTTGATCCGGGAGACGCGTGACATGGCGTGATGCCGACGGCTGTTCGGTGTGACAGCCATGCTGTCTCATGTTTTGCACTGCACGGAGTACCTTTCTGATACCTCAATTTAAAAAGCAGCATAGACTTCGCTCACCGTGAAATCCGGGGGAGGAAACAATGGACCGTACGATCGAACAATCGACCATGCGCAAGGTCTATCTGCGGCTGCTTCCGTTTGCGATCTTGTCTTATGTGCTCGCCTATATCGATCGGATCAATGTGAGCTTCGCCGGAACTCACCATGCGCGATGACCTTGGCATGTCGGCCGGCACCTTCGGCTTTGCCGTCGGCATGTTTTACTGGGGCTATTTTATCTTCGAGGTACCGAGCAACGTCATCCTGGAAAAGGTCGGCGCCAGAATATGGATCGCCCGGATCATGATCACCTGGGGAATCCTGGCGGGCCTCACTGCCGTGGTTACAAATTCGACGGCGTTCGCGATCGTGCGCTTCCTTCTGGGCGTCGCCGAGGCCGGATTCTTTCCCGGCATCATCCTTTACTTCACGTATTGGTTTCCGAGCCATCATCACGCCCGCATCGTGTCAGGCTTTCTAGTCGGTCTACCGGTCGCGGTTGCGATCGGCGCGCCCATATCGACGGGGCTTCTCGGCCTGGATGGCCTGTTCGGTCTGCGGGGTTGGCAAATCATGTACATCGCCGAAGCGATCCCGACCGTCGTGATCGGCGTGATCACGTTTTTCGTGCTCACGGATCGGCCTCAGCAGGCAAAATTCCTGACCGCGGAAGAACGCAACTGGCTCGTCGCTACCATTTCCGCCGAGCGCCGCGCGACGGAAGCGGTGCGCAAATTCACACTGTGGCAGGCGCTTTACAATCCCAAGGTGCTGCTCCTGGCGCTGAACTATATCGGCATCGTTACCGCCAGTCTGGGCATGCTGATTTTCATTCCGCAAATGATCAAGTCGCTGGGTAGCTACAGCAACATGACGGTCGGCTGGCTCACCATGATCCCCTATACTTGCGGGGCTATCGCCATGGTGGTGTGGGGGCGCATTTCCGATCGCATGAACGAGCGGCGCTGGAATCTTTTCATCGGCTGCGTGTTCTCGACCGTAGGGCTGGTCATCGCCGGTATGACGATGGGAACCTGGTGGGCGCTCGTGGGAATGTCGATCGCGGCCATGGGTTTTTATGGCTCCAAGGGTCCGTTTTTCGCCATGCCACCAATGTTTCTCAGCGGCGCCGGACTCGCGGCAGGCATTGCCTGGATCAACTCGATCGGCAATCTCGGAGGTTTCTTCGGGCCTTGGTATGTCGGCGCCATGAAGGACCTGACCGGCAACTACGCCGGTGGACTTTATGGACTTGCTTTGCTCGGTCTGATCGCGGCAATCGTTTGTGCGCTGTTTCTGCACATTCCGAATCGCATACCGTCGGCGGCGGTCGGCGCGCCTGCGGAATGATCCCGGTTACTCTTGCATAGAGGTTGATCGGAACTCGGGCGCCGGGTTCGGTCAAGTCGAGAATAATTCGGTGCGTGCAAATTTCCCTCGCCTCGTCCCCGGACCCGGACGGCATTTTGGGAGTTTTGCATCAGTATCGACCCACATCGGACGTTCCTCATCGCCACGGCTTTTCAAGGCGCGGAACAGCTCGTAGTCTCGAGCAATCTTTCACGGCCGATCAACCAGTCGCAGGGCCACTCTTTGGAGGGCTTATCATGGAAGCCAGGATCGATGAGATCGGTGCGGGCGTGTATCGCCTCTCCATCTTTGTGCCAGATGTCGCTCCGCCCGCCGGGTTTACGTTCAATCATTTCCTGTTCACCGGCGAGGAACCACTGCTGTTTCACTGCGGGAAGCGAAAGATGTTTCCATTGGTTTCCGCCGCGCTTGCTCGAGTCATGCCCGTGGAGCGATTGCGCTGGCTTGGTTTCGGCCATTTCGAAGCGGACGAGTGCGGATCGATGAACGAATGGCTGGCGGCCGCGCCCGCGGCTCAGCTTGCTCACGGGATGGTGAGCTGTAGCGTTTCTGTCAGCGATATGGCTGATCGCGAGCCGCGGGTGCTTTCTGACGGCGAGGTTATCGATATCGGCGGCAAGCGCTTTCGCTACATCGATACGCCGCACGTGCCGCACGGTTGGGATGCCGGTGTCATGTTCGAGGAAACGACGGGAACTTTGCTGTGCGGGGACCTATTTTCGCGTGTTGGAAACGGCCCAGCGATCACCGAGAGCGATATTCTTGAACAGTCAATTCAGACGGAGAGTTCATTCCATTACACCAGTCTTGGGCCGACGACGGGCTCGACGGTTCGTAACCTGGCCGCGCTTAAGCCGAAGGTACTGGCCACGATGCATGGCTCGTCATTTTCAGGTGATGGGGCTGCAGCGCTGACCGCTTTGGGCGATCACTATGACGCGCTCCTGCGCACGGCGCTTGCGGACAGGAAGTTGACTTGACTCAACCGCCCGAAGGTGACCACTCGGTGAAGTCCGGAATTAGCTTTATTTAGCCGGCCGCGTTCCAAAATCGCGCTGCAATCGGCTAACGGCGGCGACTACGTCGTTGCGGTCAAGCACCTCAAGCAACCTGTCCAGCAACCGCTCATGGTTATGCGGTCGCGGCTGAAGGTACTCTTCGATAATGCTTTGAGCCTTGCTAACAGCCTGTAGTGTCAATTCTTGATCGGTCATGCCTGTCTCCTCGGGCGGCCACAAAACAGACCTTATGAATCTATGTCTAAATTGATTCTAAATGGTTCAATGGCGTTGGCGAATGGCAGGCTTGCGTAGCCAGGCTGCCCGTTGATGGGAGCCAGGCCCGCCGTCACCGAGACAGCCGAACGCGTCGACCCGCCGAAACGACCGCGCGGCAGCGCAATCCGAGCTTCCCGGCCATTTTCAAGCCAGTCCGGCGGCTTTTTCGCCTGTATTTGCGCGATCCCGACGGCCCAATCGGCTAGTTAACCCTAACGGGGAATTAGCGTTGTTGTTAAAAAATTGTAAATCCGAACGGGGCCTGCGCTAAAATATTTGAACCTAAAAGGATGCCGCCAGACAAACTTACAAGTCAGCGATTTTGAAAGCGCTGGGCCGGTGGCCTGTCTGCGGTTTAAATCGCCAAGCGGCGTGTAACAGTAGCGGTTGCGGTTGGATTATGCCTTTACTTCGTTATTTTACTGCCGTCGGCGGAGCGCTCCTTGCGCTCTTGCTCGTGGTTTCGTCGTATTTTCCCAAAGCGGAAACCATCGACCACAGCGACGTGGTCAGACCGGTCATCCGGATCGCTTCGGACAGGGTGGCTCCACCGCGGGTAGATATCGATACGCGTGTACAAGCCGCCGTCGTTCCGGCGCCGATTGCGGACCTTCCGCAGCAAGCAGCGACGCGCGAAGTGGTAGTCCAGCCGCGCGAAGTGGTAGCCCAGCCTAGTGCGCCACCCGCTATAGCCGCAGCGCCTATCAAGGTCGAACGCAAGAAGACCAAGGTCGCAAGGCGGCCCGACCACCAGCGAATGGCTGCCAATCCCCCGGGATTCCAGTTCTTCCGCCTGACTTGGTGACCGCGCAACTTGGCGCTCGAAGAGGCGCCAACGAAGATCAGAACAATTTGGCCCGATCGGCAAGTGAGTAAGCAATCCGCCTGCTCGCTGCGACCCAATGTCCGGGCAGGTCATCTTCCGACTTGGTCGCGCGCAGTTGTTGGCCTCTGCTGCTTGCGTGTCATTCAATAATGTAGTCGCTACGTTACTATCGTGGGCGCATGAAACAGGACCAGAATTCGAGGCATAAAGATCCAATGAATCCATCGGAACGTATTGACCAGCTGATCGCAGGACTCACAGACTGGCGTCGCAAAACGTTCGCCGGCATCCGCAAGAGCGTTCTTGAGGCCGACCGGGAGATAATCGAGGAATGGAAGTGGATGGGGAGCCCGGTGTGGTCTCACGACGGAATGATCGCGGTCGCCAACGCCCACAAAGGGAAGGTGAAGCTCACCTTTGCCCACGGCGCGCGCCTCCCAGATCCTGACAAGCTCTTCAACGCGGGCCTCGAAGGCAACGCGAGACGAGCGATCGATTTTTTCGAGGGTGATAAGATCAATGAGCGTGCTCTAAAAAATCTTGTCCGTGCCGCTGTTGATTACAATCAGCTCAGATTGAAGAAGAAAGCGCCCGCGGGTACCCGAGCGAAAGTACACAAAAGTAAAAAGACATGATTCCATGAAGCTATCGTGCTCATTCTCGGCCAGACACTTATGCATCGTGGTATCGCTGAGTGTCTGTCCGGAGAAGTTGAATCCTGATCAATCATCTGCAATTCAAGAGGCGGCCGGATTTTGGAGGGGCCGCCGATGTGGACGAATGAAAATCGAGCGCGGTACGACCGCAGCCAGTCGCGCTATCCCAGCGACCTCACCGACGACGACGGAACTGGTCGAACCGTTGATCCCGCCAGGCAGGCGCGGCGGCGACAAACGCACAGTGATCATGCGCGAGGTTGTGAACGGCCTCGATGTATATTCCTCCACCGGTTGTCAGTGGCGGGCTATCCCGAAAAGACCTGCCGCCGTGCTCGACGTTGACGATCATTCGACCGCTGGAGTTGGGACTCCCACGCTCGATCTCATACATCATGAGCTCGATGCAAAATGCCGCGAAGCGATTGGCCGGGAAGCCAGATCCCACCGCCGCCGTCATCGATAGCCAAAGCGTTAAAGGCGCCAAAAAGGGGGGCTTCGATTGATCCGCCGGGCGACGACGCGGGAAAGAGATCAAGGGCAAGAAGCGGCACATCCGTCGATACGCAAGGCCTGTCGATCGATGCCATCGTTCATGCCGCTGACATTCAGGATCGCGACGGCGGCGTATTCGTCATGGCGACCATATCCGGCATCGTATCCGTTCCTGATGGAACTCTACGCCGATGGCGGCTATCAAGGCCCGTTGTTCGCCGCGCCGTGGCGAAATTAATGGCGCGAGTGAACGTAGATCGTCAAGCGTTCCGATCACGCAACAGGCATTGTCGTCCTCCCGAAGCGGCTGGTCGTCGAACGAACGTTCGCATGGCTCGGGCGTTGCAGGTGTCTCGCCAAGATCTCGGGTATCTCAACCACAAGGCGCTCGCATTTCTGTGCCTCGCTTCAATCAGGCTGATGCTGAGAGACTATGAGTCCCCGCAGAATCTCTCCGGACAGACTGAAGGACTTGCCGCATCTGTGCATGACGCGTGCACACACTTTTGGAGCACTTTGCCTATATTTCTAGGTATTTGATTTCGTTGGTACAGTTGGGTGGGAACGAGAAGCACACCCAATTCGCATTGAAAAGACTGCGTATTTTTAGCTCGCGCGCGCCCGCTTTGTAGCACGTTTTGTATTTGGGAAAAGCCTCGGCAACTCGTTGATGGCCAGTGTTGTTTAATTTGAGAATTGAGGGGCCGCGTAAGGAGCCCGATGGCGACCCTAAAAAGCACCCTTACGCTTGGCGGCACCGTTAGCGGTTCTAGTCTACGCGATCAACCGCTGCACCAGCGCCGACTCACTTGAGTACGTCAAAAGCGCCTCGTGAGTCGCCCGAGTAACCCCAACATACGTCAGTCGAACACATTCCTCGACCGGCTCGCCGTGGCGGCCGAGCAAGCCCAACCCTGCAATAGCGACGCACGGAAACTCGAGCCCTTTCGCGGTGTGCATGCTCAAGAACCGCACGGCCACCCGCTTCGTCGAAACTCTGTTCCTGTTGTTCTTGGCCATATCGATCGGCACTTCATGCTTGGTGAGTACCTGAGCGACCCGCTCCCCAATCCAGTGCTCCGGATAAAGGCAAGCCATTTGCGGCCACTCGTACCCCGCCTTTTTCCGCCCGAGAAACCACTCGGCGATGCAGTGAGCTTCTGCGTCGATGCTCACACACTGCCGCACGTCTGGCACCAGTCCCTGCCGACCCGCATCTTCGGGCAATAGGATGGCGTGCTCATCATCGGCCGTCGTGCCCGGAGCGCCGATCACGTCCGAAGCGAAGCGTCTCGCGAAGGCAACGATTTGGGCGGTGTTGCGGTAGTTGACTTTTAGCACGGTCGTTCTGCCCTTCGCTTCAATTCCGAGCTGACTCCACACCGGGCGCTCACGCCCCTTGTAGATGGCCTGTATATCGTCGTAGACGACCATCAGCGCCTTCGTGCGCGGGTTTACCATCTTGGCCGCAAGCGCGAGCCATTGCGGCTCGAAGTCGTGTGCCTCGTCGATTAGGACAGCGTCGTACTGTTCCGTTGGGATATGCCCCTGATCTACAGCCTTCACGACCTCTGAAACGCTCGCAGCCAGTCGCTTTGCGTAGTCCGGATATTCTCGCTCGGATGGGGCGGGAATCCCATAAGTCCGCAGCATCCGGTAACACCATGAATGAAAGGTGAGGACCTGAACACGGTCCTCCACGCCGCGATTCTGCATGGCATCCTCAAGTCGCCCAGCGATGCCATTGGCGTAGCACAGGATGAGCACCGGCTTTGTCGCCGCACGCGCCAGATATTCGGCTCGAAAGGCAAGGATCAGCGTCTTACCCGATCCAGCGACGCCGCGAATAATTCGATGCCCCTCTCCCAAGCTGCGCGCGATCTGCTCCTGATGCATGTCCATGACTGCAAGCGTCCGGTCGGATGGATCGGGCACCATCGCTTCGTCCAGAGGCAGGGCAATCTGTCGTATGCGGATCTCGGGAAAGAGCAGCGCACGCAGCCGGTCGAACTGCGGCATCGACAGAGGCTCTCCGAGACGCGGATAAACCATGCGCCACAATCTGGACCGGAATTCTTCAGGGTCCGTGCCCTCCGTCATTTCATCCTTGAACACACATAGATGCTCGGCGAACACCTCCTTGAGATTGGTCTGATCGAACTGCTTGCGCGTGATATTCGTGAATACGGCCCCGAAGCCGAACGGAAGAATGGATCGGCCCATGAAGCGATGACCGGCCGGAAACAGTAATTGCCCATCCCGCTCCAGCGTGCGCACGACCTCGAACGTATACTTGCGAGCCTGCTCCAGGGGACTGCTCTCCCGCACGATGCCGCGACTCGTCAGCAGTTCGACTTTTGCCTTGTCGGCCGACACGATTGACTCCAGGCGCCAGTCCTTCACCTCAAGCACGAGCAGGCCGTTCGCTGGGTGAACGATGATAAAGTCCGGATGCCGGCTGCGAGGGCCTACCGGGAGGTTGTGCCAAACGACAGCGTTCTCTTCGAGGAAGTCCTTGAGGCGCTCCGCGAGTCGCAGCTCGCCACGGCTGTCGAAGCGCGCGAAGCCCAGGCTAGGGATCAGGATTGCCATGTAACGACCGAGAGGTTGACAGCCAGCTCAGAGCTTAACGCTACCTCAACACGCTTAGCCAGCTTCGCGATCGTGGCGCGGCTGCAGCCGGTGGCGGCCTGGATCGCGCTCCAGCTCTGGCCGGCCTTCAGCCTACCGACGATGCCGGCGTTACGGGCGGTGTCCCCAGGGCGGCCCTTGTACAGGCCCTCCAATCGATTGATCGATCCTTATGCGGCTCGCCGGTGTGCGTGACTCGGAAAACTGGGATAGGCTCTAAGCGCCTCTGGTGGCCGATCTTCGTTGGAGGTTCAATGGACACGGTCCACAGCCAACATTGCACCGCCTGCGGCAAGCGAGCCCCGCCGGCAGCGGTAACCGGAGTTCGCCGCGTGCCGCTTTCTGGCGCTCCCCCTGATGAAGACGCAGGCGGATCTGATGTAGCTCCGCCTCGCTCATTTGAGCGCCGCGTCGTTTACAGCGAACCGTCGCGCGCTCCTTGATGTGATCGGCGCTACTCCTCATAGAGCCGGGGTAGCCTCGACCCAAACGCGCAGGCACTCCCGGCCGGCGGGGCGGCCTGACTCCCAATCGGGGCGGCCCTGCGTTGCGGATCGCCCGTCACGGAGTTTGGGCGAGATGTCTGCTGGCCCAAGGCGCTTCCCGCTAGCCAGTATATTTTCAGCCTTGAGTTGACGGAGCGCCATCAGGGTCGCGCCGTCAGCACCTTAAGATCGATCGAGTCCGCCATTGCCTTATATCCGTCATCCTGCGGATGGAGATGATCGCCGGAGTCGAATGCCGCCATGGATGTGCGCGGGACGGTTCGGATCCCGTGCCACTGCGTCGAAGTCGATCACGCCATCGAACTCACCACTGGTGCGGATCCACTCGTTGACCGCCTGGCGTTTCTTCTCCTTGTCCGTGTTGTAGTAACCCTCGAGCGGAGTGCCCTTGAATGTGTCCTCGAACGGCGTCAACGTGGCGCCGATGATGCGCATTCCGTGCAGATGAGCGCGTGCGATGAGTTGCTTGTAGCCGTCAATGATGTCGTCCGCCGACGGCGCTTGCTCGTTTGGAGCCAGGATGCTGTCGGGCCAGCCGATGTCGTTGATGCCCATCATCAAAATTACAGTGTCCGCGTGCGGGTGGCTCAATACGTCTCGATCGAAACGAGCCAAGGCGTTAACACCCATACGATCGCTGAGCACGCGGGCGCCGGAGATCCCCTCGTTTAGCACCGCGATTGGAGGCCCGCCCGCTTGGACCAACCGCCGAGCCAGCACGTCTGGCCAGCGGTGGTTGGCATCAGGAGTGGAGTGTCGCCCCATCAGTGATGGAGTCACCGAAGGTTACCACCGCGCGGGCGTTGGGCGGCGCTTCTACCATGATGCCACGCAGAAATAGTCGGGCTTTTATCGTGGAGTCCGTCTTCATATCCGCGTCGCCAGCGAAGTTCCCCTCGGGGGAGATAAAGGCGGTCTGGATTCCCTCCCAATGAAAGGTGGTTAGCGGCGTAATTTTCGGCAGGAACAGGCTCACTGCGACGCTGCTGAGCGGCTCGACGGTGAGGTCTACCGGGTCACTGATCACCGGTGCACCCGGCGGGATCGTAACCGAGGGATGACCGTCGAAGCTGAGCGCTCGGTCCGAGCCGGGCACGATGGCTGCGCCAGAACCGGCAAGCGCGATATGCGCCGCGCCGATCACCAGCGGCTTCGACCCGTATTCGTTGGACAGCACCACACGAACCTTCTTGCCACCAATGCTGACGGCTGCAATCTGCCGCACCGTCTGGTTCCTCAGAGACCGCGGAATATTGATAGGGGCAAAAAATTCGGGATCCCAGACAGGCTGTGGGCTCGCAGTCCAGGTTTCGATCCAGTCACCACCATCTGCCCGCTGAGCGTGGCTGGGCGGAGTGCCGAAAACAGCCGCCAGCGCAAAGGCTGCAGCAACCGGAAGAAGAAACAGGTGGCGGGGACGAGTTACCGGAGTCCAGCTGAAGGGTCTGGCCCGGCTGTTTCCCTGGCATACTGATCCTCCAAGTTTTGGCCCTGGGGAGTAGCGAAGATCTGCCCATTCGCAATAGAAAGCCCTCATGTTCATAAGAGGGGGAGATTAAAGGCAGGAACTGTTGAAACGGGTCTGGATCATATTAAACCATCAGTCCCCTTGGCAAGCCTTAACGCTGTCCGAATGTACGAGCGCGCCATGATGCTTCGAGCTGGCGCTCCGGATCGATGGGCTCAAGATGCTTGATGCTGGTGCGGTCGCGACCGTCGCCCTGGTCGACGATGATGCCGACCGTCGGCAAGCCCAGGCTGGTCTCCTCGGCGATTCCGCGAAGCGATAGGCCTTGCTTGTGCAGCTTGAGCACCTCGCAACGCCGCGCAACAGCAAGTCGAGATGTTGCGCGAGCTGCTCGCCCTGATCCGCGCTGGATAGAGTAGACCTTATTGGACGTGCCTCAGGTAGAATGTCCAATATGCCGTGGAGGTGGCCATGAAGTATGTGCTGCTCGGAAATCGAGCCCGGAGTGGGCAAGCAAGCAGTCGGTCCGGATCGGCAAGGCCAAGAAAAAACTCGACCAACTTGGCATCAAGATCGAGTCAATCCACTATACGCACAATCGGCGGTGGGCTCAACCGGTCGGCGCAACACTCTAATCTTTTGGCAAAGATAAAGATGGAGTGTGGACATGAAGCAGCGACGTCGCATCTATTGTTCTGCGGTTTCCGCGCCCGATCCCAGGCGGCCTGATCTGCCCGGCAGCCCGGTAGCGGTCCGCTCCTCCATTGCGGCTGACTCCGCGGCTGACGGTCGATGCAGATCGTCCCAAGTGGCGCGCAATCGACCGCAACGAACGGCGCATGCTGAGCCATCCCGTATGGGGTCTCGACCATGAAGCAGTCATACGCTTCTGCGGGCAAGGCTCCGAGGCGGCGGGTCCATTCTCACAATTCGACGCACGACCGCCGGATTGCGATTCAGTTATTGTTCGAAGTGTCCTTAGCTTAGCTAAGCTAGGCGGCCATCTCGGTCGGCGGCGCCATGGCGCCGGTCATCATCGCTACCGCGTCCGACATTGATTGCTTCTTTGGATCGATCACTGTCAGCCGCCGCCCCAAACGATGAATATGGATCCGATCGCAGACCTCGAAGACGTGTGGCATGTTGTGCGAAATCAGCACGATCGGCAGGCCGCGCTTGCGCACGTCGAGGATTAGCTCCAGCACGCGGCGCGATTCCTTCACGCCGAGCGCCGCCGTCGGCTCGTCCATGATGACGACTCGGCTGCCGAAAGCCGCCGCCCGTGCGACCGCGACGCCCTGTCTTTGGCCGCCCGATAGCGTCTCAACCGGTTGGTTAATGTTTTGAATCGTCATCAATCCGAGTTCGGACAGCTTTTCGCGCGCAATGCGCTGCATCGTGCTGCGATCGAGGGTGCGAAAAAATCGCCCGCGCGCGTCCGATAAGCGAATCTCTCGGCCGAGGAACATATTGTCGGCGATCGACAGCGCCGGCGATAAAGCAAGATCCTGATAGACGGTCTCGATTCCGGCTTCGCGCGCCTCGAGCGGCGTTCGGAAATTGACGACCTTGCCGGCGAGCATGATCTCGCCGGCATCCGGGATCACCGCCCCGCATAGCGCCTTGATCAAGGTCGACTTTCCGGCGCCATTGTCGCCGATCACGCCGAGGATCTCGCCGGGATAGAGGTTGAAATCGGCGTGGTCGAGCGCCGTGACGTGGCCGTAGCGCTTGACCAAGCCGCGCGCCTGCAGAATGGGCTCCGCGCTCATGCCGACACCCTCCGGATCCATTGATCGAGCGCGACGGCTATGATGATCAGAACGCCGATGGCGAATTCCTGCCAAAGCACGTCAAGCCCGGCCAGCGAGACGGCGGAGCGGAACACGCCGACGATCAATGCGCCGATCAGCGTGCCGACAATCGAGCCGCGGCCTCCGAACAAGCTGGTGCCGCCGATCACCACGGCGGTGATGGAATCGAGATTGGCGTTCTCGCCCGCGGTGGGGCTGATCGCGCCGACGCGGCCGATGATCGCCCAGCCGGCCATCGCCGCAATGAGGCCGGCCAGGACATAAACGCTGAGCAGGATGTGCTCGGTGTTGATGCCGGCGAGGCGCGCCGCCTCGGGATCGTCGCCCGTCGCGTAGATGTGACGGCCGTAACCGGTGCGGTTGAGCACGTACCAAGCGACGATCGCCAAGGCGATCAGCAGGAAAGTGCCCAACATAATGCGCGCTCCGTCGACGTTGAACGTGACGCCCATCATTTGCAGGAACGGCGCGTACGCCTCGAGGTCGTGCGAACGAATGGTTTCGCTCTGCGAGTAGAAGGTGTTCAGGGCGCCGATGATGCTCCAGGTCCCAAGCGTAACAATAAAGGGGGGCATTTTCAGCCGCGTGACGAGTGAGCCGTTGAGAAAGCCGCAGGCGACGCCGGTCAGCAGGCCACGCGGCAGAGTTCGAACCATCCAGTTCCAGTTGCAACGTGCCGCCGGTCGCGGCATATCCAATGGGTACGTTGTTGGTTGGGCCGGCAAAGTTGTCGATTTCGGTGGCATTGATCTGCACGTTGTTGTTGGCCGTCACAGTTTCGCCGTAGTCGCTAACGACCATCGTGTTGGCGCCGATGCCGCCGTCGACGAAGAGCGGGGCAAGAATACCTTCCAAGTTGCCTTGATTTCCCGGTACCAAGCCGGCGTCGGACGAGACGTTGATAATGTCGTCGCCCCCTTCGCCCAGGATGTGGGTTTCGGTGCCCGTGGCTTGCACATTGAAAGTGTCGGCGCCATCGCCACCATCGACAAACACCTTTTGCACGCCGAGCCAGATAAAATCCATGTGGTCGGCAGTGATTTGCGGGAAAAAAGGATTGGTAAACGTGAACGTGTCGGCGATCGCTTGACCATGAATGATAAATCGTGTCGCGCCGCCGGCGCCGCCGAAGACGACATGCGCCACGTTCGCCTGAGTGACGGTTCCGCCGCCGATATCGTACGAAATTGCATCACCCCCGGCGCCAACGATGCTCAGCTCCAATAGATCGGTGGGGCTTGTGCCGGTGAACGTTTCAGTCATGGTGCCGGCATTGTACGAAGCAGTGATCGTGAGCATCTGCCGCTGTTCGAGACATTCGAACCGGCGCCGGGAGAATTTCGGCGAGAAACGCGGAGCATTGCGCCGCTTGGCAGCGCACCGCGCCGGCTTGGCGCTGCGAGAGTCGAAAAAATAATCGCCGAGGTTCCAGAGACCCATGATGCCGACTCCTAGTTGCGTAAAATCGATGTTGCCGATTCCGACCGATCTATGGCGCGCCGCTTCGATCTATTTGACCGACTTCCTGCCGGCGGTATTGATAGCCCTAAAAATAAACCGTTCCGCAGGCTGTGGCAATCGAAATCGCCGTTGAAATTCGGCAAAAATGCCGCAAAACTTGAGAATCTTCGCCTATTGTGCCGGATTGGCAGCTATCCGACCATCACGAGAGCTCATCCGCGAGGTCGTCCTCTTCAACGTCGTGGGGCGTTGATTCTTGATCCGAAAGCACGTCATCGTCTGCGAATAAGCCGGAAAACAAATCGCGATCCACTCCAAGCGACTTCCGCCACGCCGCGGGCACGTCGAGTGCTCCGGCGGCCCGGAGTTCATCGACGGTAATCAACCGCGGACTTTCCGTATCGAGCGCGTCACTAGCAATGGCTTCAAGGACGGAAATCAAGTGTGGGTCCTTCACAGATCGCCTCCAGAAGTTTTGCTTGGGCTGGTTCCATCTCCACGAGCAACGCCAGAACGTGCAGGACGTTGAGCAGTTCGGTCGTGTACTCGGCCAGCCAGTGGTCGGGTTGGATGTCGCCGAGCTTCGACGGTGGCCGGCGGTCGCCGATGATCGGCCGCTCGCGGTTTTTCTTACGGTAGCTGAACCACTGCGTCAACACCCGCTTGCCGGAGACCTCGTACTGCCACACCGCGGGCGGCACGTTGTCGATGAAGCCCTTTCCGATCAGCAAGCGGCGTTTGCGTCTCATCATACTCGATTTCATCGGGCATGGAATCGGCATCGTCCGGGATCGCGCCGTCTTTGGGGATGCGCGGCGTCGTGCTCCTTCGGCAGTCGCGGCGGCCCCGGCGGGCGATCCGCCTTCGGGTCGGCAAAGCGCTCGCCGAACGTGTGCAGCCAGATCACGCGCCGGCCCAACTCGACGGCCTGGGCGAACAACTTCGGCTCGGCCGTCGAGCGGAATGCGCAAGCCGGGTTGGGCCAGATCCGTTTGAAACCGCGCCGTGTACGCCGGGTTGGCCGCCACGCCGGCCAGGTACGCGAAGAAATCCTCGGCGGTCACAGGCGTCTTGTACTTCGTCGTCAGAAACTCCAGGAGCTTCGGCGGCAGGTTCGGCGTCGTCGCGGCGGCGTCGCGCCAAAGGGGAAAGACCCGGCCGCCGACGAGCCGTTGTAATGGTGCAAGTCAGGAATCAGCGCCGTGAAAGTGAGCGCAGGACCAGACGTCGGTGAACGATCGCCATGAGCGCCGTCAGATAAACCTGCTCGTTCGCCGTGGCGACCGCCACAACTCCGGGTTGGGCTGATTGAGAACGCGATTGTCTGGAATGATCCACTGACGATCGAACGACCGAAAGCCGTAGCGAACTGGCGGAAGACAATCGCCGCGCTCCTTCGCAATGGGTGTTGGATTGTCGGGAAAGCCAGGCAGTCCTTTCTTCACTTCGCGATCGACGTGCCGATCGCCCAGCTTGCCCCTGTTCAGAGTGCGGACGAAACAGCTCTTCCTTTTGTTCCGGCTTCGCTCGAATCAGCTTTTGCCAGCGCATCTCGAAGTGATTCCGCATCCGGGGCGATGATCCAGGTGCGGCCGGGCATGACGCCCGAGCCGTTGTAGGCGAACAGGTCATCGAGCGCCGGGATAACTCGCCCAGTCGCCGGTCGCCGCGGGCAGGAACGGCGCTCGCCAGTCGGTCGAGCAATCTTGCCAGACCTTCGATTCGAGCTTGAGCTTGGCCAGGGCCGCGAATTTCTCTTCGCGCTTGCCGGCCGGCAACACGGTGTATTTCACCGCGGCCGGCTTGTCGGCCGCTTTTTGCTTCGACCGCGCCGCCAACACGATGCAGACCGGTTGCTGCACGGCCTGGAAGATGCGCGTCGGCACGTCGGGCTGATGGCCTTCGGGCGAGCAGTCGATGACCCAGATGCGGTCGGCCGTGCGGCGCAGGTAATCGCGCATCTTCTGGAAGCCGGGACCGTTGAGAAAGCCCGCGACGGTGATGAAGCAGACGATGCCGGTGTCGTTCTTCGGGTCGTGGTCGAAGACCTTCCAGGTGGCCCAGCGCCAGAAATAGACGTACAGGTTGCGCAGGTGCTTGGCGTGCGCGCCGACGCCCCAATCGGCCGGCGGCATCCATTTGTTGAGCAGCGAGTCCTTGCCTCCGGCGTAGTCCCTTCCTCGATCCAGCCGCCGCGCCCCTTGGCCTTTTCCTTGTAGGGCGGATTGCCGATCACGACGGTGATCGGTTCCTTCCGCTTGATCTCGTTGGCCTGCCGTCGCGATTCGGAAATCTTGCCGTACCACGAGCCGAGCGCCTCGACCTCGGCGTAAGGGTTGCCCAGCGTGTCGGTGACGAACATCCGCGGGGCGGCTCGCGGCGGCTTGCCGATCAAGTGCAATCAGCTCGGCGTACACGCGGAGCTGGGCGACGGCGAACGGGCCGAGCTGCATTTCGAACGCGATCAATCGACCGATGGCCGACTCGATGGCCTGCGGCACGGCCCCGGCGCCCTGGTCGGCCTCCACGTCGGCGGCGATGCGGCGCAGCACGCCGAGGATGAAGGTGCCCGTTCCGACGGCGGGATCGGCCAGCGTCACGTCCGCCGACGCCAGGCCGGCGCTGCGGCCGAAATGCTGGCGAAGCACGTCGTCGACGAGGCGGATCATCGGCTCGACGACTTCCGGCGGCGTGTAATACGAGCCGGTGAGCTTGCGCAGCGTGTTGTCGTAGACGGCCAGGAAGTCCTCGTAGAAGTAGAGCCAGGCGTCGGGGTTTCCCTTGCTGATGGCGTGCCAATTCACGGCGTCGAGCACGCGGACCAGTGCGCCGAGCGACGTCTTCAGAGTCGCCTCGTTGCCGACTTCGTCCGTGAGCAGACGCAGGGCCGCGCCGATGAGCGAGTTGGTCTTGCCGAGTTGCTTGCCGACCTGATCGAGCCCGTCGGCGAGACGGATGTTGCTCGACCGGGCCATCAGCAGGCCGAACGTGACGGCCTGCGCATAGCCGTCGGCGAATTGCTGATCGTTCGCTTCGGGGAAGAGGAGCTTCCGCCAGTCGGCGGCGAGCGCGGTGAGGGCCGGGCTTTTCTCGGCCAATTGTTCGGTGACTTCGTCGCGCAGCAGGCGGCAGAGCCGCGCCGAGACCTTGGCCAGTTCCGCGGCAGACTTCGGCGGAATCGGCTCCCAGCGAAGAAAGTTGTCAAACCGCGCGACGAGTTCGAGCGGAGCAGCGAGCTTGGCTCCCGACGTTTCGATGTCGCCCTGCAATTCGACGATCGAGCCGACGAGTTCGCCGTTTTGCCAAAGACTGAACGAGTTGCCGTCGGTGTAGAGCAAGTTGGGAAGCGATTGCAGCTTTTCCCATTGCTCCTTGTCGTGCCCTTTGTAGCGGCGCGGGTCGGCGCCTTTGCCGGGCGCCTTGACTTCCACGTAGCCGACGAGCACATTTCGCAGCGTGATCGCGTAATCGGGTCGAGTCTTGAGCGCTGCGAGAGGACGATTCGCCGACCGCCGCGAGCCACTCTCGTTTGAAGCCGCAAAGCTCCGCGAGATGTGCGAAAAGCCCTTCCAGCGGGGGCGAAGTTGGTCCTCCGGTTCGCCAGTGGCGCCAGGATTTGCGAGTTTTGCTTTTGCGTCGGCGCCAAACTCGGCGATGGCCTTTTTCAAATCAAGCATTTCGCCCCCTGACTGCTTATCTTCCTCCGGACAAGGAAATCACCGAAGGTTGTGCGAAGCAGAATCATATCAGGATTTCGCCAAAATAAGGAAGGTGAGACACTGATCGAAGACGGAGCTGCTCGACAGTCGCATAAAATGGACGGCGATGACCAATTTTAACGCAGAAATCAGGTTCGAACGCGTTCCAGATATTCGCCGGTGCGCGTGTCGACTTTGATCATGTCGCCCATTTCGATGAAGGCCGGGCAAATGACTTCCGCGCCGGTTTCCAGCTTCACCGGCTTGGTCAGTTTGGTGGCCGTGTCGCCGCGGACCGCCGGCTCGCAGTATTCGACCTTGAGCACCATGTGATTCGGCGGCTCGATCGTGATCGGATTGTTGTTGAACAGCAGCAGCGAGCAGTTGGTGCCTTCCTTGAGCCACTTGGCGGCTTCGTCGACCTGCTCGGTGGTGAGTTCGTATTGCTCGTAGCTCTTGGTGTCCATGAAGACGAACTGATCGCCCTGGCGATAGAGAAACTGGCCTTCGATTTCGACGATGTCGGCGGCCTCGAGCGAGTCGCCGCTTTTGTAAGTGCGGTCCAATTGCGTGCCGCGGATCAGGTTCTTCAACTTGCATTTGTAGAGTGCTTGCCCTTTGCCGGGTTTGACGAAGTTGCACTCGCTCATCAGATAAGGATCGCCGTCGATCTGGACTTTCAGGCCTTTACGAAACTGGCTGGTGTTATAGCTGGGCACGATTGATTCCTACTACGATTTTCTAATGGAAACGGTTATCTTGATGGTTAATGGTTTCGAATTCTCTCGTCTCGTCTGCGACTTCTGCCAACCCGTCAACCGCCGCCACCTGGCAGCGAGTGATGAAGGAAGCGGTGCGCGACGTCGACGAACTCTGCCAGTTGCTTCAGTTGCCGGCGGAAGTCGCGGAGCAAGCAGCAAATGCTAGCCGACAGTTTCCGCTGTTTGTTCCGCGGCCTTTTCTGGCCCGGATGCGTCGCGGCGATCCACGCGACCCACTCGTGCGGCAGGTGTTGCCGCTGGCGGCGGAAACAACTGGCACACCGGGATTTACGGCCGATCCCGTGGGGGACCTGCCGGCCACGCTCCAGCCCGGGCTATTGCAAAAATATTCCGGGCGAGTGTTGATGGTAACAACTGGGGCTTGCGCCGTCCATTGCCGATACTGTTTTCGCCGGCATTTTCCGTATTCTACGGCCCCACGGTCACTTAGCGATTGGCTGCCGGCCATCGAGCAAATCGAGGCCGATGACAGCATTCACGAAGTGATCCTGAGCGGGGGCGATCCGCTGACGCTGGTCGACCGTTTGCTGGCACAACTTGCCGAGCGGCTGGAAAAGATTCCGCACCTGCGGCGGCTGCGGTTGCACACGCGGTTGCCGATCGTTATTCCGCAGCGGGTCACCGCCGAGCTGTTGGATTGGCTGACCGGCACGCGATTGACACCGGTTATGGTGGTGCATGTCAATCATCCGGCCGAGATTGATGCGGCCGTCGTTGCGGCGCTGGAAAAACTGACCGCGGCCGGCATTCCGCTGTTGAATCAAGCGGTGCTGCTGCGCGGCGTGAATGACAACGCCGATGTGCTTGCCGAATTGAGCGAGCGATTGATCGAGTTGCGCGTGGTGCCGTATTACTTGCATCAGCTCGACCGAGTAGCGGGAGCGGCCCATTTCGAAGTGCCTGTAGAACGGGGGCTGCAAATCATGGACGAACTGCGCCAAGGTTGCCGGGTTATGTGGTGCCGCGCTATGTGCAGGAGATTGCGGGCCGACTTCACAAGGTGGAGCTCGTTTAGGGGCAATTCGACGATGGCCAATGTCTTCGTTACCGGCGCAAGTGGATTCATCGGCGTACGGCTGGTTTGGGAGTTGGTTCAGCGAGGCCACGTCGTCCACGCGCTGACGCACCGGAGCAAGTTGGAACCGCCGCCCGGTTTTTTGCCTGACGAGCGACCCGACTTTACGAACCCAAACATTCGGATTGTGAAAGGCGACATTACCGATCCGGAAAGTTTGCGGCGCGGCATGGCGGGTTGTTCGCAGGTTTATCATCTGGCCGGTTATGCCAAGAATTGGGCGCGCGATGAGAAAACGTATTTCGACATCAATGTGGCGGGCTTGCGAAATGTGTGTGAGGTGGCAGTGTCATTGGGTGTAGAGCGCGTAGTTTGGACATCGACGCAGCTGACGTTAGGACCAAGTCGGCCGGGAGAAATTGTCGATGAAAACGTCATCCGATCGGTGCTCAGAATTTCCCGACTACGAACGGAGCAAGGCAGCGCGGAGAAAGAAGCGGCGGAGTTATATGAGTCGGGGATTGTCGCTGGTGATCGTCAATCCGGGCAGAGTGTTTGGGCCGGGGCATTTGAACGAAGGGAATTCGGCTGCGCTGTTGGTCGATATGTATGATCGAGGGCAGGTGCCGTTTTTGCTTCGCGGCGGTGCGCAACATTGGGAATTGGGTGTTGGTGGATGATGTAGTGCACGGTTTGATTGGGGCCATGGAGCGCGGCCGCAGCGGCGAAAAATATCTGCTGGGCGGCGAAAACGCTTCGCTCAAACAGCTTTTTGAGACTCGTCGACAAAGTGAGCGGCAAGCGTCACTTTCAAATCACCATTCGCTGGCCGGCGGCGATGACCTATGCTTGGTTCATGAAGCAGCGCGGCGCAGTGGCTGGGGATTTACCCACAAATTACGCCGCAATGGGTGCGACTGTTTCTGGCGGATTGGGCGTGTTCGTCGGCCAAAGCGGAGCGCGAGTTGGGCTATGCGATCACGCCGCTCGAGGAAGCAGTGCGAAAAACTTACCAATGGTTGTTGCGGGTGCGAGCCGAAAAGGAATAGTATCGCAGTTCGCCAAATTCATTTTCTAAAGAATGCCAATCCACAGCGGCAAAATTCATGCTTGATCCCGTCCGGCAACTTGCCCGCGAAATGACCACCGGCGACAACCGGCGGACGTCGATCGTACTGCTCACCAGCGCCGTGTGTCTGGCCGCCTGGCATTTGGTGGGCAATTACAAATTCTGGGAGCAGCACACAACCGATGCGATATCGCTGGGGCTGGATCCGGCAATCGCCGCCGGCATTTGGGCTCTGGGTATGTGTGTATTGTTGCTCGGCGTAATACCGCTGTTGGTTGTTAAGCTCGTGCTGAGGGAAAAACTCTCGGATTACGGCATTCAATTGGGCAACTTAAGTTTTGGCGCGATTTGCTTTGTCTTGGTTGCGCCGCTCGTGATTGTGATTGGTTATGAGTCCGCACAGTCGCCGGAATTCCGAGCGATGTATCCGATCAATCCCGTCGCGCTCACTTCAGCGACGCGCGTTGGCATGGCACTTGGTGGGACAAATATTTTGGTACGCTGCGTGGGAATTTCATTTCCGCGGTTTTTTGCAGCATGGCATGGAAAAATCGTGCGGCATTACCACCGGCATTTGGGTTCAGACTTTGGCCAGCGTGCTGGCTCATTTTGGCAAGCCCGGCGCGGAAGTGTTCGCGTCGATTGCCGCGGGCGTACTGTGGGGTGCGTTAGCGTGGCGCACTCGGTCACTGCTGAGCGGATATCTTCAGCACTGGCTGCTGGGTGCGAGTTTGGATTTCTTTATCTTCCGCCGCGGGTCGTAACAGCATCATCGTGGGCTGAGCACGATCTCTAGCAGCGCGACGACGATCAATGCGACCGTCGTTACCATCGCGGATCGTAATACCTGCGAGCCTGTTTGTTCTGGATCGAAATAGCTAGGCGCTCCCTTCCAGAGCCAAAGCCCGAGCACCGTGGCGAGCATGCCGAACAGCCACAGCAGCCACATCGGCGAACCGTAGCGCAGCAGTTCGTTGCAATCGCCGATTCGCTGAAATGAACCGATCCCGATATAGGCGCCGTTGGCCACCAGACAAAATCCGGCAAAGAATTGCAGAAACGGAACTTTTCGACGAGCGATTTTCGTCGAGCAGCCAGATCGCCAATGGCAACGCGGAACCAATCATCGGGACCGCCCCAAGCGACAGCCAGTGGACGTGGATTTGGATTCACGTCGGTTCGTGAAATCGCCAGCGGACGCAAGACTGACATGCGCTACACGGCCGCCGGTGATCCAGGCCGCCGTCATGTGTCCCAACTCGTGGACGATTTGCATCAAGAGCCACGACAATAGCAGGGTCAAGACAAACAGAACGCCCTGCTGAGTGCGCACCATAGTTACGTTGCCGCGGTTCTTTCGTAGGTGCGCTGGCCGGTGGTGCAGTTGGTTTGCTGCAAGGCGATTTGATAGAGCTTTTGCCCGGCAGGCGTAGGGATACTCGCCGGTGATGCAGGCCTGGCAGAGCTGATCGGCGTCGAAACCGATGGCGCGGGCGATCGACTCGACCGGCAGATAGCGGAGCGAATCGGCCCCGAGACTGCGTGGCCATCGCGGCCTGGGCTTCTTCGGTCAACTCGCCGTCGTCCAGAAACGGCGGGGCGAACAATTCGCCGATCGTCGACATGTCGATGCCGTAGAAGCAGGGCGCGATGATCGGCGGGCAGGCCACGCGGACGTGAATCTCGCGGGCGCCGCCCAGTTCGCGGATCCGATTGAGCAAGACTTTCATCGTCGTGGAGCGGACGATCGAATCCTCGACCAGGATCACCCGTTTGCCTTCCAGCACTTCGCGCAGCGGCGTGTATTTGGTTTCGGCCTTTTGCCGGCGGTTGCTGCTCCCTTCGATGAACGTGCGGCCGGTGTAGCGATTGCGGATCAGCCCTTCGACGCGACGGCACGCGCAGCTCGATAGGCCATCGCGTCGGCCGCCGCTTTGCTCGTGTCGGGCACCGGCACGACGATCGTGTCGTCGTCGATCGGCAGCGTTTCCAGCCGGGCCAGCTCCTCGCCCAGCGCCTTGCGCGACAGATAGACGCTGCGGTCGTCCATCGTGCTGGCCACGTTGGCGAAATAAATCCACTCGAAGAAGCAATGCGCCTTGCCGCGGCTGCGGGCGAACGTGTGCATTTCGAATCGCTCCGGCGAAATCATGATCATCTGGCCGGGCAGCAGCGACTTGATGCTTTCGGCCGCGAAGCCCAGATTCAACAGGGCCACGCTTTCGCTGGCCGCGGCAAACAGCGGGCCTTCCTTGGCGTAGCACAGCGGCCGGATGCCCAGCGGATCGCGGAGCACCGCCATGTCGCCCATGGCGTTCAGAAACACGAGGTTGTAGGCGCCGTCGAACCGCTTGGCCACGTTGCGGAACACGTCGACCAGGTCGGGCCGGCCGTCGCCCGACAGCTCGCGGCTGATCTCGTGCATGATGATTTCGGTGTCGGTCTCGCGGGCCAGATGGTTGTCGCCGTCGGCCAGCAGCTTTGCCTGCAGCTCGCTGAAAGTTGGCCAACTGGCCGTTGAAGGCGAAGCTGAACCATTTGTGCTTCTGCAGGTGATGCCGCTCGAACGGCTGGGCGTAGTTGCGGTCGTCGGCGCCGCAGGTGGCGTAGCGGACGTGGCCGATGGCGGCCCGGCCGGCGTATTCCTTCATCAGGCTTTCGTACTTGCCGCGATGGCTCAGGCGGAACACTTCGCTGACGCTGCCCACGTCCTTGTAGGTGTCGAGCAGTTGGTTGCGATCGCGGGTTGTACGAGGTCATGCCGGCCGAGAGCTGGCCGCGATTCTGAATGTCCAGCAGCATCCGCGGCATCAGCCGCGAAACTTCGTCCGGGCCCCTGCTGCGGGCAAAGCGGGCTGTGCGCCGGCCCGGGCAGATGATAGATCGCCGCCACGCCGCATTCGTGATGCAGTTCGCTCATATCGACGCTGCAAATAGAGGTAGGGCGGGCAATCGGCGGCACATCGGCAAGCGCACTTCCGCACAGCATTGTATGGCTGCGAACGTATTTGCTCAACAACATGTCATGCTCGGATGCGAATCTACGCGGCAATTCTGCTACACTTTCTGCATCTGCCGGTCGGCAAGTTATCTTATCATTTGCCGTCAGCCCGATTTTCCGCACGCTGGTCCCAGCGTATCCGATTCACCGAAATGCCCGATCTCCTTCGCCAAGAAATTGCCGCCGCCGCCACGCACGTGGATCGTGAAAGTCGGCTCGCGCGTCCTCACGACCGCAAGATGGGCTGTTGAATCAAGACCGCGTGGCGGCGCTGGCCGAGGAATTGCACCACTTAATGCAGGCCGGGCCGCAAAGTGTGTTTGGTCAGTTCCGGCGCGGTGGCGGCGGGTATGGGTCGGCTGGGGTTGAAACAGCGCCCGACCGATCTGTCGCGGCTGCAAGCCGTGGCCGCCGTGGGCCAATCGGCACTGGTCGAAGCCTACGATCGTTCGCTGCGGGCTCACGGCCATCATGCCGCGCAGATTCTGCTGACGGCCGACGATCTCGACAACCGCACGCGGTATCTCAACATCCGCAACACACTGCTGACGCTGTTGGAATACGGCGCCGTGCCGATCATCAACGAAAACGACACCGTCAGCACCGAAGAACTGCAAACCACGTTTGGCGACAACGACCGGCTGGCCGCGATGGTCACCAATCTGATTCGGCGCGCCGCTGTTGGTGCTGCTGTCCGACGTCGAAGGCCTGTTCGACGGCGATCCGCCGAGCCCGACTGCGAAGATCATTCCGACCGTCACGCACTTGGACGAATCGATTTGGGCGCTGGTGCGCGACAAAGCCACCGGGCTGAGCAAAGGAGGCATGGCCAGCAAGCTCGAAGCGGCTCGCCTGGCCACCACGGCCGGCGAAAACGTGATCATCGCCAGCGGCAAGCAGCCGGGCAATTTGCGGCGAATTCTGGCCGGCGAACCGGTCGGCACGCTGTTTGTTGCCCAAGGGCAAACCGTCGCCTCGTGGAAACGCTGGATCGGCTTCACGGCCCAGACCCGCGGGGCGCTGGTGGTCGACGACGGCGCCCGGCGCGCGATCGAACGGCAAGGCAAAAGTCTGCTGGCCATCGGCGTGGTCAATGTCGAAGGGACGTTTCGCAAAGGAGATGTGGTAGCCATGCGCGACGCTAGCCGGCGCAGAATTTGCCCGCGGACTGACCAACTATTCCGCCGCCGACGTGCAGCGCATTCAAAAACTGAAGACCGAACAAATTGCCGCGGCGCTCGGCCATTGCCCGTATGACGAAGTGATTCATCGCGACAATATGGCTGTCACCACGGCTGCCAGCAACGATAAACGCTAATTATTTAGGATGCCTACGTGCTCGGCACACTGTTTAATCATCCTGCTCTTCATTGTGGCCAATGGCTTTTTCGTGGCTGCGGAAATTGCCATCATCGCGGCGCAGAAGGCCGGCTGGAGCAAATGGCCGAAGAGGGGAGCCGCGCCGCAAAATTGGCGTTGGAATTGGCCAGAGAACCGAATCGCTATTTACCGACCGTGCAATTGGGCATCACGTTGATCAACACCTTCGTGGCGGTGTTCGGTGGTGAAGAGCTCGTCACCCGCTCGCCGAAGACATCGCCAAAATTCCACTCGATTTCGTTCTGCGTCATGCGCATTCGATTTCGCTCGTGATCATCGTGGTCGGCCTGACATTCTTTGATCGCTATCTGCTGGGCGAATTGGTTCCGAAGCAATTGGCTCTGCGACAGGCGGAACTGCTGGCCCGGGCCGTGGCGCCGGTGTTGAATTGGCTCTCGATTGTGGGCCGACCGTTTGTCTGGGTGATGGGAGTCGCCAGCGATGCCGTGCTGTTCTTGATTACGGTCCGGCAAGCCAGCCGCCGATGAGCCGAGCGTTTCGCTGGTCGACATCGAGCACATGATCGAAACCGGCACGCAGGAGGGCGTGCTGGAATCGGTCGAACAAAGGGTGGCCCTTGAAGCCCTGCGGCTTGGGCGAACGAACGGTGCGCGATGTGATGCGGCCGCGCATCGATCTGGATGCCCTGGACGTTAACACGCCGGCCGAAGAAGTGATCGGCGCGGTGGCCATGGCCGGTTTTTCGCGGCTGCCGGTTTACGAGGGCGATCTGGATCACATCATTGGCTTCGTGCACATCAAAGATTTGTTTCGCCAGCTGCATCTTGGGCTGGGAAATCGAACTGCGTAAGCTGCTCAAGCCGGCGCTGTTTGTGCCCGAGTCGATGCCGCTAGATCGGCTGCTGGAACTGTTCCAAGAAGCAGCACAACCAATTGGCCGTGGTGCTCGACGAATACGGCGGCACCGAAGGAATGGTCACGCTGGAAGACGTGATCGAAAAACTGGTCGGCGAAATCCGCGAAGGGCATCGCCACGACCAGCAGCACAGTGTTTGTCGAGCGCGGCAAAGATACGTGGCTGGTCGACGGTACGTTCGGCATTACCGATCTGGTCGAACGGCTCGATTTGCGCATCGACAGCGATGAACCGCGCAGTTACACGACCATTTCAGGATTAATTCTGCATCAACTTGGCCGCATTCCCACCGATCGGCGATACGACCCAGTGGCACGGGCTGAATCTGGAAGTCGTCGACATGGACGGCCAGCGCATCGATCGCGTGCTGATCAATCGGCGCAGTCGCAGCCGAAAACCGAAGCCGCCGGATGACGATTTCTGTTTAAGAGCGGGCAGCGTGAATGAAACAGCTCACGCTCGATTTCAGTTGCACTTTACGTGTACCTGATACGGCATTACCAGCACTGCGGGCTCGGAAAACAGCCGCGCGATATCTTCCGCTTGCTGCATACTGTCCGAGCAGTTGGCCGATCACCACCGTGGCCGATGACGGAATAAACTTCGCTTCGGATTGCATCAGCGGGCCGCCGAATAGTTCTTCGAAGAACGAACGCGGTTTGGGCAGAATCAGGCGATCGATTTTTTCGTCGCTTTTCAAACCCGCTAGCCGTTTCGCTTCGGCCACGGCGTCTTCGAGCGTGCCGATATCGTCGACCAGCTTGCTTTGCTTGGCCATGCGGCCCGAGTAAAGCCGACCGCCGGCCAGCGATTCCAAGTCTTTCACCGACAAGATTCCGGCCTTCTGCGGCCTTCTCGGTGAACTGCTTGTAACAATCTTCCATCAGTGCCGTGAGGACTTTGCGTTCGGACTCGGAAAACGGCTCGTCGGACGACATCCAGCCGTTGTTCTTGCCGCGGCTGATGGTGTCGGTCGTGACGCCAATTTTGTCGAACAAGCCTTTCAGTGCCATTTTGCCGCCGACCACGCCGATCGAACCGGTCAGCGTGCCCGGCTCGGCGAAGAATCTTCGTGCAGCCCATCGAAATGTAATAGCCGCCGCTGGCCGCGATGTCGCCCATGCTGGCCACGATCGGCTTCTTGGATTTAATCCGCGTGATTTCGCGCCACATCAGGTCGCTGGCCATGGCCGATCCGCCAGGGCTGTCGACTCGCAGCACAATGGCCGCGACCTTCGGATCCTTTTCGGCTTCGCGGAGCGCTTTGATGATCGTCTCGCTGCCGAGCCGTTCGCCGCTCATGCCGCCTTTGCTTTCGCCGGTGTTGATTTCGCCGACGGCGTACACAATGGCGATCTTCTGACTTCGAGCTAGCTTTGCCGCGCGGCTCAGTGCCGGAGATCAACTCGAACATTTTCATGAAGCCGGCGAAGCCCGAGAAATCTTCTTCGTCGAGTTGCTTCTTGCCGTAATCTTCGATCAACGTGACTTCGTCGACGTGTTGTTTTTCGGCCAGATCTTTGCGGAACTCGTCCAGGTATGCCACGCGATCGATCAGGCCGACTTCTTTGGCGCGCGCAGGCGGTGAACAATCCTTCGTCGATCAGATCTTTCACCTTGCCGGAGTCGAGCTTGCGATCGGCGGCGATCGTTTCGATCAATTGCTGATAGTAGTCGTCGATCACCAGTTCGATTTGCTTGCGGAACTCGGGGCTCATGTTTGTCGCGAGTCATCGGCTCGGCGGCGCCTTTGTAGTCGCCGATCTGGAGCATGTCGGCCTTGATGCCGAGCTTGTCGAGCAGGCCCTTGAGATACGTGATTTCCATCCGCACGCCGGAAACGGTGAGCTCGCTGACCGGCGGCATGATGATTTCATCGCAGGCGCAAGCCAGCAGATAGCCGGCATGATCGGGCCTCGTACAAATCGGCGTAAACCTTCTTGCCGGCCTTGCGCGCCTGCGCAATGGCCGAGCGGAGTTCGTTTACTTTTCCCAAGCCTAAATTGGCGTCGTCCAGATGAAGCACAATGCCATACAACTTGTCGTCGGCCGCGGCCTTGTCGATCCGCTCGATGAGCTTGCTCAAGTTCGGCGACAGCTCGCCAAAGATGCCCGGTTGCCCGGACCTTCCGGATAGGCTTCGTCGAGCATGAAGCTGGCCAGCGAGAGCTTCGATTTGGATTTGTCGGCCGGTTTATCTTTGTCTTTGCTGCCGGACTTATCTTCTGCCGCGGCGGCCAACTGGACCATCGCGAGGCTCAAAATCAGCACCAGGGAGAGAATTCGCCGCAAACTCATGGCATCGGCCTCCAATGTTATAGCCACCGAACGTTTTTCGTAGTTTAGATTCACTTTGCCAGCGGGCGGTTCCACCACCGAAAAAGGTCTGCGATTTCCTGATTGATGCCAGACCTCGGCACATCACTTCAGTTTAGTACCATCCGCCGGGCCAAGCTCGCCTTTTTGGAGCGGATGGCAGCATGACCCCACCAGGAGATTTACTGTACAAACGCTATCAATCGGCCTTGACTCGGCTTTGTGTACAAAAGGCCACCTGAGTATAAATTAGCCTTTTTTGTGTATAAATTCCCGCGCGTCAGTCAAAATAATAATCAGTAATCGCCTGGATGGTCGCCTTTTGGCAATCCACTTCTGATTGGATCGTGCGAAAATAGCGTTTCGACCGACGCGGCACAAGATTATCCGTTCAAACTGTGTGCCATCCATTCGCCTGACCTGCCGTCTCATTCGTCCGGCGGTCCAAGAAGCGGTCAATGCGTAGGCACCTCGCCTTGTATGCCCAGACGTAGCAGCCCAGTACAACAATCAGGACGAAGATGGCGGCAATAGTCCAATCGCGTTTGGCAACCATACCCCGCATTGTAGCCGATGGGCGGGGCGGCAAAAATATCAAAAATATTTGGGGTACGGTATCCGACGTACACTCCCTGGACAAACGCTATTTTTATCGGGGCAAGAATATGGCCCAATAACTTGCTGAGGCCAAATCAAATTGATAATTCGCCAAGCTCTCCCAGATTGACGAAAATGGTGTTTAAAGTTACGCTGCTGCGCATTCGCAGCAGCGGCAGTTTGCAGCGATTTCGAGTCAAACTGATAACATAATATTCACCTAGGCGTTGTTGACATTAGCTCGCGGCCAGTGATAGAAATTCTCTCGCGACAAGCAATCAAGCTTAAATGCAAATTCCCTCGTCGAGGAAAACTCGGCGGGGGTTTTGTACATTGTGGAATTGCGTGATACAATCCGCCAAATGTAGGAAGCTTTCCTGCACGGATGTGGCTTGATTGTTTGTCGCAGAACTCTTGCCGCTTCTGGCACTAAAGCCTCCATTTACTATTCGCAACGTGCCGCCGTACGCGCACTGCGCCAATCTATCTGTATGGAGACTTGGATTATGGTTGCCTCAAATGCAACTCGTCGTGGATCGCGGTATGTACCGATTCTGAAGACTAAGAAAGCGAGGATTCTGGCACTGGCTCGACTAAAGTCTTTGGCGAGAGTGGAAATTACTCCGGTGTTAGAACTGACACCAGTTCCAAAACCACGGAAAAAGAAGGGTCCAATTACCGACAAGCCGGTCGAAGAAAAGGCGCCGAAGTGACGTCAGAGCATGTAGCTGATGCGCTAAAAAATTGGTGATGCCTGGGGAAGAACTCAGGAATTCTTCTTTGATATGCGATGGATCGGCGATAACTCAAGTTATCTTCGCCAAGCATTCAAAGCGGCAAGGCTTGCTTGTCTTAAGGCGGTCCCGGTGGCGCATCTTGATTATAGCGACACAATGCTCCGCGAAATCGCCGAAATTGCACGAACTGACAAGCGCAGGATGCATGCTTAGGGTATCTCCCAAGCAGTTAAGACACCCAAATCAGATCGAACGCGTTGTCAAAATGCTGGAAATCCCAGCCAATCAAATTCATTTCTTGCTGGACTATGGCACATCTTCAATGACGTTAGAAATCGACATGCCATACATTCCGACGATTATGAATTGGAAATCGTTGACGACCGCTGCCGGCGCATTTCCTCGAAGTTTGACAACACTTCCAGAAAACCAATTGCATCCAATTAAGAGATCAGATTGGACAACATGGCTCGCGGCACGTGTATGCGGCAAACGCATTCCTGATTTTGGTGACTATACGGTTAAAGACCCGGGAGCTCCGTCAGGAGGTGGTGATCCACCTGTCGTTTTGCGATACACCGTCGGCAATCAATGGGCAATCCTAAAGAAAGGCCGACTTACAAAAGGTGGTGCAAAAGGGATGCCGCTTTTGTGTAAGACCCTAGCGTCCACCAAAGCTTTTAGAGGAAAGGGATTCAGTGCTGGTGATCTCGCTATCTCAAATATCGCAGAGCGAATCACGCCTAATACTGGCGGCGATTGCGAATGGTTGCAGTGGGCAATCAGTCACCACCTAGAATCCGTCGTAGAGCAATTGCTTAAGCTACGCGGCACTTAAGAGCTTTGCGAACTGCTTCTGAAACAACGCACTAGGCAATGAAGCGAACATTTCCCACATGTCGCTTACTGACATATGGACGCCGCACTGAAAGCCGTTATTTCTGAGGGCAGAGATTAATTCCTGTTTCCAAATCAGTTGAATAACTGATTGGACTTGAGTTCTCGAATTTTTGCACTTTGCGGATCGGCTTGATTGATACTCCGGTCGATTCGCAAACCGCCAATTTAATTCCCCAGCCTTTAGGCAGAAGACGCCGGACTGAAGCGAGATGTCTTTTGGCAACTACGACCGTGCAATAATCAAAAACCCGCTCGTAGTTCTCAATTTGCCGCTTAAGCCTTGCTAGCGAATCACGATCACTTTTAATTTCAAAACCATGCAGTGAACCATTTACCGATGCACAATCAGCACGTCCATCGCCGCGTGACAGTGGCAATTCTACATAGAGAGCGGCATCGGGCTCAGCAGGATCAACCAAAAGCATGCGCAGAATATCAGCATCCAGCATGGGCCACCCGAAGAAGTTCTAGCGTACCATCCATTACGATGTATCATCGGCACGCACCATGCCACTTTAGGGGGGATGGAAAAATGCGCATTAGCTATCGCGCAAACGCTGCGGCTCTTATTTGCTGGCTTTCGGCTTGTCCCAATACGGGCTCTTACACTTCGGGCAAACCCGTGGGCTCTCATCGGCCTTGCGTGGCACCCATTCGTGCCCACACCGCTGCGCAGCGGTAGCCATCGACTTTAACCTTGATTTTCGCCATATGGAGAATATTACCGGATAATCAATTATTTGCAAATATATTCTTACGGAGTATTGCACAGAACTTACTTAGCTAGTAATATACTACGTAGGTAATCAACCTACGGAGTTTATGTTATGAATGCTCGGGAAGAACGCGGCCTGATTATTGCTGCCAAGTCTCGCTTCGTTAAGCGCCGTAAAGGCGACCTGTGGCAGGTCCCTTCCCAGCAGAATGATAAATCGGGGTACCTCGTCAACTTAAAATTGCAGACTTGCACCTGTCTAGACTTTCAGGAGAGCGGCAAAAAATGCAAACACATTTATGCCGCCGAAATCGTGCAACAGCGTGAGTTTGAATTTAACGATGACGAAAGCATAGCGGAGATTGACCTCCGCGACGATCCAGCAGAAGCGCCACGACATACCAACAAAACTGGGCGAGTTATGACAAGGCGAGTAAAACGGAGAGCAATTCCGATCGCTCTTATTCGACCTCTGCAAGGGGATTAAAGAAGCTCCGAGACCAGGGCGCGGTCACCGCGAATGCTCTTTTCCGATGCCGTTTTTTGCGCCGTGTTCAAAGTTTATTCGACGGTAAGTGGTCGCCGGTTCATGACAGACTTAACCGAAGCGCCACGCCAAGGGGCATTTAAGCAAGCTGCCTTCGTTCGCTGCCGTGTTCCAGGCTTTTGAGAATCCAGACATT